>CAVTVN010000004.1:0-371844 GCA_963738115.1 uncultured Gammaproteobacteria bacterium | reverse complement strand
AAGGGTGTCGAAAAAGACGTTATCTTCGACGCAATGGAAGCTGCGCTCGCCTCGGCGGCGAAGAAGCGCTATCCGGACCTGGACATCGCGGCGCGGGTCAGCATCGACAAGCACAGCGGCGAATACGAAACCTTCCGCCGCTGGGAAGTCGTGGCTGACGATGTCGTCATGGAATCGCCCGACCGGCAGATCCGTCTGATGGACGCGGTCGACACCAAGGCCGACAGTCAGGTCGGCGATTATCTCGAAGAGCCGATCGAAAATCCCGAATTCGGACGCATCGCGGCGCAGGCGGCCAAGCAGGTCATCGTGCAGCGCGTGCGCGAGGCCGAGCGCGCCCAGGTCGTCGATGCCTACAAGGACCGCGTCGGCGAACTCGTGACCGGCGTCGTCAAGCGCGTCGAGCGCGGCAGCCTGTTTCTGGATCTGGGCGGCAACGCCGAAGCCTACGTGCCGCGCGACCGCGCGATTCCGCGCGAGGCAGTGCGTGCCGGCGACCGCATTCGTGGCTATCTCTACGAAGTACGCGCCGAGCAGCGCGGTCCGCAGCTGTTCGTCTCGCGCACGGCGCCGGAATTCATGATCGAGCTGTTCCGCCTCGAGGTGCCGGAAGTCGGCCAGGGCCTGGTCGAGATCAAGGGCGCGGCGCGCGACCCGGGCGACCGCGCCAAGATCGCCGTGCTCGCGCACGACCATCGCACCGATCCGATCGGCGCGTGCATCGGCATGCGCGGATCGCGTGTCCAGGCCGTGTCGAACGAATTGAACGGCGAGCGCATCGATATCGTGCTGTGGAACGACAACCCGGCGCAGTTCGTGATCAACGCGATGGCGCCGGCCGAAGTGCAGTCGATCATCGTCGACGAAGAAAAGCATTCGATGGACATCGCGGTGGCCGAAGACAAGCTGTCGCAGGCCATCGGCCGCGGCGGCCAGAACGTGCGCCTGGCGAGCAAGCTGTCCGGCTGGCAGCTCAACGTGATGACGCAGGACCAGGTCGCGGCGAAGTCCGAAGCCGAGCAGGAAACCGCGCGCGCGCTGTTCCAGGAAAAACTCGAAGTCGACGCGGAAATCGCCGCGATCCTCGTGCAGGAAGGCTTCACCACGGTCGAGGAAATCGCCTACGTGCCGAGCGCCGACTGCTCGCGATCGAAGGCTTCGACGAGGACATCGTCGAGGAACTGCGTGCGCGTGCCCGCGACGCGCTGTTGACCGAGCGCTGGCCGTCGAAGAGGACATCGACGAACACAAGCCGGCCGAGGATCTGCTGGAAGTTGCCGGCATGGACGATCGACCGCATTTGCCCTTGCGCAGCACCGCATCGTGACACGCGAGAATCTTGCCGACCTGGCGACCGACGAGCTGATGGAGCTGGCGATCGAAGGAATCGACGAAGAACGTGCCGCGGGCCTGATCATGGCTGCGCGCGAAGCGAAAGCAGCATAAGAGGCCTGAACGAGTGGTTCGTTTTGTTCAATTCGACGAGATGTGCCGCGGACTGAAACGCCGCTGCACGCGTCTTGTCATCGATTCACGCCGCCGCAACAACGTACGAGCACGGGAGTTCCAAGCGCAATGTCGGACGTAACCATCAAGCAACTCGCCGGCGTGCTCGGCATGGGCGTCGACAAGCTGATCACCCAGCTTGCCGAGGCCGGCATGAAATTCTCGGGCCCGGACCAGGTCGTCTCGAGCACCGAGAAGGTCAAGCTGCTCGGCTTCCTGCGCCGCACGCACGGCAAGACCGAGAAGGACGCGAGCGACAACGCGCCGCGCCAGGTCACGCTCAAGCGGCGCACGGTCAGCGAGCTGACCGTCAACCAGGGTGCTGCGCGTGGCAAGACCGTAAACGTCGAAGTCCGGCAGAAGCGCACCTATGTAAAGCGCAGCACGATGGCCGACGGCTCCGAAGTGGTCGATGCGGAGCGCGAAGACGCGCTGCGCAAGCTGCAGGAATCGCAACTCAAGCGCGAGTCCGAGGAGAGCGCGCGCCAGGAACAGGAACGCCGCCGCCAGGAAGAAGACGCCAAGCTGCGCGCAGCCGAGGACGCCAAGCGCCAGGCCGAGGAAGCGCGCCAGCGCGCCGAAGCCGAGGCCAAGCAGGTCGGCGATGCATCGGCACCGCGCGAGGAAAAGCCGAAGGACGAAAGGCCCGCTGCGCGCAAGCCCGCGGCGGCCGAGCCGCGTCCCGCCGAGAACCGCGGCCGTGGACGCGCAGGACCCGCAGTCGAGGAAGCGCCGCATCGTCATGCCAAGGCCAAGCACGGCTCGCATCAGATGCCGCAGGAAGGCGACGAGGCCGATGGCGCCGCACGCTATTTCGGCGCCGAGTTGCACCTTTCCGACGCCGGCCACGCGCGTCGTGGCGCGATCAAGAAGCGGCCGCGCAAGCAGATCGAGCCGGCGCGTACGCCGAGTGGCGGGCCGCACGGATTTTCCAAGCCGCTCGCGCCGGTCGTGCGCGACGTCGCCGTCGGCGAGTCGATCCTCGTCTCCGAACTCGCGCAGAAGATGGCGGTCAAGGGTGCGGAAGTCGTCAAGGTACTTTTCAAGATGGGCGTAATGGCGACGATCAATCAGGTCATCGATCACGACACGGCCGTGCTGGTCGTCGAAGAACTCGGCCACAAGGCCGTCAATGCCGAGGAAAAGAACGCGGAAACCACGCTGGCGAAGGTCGAAGTGCAGGGCAACCGCGAGCCGCGTCCGCCGGTCGTCACGATCATGGGTCATGTCGATCACGGCAAGACCTCGCTGCTCGACTACATCCGCCGCACCAAGGTCGCAGCGGGCGAAGCCGGCGGCATCACGCAGCATATCGGCGCGTATCACGTGAAAACCGACAAGGGCGTGATTTCGTTTCTCGACACCCCGGGCCATGCCGCATTCACTTCGATGCGCGCGCGCGGCGCGAAGCTGACCGACATCGTCGTGCTGGTCGTCGCCGCCGATGACGGCGTCATGCCGCAGACGATCGAGGCCGTGCAGCATGCGCGTGCCGCGAAGGTGCCGCTGCTGATCGCGATGAACAAGATGGACAAGCCCGAGGCGAATCCGGACAACGTCAAGCAGGGCCTGGTGCAGCATGAAGTCGTGCCCGAAGAATGGGGCGGCGACGTGCAGTTCGTGCCGGTGTCGGCCAAGACCGGCGATGGCGTCGACAATCTGCTCGATGCGATCCTGCTGCAGTCCGAACTGATGGAACTCACGGCCGTCAAGGACGGCCTGGCCACCGGCGTCGTCGTCGAATCGAGCCTGGACAAGGGCCGCGGCCCGGTCGCGACCGTGCTGGTGCAACAGGGCACGTTGAAGAAAGGCGACTTCCTCGTCTGCGGCATCGAATACGGCCGCGTGCGCGCGATCATCGACGAATCCGGCCAGCAGGTCGACAGCGCCGGTCCGTCCATTCCGGTGCAGGTGCTCGGCTTGTCCGGCGTGCCCGATGCTGGCGACGACTTCGTCGTCGTGCAGGACGAGCGCCTGGCCAAGCAGGTGGCCTCGGAACGCCAGGCCAAGCGCCGCGAAACGCGCCTCGGCAAGACCGCGATGCGCAGCATGGAAGACGTCATTTCGACAATGGGTCAGGCCGACGGCCAGCGCGTGCTGAATCTCGTCGTCAAGGCCGACGTGCAAGGTTCGGTCGAAGCGTTGCGCGACGCGCTGACGGCGATCGGCACCGACCAGATCCGCGTCAACGTGATCGGTTCCGGTGTCGGCGGCATTACCGAATCCGACGCCACGCTCGCCGCTGCGTCGAAGGCGATCCTGATCGGCTTCAACGTGCGTGCGGACGCCTCGGCGCGCAAGGTCATCGCCGACAGCGATGTCGACCTGCGCTATTTCTCGATCATCTATGACGTGATCGATCAGGTGAAGCAGGCGGCGACCGGTATGCTCGGCACCGAGATCCGCGAGGAAATCATCGGCGTCGCCCAGGTCCGCGACGTATTCCGCTCGTCGAAGTTCGGCGCAATCGCCGGCTGCATGGTCATCGAAGGAACGGTCAAGCGGCACAAGCCGATCCGCGTCCTGCGCGACAACACGGTGATCTTCCAGGGCGAACTCGAATCCCTGCGCCGCTTCAAGGAAAACGTCGACGAAGTGCGCAACGGCATGGAGTGCGGCATCGGCGTCAAGCAATACAACGACGTCAAGGCCGGCGACCAGATCGAGTGCTACGAGAGGATCGAGGTGGCGAGGACGCTATGAGAGCAGGGCTGAGGGCCGAGGGCCGAGGGCTGAAGAGCCGGCGAGTCTTTGCGTCTTCTCAGGCCTCGGCCCTTGGCCCTCAGCGCTAGCTTTCAAAATGCCCTCTCGCGACTTCACCCGTTCCGACCGCATCTCTGCCGAACTGCGTCGGCAGCTCGGCGGCCTGGTGCATGAAGCGGTGCGCGATCATGCGCTGCCGTCGGTCAGCGTTTCGGATGTCGAGGTCACGCGAGATTTCGACTTCGCCACGGTGTTCGTCACGGCGCTGCTTCCGGAGAGCTCCAAGGAGGCGGTAAAGGCGTTGAACGAGATGGCCAAGGAATTCCGCCGCGAGCTGTCGAAAACGATGCGCATGCGCCGCGTGCCGGAATTGCGCTTCAAGTACGACGATTCGGTCGACCGCGGCGAGCGGATCGATCAGTTGTTGCGCGGCAAGGACTGATTCTTCTTCCGTTCGCGCCGCCTTCTCCTGCTGGGAGAAAGGGCAAAGCGAATCTTCATGGCTGCCAAGAAAGCCTACCGCGACATCAGCGGCATCCTCCTGCTCGACAAGCCGCAGGGCCTGAGCTCCAACCAGGCGCTGCAGAAAGTCCGTCACCTGTTCGAGGCACGCAAGGCCGGCCACACCGGCAGCCTCGACCCGATGGCAACGGGCCTGCTGCCGATCTGCTTCGGCGAAGCGACCAAGATCGCCGGGTTCCTGCTCGGCTCGAGCAAGGCTTACGATGCCGAAGTCCGGCTCGGCATCACGACCACGACCGATGACGCCGAAGGCGAAGTGATATCGACGCGGCCCGTGCCGGAGGCGGATGCCGCAACGCTGGATGCAGCATTGTGTACTTTGCGCGGCCGCATCATGCAGACGCCGCCGGCGTACTCGGCCATCAAGCAGGGCGGGGTGGCGCTATACAAGCGCGCTCGCCGCGGCGAAGACGTGCAGGTTCCGCAGCGCCAGGTCGAGGTGCAGCGCCTGGAACTGGTCCGGCGCGACGGCGACAGGCTGCACGTGCACGTCGAGTGCGGTTCGGGCACTTATATCCGCAGCCTGGCGCGCGATCTGGGCGAACGCCTTGGTTGTGGGGCGCACCTGACCGCGCTGCGGCGCGTCTGGGTCGATCCATTCCGGAAACCGCACATGTGGACGCTGGAGCAATTGCAGGCGCGGGCCGCGGAAGCGGGCGCTCACGGACTCGACGAACTGCTGTTGCCTCTCGAGCAGGGCCTGGAGGCGTTGCCGGCGTTGACGGTTACTGCCGATCAAGCCCTGCTGCTCGAGCAGGGCAAGCGTCTCACGCACAGCGTCCTCGGGGAACAGGCGTTGTGCCGTGCCATCGATGAGCAAGGCCGGCTCGTCGCCCTGGTCAGCATCGATCTCGCCGGCGACGTGCGCGTGCGGCGCGGATTCAATCGCGGCGCCTGCAACCCTTCAAGTCTGCAAAGATAAAGACGATATAAATCAATTATTTCTTCTGGAAATTCAGACTGGCTGTACGGCGGTGCCGGGATGTAACAGGACCTTCAGAATCGACTGCTTTGATCTCCAGAAAACCCCGTTGGGGCGAGAAAACGGTTACAATAAGGGGCTTTACCACAGCGACCCGCCCAGAAACACGGCGGCGTCAAATTAACGCGGATTGTGCTTTGGCGCCCCAGCGTCGACCAAGGCCGAACCGCGCCGTACGCAACATCAAAGGATCACTCATGTCTCTTACCCTCGAACAAACCAGCAAGGTCATCTCCGACTATCGCCGCGCGCCGAACGACACCGGCTCGCCGGAAGTCCAGGTCGCCCTGCTATCGGCCCGCATCGAACATCTTTCCAAGCACTTTGCGGATCACGACAAGGATCATCATTCGCGTCGCGGCTTGCTGAAGATGGTCAACCAGCGCCGTCGTCTGCTGAACTACCTCAAGAACACCGACAACGATCGCTACAAGACGCTGATCGAACGCCTCGGTATCCGCAGGTAATCTTGCGTTCAACGCGAACCATTGCGAAGCGGTCATTCGTGGCCGCCCCAGCGTGCTTTCAAACTTAAGGAGCCACAACGTGGCGAAAGTAACCAAGTCATTTCAGTACGGTAATCACCAGGTGACGCTCGAGACGGGCGAAGTCGCCCGCCAGGCGTCCGGTGCGGTAATGGTGTCCATGGCCGGGACCGTCGTGCTGGTCACCGCCGTGGCCGCGACGAAGATGCGCGAGGGGCAGGATTTCTTCCCGCTCACCGTCGACTACGTCGAGAAGTTCTATTCCGCCGGCCGCATTCCTGGCGGCTTCTTCAAGCGCGAGGGCCGTCCGACCGAAAAGGAGACGCTGACCTCGCGTCTGATCGATCGCCCGGTGCGTCCGCTGTTTCCGGAAGAGTTCAAGAACGAAGTGCAGGTCATCGCGCAGGTCGTTTCGCTCAATCCGGAAGTCGACGGCGACATCCCGGCGTTGCTTGGTGCGTCCGCCGCGCTGAGCCTTGCCGGCATCCCGTTCAAGGGGCCGATCGGCGCCGCGCGCGTGGGTTACGCCAACGGCAAGTACCTGCTGAACCCGACCGCGACCGAACTGAAGACGTCGGACCTCGATCTCGTCGTCGCCGGCACGAACAACGCCGTGCTGATGGTTGAATCGGAAGCCAAGCTGCTCGGTGAAGACGTGATGCTCGGTGCAGTCATGTTCGGTCACCGTGAGATGCAGACGGCGATCCGCGCAATCGCGGAACTCGCGACCGAAGCCGCCAAACCTTCGTGGAACTGGCAGCCGCCGGCGCGCGATGAGTCGATGATCGCCGTAATCAAGGGCGCCGTCGGCAGCAAGCTCGAAGAAGCATTCCAGGTGCGCGACAAGCTGCAGCGCCGCGACGCCATCTCGGCGATCAAGGCCGACGTGCTGGCTTCGCTGAAGGGCGAAGCGGAGCAGAAGGGCTGGCAGGCGGCCGACATGGCCAAGGAATTCGCCGAACTCGAATATCGCACGCTGCGTGACAGTGTGCTCAAGACCAAGGTGCGCATCGACGGGCGTCAGCTCGACGACGTGCGTGCGATCAGCGCGCGCGTCGGCGTTCTGCCGCGCACGCACGGTTCCGCTCTGTTCACGCGCGGCGAAACCCAGGCGCTGGTCATCGTTACGCTCGGCACCACGCGCGACGCGCAGATCATTGACGCGCCGGAAGGCGAGTCGAAGGATCCGTTCCTGTTCCACTACAACTTCCCGCCGTTCTCGGTCGGCGAAGCCGGCCGCTTCGGCGCGCCGAAGCGCCGCGAGATCGGCCATGGACGCCTCGCCAAGCGCGGTGTGATGGCAGTCAAGCCGAGCGTGGAAGCGTTTCCCTATGTGCTGCGCGTCGTCTCGGAAATCACCGAGTCGAACGGCTCGTCGTCGATGGCCTCGGTCTGCGGCTCCTCGCTGGCGATGATGGATGCCGGCGTTCCGCTCAAGGCGCCGGTCGCGGGTATCGCGATGGGCCTGGTCAAGGAAGGCGACCAATTCGTCGTGCTTAGCGATATCCTTGGCGACGAAGATCATCTCGGCGACATGGACTTCAAGGTCGCCGGCACGTCCGACGGCATCAGTGCGCTGCAGATGGACATCAAGATCGACGGCATCACCGAAGAAATCATGAAGGTGGCGCTGGCGCAGGCCAAACAGGGCCGCCTGCATATCCTCGGCGAAATGGGCAAGGTCATCAGCGCGTCGCGCGCCGAGATGAGTGAGTTCGCGCCGCGGCTGATGACGATGAAGATTCACCCGGACAAGATCCGCGAAGTGATCGGCAAGGGCGGCACCACGATCCGTGCGATTACCGAAGAAACCGGCGCCACGATCGACATCAGCGATGACGGCACGATCATCATCGCCTCGGTCAGCCGCGACGCCGCCGACGCCGCGAAGGCGCGCATCGAGCAGATCGTGTCCGACGTCGAGCCGGGCCGCATCTACGAGGGCAAGGTCGCCAAGCTGATGGACTTCGGCGCGTTCGTGACGATTCTCCCCGGCAAGGACGGCCTCGTGCACGTTTCGCAGATTTCCAACGAGCGCGTCGAGAAAGTTTCGGACAAGCTCAAGGAAGGCGACATCGTCAAGGTCAAGGTGCTCGAGGTCGACAAGCAGGGCCGCATCCGCCTGTCGATGAAGGCTGTGACCGAAGAAGCTCCGGCCGCCTGATTCTCATTGAAAAGTGCGGCCATGAATGGCCGCTTCGTGATCCTGCAATCACGGACGATTGCAAAAGAACGGCGGGCCTTCAGGCCCGCTTTTTTTTTGCTTCGGTCGATGCCGACCATCGGGAACCGCTGAAACCTCACGCCAGCGCAGACACCCTGGTTCATTTTGCAGCGCAACATAGGTGCGTGCTACGATTTCGTCACTGCGGAGGTGGCGATGAGCGACACGAAAAGCGGTAACGACTGGTCCAGCGACTGGCAGGCATTGCAGCGCCAGTACTGGTCCGCCTGGTCCGATCTGACGCGCAATCAAGCCGGTACGACCCCGGACCCTTCGACACCGTGGCACGAGGGTCTCGAGCAGTGGTCGCGCATGTTCGGCAGCGCCGGCAAGCAGAGCGAAGCGGCCGAGCGCCTCATGTCGAGCGCCAAGAGCTACCTGACGCTGATGCAGTCCATGCTGTCGTTCGCCGCCGGCAAGGATGCGGCCGCGATCAACATGCCGTCGTGGCTCGATGCGCTGCGCGGAGGCATGAACTTCGATCCGACGACGTTCGGCAAGATACCCGGTTTCGATCCGGCCGCGTTCGGCAACATGCCCGGCTTCGACTCCGCTGCGCTCGGCAACATGCCGGGCATGGATGCCACTGCGTTGTTCAACAACCCGATGGCCAAGGCGCTACGCGAGATTTCCGGCCAGGGTATCAAGAGCTTCGAACAACTGGCCTCGGGCGCGGCGCCGATGCTGCAGCAGATGCAGGCCGAAGGCCTGTCCTGGCTGAAGGCACCGGCGTTCGGCTACATGCGCGAGCATCAGGAGCACTACCAGAAGATGGCGCTCGCGTTCGCCGAGTTCCAGGAGGCCGTCAAGCAGTACAACGCGCTGATCATGAAAGCGAGCCAGCGCAGCTTCGAGATTCTCGAGAGCAAGGTTGCCGAGCGTGGCGAACCTGGCCGGCAGATCGATACGGTGCGCGCGCTGTATGACCTGTGGGTCGATGCGGCCGAGGAAGGCTACGCCGAGATTGCGTTGTCGGACGAGTTCCGCAAGGTGTACGGCGATGTCGTCAATGCGCAGATGCGCGTGCGCTCGCAATTGCAGCAGGAAGTCGAGCGCATCGGTGTCGACCTCGGCATGCCGACGCGCACCGAACTCAACAGCGTGCACAAGCGCCTGCACGACCTGCGCCGCGAACTGCGTGACAGCCAGGAGGCCCAGCGCGACGTCGGGCAGGACGGGCGCGACGCCGAAATCGCAGCGATGCGCGCGGAGATCGACGATCTGCGACGACTGGTCGAGAATTCCCGGTCGACCGCGGCTCCGGTACGCGCACCGGTGGCGGCGGCGCCAGGAAAAGCTGTCGTGCGACCGAAGCGCGCCTCGGCGAGACGCAGGCGCGCCGCCGCAAAGCGCACACATGTCGCCACGAAGACAACAGCAATAGCCAAGCCGGTGCCGGTAGCCATCAATTCGGTCCCTGTTGCAATCAGGCGCGCATCGGCCGCTGCAAAGCCGATGCATGGAAGTACGCGGCGCCCGGCCGGTCGCGCTCCTCAGGCGACCGTACGTGTGGCCTCGCCGCCGCCGAAAGCGAAGCCTGAGAAGGCCCTCGAAAAGGACCTGGGTCGGCCCACGTCATTCGGGGATGCGATTGCCGCGATGCGAAGAGAGTTGTCGCACAAGCGCGGCAAGAAGAAGAAAAAGGCGAAGGCGGCACGTTTGTCGCTGCCGTACAAGACATCTGCGCGCAGCACCCGCTCGAGCCGGAGTAAGACATGAATCCAATCCGCATCGAACCGCAGAAGGCTCTCGACGAGGCGGTACGCTTCAACCAGAAACTCGCGGCGGGGTTGAAGACCCTGCGCAACATGGACGAAGTCGACTACGGCGCGACCGCGAAGGAAGAAGTCTATCGCGAAGACAAACTCGTGCTGTACCGCTTTCGCGGACCACGCACGCCGACCGCGAAGACGCCGTTGTTGATCGCCTACGCGCTGGTCAACCGGCCCTACATGGTCGACCTGCAGGATGACCGTTCGCTGGTCAAGAACCTGCTCGCGCTCGGCGAAGACATCTACCTGATCGATTGGGGCTATCCGGACCAGTCCGACCGCTACCTGACGCTCGACGACTATATCAACGGCTATATCCGCCGCTGTGTCGACGTCGTTGCGAAACGCCACAAGGTCGACAAGATCAACCTGCTCGGCATCTGCCAGGGCGGCGCCTTCAGCCTGTGCTTCGCTTCGATCTACCCGCAGAAGATCCGCAACCTGATCGCGATGGTTACGCCGGTGGATTTCCACACGCCGGACAACATGCTCTCGCACTGGACGCGCGGACTGGACATCGACCTGTTCGTCGATACGCTCGGCAACGTGCCGGCGGACCTGATGAACTGGTGCTACCTCACGCTCAAGCCGGTGCGCCTGTTCCAGCAAAAATACATCGGCATGGTCGACATTCTCGACGACAAGATCGAGATGGAAAACTTCCTGCGCATGGAGAAGTGGATTTTCGACAGTCCCGACCAGGCCGGCGAAGCGTTCCGCCAGTTCGTCAAGGATTTCTACCAGGGCAACAAGCTGGTCAACGGCGGCCTGACGATCGGCGACAAGAGCGTGAGCCTGAAAAAGATCACGATGCCGGTGCTGAACATCTTCGCCGAGCAGGATCATCTCGTGCCGCCGTCGGCGTCACGCCCGCTGCAGGGCCTCATCGGCACGAAGGACTATACGCAGCTCGCCTTCAAGGGCGGTCATATCGGCATCTACGTATCGGGTCGCGCCCAGCGTGAAGTGCCGAGCGCAATCCACGACTGGCTCGCGCAGCGCTGATCAATAGACCTGGGCGGAACCGCAGCAAGCAGCGCTGCTCAACAAAGAGACACAATCTATTCTCAATTTGCAGGCAGTTCGTTGGTGGTTATTTCCCCACGGACTCCGCTGGCCAGGTGACCGCAGTTACTACTTCAGCAGTTGCGACGGAGTCGACACCCGTCATTCACAACGAACGTCAGTTCCTTCCGCGTGACACTGGCTTGGCCAGCCGTTTTCGGCCCAGTATTGCGGCATGTTCATCCGCTGCAAAAGGTCGCCGAACGCCGGCGCGCGACGCAATGGCGCATACTCCGGCGCCCACATCAGCATGGCGTCGATATTCCACCCGCGTACGTCCGCCTCCACGAGAGAGACAACGGCCGGGATATTCAATTGTGGTTCCTGCAATCGCAACCAGCTGGTGTAGCCCGTTTCGCTTTCGCGCACCGCGATTGCGGCGTCGGCCGCCGGCCAGCGCGTTGCGTCGAGCATCGCGGCGGTGACGGCAGCGTAGGTGGCGCGCAGGTCCTCGGGCATCTGCGCTGCGAACCCGCGGGCGCCGGTGAAGTCCTCGCGCCATATCGCATTGCGCCACCGCGTGACCAGCGACAGGTCGCTAAGCTTGGTTTCCAGGCTCGGCAGCAGATCGAAATAGCGTTTGGCATCATCGTGACGGCCCATCGCGTCAAGCGTCTGGCCGCACATGAAGTTCGTCCAATAATTCAACGGATCGGCAGCGTTAGCCGTTTCAAAATGGAGCAACGCTTGCTCGCGATAACCCAGTTCGGCCAAAAAAATTCCGTGCATCAGATGCGTCAGCGAATCGGCAGGACTTAACGTGTGAGCGATGCGCAGTTGACTCATGCACTCCGTCCATTCCGTGCGTTGGCAAGCGCGTTGCGCAAGCGCAGCGTGGCCATCGAGTGAGTCGGGATCCAGTTCCAGTGCGCGTTTGGCTTCCTCGAGCGCTTCGGATTCGGCATTGGGAACAAGGTGCCCGGACGCAAGAGTAAGTGCCAACAGTCCATGCGCGGCTGCATAGTTGGGCGCGCGCGCGACCAACGCACGCATCGCCGGCAATGCCTGCCGGACTTCGTTAGCCCAGTCCGTGGCATTGTGCGCAATACTGCGCAGCCGCAGATACTCGCGAAATATTTGCGGATCGACCGCGTCACGAGGTTGGTTGGCCAATCCGATATGCAGAGTCAAAGCGGTCGCGACTGCCTGCGCAATTTCCCGCTGCACGCCGAAGACGTCGGCGAGCTTGCGATCGTAACCCTGCGCCCACACGGTGCGGCCCGACGGGACCGCGATCAAGCGCAAATCGATCCGCAACTGGTCGCCTGATTGGCGCAAGCTGCCTTCCAGCGCATGCGTGACATTCAATCGTTGCGCGAGTTGTGCCGGATCGAGCCCTTCCTTTCCGGCGCGCACAGCCGAGGTGCTCGAAATCAGGCGCAGCCCGTCGATATGCGCCAGCTGCGTAATGAGTTCTTCGCTCAAGCCCTCGGCGAAAGCACTTTCGTCTTTGCCATCGTCAACCGCGTGGAGGGGCACGACAACCAAGGTAGGCGAGTCATTTGCCGGAGCGGTCCTCACGACTGCAGTGTCATGCAGTCCCCATGCGACCGCGGCCGCCAGGAAAATGATCGAAACCGCGAGCCACCCGATCAGGCGAGAACGTTTCGGAACTCCTGATTCATGATTGTCGGCCGCTTGTGCGACGGAAGCCTGCGCTGATTCAAGTGCGGCGGGCTCGGTAACCTCAGCGCTGTTGTTCCGAAGATTCGGATTCCAAGTGCTGCGGGTTCGGACGCGCCGCAAGGAACCGTACGGCAGCATCCAGCCGATAACCAATGCCATACAAGGTATGCAGATGCTGCTGCTCCTGGCCGTCTTCTTTGAGCGCCTGCCGGATGAGGGTTATGACGCGATTCAACACGCCCGGCGTCACATGCCGGTGGCCCCAGACAGCATCGAGGATTTGATCGCGTGTCAGCACATGACCCGAGTGACGTGCCAGAAGGCAAAGAACGTCAAACGCTTTGGGCTCGAGCGAAGTTGTTTGCTCGCTGACGAAAAGACGGCGTCCTAGGAGATCGATGGCGACGTTGCCGAACACGATCCAACCGTCCGGCGGCGCTTCGTTCGTCATTGCACAAGGCGCCTGCCAGGGGGCGAAGAAGGATGAATGGCCAATATTATCATGAAGTCCGCCGCACCTAAGGTTCCCTAACTTTCTGCTCGCAGCATCCCAAGCATTTTATGCAGCTTCCCGGTCACGACCGTTGTATTGATGTCGAATCGCGCCGGCACCGTGCAAAAAATCTGCACGCTGCCCGAGGTCAGAAGACAAGCGTGTCGATGGCGGTGAAGTGTCGTGTTGAAACATGTGGAAAAAGAAAAAGTTGCCGGATGCATTGGCAGGCTATGGCGCACAGCGGCCTTCGCCGGCTTCTACCTGCCGCGAGTTTGCCAGCCGCCGGCGCGTCCGCAACGAATCGCAGACCATCCATGTAGGCACACGCTGCCCGCCGGGCGACACGACGACGAGCCAGCCGGCCAGCGAAGGCAGCGCCAGGATCGCCATCGGCGCCTATGGCACCAGTCGGCGGACGTAGAAATTTGTTCATGGCGGCTTCCATTACGCGCCGATATCGCTGCACAAACGCGCGCAGCAATCATTTCATCCTCTTACTGGAAACGGCAATAAACACTCGATCCGGCGCGATCGAATCGCAGTATCTGCCGCGCCGACCGGTGCATGTCACAACAGGAGTCGAGACGATGCATTTCCTATCCGCACGAAGATTGATTTCGATGGTGACCAGCTGCGCATCGATCATTCTGGCGAGTGTCACCCACGCTGCATCGAATACTGACCCATTCGCTTACGATCCGCAGTTCAACAATGGTGTGATCATTGAAGATCGTTTCGCCTCGACCACTGGCGAGACGGCGATGCTCGGAGAACGCGTCTTTATCAGCCCCCGCTACATCGGCGATACGAATGGCGACATCGTCGCCAACGGCAAGGTTGCCGTCGCCTACCAAGGTTCCCCCGGAAACAATTCCGGTTCCGTGCGTTACGACTATCTCGGTCAGCGAACTGCGTGGGGAGATCCGACGTCGTTCGACACCTACTATTACAACCGGTATTTGGATTGGCCCAACCTCACCACGTCTACCGTCTCCCGCGTGGATGACGTGAAAACGTTCCATGGATATGTCATCACCCTACTCGATCTGGGCCCCACGGCCAGCGGCAGTACGTACCTCCGCACATACACCGATGGGGGGCCGAATACCAATGGGGGGCAATCTGTCTACGGCCATAGCGTCAACTCCGGGATAAGCAGCGCCGGCGCCGCATTGGTGCCTTACGCCTATCTTACGTACGACGGTGCGGGCAATCAGATCACGGCATACCGCTTGATCGTCGTGGAGACAACCACCAGCAGCAGCGGGCAGAAACGCCTCACCCTGAAGCGCTTCATTTTCGACATCGCCACCGGCAACCTGACCGTGGACACCAGCTTCGGCACATCCGGCAGCGGTAGTGTGGATGAGGTGGCGCCGAATTCGATTTGCAATGCGGGAACGAACTGCTCGTGGGATGTTAGAGCCGTCGCCGCGCTGCGCACCGATACCGACGACCCTACGCTCTATCTCGGCGGCACGGCGTATAGCCGTACTTCGTCGCTGCGCGACGATGGCGTCATCGTTTCCGTCAACGGCTATGACGGCAGCCTGAACAGCAGCAGCTTCGGCGGGCTCCTCACTCCTGGCTTCTACGTCAATCATCTCGCCACCCCAAGCGACGTTATGGCCCTTGCCGCCACCACGTCGGGCGCCGCAGCGAGCGATGTGGTCTTTGTCTCATCCAGCGAGAGTTACACCTACGATGACTGTCCTGCTTACTCTGTCGCGGTCACGAAGCTGCTTGCACAAACGCCGACCGGGCTACATGGCTTTCCCGCCACTGCCGCGGATTCCACCTTTGCCGACAACGGCACGCAGCGATTTGGCGGCGAGTTGGCCGACTGCCTTTACAGCACCTTTCCTGCCGACATGTTGGTGGACGATGATCGTCTCGTGATCGTCGGCTCCGAAGGCTTGGTCCCCGCCGTCATTTCTTCGTCACCGCCAGAGCTGCCGCTATTTGCAATCGTGCGGGCGTCAGATGGCGCGCTGACCGATTACCAGCGCGGCGTCCTTTCCCCGCTGCATGCCGACGGAACCGCTTGGGGCGGCGGCACGTTCAACAGCGTTGCGCTTCGATCTTCCGGCCATTACGCCGTCACCGGTTCGATCCTCGATGCCTCGGCAAACGACGCTTCGCTGTTCGGCACAGCCGTGATCGCGTCCGACCGCATCTTCGGCAACGGCTTTGAATCGCCGTAATCGGCGCGGCCCATTTCTCGATGCATTGACCGGCCCCTAAGGGAGATCAGATCGTCATCAATCCCCTCATCTACGCAGCGCTTTTCGATTTTTCTGTTCCAGTCGCCGCTGCCAGCTTCAACTACCACGGCAACCTGCAGGATGGCGGCAAACCGGCTGACGGCAGCTACGCTGGCACCGAGCATGCCGTTGCGCCCATGGAAACACGTAGAAGGACTGGTGCCAGTCTCCCGCGCGCAACGAGGACCGCTGAATTCCAATGCTGACGTGTAATTTTAACCATCGAATGACTGGCCAACCTTCCAAAGCGCTTTTGATCGCGAGTATTGGAACAGCGTGCTGTTTCGTTG
Organism: uncultured Gammaproteobacteria bacterium; assembly: GCA_963738115.1. GTDB lineage: Bacteria > Pseudomonadota > Gammaproteobacteria > Xanthomonadales > Rhodanobacteraceae > Rudaea. The sequence goes on along the minus strand of CAVTVN010000004.1, from coordinate 355,909 downwards.
CGCCATTGGCGGTCGCGGTCAACTACGTGACCAACTGCGCCGATCACGGCACCGGCAGCCTGCGTGAAGCCATTCTGGAGGCGCCAGAGAATGGCGTGGTCGATGCGACAGGACTGCCCGCTTGTCGGATCACGGTGAACACCGGCGACATCCAGGTCGCGGTCAATGATTTGACCATCCTCGGGCCAGGCGCCGACACGCTATACATTTCCGCGCGGCGCTTTGGTATTGGCCGTATATATCAATACGACAGTCGCATCTTCAACCACACCGGCACGGGTACTTTGACGCTGGAAAACCTGACGGTAAGCAGTGGCCTGATCACGACCACTGGAAATGAATCTTTGTTAGGCGGCTGTATCTATTCGAAAGGCAACGTCAGCCTGATCCAAAGTGCGGTCAGCGGGTGCGAAATTTCTTCCACAACAGCGAACACTGTTGGCGGCGGCGGTATCGCCACACACGGCAAGGTCTATCTGCTGAACAGCCAGATCACCAATAACAGGGCGACGGGCGGCATTTTCGGCTCAGAGGGCGGGGGCATTTTAGGCAGAGACTTCGAGGCGCACGGCTCCGTCGTCTCCGGCAATATCCTGGCTGGCGGGTCAGGCAACTACAACGGTGGCGTGGAAGGCGGTGGCTTGGCCGTCTCCGGAACCATCGATATCGAAAGCACGACCATCTCGGGTAATAGCGCTTCGGGCGGCAGGCCCGATCACTACGGCCAGCAGACGGCGGTTGGCGGCGGTGTGGACGTCTACGGAGCCGTAACTATTCGCAACAGCACGATCTCGGACAACACTTGCGGTGGCAACTCGGGCGGACTGCGGGCGGGCGGCTCAAGCCTAACGCTGCTCAACTCCACCATCGCTTTCAATCGTAGCGGACAGGAAAACGCGCCAGGCGTGAGCATCTTGTCGAAGAGTGTCGATTTAGAGAGCAATATCTTCGCCAACAACACCTGGGGCAGCGCCGGAGCCGGCAGCGATCTGGAGACATCGAGTTTCACGGGCTCACACAACTTGGTGTTCGCTACCAGCGCCAATGTGCCGGTCGGCACGTTGATCGGCAAATGCCCGCTTCTGGGGCCGTTGCGTAATAACGGTGGGCCGACACCTACCCACGCGTTGCTCAGTCACAGCCCTGCCATCGATGCCGGCAGCAACCCTGCCGGCCTGAGCTTCGATCAACGTGGATCGCCGTTCGCGCGCACGCTCGGTTCCGGCCCGGACATTGGCGCCTACGAGGTCAATCCGGCCGACATTGTTTTCAATACTGCATTTGAGGGATGTCCATAACGCCTTCCTCCGGATTTGCGCCTGACTAGTCGGAAGCTGACGATAGTTGACATTTCGTCCTCAGGTTATCGGATCGAGCAGCTCAGCGAGTGTGGCCGCGACGGTCTTGGTCGCGCCTCGCAAGTCTTCGAGGCGCAGATTCTCGTCGGCCGCATGGCCATTGGCTTCGGCCAGCGTGCGTGGGCCCGCGCCGTACAGGACGGTTGGAATACCGGCAGCTGTGTAGTGGCGCGCATCGGTGTAGATCGGAACGCCATGTTCGACGATCGGAGTGCCGAAGAAATGTTCGCCGTGACGCTGCAGTACCTCGATCAGTTTCGTGGCGCCCGGCAGCTTGACCAGAGGCAGCGACAGCAGGATGCGCCGCATCTCGATGCGAATGCCGGGAATTTGCGCCGCAGTCGATTCAATCAGGCTGCGCAATTCGGCTTCGGCCGTCTGCGGCGATTCCTCCGGAATGATGCGGCGGTCGATGCGAAAGCTCACGCGATCCGGCACGACATTCGTGTTGATGCCGCCGGCGATCAGGCCGACGTTGAGCGTGGGATGGCTGATGCCCGGCGTGTTCGACACACGCATTTTCAAAACCTCGCGTGAGGCATACAGCGCGGTGAGGATCTGCGTCGCCGCCGCGAGCGCGTCGACGCCACGCTCGGGCATTGCGGCATGGCCCTGCCTGCCGTGCACGACGACCTCGAGATGCAGGCAGCCGTTATGCGCCGTCGTGACGGCATAGGAAAAGCCCGCGCTGAGTGCAAGATCGGGTTTGCTCAAGCCTTGTTCGAGCAGCCGGCGCGGACCGATTTCTCCCCCGGCCTCCTCGTCATAGGTCAGGTGCAACTCAACGGTGCCGCGCAGCGGTGCTCCCTGCGCCGCCAGCTCGCGCAGCGCCAACAGACTGAAGGTGTAGGTTGCAAAGTCCGACTTGCTGACTGCGACGCCGCGCCCGTACATTGTCGCCCCGTGTTCTGCATCGGTCTCGATTGCCGCGCCATACGGGTCATGCGTCCAACCCTGTCCCGGCGGCACGACATCGCCGTGAGCGTTCAATGCGATCGTCGGTCCGCCGTCGCCGAAGCGCTGGCGCACGATCAGGTTCGTTGCCGAGATCATGCCGCAGGCGTTGACGTCCGCGTCGGCTACCGGATGCGCTTCGACCTTCAGCCCGAGCGCCTCGATCAACGCCTGCGCGCGGCGCGCGTGCGGCGCGCAATCGCCGGGCGGATTGTCGCTCGGCACCTTCACCAGTTCGGCAAGAAATGCGCATTCGCCGGCGAAGTGTGCGTCGACGAACCGACTGATGGCGTCCGCGGTGCGTTCTGGATCGGTCATGACGTCACGGGCTCGAAATGCAGAAGGAAGTCGATAAACGTGCGCGCGGCGATCTCGGCGTCGTCGGCGTTCATGGTTTCGTCGGGATGATGGCTGATGCCGCCGTTTCCGCAACGCACGAACAGCATGCCGATCGGTGTGATCGATGCCATTTTCATGGCATCGTGTCCGGCACCGCTGGGCAGGTGCAGCGGCGCTGATTCGCCGGTAACGCGCGCTATCGCCGCTGCCCATTGCGCCTGCAAGTCCGTGGCGCAGGGTGCGCAGGCAGCTTCGTGCACCCGGCACACGTCAGCGCGCACCTTGCGTCGCGTGGCGATATGCTCGATCTGCGCCAGTACGTCGGCGACGGCGGCGTCGCGCACTGAATCATCCGGTGCGCGAATGTCGATGGTAAATTTGCAACGTCCGGGAATCACGTTGATCGCTCCGTTCGGCACGTCGAACCTGCCGACAGTACCGACGAGACCAGGCTGACCACGGCAGGACCGCTCGATGGCGAGCACCATTTCCGCCGCGGCCGCCGCGGCATCGCGGCGCAATTCCATCGGCACAGTACCGGCATGGCCGGCGAGCCCTTCGACCACTACCCGCATGCGCACGCCGCCGGCGATCGATGTCACGACACCGAGCGGTTTACCCGCATCGAGCAGCACCGGGCCTTGCTCGATATGTACCTCGACATAACCGATAAGTGTCGACGGATCCCGCGCGATCGAGCCGATTGCCGCAGGGTCCAGACCGGCATCGCGCATCGCGGTGCGCATCGTCACGCCGTCGCCGTCGGTATTGTCGAGTACGCGCGTATCGAAACTGCCGGCCAATGCACTGCTGCCGAGTAAGGTCGACTTGAAGCGCACGCCTTCTTCATCGGCGAACGCGACGATTTCGAGATCGAACGGCAGTGCAACGCCGCGCTGGCGCAATTCAACGACGCACGCGATCGGCAGGAGGATGCCCAGGCGGCCGTCGTAGCGGCCGGCGTCGATGACGGTGTCGTAGTGCGAGCCCGTGACAAGCGTTTTTGCGCCGGGGTTGCCGCTGCGCCAGCGGCCGACGACGTTGCCGACCGCATCGACATGCGTATCCAACCCGGCGCCGAGCATCCAGTCGCGGATTGTTGCTGCCGTCAGGCGATGCGCGGGGCGCAGATAGCTGCAGGTGAGATTGGCCGGATCCTCGCTGTACGCGGCGAGGCGCTCGTGCATCGCCATGATCTGCGGGCCGAGCTCGATGTGAATTCGCTCGGCCAGGCGAAACGCGGCGATGCGACCGATTTGCGCCAAAGCTTCGGCGCGTTCGGCTCTGGCGTCGTTGCCGAGCCGTTGTGAAAACGCGGCGAGGATCGACGCGCGATCGTGCCCGCGCACGGCGAGAATGAAGGGAAAGCCAAAGCGCGCGTTGTAGGCGGCGTTCAACTCTTGCAAGCGCGCGTATTCCTGCGCTGTGCAGGCATCGAGTCCAGCACCATGTTGCTCGTGCGCCGACTCAGCCGTCAGCTCGGCGCGAATCGCGGCGCGGCCGGCCAGCTCCGGGTGCGCACGGATCAGCGCCAGTTGCTCCACGGGTGTTGCCGAGTTCACGACCGTGCATAGCGCAGCGTGAAGATCTTCGCGCGAATGGAACGGCCGCGCCGCGGCGGCTACTTCCGCGACCCAGGGCGAACGCTCGAAAATCCCGTCGAGCAAAGCAGCGAATCGAGCGGGCGAGGCGACATTGAGTTCGGCGATTTCGATCATGCCGAGGCTGCTTGCTGCGCGCGGAATGGATGCGCCGCGATCCAGTGCTGCGCGATCTCGATGCGCCGGCAGATCCACACATGCTCGTGCGCGAGAACGTGGTCGAGGAAGCGCTCGAGCGCGGCAATGCGCGCCGGACGGCCGGCCAGGCGCGCATGTAGACCGATCGACAGCATCTTCGGCGCATCGAGCCCGTCCGGATCACCTTCACGATAGAGCACGTCGAACGCATCCTTCAGATAGTCGAAGAACTGCGTTCCCGAGTTGAACCCCTGGACTGTCACGAAGCGCATGTCATTGCTGTCGAGTGCGTACGGCACGACGAGACGCGGCACCGACTGCGCAACACCGGCGCGCAGCGTCTCAACGGTGGTCCAGTACGGCAGGTCATCGGCGTAGGAGTCCGAATCGTAGAGATAGCCACCGTGCTCCACGACCAGGCGGCGCGTATTCGGACTGTCGCGGCCGGTATACCAGCCAAGCGGCGCGCTGCCGCAGAGATCGGTCATGATCTGCGTTGCCTCGGCGATGTGGGTGCGCTCGGTCGCTTCGTCGATGTCCTGGTAGCTGATCCAGCGCAGTCCATGGCAGGCGATTTCGTGTCCGAGTTCGCGATACGCCGCGAGCGCCTCGGGATGCCGCTGCAGAGCCCGCGCGACGGCAAAGATCGTCAGCGGCAAACGGCGCGCCTCGAACGCACGCAGCACGCGCCACAAGCCGGCGCGTGAACCGTACTCGTACAGCGATTCCATGGTCATGTGGCGCATCGGAAACGCCAGCGCACCCATGATCTCCGAGAGAAACGTTTCCGAAGCGGCGTCGCCGTGCAACACGCTGTTCTCCGCGCCTTCCTCGTGATTGAGCACGAACTGCACGGCGACTCGCGCAGCGTTTGGCCAGCGCGGATGCGGCGGCCTGCGGCCGTACCCGACCAGGTCGCGTGGATAAAGCGTCGCCATCAGTGCGGCGCTCCGTCGATCAGCCAGGTAATCATTTGCTGGCGCTCCGCGTCGGTCATGTGGGTGAGATTGCCGATCGGCATGACGCCGGTGCTGAGCTGCGTCTGCATCTGCGCCGTGCGCGCGAGCAGGCGTTCGGGCGTGTCGAGGAGCACGCCGTTCGGCGCGGCATTGAATCCTGCGAGTGTCGGCGTTGGCGAATGGCACGGCACGCAGCGCTGCTCTACGATGCTGCGGATCGCGGTGAAACGCGCCTCGACCGATGTACGGTCGGCCGGTGTCGCTGCCACGGAATTTACGGGGCGCGCTGGCGCGAGCGCGGCGACGACGCCTGCGATCAGGAGCAGCCCGACAGCCAGAGTCCACGGTGACGTCTTGCCATCGCGTTCGTGCGCCTTGTGCCGGGCGACGAACCAGGCGCGGATGGAGGCACCGGCCAGGCTTAGGGCGATCAGCACGATCGCGTTATGGGTCGAGCCGAAAGTCAGGGCATAGTGGTTGCTGATCATCGTGAACAGCACCGGCAGCGTGAAATAGGTGTTGTGCACCGAGCGCTGCTTGCCGCGCAATGCGTGCACCGGATCGGGCACGCGACCTTCCGCTTTCGCCCGGACCATTTCGCGTTGACCGGGAATGATGACGAAAAAGACATTCGCCACCATCATCGTGCCGAGCATGGTGCCGAACAGGATGTAGGCGCCACGCCCGCTGAACAATGCGCACAGTCCAATGGCGGCAACCGCACAGAGCAATGTGATGAGCAACGCCAGCGTACGCTCGGTGCGACCGAGTGCGGAACGGCAGAGCAAGTCGTAGATCAGCCATCCGCCGGCGAGAAACGAAAGGGCAATCGCGATCGCGGCGGGTTTGCTGAGCGCAGCGACGGACGCGTCGATCAGATAGACCTCGGCCTGGCCGAAGTAGAGCAGGCACAGCAGGAAGAAGCCGGACAGCCAGGTCGCGTACGCTTCCCAATAGAACCAATGCAGTGGCTCCGGCAACTCGGCCGGGGCAATTTTGTATTTCTGCGCGTTGTAGAAACCGCCGCCATGCACGGCCCAGACTTCGCCGCCGACGCCGGCGTCGACGAGTTCCCTGCGCTTCGGCGGTAGCAGGCTGTCGTCGAGCCAGACGAAATAGAAAGAGGCCCCGATCCAGGCGATGCCCGTGATCAGGTGCAGCCATCGGCCGAGCAGGCTGGCGATGTCGAACAGGTAGGCGATCATCAGCGGGGGAGGCCGGTGCGATCGGTGCTACGGCGGTTCTTCGGCGGTTCCGGCACCGGTCGTGGGCGGAAGACGAGCCGGTCGATCGCCGCAAGCACGGCTTCGGGCGTCGCCGGGGCGCGCAAGTCCGGTAGTTCGCGCGCATCGGGAGTGCAGGCCGCGATCGCATCGCGGATCGCCAGGAACGTCGAGATGCACAGCATCAGCGGCGGCTCGCCGACGGCCTTGGAGCGATGGATCGTGTCTTCACGGTTGGGCTCGCCTTCCAGGATGCGGATGTTGGCCTGCAGCGGCCAGTCGCGCACGCTCGGAATCTTGTAGGTCGACGGCGCATGTGTCTGCAACTGGCCTTGCGCGTTCCAGCACAGCTCCTCGCTGGTCAGCCAGCCGACACCCTGCAGGAATCCGCCTTCGATCTGGCCCATGTCGATTGCGGGATTGAGCGACGTACCGACGTCGTGGAGGATATCCACGCGCAGCAGTTGCGTCTCGCCGCTGAGCGTGTCGACGGCGACCTCCGACACGGCCGCTCCGTAGGCGAAGTAGAAGAACGGCCTGCCGTTGAAGCGGCTGCGATCCCAATGGATCTTCGGCGTCGAGTAGTAGCCGGTGCTCGACAAGGAAACGCGCGCCATGTACGCCTCGGCGACCAGCTCGCGGAAAGTCATGCTCTTCTTGCCGATGCGCACGTGGCCGTCGGCGAAACGCACCTTGTTGGCGGCAACCTTGTGCCGGGCGCTCGCGTGCGCGACCAGCCGCTCGCGCAGGATACGCGCGGCCGCCTGCGCGGCCTTGCCGTTGAGGTCGGCGCCCGACGATGCGGCGGTCGCCGACGTGTTCGGCACCTTCGACGTGTCCGTCGTCGACGTGCGCACGGCGCTCAGCGGCAGCCCGAATTCATTGGCGACGACCTGGGCGACCTTCGTGTACAGGCCCTGACCCATTTCCGTGCCGCCATGGTTGATCAGCAGCGTGCCGTCGGTATAGATGTGCACCAGCGCGCCGGCCTGGTTGAAGTGCGCGGCATTGAAAGAAATGCCGAACTTGACCGGAGTCAGCGCAATGCCGCGCTTGACGATGGCGCTGCCCTTGTTCCATTCCGCGAGTGCCGCGCGACGTGCGCGGTAGTCGCTGCTGGCCTCGAGCTGGTCCGTGATCGTGTCGAGAACGTTGTCCTCGATGCGCTGGCCGTACGGAGTCGTGTCGCGCGTGCCGATGCCATAGTAGTTGCGGCGGCGCACGTCGAGCGGGTCGAGGTGCAGCGTGCGCGCAATGTCATCGAGGATGCGCTCGATCACGAGCATGCCCTGCGGTCCGCCGAAGCCGCGGAATGCCGTGTTGGAAACCGTATGCGTCTTGCACAGGTGCGCGACGATTTCGACGTGCTCGAGGAAATAGGCATTGTCGAGATGGCAGATCGCACGGTCGACGACCGGACCGGACAGGTCGGCCGAATAGCCGCAACCCGCGGCGAGTGTGACCTGGAGGCCGGACAGACGACCATCGTCGTCGAAGCCGACATCGTAGTCGGCAATGAAATGATGACGCTTGCCGGTGATCAGCATGTCGGCGTCGCGATCCAGGCGCAGCTTTACCGGCCGGCGCGTTTTCGTCGCCAGCACCGCGGCCGCGGCGGCAAGTAGCGCCGGCTGGCTTTCCTTGCCGCCGAAGCCACCGCCCATGCGCCGGCACTGCACCGTTACGGCGTGCGCGTGCCAGCCGAGCGCGTGGGCGACGATGTTCTGCACTTCGGTAGGGTGTTGCGTCGAGCAATGCACGAGCATCGTGCTGTCTTCCTGCGGCACGGCAATGGCGATCTGGCCCTCCAGGTAGAAATGATCCTGACCGCCGATGGTGATGCTGCCGCTCAGGCGCCGTGGCGCCGCCTGCAACGCCGACTGCGCATCGCCGCGCGCAATCCGTTTTGGCGGCATGATGAAGCTCTTCGCGGCGAGCGCGGCACGCACGTCGAGGATCGCCGGCAGCTCTTCGAACTCCACCCGGGCCAGCGCAGCGGCCTTGCGCGCGGCGCCGCGAGTCGTCGCCGCGACGGCGAACAACGGCTGGCCCGCGTACTGCACCAGGCCTTCGGCAAAGATCGGATCGTCGTGCAGGATGCTGCCGTAGTTGTTTTCGCCGGGCACGTCGGCGGCGGCGGCGATGGCAACAACGCCGGGCGCCGCCGCGACTGCGTCCAGGTCGAGGGCGGTAATGCGCGCATGGGCGACCGGACTGATGCCGAATGCCGCGTGCAGGGTTTCAGCCGGCAATGCGATGTCGTCGATATACAACGCGCTGCCGGCGACGTGCAGGTGCGCGCTTTCGTGGCGGACCGGCGCGCCGGCAGTCGACTTCGCATGATGTGCGGCGTCGTTCATGCGAGTGCCTGCGCTTGATGCGTGCGCAACAACGGCGGTTGCGAGCTACGTTCGAGGTAGAAGCGCTGCAGCAGGTTGCCCGCGGCCTGCAGGCGGTACTCGGCACTCGCGCGCACGTCGCTGATCGGTGTGAAGTCCAGCGCCAGGGCCGAAACTGCCGCATCGATCGTCGTGGTCGCCCACGGGTGTCCTACCAGCGCGGCTTCGGTTTGCCGCGCGCGCGCGGGCATCGCGGCCATGCCGCCGAAAGCAATGCGCGCCGACGCGACGAGTCCGCCTTCCACACGCAGCGCAAACGCGGCACACACGGCGGAAATGTCCTGGTCGATGCGCTTGGACCATTTGTAGCTGGCCAGGGACAGACCAGGATCGCGCGGCGGCAAGCCGACAGCAGCGACGAACTCACCCGCTTCGAGAGCCTTGCGTTGATAGCCGAGATAGAAATCCTCGAGCGCCATCGTGCGGGACCGATCCGCGCCGCGCAGTTCGACGTGGGCATTCAGTGCGATCAATGCCGGCATCGCATCGCCGATCGGCGAACCATTCGCGATATTGCCGCACAGCGTGCCGGAGTTGCGCACGGGCGGCGAACCGAAGCGCTGGGCGACTTCGGCGAGTTCGGGATGCTCGGCGACGATCGCGCGCCAGGCGTCCGTCAGCGAAACGGCGGCGCCGATCCGCAGGTAGCCGCCGTCCGCTTGGACTCGCTGCAATTCGGCGACTTCGCCGAGGTAAATCATGGCCGGCAGGTCGCGCAGATGCTTCGTCGTCCACAAGCCGATGTCGGTGCCGCCGGCAAGCAGCAGCGATTGCGGCGCGGCGGCGAATGCATCGGCCAGTTCGTCGAGGTTGCGCGGCGCAACGAAGTCCGGCAGGCGCAGCGCGTGGTCGCGCTGTATCGATCGCAACAGATCGACACGCTCGGTGCGCGCCGCGTCGGCACGGCTCCAGCGCGATGGTTCCGGGTACGTCGTCATCGCGCAGCCGGCGTCGATGATCGGTCGATAGCCGGTGCATCGGCACAGGTTCCCGGCGAGTGCTTCGACGACATCGGTGCGGCGCGGAGCGCCTTCCTCGAGATACAGGGCGAACAGCGACATGACGAAGCCGGGCGTGCAGAAGCCGCACTGCGAGGCGTGCTGGTCGACCATCGCCTGCTGCACAGGGTGCAGGTTTCCGTCGGCATCGGCGAGACTTTCGACGGTCACCAGTTCCTTGCCGTCGATGGTCGGCAGGAAGCGGATGCACGAGTTGATCGCGCGATAGCGCACACGATCGTCGCCTTCCAGTTCGCCGAGCACGACCGTGCACGCGCCGCAATCGCCCTCGGCGCACCCTTCCTTCGTGCCGCAGCGGCCGAGATGTTCGCGAAGGTATTCCAGCACGGTCAGTGTCGGCGGAACATCGGCCAACTCGACGACGCGGCCGTCGAGCACGAAGCGGACCGTGTCCGCAGTTGCGGGCATAGTCGAATCGGCGGCGGCAATGTCGGTCGAGGCGTGCATGGTCATGGACGCTGCGGGTTCAGCTGCCACGGTAGGTCGAATAGCTCCATGGCGAGACCAGCAACGGCACGTGGTAGTGCTGCGCCGGATCGGCGATGCCGAAGCGGATCACGACCTCGTCGAGGAATGGCGGATCGGGCAGGGTGGTTCCATGAGCGCGGAAATAATCGGCGACCTGAAACGTAAGCGAATATTGTCCGGCCCGCAGGTCCTCACCTTCGAGCAACGGCGCCGACGCGCGACCGTCGGTGTTGGTTTCGAAACGCGTCAGCGACGCAGGTTTCGCCCCGGCGTCGAGCCGATGCAACTCGACCTTCATGTTGCGCGCCGGGATTCCTGCGGCCGTATCCAGCACATGTGTCGTCAGTCTGCCCATATCGCCTCTTCAGCGGCCGTCCGCCGGTCTACGCTGTTCGATCGTATTGTGGCATGGTGTACAAAATACCGGGCCCCGGCGCAAGCATTTCCTGACTATGTCGACCACTTCGCTCGAATCGTTCATCCGCGGCATTCCGAAAGCCGAGCTGCACCTGCACATCGAGGGAACTCTGGAGCCCGAGCTGATGTTTGCGTTGGCTGCGAAGCACGGCGTCGCGTTACCGTACGCCTCGGTCGATGCGCTGCGCGCGGCCTACCAGTTCGACAGCCTGCAGTCGTTTCTGGACCTGTATTATGCGGGTGCCGCCGTGCTGCGCGACGAGGACGATTTCCACGCGCTGACGATGGCCTACTTGCGCCGCGTGCATGCCGACGGCGTCGTGCACGTGGAGATCTTCTTCGATCCGCAGACGCACACTGAACGTGGCATCGCATTTGCCACAGCGTTGAACGGCATCCGCCGCGCGCTTGCCGACGGCGAACGCGAATTCGGCATCAGCTATCGCATCATCCTGTGCTTCCTGCGCCACCTGAGCGCCGACGACGCGATGCGTACGCTCGAGCAGGCGCTGCCGTACAAGGACGCGATCGTCGCCGTCGGCCTGGATTCGTCCGAGCGCGGGCATCCGCCGTCGAAGTTCACGGCCGTATTCGATCGAGCGCGCAAGGAGGGATTTCTCACGGTCGCACACGCCGGTGAGGAAGGGCCGCCGGCGTATATCGTCGAGGCCCTCGACCTGCTGAAAGTCGCGCGCATCGACCATGGCGTGCGCTGCGAAGAAGACGCCGCCCTGGTCGAGCGTCTTGCCCGCGAGCGCATTCCGCTGACCGTGTGCCCATTGTCGAACGTGAAACTTTGCGTTTACGGGAATATCGGGCAGCACAATCTCAAACGCCTGCTCGATCGCGGGCTCTGCGTCACGGTCAATTCCGATGATCCGGCGTATTTCGGCGGCTATGTCGTCGACAACTATCTGGCCGTGCAGCGCGGCCTCGGGCTATCGAAGAGCGATATCGCAAAGCTCGCTGCGAATTCGATCGAGGCGTCGTTCCTGCCGGAAGGGCAGAAGGGCGTATTGCGTAATCGGCTTGATGCCTACGTCTCCGCGCATTGAGCTCCGCGATACAACCGCTTCGTTTTAGGTTATGTGAGTTCCGATTTTGTCGAAAGTGTCGGGACAAGCCCCTCCAAAATGGTTGTACGAATCGGTTTGGCTCAGCGTAATGAGGGGAAGGCCGTTCGTACCCAGGTCAAGGCGCGGCGCTTGGGTGCTTGCCCATGAGCGCGGGTACCACAGCCTAGGGCTTGTCGCGCCATTTGTGCATCGCCAGTCGCAACGTCGCAAACTGTCGCGAAACATTCGTGCAGGCATCGCAATAGGCCAGGTGCAGGCGTAAGCGCACACGCTTGCCGAACGGCAGTTGCTCGTCTTGTCGTTGCGAGAGCAAGCGCGAGGCCTGTTGGCAGGAGATTCTGAGCATCTTGTTTCTGGCCAGGCTACGCATTTCCAAAACCGTGTTTTTCGAGGCAGGTACGCAACATCATGCGCGCCCGATAGAGTTGCACCCAGACGTTGGACGTCGTCAGCCCTAAATCCTTACACAATTCCTTCGTGTCGCTGCCGAACACTTCGCGCAGCACGAACACCTGGCCGATGCGCTTGGGCAGCTTGTCCACGCACATCTGCACGGCAGACAGAAAACCGTCCTCCTGGCACAACTCGGCGGGGTCGCGCACATGGCTCGGCATCTGCGCGTAGTGGCCGGACTCGTCGAACAAGCTGTCGAACTCCTGCTCGCCGGACGGCGCCTCTTCGAGCGGCTGCTCGCGCCACTGCTTGCGCAACAGGTCGATGATACGGTTCTTGAGGATCGATGTTAGCCAGGTGCGCAGCGAGCTGTCGCCGCGAAAGGCGGCACGACGTTCGTAGGCCTGGGTCAGGACGTCGGATACACAGTCTTCTGCAGCATGTTCGTCGCGCAATTCCATGCGCGCGATGCGCATCAGGTAGGTTCGCTGTTCGGCAAGCGCGGCAAACTCTATCGAGGGATTTGCGGCGACAGCGATGGCGTTCGACGGCATGGCAAGTCCTGGTTGCTCGACGGCGTTCGCAGTGACGCTACTTCACAGCCCCTGCTCACACGGATTCCCGGGTTCGGCGGTGAATGATAGCCGTTTCAGTCGAAACGCAAAGCATCACTCGATCAAGTGGCAGGCCAGACGGCCAGGTCAAGCGGGTCGGCGGTTCCCGCGACGGTCCGCGCGCGACGAATGTCGAAACCGGACGCAGTCAGTGACGGATCCTGATGCTTCGCCAGGTCGATCAGGCTTGCCGTCGCGCACGCGGCAGCGTTTTCCGCCTTGTTGTGCTTTTCGAGTTTCGCCGCCAGATTGACCGTTTCGCCGATCACGGTGTACTCGAGCCGCCGCTCGACGCCGATGATGCCGAAGACCAGCGGACCGTGGGCGACGCCGATGCCGATGCCGAGTGCAGGCAGGCCACGCGCAGCGCGATCCTGTGCCCAGACGCCAGATGTCGCCAGGATGGCATCGATGCAGCGCAGCGCATCGGCGGCATAGGTCGACGACGCATTGACGGCGCCGAAACTGGCGAGAATACCGTCGCCCATGAACTTGTCGATGTTGCCGCCGTGCGCACGCACAACCGGGAGAACGACATTCTGGTAATCACCGATCAGCGCGATCAACTCGGCCGCCGAAAGCGTGGCCGAGGCCTTGGTGAAGCCACGCAAGTCGGTGAACATGACCGCTGCTTCTCGCATGACGCTCTGGCCGGCCATTGGTGCAAGATCGGTAGTCGTGATGTGCTCCGCGACATCGCTGTCGAAGAATTGCGAGAGGGCATCGGCGGACTGGCCCGACTGCACGGCCCGGGCGAGGGTGAGCCGCGCGCGGGCCAGCGCGGTCGCCAGCACGGCGGTGACGATCAGGATTACGGCAACGCGGATCACCTCGTTGTGCACGTCGATGCGGCCGGTGGTCGCAGCAACGACGAAGTCCATGGTCTGCCCGGCAGGCCCGGCCTGGCGCCAGGCGAAGAATGCAAGCAAGGACCAGCCGACGGCCGCCGTCAATCCGGACAGCCACACCCAGATCGGCTCGAAGCGCAGCGTGCGCAGTACGATCAGCACGAACACCGCGACGAACAGCGTATTCTTCAGCGCCACTGCCAGCGTCGTTTCGTATTGCGGCGCGAAACCCCAGAGGATGGCGAGCAGCACGCTCATTTCGGCGACGACCGAGGCAGCCAGCACCGGGCGCGTCAACTGTCCGCTCCAGGCAAACCACGCGCGCAACGCGATCAGCAGGATCAGCGCGAAGATGCCGAGCGGTACCGCGGCGATCGGCGCATCGGGACTGAAGCCACGAGGCGTGAATACATAGGCGAGCGCCGCGGCGGTTATCACCGCGACCTGCGCGACGCTTACCCAGATTTCCGATTCGTGCTGGCTGCGGGCGATTTCCTCGACCACGCGCGCCGGTTGCGGCATGCCGACGCCCCACAACTCGCGCAGGCGTGTCGTCAGCGACGTGCTCACGGCGCGCGTTCGTCCTTCGCTCCCCCGGCCAGGCGTTCGCAGGTACCCTTCGGAACGGCGAGCCACTCGCGGAAATCCGAATCGGCCTTGCCCTGTTTCGCGCACGAGTGCACGGCATTGGCGCAATCGTTCTGGCCGGTGCGGGCGATGCCGTAGCAGCGCTCGCGTTCGACGGTACCCTCGCCGTTGTGGCGCACGCTGGCCGCAACGGCGGCAATCATCGCGCCGGCCACGGCAAGCAGCAGTCCGGCATTGACGGCATCACGTGTGTTCATGGCGCTGACCCTCGCACGAATCGATTGGACCATCACTTGCGGCTGGCGACGAAGGAATCACAGGAATTCCGCCTCGAGATCCACCGACGAGCGCTCGCCGATGTCGCGGTAGTGCGCGCGCAACCAGCTTTCGGTCACTGCGCCCCCGCTGTCGCGCAACGAACACAGGAACTCCCAGTCCGGACTCATTTTCGAGGCGATCGAGTGAGCTGTCATGGCTTCGTCGTCGCGGATCGAATGAATCAGCATCTGTTTCATCTCCGAAGCCTTGAGTTTCTTCTGATCGATCAGCTTGGTCACGAACGCAATCGCCCGCATTTCGCGCATCAGCGAAGAATTGAAACTTATTTCATTGATTCTGTTCATTATTTCTGGCGCGCTCTTCGGTACTCCACGGCGCACGATCGGATTGATGTGAACGATCACGACGTCGCAGCTCTTCGAGCCATAGATCAACGGAAAGATAGCCGGGTTGCCGATATAGCCGCCGTCCCAGTAATTCGAGCCTTCGATCTCGATCGTCTGGAACAGCAACGGCAGGCAGGCGGACGCGAGCACGGTATCGGCTGTCAGTTCGTTGCGATTGAAGATGCGCACGCGGCCGGTTTCGACGTTGGTTGCGCACAAGTGAACATTGATGCCTTTTGTACCCCGCAGCTTTTCGAAGTCGACATGCCGGTTCAGCACATCGCGCAGCGGGTTGAAGTTGAACGGGTTGAGCTGGTAGGGCGAAAACACCCGGATCATCGTGTCGAACATCCAATAGAACGGCGAATGCTCCACCGGCAGCGCGCGACCGGACCAGTCGCGCAACGGCTTTACCGGGTTGTACTGGGCCCCTGCGTCGGCGATCGCTTTCCAGAACGCGGCCAGGCGTTCGCGCGCGTGTTGGCGGTCACCGTCGGTCAGCGCATCGGCCAGTACGACAGCGTTCATCGCGCCGGCACTGGTCGCGCTGATGGCCTCGATGTCGATCCGGCCGTCGGCGAGCAATGTGTCGATCGCGCCCCACGCAAACGCACCATGCGCGCCACCGCCCTGCAACGCAAGGTTGATCGACTTGCGTGAGGTGTCCTTCTTCTTCGTTGCCATCACGTGCTCCGGAATGCATGCGAAGTGTCCGAGCCGACCGCCTCGCTGGCAAGATACACCGTCGATGCGTCGAAATGGCTGACCCCGGCGAAATTTGGGCGCTCGTCCAGTTCTTCGTCATGGCGCAGACTGGTTCGAGCCATCGCGTTTCCCGCCCGCAGCCGTCTTGCACTCAGGCTGCCGAACGCCGCGGCCCGGGCATTACGCCGGCCTGGTCGCTGTCGAGCAGTTCGTGACTGCGCGTGAAGCGGAAGTGCGTGATGTCGGGCGGAAAGAACATGCCCCAGCTCCACTCGACGAAGATGCGCACCTTGCGTCCGAACGTCGGCATCTGGCTCAAGTAGTACGCGCGCCAGAGCATCCATGCGGGCAGTCCGGATAGCCGGACGCCGAAGATCTTTGCGACGCCTTTCAGATGACCGACCGTCGCCATCATGCCGCGTGCGGTGTAGTTGAATGGCCGGGTCGCGCGACCGAGGCAGCTCGCAACCAGGTTTTTCGCCAGGTGCCGGGCCTCGGCGATCGCAAACTGCGCGGTCGGCGGTGCCAGCCCTTGCCCACCATTCCTGATCAATGCGCAATCACCGACCGCCCAGACGCCATCGGCTCCGGCCACGGAGAGATCCGGCCGACAGGCGATGCGGCCACGCTCCATCGCCAGCGGTTGCAGGCGCGCGGCCAGCGCATTCGGTGTGGTGCCGATCGTGCAGATCGTCGTCGCCGCGCTGATCACGCGCCCGTCGTTGAGCTGCACGTCACGCGCCGTGATCGCCGAAGCGCCGGTCATGGTCATGACTTCGACGCCGCGTTTCACCAGCGACCTCTCCGCCGCCCGGCCGAGCGACGGCGGCAGTTCGACCAGCAGACGGTCGACGCTTTGCAGCAGCGTCACCTTGAGTTCGTCCGCGGCGACGCGCGGATAGTAGCGGCGGATCTCGCGCAGGCTGTCGGCGAGCGCGCCGGCGACCTCAACGCCGGAAAATCCGCCACCGACGACGAGGAAGTGGCCGAGGCACTTGCGCAGCGCCGGATCGGATTCGAGTTCGATCTGCGCCAGCCGGCGCAGCACCAGGTTGCGGATGTGCATGGCATCGCCAACCGTCTTGAGCACTACGGCATGTTCGGCCATGCCGGCGATCAGGTCGATGCGCGCGCGATTGCCGAACGCCAGCACGAGGTGATCGTATTGCAGTTCGACGTTGCCTTTGAGTGTGTCGCATTGCAGGCGCTTTTCGCGGAAGTCGACGCTGCCGACGGTACCCATGATGAAGCGCGCGTTGCCGACCGTGGCGCGCAGTGGGGCGACGACGTGCTCCGGGAATACCGTCGCACCGACGACTTCGGCGAGCATCGGGTTGAAGGTCGTATAGCTTTCCTCCGATACCAGGGTGACGTCGGCGAATTTTGCGCGACGCTGCAACAGGCGCGTCAGCTTGGCACCGGCGAACCCGCCGCCGACGATCACGATGCGTGGTCTGGGTGAGTTCATCTGAGGTACTCCAGTCGAAGTTGCCGTGGCGGCCAGGAGAAAGCGATTCGCGGGATTGGACGCGACGGCCCCGGATTCCTTACACGATCGAGCATCCCGCCGCCGCTACCCGCCCGTTTGTAAGGAATCGAGCGCGCAGCGCGTCCAATGAGCGCTGGCCGAAAAACCTGTTCGCGCGCCATGGTGTTGCCAAGGCGCCCTTCGCATTGGGGCAGGTAAGCCAAGCGATCCCGCCTTCAGCTCGAAACCACCCAAGAGGAATCACCATGAACAAGCGTCACTCCCTCATTGCTACCGCGGTCGCCGGACTGTTTGCCGTGTCCGCTTCGGCGCTCGCCGCCGAAAAGGATCATGTGAACCAGGACAAGTGCTACGGCGTTGCCAAGGCCGGCCAGAACGACTGCGCCACGAGCACGGGCACGCATGCCTGTGCGGGTCAGGCAAAATCGGACAACGATGCGCAAGACTGGAAGTACGTTGCCAAGGGCACGTGCCAGTCGCTCGGCGGCAAGACCGAGCCGCCGAAGAAGAACTGAGGAGTAGCATTGGCTTTCGGCTGCGGAATGGGCCGCAGCCGATCGATATCGCATGAGCGTGAAAACGTCTACGCAAACCGCGCTGCCGGCGTACTACCGGCCGGCCGAGATGGCACCCGCCGGAGCACCCGCGGGAATTGGCATCGGCCTGCGCACACCGCACTATCGTGACCTGCTCGCGCGCGAGTGTTGCGTGGACTGGCTCGAGGCACACAGCGAAAACTACTTCGGCCAGGGCGGTTACGACCTCAACGTGCTGATGCGTCTGCGCGAACGCTACCCGATCAGTCTGCACGGCGTGGGCCTGGCGCTCGGCTCGGCCGAGGGGTATTCGGGCGAACATCTGGATCACGTCGCACAGCTCGTGCGCCGCGTCGAACCATGCCTCGTCTCCGAGCATATGTGCTGGGGCGCCGTCGTCGGGCAGGTGTTGAACGACCTGTTGCCATTGCCGATGACGAATGCGGCGCTCGAACTGATGTGCTCCCGCGTGTCGCAAATGCAGGAGGTGCTGCAGAGGCGCGTACTGATCGAGAACGTTTCGAGCTACGTGCGCTTCGCGGGCGACGACTACGACGAGGCCGGCTTCCTCAACGAGCTCGCCGCGCGCAGCGGCTGCGGCATCCTGCTCGACGTGAACAATTTCCACGTCAACCAGTGCAATCACGGCGTCGATGCTGCGGCGCAGATCGACGCAATTGCGCGTGAGCATGTCGGCGAAATTCACCTTGCCGGACATCTGGTCACCGATGTGGCCGTGATCGACCATCACGGTGCGCGCGTTGCCGATGCGGTGTGGTTGTTGTACGAGCGCGCATTGCAGCGCTTCGGTCGGGTCCCGACCCTGATCGAGTGGGATACCGATGTCCCGGCGCTCGACATCTTGATCGACGAGAGCGCACGCGCACGGCGACGTCATGAAGCCGCGGGGGAACACCGTGTCGTTGCCGCTTGAACACCTGCAGGCGAAGTTTGCCGAAGCATTGATCGATCCGCTGCGCGCGCAGGAGATCACCGCCGATATCGCCGGGCGCGACTCGCGCACTCTCGATCGCCTCGCGTTGTATCGCGGCAATGTGCACGCCGCGTGGGAAAAGGCGCTGGCGAACACGTATCCGGTCGTGCGTGCGCTGGTCGGCGAAGACTTCCTTGGCGGACTGGCACGCGCGTACGGACGCGCGTGCCCCAGCACCAGCGGCGACCTGAACCGATTCGGCGCGCGCTTTGCCGATTTCGTTCGTGATTTCCAGCACACGCGGGCGCTGCCGTACCTGGGCGACGTCGCGGCACTCGAGTGGGCCGTGCACCGCGCGCATTACGCCGCCGACTCGTTCGGCCTTACGCGGGATCGCATTGCCGCGCTGCCGCCGGCCGATCTGCTCGCGGCCCGTTTCGAGCTACATCCGGCCTGCGCGTGGCTCGAATCGCCGTTTCCGGTTGCCAGCATCTGGCTTGCGCATCAGCCGAACGCGACCCTGGCCTTGCCCGACGACCTCGACCGGCGCGAATTCGCGCTCGTCGTCAGGCCGGGCTGGCGCGTCGAGGTGCTTGCCAGCAGTGCCGGCGAAGTCGGTGCGTTGAAGCACCTGCGAGCAGGCGCCGACATGGAATGTGCCATTGGCGCCGCGCTGGAGATCGAGCCGGAGTTCAATTTCGCGCGCGCGCTCGTGCGCTGGCTCGACCACGCGATCCTGGTCGACATGCGCGGTGGAGTCCTGGGACCGGCTTGCGGAAGCGCGTAGATTCTCGCACCGCAGACATCCCGTGTGCGGCGACTGCTGTAAACCAGCTTGCTACACTGTGCGTTTGATTATCCGACTCTGTTCGGGGACGCGCTCATGAATCAGGTACTGTTCCACCTGCACCACATCAACGTGACGCCGTGGAAGTTGATCGGCTACATCGGCGTTTTCCTGTTCACGGCGCGCTGGTTCGTGCAGCTGTATGCGACGAAGAAACTGCGCCGCGTCGTCATGCCACTGTCGTTCTGGTGGCTGTCGATCACAGGCAGCACGCTGCTGCTGGCTTACTTCACGTTCGGAAAGAACGACTCGGTCGGCGTCATGTCGAACCTGTTTCCGGCGTTCGTTTCTGTGTACAACCTCTACACTCACCTGCGCCACCACAAACCCGAAGTGATTGAACCAGGCAGCGCTGAAGAGACCTAGGCATGGTCGCCGCCGATATCGTCAATCAGATCGAGGCGCCGCAGCGGTGGATGCCTCGCCGTGTTCCCGGTCAATGTGTGTCGGTAGCGCGCCGACGCGGCGCCCCGTGCGGCACGCGATAGCGGTCGAGCTCCTTCAGCAGGTAGTTGAGCAGGTTGCCGAGGTGGCGGATCAAGGCGAAACCCTGTGGTTTGAGTTCGAGCGCAAAGTCCCCGTGCATCGCCCGTTCGGACAGGTTCGCAATCGCCATCAGCGGCGCAACGCCGCGCCTCCAGCCGACGACGAGCAGGGCGGCAAGCAGGAGCAGCGCAGCTATCATCGCCACTATCAGCGCCGCCGCGACGGCATGCAGCAGCGCTTCCGTATGCTCCGGTGGTACGAGCGCGACGAGGTAACCTTTACGGCCTCCCGGCTGTAGTGCAACCGCGCGCGCCGTCCATGCGCGCCCGTCAATCAGGACTTCGAAGTTGGATGGAGCGGCGTTGACCCAGCGGCTGCGATCGTTTTCGACGGCGGCCGACAGCTGCTCGGCGCTTCTCGCTGCTAGCGTCGAGTTCACGACGCTGGGCCCGGTCGGCTCGATGGCGATCAGGGCAAAATCCGCCCTGGCGACGCCGCTCATTATTCTGGGCAGATCTGCCGGAGCTCGAACACCGGTAACTAGCAAGGCCTTGACCTCGGAATCCTGCATGATCGGCGTTGCCGTAGCCACAGGTAGGCGCGCATCATCGTCCAGCACGGCAGATGCCTGGACTTTCTCGGCTCGGCTCTTGATGACGAACGGAAGTGAGCCAAGTACATGCTCGGCAAGAAAGGTATCGCCGATTTCGGCAACCAGTTTGCCGTTTGCATCGAGCAGGGCGATCGCATCGAGGGCAGCGCCGCGACGGCGCTCGTCGAGCGCATTGCGAATTGCGGCGGCGTCGCCGGTGTCGGCTGCCGCTTCGCGCGCGCCGAGCAGCTGGATGATCTGGGTGGCGAAGCTCGCATCGGCAGCGATGTCCCTTGAAACCAGTTCGAGCTGCCGGGCTCTCTGCTCGTTGACGTACGTGCCGACGGAAATGGCCGTGTCGAGGACCTGCGCGGTGGTCTGGCTTCTGAGGGTGCCGAACTGGCAGAGGCCGACGGCAAGGGTGCCGCCGATAATGCAGGCTGCCAGCGCAAGACCAAACCCCGCCGTGGCGACCAGTGCCTTGTTGCGCATCGTCAGCTGCCCCCTCGCGGAATCGCTGCTTGCCCGGCACCACGCATTCGCAGATCGCCGAAGCGCCGCGCACGGACCCTTCCGCACCTTACTGCTTTCGAATTCACGCCAGCCCCCTGACAGCGAGCGCCGGATTCCCAGGAATACGGCAAGCTATCCTAGCAGTGTCAGGAGGCAAGCGTGATCGCTATGTCAACATCGCGGGCTGAACGAGCGGGGCCGCGCGTTGGGACTACTCCGGGTCGTAGTCGAGATTCGGCGCGAGCCAGCGCTCGGCTTCCTGCAGGGTCCAGTTTTTGCGCTTAGCATAGTCCTCGACTTGTACTTTGCTGACGCGGCCGACGACGAAATACTGGCTGTCCGGGTGGCTGAAATACCAGCCCGAGACCGCCGAAGCAGGGTACATCGCGAAGCTTTCCGTCAGCTCGATGCCGGCGTTCTTCGTCGCGTCGAGCAGGGAAAACAGGCTCGCTTTTTCGGTGTGATCGGGGCAGGCCGGGTAACCCGGGGCGGGGCGGATGCCGCGGTATTTCTCGGCAACGAGGTCATCGTTGCCCAGCGCTTCGTCGCCTGCGTAGCCCCAGAATTCCTTGCGCACGCGTTCGTGCAGGCGTTCGGCGAACGCTTCGGCAAGACGATCGGCGAGCGCCTTGAGGAGGATCGACGAGTAGTCGTCGTGATCGCGCTCGAATTCCTGCAACTTCGTTTCGATGCCGAGCCCGGCGGTGACGGCAAAGCCGCCGATCCAGTCGCGGACGCCGGATTCCTTCGGCGCGATGAAATCCGCGAGGCAGAAATCCGGCCGGCCGGGCGGCTTGTCGGCTTGCTGGCGCAGGAAGTGCAGCCTGAGCCCTCTCCCTTGAGCGTGCTCAGGGGAGAGGGTTGGGTGAGGGGGCTGCGCATCGGCTTGCTGTAGTCGGCGAAGAATTGCGCGGCGCTTCCCCCTCACCCCGACCCTCTCCCCCCAGCCCTGCTAGGGGGAGAGGGAGTATTTCGACGTCATCGCCGACGCGCGCGGCAGGCCACAGCCCGATCACCCCGCGGGCGGTCAGCCATTTTTCTGCGACGATTTGCTTCAGCATCGCCTGTGCGTCGTCGAACAACTCGCGCGCCTGCTTGCCGACAACGGCGTCGTCGAAGATCTGCGGATAGTGGCCGGACAGTTCCCAGGTGTTGAAGAACGGCGTCCAGTCGATCCGTTCGATCAGTTCGTCGAGCGGATAGTCGTTCAGTACCGTGATGCCCGGCTGGTTCGGCACGGGTGGTGTATACGTTTCCCAATTTCCGCAAAATCCCTGGCCGCGGGCATGTTCGAGCGTGACAAGCCGCTTGGCCGGGCCGCGATCCTTGTGCCGTTCGCGTATTTCCACGTACTCGGCGCGGATCTTCGCCAGAAATTCGTCAACCAACTCCTTGCTGATCAGGGACTGGGCAACACCGACGGCGCGTGAGGCGTCCTTGACCCAAACGGTCGGCGACTTGTAGTGCGGTTCGATCTTCAGCGCGGTATGCGCGCGCGAGGTGGTTGCGCCGCCGATCAACAACGGCAGATGAAACTGCTGGCGCTGCATCTCCTTGGCGATGTGGCTCATCTCCTCGAGCGACGGCGTGATCAAGCCGGACAGGCCGATCATGTCGGCGTGCTCGGCCTTTGCGGTCTCCAGGATCTTCTGCGCCGGCACCATTACGCCGAGATCGACCACGTCGAAGTTGTTGCAGCGGAGCACGACGCCGACGATATTCTTGCCGATGTCGTGCACGTCGCCCTTCACGGTTGCAAGCACGATCTTGCCGTTTGCCTTGTGCGCTTCGCCGGTGCGCAGCTTTTCTTCCTCGATGTACGGAATCAGGTAGGCCACGGCCTTCTTCATCACGCGCGCCGACTTCACCACCTGCGGCAGGAACATCTTGCCGGCGCCGAACAGGTCGCCGACGACGTTCATGCCGTCCATCAGCGGGCCTTCGATCACGTCGAGCGGGCGCGTCGACAACTGGCGCGCTTCCTCGGTGTCGCCTTCGACGTACTGGTCGATGCCGTGCACCAGCGCGTGGCTCAGGCGTGCGCGTACCGGCAGTTCGCGCCAGGCGTGTGATTCGACGACCGCTTCGCCCTTCTTGCCCCGGTAGCGCTCGGCGATCTCGAGCAGCCGTTCGGTTCCATCGGCGCGCCGGTTCAACACGACGTCCTCTACGCGTTCGCGCAATTCGGGGTCCAGATCATCGTAGATCGGCAGCGCCCCGGCGTTGACGATGCCCATGTCCATGCCGGCCTTGATCGCGTGATACAGGAACACCGCGTGGATCGCCTGGCGCACGGTTTCGTTGCCGCGGAACGAGAACGAAACATTCGAGACGCCGCCGGACACGTGGCAGTGAGGCAGCGTCGCCTTGATTTCGCGCGTCGCTTCGATGAAATCGACGGCGTAGTTGTTGTGTTCCTCGATGCCGGTGGCGATGGCGAAGATGTTCGGATCGAAGATGATGTCTTCCGGCGCCATGCCGACCTGTTCGGTCAGGATGCGGTACGCGCGCGTGCAGATCTCCACCTTGCGCGCCTTGGTGTCGGCCTGGCCGACTTCGTCAAAGGCCATGACGACGACCGCGGCACCGTAATTCAGAACCTTGCGCGCATGCTCGATGAAGGCTGCCTCGCCTTCCTTCATCGAGATCGAGTTGACGACGCCCTTGCCCTGCAGGCAGCGCAGCCCGGCTTCGATGACCGTCCACTTCGACGAATCGACCATGACTGGCACACGCGCAATGTCAGGCTCGGCGGCGATGAGGTTGAGAAACTTCGCCATCGCCATTTCGGAGTCGATCAGGCCCTCGTCCATGTTGACGTCGAGGATCTGCGCGCCGCTGGCGACCTGCTGGCGTGCGACTTCGACGGCCTCCTCGTAGCGGTCTTCCTTGATCAGTTTCTTGAACTGCGCCGAACCGGTGACGTTGGTGCGTTCGCCAATGTTGACGAACAGCAGCTCCGGCGTGATGACCAGAGGCTCGAGGCCGGAAAGTCGCGTGTGGCGAGGTACAGTATTCATTCTGTTTTTTCTTTAGTTCGCCGGGACGACGAGCGCAGATGCTTCATGCTGCTTCCGATCTGGCGTCCGGCAACGCGCGCGGCGCGACGCCGCGCACGGCCTCGGCAATCGCGCGGATGTGCGCCGGCGTCGTGCCGCAGCAGCCGCCGACGAAATTCACGAGGCCGCTTTGCGCGAACTCGCCGATCGTGGCCGCCATCTGTTCCGGTGTTTCATCGTATTCGCCGAACGCGTTCGGCAGGCCGGCGTTCGGATGCGCGCTCACGTAGCACTCTGCCACCTGGGCCAGGGCATCGACGTACGCGCGCAGTTCGGTCGCACCCAGCGCGCAGTTCAAGCCGATCGACAGCGGTTGCGCGTGACGCAACGAGTAATAGAACGCCTCGGCGGTCTGGCCCGACAGCGTGCGCCCGGACATGTCGGTGATCGTGCCGGAAATCATGATCGGCACGTGCGCGCCGCGTCGCTCGAACTCCTGCGCGATGGCGAACAGCGCTGCCTTGGCGTTGAGCGTGTCGAAGATCGTCTCGACCATGAGCACGTCCGCGCCGCCGTCGAGCAGCCCCTTGGTTGCTTCGGCGTATGCCGTCGCCAGCTCCTCGAACGTGACATTGCGGAAACCGGCATTGTTCACATCCGGCGAGATCGACGCGGTGCGGCTGGTTGGTCCGAGCACCCCGATGGCGAAGCGCGGCTTGCCTTGCGACTTCGCTTCGGCCAGATCGCAGCACTCGCGTGCGAGACGCGCGCCTTCGCGGTTGAGTTCGTAGGCCAAGTGCTCGAGGTGATAGTCGGCCTGGCTGATCGTGGTCGAGTTGAACGTGTTCGTCTCGAGCAGATCGGCGCCCGCGTCGAGATAGGCCGTGTGCACGGCCTGGATGATTTTCGGCTGCGACAGCGACAGCAGGTCGTTGTTGCCCTTGAGGTCGCAGCCTGGGCCGTGATGTTCGTGCGACGACTGCGCATCGCGACCATCGCAGAAGCGACTGCCTCGGTAGCCGCTTTCGTCGAGCTTGTAGCTCTGCAGCATCGTGCCCATCGCGCCATCGATGATCAGGATGCGCTGTGCCAGCGCGTCGAGCAGACTCTGCGTGCGCTGCGGGTTCAGCCAGGGAAGTGTGTTTTTCAAGTTGTTGCTCCTGCAAAAGCTTCTTTTACGCGGATCAGAGCGGATGACCGCGGATTGACGCGGATCAAGCGAATCAACGCAAATCGCGCCGAGGTCCGGCGAGCATCAGTACGCACTTGCAAACATTCTCTTCTGCGAAAATCCGCGTTCTCGGCTTTATCAGCGCAATCCGCGTCAAATGCCTTTTCTTTCATTTCTTGCCAACAAGGACAAGACTTCGAAGTGCGGTGGGCGGCGTTCGCGCGTCAGGCGCTCGCAGTTGAGAACCTTGAGGCCGGCCTTCGTCGCAAACTCGCGCAATTCTTCTTCGCGGAAACCCAGGTTGCGGTGATCGAACGGTTCGACCGACGCACGGTGCGCGTGACGCGCGAGCGTCGTCGCCAGCAGGCGCCCGCCCGGGCGCAATACGCGCGCCGCCTCGGCCACGGCCTTGGCCGGGCGCTCGCTGTAGGTGAGGGCGTGCATCAGCAGCACAAGGTCGAACTTCCTCGAACCGGTGTCGAGCGCGTGCATGTCGCCGAGTTTCACCTCGACGTTGACAAATCCCTTCAGCCGCGTGCGCGCCGCGCTGACGACGCGTTCGCTGGCGTCGAGGCAGAGAATCGATTTCGCGTGCGGAGCGAGCAATTCAGCAAGCACGCCGTCGCCGGACGCCACGTCGAGCACGTCACCGCTGTCGATCAATCCGGTCAGAGCTCGTGCCAGCGCCTCCCACGTGCGGCCCGGCGAGTAATGCCGCTCCATGTCGCCGGCGACGCTGTCGGCCCAGCCCTCGGCACGCGCGCGCTGGGCGAGGATCGTCGGCAGGCGCCGCGCGTCATCGTCGATGAGGCCATCGTTGACGTTTTCACGCAGCGCGTGCAGCAATGCCGTCGGCTTGGGGCCCAGGTCCAAGTTGATGCGGTAATAGGCCGATACGCCCGCGCGCCGGTCGCGCACCAGCCCGGCTTCCTTGAGTTTGGCCAGATGCGTCGACACGCGCGGCTGGGCAAGGCGCAGCACTGCCGACAGTTCGGCAACGGTCAGCTCCTCGCGTTCGAGCAGTGCGAGCAGGCGCACCCGCGTCGGATCGGAGAGCAGGCGCAGCAAAGCAGTGGTCGAGCCGAGATCCAAGAATATCCTTTCATCTTGATTAAGAGATGGATGGCTAGATTAGCCCCCATCGTGGCCAGCGTCAATGCGGGCTGGAGCAAAGGTGGACCCTCAAGCCGCGTCAGACCCGGAAAGCTCGCTTGTGCCGCCCAGGCTCACGAGCACCCAATGGAATTCGTCGGCGCACCCCCTCTCCTCATCACCTTCACCGACGGGAGAGGGATGGGGTGAGGGGCAGGATGCCGGAAGTGCCGCGCCCTATCTTGCGACATTCGCTCGAGCCAGTGCTCTCGGGCTTCGTGGAACGAATCGAGACGATTGATCTCCAAAGAAAGTCGCTAAACTGAAACTGTTCTTCCTCATTTTCATTGTGTCTACGTGGTGAAACCTCTCCTGCTGCGTTGCCTAGTCATTGCCCTCGCGCTGGCTACCCGCGACGGCGCTGCGATCGAATACGATGAATTGGCGAAATACTGGACGCCAGATGCGCAGCGTGTGCCATACCGCGCCTTCGTCACGCCGGGCCGCGAACACGGCGAACGCTTGCCGCTGGTCGTGTTCCTGCATGGCGACTGGCAGGATGGCGACGACAACGATTCGCAACTGGCCGGCTACGGCAACGGTTCGCTGGAACTCGTCGACCGCGCGCGCGAAGGCAATATTCCACTCGTATACATTGCCCCGCAGACGACAAACGGCTACTGGCCGCCGCAGCGAGTCGCCACAGTCATCGCCGATGCCATAAAGCGGTTTCCGGTCGATCCACGACGTATTTATCTGACCGGCATTTCCGACGGCGGCAGTGGCGTATGGGACGCGCTGAAGGCATGGCCGGCGTGCTTCGCCGCCGGTGTGCCCATGTCGGGCATGACCGAGCTGGCCGGACTGGCGCCTATTGCGCGCGTTCCGCAATGGATCTTTCACGGCGGCAAGGACAACGACACCGACATCGAGACCGGATACGGCGGCGCCATGGTCGGATCGCGCGCTGTCGTGCGCGCGATGCGCGCCGAGGGCGGCCAGCCCCGCTACACCGAATATCCGGAAGAGATGCATCCGATGTGGCATCGCGCGTATGCCACCGAAGGGTTATTGCCGTGGCTGCTGAGCCAGCGTCTGCAAGCCAGGCCTTGCGACTTCGATGCGCTCGGCAAGACGCCGGCTGCGCGAAACCGGTAAAATCGCCGTTTCCCGTCCTCCCGAGAAAAAAGAGGTCTCGGGAGTGCTGGATACGTTTTCACACCGTCCCACCCAATCCTCCCGTTGAAGGGGAGGGCTAACGAGCCGTTGCGCGTCAGTCGAGGTTGCCATGGATTTCCGCTTCACCGAAGACCAATTGTCGATCCAGTCCGTCGCCCGCGATTTCGCACAGAAGCGCATCGCGCCGATCGCCGCGGATTTCGACAAGAGTGGCGAGTTTCCGCTCGAGACCATCCGCGAGATGGGGGCACTTGGCCTCATGGGCATCGAAGTGCCGCATGAATACGGCGGCGCCGGCCTCGACCCGGTCGGCTACGTGCTGGCGATGATCGAAATTGCTGCAGCCGACTGCGCGCATTCGACGATCATGTCGGTCAACAACACGCTCTATTGCAACGGCATCCTCAAGAACGGCAACGAGGAGCAGAAGCAGAAATACGTGCGCGCGGTTGCCGAAGGGCACGCGATCGGCGCCTACGCGCTGACCGAGCCGCAATCCGGTTCCGACGCATCGAACATGCACACGCGTGCGACGAAGAACGCGAATGGCGACTGGGTCATCAACGGCAAGAAGAGCTGGATCACGTCCGGTCCGGTGGCGAAGTACATTGTGCTGTTTGCGATCACGAGTCCGGGCAAGGGCGCGAAAGGCGTATCGGCATTCATCATCGACACGTCGCGTCCCGGATTCCACGCCGGCAAGACCGAACCGAAGCTCGGTATACGCGCCTCGGCAACCTGTGAGATCGAGTTCAACGAATACGTCTGTCCGGCCGGCGACATGCTCGGTGATGAGGGCAGGGGTTTCGGCATCGCCATGGGCGTGCTCGATGCCGGCCGTATCGGCATCGCTTCACAAGCGGTGGGGCTGTCGCGCGCCGCGTATGAAGCGAGCGTCAACTACGCACGCGAGCGCAAGGCATTCGGCCATCCGATCGGCTCGTTCCAGATGACCCAGGCGAAGCTTGCGGACATGAAATGCAAACTCGATGCGGCAACGTTGCTGACGTTGCGCGCGGCCTTCGTCAAGGGCGAAGCGGAAAAGAATGGCGGCCGCTTCAGCACCGAAGCGTCGGTCGCCAAGCTGTTCGCCTCCGAAGCGGCGATGTGGATCACGCACCAGGCCGTGCAGATCCACGGCGGCATGGGCTATTCGAAGGAGATGCCGCTCGAGCGCTATTTCCGCGACGCCAAGATCACCGAGATCTACGAAGGCACCAGCGAAATCCAGCGCATGGTCATTGCGCGCAACGAAACGGGACTGCGCTAGCAAGTCTCCCGGCTGGCACAGTCAAGTCGGCTCGACGGGTAGTTCGCTGCCGGCATCGACGATGCGGTTGCGGCCGAGATTCTTGGCCTGGTACAGCGCGGCATCGGCGCGACGCAGCAGGTCCTCGGCCGCGCGGCCATCGCGTGGGTACATCGCCGAGCCGATCGACACGGTCACGTGCGGCAGTTGTTCGCGCCGGTGCTCGACGCTCATTGCCGAGACGGCGGCGCGGATCTGCTCGGCACGCTGCGCGACGTTTTCGGCGTCGGCCTCGAGCAGGACGACGGTGAATTCCTCGCCGCCGTAACGGCAGGCGATATCCTCGTTGCGGATGCAGCGCTTGAGCACTTCGGCGAACTTGGACAACAATGCATCGCCGGCCTCATGCCCGTGGCTGTCGTTGAAGCGCTTGAAGTGGTCGATGTCGAGCATCAGCACGGCAAGCGACAGGGAGCGTCGTGTCGCACGCAGCAATTCGCGTTCGAGCGAAACCTCGAGATAGCGGCGGTTGAACAGGCCGGTCAGCGGATCGCGGATCGACTGCGTGCGCAACGTTTCCTGCAGGCGCAAGTTGGCCAATGCCAGCGCCAGCTGCTCGCCCGCCGCAAGCGCGATGCGCCGTTCCGCGGCGCTCGGCGCGCGTTCGCCGTCGAAGGTCAGCACGCCGACCACTTCGCCCTGCGCGGACAGCGGCACGCACAGATATCCCGCGTGCGGATGGTCCGGCGACGGCCATTGCACGTGCTTGCACACGAAACCGCTGCTGGTGCCGGCGAGCGGATAGGCTTGGCCCCGACGCAGCGCCCAGCAGTCTTCGGGCGCGAACACCGACTCGGCGAGCAGTGCATGCTGGCCCCAGTGCGCACCGATCACGGCCAGGTTCTGCGACGGATTGATCAGGGCCAGACGTCCGCCAAGCCCTGGCAGCAGATCGTCCAGGGCGCCGCCGAGCCCAGCGCGGACCTCGTCGAGTTCACGGCAGCTCTGCAGCATTTCGCCGAGCTGGCTGAGCTTCTGCATGCTTTCGCCGATGCGGCGCGTCTCGGCGAGTGCTTCGGCGAGTTGCGCATTCGCGTCGCGCAGTTCGTCGTGACCGCGCGCGCTGCGCCGCATGGCCGCGGCGACGAGCGCGTACGCAATCGCAAGAAACATCAGGCTGAGCATGATCGCGACGCTGGTCAGCGTCTGCGTCAACGTCGACGTGTGGTCCGTATCGACGCGACGCTGCCGCAGCAGGTTGTCCTCTTCGTCGAGCACGATGCGCGACGCGCCGCGAACGGCGTTGATGCCCAGGTCGGCCATTGCCGCCGGCACGGTGCCGGTCTTGTGCCGCGCCTCGACGGTGGCGACCGCAAGGTCGCGTTGCTGGATCACGCTGCTCGTGAATTCGCCGACGTGCGCAATCTGCACGGGGTTGTCCTGGACCAGGTTCGCCAGTTCGCCGAGATCGTGGTCGAGCAGCGGCAGCTGGCCGTTGAAGCGCGCCTGCCTCAGATCGTCGCCGGTCGCCGCGTAGCCGATCGCATCAGCTTGCATCGTGCCCAGGCGCGCGAGCACCTCGGACACCTTGCCTTCGACTTCATAGCTGTGCGCGACCCAATTGCTGTTGCTGACGAAGCGCTCGATGGTCTCCCAGACGCGAAAACCGACAGCGCCGAGAATCGCCGCCAATGCCAGGAACAACAGCAGCAGGCGCCTCGGAATAGGCGACTTCGGCGGCGGCGCGCCGGTAGAGTGTGTGTCTGGGGTCAAGTTCGTGGTCGCGTTGCATACGGTGTGGTGCCGGAGACGGTCGGCAAGCCGGCTTTGAGGCAAGAAGGCACATCAGTATGCACTTATCGGGCCACTACAGCCTCGTCTGGCTAGGTGGCAGCCGTAGCGCTATCCTAGCGCCCCGCGAAACCAGCCTTCGAATACGGATTTTCCATGAGCGCGCAACCCTCCGTCGCAGCGACCGACGTCGCCGCCGTACTCGATCAGGTGGCGCAGCGGGTGGTGGCGGCGCAGGTGCCGCAGGCGCAGGCATTCGCCGCGCAGCTGCTCAAGCGCATGGCGCCTGAAGATCTGGCCGCGCGCAGCGCGGAGACCTGGGCGGCACTGGCCCTCGGACTGCTTGATTTTCTGCGCGTGCGCCGGCCCGGAACGCCGTGCGTGCGCGTGTTCAATCCGAACCCGCATGACCATGGCTGGGAATCGACGCATACGGTGATCGAGGTCGTGACAGACGATGCTCCGTTCCTGGTCGACTCGGTCGGCATCGCCGTCTCCCAGGCCGGAGCGCTCCTGCACACGGTCATCCACCCGGTCTACAACGTGGAACGCGATCCGGGTGGGCACATCCTGAATCTGGGCGCCGACGGCGCAGGCAAGGGCAAGGCCGAATCGGTCATGCACATCGAAGTCGATCGCATGACCGAACCGGCAGACCTGGAACGCATGGAACGCGACGTGCGCGGTTCGCTGCAGGACGTCACCCATTGCGTGAACGACTGGGCCGCGATGCGCGACAAGATGCTGTCGATCGCCAACGAGATGGCACGGCAGCAAATTCCTCTCGCACCGGAAGGCGTCGCCGAAGCGCAGGAGTTTCTGCGCTGGGTCGCAAACGATCACTTCACCTTTCTCGGCTATCGCCAATACCGCGTCGTCAAGGCCGGCGGCGAGGATGTGCTTCAGGCGGTCGATGAAAGCGGGCTCGGCATCTTGCGCCAGGGCGAGCGCTCGGTTGCACCGCGCTCGCTGAAGTCCCTGGCGGCGCGCGATCTGCCGCAGTCCGGCGCGATCGATGCCGTGATCCTGACCAAGACCAATGCACGGGCGACCGTGCATCGTCCCGGCCACATGGACTACATCGGCGTGCTGGAATTCAACGACAAGGGCATGCCGGTCGTCGAGCACCGTTTCCTCGGCCTCTATGCCTCCGGCGCCTATACGCGGCGCCCGTGGGACATTCCGCTGGTGCGGCAGAAATACGAAGCGGTGATGGACCGTTCCGGGCTGCGTCGCGACTCGCACTCGGGCAAGGCGCTGCGCAACATCCTGGAGACGCTGCCGCGCGACGAACTGTTCCAGGCCAGCGAAGGCGAATTGTTCGCGATGGCGACAGGCATCCTGCAGTTGCAGGGCCGCTCGCGTTCGCGCATCTTCGTGCGCGGCGACAAGTACGGGCGCTTCTTCTCGTGCCTCGTCTTCACACCGCGCGATCACATGACCAGTGACGTGCGCGAACGCATCGAGAACCTGCTCAAGCGGACGTTCCACGGCGAGCGCATCGACTCGACGATCCAGGTCGGCGAGTCGGCGCTGGCCCGCCTGCACCTGATCATCCGCCCGAAGCCCGGCGACAAACCGTCATACGACGTCGCGGATCTCGAGGGCAAGATCAGCCAGATCGTGCGCAACTGGCACGACGAATTGCGCGATCTGCTCGTGCAGAAGCACGGCGAAGACAAGGGCGGCAAGCTCGCCAGCCGTTTCGGCAAGGCCCTGCCTGCCGGTTATATCGAGGAAGTCACGCCGCATATCGCCGCGGCCGACGTCGAAAGCGCGGCCAGCCTGAAGGATGCGAACGACATCCGCATCGCGCTGTATCACTCGCGCAAACGACGCGACGACCTGCGCTTCAAGCTGTTCCGCTATGGCGCGCCGATCACCTTGTCCGAAGCATTGCCGATGCTCGAGAACATGGGCCTGAAGATCGTCTCCGAACATCCGTACGAGATGCGCGTAGGCAATGCCACGATCTTCATCCAGGACTTCGACGTGCAAGACGGGGCGACCAGCAATTTCGATGTCGACCAGATCAAGGACGCATTTGCGACGAGCTTCGAGCGCATCTGGCGCGGTCAGGCCGAGAACGACGGCTTCAATCGCCTGATCCTGAGCGCGAACCTGGAATGGCGCCAGGTCTCGGTGCTGCGCGGATTGTGCAAGTACCTGTTGCAGACCGGCGTGCCGTTTTCGCAGCCTTACATGGAGGAAACGCTCAACCGCTATCCGCTCATGGCGGGACTGCTGGTCGAGTTGTTCGAGGCGAAGTTCGATCCGGAGCGCGAGACGACGAGCAAAGTCGTGATCGAAGGCGCGCGCAAGCGCCTGCAGAAGGAATTGGAGACGCTGCTGCCGGAATCGATGGACAAGCACCACGCGATCATCGTCGACGCCGTCGTCAAGGCGCGCGGCGAGAAGCGCGAAGTACAGATGCAGGCGATCGTCGCCGCGTTGCGCGCGCTGCTCGACAATGTCGCGAGCCTCGACGAGGACCGCATCCTGCGTGCCTATGCCGGCCTGATCGGCGCGTGCCTGCGCACGAGTTACTACCAACTGCCGGGCGGCAAGCCGCGCGAGTACATCAGCTTCAAGTTCGATCCGTCGAAGGTGACGGATCTGCCCAAGCCCAGACCCTATCGCGAGATTTTCGTCTATGCACCGCGCGTCGAGGGCGTGCACTTGCGCTTCGGACCGGTCGCGCGTGGCGGCCTGCGCTGGTCGGACCGGCGCGAGGATTTCCGTACCGAGGTGCTCGGCCTGGTCAAGGCGCAGATGGTCAAGAACACGGTCATCGTGCCGGTCGGATCCAAGGGCGGCTTCTTCGTCAAGCGCTCGCCGCCGGCCGGCGATCGCGACGCGGTGCTCGCCGAAGGCGTGGCCTGCTACCGGCTGTTCATCAACGGCCTGCTCGACATCACCGACAATCTCGTCGACGGCAAGGTCGTGCATCCGCAGAACTGCGTACGTCACGATGCCGACGATCCGTATCTGGTCGTCGCCGCCGACAAGGGCACGGCGACATTCTCGGACATCGCCAATGCGATCTCGGTCGAACACGGTTACTGGCTTGGCGACGCGTTCGCGTCCGGCGGCTCGGTCGGTTACGACCACAAGGGCATGGGCATCACCGCGAAAGGCGCGTGGGAATCGGTCAAACGCCATTTCCGTGCGCTCGGCCGCGACAGCCAGACTCAGGATTTCACCTGCGTTGGCGTCGGCGACATGTCCGGCGACGTGTTCGGCAATGGCATGCTGTTGTCCAGGCACATCCGCCTGCTCGCTGCGTTCGACCACCGCCACATCTTCATCGACCCGAACCCGGATGCGGCGGCGACGTTCGTCGAGCGCGCGCGCATGTTCAAGCTGCCGCGCTCGTCGTGGGCCGACTACGACACCAGGCTGATCAGCAAGGGCGGCGGCATTTTCCCGCGTACGGCGAAAACGATTCCGCTTTCCGCCGAGGCACGGGCCGCGCTCGGCATCGAGGGCGACATGACGTCGATGGCGCCGAACGATCTGATGAAGGCCATCCTCAAGGCGCCCGTCGATCTGCTCTGGAACGGCGGCATCGGCACCTACGTGAAGGCGGAGACCGAGTCCAACGCTGACGCCGGCGACCGCGCCAACAACGCGATCCGCGTCAACGGCAACGACCTGCGCTGCAAGCTGGTCGGCGAGGGCGGAAACCTCGGCTGCACGCAGCGCGGACGCATCGAGGCAGCGTTGAACGGCGTGCTGCTGAACACCGATTTCATCGACAACTCAGCTGGCGTCGACACGTCCGACCATGAGGTCAACATCAAGATCCTGCTCAATGACGCCGTGCAGCGCGGCGAGTTGACGATGGATGCGCGCAATACGCAGCTCGCGGCGATGACCGACGAAGTCGAGCGTTTGGTGCTGAACGACAACTACCGGCAGAATCAGGCAATCAGCTTGATGGAGCGCATGTCCGTCGCGCGCCTGGGATCCAAGCAGCACTTCATCCGCACGCTCGAGGCACAGGGGCTGCTCGACCGGCAGATCGAATTCCTGCCGAGCGACGCGGAATTCGTCGAGCGCAAGGCGCGCGGCCTCGGCTTGACGCGCCCCGAACTGTCGATCCTGCTGTCGTATTCCAAGATCGTGCTGTTCCAGCAACTGCTCGAGTCGGACGTGCCGGAAGATGCGTACCTGTCGAAGGAACTGCGCCGCTATTTCCCGGAGCCGCTGCAGGAGAAATATGCGGCGCACATGGAACGCCACCGGCTGAAGCGCGAAATCATCGCCACGGCTGTGACCAATTCCATGGTCAACCGCATGGGCGCGACGTTCGTCATGCGCATGGGCGAAGATACCGGCAAGACGCCTGCGCAGGTCGCGCGCGCGTTCAACATCGCCCGCGAAGTGCTCGACGCGCGCACTTTCTGGGCCGACATCGAAGCGCTCGACGGCAAGGTCAACGGCAATACGCAGATCGACGCGCTGCTGGTGATCTGGTCGACGCTGCGCGGCATGACGCGCTGGCTGCTCAACCACGGCGAGGCGACGCTCGATATCGCCGTTGCGGTGCAACGCTATCACCACGGCATGCGCGAACTGCGCACGCACATTCCCAACGTGATCACGCCGCGCGAGCGTGCGCGCTTTGATGCCGACCGGCAGCGCTGGATCGACGCTGGTTTCCCGGAGGCACTCGGCGCCGAACTCGCCGCATTGCCGACGCCGGGCTCGGGCCTGGACATCATCCATACCGCCGCCGAACATAAGCTAAAGGTCGATCGCGCCGCCCAGGTTTACTTCGAACTCGGCGAAGCGCTGCACTTGTCCTGGCTGATGGGCAAGGTCGAGGACCTTACTGTCGAATCGCGCTGGCACGCGCAGGCGCGTGGCAGCCTGCGCGACGAGCTGTATTCGCAGCATCGCGCATTGACCGCGCAGATACTCGAACAGGGCGGCACGGGCAAGGGCGCCGACCTCGTCGCCGCGTGGCTCAACCGCGAGGATCCGGCGCTGCAGTTCACGCTCGGCATGTTCGACGACATGCGCACGCAGGTCGTGACCGACTACCCGATCGTGTCGGTCGCCGTCAGGCGCCTGGCGCAGCTGGTGCAGGCAGGGGCAAACGCGAAGGCGCCCTGAGGTCCTGATTTTCGAGCGCGTGCGAGCCTCTCCTGACTGCGGTCAGAAGCCGCAGGCCGAGTCCGCCATCGAGCGTGCGAGAACGTCTACGCAGCGCGCTGTCGCACTCGGCTGCACGTTTACCTCGTTCGCTACCGGCTGATAGTCAAACCGCGCCAGCTCGGCACCTCCGGGCGCTTCTGCTTGAACATTCCGCTCCAATGAGGGCACTCTGAAAGCTGGTATGGTGGATGAATTCACGGCGATCTCCTGACTGTTGGTCGTGGCTCCTTGGCTTCGTCCCTGTTCATATCTACATCGATGACAACGCCGGATGGTGCCGATCTGCGACATTGAATTCGAGCGCATCGGTACGCATCGCCGCATACCGTCCAATCGTTCAGCGTCGTTTGTTGGGGGAGAAGCCGCGCCGTGACCAACGCACCATCAAGCCAGATCCCGTTGCCGCCGCTGTCGCAGCACCTGCGTGAGTTCGCCGCGCGCCGCGACGCGTGGCTGGTGCTCGCGCGCAACCTGATTCCCGTCGTCGGCATCTATGCCTTCGACTGGTCGGCGCCGCTGGCGGTATTCAACTACTGGTTCGACGGCCTCTCCGCGGTCGCCGCGATCGTGGCCGCGCTGGTTCCGCGCGCGATGCGTGAAACGCGTCCGCCGCCGCGGAATATGCTGGACCGGATCAAGAGCGTGCCGATCGGTTTGCTGGTCTGGCTATTTCTCGTCGGCATCGTCGGCTTGCCCTACTGGATCGTCTTGATCCCGTTGAACGGTATCCTGCTCGACAACGATTTGATCCAGCAGATCGTTCATTCGCCCGGCCTGTGGGCAACATTCGGCGTGATCGCCTGCGGACATTTCTGGAAGGCGTTCCATGTCGGCTACGACACGATGCCGGAAAAGGACCTGAAGCAGCGCGCGCGCACCGACCTGTACCTGCTGGTGTTGCGCGCGATCGCGATGTTCATGATGGCCTCGCACGGACTTGCCTTCATCCTCATACCGCTGATGGCCCTTTTGCTGACCTATTTCGAGGTCTGGCCGGAGCGCGTGCTCGGCGCCGTCTTCGGCGATCCGACGAAGTTGTGGGAGCACGATCCGGACGAAGGCAGGAGCGAAACGCGCCGCAAGAAATGACGCCATTTCGGCGGCACGACATGGGGCTTGGATCGCGTGCACCTTACGACGTTTATTCCGAGCCGCCGCCAATCGTCGCCGGCATTCGCGCTGTTCGTGGATGCGCTGCGATATCGCGGCTAGCTTGTGCCGCGCGCCACGTGTCTCGGAAGGGGCGACCGGGGAGTGCTGGTCGTCCCTTCGCGTTCCCGGCGAAGCGTGGTCGGGCCGAAGGCACGCGGCGCGACGTCAGCCCAGCAGATTCGCCACCAGCGTACCCGCCTTGTACTTCTTCGCGGGCCCGACCATCTCTGGCGTCTGGTCGTAACCGAGGTGCTTGAGTTCCGCGGCGCTGAGGCTGACGAGTTGCTTGAGCGTCGCGTCTTTCTTCCTCGACTTCTGTTCGCGCAGCGTCTTCGCGAACACGTACGAAAACGCGCCGTAGCTGATCGCCCCGTGCTCGTATTCGCTGGCGAGCTGGCCTTCGCCGCAAGCGAACATCATCAGCGGCATGTACGGACCGTGGTGGTCGTAGTCCTTCTGCACCTTCTTGTCGTCGCCGGTCGTACGGATCTCGCCGGCCTGGCCGAGCGCCTGCATGGACGTGTTGGAGCTCGGCAGCGACCTGCTCACGAACAGGCGGTTCGGGCGATCCTTCTTGTGTTTTTTCAACCAGCCGCGCGGCACCCACATCTGGTCTTGCGCGGACCATTCGAGCATGCGGTGACGGATGTCGTCCGGCGGGTCGAGGCCGCGCGGGCGCAGCGATCCGCGCGCCATGCCGCCGGCGTGGCAGCAGTCGAAGGCGGCGAAGAAATGCGCGTCGTACGGCAGCTGCGCGTAGTACTTGCGGAAGTTCGAGTCGGTGAACGCGTGCGCCTCGCTCCAGTCGAAGTCGTACGGCACGAGAGATTCTTCCATGCCGTCGGGTGTCGCGTGCTCGCTGTAGGTGGGAATTTGCGCGCCATGTCCGGAATAGAAGAATACGCGCGTGTCGCCTTTCTTGACGCCGTCCATGAGCCATTCCATGCGCTCCTCGATGCCGGCACGCGTGGCGCGGTCGTCGAGCACGACACGGATGTCGTCGGCGGCGAACCCCAGCTCCTGCAGGACGCTCGACACGAGGAACACGTCGTTGACGCAACCCTGCAGGCGGTTGCGCGGATCGGGATATTCGTTGATGCCGACCAGCAGCGCGCGCTGCTTGCGCTGTGTGTCGGTGCGTACGACCGCCGGCGCGGTGTCGGCGACGCTCGTCGACTTCAGCGCCACGCCGAGCGCCCGGGCAACGTCTTTCCCATCGACGGTCAGTGCCGACCAAGCCGGTGTACCGCCCGGATTCGACAGATACGATTCGCCATTGTGGCTCAATACGTCGTGTGAGCCGTTGGTCAGGCCGTTGAAGTCGGCTTCGAGATTGCTGGTCCGCGGGTCATTCTTGATCGGCAGCCGCGCGGTGAAGACCAGATCGTGCGTGTTGAACAGATGGAACCACTGGCGGAAGCCGGCTCCGGCTGCGTCGTACAGCGGTTCGATGCGGCCGTCGAACACCGGCAGCACGGCCGGGTTGGCGATTTGCGAGCCGAACGTGAGCAGATAGCGCTTCGCGTGCTGCGCACCGTTGCCGGCCGCGATATCGCGGCGAAACAAGTCGTAGGCGACCAGGCTGCCGAGGCTGTGCGCGGCGATCAGGTCCGGATCAAAGTCCTCCACGTGCTGCGCGAGGCGCTCGCGCAGCTGCGCGCGCAGCCTGGCGTCGTCCACCCATTGCACGATCATGCCGGCGCTCCAGCGCAGCTTGTCCTCGACCTTGCCCAGCGACCCCAGCAGGCCGCGTCGGGCGGTTTCGTTCGGCCCTGAGATCAGGCCGCCGGCCAGGCGCAGCAGCGCCTCGCCGATCTGCTTTGCGCCAAGCGGCCGGTTGTCGAACAGGTCGTCGTACACGGCAAATTCGACCTCGACGTTCCAGTCAGCAGTGCCGGGTTGCGCACGCACCTGCTTGATGATCGCGTTGCGCCAATCGTCGCGCCAGGCCGTATCCTGATCGCCGTGGCCGACGCCGTGCACGGCAAGCACCTTGACCAGACGCTTGTTCTCTTCGCGTGCGAGCATCGCCTCGGTCGCGTCGGCGCGCGCGAAGGCGCGCTTGCAT
This sequence comes from uncultured Gammaproteobacteria bacterium, assembly GCA_963738115.1. GTDB lineage: Bacteria > Pseudomonadota > Gammaproteobacteria > Xanthomonadales > Rhodanobacteraceae > Rudaea. Next base: position 316,884 of record CAVTVN010000004.1, on the reverse strand, counting down.
AGTGCCTGCGGATCGCGCAGCGGCGGTGCGAGCGCGCGCGTCGGCGGTGCCGAGAAGCCGAGTTCGGCGTGCATCGCATCGATCGATTTGGCGAGCGCGACCTGGTTGGAGTTCACCACGGACGAGGCGCCGGCGGCTGCCGCCATGCCCTTCGGCCAGGTCAGAGTCAACGGGGTATCGGTGCGCAGGTTCGGCAGGCCGGAGAACGCCTGCGAGATCGAGTTGGCGCCCTGTTCGCGCTTGCCCAGACGCTCGAGCCCCCACTTGTCGCACAGGTAGCGCAGCACGCTCGTGTGGTCGAACTGCGTGTGCGAGACACCCTGCGGCAGCCAAGGCGAAACGAGTACGGCGGGCACGCGCACGCCGAGCTGCGTGAAATCGAAGTGCTCCTGGTCGTCGCCGTCCGGCGCTATCGTCTTCGGCGGCGCGACGTGGTCGTAGAAGCCGCCGTGTTCGTCATAGACGACCACCAGAAGCGTCGATTCCCACAGCGCCTGGTTCGCGCGGATCTTGTTGTAGACGTCCGCGATCAGCTGTTCGCCGCGGCGCACGTCGTGCGGCGGGTGCTGGTCGTCCGGCACCTTGCCGAAATAGTTGGGCTCGATGAATGCGAACGCGGGGAAGTTGACTTCGGGGCCGGCGACGTCATCGTCGAAATCGTCCATACCGCGGCGCCAGCTCGGATGCAGCCAGGTCTGGCGCATGATCCAGGTAATGGACTTGCCGGCGCAGTACGAGCGCGCCGTCAGGCCCTTGTCGGCGAAGCGGTTGAAGATCGTCTCCTGACCGTAGACCAGCGGCGGCCCGCCGATGTGCAGGCCGCTCGGCATGCTCCGCCAGCCGGCGGAGGTGCCGGTCAGCGCGAACAGGCGGTTCGGCCAGGTCGGACCCGGCAGCGAGGAGAACCAGCGATCGCAAACGGTGAAGTTGCGTGCCAGCGTGTGCAGTGCCGGCAGTTTGTCGGCGCGCGGAACCGACGCCGACCGGATAGTAGGCCATGACCTGCTGGGCGAGCCCGTCGTCGTTGCCGGCGGCGTTGCTGTTGCGGAAGTCGCCGACAAAGCCCGACATCGGCGTGTCCTTGAGATCGAGCTGGGCATCGACGTTGTCCGGCTCGTGGCCGATGTCGACTTTGTCCGGAAGCGTGTAGCTCGCGATCGGCTGCTGCGCGATCGGCGCATTGGTCTTGGGGTCGATGTTGGTGTTCGGATGGGCGCGGTCGATGCCGTCGATATCGGCGTTGACGCTCTTCAGATCCCCGAGCATCTGGTCGAAGGAGCGGTTCTCGAGCATCAACAGCACGACGTGGCGGATCGGATCGGCGGCGGACATGGGTTCCCTCCGGGGTCAGACGATGCGAATCTCGAGATGAGAGAGTCGGCCGGAGGCAGGATGTCTCAGGGTCGATATGCATCCGCTGCCATGAGCAGATGCTTAGGATCGAGCGCTCACGGAGGGATCTGTTCGCCTGCGGCAAGCGGAGTACGGACTGGCGCACCCAACGTCGCGGTCAAGCGCGATTGCACGAATCGCCGTGGCGGAGTGGCCGCCGAGCGTCATGAGAATTTCGGTCAGGCGCCGGTCTTCGCCTTCAACATCGAGTCGATCGGAGCGGCGACGCCAAAATAGTCGCCCTGACCCCAGCTGACGCCCAGCTCCTCGAGGCACTTGGCAATTTCCTCGTTCTCGACGTATTCCGCCGTGGTGTCGGCTCCGCAGGCGTGTGCCACGGCGACGGAGGCGCGTACCAGTTCATAATCGCGCGCACGCGCCGTTATGCCGCGCACGAACGAGCCGTCGATCTTGACGATGTCGAACGGCAGTTCGCGCAGCCGCTCGAAGCTCTGCATGCCGATGCCGAAATCGTCCAGCGCGATGCCGCAACCGCGTCGGCGCAGATCTTCCAGCAGGCGCCGTGCGTCGCTGAAACGCGCGATGGCTTCGGTCTCGGTTATTTCGAAGCACAAGGACGCCGGTGGTACCGGCGCCTGATCGATGAGCTTGAGCAGCGTCTGACGAAAGCTGTCCGACGTAACGCTGCGCCCTGTCAGGTTGATGCCCAGGCGCGGCAGATTGTCGCCAGTATGCTTGCGCAGCCAGGCAAACAGGCAGTTGATCACCGCCAGGTCGAGCTCAACCGAACGTCCGCGCACTTCAAGCTCGCGGATGAAGACACCGGGCATCAGCAACTTTCCGCCGACACCGAGTCGGCACAGGACTTCGCCATAGCGAATCGGCTGATCGGGCGGCTCGCCGATGCGTCTGATCGGCTGGAAGAACAATTCCAGCTCCCGCGCGCGCAGGTGCGCCAGTGCCAGTGAAGCAATCGCCGAGGCACCGCGGTTCGCGGAACTCGTATCCTCCTGGTGCGACGGTTGCGCGCGCACCGGATGCATGTCGCCATGCATGGCTGCATCCTGCGCGGCCGTCGATGCGGCATCGAGGGCAGTTTCGATCTGCGGGTGTGCGGTGCCCTGGAGCGCGGAGACACCGAGGTACGGAGTCAACCGCAAGGTCTCCCCGGCATAGCGAAAGCTGTATTGCTCCAGGCGATGGAGGATGGCGTCCCATGCCTTCGGCGCTGCCGTGTCCTTCCAGACCAAAGCGAATTGTCCGGTGCCGACGTAATAAGTCTCGACCTCGTCGGACAGGTGCTTTGCTGTCTCCTGCATCAAGGCTTCCTGCACGCGCAGCCCGAATCCGCCGGCAAGACGATCGAGATTGGCGAGGGCGAGGTAAGCGATTTCCTGCGGCGGTGGCGTCATGCGCGGTGCGTCGCTGAAAAGGCCATTCAGATTCCGAAGCCCGGTGATTGCCTCGTGGTGTGATTCCTCACGCAAGTTCGCGAGTGCGCTTTCGCCGTCGCGTCGCATGATCAGCAGCAGCACGATCAACAGTTGCAGCACGCTGAGTTCGAAGGCGGCCTTGAGCAATTTCAGGACGCCGGCCAACTCTCCCATTCGTGGCGCGGACTCGGCCAGGGAAAACAGCAGCAGCATCTGGACCGACATCAGGATCGGCACGACGATTCTCGGCCGCAAGCGCAACGCGCACCAGGCCAGGATCGCGATTAGCACGAACCGGTAGCTGAGAATCGAAGCGAGTGGATCGTGTGGCCCGGAACCTGGTCCATGCAGGGCGAACGAGGCAAGCAGGTTGGCGCCGGCTCCGAGCAGAAGCACCGCCAAAACCATGCCGTCCGATTCGAAACGGCGGCGCCTGCCGAAATGCTCGCCGAGCAGCAGCAGCAGCGGCAACGTCACGACCGAGACGCCAAAGTGCTGGGCGAAAAGTGTTTGCACCGCGTCGCTGAGCGCGAATGCCGGCTCCCATACCGGAATTCGCAGCGTCATCGCGTAATCGAGCAGCGCCCATCCCGACGGGTAGAGCAACAGGCCATACAGTGCGAAGCGCGCCAGGTCGCCGCGGCGGATCTGTTGCTCCGCCGCCGGGCGAGGCCAGCTCATGCGCCGGGCGGCCCAGACGGTCCATGCGTACATCATTGCGTACAGCACCGGCGTGAGGATCAGAATTGCGGGACCGTAACCCTGTCCGCGGGCATGCCACAGCGAGCCGAGAAAAACGAAGACGAAGGCCGTGCGCAGGTACATGCGGTCCACGTACGACATCGCGAGCGCAAGAAGCAGGCCCGTATGCAGATGGACCAGCGATCCCGAGGCGTGATAGCCAAGCAAGTCGATTTGATAGTCGATGGACCATTGCTGCAGCAATAAGGCCCCTGCTCCGACAAGCAGGGCTATCAACGCGCGGCCAGTGGTTGGCGTATCCATCCGGTCAGGCGCCGGAGGCAGCAGCTACAGCATTGCGAAGCGGGCAGCCGACGTTGTGGACGTCTTCACAGCGGTGGCCACGCGCGACAACGCAGGCTATCGCATGGAGGCGCTGGACACGTTTGGCGAGGCCAAACGCTCCCGACAAGCGAGCGATCAGGCGTTTTTCACTACACCCGGCCTGGCTCGCGTGGCGCGGTTTGTCGAGGCGAACGGAACCAGCCGCGGCAGTATTCGTGCCATCGTCATACATGAGCATCCCCGCGCAGGACCGAGGAACGAAGCACCCCACCTCGTTCGCGCCTGCCGCTCTTGTAAGGAGCCCATGGATACTCTCACTAAAAGCTACCAGCGGCAACAACGGATTGACCGAGTTCGATTACGCTGCCACCGCGTCGGCTGGGACCAAGGTTTCGCCACGCCACGGTAAGCGTCACCAACGAGAAGGCGCGTTCCCTCAACGGGCAGCTACGGCCTGTCTAATGACGCTGCCTACCAGTGGTAGTGCACGGTGTAGGTAATCCTGCCCTCGGCATCTGCAGCGATGTCGAGCGGGAAGTCGATCGTCTGCGCGTCGCGTTTTTCGAAGGCATGATTCTTCGCCGTGATCTGCCACGTGCTCCAGCGATAGAGGTATTCGCGCACGACCACGGTCGCGGCTTCCTTCTTGCGGTTGCGCACGCTGATCTCGAAACTCTCGTCGATCGTCTTCGCGCTGGTGTCGATCCGGAAACTGGTCTGCTTGCGCTCGCCGACGATGTCGAATGAGTTGCCGAGCTTGATGCGCAGCGTCTCGTTGCGCGGCGTGTGCTTGATGATGTCTTCGCCGACGAATTCGAGCGTGCCGTCGTTCGGGTTGGCCTGATTGACGCGCACGCGGCCGCCGGGCATCGGCATGCCGAGGTGGTTGGCTTCCTTGTTGTCGAATTCCAGATACGCGCCGACAGTGCCCTTGTTCGTCGCCGCGTAGCCCTGATCCTGGATCGGTCCGGACCAGTAGCTCCACGGCGCCGGACCGGCAGTGAAGACCAGTTGCTTGCGGCAGGCGACAGCATGCGCCGCCGGGAACAATTCGAGTTGCTTGGTCGAGTTGTCCGGCAGATCGGTGCGTCGGCCCAGGGTATACAAATGGTATTCCGACAGGCTGGTTTCGGTGAAGGCAGGTGCTGCCGCGTCCATCTCGGCGCGCACCGCCTTCATTGCGTAGCCGGCAACGGCCGGCGCAGCGGCGGGTGCGCGGTTGACCTCGCCGGCGACGAGTTTCAGCTGCGCATCGGCGTAGCTGCCGCCGGATTGGTTGACAAGGGTCACCCATGCGGCCAGATCCATGTCGCAGGCGCCGTTCTGTTCGCGCATCGTCACGTTGTAGTCGCTCCACCACGTAACGCCCTGCGTCTGGTAGCTGACGCGTGCGTCCTGTGCGCCGCCGCTTTTGCTGCTGACTTTCCAGACCAGTGTCGGTTTCGTGATCAAGCCACCCGGCAGGGCGGGGAACTGGATGTTGCTGTAGTTCCCCAAAGTCAGCACCTCGCCCGAATCGCGCTGCAGGATCAGGCCGCCGCTTGCCGACAGGAGCTTGCCGGTGATCGTCTCGGTCTTCTCGCCGCGCGTTTGCGTCACGCTGATCATCTGGCCGATGTAGCGGTCGAGCAGCTTGGCATTGTCGACGAGGTCGTATTGATAATTCTGTTCCATCACGCGCGTGCCGGACGGATCGGACAGCGACTCGAACGCGACCGTGGTCGGATCGATGCGCTTGGCGACATCGCTGAAGCGCAGTTCGCCGATGCCCTGGGTCAGGTTCATGCGCCGCGAATCGCGCACCAATGCGTAGCCCGGCAGGTTCGCGCCGTACTGGGCCAGGTTGGCGGTGCTGAGCTGGCCGGGCTGCGCCGCACTGTAGACGGTGAGTGAATAGCCAGCGTCGTTTGCGGCGATGGCTGAGCACGACGCCAGGCTGGCGGCGATGGCGAGAGCGAGCGGTCGATACATGGTCGGATCTCCTCGAGTGGTGCGCAATCCAACGAAGCGAGGCCGCCTGCGGGGTTAGGCCACGAAAGTCGAAATCGCCGACAGGTAGGCGGGCGCGACCGCCGTCGCGTAGAATCGGGCCATGGGCGCAGAGCTGAAACCGATCGCGTTCGTGGCGAGCAAGACCGAGGAAGCGCAGGCGGCTCTGGCCGAGATGCGCCGGCGTTATGCCGAAGTCCCGCTCGACAAGGCCGAAATCATCGTCGCGCTCGGCGGCGACGGCTTCATGTTGCGCACGCTGCACCGGCATCTGGCGTTGAACCGCCCGGTCTATGGCATGAAGCTCGGCACGGTCGGTTTCCTGATGAACCAGTTCCACTCGGAAGGGTTGAACGAACGCCTCGCTCGCGCGCAGCCGACCGCGCTCAAACCGCTGGTCATGCAGGCCGTCGGGGAATCCGGAACGACAGCAACCTCACTGGCGTTCAATGAAGTCTCGCTGCTGCGCCAGACCAAGCAGGCCGCGCACATCCGCGTGTCGCTCAACGGCGTGGTCAAGATCGAGGAGCTGATGTGCGACGGCGTGCTCGTGTCGACGTCGGCGGGCTCTACTGCGTATAACCTGTCAGCGCACGGGCCGATCCTGCCGCTCGGCGCCGATGTGCTGGCGATGACACCGATCAGTCCATTTCGGCCGCGGCGCTGGCGCGGTGCGATCTTGCGTGCCGGCACGGAAGTGAAGTTCGAGATTCCCGATCCGTACAAGCGCCCGGTCAGCGCGACTGCGGACTCGAACGAGATCCGCGACATCGTCGAGGTGACGATCCGCGAATCGCGCGAACAGACCGTCACGCTGCTGTTCGATCCCGAGCACAACCTCGAGGATCGCATCCTCAATGAGCAGTTTGCGTATTGACGCGAGGCGCCGCGGGGCGAGTCCGCCCCGTGCAACGTGGACGCTTGCCGTCGCGCTTGGGTGGGCGGCATCGGCGTCGGCGGCAGCAGTTGTCGATTCGCATGCGCTCGTTATCGCAAAACGCGACGGGTCCGTCGACGCCCTGATTGTTCTTGCCGACCAGTCCGGACCGCTGCTTGCGCCGCTGCGCACCGACGGAGATTTCCGCCTGCGACGTCGCATGCTTGTCGATGCATTACAGGCGCGCGCGGGCAATGATCAGCGCAACCTGCGACGCCTGGCTCGATGCGCGCCATATCACCCATCGCAGCTACTGGATCGCGAATGTGATCCAGGCAGGCTTGCCGCTCGCGGCGCTGACCGAATTGGCCGAACGCGCCGATGTCATGCGCATTGACGCGAATCCGCACGTCCCAATGAATCTGCCGCGTAGCGAGTCTGTCGGCTCGCCTGACACCGTGACTGCGACTGCGAGTATTGCCTGGGGTGTGACTCAGATCGAAGCGCCCACGGTCTGGGCCGCTGGCTTCACCGGGCAGGGCATTGTCATCGGCGGCGAAGACACCGGCTACCAATGGGACCATCCGGCGCTGAGGCCGCACTATCGCGGCTGGAACGGCATTACAGCCGATCACAACTACAATTGGCACGATGCGGTACATGATGCCAGCGCCGGCAATCCGTGCCCGAGCGATTCGCCTGCACCCTGCGATGACTCCAGTCACGGCACGCACACAGCGGGGACGTTCGTAGGTGACGACGGTGCGGGGCACCAGACCGGCGTTGCGCCAGGCGCAAAATGGATCGGCTGTCGCAACATGGATCAAGGCGTCGGCACTCCGGCACGCTACATCGAGTGCATGCAATGGATGCTGGCACCGACCAATCTGGCGGGCGACGACGCCAATCCTGACCTCGGCGCCGACATCGTAAGCAACTCATGGGCCTGTCCCGAGGCCGATCCACCGGACGGAGAAGGCTGCACGCCGGCTGACATCCTCGAGGTGGCTGTAGCGAATCTCGTCGCCGGCGGCGTCTTCTACGTCGCTGCCGCGCAGAATTCGGGCCCAGACTGCTCGCAGATTCTTGCTCCTCCCGCAATCTACCCCGAGAGTTTCGACGTCGGCGCGACTGACAGCGGCGACGCTCTCTGGATTCTTTCCTCGCGCGGCCCAGTCTCTGGCAGCGAGCTGATCCGGCCAGACGTGTCCGCGCCGGGAGTATCGGTCTATTCCTCGGTTCCGCCGGACTTGTACGGATACAAAAGCGGCACCAGTATGGCGACGCCCCACGTCGCCGGCGTTGCCGCTTTGCTTATGTCCGCGTTTCCCGCATTGAGGGGCAATCCGAAAAAAGTTGCCGCGTTACTGCGCGCGACGGCTGTGACGCAGGGCGTCACGAATACGTCTGGCGTTACTCAGAGCTGTGGCGGCACTCCGATTACGCAGTGGCCGAACTATATGGTCGGCTACGGCCGCGTCGACGCTTCGAATGCGTACCACGAAGTAATCTTTGTCGATGACTTCGACAACTAGCGCGAACCGCGACGACGTGCGCGTCGACGACGGCAAGCTCGTCGTCGCGATCTCCGCTCGCGCGCTCTTCGACCTGTCGGAGGGTCACGAACTCTTCGAGAGCGAAGGCCTCGATGCCTATCGCAACTACCAGATGTCGCGTGAGAACGAACTGGTCGCGCCGGGTATCGCATTTCCACTGGTGCAGAAACTGCTCAAATTGAACGAAGCGCCGCCGGCAGCGCCGCGCGTCGAGGTGATCCTGCTGTCGCGCAATTCCAGCGATACCGGCCTGCGCATCTTCAACTCGATCGAGCATTACGGCCTGGCGATCGCGCGCGCCGCGTTCACCGGTGGTGCGCCGACGGCGCCCTACGTGGCCTCGTTCGGCGCGCAGCTGTTCCTGTCAGCGAATCCCGAGAGCGTCGCGCGGGCCCTGCACGACGGCGTCGCTGCGGCGACGATCCTGCCATCGAAAGCACCGCAGACTGCATCGCACCAGTTGCGTATCGCGTTCGACGGCGACGCGGTCATCTTCGGCGACGAATCCGAGCGCGTTTCGGAGGAGCAGGGCATCGACGCGTTTCATCGCAACGAGGTCGAACTGGCGGACCAGCCGCTTTCCGGCGGTCCGTTCCGCGGCTTCCTCGCCGCACTGCACCGCTTGCAGGAAGCGTTTCCGGTCGAGAACTCGCCGATTCGAACGGCCCTGGTAACGGCGCGCTCCGCGCCGGCGCACAAGCGCGTAATCCTGACTCTGCGTGGTTGGGGCGTGCGTCTGGATGAAGCATTGTTCCTCGGCGGCCGCGACAAAGGGCCTTTCCTCGACGCGTTCGGCGCCGATATCTTCTTCGACGACTCGCACGCCAATATCGAATCGGCACGCGGCTACGTGACTGCCGGGCACGTGCCGCACGGCGTGCGCAATCGCCGGTAAACTTGGCGGATGAGCATCGAAGGATTCATCACGGTCGCCGAAATCGACGACGGTCCGGCCTTGGCCGACGGGCTGTTCCAGCGGGCCTATCGCAAGCCGGTGCCTGATTTTCCGCACCACATCGTCGCGTTCTACCACCGTGGCGACGGTACGCAGGTTCCGGTCAGCTACGTGCACTTCACCGATTGCGGCGATATCTACCTCGCCGGCGGCGCATGCACCGACGGAGTCGTACTGCGTTCGATGACCACGGAGCAGCAGGCGGCGCTGCACGAATACGGCGGATTGATGCTGGCGACGCTGCGCCATGGATTCGCCTTGTACGGTCCGCGTTGCCAGGCGATCTTCACCTGTTGTGGCGACAAGCGCGCTCTTGAAACCACGCCGAAGGTCGGCTTCCTCGAAACCGGCATTGAATTTCTTCTGGTCAACTGGTTGCAAACGACCGACGCGAAGCGGCGTCGCGAAATGACGGCCAAGGCCACCAACTTCATGCCTTTTTGAACTGGGATATGTGAGTAGGGCGCAGGCGGTCCGTGCGTACAGCGGGCGGTGTATTGCTTCCAGAACCCTGCCCCTTGTTGGCCCTGCCAAGGGGCGCTTCGCTTGAGCTCGAGGGTGGCTTGAGAGCGCGACCAGGTTAAGGCGACTCGCCTTGACGCAAGCGCGCGAGAAGACGCGTCAGTCACTCCGTCAAGCGGTCAAAGGATTGCGCGGAGTTCGTCGGGAGTTTTCCAGTGCCAGCCGCAGATGTAGCGCGGCAGGTTCCAGCGGTCGCTTGTCTCGGTGATTGGTGTCGCGCCGTCGCCGACGGCGGCATCGAGGCCCACCTGCGGGCCGCGCCGCGGCAGCCAGTCATCGTGCAGGAACGGACTGATGTGGCCGAACGGATAACAGAACACGCGAGGCCGGCGACCGAGCCTCGCGGCGAGATATTCCTGCGCCTGTGCGATCTCGAAATCAGCCTGCGCTTCGGTCGCGACCGCATGAAAATCGCCGCGCTGCAGATCGTGCGGACCGGGCGAGGGCAGGCACGGATGGTTGTGGTCCCAGCTGTGGTTCTCCAGCGCCATGAACCCGGATTCGAGCGCGGGCCGCCACCAGTCCTCGCGCATCCAATCCTTGTCGAACAGGCATTCGCGATCCATGCGCGCACGTGCCTGCGGATCGGCGATCAGGAAGCTGGTCAGGTGCAAATTGCGTTGCGCTGCGGCGCCGCGTTCGTCTTTGAAATCGCGCAGGCAATTGACGAGGCTGCGCTGCATGCCGGCGCCGGGGAAGTCGAGATCGAACCAGTCGAGGTCGGTGCCGTCGTCGCAGGTCAGCGCGACGCAGCCGGCGAGGTCGTCGCCGTGGCGGCCGAGCAGGCGATCGATCACGCGCTGCAGCGGCACGACTTGCAGGCCAAGATCGTCGATCAGACGCAGATCGGCGGCAAAGGCGACGTGATCGTTGCCCGTGTAAGCGTTTCCAGCGACGTTGTTCGAGTGATAGGTGAGGACAGGAACGCGCATGCGCCGCCGGATGTTGCCTTCAGGTGTGAAATTATCTCACGGCCTGCCGCGCATGGAACGGCGGATGCGGTCCTCCGGTAGAATACGATCGACGAAAAGGCCGTACATTTCGTCATCCCCGCGGAAGCGGGGGGATCCATTTTGCTCTTTTCGCGTCCCTGGACCGAAGATCAACATGGATTCCCGCGCGCGCGGGAATGACGGCGGTTGGTTATGCGCCTTGCAAACCTTGAACCCGGAGCCGACCCATGTCTGCCGCAGCGTTGAACCCCCTTGATCTGTACGACGTACGCTCGCTGCTCAGCGAAGAAGAACGCATGGTGCAGGACACTGTCGCGCGCTTTACCGACGAGCGCGTGCTGCCGATCATCGGCGACTGCTTCGACCAGGCGCGCTTTCCGCAGGAATTGGTCCCTGAAATGGCCGAGCTCGGCCTGCTCGGCTCGTCGCTGCCGACCGAATACGGCTGCGCAGGCATGAACGCAGTGAGTTACGGGTTGATCTGCCAGGAACTCGAGCGCGGCGACTCCGGCATTCGCAGCTTCGCCTCGGTGCAGTCGTCGCTGTGCATGTACCCGATCTACGCCTACGGTAGCGAAGAACAGCGCAAGCGCTGGCTGCCGCAGATGGCCGCCGGAAAGGTGATCGGCTGCTTCGGCCTGACCGAACCGCACGGCGGCTCCGATCCGGCCAACATGAAGACCAATGCGAAGAGGGACGGCGGCGACTGGATCATCAACGGCGCCAAGATGTGGATCACCAACGGCAACCTCGCCGACATCGCCATCGTCTGGGCGCAGACCGACGATGGTATACAAGGCTTCATAGTGGAGAAAGGCACGCCGGGGTTCGCTGCCCAGGAAATCCACAAGAAGATGAGCCTGCGCGCATCCGTCACCTCGGCGCTGTTCTTCGACAACGTGCGCGTGCCGGATTCGAGCCGCCTGCCGAACGTCAAAGGCCTGAAGGGGCCGCTCGGCTGCCTGACCCAGGCGCGCTATGGCATCACCTGGGGTCCGATTGGCGCCGCGATTGCCTGCTTCAGCGAAGTGACTGAATACTCCAAGCAGCGCATCCTGTTCAAGAAACCGATCGCGGCGAACCAGGCCGTGCAGCTCAAACTTGCCGACATGGCGCGCCGTATCACTCTGGCGCAGCTGCTGTCGCTGCAGCTCGGCCGACTCAAGGACAAGGGCGTGATGCAGCCGACGCAGGTGTCGCTGGCGAAGTGGAACAACTGCCGCATGGCGATCGACATCGCGCGCGAGGCGCGCGACATACTCGGCGGCGCAGGCATCACCACCGAACACAGCCCGATCCGCCATGGCCTGAATCTGGAATCGGTCATCACCTACGAGGGCACCGAGACCGTGCACCAGCTCGTGGTCGGCCGCGAGGTGACGGGAATCAACGCGTTCTAAGTAGCCTGCCTGGGGAGCATGCATGCGCAACGACCTGTTGATGGCCATCGGCTTCGTGCTCGTGCTGCTGGTCGGTTACTGGTTCATGCATTCGCGGCATCGACCCGTCGCCGTCGAACGTCCCGCGGCAATGGTGGCGAGCACAGGCAGCGACAATCCGATGCGGCAGGACCTCATGGCGGCCGCCGGCATCAAGACGGCCGTTGCCGAATTTTACGTGAGCATGGGCAAGATGCCGAAGGACAATGCCGAGGCGGGACTTCCCGCACCGACGGAATATCGCGGGCAGACGTTGCGCTCGGCGACAGTCGATCCCGACGGCAGCATCGATTTCGAGTTCGATGAAAATTCCGGGAAGGATGGCGGCCACGTACGTCTCGTTGCTGATCTCGCCACATGCCAACGCGATGGGCGTGCAGTGGCATTGCGAAAGCGCCGACTATTCCGATATCGCGAGCGCTATTGCGAACTGCGTATACGTACAGCGCTGAGAAGGATTCAACCGTGAGTGTTCCATCCCTTCGCATCGAAACCGCACGCCTGATTCTCCGTCCGACCGCGCCGGAAGATTTCGAAAGCTGGGCCGCGTTCATGGCGGACGCAGATGCATCGAAGTTCGTCGGCGGGCCGCAACTGCGTCCGGTCGCGTGGCGCGGATTTCTGTCGATGGCGGGCGCCTGGGCGATGCAGGGCTACGCGATGTTCTCGGTCATCGAAAAATCGAGCGGCCGCTGGATCGGCCGGCTCGGGCCGTGGCAACCTGAAGGCTGGCCGGGCACCGAAGTCGGCTGGGGTCTGGCGCGCGAAGCCTGGGGCAAGGGCTACGCGACGGAAGGATCGACTGCGGCGATCGACTGGGTGTTCGACAAGGTCGGCTGGAGCGAAGTGATCCACTGCATCGCTCCCGACAATCATCCGTCGCGCGCGGTTGCCGAACGCCTTGGCTCGCACAAGCTGCGCACGACGAATCTGCCGCCGCCGTTCGAGACGATGGTGGTCGATGTCTGGGGACAAACGCGTGAGGAATGGCATGCGCGTCGGCGCGGCAGCGGGGCATGATGGTCGTGTACGGATGATCGCGAACCGAGAGCCCCGTTGATGGATCTGCGCACGATTCGCCTGCAAACCGATCGGTTGTTGCTGCGCCCGCCGGCAATGGAGGATTTCGACGCGTGGGCGCGGCTTGCCGCCGACGAGGAAACGATGCGTCACCTTGGCGGCGTCCAGCCGCGCTCGATTGCATGGCGCAATTTCGCATTTGCCGTGGGCAGCTGGCATCTGCAGGGCTTCTGTGGATTTTCCGTGATCGAAAAATCCAGCGGCAGCTGGGTCGGACGCGTCGGTCCGCTGCAGCCGGAAGGCTGGCCCGGCAGCGAAGTCGGCTGGACGCTGGCGCGTGAATTCTGGGGCAGAGGCTACGCGTTCGAGGCAGCAACGGCTGCCATTGGCTGGGCTTTCGATCACCTGCGCTGGAACGAAGTGATCCATTGCATCGGCGCGGACAATGCAGCGTCGATCGCCGTCGCCACGAAGCTCGGCTCGCGCATGCTGCGCACCGCGCAGATGCCGGCGCCTTACGAAAAGATGGTCGTCGACATCTGGGGCCAGTCGCGCGACGAATGGCAGGCGCGGCGCAACGACAGGAGCACAACGTGATCACCGTCCATGGTTTTTCGCCTTCGGGCAACTGCCACAAGTTGCGCATGATGCTCGGTCATCTCGGCCGCGAGCCTGACAAGGATTTCCGCTGGATCGAGACCGACAGCGCGCACGGCGCGACGCGCACGGCGGAATTCCTGGCGAAGAATCCGAACGGCCGCGTGCCGATGATCGAGCTCGACGACGGCCGCATCCTGACCGAATCGAACGCGATCCTTTTCTGGCTGGCCGAGGGCACAAAATATTTCTCCGGCGATTCGTGGCAACGCGCGCGCACGCTGGCGTGGATGTTCTTCGAGCAATACAGCCACGAGCCGTACATCGCGGTCGCGCGCTTCATCTGCGGCTGGACACCGCTGGATTCGCCGCGCCGCGCCGAACTGCCCAAGCTGCGCGAGCGCGGCTATCAGGCGATCGCGGTGATGGAGAAACATCTTGGCGCCGAGCCCTGGTTCAGTGGTGCGGACTACGGCATCGCCGACATCGCACTGTTCGCCTACACGCATTGCGCCGGCGACGCCGGGTTCGATCTCGCCGCGTTCCCGCACGTGCGCAGCTGGCTCGATCGCGTGCGAGCGCAGCCCGGTTTCGTGGCCATGCCGCCGTATGCAGCGGAAAATGTCGCGCGGATCGCACAATCCGTGACCTGACTTCAGCGACCTCGGAACGGTCCACGGACCCGGTTGAATTGCGTTCAGCCACGTCGGTTCATCCTCGCTGCGTTTCACGAGCACATGGAGGATTCGCCATGAGGATCATGATTTTGGCTGTCGGCGCGCTCTGCGCCGCAACTGCAACGGCATCGTCCCTGGCTGCCGAGCCGATCACGGCGGGCGCGGCCGACATACCGACGCAAATGAACGCCGTCGCCGAAGCAATGCAATCGGTGGCTCCGGTCGAACAGGCGGTAAGGAGCTATCGTCTCAGCCACGACGGTTTTCCGGCGAACAACGCGGAAGCCGGAGTGGCGCCGCCATCCCAATTCGCCGGCAACAGCGTCAGGAGCGTTGCCGTCGGTCCGGACGGAATCATCGACGTGACGTTGACCGCGGCAAGCGGCATCGACGGCGGGGTGGTTCGTTTTCATCCGGAGTTCGCGCCGCAGAGCGGCGGTGGCGACGTGCACTGGACCTGCGCCAGCGCCAGCTACGCCAACATTGGCGACCTTACCGGCGGTACCTGCGAGCACACGCAACTGCCATAGCTGGCGCAGGACCCGAAAGGGCACGGCCGCATCGAGCGGCCGGGTCAGGGAGCGTTTACAATAGCGTATCGAGCGACATGCATTGGCGCGCCGCGTGTCGTGGCGCAATCTACGCCAGCATGTCGCTCCACGACATCGATCCGCATAACCGCAGCACCGGCGGCGAAACCGGCGCGACTTTTGAACGAACTCACGCCATGGCCGCGAACCCGGTAACGCTGATTCCCGCCCGTCATAAGAACGTCAACCGCGCCGAAGTCTGCGACCAGAACTTCGTCGAGTTCGTGCGGAACTGGCAGGGTGTCGGCGCTCGCCAGCCTTCGGCCCCCAGTCCTCAGCCCTCGTCACCGGTGCTTCCGGGCAGTCTGTGCACGGTCGCCGACTTCATCGAACTCTTCCACTCGCAACTCGTCAGCCGCCATCTCGACCTGATGGCACGCGTGCTGCGCGTGAAGAACAAGGTGTTCTACACGATCGGTTCGTCCGGCCACGAAGGCAACGCGATGGTCGCGCGCCTGACGCGGCACACCGACCCGGCTTTCCTGCACTATCGCAGCGGCGCGTTCATGGCCGAGCGTTTCCGCAAACTGCCCGGCACCGATGGCAAACCACGTGATCCCATCATGGATTCGGCACTGAGCTTCGCCGCAAGCAAGGACGATCCGGCTTCGGGCGGCCGGCACAAGGTATGGGGCAGCAAGCCGTTGTGGGTATTGCCGCAGACCTCGACGATCGCCTCGCATCTGCCGAAGGCACTCGGCACCGCCGTGGCGATCGAGCAGGGCAAGCGCATCGGCCACAAGCTGCCAATTCCGGACGATTCGATCGCGATCTGTTCATTCGGCGACGCATCGGCGAATCATGCGACGGCGCAGACCGCGTTCAACACCGCGCAGTGGACGGCGTACCAGAAGCTGCCGGCGCCGGTGCTGTTCGTCTGCGAGGACAATGGCATCGGCATTTCGGTGAAGACGCCGCGCGACTGGATCAGCGCCAGTTTCAGCGGCCGGCGCGATCTCGACTATTTCACCGCCGACGGGCTCGACCTCGCTGCCGGCTATGAAGGCGTCGCGCGCGCCGTATTTCACTGCCGCACGACACGCCGGCCGACGTTCCTGCACATGCGCACGACGCGCATCATGGGTCACGCCGGCACCGACTTCGAGATCGAATGGCGCAGCGTCGAGGAACTGATGACCGTCGAGGCGACCGATCCGCTGCTGCGCTCGGCCGCGATCGCGCTCGAAGCCGGCATCTACACGAAGGAACAATTGCTGGCGAAGTACGAGGACATCCGCAAGCGCTGCTTCGCCGCCGCGGAAGAGGCCGACCGGCGGCCGAAGCTGACGGACCTTGCCGAAGTCATCGCGCCGCTCGCGCCGTATCACGCCGGCAAGGTCGCGGCAGAGGCGAAACGCGCCGACTATGCGGACAAGCGCCTGGCCGTATTCGGCAGCGCGGAAAAACTGCCGGAGAAGCAGCCGCCGCGGCATCTGGCGATCCAGATCAACAACGCGCTGCATGACCTGTTCGCGAAATATCCCGAAACATTGCTGTTCGGCGAGGACGTCGCGCAGAAGGGCGGCGTCTACACCGTCACCAAGGGCCTGCACAAGGCGTTCAAGAACGCGCGCGTGTTCAACACGCTGCTCGACGAAACGATGATCCTCGGTCTCGCCCAGGGTTTCGGCAACATGGGCATGCTGCCGGTGCCGGAAATCCAGTACCTCGCGTATTTCCACAACGCCTGCGACCAGATCCGCGGCGAGGCGGCATCGCTGCAGTTCTTCTCGAACGGCCAGTACCGCAACCCGATGGTCATGCGCATCGCCAGCCTGGGCTATCAGCGCGGCTTCGGTGGACATTTCCACAATGACAACTCCATCACGGCGCTGCGCGACATTCCCGGCCTCGTCGTCGGCTGCCCGTCACGCGGTGACGATGCAGCGACGATGCTGCGTACGCTGCTGGCGCTGGCGAAAGTCGACGGCCGCGTCTGCGCATTCCTGGAGCCGATCGCGCTGTACATGATGAAAGACCTCTACGAGCCGAGCGACGGCCAGTGGCAGTTCGCCTATCCGCCACTGGATCAGGCGATGACGCTCGGCGAGGAGCGCGTTTACTCACCGGAGGCGAAGGATCTCGTCATCTTCACGTTCGGCAACGGCGTGACGATGAGCCTGCGTGCCGCGCGCGAGATCGAAAAGGCGCATGGCTGGAAGGTACGCATCGTCGACCTGCGCTGGCTCGTGCCGCTGAACGATGCTGCGATCGCGCGGCATGCGGGCGAATGCGCGCGCATCCTCGTCGTCGACGAAGGACGCAAGTCTGCCGGCGTCGGCGAAGGCGTCATCACCGCGGTCGTCGAGGCCGGACACGGCGCGAAGCCGCTGCGTCGCGTCGTCGGTGTCGATACCTACACGCCACTCGCGGGCGCCGCACTGCTCGTCCTGCCGGGCGACGCCGACATCGTCGCCGCTGCGCGAGTGCTGGCCGGCTGAGCCGCGCAACTGAGAGCTCCCTCCTTCAATGGGACGGATGGGTGGGGATCGGTTTGCAATTGCTCGCTATCCTGCTCGTCATCCCCTCGAAAGCATGCTCGTCATCCCGGCGAAAGCCGGGATCCAGCTCTTCGCAATCCCGAATGAAATCTGGATTACCCGCGGCTCCTGCCGCGCGCCCTCCGGGCCGACTCCGTCGTTCGCTTCGGCATCCGGCAACTGCTCCTGCGTTGCTCTACCTCCGGCATCCCTGCCGTCGCCTGCCTGCGCAGTCCGGCTTTCGCCGGAATGACGAGCAGATAGGAGGACCTGTCATTGCCTTGGGTTCCACTGGCCGTTGAGCTCCTACCAGAGACGGTCGATGCCGAATCACCCGATCATGTAATCGAAGTTTCCCTTGATGAACTTGTAGCAGTGGCCGAACTTTTCGCTCGACGCGGGAGAAGGGGCCGGCTGCTGGCGCCGGAGCGCCTGCGAAAAGCGGAGCTGCCCGGCTGGCGAAAGCAATTGATGGCGCGAGTCAGCGGAAGGCCCGCCCGCGGCGATGCCGCATCTTCTGACGAGCCACTAGCCGTTCTCGTCGAACGACTCGGGCTTTAGTTTGCCCTCGAGTTCTTGCGTGACGCGATCGACCCCGGCGGTTTCGATCGACGCCTTGAAGCTGTTCTCGAGCGACTTGTCGCCGTGGCAGAACGCATCGCGCTGCTTCGCCAGGTCCATGACCTTGCGCACGTCGTCGGCGCTCATGCCCGGCTTCCACACGCGTTTGACCTCCGCGACGACGCCGTCGAGCAATCCGCGCACCTGCAGCATGTAGGCCTTGTCGTGCATCACCGGACCGTGGCCGGGCACGATCACCGTCGCGTCGATGTTGGCGAGCTTGCCTAGCACGACGGACCATTCGCTGAGATAGCTGCCGTACGAGAACGGCACCGGGTGCACGAGGATGTCGCCGGTGATGAGCGCGTGCGCATCAGGAACGTAGGCGACGAGGTCGCCGGCCGTGTTGCCGCGGCCGAGGTGCATGAGTTTGACGACGCGATTTCCGAGGTCGATGTCGATCCCGTTCTCGAACGTCATGTCGGCGCCGCGGTAGCGCATCAAATCGAATTCCGGCTTCGCCGCCTCGACTTCGCTGACGACCGTTTCGATGCGCTGGCGGCGGTCCGCAGTCAGCTCGGTGCCGTCCGGCACCTTGCCGCTGACCAGCATGTCGCGCATCGGCTTCAGGTTCTCGTCGACCTTCGGGCCGTAGTGCTGATAGCGCCCGCCGAACTTGTCCATCATCGGCGCGGTGAAATCCTGCGCGATGATCGTCAGGCCCGGCCACGCATCGGCGAATTCGGAGTTGGCCATGTAGTGGTCCATGTGCCAGTGCGTGATGGCGACGTAGCGCACCGGCTTGTCGGTGAGCTTGCGCATGTCGGCGATCACGCGCCGTGCGACCGCGGGGAACTGTCCGGTGTCGATGACCAGCGCCGACTGCTCGCCGACGATCAGCGTGATGTTGCCCTGGACCAGGCCGTGCGATGGTCCCTCGATGAAGGTCGTGATGCCCTTGGCGACCGGCACGGTGTCGTAGCGGAATTTCGCGTGCACCGTGGCCGGTGCCAGCGGCACTTCGGCGAACGCCATGATGCCGGTGGCCGAGCGCAGCGCGTCGCTATCGAACGGCGCGCGCGGGTCGGGTCTGGCGCTGACGCTCACCGCCAGCGCGGCGATGAGGAAGATCAGGCGCATGCTCGAGCTCCCGATGCGTACGTTCATGGTTTCACCTTGGCGTCGCGCCAGGCGGATTCGACCGCGGGGCCGGCCACATACATGCCGAAAGCAAACCGGCGCACCTTGGAGTCGCCGGCGAACTGGTCGCGGAACGCGGCCAGGTCTACTGCCTTGCGCGTGTCTTCGAGCGAGGCGCCGCGCGCCACGGCGGCGAAGACCTGCTGGTTAATGCTGGCAAAAAGGTCACGCATCTGGCGCGCATAGTCCGTGTTGCGTTCGACCGGCCCGTGACCCGGCACCAGCATCGCGGGTTGCAGTGCGATCACAGCATCCAGCGTTCCGGGCCAGTCGCGCACGTGCGATTGGTCACTGCCGACGAGCGGAATCGGCCAGACGACGAGGTCGCCGGTCGCGACGATGCGCTCCTGCGGCAGCCAGACGACGAGATCGGCCAAAGTGTGGCCGCTGCCGAGATGACGCACCTCGATGCGCCGCTCGCCGCGTACCAGGGTCAGGCCCTCGCTCACGTCGATGTCCGGCAATACCGTCGCGGTACCCGGAACTACCTCCATGTAGTGCTTCACGAGGTGGATGTCGCTGGCGTAACTGGTGCGTTCCTCGTCGCTGATCGGCTGGTCCTGCAGGTTCCTGCCCTTGTCCATCTGCGCCTGCATCTGTCCGGCGAACTCGGGCGCGCCCTTGATCATGCCCTCGCGGTTCTTCGCGCCGGTCGTCGGCAGGTAGTCGCGC
Source organism: uncultured Gammaproteobacteria bacterium (assembly GCA_963738115.1). Lineage (GTDB taxonomy): Bacteria > Pseudomonadota > Gammaproteobacteria > Xanthomonadales > Rhodanobacteraceae > Rudaea. The sequence continues at coordinate 296,984 of CAVTVN010000004.1, read as the reverse complement.
AGGCTGGCATGGCCGATGAAGCGAATACCGGGATACGCCTTGCGCCACGCCGTGTTGCCGATCACATGGTCGTCATGCCAGTGCGTGTTGACCAGGTACGTCACCGGCTTGCCGGTGATCTTGCGCAGCGCTGCGATCATCTCGGCGGAGGCCTCCGGCGCGTCGACGACGACGACGTCGGCATCGTTGACGATGAAGAGGCTGTTCGCATCGACCATCAGCCCGGGCGGATCCGTTCGCACGGCAGCGTAGATACCCTCGGCGAGCTTTTCGACGGTAAACCCGCCGGGTTCGGCATGGCCGTCAGCCGGCGTGGTCGCGGCGCTCGCCGTCGCAGCGGCGAGGCGCAATCCGAGCAGCGAGGCGAGAAGCAGTGATTTCATGCGTTGCGTTCCTTGGGACCGGCTTTTTCGGACATCCAGACTTGGGGCAGGCATGACTGCGGACACTGTTGACAGGCACTCGCTTGGGCCATGCTGGCCTCGAAAACGGGCTGCAGCATGGCCGGTGGCATATGACCGAACAAGTTCTCGATTCTGATCTGCATCTGAACTCGCCTGTAGACACGCCGAAATCAGCGCCGCGTGGCTGGCGCGTCGGCGATCTCACCGTCGATCTCGAACTGCGCCGCGTGCAACTCGGCGGGGCGAGGGTGGTCCTGCAGGAAACACCGTTCCGCTTGCTGTGCCTGCTGCTCGAGCGCGGCGGCCGGCCGGTTTCCCGCCACGAAATGCACCATGCGCTATGGCCGCGTTACGACTGGGAAAGCTTCGAGCGCAACCTCAACACCGCCGTGCGCAAGCTGCGCCGCGCGATCGGCGACGATGCCCGCGAACCGCGCCTGATCGAGACATTGCGCGCCAGCGGCTACCGCTGGATCGGGCCGACGCCGCGTGAGTTGTTGATCGCTTCATCCATCGAGATTCCGGCTCGCCTTGCCGACGCACGCCAGAAACCCGCCGCGCTGGAAGGTGGCGAAGACAAAGCGCCTTCGGCGCGCTGGCAAATACCCGCCGGGATTCTTGCCGCCGCGCTGGCCATCTTGCTTGGCTTAGCGTTGTGGCCCGCCGCGACTGCGCCGTCGTGGATCACGATCGAAACAAGCGATGCCGTCGGTGGAAGCATCGCCGACAGCAACGACGCGCGCTCGCTTGCGGCCATGCTGCGTAACGCGCTCGACGGCGACGCCACGCGCAATAGCGGCGAGACGGTGCGGGTAGCCCTGTCGATCCGCGGCGGCGAGGTCGTGAGCGCGGACGTCAGCGGTCGCGGTGCGAGCGAGCAGGTGAGCATCAAGGACACGAGCTTCGGTCGCGAGCGGCTGCTCGCGACGGTCGCGGCGCGGCTGCCCGTCAACGCATCGAAGCCGCCGAATGCGGCGTTGCCGCCGTCTGCGGAACGCGCGTTCGCCGACGCCGGTACGCTTCTTGCCGGAGCAGCCAACATCGAAACGATCGAGCGCGCGGTCAAGCTGCTCGAAAGCACGCTCAGCGCCGCGCCGGGTCATAGCGGCGCACTGCGCGCCTATGCGCAGGCACAGCGCACGCTGGCGCTGCTCGGGCGCGATCCGGCCTCGGCTCGCGATCGCCGCCTGCTGGCGCGCAACGCGCTGCGCCGCGCTGTCGTGGCTGATCCGCGTTCGGCCGCGGTCGCCGCGGATGTCGCGCATCACCTGTTCTGGGGCGAGTGGAATACGGCGCAGGCGGCGCCATGGTACGCGCTGGCGCGGCGCGAAGCGCCGCAGGACGCCGAGATCCTGCGCGATTTCGCCTGGTTTGCGCTCGCCGACGACCGCATCGGCGATGCGATGGCGGCGATGAACGCCGCGCTGGCGATCGCGCCCATGAATGTGCCGCTGCACTCGGACCTCGGCTGGTTCTATTTCCGCACCGGCCGCTATGAAGATGCCCTGCGCCAGTGCCGGATCGCGCTGGAGATGTCCGCGCGCGACGCCTCCGCGCAGACCTGCGAGGAACGCGCGCTCTCGGAAATGGGACGGTCTGCGCAATCCTGGCAGGCGCTGCGCCGGCATGCGCCGGAATGGCTCGACGCCGACAGCGCCAGAGCCCTCGACGCGCTGGACCCGGCCCAGGCCTATCGTGCGGCGATGCATCTGGCCGCGCAAAAGACCCGCGGACGCATCGGAGCGGGCTTCGACAGCGCGTCATTGGAGGCAATTGCGGGCGAACGCGCCGCCGTCGACGCCGATCTGGCGGCAGCCACGGCTCTGGGCGATCCGGGGCTGCATCTGGCGCGCGTAACCCCGGAACTCGTGCATTTGCTTGGCGATTCCGAGGTGCGACGCCTGGCCGGGGACGACACGCGGAGGCTGGTCGTGGTGGCCCCGGATGACCGACGGCTGGAGCAGAGACGGGGGAATCGCCTATGATTAGCCGGACATGTCCGAAAGCCAGTCCCTCACCATACTGTTTGCCGACGTCAGTGGCAGCACCAAGCTGTTCGAAACGCGCGGCGATTTCGAAGCGCGCCGCCTCGTCGCGGCGATCCTGAATGCGCTTTCCGAGGTGGCCGCGCAGCACGGCGGCCGCACAATCAAGACCATCGGCGACGAGGTCATGTGCACGTTCCCCGGTGCGATGCAGGGCCTGCTCGGCTCGGTCGACATGCAGAAGCGCATCTCCCACGACGCCGCGTTCGCCAAGGACAACCTTGCGGTTCGCATCGGCCTCCATCACGGCGATGCGCTGGTCGAGGACAACGACGTCTTCGGCGACGCCGTCAATACCGCCGCGCGCATGGCCGCGCTGGCCAAGCGCGAACAGATCATCACAACCGCCAGCACCGTGCGCATGCTGACCAACTCCGGCATGCTGCGCACGCGCTCGGTCGGCCAGGCGCGTGTCGCCGGCAAGCAGAATCCGATCGACATAGTCGATGTCACGTGGCAGGAAGACACCTCCAACGTGACCATGGTGCAGCGCGCGATCAAGATCGACTCCGGCGCGCATCCGCGCATCCACCTGCAGCTGCGCTATCGCGGCAAGGGGCTGGAAATCGACGATTTGGCGCCGCCGTTCACGCTCGGCCGCGACGTGACCAGCAGCTTGATGGTCGAAGCCGAGTGGGTATCACGCAACCACGCCCTGATCGAATGCAAGCGCGGACTGTTCACGCTCTCGGACCGATCCACGAACGGCACCTACGTGAAGTTCGGCGACGACGAAGAACTGCGCCTGCACCGCGACGAGGTGCACCTGCGCCGCAGCGGCATCATCAGCCTCGGCCAGGCTATCGCCCTGAACCCCGATCACCTGATCTACTTCAACTGCGACAGCTGAGCGCTCGCATCACCGGCGCAGCTTTAGCCCTCTCCCCGCGGGAGAGGGGTTGGGGTGAGGGTCGGGGAATTTATCGACGCCCATTCCCTCCGTTCGTCCAGCGTAGCGTCGAAGGCGCGAAGTCGAAGGACATTGAAGGAACAACAGCCCACTCCCTTGGGGATGGGATTACGCGACACCTCAGGTCCTAGTCCTTCGTCACCGCACCATAGCGCTGATCCGCCGGCGGCACGAAGGCCACTGTCTTCGATCCCGCTGCGCACGCCTCGCGCGAAATCGTGAGCATTTCCTTGCGCGCACTCGGCGTTGCCCAGTAATGGCTGCGCTCGACAGCGTGCGCAACGTCGCCCATGTAGGGAGTCCATCCTTGCTTGCAACTCACGATGATCCTTCCGCCCGGGTCGTACTCGTGCGCCTGCGCGGAAATTGCACCAGCCAGCATTGCCAGTGCGGCAATGCAGATTCGATAGGTTTTCATGATTCTCTCTTCGGTTGATGCCCGACGCTTCGACACACGATGCTTATGACTGCTGACGCAGACCATACGACCGGCAACACGAAGCGCGCTGGAGTAAGGCGACATCGGGAACGCTTGCCCGACGTCATTCGTGGTGGTTCAACTCGAATAACGAAGTTGCGCGATATAACGCGCCAGGCAAATGCAATCTCGCGATTCGTGTCCGGGCAGGGCGGATACCGGATGCGGAAAGAGTCAGGCTATTTCACCTCCGCGGCGCTCGGCGGTGCGTTGAACGCTCCCGCAGGTCCGGGAAATTCGACCGGGCTTTCGAATCCATCCGCTGAAACCGACGAAACGCCGAAGAACCAATCGTCGATGTTCACGTCTTTGAGCACGACCGAATTACCGTCGTTGACGAACCGACGTTTGGTCCACTGCGGCGATGTCGTGTCGCGCCACCAGACGCGATAGCCAGTGGCGCCGGGCACGGCAGTCCAGCTCACGGTCGTGTCCATCGATACGGCGCCTTCGATCTTGACCTCGGTGGGCGGCGGCGGCGCGGAAGCGAGTGCGGCCATCGTGATTGCGTTGAGGCGGGCGACCTGCGCGAGGTAGGGAAAATCGACTGCATCGAGCACGTCGCCGTAGCGCACGCCGTCGACGGTGCGCAGGTCCTGGTGTTCGCGCTGGTAGTTCTCGATCGCCTCGGTGAAGCGTACTGCCGGATAGCCGGCCGCCAGCATCGGCACCTGGTCGCCGCCGCGGCCGTAGCGGTCGGTGCGATAGACCATGCGCGCGCTGAAGTTGGTCAGGTACGTGTCGGCGAGGCCGCTGACGTAGCGCGCGAGATTGCGCGACGGGCTGTCGACTTCGCCGCCGTTGTAGCGACGGCGCGTTGCCTGCTCAGGCGTTTCGGTCGAGCGCGTACCTTCGGAGAACACGCGCACGTTCGTGTCTTCCTTGATGCCGTTCGTTCCGATAGTGTTGCCGACGATGTCGTTGTTCAGGGCTGCCTCGACGTTCCAGTGATGATCTTTTGCGTACTGCGCGAGTAGCTTGCCGCCGTAGAGGCCTTGTTCTTCGCCCGAGAGCACGGCGTAGACGAGCGTCGCCGGAAACTTGTGCTGCGACAGCACGCGCGCGGCTTCGATGACGGCTGCCGTCCCGGAACCGTCGTCGTCGGCGCCCGGCGCGTCGCTGGTGACGTTCATGACGTCGGTCACACGCGAATCGATGTGGCCGGAAATGACGATGACACGATCCGGATCGCTCGTGCCGCGCTGGATCGCGAGCACATCGACGATCGCAGAAGGCTGCGGAATCCGCTCGCCGGTCACGGTCTGCTCCGGCATCTCGATCTGCAGGCAGCCTTTGCAGCGCTTGCTGAATTCCTCGAAACGGCTCTTCGCCCAGCGCCGAGCCACGCCGATACCGCGCGTGTTCGACTTCGTATCGGACAAGGTATGCCGCGTGCCGAAGGCGACAAGCTTGGCAATCGTCGCGCGCAGTTCGTCCGCCTTCACGTCGCCGGCGATCGATTGCAGCAGCGGCGATTTTTCGGCCTGCGGCGCTTGCTCCGCGCCCGCGCGAGCAATGGGCAGCGCGGCGGCGAGGACGAAAGTGGCCAGAGTTGCGATGCGCATGAATATTTCCTTCCTCAGTAAGAAGCCAACGAGCGGCGAGCCGCGCACGAATGCTGCAGATCGCACTCGTCAAGGATACGAAGAAAATCGCTCCGCAGCGCGCGACTCCGGCAAGCGGCGAGCGTTCGCCGTTTTCTTTACGAACATTTACCAGGGCGGGACAGGACGATGTAGCAAGTGCGTATCTGCGCAGCAAAACGACGAGGTTGGAAGGTTGCGCCATCCCTTCGTCATCAGCGCGCAACAAAAATCGGCGAGCGTGCCGGGCTGGAATTCCACAGCCGAGGAGATTCACCGTGACGCATCCACGCAAATTGCTGTACCTGGCACTCGCCGCCGCCTTCGCCGCGCCGTCGGCATACGCAGCGGTCGACCTGATCGCGGTCGGTTCGCTCGATGGCCACGTCGGCGATCTCGCCACGCAGACATCGGCGCCGCTCGAGAATGGCGCACCCGGCAACCTGTTCGGCGGCATCGGCTCGGGCATCGCATACGCCGGCTGCAACACGCTCGTAGCCGTGCCGGATCGCGGCCCGAATGCAATTTCGTACGACACGCCGGTCAGCGACACGGCGTCGTACATCAATCGCTTCCACACGCTGTCGTTCGAGCTGGTGTCCGGCACGCACACGCTGCCGTTCGACATGAATCTCACGTTGACTGCGACGACTCTGCTGCGCACGGCGCAGCCACTCGTCTATGGCGACGGCGCACTGGCCGGACTGTCAAGTGGCGCACCGGCACTCAACAGCACGGACCACACGAACTACTTCACCGGGCGCTCGGACAACTTCGACGCATCGCAGTTGTCGACTGATGCGCTCGACGCGCGCTTCGATCCGGAGAGCATCCGCGTGAGCAGCGATGGTGCGAATGTGTTCATCTCGGACGAGTACGGCCCGTACATCTACCGTTTCAACCGCAAGACCGGGCAGCGCACGCTGGTCGTTCCGGTGCCGGACTCGTTCGCGATCTCGAACCTGCGCGCGAACGGCGACGACGAAATCGCCGACAATACCGCCGGCGGCCGGATCTCGAACAAGGGCATGGAGGGCCTGGCGATATCGCCGGATGGCAACACGTTGTACGGCGTGATGCAGAGTCCACTCGCGCAGGACGGCGGCACGAACGGCGCGTACACGCGCATTCTAAAGATCGACCTGATCACCGGTGCGACGGCCCAGTACGCCTATCCGCTGACCAACATCGGCAGCTCCAGCAAGCCGAAGTACCCGACGGTCAGCGATATCGTCGCCATCAACGGGCACGAATTCCTGCTCGACGAGCGTGACGGCAAGGGTCTCGGCGACGATTCGACGGCCGCCTTCAAGAAAATCTTCAGCGTCGATCTCGACGGACAGCAGGACGTCAGTGGACTGACCGGCGAAGCTGCGCTCGCGCCGGCGGCCGTGGGCAAGACGCAGTTCCTCGACATCGTGACGGTGCTCAACGCACACGGCTTCAACAGCAACGACATTCCGGCGAAGCTCGAAGGCACGGCGTTCGGTCCCGACATCGTCGTCGACGGCGACACGAAGCACACGTTCATCGTCGCCAACGACAACGACTTCATTGGCACCGTGACCGACAGCAATCACCCGGCCGGCATCGACAATCCGAATCGCTTCTTCGTGTTCGCGGTCGATCCCGCCGATGTGCCGGATTACGTGCCGCAGCAGCTTGCCAACGGAGTCTGCAAGCGCAAGTAAGCTCGTTCCAACTGTCCGGGATGCGTGCTTTCGAAGGTGCGTGTCCCGGATTTCGGCTCAGGCCGGCTCGCCGTGTGTCGATCGCGGCGCCGGCAAGGTGTCAGTCGAAACCGGACTTGAATACCGTGTCGGCAAGGACCGACGACTGAAAGATGCCGAGCGGCGAGTAGCCCGTATAACTCGGAAAGACGTAGCCGACATTCGCGTTGCCGAGCCGCGCGACCAACGCTTCGGCCAGCACGCGGCGATAGTCGGTCGTCACGGCGACATCGGCTCCTTCGAACAACTGGTCGCCGGCCAGGCCCGGGAACGTGCCATAGATCTGGTTGCCGTTGACCGATGCGCCGAGCGCGAGCATCACCGTGCCGTAACCGTGATCGGTGCCGCCGGATGCGTTCTCCTGCACGCGCCGGCCGAACTCGCTGACGGTGATGACGCTGACGTTCTTCATGTAGTTGCCGGCGGCGTCCGTTGAAAGGTCGGTGTAGAACGCATTGAGACCGTCGTTCAACACCTGCACCTGGTTGCCGAAATAATCGTAGCTGTTGGCCGGACTGCCCTGGCCGTTGTGCGTGTCCCAGCCGCCGAGATCTACCGTCGCGATGCGCAGGCCGACATTGCGCTTGACCAGTTGCGCGATGTTCTGCAGTTGCAGGCCAAAGCCGCCGGTGCCGTAGTTGGCGCCGCCGGAAGGCTGATAGCCGTCGGTGTTGCTGCTCGCGTTGTACATGCCGAAGTTGATCGAGCGGAACAGACTCAGTGCATCGAGCGCCGACAGACCGGCCGGTGCGAGCGGCAGCGTGCTCGACTGCCACAGCGACGGCAGCACGTCGGCGACGCCCTTCAAGCCGGCGATCGTTGGCTGGTAATCGTCGGCGGAATTCCACGGCCAGTTGCCGAGGTCGAGGCGGAAATCCTGACCGCTGTTCATCGTGATCGCTTCGGTGCTGCCGAGCAGGCTCGATGCCGTGATGCTGCCCATGCTGACCGCGGGTACCGGCACGTTGGCCGGCAGGCTCGCGCTCATGAGATGGCGCGTGAGCCAGCCGATGCCGCTGCCGGTGCCGCCGCCAACGCCGATCTCGAGATTGGCCTGCGCCTCGAAGTGGCTGCGTACGACCGGATTGGGCGCCATCTGTCCGGCGCCGACGACGAGCGCGAGATGGCCTTGCGTGTACAGCGTCTTCAACGCCGCGGCGCGCGGGTGCAACTGCCAGTTCGTGGCGCCGAGCGGCAGGCCGGCGCCGGTGCCGGAGTAGGGCACGCGCGTGGCGTCGCGGTTCGCTTCATAGTCGGCGCGGGCGGGATGGTTCTGGCCCGGCGACAGCAGGCTCAGCGCGTCCATCGCGCCGCGCAGGAAGACGACCACGAGCGTGTCCTGCGTCGTGCTGTCGGTCGCGGCGAACGCGGCGTGACCACCGCCGGCGAGCGTCGCCGCGCAGCAGCCCTTGAGGAAATCGCGGCGGTCCAGCTGAGGCAGGCTCATCGCGGCATCCTCAGCGCGTCGCTGCTGGAGTAGTCACCGACTACGCCAAGCCCAGCGCGCAGACGCAAGCCCTCTCCCCTGAGCTTGCTCGGGGGAGAGGGTTGGGTGAGGGGGAAGCGAGGTGCATTTCGATGCGCATCAGTAAGCGTCCGCGCTGCCCCCTCACCCCAGCCCTCTCCCCCATCGATGAGGCCGATGGGGGAGAGGGGGTGAGAACGTGCACGCCGCGTGTAAGCAGGCGCACGGAAGCTGAGAGCTGCTCGCGACGCGATGATGTAGGAGGTGCGCTGAGAATTTTTCATGGTCGTCCCTCAGCGCGTCAGGAAATCGGGGCTGGACAAGATCAGCGCGACCATGGAGCGCAGGCGCGATTTCGTGTAGTGAAGCTTGAGGCTTGCCGAATTCCAAGTGTCGGTCGTCAGGTCGAGTGCGTCGGTCGCGAGCGCGTTCTGGCGCAGGAAGTCCACTGCCGCGTTGTATACATTTGCCGGGCGGTAGCCGAGGATGCGATCGCACCACAGGCCGGCGATGTTCGCGGCGGTGCGATTCGCGGCAACGGGTATCGCCGCCAGTGTCTGCGCCTGCACGTCGGCGATGAACGGCGAGCCGGCGACGTTGCGATCCTGCGTCGATTCGAGCAGGTACGAGAGCATGCGCAGCGTCAGCCCGAGCGTGCCGGTGCTGGACCAGGCCGTCTGCGTGTCCGGGTAGCCGTTCGGCGCCGGCCAGTAGAACGGCCGGTGGCCGGCGCCCTGCAACGCCCAGAGCAGCGAGTCCGTCGTCGTCCACTGGCCGGAAACGTAGGTCGGATTGTCGAGGTCCGGCACCGGCGTGAAGTCGGCCCCGCAGGCGCGCAGCGCGCCGACGAAGGCTACGCCGGGGCGCTTCATCTTCAGGCCATAGCTGGTCAGGAATTCGTTCGACGTGAGCACTGCCTGCGTCGTGAGTTGCAGCTGGTTCGGCGCCTGATAGTTCTGCATGAACACGTTGGCGACGGTGCTGACCAGACTGGCCGAAGGGTTGTCGCCGACCAGGCGACGGCACAGCTTCGTGGCGATGAACGTGGCGACGCCGGGATGGATCGACAGCCAGTTGAAGATGTTCTGGCCCGCCGTGATGCCGGTATTGGCGCCGATGTAGCGATTGAGGAACGTCGTCGTGACCTTGTCGTAGTGCAGCGAGTCGACGTACTCGAACGTGCCGGGGTTCGGATCGCTGCCGACCTGCCACGTGCTCTGCGAGATCGTCCAGCCGGTCAGCGCGGTCGTCGCGTTGTAGACGTCGTCGTCGACATACATCGCGCGGATCGACGAACCATCCGCCGCCGTCACCATCGGAATCGGATAGGCGCCGCTGTAGGGATCCGGATCGACGACGCCGGCGTAGTTGATCGCACCGAGCGTATGCAGCTCGCACAACTCTCGCGCATAGTTTTCGTTCGGGCCGGCGGCGAAGCTCGAATACAGGTCGAGCATGTACATCATCGACGCCGACTCGCACACCGCCATCAGCAGCGACTTGAAATTGCCGAACACGCCCTTGCCCGACGTCGTGTCGCGGAACAGCGCGTCGAACGCCGGAAATATCGGGCCGCCGTCGTAGTCCCAGCCGAACACGCTGAAATGGTCGTGCCAGAAATCGACCATGACTTCGAACAGCTGGTGCTTGCTGTAGGTCTGCCGGATGAGCGTCGCGCATTCGACTTCCGCGATCGGCAGCATGCGATGGTTGTAGTTCGCCGTGTCGGAGTGGAATGTCGTCCACAACTGATTGGGCGTGAGATTCAGGCTCTGGAAATTGGCGCCGGCGATGCGGCTGTTGCAGGCTGAGTCGTCGTCGACGAGATTGAACTGGTGGTCGAGCCAGGTGGTCCAGCGCGCGGAATCGCTCGCGCCGAGCGCGTTGAATGCCGTCACGTCGGCTTGCGTGCAGCCGAAGCTCGCGCGATTGAGCCAGGCGACGGGCGAGGGCGGTCCGGAAAGCGTGACCGCAACGGCGCTTGCGGCATCGAGTTGCGCCAGACGCGTGTCGACCGGCGCCTTGCCGGGGCGGCGCATTGCCGCCTGCGCAGGCGTGGCATCCATACCCAGCGCGGCGAGCAGCGTGCCCAGCACACGGCGGCGCGAACCGGCGGCTGCAGTGGCGGCAGTCGTCGAAGACATGCGTACTTACCTCAGACGTCCATTCGCCCTGAATGTAACCGATTTGCCGAAATCGTTTGTGACGAGGCGCACGCGGGGCGCAGCGGTCGGCGTCCAGCGCGGCACTTCCCAGATGTCGATGCGTGCCGCTTCAGATGACTATCGGCTCGGGCTCGAGCTTGATGCCGAAGCGCTCTGCCACGGTTTCCTGCACGCGTTGCGCCAGCGTCCATACCTGCGCTCCGCTGGCGCGGCCCTCATTGACGAGGACGAGCGCGTGCTGATTCGACACGGCCGCATCGCCTTCGCGCAGTCCCTTCAGTCCGCTCGCTTCGATCAACCACGCGGCCGAGAGTTTTGTCATGCCTTCGGCGCCCGGCCACATCGGCAGCGCGGGGTGGGCACGCTTGAGGTCCGCCGCGGTCGGCGCAGCGACGATCGGATTCTTGAAGAAGCTGCCGGCGTTGCCGATGATCGCCGGATTCGGCAGCTTGCGCGTGCGCAGCCGCGCGATGGCCTCGGCGACCGTCAGCGGATTGGTTTCGACGTTCATCGCGGCGAGTTCCGCGCCGACGCCGGCATAGTCCGTGCGCAATTCGCCGGAGCGCGGCAGCAGGAATTCGACCGCGGTGATGATGTAGCGGTTCGGGTCGTGCTTGAACGCCGAGTCGCGGTAGGCGAATGCGCATGCTTCGTTGTCGAGGCGCACGATCGCGCCGCTGTGCCGGTCCCACGCTTCGACGGTCGCGATGAACTCGCGCACCTCGCGGCCGTAGGCGCCGATGTTCTGGATCGGCGCGGCGCCGACGCTGCCGGGGATGAGGATCATGTTCTCGAGGCCGACGAAGCCGCGGCCGAGCGACCAGTTGACGAGGTCGTTCCAGTTCTCGCCGGCCTCGGCACGCACGAGCGCCGTGTCGCCGCGATCCTCGATGATGCGCGCGCCGTGCGCAGCGACGCAGAGCACCACACCGGGCCAGTCGCGCGTGAACAGCATGTTGCTGCCGCCGCCGAGCAGCAGTAGCGGCTGCGTCTTCAAGTAGGGGAACGCCAATACTTCAGCCAGCGCTCCGGGCTTCTGTACATCGATGAGCATCTCCGCGCGCGCAGGCACGCGAAACGTGTTGCGGCCTTCGAGCGAGGCGTTCTCGACGAGCGTGTAGCCGGGTCCGATGAGCGTAGGCGTGAGCGACGTCATGTGGGTGGCATCACGATTTGGTGCGCGCACGAATTGCTTCCACACATTCGCCGATCAGCGCAGGGCCGCGGTAGACCATGCCGGAGTAGAACTGGACGAGGCTCGCTCCGGCGGCGAACTTGTCCGCCGCATCGGCACCGCGAAGGATGCCGCCCACGCCAATCGCCGGGATTTTGCCGCCGAGGCGCTGCGTCATGCCGCGCAGCACTGATGTTGCCTTTTGAAACAGTGGTTTACCGGATAAACCTCCAGTCTCTTCTGCGTAGGGCGCACCGCGGATAACGCTGCGGTCCACGGTCGTGTTCGTGCAGATCAGTCCGTCGATTCGCGTCGACAGGGCAACCTCGGCGATGCCGTCGAGTTCGGATTCGTCGAGGTCCGGGGCAATCTTCAGCAGCATCGGCTTGGTCTGGCCGTGCTTCGACGCCAGGCGTTCACGCGCCTCGACCAGCGTGCCGAGGAAGCGCTTGAGCGTGTCTTCCTGTTGCAGGTCGCGCAGGCCCTGCGTGTTCGGCGAGGAGATGTTGACCGTGATGTAGCTGGCGCGTGCATAGACGCGGGTCAGGCAGAACAGATAGTCGTCGACTGCGTTCTCGTTCGGCGTGTCCTTGTTTTTGCCGATGTTGATGCCAAGCACGCCGGAGAATTTCGCTTTTTCCACATTGCGCACGAGCGCTTCGACGCCGCCGTTGTTGAAGCCGAGCCGGTTGATGATCGCCTCGTGTTCCGGCAGGCGCCACATGCGCGGCTTCGGATTGCCCGCCTGCGCGCGCGGCGTCGTCGTGCCGACTTCGACATAACCGAAGCCGAGCGCCGCGAGCGCATCGACGTGCGCGCCGTTCTTGTCGAGTCCGGCGGCCAGGCCGACCGGATTGGTGAAGTCGAGGCCGAAGACCTTGCTCGGCAGCGGCGCCGGTTTCGTCGCGAGCAACGAGTTCAGGCCGGTGCGATACGCGGCCTCGATCGAGGTTAGTCCAAGATCGTGCGCGTGTTCTGCATCGAGGCAGAAAAGAAAAGTGCGCGCTAGGGAGTACACGTTGCAGCCACGACCGTCGCGATGATCATCGGTTCAGCTGTGCCAGTGCGAGAAGAATGCCAGGCCGCCGAGAAACCCGAACACCAGGATGACGAGAAACGCGATCAGCGCCAGATGCGCGTAGCCGAGGATCATTCCCGCGACGGCCAGTCCCTCGCCGTCGATGCTGCCGGGCGGCCTCTCTCGGCCATCCATGGCCTTCGAGGCACTTGGGCTCCTGCCCGGCGGCGCGCCGGATTTCAGCACGCGCTGCGTGGCCGCAAATGATGGCGACGAGCGCGCCAACGAACGGAATTCCGACCCAGCAGACGACGCCGAACGCGAGGCTGATGATCGCGGTCGTGCTCATTGTTCTTGCCGGCTGGTTCATCGGATCTGTCGCTTCCCCAATGGCGTGCCGATCAGAACTCGAACTTGATGCCCTGCGCCAGCGGCAGCGCGTCGGAGTAGTTGATCGTGTTGGTCTGCCGGCGCATGTAGGTCTTCCACGCGTCGGAACCCGATTCACGGCCGCCGCCGGTTTCCTTCTCGCCACCGAACGCGCCGCCGATCTCGGCGCCGCTGGTGCCGATGTTGACGTTGGCGATGCCGCAGTCGGAGCCGGCGCTCGACAGGAACGCTTCGGCGGCTTTCACGTTCTGCGTGAAGATCGCCGACGACAGGCCCTGCGGCACGCCGTTGTGCGCGGCGATGGCGTCGTCGATCGACTTGAATGGCATCACGTACAGGATCGGCGCAAACGTTTCGTGCTGCACGATTTCGTCGGAATTTTTCAGGCCCGAGATGATCGTCGGCAGGACGAAGTTGCCGGGCCGGTCGGTCAGCGCGGCGCCGCCGGTCAGCACCTTGCCACCGGACGCCTTGGCCTTGTCGATCGCGCTGGTGTAGCGCTGCACGGCATCGGGACTGTTCAGCGGTCCCATCAGCGTGGTCGGTTGCGTCGGATCGCCGATCTTCTTCTCGACCTGCTTGTACGCCGTGACGAGCGTGTTCACGACATTGTCGTAGATGGATTCGTGCACAAGCAGGCGCCGTGTCGACGTGCAGCGCTGGCCGGCGGTGCCGACGGCGCCGAACACGATCGCCGGGATCGCCATTTTCAGGTCCGCGGTCTGGTCGACGATGATCGCGTTGTTGCCGCCTAGCTCGAGCAGGCTGCGCCCCATGCGCTTGGCGACGCGCTCGCCGACGTGGCGGCCGACCGCCGTCGAACCGGTGAAGCTGATCAGTCCGACGCGATGATCGTCGACGAACTTCTTCGCCAGCTCCGCGCCGGCATCGTTGAACATGAAGAACAGATTCGGGAAGCCGCCGGCCTTCAGCGCGTCGTTGCAGATCTTCATCGAGGCGATCGCCGAGAGCGGCGTCTTCGGCGACGGCTTCCAGATCGAGATGTCGCCGCACACGGCGGCGATGAACGAATTCCACGCCCACACCGCGACCGGGAAGTTGAACGCGCTGATGATGCCGACCAGGCCGATCGGATGCCATTGCTCGTACATGCGATGGCCCGGGCGTTCCGAGTGCATCGACAGGCCGTACAGCATGCGGCTCTGGCCGAGCGCGAAGTCGGCGATGTCGATCATCTCCTGCACTTCACCGTCGCCCTCGGGCTTGATCTTGCCCATTTCGAGCGCGACCAGCGAACCGAGCGCGTCCTTGTGCTTGCGCAGCGCGTCGGCACACAGGCGAATCGCTTCGCCGCGCTTCGGCGCCGGCGTCGTGCGCCAGGTCTTGAACGCTTCCTGCGCGCGCGTAACGATCGTTTCGTAGTCGGCGGCAGAACTTGCGTGCACGCGGCCGATGATTTCGTGCGTGCTCGGGTTGACGACCTCGATAGTGCCGGCGTCGGTCGTCTTCGACCATTCGCCATTGCCGAGATAGGTGCCGGACTCGGTCCCGGACAGGCCGAGTGCCTTCAAGATTGCAGCAGACATGGAAGCTCCGAAAATGCGGAAATATGGCAGCGCCGAGCGGCGCGCAAGGGGTGTAATTGTAGCAGAGCGGGGGAGCGACCGCCCCGCCGTGAGGCGCCCCTGGTGCTCCGGTTGAAGGGCCACAAACGCCGCGGCGGAGTCGCGCCGGTCGAAGCGGGGGCTGCCGGAGCCTCGGTTCGGCAGCGGGTGGGTGACTCATGTCGCGGATGCCGTTCGCGCGGCCGCTATAATTCGCCGCCCAGGAGCCAGCATCGGGTATAGATTGTGGGAAGCATCGACGGAGCGGTAGCGGCTCAACATTGGACCGGGCGCCCGGAAGGCGGCGGATGGTTTGCGATCTGGCTCATCCGCACGATCGGGCTGAAGCTAGGGCGCCCCGTGGCGCGCTCGATCCTGTATCCGATCACGCTGTACTTCTATTTTCGCCGGCGCTTCGAGCGGCGCGTGTCGTACGAGTTTCTGTCGCGCGCGTTCGGCCGACCGGCCAGCGCGTGGGAGGTCATGCGCCACATCCACCGTTTCGCGTCGACGATCCTCGATCGCGTGTTCCTGCTCGCCGACAGCTTCACGCGCTTCGACGTGCGCATCCACGGCCTCGACGAACTGATTTCGCGTACGCGCGGCGGCAAGGGCGTGTTGCTACTCGGTTCGCATGTGGGCAGCTTCGAAGTGTTGCGCGTTGCCGCAACGAAAACGCCGGACGTCAAGGTCAGCGTGCTTTACGATCAGCAGCAGACGCCAGCGCTCACCCAGGTGTTGAATGCAATCAATCCGGAGTTCCAGCGCAACGTGATCGATGCGTCGGGGTCCCGCATGGACATCGTGCTGGCTCTCGGCGAGGCGATCGGCAACGGCAAGGTGGCGACGGTGCTCGCCGATCGCGCGCGGCCGCACGAAAAAACCGCGGTCGTGGACTTCCTCGGCGCACCGGCCGCGTTTCCGGTCGCGCCGTTCCGGATCGGCGCCATTCTCGACTGCCCGATCGTGCTTTGTTTCGGCATGTATCGCGGCGGCAACCGCTACGACCTGTACTTCGAACTGTTCGCCGAACGGCTCATATTGCCGCGCCGCGGCGCCGGGATGGAATTGCGCGCGGCCGTGCAGCGCTACGTGTCGCGCATCGAGCATTACGTGCGCGACGATCCGTACAACTGGTTCAACTGGTACGACGTCTGGAATCTCGGTGCGGACGATCAGGCGGGATTGGGCGACGAGGCGTTGGTGAAGCACCGCCCGGTCGGAGCCGGCGTCTCGAGTCACACGGCTTGAAGCGGAATGCGCGGTGGCAGTTGCCGCGCAGGCTCAGGTAGTATCGCGACAGGCCGGGACGTCCGGTCGCATCGTCACAGGGATAAGAAAATGATGCAGAAGCGCGTATTGCCGTTGTTGCTGGTGCCTTTCCTTTTCCTGCTGATGGCGTTCCGCCAGGCGCCACTGGCCGATCCGGCGCCGATCCTGGTTCCGACAAAACTGAATCTGGCGCAGGTCGAAAAGGCCGTCAAGCAAGCCCTGATCAAGCGCGAATGGCTGATCATCAGTGACGAGCCCGGAAAAATCACGGCCAGCTACGATCGGCGCGAATTCACCTCGCGCATCGGCATCACCTACGACGCCAAGCAGGTGCAGATCAACTACATCACCAGCACCGGGCTGAAATACGAGGTGAAGAGCGACGGCGAGAAGCTGATCCACAAGAACTACATGACGTGGATCCAGAACCTCGTCACCGACATCAGCAATTACATGACGATGGCGGGAATCCAGTAACTACCTCGGCATCGTAGCCGGCGGCTGCCACCGGATCAGTCGAAGCCGCTCGCGAAAATCGGATCGGGGCGTGCGGACGTCATGCGCATGTTGTGCACGTCAGTCCACAGCGAGCCGTCGACGCCGGTACCCTCGTTGGCCCAATTGACGACCGTGATCGGAATGTTGCTCGTCGCGGGCAGCGGTTCGTCGTTGCCCTGGCCGTCGACGAACAGGCCGTGGTTGCTCATGCACCGGAACAGCTGCTGCAGGTCGATGGCATAGTGCACGTCCTGCTGCAGGACGAGGCTCGGCACAGTCATGCCGCAGTAGCCGCGCAGATCCTCGGCGCGCGACGAGACGAAGATCGCGCCGGGAAAGTAGGCGCTGTCCATGTAGCGCCAGTCCCACGGAATCGTCGCCAGCGTCGGTGTCGCGAGGTAGCCGCCTGATGCCTGGTGGAACAGCGCGATCTGGATTGCCTTCGGGTGCGGTCCCCAGTTCGCGAATACCTGGAACCAGAATACGATCGTCGACTGCTGGTATTCCCACACCGGCTCCGGCAGCGTGCTGCTCCACAGGCGTGCATCGAACTCGAGGACGGACGGAACCGTCGACGGCGACGGATTCAAGGCGCCGAGTCGTGTGCCGTTGCCGTGGCTGGCGAACGCGCCGAACGCGAGGAACGGGTTGCCGGCGAATTGCGGATCGGGAAATCCGAAGTTCAGGACGAGATGCGCGCGCCAATACGTGTCGCCGGGAAAGTTGTCGTCGCCGTACAGCGCATTGAATCCCATCATTCCGAAACCGGGCCATGCGTGCGGCTGCGAAACGTCCGGCGGTCCGGAGTTGCTTAGACTGTTTGCGGCCTCGTCATTGAGCGTCAGCGTCCAATAGTTCGGGCAGTAGCCCGGGAGGCAAGCGCCGGGCCAGTTCATGCTCCAGGCGTTGGATTGCGAGAATACCGAGTTCAGCGCGGGGCAAGGATCCTGGCCGTAGTGACAGTCGCTGATCCGCAACGGGCTCAACGAAGTGCCGGCATTCGTGCCGACGTAGTCGGTGCGCACGACCGGTGCCTGCACGAATCCCTGGTCGAAGAAGCCGTCGGCATGAGCGCTGCCACTGAGGAACAGCGCCGCAAGAGAAGCCCGGACGCGGCCACAACAGCCCTGATGGCGCATTGGATCTCCTTGAAAACGGACCGTGCCGGGCGGATGAAAATGTAGCAGCGTGCACGGATTTGCGTATGGGGCGAATGGTCTAGTCCGGAAGGTCGGCACGATCGATCTGTCGAGCGGGACTCGAATGCTGACGCGACCGAAGTGCGGACGGTCCACCTTGCGGAGTATGCCGATCAGCATGCTCAACTTTCGTTCAGATCCCGAACTCCTGCGCGCACGGAGCATCGTTATCCTGGTGCTGTTGCCGCGCAGACATCGAAGTTGTATTGCGAACGGTGAGGCAATCACCCAAACTTGACCTCGACCGGATTGGATCTGTCATGGGGGAGTGCATCGCGGAATGAAGCGCAGCCTGTTCGCCGAACTGCGGCGCCGCAACGTGCTGCGCGCTGGAGCGTTTTACATTGCCGCAACGTGGGCGCTGGCGCAGGGCATCGCCCAACTCGGCCCGGCCGCAGGTTTGCCGGACTGGACGACACGCTGGTTCCTTGTGGCTGCCGTCGTCGGCTTTCCTTTCTGGATCGCGTTCGCGTGGCTCTACGAGTTCACGCCGGAGGGATTGAAGCGCGAGAGCGAGGTCGACCCCACCGAGTCGATCACGCACCACACAGGCCGTAAGCTCGATTTCGCAATTATCGGCGTGCTGGGGATTGCGGTGGTGCTGCTCGTGACCGACCGCCTGGTGTTGCGGCATGGCTCGAACGAAGGGACGGCGGCGCCCGCGGTGGCAGTTTCCAATTCTCCGCAGGCTGCGGACGTTCCAGTTCCCGAGCACTCGATCGCGGTGCTGCCGTTCGTAGACATGTCGGCGGGCAAGGATCAAGAGTATTTCTCCGACGGCATTTCCGAAGAACTGCTGAACCTGCTCGCAAAGATTCCGCAGTTGCAGGTGACGGCGCGAACCTCTTCTTTCGCGTTCAAGGGCAAGGAGACCGGCATTCCGGAGATCGCGCGCGCTTTGCACGTCGCGCACGTACTCGAAGGCTCGGTACGCAAGGCGGGCAATTCGGTGCGGATCACGGCGCAGTTGATCCGTGCGGGCACGGACACGCACCTGTGGTCGCAAACTTACGACCGCAAGCTTGATGACATCTTCGCGATCCAGGACGAGATCGCGGCCGATGTGGTCAAACAACTCAAGGTCACGCTGCTCGGCGCGGCGCCGAAGGCGCGCACGACCGACCCTGAGGCGTATGCGCTGTATATGCAGGCCGTCCAGCTCGGACGGCTGCGCACCGCTGAGGCGTTCCAGCAGTCCAACGCGCTGTTGCACAAGGTGCTAACGATCGATCCGCGCTACGCGCCGGCGTGGGCCGCGTTGGCCGAGAACTTCTACCACGAGGCTGGCCTAGGGCTGCTGTCCGAAAAGGAAGGGTTCACCCAAGCCCGCGAGGCGGCGACGAAAGCGCTCGAAATCGATCCGGAGTACGCGCTGGCCCACGCTCGGCTCGGTTATATCGCCGACAGCGACAACGACCTTGTCGGAGCCTCGGAGCATCTCAAGCACGCTCTGGCGCTCGATCCGTCGGACCCGGACGTGCTGCGCAACAGTTCCCTGCTGCTCGCGAATCTCGGCCGCCTGGACGAGGCGCTGGCGCTCGATGAAGCCGTCGTCCGCCGCGATCCGGTGAACGTGTCGGCGCTCTTCAGCTTGGGCAACCATCAGCGCTACGCCGGCCGGTTCGACGCGGCGATCGCATCGTACCGCACTGTGCTGAGCCTCGCCCCGGGCCGAGGGAACGCGCACGCCAGCATCGGCATGACGCTGCTGCTGAAGGGCGATGCGCAGGGCGCGCTGGCGGAGATCGAGCAGGAGACGAGCGAGATCTGGAAGGTGATCGGTCTGCCGATGGCGTACCACGCGCTGGAGCGAAAGCCAGACTCCGACGCCGCGCTGGCCGCGCTGATCGCGAAGTACGAGAAGGACGGGCCATTCAACATCGCCTACGTCTACGCTTTCCGCGGCGAGGCCGACAAGGCGTTCGAGTGGCTCGACAAGGCGATCGAGTACGGCGACCCGGGGATCAGCGAGATCGTTGACGAGAACCTGTTCGACAAGATCCACGCCGACCCGCGCTGGCCGGCGTTCCTGCGCAAGGTCGGCAAGGCTCCGGAGCAGTTGGCGAAGATCGAGTTCAAGGTGACGCTGCCGCAAACAGGCAACGCTGCGCCATAGCCGGCGCTGTAGCCAGGCTCTGACCTGACGCAATTGCGCGCGTCACAGAATCGAGAAAATCGGGGTTTGCGTCATGAAGAACTTTCGCCTGCTCAAGCGAACCCAGCAAGCCACCGAATACTCCTGCGGCGCGTCGGCCCTGCAATCCGTGCTCAGCTACTGGGGCACGGACGTGGACGAGCACGAACTGATGAAGCTGATGGGAACCACGGAGCAGGAGGGCACCTATCCGGAAAAGATGGTCCATGCCGCACGCGCACTCGGCTTCGAGGCCGAAGCCCGGCAGAACCTCAGCCTCGACGAGGTGCGCGAATTCACCGCGGCCGGTCACCCGATGATCGCGCTCGCGCAGGTCTGGCGCAGCCAGAGCCAGGCAGCGGTGAAGCGCGCGCGTGACGAATGGGATGCCGGCCACTACATCGTCGTGCTCGGCGTGGACGACGAGTACGTCTACTTCCAGGATCCTTACATCCGCATGTGCAAGGCGTTCGCGTCGCGACGGATGTTCGAGGCTCATTGGCACCAGGTCATGGGCGGGGACATCAAGCGGAATCCCGAAGCTCGCCCACCTCGGCATCTTCGTGCGCGGCGCGCAACCGGCGCCGACAAGTCTTGCGACGGAAGTCGAAAAGGCGACGCTCGATTTCACGAAGCTCGGCTCCCTGAATCTCATCGTGATGTTGTTCACTCGGCGCATTTTTCCGATCGACCTGCTCGAACGGATGAGCGGCGTACTCGATCCGCAGAATGTCAGGCCGAACGCTTTCGTGTTCCTGTCGAAAGAGAAGGATGGCCAGTTGTTCGGCATGGAGGGCAGCGGACTGCAGGAAAGCGCCGATGCCGTCGAGATCAATGCGGTAGTCACCGCGCTCACCAGCCGCATGGTGGAGCAGCACGACGACGCGACTACCGTCGCCAACGTCGAAGCGGCAATGAACGCCGCGGCGCAAGGCGACTTCGGACTCTCCGCGGGCGCCTTGCAGTCACTGGGCAGCAAGCTCGATCCCGGTCATTGCGCCCTCGCCGTGCTGTTCGAAAATCTGTGGGAGCGAAGGTTCAGGGAGATCGGACGTACGATGGGCGGCACGGTCTTCAGCCAGACGCTGATCACTGCCGAAGCTCTCGACCAGGCGGCAAAAGAATTGACCTGAGGCGAGGCGGACGCCAACTTCGCCGCAAGCATCGTCGACAAACCTCAGGGATGCCAATCGGCATGCGTACAAAATGCCTCGGCTACCGTATGCTCCCGCGACCCTGACGCCCGGAGACACCATCGTGTCGAGCAATTTGCGCTTGTTGCCGCTGCTTGCAGCGCTGTCCCTGACACTTGCCTTCGGTACGCCGCTACACGCGCAGGATCCGACCTCCTCGGCAAAAACTGACGACAAGTCGGACTCGAAGAAATCCGATAACGATGCGAAGAAGCCCGATGCCGGCCCGATGAAGGCCGATACGTTCGCGGGCCTTGCGTTGCGCAGCATCGGCCCAGCCATGGTCTCTGGCCGCATCGCCGATCTGGCGGTGAATTCGAAGGACAAGAACATACGCTACGTTGCCGCCGCGACCGGCGGGTTGTGGAAGACCACGAACGCCGGTACGACGTGGAAGCCGATCTTCGACGAGCAGGGTTCGTACTCGCTCGGCAGCGTGACGATCGATGCGAAGAATCCGCTGACGATCTGGGTCGGCAGTGGCGAGAACAACTCGCAGCGCGCGGTGCAGTATGGCGATGGCGTGTACAAGTCGCTCGACGGCGGTACGACCTGGAACAACATGGGGCTGAAGACCTCCGAGCACATTTCGACGATCGCGATCGATCCGCGCGACTCGAACGTGGTCTGGGTCGCGGCGCAGGGACCGCTGTGGAAGGACGGCGGCGAGCGCGGCCTGTACGTCACGCGCGACGGTGGCAAGAGTTGGACGAAGGCGTTCGAAACCTCGCCGCGTACCGGCGTGACGGAAGTGTTCCTCGATCCGCGCAATCCGGACGTGATGTTCGCTACGACCTACCAGCGCCGTCGCGCCGTGTGGACGCTGATCGACGGCGGCCCCGAATCCGGTCTGCGCAAGTCGACCGACGGCGGCAAGACCTGGCGCAAGATCACGAACGGCATGCCGAAGGGCGACGTCGGCCGCATCGGCATGGCGATCTCACCGGCCAAGCCCGACACGATGTACGCGATCATCGAAGCCGCTGGAAAAGAGTCGGGCATGTATCGCTCCGTCGATGGCGGCGAGAACTGGGAGAAGCGCTCCGATTACGTCAGCACCAGCCCGCAGGCCTACAACCGGATCGTGGCCGATCCGAACGTGGCCGATCGCGTGTACTCGATGGACACGTGGATGAATGTCAGCGACGACGGCGCCAAGACCATGCGCCGCGTCGGCGAGAAGCACAAGCACGTCGACAACCATGCGATGTGGATCGATCCGGACAACAGCGATCACCTGCTCGCCGGCTGCGACGGCGGCATCTACGAAAGTTGGGACCGCGGCGCGACCTGGAAGTGGAGCGACAACCTGCCGCTGTCGCAGTTCTACCGCGTTGCGCTCGACAACGCGCAGCCGTTCTACAACATCTTTGGCGGCACGCAAGACAACAATTCGATCGGCGGCCCGTCGCGCAACCGCTCGGCGAACGGCATCGCCAATTCCGACTGGTTCATCATGGTCGAGGGTGACGGCTTCCAGCCGGTGGTCGATCCGACCGATCCCAACGTGATCTACGCCGAATCCCAACATGCCGGCATCGCGCGCTTCGACAAACGCACCGGGGAGACCGTCGACATCCAGCCGCAAGGCGAGGCCAACGATCCGCCGCTGCGCTGGAACTGGGATTCGCCGCTGATCATCAGCCCGCATTCCCACACACGCCTGTATCTTGCCGCGCAGCGCCTGTTCCGCAGCGACGATCGCGGCAACACGTGGACACCGGTGAGCGGCGATCTCACGCGCCAGATCAATCGCAACGAGCTGCAGGTCATGGGCCGCATCTGGGGTCCCGATGCCGTTGCCAAGAATGCGTCGACATCGTTCTACGGCAACATCGTCGCGCTGTCGGAGAGCACGCGCAAGGAAGGTCTGCTCGCGATTGGCACCGACGACGGACTGATCCAGATTTCGGAAGATGGCGGCGGCGCGTGGCGCAGGATCGAGCGGTTTCCCGGAGTGCCGGAGCGCACGTACGTATCGCGCGTGCTGTTTTCGCAGCACGACACGAACACGTTGTACGCCGCATTCGACAATCACAAGGCGGGCGACTTCAAGCCGTACGTATTGAAGAGCACGGACCTTGGCCGGAGCTGGACCAGCATCGCGTCGGACCTGCCCGAGCGCGGCGGCGTCTATGCCGTGGTCGAAGATCACGCCAAGCCGGGGCTGCTGTTTGCCGGCACGGAGTTTGGTTTGTACTTCACGCCCGACGACGGGCATCGCTGGATCCGGCTCAAGGGTGGCATGCCGACGATCCAGGTGCGCGATCTGGCGATCCAGAAGCGCGAGAACGATCTCGTCGCCGCGACGTTCGGCCGCGGTTTCTACGTGCTGGACGACTACTCTGCGCTGCGCGGAGTCAGCGACGCGACGCTGGCAAAGGATGCCGTATTGTTTCCGGTCAAGCAGGCTTTCACGTTTGCGCCGACCTCGCCGTTCGGCGGCACTGATGCAGGCTCCAATGGCGACCAGTTCTACGTCGCACCCAATCCGCCGCTCGGCGCGGTGTTCACGTATTACCTGAAGAGCGAACTGAAGACGCGCGCGAAGACGCGTCAGGACGCAGACAAGGAACTGGTGAAGAAGAATGCCGACACGCACTATCCGTCATGGGACGAACTCAAGCGCGAGACGCGCGAAGAAGAACCGGCTGTCGTGCTGACCGTCAGCGACGTCGACGGCAACACCGTGCGCCAGATCGAAGGGCCGACAAAGGCCGGCATCCAGCGCGTCACCTGGGATCTTCGCTATCCACCGTCGGTGCCGACCGACCTCGCGCCGAAAGAGCGCGACCCGTGGGACCTGGGTCCGGTCGGCCCGCTGGTTGCGCCCGGCAAGTATCGCGTGGCGCTGGCCGAGCGCGTCGAAGGCAAGCTCGTGCCGATGGGTGAGCCGCAGACGTTCGATGCGGCGCCGCTCGGTGGCGACACACTGCCGCCGGCAGATCGCGCTGCACTGCTCGCATTCCAGGTCAAGACGGGCAAGCTGCAGCGCGCCGTGCTCGGTGCCGTCAGCGCCGCCGGCGAAGCGCAGACCCGAATCAATCACCTGAAAAAAGCACTTGCCGATACGCCGCGCGCCGATCCCGCATTGCAGGATCGTGCGCGTGCGATCGAGGCGAAGTTGAAAGACATCCAGGAATCGCTCAGCGGCGATCCGGTTCGCGGGAAGTACAACGAGCCCAGGCCCGCCTCGATTGTTGGCCGCGTCGACCAGATCGTCTCGGGTCACTGGCATTCGACCGCCGACGCAACGACGACGCACAAGCGCAACTACGAGATCGCAGCGCAGCAGTTCGGGCCGTTGCTCGAGCGACTGCGCGCGCTGATCACCGGTGATCTGGCCGCACTGGAGAACGCCGCGGAGGCGGCCGGCGCGCCGTGGACGCCGGGGCGCGTGCCGATCTGGAAGGAGTAGAACCAATATTCACGCGGCAGCGATCGGCGCTGCCGCGCCGATCAGGGAACGAAGGGAGGACGTCATTCGCTTGCGGTGACGCTGGCAACATCGGCTCACACCTTCGCTGCTCGATGGGGCCTAGGTCCAATTTCGATCGTTCCGGTTGCGGCATACGTTATGCGCTGGGGCCTTGAGGGCGAAAGACTCCGACGTTCGTAGACGGACCTGTTGTAGCGGCATCGGGCCGCCTGGAATCGCAAGCAGCCATGGGCCTAGGGATCTCGCCGAGCCGCACGACGGGGTGCCGATTGATGTGCGGTCTATCGGTGCTCTTGGAGTCGCGGGTTGTTGCGCGGCCCGAAGGGAGGGACCTCATTCGCTGTCCTACCGGAATGCGGGCGACCACGGCGCGTCGCTTCGGCGATTGGCGGCGCTTGCTGCTTCTTGGGCTCTGCCTTGTCGCACCAGCGATCATGGCGAACCAGATCATCCCCGCCGGCGGCAAGGCAATCCTCCACGACGGTTTCTACAATCTCTCATGCACGGACCTCACCGTCGGCGGCGTGCTGGATATCGGAACGGGCACGTACGTCAATGTACACAATGTGACCGTGGCCTCAACCGGCGCCATTCTTGGCTCAGGAGCGATCAGGTTTTCGGGTGCGCTCTCGGTCAGCGGGACGATACAACCCAGCGTACAGCTGATCGTGAATCCACCGACAAATGCGGCATGTCCGGGACCACCGCCGCCAGTGATGGCGAGCGAAGCGGAGCGCGTTCCGGCGCTCGGTAATTCAATGCTTGTCGCGCTGGCAACGTTGCTGCTGTTGCTGGCTCTTTTCGCACTGCGCGGGCAAGTTGCGTCGCGGCGCAGCAGCGAAGGAAACGGAGCAAACAAATGAGCGGGAACAGATCGGCTCGCCTGCATCGCGTACCTGAAGCGACCGGGACGTATCGGCTCGCGCGGCGGCCCATTGCGGTCGCCCTGGCGGGGGCGCTGCTGGCCGTGGGATTCCCGACAGAAGTGTTGGCTGCCGACGTAGAGCTCTGGGCTCCGCCGGGCGGCAACGTCGTCATCAAGGACAGCTCGGGATCGGTGCTGCGAATGCTGGTCAACGGCTCGACCGGTGATGTCCAGATCCCGTATCTGCCTGGAACTGCACCGCAAACGTCACCACTGTGCTTCAACGCTGTTTCGGGATTGCTGGGGCAGTGCGCGACGTTCCCCACCGGGCCGGCGGGAGCTACCGGGGCAACAGGCGCCACCGGTCCGGCTGGTGCAACAGGTCCAACTGGAGCTACCGGTTCCTCGGGTGCCGGAACGACCGGCCCCACGGGCGCGACGGGTCCCACCGGGGCAACGGGTCCCACTGGTGCGACCGGCCCGACAGGAGCCGGTACGACTGGCGCAACAGGTCCGACAGGTGCAACAGGCGCAACCGGCGTCGGAGTGACAGGTGCGACCGGCGCAGCAGGTCCGACTGGCGCAACGGGTGCAACGGGCTTCGGAGTGACAGGTCCGACCGGAGCCGCGGGTCCGACTGGCGCAACGGGCGCAACGGGTATCGGTGTGACAGGTCCGACCGGCGCGGCGGGTCCGACTGGTGCAACGGGCGCAACGGGCTTCGGTGTGACGGGCCCGACCGGCGCAGCGGGTCCGACTGGCGCAACGGGTGCAACGGGCTTCGGTGTGACAGGACCGACGGGTTCAGCGGGTCCGACTGGCGCAACGGGTGCAACGGGCTTCGGTGTGACAGGTGCGACCGGAGCCGCGGGACCGACGGGTGCAACGGGTGCGACGGGCTTCGGCGTGACAGGTCCGACTGGCGCAACGGGCGCAACAGGCTTCGGTGTGACAGGACCGACGGGTGCAGCGGGTCCAACTGGTGCAACAGGGGCAACGGGTTTCGGTGTGACAGGTCCGACCGGCGCAGCGGGTCCGACTGGCGCAACAGGGGCAACGGGCTTCGGTGCGACAGGTCCGACCGGTGCAGCGGGTCCAACTGGTGCAACAGGGGCAACGGGTTTCGGTGTGACAGGTCCGACCGGCGCAGCGGGTCCGACTGGCGCAACAGGCGCGACGGGCTTCGGTGTGACAGGTGCCACCGGAGCCGCGGGACCGACAGGCGCAACGGGCGCAACGGGCTTCGGTGTGACAGGTCCGACCGGCGCAGCGGGTCCGACTGGTGCAACGGGCGCAACGGGTTTTGGTGTGGCAGGTCCGACTGGCGCAGCGGGTCCTACGGGTGCAACGGGCGCGACGGGTATCGGTGTGACGGGTCCGACCGGCACAGCCGGTCCGACTGGTGCAACCGGCGCAACGGGTATCGGTGTGACAGGTGCGACCGGCGCAGCAGGTCCGACTGGCGCAACGGGCGCAACGGGCTTCGGTGTGACAGGTCCGACCGGTGCAGCAGGTCCGACTGGTGCAACAGGCGCAACGGGCTTCGGCGCGACTGGCCCGACCGGTGCAACGGGACCAACGGGCGCAGGAGCCACAGGGGCGACCGGCCCGACTGGCGCGACAGGTTCGATTGGTGCAACGGGACCAACGGGTGCAGGAGCCACGGGGGCGACCGGACCGACTGGCACGACAGGTTCTATTGGTGCAACGGGCCCAACGGGTGCAGGAGCCACCGGAGCGACCGGACCGACTGGCGCGACAGGTTCGATTGGTGCAACGGGTCCAACGGGTGCAGGCGCCACGGGAGCGACCGGTCCGACTGGCGCGACAGGTTCGATTGGTGCAACGGGCCCAACGGGTGCAGGAGCCACAGGGGCGACCGGAGCGACTGGCGCGACAGGTTCGATTGGTGCGACAGGTCCGACTGGCGCTCCCGGTGTGATCGGTGCTACAGGTGCGACCGGCGCGACAGGCGCAACCGGTGCGACCGGATCCGCGGCTGCGAACAACGGTCTGACGTTGGCCGCGGGACCAACCACTCAACTCGGCGGTGTGTTGAACCAGAACACCGGCGTGACATTCGGCGGCGCCAGCAACTTCGCGCTGTCGTTCGGCGACAACGTGGGGCCGGGACCGTCTGCAAACGTGAGACTGGGCAACACCGCGGGCATCAGCGCTACGCAGACGGCGAACGCGCAGTTCGGCGGATCGGTCTCCTCTGCGATCCGCGTGGTTACTGCCGACTACACGATCGCCGACGACGACCACACGGTGCTGTGCAACAACGCCGCCGGTGTGGCGCCGCTCACCATCACGCCGCCGCCGGCGGCGCTATCGAACAAGGGACGCGTCTACGTCATCAAGCGCGTCAGTCCGGACCAAGTCGGAACCAACGACCGTTGCGAGGTGGCGAACGTCGATGGATTGGTGGCGCCCGTGGAACTCAATGCGCCGAGTACGCTGACCACCTATCGGTCGGGCCTGACCATCCAGTCGGATGGCACACAGTGGTGGATCGTCGGAGTTACTCCGGGCATGGTCCCGCCAACCCCTGCCCAGGGCGTCGCCACCCCTGCCACTCTTGTCACTCAGTCGGTCTACGTCACCGCCACCGACGGCTTAGGGCCGCGTGTTACAACGGTCGTCCCGCCGTCGGGAGACGTGACCTTGATTCTGACGGCCGAGGCAAGCGGCACCAGTACCTCAAACGGCGACCCGTGCAGTACCGCTTTCATGTCAGTGAGCTTGAACGGCAGCGTTGCTTTGGATGCGAATTCGCTCAGAGTCACAGGCGCCGTTCGAGTCCGGTCGAGTATCACGGTGCTGATCACCAACCTGACCCCTGGCGTCAGCATCACCTGGGAGGCCGTGTACAAGAACGTCGGCCTCGGGGCTGGTAATTGCGTCGGCTCCGCGAGGTTCAATGCGAGACAAATCATCGTGATCCCGGACTAGCCGTCACCACCGCGAGGCGCGTTACCTGGCGGACTGTGTGAGCGCTGTGTTGTTTGCGCCGTTCCAGGGTTGTTGGGTGGCGTACGTTCAAGCGCCGAAAGCTTAAGGCGACTCAAGCCAGCGAGTCTCCGACCTTTCGGAGTGGTTCAAGCCAGCTTCCATCCCAACGTCACAGCCACCGCATGCGATGCCCGTCACCGTCTGCCTGAACATGATCGTCAAGAACGAGGCGCCGGTGATCCGTCGCTGCCTGGATTCGGTGCGTCCGATCATCGACTACTGGGTAATCGTCGACACCGGTTCGACCGACGGTACGCAGGACATCATTCGCGAACACCTGAAGGATGTGCCCGGCGAATTGCACGAGCGCCCATGGAAGGACTTCGCTCACAATCGATCCGAAGCGCTCGCGCTCGCGCGTCCGCTCGGCGGATATTCGCTGATCATCGATGCGGACGACACGCTCGAGATCCCCAGCGGTTTCCGGCTGCCGGAACTGACCGCCGATTCCTACATGCTCGACTTCCACGATGCGGGCGTTTCTTACCAGCGCATTCAACTCGTGCGCAACTCGCTGCCGTGGCGCTACCGCGGCGTACTGCATGAATTCCTGACATGCGAGGGTGCGCGGCCGGCCGGGCATCTGGGCATCGTGATGCGGCGCAATCACGATGGGGCCCGGCGTCGGGACCCCGAGACCTACCGCAAGGATGCCCTGATTCTGCAACGCGCGCTGCAGACCGAAACCGATCCGTTTCTGATCGCGCGCTATACCTTCTACTTGGCGCAGAGCCATCGGGACTTCGGGGACAAGCCGAACGCGATCGTCGCCTATCTGCGTCGCGCCGAGCTCGGGCACTGGGATCAGGAAGTCTTTTGCAGCCTTTACCAGGCGGCAAAGCTCAAGGACGAACTCGGCCATGACCGCGACGAAGTCCTCGCGCTTTATTTGCGCGCATCCGACGCGGCGCCAGGACGCGCAGAGGCGCTGCATGGCGCCAGCCGCCTGTGCCGCCTGGCGGGACGAAATCAGGAGGGCTACGAAATCGCCAAGCGCGGACTCGCGCTGACTGCGCCCGCGGACGGCCTGTTTGTCGAACCGTGGATCTACGATTACGGGTTGTTGGACGAATACGCCGTCAACGCCTACTGGTCCGGGCATTACCTCGACAGCCTCGATGCCTGCGTCAAGTTGCTGAGCAGCCCTGCATGCCCTGCAGAACGACAGGGCGCGATTCACCGCGAACGCGAAGTCCGCCTTGGAAAAATTGCCGCGCATGCCGGAGCGCGCCGGATTCACCGCGTTGCGGACGCCGGGGGGTCAGCACCAGCTCGGGCCTGCGCGCGAACTGCATACGTTGCCCGCGCAAGGCGAGACGCCCAAGGTGCTGCTCGCTATTCTGGCGAAGCAGATGGAAACGATGCTTCCGCTGTATCTGCGCTGCATCGAGGCCTTGGAATATCCCAAGTCCTCGATCGTCATTTACATCAGAACCAACAACAACAAGGACCGCACACGCGAGATGCTGGCCGAGTGGGTCGAGCGGGTCCGTCCCTATTACGCCGCGGTCGAGATGGACGCCTCGGACGTTCCCGAGCAGGTCGAGACGTTCGGCGTGCACGAATGGAACGCCGAGCGGTTCAAGGTAATGGGCAGAATCAGGAACGTCAGCCTGCACAAAACCTTGGAACACGGCTGCGCGTACTACTTTACGGCGGACGTCGACAATTTCGTCCGCCCCTGCACGCTGAAGGAACTCGTCGCACTTTCATTGCCGATCGTGGCGCCGCTGTTGCGGTCGGTGGACGAGAGCTCGCGCTATTCGAACTACCATGCCGATATCGACGGCAACGGGTATTTCCGCGATTGCCAGCAGTACGAATGGATTTTGTCGCAAGCCATTACCGGTGTTTTCGAGTTGCCGGTCGTCCATTGCACGTACCTGATCAGGGCGGACGTGATTCCGGCGCTGGATTACGAGGATGATTCCGCCAGGCACGAGTATGTGATCTTTTCGGACCGCGCGCGCCGCAATGGCATCCCGCAGTACTACGACAACCGGCAGCTCTACGGATATTTGACGCTCGACACGGACCGCGCGGTTGTGGAGCAGGCAGCGCGATTGCTTGCCGATGATCTGGACGCGGCCCGAGTCGATGGTGCGGCAAGTGCGCCGCTCATCGCGCGCGAAGGTCAGGAAGACCGCGCCCTGGAAGAGTTCAGTGCGATCTACCGGAACAATGCGTGGGGCTACGGCTCCGGTGTCGGCTCGCTTCCAGACAACAACGCCAGTTACATGGAGCTCGTGCAATCGTTCCTTGAAAAGGAGCGAGTCCAATCGGTTGTGGATTTCGGTTGTGGAGACTGGCAGTTCTCCCGTTTCATGGACTGGAAGGGCGCGACGTACGTCGGATTCGATCTGGTGCCCGATCTGATCGAGGCCAACCGCAAGGCCTTCGCACGTCCGGGTGTGTCGTTTGAGGTCTTCAAAAGTCTGGACGACATTCCTGCCGACTGATCTTCTTCTTTGCAAGGATGTCTTTCAGCACCTGCCGAATGACACCGTCCGCGAATACCTGGCGGCTTTCAAACGAAAGGCCAGGTTTCTCCTGATCACGAATGACGATGAACCGGATGACGGTCTGAACAGCAATATTCGCGCTGGCGAATGGCGGCCGGTCCGCCTCGACTACCCGCCTTTTGCCGAGCGCGCGCCGATCCTGCTCTCGTGGATGATCACGGCGGGCGGCTGGAAACCTACGCGCAAGACAACGTGCCTGATCACCGGCCGCACCGACTGAACGCCGCTTCGCGGTAGTATGAAAGTTGGCTCTACTGGCGGCCGCGGATCGTGACCGAAATTATTCGACCGCGTACAGGTTGCCATCGGTGCTGCCGAAGTAGACCGAACCGCCGGCGACGAGTGGCGACGAGAAGATCGAGCCGATTGCAAAGGTGCGCTGCACGGCAGAGGTTCTCGCGTCCTGCCACTGCACGCGGAACGCCATCGAGTTGTTGAACGTGTGCTGCGCGGTCAGCACCCAGGCGGCGTTCTCCTTCGCCGCCTCGGTCTGGAACTCCCAGAGCAGCTCGCCGCTGGCGCGATCGCGCGCCTCGAGCGAGCCGTTCGCCGCGCCGATCAGGACGACGTCGCCGGCGACCGCGGGCGAGGAGAACATCCACGCATTGCCCTGCTGCCGCACCAGCGACTTGCCGGTCGCCGCGTCGACGACGTTGTACAGTGCCGAGTCCGATGTCGCATAGTATATTTTTCCATCGGCGACCGCCGGCGAAGTGATGACCCAGCTGCCATCGTGGTACACCTTCCACTTCTCCGCGCCGGTCTTGGCGTCGAGCGCGTACAGGTTCGCGTCGCGGCAGCCGGTGTAGACGACGCCGTCGACGACGGCCGGCGACGACTGGAAGCCGACCTGGTTGTGCGCGATCGCATCCTCGCCGCCGTGGAAACGCCAGCGCTCCTTGCCGGTGGCAGCGTCGATCGCGTAGAAGAAGCTGTCCCAGCTGCCGACGTAGACGGTGCCATCGGCAAGCGCGGGCGATGCGTGCACGACATCGCCGGTCGCGAACTTCCAGCGCGGCTCGCCGCTTGCCGTGTCGAGCGCATAGACGTTGCTGTCGCCGCTGCCGAAGTAGACCGTGCCGCCGGCGACGACCGGGCTCGACAGGAACAGGTCGTAGTCGTCGGCGATCGTCTGGGTACGCGGCTGCAGGCTGTGCAGACCCTTGCCTTCGAAGCGGCGTTCGCCACCGGTGCGGAATTTCCATCGTGTCGCGCCGGACTTTGCGTCGAGCGCGTAGAACCTGCCGTCGTAGCTGCCGACATACACGACGCCGTCGGCGACCGCGGGAGTCGCGGCCACGGGTCCGCCCGTCGAGTGCGACCAGAGCTGGCGCCCGTTGTCGGCATCGACCGCGTAGACGTTGCCGTCGTGGCTGCCGAAATAGATCACGCCATCGAGCAGCACCGGGGAGGAGACGACACGACCGCCGGTCGGAAATGTCCAGCGCACGCGGTGGAACGCGCGCGGCGCGGCTGCGGCCTGCACGCCCGTGTGGTTCGGGCCTCCGCGAAACATCGGTTGGACCGGCGCCGGTTGTGCGGCGACAGCGCCCAGGGCAAGCGCGATCATCGGCAGCGGGTTCATTTGTTTTCTCCCTGCGGGCGCTTCAACACGAGCGGCAATTCGACCGGCCCTTGCTCGTAGGTGCCGGCGAGTTCGCCGCCGCGCAGATGGCCCTCCCAGTTGATGCCGAACTCGTGCGACTCGATGCGCACGAAGTCGCCGTCGCGCTGGACGACATCGACCGGCAGCTTGTTGACCTTCTTGCCGACGATGACGAATTCGACCGACGCTGGATCGTTGCCGTGATTCGTGAACGTCACGGTGACCTGACGCCGATAGCCTGCCAGTTCGTACTCGCCGATCCACTTGCCTTCCATGGCTTTCGCGACGGGCGTGTTGCGCGGCGGCAGGTCGACCTGCGCCATGCCGATGCGGCGCAACGCGAACGGCGCATGGTTGCCCGCCTGGGTGAACGTGCCGGACATGGTGTCGCTGCCGTCGAGCCGAGCCTCGAATGCGGCCGGCGGTTCACCTTGTTCGGCGAGCACACCCTTGATCGCAAACGTCAGCGTGTCGTCGTGCGCGGCGATGCCGGTCAACGCGATGTTCTTGATCACGAGTTCGGGCACGATGATCGAACCGATCCAGGCGCCGGACCTGTCATGGTCGAGGTCGACGGTTACGTGCAGCGGCAGGCCGGGGATCTGCACGATGCCCTGCCAGCGGCCGGCAGGGGATGGCGCCGCGTTGGCGGCGACCTCGCACAGGACGAATACCGCGATTGCAGTCAGGAATCGCATCGGTGCCTCGCGCAGACGGGGTGGCTGGGCGCGCACTGTCGCGGCAAGCGTCTCGTCCGTCATGGCCCGGAAGTATGGTTGACGACCGAAACTTGAAGAAGTGGTTAGATTTTCAACAGGACAGCGGCTTGGGCGTCGAATGAAACGGGTGCCAAGCGTCGCGACGGGCGGAATGCTTCCGGCGCGAGTCGGTCACGTTGATCGTTGATTGTGGCGGCCCCGACACGATTCGAACGTGCGACCTTCCCTTGGGAATTCGGCTTGCCATGTCTGCGCAAACACCACAATTCTCGATCGCACCAAGCACGCGGTTTGGCTATTGTCTGGTTTTGAGCTTTATTGTCGTTTTTGATGGCGAGCTGTCCCAAAAGTGTCCCTGGAGGCAACACGCGCTGGCCGTGCGCGCTCCAGACCGCGAGCTGTTCGGCAAGGGCGGCCTGTATCATCGTGCCCACGACGGCAGGGAGTGTGCTGTGGGGACACCCAGCGGCATGAGCGAGCTAGCCAGAACGGTCGTGCATTACGCGAAGCGGCCGGACTCAAGCAGTCCGAGTTGACCGCGCGCATGTCTGGTCATGGCCGTTCTGCTCGGCGCCATCGGCCTTGTCGCCTGCTGGCTGCCAGCGCGCCGCGCAGC
Source organism: uncultured Gammaproteobacteria bacterium (assembly GCA_963738115.1). GTDB lineage: Bacteria > Pseudomonadota > Gammaproteobacteria > Xanthomonadales > Rhodanobacteraceae > Rudaea. The sequence continues at coordinate 262,979 of CAVTVN010000004.1, read as the reverse complement.
GAAGGTCGACCCGATCCGCGCCTTGCGCGACGAATGAGCATTGTGATTCCGGGACACCACAGCACATGAGCATATTTCTACACGAATTGCGTCAGGTCCTGCGCGGCATCGTCGCACGGCCGGGATTTTCCGCGCTCGTCGTCGGCGTGCTCGGCGTCGGCCTCGGCTGCGTCGTCTTCATGCTGGCCCTGCTCGATGGCCTTGCGATCCGGCCGCTGCCGTTTGCGCATCCGGAAGAGTTGTATCAGACCCATCTGGCCAAAGGCGATCAGGGCGAGTTCTCACTGCTGAGCGATCAGGATTTGCTGCAGATTCGCGCGCACCTGGCCGACGTCGCCGCAGTGGCAGGAGCGGCGCGCACCATGGTGAATTTGAACGATCTGGATCGTCCGGAGTACTACAGCGGCGCCCGCGTCAGCGCGAATCTCTTCGGCGTGCTTGGCGTGAAGCCGATCCTCGGCCGCGATTTCCTCACCGCCGACGAGCGGCCCGGTGCGCCGGCCGTGGCGCTGATCTCTTACAAGTTGTGGCAGGGCCGCTACGGCGGCGATCCGGGGGTCATCGGCCGCAGCGTGCGCATCGATGCGAATCCGGTTACGGTGATCGGCGTGATGCCGCGCGATTTCAGTTTTCCACGGCAGGAGATGCTGTGGGTGGCAAGTACGCTCGCTATCGCGGCGAAAGCCGATCAATACCGTTATTGGTCCGTGTTGCGGCGGCAGACACAGGCAAGTCAGGCGCAAGTCGAAAGCGCCTTCCAATCCTGGTTCGATGATGCGGCGAAAGCGCAGCCGGATCGGTTCCGCGGCTACTATCCGCTCGTGGAACCGCTGGCGAACATGCTGTTGCCTCGCTCCACCCGCTTGATGCTCGGCATGGAACTCGCGGCAGTCTTCATGGTGCTGCTGATCGCCTGCGCCAACGCGGCGAACCTGATGTTCACGCGCCTGCTTGGCCGCAGTCAGGAATTGGCCATCCGCGTGGCCCTGGGCGCCAGGCGGCGTCGGCTGGTCATGCATCGTTCGCGCAGAGCATGATCCTGAGCCTCGGCGGGTTCGGCGTCGCCCTGGTGCTGGCTCAACTCGGCCTGCGCTGGCAGGCGATGACCGCGCTCGAATCGCAAGAATCGTTTCTGTGGCTACGCTTCGACATCGATGCCACCGTGCTGGCGCTGGCCCTGGGCGCGGCGCTCTTCACCGCCTGCGTCAGCGGCGTGTTGCCGGCACTGCTGGCGGCGCGCGCGACTCCGGCCGACGGCCTGCGCAATGCCGGCACGCGCGCTGCTGGTAGCCAGATTTTCGCGCGCGTCAGCCGCGTGCTGATCGTGGGCGAGATCGCGCTTTCCTGCGCCCTGGTGCTATGCGTGGGCACCCTGATCCTCGGTATTCGCGCGAACGAACGCGCGGATCTTGGCATCGACACCGCGCACCTCATCACCGCGCGCGTGATGCTGCCCACGCGCGCCTATCCCACCGGGCCCGAGCAGCTGCGCCTGTACGAGCGCGTCCGCGAGCGCCTGCTGGCGGAGCCGGACGTTCAGGCCGCAAGCCTCGGCACGGCCTTGCCCGGCACCTACTACAACCAAGTACACGACGTGCTGCCCGATGGCCAGACACCGGCGCCCGGCGACTTGCCGCGCACGACGTATGCGGCCGTCGACGACGGTTTCCTCGCCGCGTTCGGCGTGCCCCTGCAGGAAGGCCGTTTCTTCGACGCCCGCGACAGCGCCGTCGGCGAGCGAGTGGCCGTGGTCGATCGCAATTTCGCCGAGCGATATGGAGGCGGCGACGGCCATTCGGTCGTCGGCCGCCAGTTCCGCCTGGATCCACGCGATCCGGCCGGTGCGAAGTTCAGCGTGATCGGCGTGATGGCGCCGCTGGTGCTGGACGGGCCCGGCGAGGTGCCGCAGCCCTCCATGCTCGTGCCGTTGCGCCAGGCGCCGGTCCGCATTGCCAGCATCGCCGTGCGCACGCGCGGCGATGCCTTTGCCTTCGCTCCGCGGCTGGCGAAGATCATGCGCGAGGTGGACGCCGACACGGCGCTGTACTGGCTACGCGACTACGCCGAAATCTGGCACCAGACGAGTTATCGCGAGCGCGTAACCGCGCAGAGTTTCGGCGCTTTCGGCGCGATCGCGCTGCTGCTGGCCGGTGCCGGCCTGTACGGCGTGATGGCATTCGCCGTGGGCCAGCGCACGCGCGAGATCGGTGTACGCCGCGCACTCGGCGCGAAACCGTGGCGTGTGTTGCGTAGTGTGTTTGCGCGCAATTTCGGCCAGCTCGGCGTGGGCCTCGGCATCGGTCTTGGGGCTGGCTTGGGGTTGTCCTATCAGCTCAGCAAATCGCTGGGCACGATCGCGCCGGGCGGTGTGGCCGTGGCCCTGGTCGCCGTCGGCGTGCTGAGTTTGGCCGCTGTGCTCGCGGCACTGGTGCCGGCGGCACGGGCCCTACGTGTGGATCCGATCGAGGCCTTGCGGCACGAATAAATTTCTGTGCGGCTGGATCCGTGCATTCGTGCAAGTCTGGCGCTCGCAGCGTCGCCATGCAGATAGATGAGCAAACATCGCGTGTGTGTGAGGATGCCATGGGTAATGTTTTTTGCGCGCAAAAGCGCTTACCCGAACATCGCCTTATTCATCCGTTCGACAATTGATTTGGCGGCCCCGACACGATTCGAACGTGCGACCTTCCCCTTAGGAGGGGGACGCTCTATCCAACTGAGCTACGGGGCCGTCTGGCAAGTTCCTGTAGCGAAGGCGCGTGGCAATCCGGCAGGGAACTGGCGGTGCGATTATCTCAAGAAATCGCCGCCGTTGCGTGGTCTGCGCAGTTCGTGCCTTTCGTGCCTGCAAGATTTCGGCTGGTCATCCTGTCCGATTCAGGCAGTGGCGGCGCTTGAATTTGCAGCCGGCGGCTTGATATCGCCTGCAGCCGCGCTTTAGTGTTGTCCCAATCACCCGCAGGAGTTTCCATGCAGATCACGATGTACGACACCCTGGTCCCGACCGCCAACCGCATGCTCGGCAACCTTTCCGCCTTCCTCGACAAAGCCGAAGCATTCGCGGCGGCGAAGAAGATCGACGCGGCGGTGCTGCTGAATTCGCGCCTCGCACCGGACATGTTTCCCTTGACCCGCCAGGTACAAATCGCAGCCGACATGGTGAAGGGCGCTGCCGCGCGGCTGGGCGGAGCTGAGGTTCCGAAGTTCGAGGACAACGAGACGACGATCGCCGAGCTCAAGGCGCGCATCGCCAAGACCCTGGCATTCGTCAACGGCGTCGATGCGGCGAAGTTCGGCGGCAGCGAGGAGCGCGACGTCACTCTGCAGGCGCGCACCGGCGATCGCCACTTCAAGGGACTGAGCTACCTGCGCGACTACGTGCTGCCGAACGTCTATTTTCACACCACGACGGCGTACGCGATCCTGCGCCACAACGGCGTGGAACTCGGCAAGAACGATTTCATGGGCGCGTAGTGATGGCGCCAGTGAATTGGCGAAGAGCTTTTTTTGGACGCGGATTGCGCGGAACAACGCGGATAGGGCAAGACAACGCTTTGATTCCGCTCTATCCGCGTAATCCGCGTTGATCCGCGTCAAAAAGTCTTTTGCTCTCGCGATGGACGCCGCTCACGTATCGGTGATCGGCAGTCCTAACTTCTTCAACAATGCGTCATAGCGCGAATCGTCGCGCAGGTTGCGCAGCAGCGGGTCGAATTTGTAGTAGATGAAGCTGGCGTCGTGCAATTCATACGCACGGTCGAGCCATTCGAACGCCTTGTCCTTTTCACCGCGCCACGCATACACCTCGGCGGCCTGGTACGGAAGAATGTGTCCGTAGCGGGCGATGAGGAGTCGCAGATCCTGATCCGCGGCGGCGACATCGCCGAGCGAGTGGTGCGCCAGCGCCATGCCCGTAAGGCGCAGTACATGCGCGCTGTCCTCGAAGTGCGGCACGGCCGCCGCGGTGTGTCCTTGCAGCAGTTCGCCCAGGCCGAGGTAGTAGCGCGCGTGCTCGTCGAGCGGCGAGTTGCGCAAGGCCTGGGTCAGCACTTCGCGCGCGCGCTCGAACTGGCCGAGCGCCGTGTAGTGATAGCCCATCACGGTCCAGGCGTTGCCTGACTGCGGATTGATCTGGCCGGCGCGTTGCTCGAGTTCGATTGCTTCCGGCAGCTTGCCTTGCGCTGCGCGGACCCGCCCCAGTTCGACCAGCGGCTGTTCGTCATCCGGTGGGCTCAGCGCCACTGCGCGCTGCAGGTCCTGTTCTGCGCCGGTCCAGTTCCACCAATGCGCCGCGCGGAATACGCCGCGCATCTTCCAGGCGTCGGGGCGGTCCGGCGCGAGTGCGATGACGCGGTCGATGATCTCGAGCGCGTGCCGTTTTCCGGCCAGGCCTTCCGCGGCGCTATCCGCGTACATGCCGGAATGGCCGAGCACATCGGCCAGCCCGAACCAGGCGTCGACGAAATTCGGATCGAGCGCGACCGCGCGTTCGAAGTGCGCGATCGAGCGGCGATGCGCGGTCTCGTCGTCCTTGTATACCTGATGGGCGAGCAGGAATTCATCGTAGGCTTCGGTGTTCGTTGTCGCGTGGCGCGCAAGATCGCGTTGCTGCTCGGGCAGTAGTTCGATGCGCAACGCGCTGACGATCGCGCGCACGATTTCGTCCTGCATGGCGAACAGTTCGGTAACCGGGCGATCGAAGGTTTCCGACCACAGGTGATAACCGTCGACGGACTTGATCAATTGCACCGTCACGCGGACGCGGTCGGCCGACTTGCGCACGCTGCCTTCGAGCAGGGTCTGCGCATTGAGTTTTCGGCCGATCGTCGGAATGTCGAGATCCTTGCCGCGAAACGCGAACGATGACGTGCGCGCGACAACATGCAGTTGCGGCACGCGGGCGAGACTGTCGAGCAACTGCTCGGCAAGGCCATCGGAAAAATAGGTCTGGTCCTGCGTCTCGCTCAGGTCGAGGAACGGCAGCACGGCGATGGACGACAACTCGGCGGTCTGCGTGGCCTCTGGCGGGACGGCATTGGCCGGCGCCGGCGCCCGTGACCCGATGTGGATGACGCCGACGGCAGCAAGAATCAGGATCGTGCCGATGAGAATCGGCGTCCACCAGCGTTGGCGCGGGGGATTTGAGGCAGGCGGACCAAGTCGAGCGGGGGCGGGCGGCGGTGGATCGTTCGCCGCTGCGGGAATCGTGACTGCGTCGCTTGGGAGCGCCTGAACGACGGCGACGAGGCGATAACCGTAGCCATGTACGACCCGGAGGGACTCGCCGTCGGTATCATCCAGCGCCTGACGCAGCCTGCCGATCGCCTTGGCCAGGGAGTTTTCCGTCACCACCCGTGCGGGCCAGCCGATGCGCAGCAGCTCGCCCTTCGGCACGACCTCGCCGGCACGGCGCACGAGGCACAGCAACAGGTCGTAACCGCTGCGATCGAGCGGCACGGCGGTGCCGTCGACGGTCAGGCGCATGTCGCGTTCGTCGAGTTCGGCCGAGCCGAAGCGCCACGTCATTGGCGCGCCGTCGTCGCGAGGACGCGGCGTGTCCCACTGCTCTTCTGTGATGAACGTCAAACGAGTTCCCCCCGGAACTTCCCCTCGCTTGCATGCGGTTCCGCGCGTTCTGGACGCGGCTGGAACTTGTGAATCAGAAGATATCAGAAGTCTTCACTGGTGTGTTCGCTCGTTTCGTCTGAATGTCACGCGTGATCGCACGGAGCCGAAGATCGGCACGCGCGGCGCCCAACTGCTTTCCGGAGAATTGGCCATGTTTGCTTGGAACTTGCGCGTGCTGGCGTTTTTGTCGTTCGCGGCGATCGCCGGCATTGCGGCCGCGGCTCCACCGCAGACCCTCGGCTACCAGGGCCACCTCGCCGACACCGGCGGCCAGCCGATCACTGCCGACTTGTCGATCACCTTCCGCCTCTACGACGTGCAAAGCGGTGGCGTCGCCTTGTGGAGCGAGGTCCAGCCGGCCGTGCCGGTCGACGGCGGCAACATGGCCGTGGAACTGGGCAAGGGCACACCTCTGCCGCTGACCATCTGGGGCAAGCAGCTCTATCTGGGCATCCAGATCTCCGGCGACAATGAGATGGCGCCGAGGCCGCCACTGACTGCGGCGCCTTACGCGCTGCGCGCGGCCGGCACGATGAAGAACACGATCGTGGTCTCGGCCGAAGGCACGCCAGCAGAGAACGGCGCGGCGCTGATCGCCGCCGTCGCCGGCATCAGCGGTGCCGCGGCCAGCCAGCCGGTGGCGGTCGAGATCGACGCCGGCACATATGATCTGGGCAGCGCGCGGCTCGACATCCCGTCCTACGTCTCCCTGATTGGCCGAGGTCAGGATGTCAGCCTGATCACATCGGCGAACGTGCAAGGCACGGTTCTCTTCGCATCGAACACTCAGGCGCGGCGTTTCACGGCGCGCAACACGGGCCTGCCTGCGGACTCCAGTTTCGCGTTCGGCATCGGCGCCGCTCCGTCAGCACTCGACGGCACGACGGTGAGCAACGTGAGGTTCGATAGCATCACCGGCGAGAGTGTAGGCGTCAGCGCTCTCGGCGGCCGCTGGGGTATCTACTTCTGCGCGAGCAACAGCTCCCTGGTCAACTCGATCGGCCGCGGCCAAAGCGGTAACTTCGGCTTCGGGATGCGCGCGGACTGCCAGACCGCGAACGGCATGATGATCGAAGGCGTGACCTTGTTCGCGAGAGACAGCGTCGGCGGCGTGCGCGGCGCTTTTCTCGCCGGGGGCGGTGCTTGGAGCAATATCAAGGCGTTCCTGAATCAGTCGCAGACGACGGGCACGGCCGGCAGCTACGGCTTGCGCGTGCTGCCTAACACGATCGATGTCGGAGCGGGGATCCTCAACGCGGCAATCAGTATCGAGGGCAACAATCCAGCCGGAGCCACGACGATCGCGCTGATCGAGGGACTGCGCATCGAAAACGGCGCCGACGTCGTGGTCAAGGGACTCTTCGTCGACATCAACAAGGTCAAGGCGGCGTCCATCACCGGCGTACGTTTGAACGCGGACAATACTTCGACTCACAACGTCCACATCAGCGATGCGGACATTCATGTGTCCGGCGTACAGGACGCCGCCCAGGGTTTTGGTGGCATCTACGGCGTCAGGGCGCAAGGTTCTGCGCCGGAACTCGCGCGCGTGAAAATCAAGGTCGAGTGTCTGCCGAACGGGTACAACTTCTGTGGCGGCGTTACCCAGCAGCCGAATGCGACCGGCAGCGGCATGCAGGCCGGAACGCTCACGCTCGACCAGGTCACGATTGAAACCGGGCACGATGCGCCGGCCGACACTTCGGCGCAATCGGTGGCGTTTCTCGGCGGCCTGACTCCGGCGCGCATCGATCACTCGACGCTGCGTGTCCTGCGCAGCGCATCCGATGAATTGCAGTCGGGCGTCAACATTGCGCAAGGTGGCGCCTCCCTGGTTCGCGTGCACAACTCCTCGGTCGAGATCCAGAGCGTCAACGCCAGTCCCGCGACTACCAACTGCGTGGCCGCAAACGGCGGTAGCGGTAGCATCGAGCTCTATGGCGGGTATGCCGAGGGTGGGAGTTGCACACCCCCGGGGCCGAACTACGTTTGCGCGGGAGTGACCAAGCGCGGCGCCGGACTTCTGGCCGGTTGCCCGTGAGGCCTGTCATGAACAGACAGCATCGCTTCACGCCCCGGTACGTTCGACGCCTGTGTGTCGCGGTCCTGATGCTGGCACTCGGCGGCGTGAATTCCGCTGGCGCCGGTTCCGGCGATGCACGCAGCAACACTCATCGCATGATCGCAGGCAGCGCCGCCAGCGTAGCAGGCTCAGCATCTTCGCCTGCGCATCAGGCCTACGTCGTCGGTGGCAGCGGCGCCGCCGTCGGCATCGCCGTGAGCAACAACACCAGCATCGTCGCCGGCAACAGCAGCATCGAGCCGCCCGAGCGGATCTTCCGCGGCAGCTTCGAGCCCGCACTGTAGCGATCGGAAGTCAGAAGAGCTCGATGGTGTTCTTCGACGAGCTCCACGCTCGATATCGAGCGTGAAGGCACCGGCCGTGAAGCGTCCTTCGCTACGTGCGCGAGGTGCACGTAGCGTTGGCGGATCGCCTGCGCTATTTGCCGCTGGACTTGCGCCGCGCCTGCCGGATCTGGTCGCGCCGCCGTGTCGACATGGCAGCTGTGTACTGGTCGACCGCCTTGCGCAGCTGCGTCGCATCTTCGTCCTTGCGCAAGCCGCGCTTCGTCAGCGCCTTGCGCATGCGCGCGATCAAATCGAAGTCGTGTTCGTCGCGATAGGGTTTCAGATCAAGATCTTCGGGTACCTTCTTCAAGCGCTCGTCACCGATGTGCTTGACGTACTTCTGCATGAAGCGGTCGTAGTCGCGCCACAGGATGCCGTCGGCGCGAACGGCGGCCTCCTCGGCTCGCGTCGCTATCTGGTGGGCGTGCAGATAGTGCAGACCGAGCTGGTCGATCAGGGTCTTCTCGACCTCCTCGTGCATGATCAGATAGCGATCGACTTCGACCTTGCGCCCCTTGTAGGCCATGGTGCGCGGCAGGTGACGGTCGATATAGATGGTCTTGCCGTCGATGCTGTAGCCGGCCAGATAGGGGATATCGTGCGTTCGATCAAGTTTCTGGACCCGCCGCAGGATCGCGTCCAAGGCGCGATCCAGCATCAAACTCGATACGTACCACTCTGGAATCCTTAGCTTTTTATGCGGTGCGACGGGGTGGCAACCTTGGGCGGGCATTGGGACTCCGTGGCTGGGCGGCAGCAGCGGCGACGATAGTCCCTAAACGGCGGTGGGAGCAATCCGGGGCCTGCCGGGGTGCCATAGCGGAGATCGCGACTACGGGCGAAACGGCAGGTGGACCAGCGCAATACCACGTACAGACAAAAAATGCGCGGGTGTATTCCAACTTTTGTAAATTTTGAGTTATAGTTAAGTTACTGTGTCTGCACGGTTGCTTGTGAATTGTGCCCGATTGCGCTGGTCCTCGATCCGCTCCTTGGTCACTCCTGTCTCCATGCATGCCAGTAAGCCGACTCGCCGGACGTGCGCGGGTCTTGTCTGTTTAGTCTCGTGGAGTTTCTATGTCGGATCGTGAGGTTGGTACCGTCAAGTGGTTCAACGACAGCAAGGGTTTTGGCTTCATCAGCCGTGAAAACGGCCCTGATGTATTCGTGCATTTCCGTGCAATCCAGGGTTCCGGTTTCCGCACCTTGCAGGAAGGGCAGAAGGTCAGCTTCCGCGTTGTCCAGGGTCAGAAGGGCCTTCAGGCGGACGAAGTTACTCCAGCCTGAGCTAGCAGTTAGCCTAATAACCAGAGCGCATCGTTCGGCTGCAAGCTGATCGGTGCGTTTTTCTGTGCCGGCGCCAGCGGGGTAACTGGCGCCGGATCGAAACGCCTCCAGCCGGGTTCAGAACCGTCCGGAGCGAAAGTCCTCTATTGCCTGAACGATCTGCTGCTGCGTATTCATCACGAACGGTCCGTACTTCGCGACCGGCTCGTTCAGACGGCGTCCCGCAACCAGAATCAGCCGAGCCGCCGCCTCAGGCGCGGCGAAGCGCACCGTGTCGCCCGGCGCCAGCACGCCCAGGTCGCCGCGCAGCAGCTCGCTGCGATTGCCGTCGCCGACGCGGGCCTGGCCTTCATAGACATAAACGAATGCGTTGTGGCCGGCCGGTAGCGCCAGCTCCGTCTGCGACCCCTGTTCCAGGCGCAGGTCGAGATAGACCGCTGCTGTCGCCTCGGCCTGCACTGGACCTGTGATTCCGCCGGCCTCGCCGGCAATCACGCGTGCACGCACGCCCTTGGCCAGGTCGACCTCCGGAATGCGTTCCGGCGCGATGTCCTGGTAGCGCGGGGCGGTCATCTTGTCCTTCGCCGGAAGATTGACCCAGAGCTGGAAGCCCCACATCAGGCCGTCTTCCTGCTCCGGCATTTCCGAGTGCTGGATGCCGCGTCCGGCGGTCATCCATTGCACGCTGCCCGCGGTCAGCAGGCCGCTGTTGCCCTGGTTGTCTCCGTGGCGCATGCGTCCGGCAAGCATGTAGGTCACGGTCTCGAAGCCGCGGTGCGGATGATTCGGGAAGCCGGCGATGTAGTCGTTGGCCTGATCCGAGCGGAATTCGTCCAGCATCAGGAACGGATCGAGCATGTCCAGCCCCGGCTGGCCGATGACGCGCGTCAGCTTGACGCCGGCGCCGTCACTGGTGGGCCTTCCGCGCACGATCTGCGCGACCTGGCGTTGGCTGGACGGTGCCAAGGTCTGGACGGATGCGGTTGACGTTGCGGTGGTCATGCGGGGACTCCGAATGCTGGGAAGCCCAGGAAATGGGGCCGCGCCGTTCGATCTTAAGTCAATGCGATGGCACGCAGTGTTCTCCAAGTGGAACGCGGTCTGGCGCTATGATTGCGCCATGACAACCTCATCCGTGACCCCACCAGCTCCAATGACATCAGCCCTGACGATCATCGATCCACGCGTCCACGACCTCGGCGGCTTCACCGTGCGCCGCGTGCTGCCGCATATCAACGCCCGTCACGTCGGGCCGTTCGTGTTCTTCGACCATATGGGCCCAGCCGAGTTCGCGCCCGGCAACGGCGTAGACGTGCGTCCGCACCCGCATATCGGCCTTGCCACCGTGACGTTCCTGTTCGACGGTGCGATCGAGCATCGCGACAGCCTCGGGTCGGTGCAGACCATTCGCCCGGGCGACGTCAACTGGATGACGGCCGGCCGAGGCATCGCGCACTCCGAGCGGACGCCGGCGGAAGAACGCACAGCAGGTCATCGGCTGCACGGCATGCAGGTGTGGGTGGCATTGCCGCGCGACGCCGAAGAGACGGAGCCGAGTTTCCATCATCACGATGCCGCCACGTTGCCGCGTATCGAACGCAACGGCGTGGCCATGCGTCTCGTCGTCGGCACGGCGTTCGGCCAGCGTGCGCCGGCGCTGACGTTTTCCGAGATGTTCTATCTGGCCGCGGAGTTTGCGCCGGGTTCGAGCCTGCGCCTGCCGCCGGAGCACGTCGAACGCGGAGTCTACGTCGCCGATGCACCGCTGACCGTCGATGGCACGCAAGTCATGCCCGGGCAGCTGGCGGTGCTTCCGGCGGGCGTCGAGGTGGAGATTCGCGCGGCGTCTGCGGCCCGCGTCGTGATGTTCGGTGGCGCTCCACTCGACGGCGAACGGCACCTGTGGTGGAACTTCGTGTCGAGCTCGCGCGAGCGCATCGAGCAGGCGAAGGCCGACTGGCTCGAGTCGCGCTTCGGCCAGGTCGTCGGCGAGACGGAATTCATTCCATTGCCCGAACGCTGAAGGCAGCGCGTTCGCGCACCCCTAGCGATACTGCCGGTGACAGGCATCGCAGGCATCGCCGATTTTCGTGACGATCGGAGCGAGTGCCACGCAATCCGGCGCTGATGCCGTCAGTTCCGCCGATGCGTCGCGCAAGCGCTGCAGGTATTCGCGAAACGGCGGGTCGGCACTCGAATCGCCAAGAACCGACGGTTCGATTTCCTCGGTCAGTGCGCCGATCAACATCTTCGCCCGCGCCGCATCGGCAGTGCCGCACGCCTTGGCGCGCAAAGCGCTGCGCAAATCGCCCGTCTCGTGCTGCAGTACCTGCATGACACCGCGCGCGTAGGCATCGCGACGGCCGAGCGCGTTCAACGCGATCGCTGCAACAGCTGCGCCGAAGGCGATGCCGAGAACCAACAGGAACAGACTTCGCATGCAAGACCCGGAATTGTCGTGGCGAGGGGAAGAATAGCGATTTTCGGGAACGCCGAGCAGTTCGATGGCGCGCACAAACCGGGGCGGGCGATGGCGATACAATGCGCTCGGGTATGGAGTAACGGCAGTTGATCGACGACAAGTATCCCCAGACCGATCGCGCAACGATCATCGTGCCCTCCGTCACGCAGGAGACGCAGGGCCATCCGCGCCTGATCATCGTCAGCGGCCTGCTGCTCGGACATCAGGTCGAAATCGAGGACGAACCGGTAACGATCGGCCGCGGCAGCGACTGTACGATCGCGTTACAGCATCCGAGCGTTTCGCGTCTGCATTGCAGGATCTGGCGCGAGGACAACCGCTACCACATCCAGGACCTCGAATCGACCAACCGCACGTTCCTCAATGGCAAGCCAGTGATGCGCGCCGAACTGCGCGACGGCGACCAGATCGGCGTCGGCAGCAACACGATCAAGTTCTTCATCGGCGAAAGCATGGAAGCGCGTTATCACGACGAGTTGATCGATCTGGCGATCTACGACAGCCTGACCGGTTTCTACAACCGGCGCCACTTCCTCGGCCTGCTCAGCGACGAGGTCGAAAAAGCCAAGGGCAATCGCGCCCTGTGCCTGCTGATGCTCGACCTCGATTACTTCAAGGCGATCAACGACCGTCACGGCCATCTGGTCGGCGACCAGGCGCTGAGCGGCATCGCCCAGATCCTGCGCGAGGAATCGCCGGCAAATGCGGTAATCGGGCGTTTCGGCGGGGAGGAGTTTTCGATGCTGTTGCGCGACGTCACGCTCGCCGAGGCGATCGGTATCGCCGACAAGTTGCGCGCGGCGATAGCAATGCAACCGCTGACTCTCCGCGACGTGCAGTTGTCCACGACGATCAGCATCGGTGCCGCCGAATGCGGTCCGGCCAGCAATTCGGCGACCTTGCTGCGCGCCGCCGACGAACAGCTTTATCGCGCCAAGCAGAGCGGGCGCAACCGCGTTTCACCGCCGCTCGCAACGTAGGCGTCGTCGTCCACCTGCAAGCACCCGCGCTGCCACTTGCAGCGCAGTCGAGGAGATCGAGGCATTGATGGACATTCGAGCCGACCGGATCAATGAACGCTTCGCCGGCATCGATCGCCTGTATGGCGTCGGCAGTGCGGCGCGCCTTGGGCGAGTGCATGTTTGCGTCGTCGGCATCGGCGGCGTGGGCTCGTGGACGGCTGAAGCGCTGGCGCGTTCGGGCATCGGCCGGCTCACCTTGATCGATGCCGACGATGTCTGCGTATCAAATACCAATCGCCAGTCGCATGCGCTCGAAGGCACCTACGGCCGAGCGAAGGTCGACGTCGTCGCCGAGCGCGCCCGCGCGATCAACCCGCAACTCGACGTCGAGGCCGTTGCCGAATTCCTGACGTCGACGAACCTGGAGGCGATGCTCGGCCGCGGCTACGACGCCGTAGTCGATGCCTGCGACGCGTTGAAGATCAAAGTCGACATGATCGCGTTCTGCCGACGGCGCAAGATTCCGATCGTCGTCTCGGGCTCGGCCGGAGGCCGGCGTGATCCGACGCTGATCACGGCGCGCGACCTGTCGAAAACCGAGCACGACATGCTACTCGGTATCGTGCGCCGCAAGCTGCGCGAGGACTACGGCTGGACGCGCAATCCGAAACGCTACTTCGGCGTGCAAGCGGTGTTCTCGCGCGAGAACGTCAACTACCCGCAGGCGGACGGCACGGTCTGCAAGACACGCACGCCCGATGCGGAAGGCGGGCTCAAGCTTGATTGCTCCGGCGGTCTGGGTGCCGCGATGCACGTCACGGCAACGTTCGGCATGGTTGCCGCGGCGCGCGTGATCGAGCGCCTGCTGGAGGCAAAAGCCAAGGATTGAACGTCGGCGTCCGATAGGGACGGTCAGCCGGCCGGCAGGCCGAACAGGCGCTGCGCATTGCGCGTGGTGGCCACGGCGATTTCATCGGCAGGCACGCCGCGCAGCGCCGCCACGCAGGCGCAGACTTCGGTGAGCAATGCCGGCTCGTTGCGCGCGCCCTGATGACCATGTAACGGTTGATCCGGCGAATCGGTTTCCAGCAACAGATATTCCAGTGGCATCGAGGCGACGATCTGGCGCAGGCGCCGCGCTCGCTCGTAGGTGACCGGACCGCCGATGCCGACGCAGAAACCGAGTTTCCACAATTGCCGTGCTTGTTCGGGACTGCCGGAAAAGCTGTGCACTACGCCGCGCAGGCCGCCGACCGCGCGCAGCGTCGCAATGACTTCGTCGACCGCACGCCGCGCGTGAAGGACCACCGGCAGGTCGAATTCCGCGGCGATCTGCAGCTGGCGGCGGAAATAGGGGCGCTGGACCTCGGGGTCGAGCCCTTCGACGTGGAAATCGAGACCGCACTCTCCGACCGCAACCGGATGCTCCTGCTCGATCCAAGTGCCGAGCTCTTCCAGATGCCAATCGCGATGCTCGGCGAGGTACATCGGGTGTAGACCGTATGCCGGATGCAGCCCGGTCTCGGTCCGGCATAGATCGCGCAGTTTGGCGAAACCGTCCCACGCGATTGCCGGCACGATCTGCCGCGTGACGCCCACGCCGCGCGCGCGCGCCAGCACGGCGTCGCGGTCGGCGTCGAATTCTGCGACGTCGATATGCGCGTGGCTGTCGACCAGTTCCATGGCCGTGTCGTTACATCAAGACCCAGTTCGCCATGCCGAGGAACAGGCCCATGCTGACGACATCGGTAGCCGTCGTCAGGAAGATGCTCGACGCCATCGCCGGATCCGCGCCCAGGCGCTTGAGGCCGAGCGGCACGGCCGCGCCGGCGACGCCGCTGGCCACGCTGCTCAGGCTCATCGCAAACAACGTGATCAAGGCCAGCGAGAGGGCGTTCGGGTTATGTTGAAATTGCGCAATCGTATACATTGCGATGGATGCGACGAGGCCGACGAGCAAGCCGTTGAGCAGACCGAGCAGCGCCTCCTTGGCCATCAGGGTCACGCCGCGGCCCGCACGAATCTCGTTCAACGTCATACCGCGCAGGGTGACGGCCAGGGCCTGGCAACCGGTATTGCTGCACTGGCCGGAGAGCACCGGCAGGAAGACCGCGAGCAGGACGATTTCGTTGACCGTGTTCTGGAAGAAGCCGACGACAGCGGCTGCGACGAACGCGGTCAGAAGATTCAGCTGGAGCCATGGATGACGGAACTTGAGCGCGCGCGGCCACGGCGTCGCCGTACGTTCCTCCTTCTCCACGCCGACCAGGGCGCCGGCCTGCGCACTTATCTCGAATGCCTGCTGCTCGAACAGCAACTGGCCGCGCACGAGTCCGACCAGGCGCCGATCTGCGTCGCATACCGGATACACCGGGAAATGACGCGTGACGACTTCGCGCATAGCGTCGACGAGCGAGGTCTCCGGATGCAGGAAAAACGGGTTGCGCACCATGACGTCGGCCAGGCTCTGGCCCGGCTGGGCATACAGCAATTCGCGGAACGTGACGACGCCGACCAGTTTTGCGTCGGCATCGGTGGCGAAGATATACGTGATGAGTTGGCGCTTGACTGCCTCGCGCATCGCCTCGATGGCGTGTGGTACGAGCGTCTCCTGGTCAAATACGGCCGGGCGCTCCATCAACCGGCCGACGCTGCCCTCCGGGTAGTGGGAATCGCGCAGCCACTGTTCGCCTTCGCCCCCCGCAGTCGCGTCGGCGACCTGGGCACGGCGTTCCTTCGAAAACTTCCGGAGAATCTCGTTGGCGTGTATCGGGCCGAGTTCGGTCAGGGTCCGTGCGATCTCGGCGTCCGGCAATTCGCGCAGGCGATCTGCCGCGCCTTGGGGATCAAGTTGGCGCAGGCGATCGACCAGCCGGCGAGGGGTTTCCGAGTCAGACATGTAAAGCTCCAGCAAATTCCATAAAAACGCAGAGTTTCGCTGGGGATGCTAACCGGAATCGATCGATTTGTAAGGCTTCTGCAAGGTTATCTGCGCCCATAACCGCCGGAAGGAGTGCCCCAATTCTGCAACGCGCTGTCTTGGAGCCGAAGCGTCAGCGGGTATTCGCCAGACATTCGTAGCCAACAGTGCCATCTCGGCGGGAATACAAAACGCAGGCAGAACGCTATTGCGCAGTTCGGCGCCTGTTCACTTTGCGCCGGTAGACTGTCAGCGTAGGAGAGTTCTGTGCGTTATCCAATTTGTGCGTGTCATCAACGAGGATCAGATCATGTTGTTGCGTAACTTGGGATT
Source organism: uncultured Gammaproteobacteria bacterium (assembly GCA_963738115.1). Lineage (GTDB taxonomy): Bacteria > Pseudomonadota > Gammaproteobacteria > Xanthomonadales > Rhodanobacteraceae > Rudaea. Next base: position 246,958 of record CAVTVN010000004.1, on the reverse strand, counting down.
CATCGCGCTATTGGTGGCAATGACCGTAGGCCTGAGTGCCTGCTATGCGCCGCCGCCGCGCCACACGGTCGTATACCACGAGGGCGCTCCACCTCCGCCACCCGCGAACTACGATTCGGCACCGCCGCCCAACTACGGTTCACCGCCGCCAAGCAGCGACAATTCGGGGCGCTATTGCCACTCCTGCGGCACCGTGCGTGGCATCGATCAGGTGCAGATGCGCCAAGGCAACTCAGGCGGTGGTGCCGTACTCGGCGCGATCATCGGTGGCGTGATCGGCAACCAGTTCGGTGGTGGCAGCGGGAAAGCGGCTGCGACAGCAGCGGGCGTCATCGGTGGCGCCGTGGTCGGCAATTCCGTCGAAGAGAACAACGCGCGCGCGGCTTCCGGTTACGCTTGGCGCTATCGGGTCGAACTGGACGATGGGCGCTGGGCTAACGTCACGCAGGTCAACAATCCGGGGTTTCACCCGGGGGACCGGGTCGCCGTTCGCGGGGACCATATCGAGTGGCTGCGCTGACGCTGACCTTCAAGGTCAGATTACCATGCTGAAAAGAAGCGCCGGCGCGGAAGTGCCGGCGCTTTATTTTGCGTGATGCAATCGCAGCTTCACGCCCACTCGGTCAAGCCTTCGATTTCATAAAGCCGTTTCCAGCTCGGCCTGGTTCTCATGAGGGCAGCATACCGGGCCAGCGCGGGCCAGTCGGTCGCCGGCTTGGGCATGTTCCTAGACCAACGCATCAACATCAGCAGCATCAGGTCCGCAGCGCTGAACTCGTCGCCAAGCAGGTAAGGTCCCCTTTCGGCAAGGTGCTTGTCGATGCGCGTCCAAGCCGCCTCGATGCGCCGCCGCGATGCCTCCTTGACGATAGCTTGCACGTTTTCGGCCGCGTCGATGTCAGTCGGGTAGAACCACATGCGAAATGCCGGTTGCACGGTATTCGCCAGGTGCATGATCCATTGGTTCCAGCCGCTTCGTTGGGGTGAATCCAGAGTCGGCGCCAACCGCGGCGCCGGATGCCTGTCGGCAATCGTCATGAGGCACGCGGCCGCTTCATAGTATGGCTTGCCATCGATCAGCAGGGCCGGCACGAAACCGTTTGGATTGAGCTTGAGGTAAGCCGGCGAACGTTGTTCGCCTGCCTCGAGATCGACCCGTTTCAACTCATGCTCGGCGCCCGTCTCGAGCAGGGCCTGGTGGACGACCATGCTCGCCGCGCCGGGGCTGTAATACAGCGTGTACATTGACTTCTCGCTCCCGCAGCCGTGCCAGCGACGGGCTGGCACCGGTGAGCTTTATACCGGCAAGTGCGCAGAGGCGTCGAGAGCCGCGCGCTTTCGCCTATATCGGGAGAGCGCCGGTCAGTTGGCGGCGTAGAAGAGATGATCGCCGATCGTGGCGAGCGGATTGCCTTTTGCCCAGGCCGGAGGCGTGGCGGACGCAGCGAAGAAGTGATCGGCCTTCGGTACGACGGCAAGGCGCATCTTCGGCGGCAGCGACCAGACATCGATGGCAACGCCAGCGACCAGCCACGCGTTCTTCCACGATGTCACATCGTCCACAATGTAATTAGTGGTTGTTGTGGATAAAGCAAATTGTCCACGAGCCATCAGGACCGAACACACGGTGTTGCCCCATTGCCCACTTTCGCGGCGACGCATCGCCACCTCCGCAACCGCGGCTTGGCCGAGAGCGGATTCGCTGCGTGCTTCGAGATAGATCGTGCTGGCGAGACAGGCGCGATCGGCGGTTGGCTGCGGCAGCAGGGATGCGAGCCACAGTATCAGACCAAGTTTCATTCGTTGTACCTTGAGGAACTTGAATGCGTTGTTTCGCGGCGCGCACGCAAGTGGGGCGCTCGCTGGCAGTAAGGCGTCGCGTGCGATCGCGCCGGCCTTCAATCTGCATCAACAGCGGCATTTCGGCCGCCATTCTTTCAATTCTGGATTTTTGCTGGAATCGCCTTGCAATTCCTGCGGAAGCGCACGTCTCGTGGGCCGCCGCCTTCGTGCCGGCTCATTTCCGGCACGAGTTTGAATCTATGTCGACGCGGAGCGCGCCGGGGTCGGAATATAGGTTTCGCTAGCTGAACGGCAGGGAAACCAGACGTGAATTCGTAAAATTATAGTAAAAGCCGCCGCCAGACGCAAGTGCGGGTGTGACAAATGTCGCAGATGCGGATTATGCAGCAAAAACAAGTTGTATACGATGCAGCAATCTATACGATGTCGTGTCGCCGATTCAGTAGCCGAGATAGGTCTTCAGCAGCTTTTCGCCGCCGGTGTAATCCTTGGCCGTGGCGCCGACGAACTTGCTCACGCCGAGTTCGATCAGCACCTTCGCGGTCACTTCGTCGGTATCGAGCTTGAGCAGCGCTTCGCGCACTTTCTGCTTGACCTCGTCGGGGACCTGGGCGGCTGCGCTCACGCAGGGACCGGCAAACTGGCGCGTCGTCTTTACCGCGATGAGATTCGGATATTGGCTCTTCAGCCAGGTCGGAATGATCGCGGCATCGACATCGCCGCCGAACACCGAATCGATGGCGTCGCGCCAGGCACTTGCCGTGGAACGGATGTCAGGCTGCGAAACCGGGTTCGAATAAAGCTCGAGCAGGAGCACGTAGCCGAGACTGGGCGAAGGCATGGTGATGATGCTGTGTCCGACCAGGCCTTGCAGGCCCTTGCCGCTGAGTTCCGCTTCCGTCGTGACGAGCGTGTAGCTGGTCGGCTCGGCCGCACGTACCAGCGGAACGTAGCCATCGTGCACGATCCGGTAATCGGCGATATGCGCCTCGTCGAAGGTGAAGTCGGACTTCGTCGTGGTGTGGATGTCGCGCCAGTAGAAATGATAGTTGCGCGAGATGACCAGATTGAAATGCTGTCCGGTCGACTTGTTGAGATAGTCGATCAGCGGTTTGTAGATCTCGGCCGTGCGTTCGGGCCGGTAGGACGGCTCGACCGCGAACGAATAGTCGGCGGCACTCGCGGTGGCCGACATCAGGAACTGGCAGGCTGTCAAAGCAACGATTGGCAGCCAGCTACGACAAAAACCTGTGCGCATTCGGATCCCCCTCGATCCCGGTTCACACAGGGGCGCTATAGCACGAACGCCTGTAGAACGCGAGACGCACTGCGGGATATCGTTCGCAATCAATCGCTGGCGTGATCAACTGCGGAAACGACGCGCAACACCACGTCCGGCATCGCAGCTACGGTCAGGCTCTTGCCGACACTTGCGTCGGGCAACACGGCCAGTCCGAGCCCGTGCGGAGCCGCCGTCCACGCGGCATTCAACAACTCTCCGGATTCTGCGTCTGTGCCCAGCGCGGTGCCGGGCGGCGGCAGGCCGGCCGCGCTGAATTCGACCCGGTGCAGCCAGCGCTTGTTGCCGCCCTTGAAATACAGGCGGGCGACGATTTCCTGACCCGGATAGCAACCCTTGCGCACGCTGACGGCGCCGAGCCTCTCCAGGTTCATCCAGGCCGGCAGGTAGCGATCGCGCAACGCATCGTCCAATTCGACGATGCCGGCGGCGATGTCGGCCGCTCGCCAGCTGTTCAGTGCCGTCGCCGTTTCGTCCATCGGGGTTGCCGCGGCAGCGTTTTCGACGACGAGCCAGCGTGGTTCGTGACCTGCGGCGGCAAGCGCCGCGTGTGTCTGAGTTTCGATGAACTCGTCGCCGCGCGGCACGCGGCCGGTTTTTTCCTGTAGCTCCCCCGCGTCGAAGAATCCGAGCGCGCGCCGGCCTTCGACGCTGCGCAACTGGACCTTCGAACGCAGCACGTAGCGGCGCAGGCTCGCTTCCAATGCATCCGCCGATCCGCCATTGAGAATCAATGTGATCCGATCTCGCGCTCGATCGCAGCAGGCGAAAGAAAGCTCGCACGCGGCCCTGCGCCGACAGCCAGGCACTCCATTGCCAATGACCATCGGCCAATGCGCTGACGTCGCTGCTGAACTGCGCGTGCGCGAAGGCCGCGGTATCGGGTCCGCTGATTTCCAGCAATTGGGGTTTTGGCAGGAGGATGGGCACGGCAGGCGGGGTCGTTGGCGGTTACGTTATAATGCGTCATTCTCACGTAGGTGCGCGGTGTGCGCCTATCAAGCACTCTGGACGATGCCCGCATCATGAAGCCTTTGGAGGCTCAAATGCCCGAATCGGACGCACGCAAAAAAGCGCCTGAACCAGCAAGCACGGAAAACGCGGCTGTGACTCTTCCGCAGCTGCCGCCAGTGGAGATCGGTGGGCGCGGCGGGCCGGACCCGACGCGCTACGGTGATTGGGAAAAAAACGGCCGCTGCATCGACTTCTGATCCGACGCGCGCCGTCAACCTCCAGGACATCCTCATATGCCGCAATCCGCACGCCCCCTGTCGCCGCATCTGGGCATCTACAAGTGGCAGCTGACGATGACGCTGTCGATCGTACATCGCGCGACCGGCATTGCGCTTGCCGCGGGAACTGTCCTGTTGATCTGGGCGCTGCTGTCCCTGTCGAACGGTCCCGAAGCCTACGCTCATGTGCAGGCCTTCTGCGCGTCGATACCCGGCATGGTTCTGCTGTTCGGCTGGTCCTGGTCGCTGTGCTACCACCTGTGCAACGGCATCCGCCATCTGGCCTGGGACAGCGGCTGGGGTTTCGAGATTCCGCGCGCTTATCTGACGGGGTGGTCCGTCGTCGTCGTCAGCATACTGCTGACCCTCGCCATCTGGGGTTGCGTCGTTGCCCGGGCAGGCGTGTCATGAGCGACTTGCAGACACCGCTGAAACGCGTTCGAGGACTGGGCTCGGCCAAGCACGGCACGCATCACTTCATCGTGCAGCGCATCACCGCGCTCGCGCTGATCCCGCTGAGCATCTGGATCGTCTTCGTCGCCCTGGCCCTGATGCATGCGGACTATGTGCACGCGCGCGCCATGCTGCATCACCCGTTTGCCGCGGTCTGGCTCGCGGCCTTCGTCGTCGCTGCATTCTGGCATGCACAACTCGGCTTGCAGGTCGTCATCGAAGACTACGTGCATACGCGCTGGCTCGAACTTGCGGCGCAGCTGGCGGTGAAATTCTTCTGCTTCGTCGGCGCGCTGACATGCGTTTTCGCGATCATTCGCATCGCATTGGCATGAGCGTCATTGTGGCGGGCCTCGAATCGAAGCGCAGGGCAACTCGACTGGGACAGGCGGGAAAATGACGGCATACAAGATCCAGCAGCACAAATACGATGTCGTCGTCGTCGGAGCCGGCGGTGCGGGTCTGCGCGCCACGTTCGGACTGGCCGAAAAGGGTCTGCAGACGGCGTGCCTGACCAAGGTTTTCCCGACGCGCTCGCACACGGTTGCCGCGCAGGGCGGCATCTCCGCTGCGCTCGGCAACATGGGCGAGGACGACTGGCGTTTCCATTTCTACGACACGATCAAGGGTTCGGACTGGCTCGGCGACCAGGACGCGATCGAGTTCATGTGCAAGAACGCACCGGCTGCGGTGATCGAGCTCGAGCATTACGGCGTGCCGTTCAGCCGCACCGAGGAAGGCAAGATCTACCAGCGTCCGTTCGGCGGCATGACCACGCACTTCGGCAAGGGCACGGCGCAGCGCACCTGCGCTGCGGCCGACCGTACCGGCCACGCGATGCTGCACACGCTGTATCAGCAGTCACTGAAGCACGACGCACGTTTCTTCATCGAGTACTTCGCGCTCGATCTGATTTTCGACAGCGATGGCGTGTGCCGCGGCGTGCTTGCACTGGACATGTCCGAGGGTACGCTGCATCTGTTCCGCGCGCACGGCGTCGTGCTTGCGACCGGCGGTTACGGCCGCGCGTATTTCTCGTGCACGTCCGCGCATACCTGCACCGGCGATGGCGGCGGCATGGTATTGCGCGCCGGCCTGCCGCTGCAGGATATGGAATTCGTGCAATTCCATCCGACCGGCATCTACGGCGCCGGCTGCCTGATCACCGAGGGCGTGCGCGGCGAGGGCGGTTACCTGACCAACTCGAAGGGCGAGCGCTTCATGGAGCGCTATGCGCCGAACGCGAAGGATCTCGCTTCGCGCGATGTCGTCAGCCGTGCGATGACGATCGAGGTGCGCGAAGGCCGCGGCGTCGGCGAACATGCCGACCATATCAACCTGAACCTCATGCACCTGGGGCCGGAGGTGATCCACGAACGCCTGCCCGGCATCTCGGAGAGCGCGCGCATCTTTGCCGGCGTCGACGTGACCAAGCAGCCGATCCCGGTGCAACCGACCGTGCACTACAACATGGGCGGCATTCCGACCAACCATCACGCGGAGGTCATGCGCAAGCTCGGCGACGACCCGAACGCCGTCGTGCCCGGCCTGTACGCAATCGGCGAAGCGGCTTGCGTGTCGGTGCACGGCGCCAACCGCCTGGGTTCGAACTCGCTGCTCGACCTCGTCATCTTCGGGCGCTCCGTCGCCGAGCGCTGCGGCGAAACGATCATGCCGAACACTCCGCACAAGGATCTGCCGGCGACAGCCTGCGATGCGGCACTGGCGAACTTCGACCGTGTACGCAATGCCGGCGGCGATACGACGACGGCCGATCTGCGCCTGAACATGCAGCGGGTTATGCAGAAGGACGCGGCCGTGTTCCGCACCGGCGAGACGCTGAAGGAGGGCTGCCAGAAGATCTCCGCCGCGTTCGATGCGTTTGCCGACGTCAAGCTCGCCGATCGTTCCTTGATCTGGAATTCCGACCTGGTCGAGACGCTGGAGCTGCAGAACCTGCTGGCCCAGGCCGTGGCGACGATGCATTCCGCCGAACAACGCCACGAAAGCCGCGGCGCGCATGCGCGCGAGGACTTCAAGGATCGCGACGATGTCAACTGGATGAAGCACACGCTGGTCAGCGTCGATACGAACGGCAAGACCCGCTTCGAATATCGCCCGGTGCACCTGCAGCCGATGACCAGCGAGGTCGATGCGGTGCCACCGAAGGCGCGGACGTATTGAGATGGCTGCCGAACGCGATGGCGGCGTGCTCGCCTGGCAATGGCGCGGCTATTCGCGCAACCACCAGGACCGTGTGAACCTGCTCATCCACATGATGGCCGTGCCGGCCTTCATCGGCGGCACTCTGGCAGCGGCGACGCAGATCCTTCAGGCGCAGTGGTTCGGCGCAAGCGTGGCGCTCGTTTTTGCCACACTCGCATTCGCAGTGCAGGGCATAGGCCACAAGCGCGAGCGTGTACCACCGGAGCCGTTTGACGGTCCCGGTGATTTCGCCGCGCGCGTGTTCGCCGAACAGTTCGTCACGTTCCCGCGTTTCGTGCTCGCGGGGCAATGGGCGAGAAATCTCGCCGAACCGACAAGCAAGGGCTAGACCATGGCTGAGTTCACGTTGCCGAAAAATTCCAAGGTACAAAAAGGCAAGAAGTACCCGGCCAAGGCGGATGCGAAGGACGTGCGCACGTTCCGCGTCTATCGATGGAATCCCGACGACGCGCAGAATCCGCGCATCGACGAGTACGAGGTCGACCTCGCCAGCTGCGGGCCGATGGTTCTCGACGCGCTGATCAAGATCAAGAACGAAATCGATTCGACGCTGACCTTCCGCCGCTCGTGCCGCGAAGGAATCTGCGGCTCTTGCGCGATGAACATCGACGGCACGAACACGCTGGCCTGCACGAAATCGATCGGCGACTGCAAGGGCGAAGTAAAGGTATACCCGCTGCCGCACATGCCGGTGGTCAAGGACCTGGTGCCCGACCTGACGCATTTCTACGCACAGTACGCCTCGATCAAGCCGTGGATCCGCACGCAGAGCGCGCCGCCGCCGGATGCCGAGCGGCTGCAGTCGAAGGAGGACCGCGCCAAGCTCGATGGTCTTTACGAGTGCATCCTGTGTGCGTGCTGCTCGACGTCCTGCCCGAGTTACTGGTGGAACAGCGACAAGTACCTTGGGCCAGCCATCTTGTTGCAGGCCTATCGCTGGATCGTCGACTCGCGCGACGAGGATACCGGCGCGCGTCTCGACGATCTCGAGGACCCGTTCAAGCTCTATCGCTGCCATACGATCATGAACTGCACCAAGACCTGCCCGAAGAGCCTGAACCCGGCCAAGGCGATCGGAGAAATCAAGAAGCTCATGGTGGAAAGGAAGGGGTAGTGGAAGAGCGTGAGGAGTTAGGAGTTAGGAGTTAGGAAGCAGCGGCGTCGCCAATTCCGTCACCATGGCCTCGCCCCTCGACCCCTCACCCCTCACCCCTCACCCCTCACCCCACCCCTCACCCCTCACCCCAGCCTATGGACGCGCAACTCATGTACTGGCCTGCCGTAACGATGGTCGCGCTGACATTCGTCGTCTGGCTGCACATGTATTTCCGCCGTATCGCGCAGATGAAGCGCGAGCGCATTCATCCGCAAGCGGTGGCGACATCCGCCGAGGCAGGCGCGCGCCTGACCGACAGCGCGTCGGCCGACAATTTCCGTAACCTGTTCGAGTTGCCGGTACTGTTCTACCTGGCCGTCGTCGTTGCCGTGCAAACAACCCAGGTCACGGCGTGGACGCTCGCTCTGGCCTGGCTGTTCGTTGCGCTGCGCGTCGCCCACAGTGTCATCCAGTGCACGTACAACAAGGTCTTCCACCGTTTCTACGTCTATGTCAGCGGCGGCACGGTGCTCTGGGTGCTGTGGGGAGTACTCGCGCTTGGGCTGCTGCGATGACCGGGGAAGGGTCGCGCCTGCGCTGGCGTTGCCGCCGCGGCATGCGCGAACTCGACCAACTGCTCGGCTGGTATCTGGATGCCCGCTACCCGTTCGCGGCGGAAATGAACAAAGCCGCATTTTCCACATTGCTGGACGAGCAGGATCCGCAGCTTTGGGCATGGCTGGTCGGGCAGTCGGTGCCCGAAAATCCCGAATGGCGTGCGATCATCGATGAAATCCGCGCCAGCGATCGCGTTTGACTATGTGCCGTCGCGCTGGCTGCTTGCGGCGTTGATCGCGGTCTCGGGCTTGGCGCTGCTGGCCATAGCCCTGAGCGGAGTTTCGCTTTGGTTGAAGGGAGTTCTTGCGCTCGCCGCCTGCGTCTATGCAAGCCGCGCCATTGCCGGGTTGCGTAAACCACCCATTCGCCGCTGTGCTTGGTACGAAAGCGGACACTGGCGTGTTCGCGACGCGAATGGCCGGGAACTCGAGGCGTCGCTGCGGCAGGCGAGTGTGCGTGGTGGATGCATCGTCCTGCGACTGCACTCGGCGCTGGCGCGATCGAGCACGCTGGTCCTGCTGCCGGACAACTGCGATGCCGATACGCGGAGGCGGCTGCGAGTACGCCTGGCGCGCGGTGATTCGGTCGCGGCTGGCACATAAAAAAACCGGCCCACTGGGTGGGCCGGTTGTCCTAAGCGCGTCCTGCGCGGATTTTCCGTCGGAGTGTGTAGATGTATATGCGTCCGGCAGGCTGGTTTTCAACCTGCTTGCCGTGGATCAACTTGGTCAGAAGCGAAACTCGGCGCTGACCGAGACCAGACTCGGGTCGAGATTGAGGCCTTCCTTGTTGGCCTTGTAGTAGTCGTAGTTCAGACCCAGGCTGAAGTTGTTGCTGAAGTCGTAACCCACGCCGGCGCCGGCGTAGAATTTGTTTGCGTTGCCATCGACGGTGACGATCGAATCGGATGCGTCGACGTATTGGCCCTTGAGGTCGCTGTGGAAAATGCCGGTGCGACCGCTCAGATACCACTCAGGCGTGAGGTTGAAGTGGCCATTGACGCCGAGCGTCCAGCCCTTTGCCGAGGCCTTCTCGAGATCTCCCGAGCCGGACCTGGGCGAGAACTTGCCGAGATCCGTATAGCCGCCTTCGACACCGAGCGCAACGTTCGGGCTCAAGGCCCAGCGATAGCCGATGTTTCCGAGATAACCGGTGTCGTTGTCGTCGTAGCCAGCATGATCGAGGCTTGATTCACCGACGGCGCCATTGATGAAAAAGCCGCCTGCACCATTGGCATCCGCTGCATGGGATAAGGTCGGACCGGCAAGCAGGCCGGTGCTGGCGAGGGCAATCGCAAAGAGGGTGTTCTTCATGAATTCTTCTCCAACTGTTGATGAACGCGTTCAGACGGGCTCACGTGTCGATGCATGACGCGCACCGTCCGTCTGGTAGACAACAGATTGTGCGCAGAGGTCACAATTTCAATACTGATCGGTTCATATATTATTCAGCAACGATATATGCCGCGATGGACCCCGCTTGCAGTCGCGTAACGCCTGAGGCACTCTGCGCCACCGCGTGCTCGTTCATTCGCGGCCCTTCCAGGTGAACGGTGGGAAGCTCTGCACAAATCTGCATAGGCGGCATGATGTCCAGAAGGTTCGCAGGTCGTGTTGCGTGGCGCCGCCCAGGCTGGCCGCCTGGGCAAGCCGCGCGGCGCGGGCTGCGGGCCTTCTGGACATCACCCCGGCATTGCACAATTAGCTTGTTGGGGCCGATCTGTCTGCGCGCAGTTCATCGTTGCGCCGGCTCGACAGACGGCCAGTCTGCCTTCGCCGACGCGCCTTGATCTGCACACAGACAGATCGGTGACGCCTATGCAGATTTGTGCAGAGCTTCCCTAGCCTGATGTTTCGTCCGCTCGAATTGTTCATCGGCCTGCGCTATGTGCGCGCCAAGCGCCGCAATCACTTCATCTCGTTCATCTCGATGGTCTCGATGCTCGGCATTGCGATCGGAGTGATTGCGCTCATCACCGTGATCTCGGTGATGAACGGATTCGAGAAGCAGTTGCGCGACAGCATTCTCGGCATGGCCGCACACGCGACCGTCTCGAGCGTTGGCGAGAGCATCCACGACTGGTCGGCAGTCGTCGAAGCTGCGCAGCGCAATTCGCACGTGCTCGGCGCGGCGCCGTTTCTCGACAGCCAGGCGCTCTTGCAGGGCACACGCCGCAGCGGCGCGATTGTCAGCGGCATCCTGCCCGACGAGCAGACGAAGGTTTCGGACATCGGCACGAAGATGATCCGCGGCAAGCTCGAAGACCTGAAATCCGGTGCGTTCGGCATGGTCCTCGGCAACGAACTGGCGATGCAGCTCGGCGTCGGCATCGGCGACAAGGTCACGGTGTACACGTCCGAGGTCAACGTCACACCGGTTGGCGGCGTCGCGCGCTTCAAGCGTTTCGAAGTGGTCGGCATTTTTTCCGTCGGTTTCCAGGAATATGACGAGGGTCTTGCGCTGATCCATCTGGACGATGCCGAACGCCTGTTCCAGACCGACGGGCCCGGCGGGATACGTCTGAAGCTCGACGACATGTTCCGCGCCTGGCAGATTGCGCGCGACGTGCAGGGCGATCTCGGCCGCTACTACCGCATCACGACATGGGAGCAGGGCCACCAGAATTTCTTCCGCGCTCTGCAGATGGAAAAGCTGGTCATGTTCATCATTCTGTCGCTGGTCATCGCTGTGGCCGCATTCAATCTCGTTTCCAGCCTCGTCATGCTGGTCAACGACAAGCAGGCCGATATCGCGATCTTGCGCACGCTCGGTATCTCGCCGGGCAGCATCACCGGCGTGTTCATGGTGCAGGGCGTGATCGTCGGTATCGTCGGCATCATCCTCGGCGTCGCTGGCGGCGTGGCGCTGGCCGTCAACATCCCGGCGATCGCCAAATGGATCGAGCGCACCTTCGACATCCAGTTGCTGTCGCCGGACGTCTACTACATCAGCGAGGTGCCTTCCGACATGCATTGGAACGATGTTGGCTGGATTGTCGTCATCGCATTCGTGTTCTGCCTGGTCGCGACGTTGTATCCGGCGTGGCGTGCGTCGCGCACGCAGCCGGCGGAGGCGTTGAGATATGAGTGAGCGGAGGGCTGAGGGCCGAGGGCTGAGGGCTGGATCGTGCGAGGCGGTCCGGCACGGCGTGCTCTGCCAAGCGCTAGAACGAGAATGGACACCAGCGCCATGACGCAACCTGCTTTGCAGCCCTCAGCCCTCAGCTCTCAGCCCTCGGCTGTCCTGCGCGCCACCGGCGTCGCCAAGACCTACAGCGAAGGCAAGCTGCGCACCGAAGTGCTGCGCAGTGTCGACTTCGCCGTGGCGCGCGGGCAGACGCTGGCGATCATCGGTGCCTCGGGTGCTGGCAAGAGCACGCTGCTGCATTTGCTCGGCGGCCTCGACACGCTCTCCGGCGGCGAGGTCGAAGTCGAGGGCCGCGCGATGTCGAAGCTGTCCGATCGCGAGCGCGGCATCGTGCGCAATCGCTCGCTCGGTTTCATCTACCAGTTCCATCACCTGCTGCCGGAATTCACGGCGATCGAGAACGTGGCGATGCCGCTGTTGATCCGCGGCACGGCGGTCGGCGAAGCGCGGCGCGCGGCCGCGGCATTGCTCGAGCGCGTCGGCCTCGGACATCGACTGCAGCACAAGCCGGGCGAATTGTCCGGCGGCGAGCGGCAACGCTGTGCCGTTGCGCGCGCGCTCGTCACGCGGCCAGCCTGTGTGCTCGGTGATGAGCCGACCGGCAATCTGGACGAGAACAATGCAGCGCAGGTCTACGCCCTGATGCTCGAGTTGAATCGTGAAATCGGCACGAGCTTCGTGCTCGCCACGCACGATTCGAAGCTGGCGCGGCGCATGGACCGCGTCGTCGAATTGCGTCACGGCAGTTTGCACGATATCGGCGAAGGGAAGTGATGTAAGTCGTCGCGTTGAAGATCGGGCGTTGCCAGGGATGCGGGGGAGACGATGACCAAGAAGGTCATGCCAAATGGGACGGGACTCGAAGATGCGGCGGCATCACCTGCCGTGTCGGTGTCACCGACGCGCTTCGCCGTACTTAAGGATCTGTTCCGTCCGGAGAGCGCTCTGGCGCTGCTCGTCGGTGCCGTTGCCGTGCAGACCTTCAGCGACCTGCCGCCGCGCTGGGTCGATGCGGGGCTTGCCGTCGCCGGTCTGCTGCTCGCCGCGTGGCGTATGCACTGGCGATGGCTCGGCATCATCCTCGTCGGCGCCGCCTGGACCATGCTGCGCGCCGATATCTCCCTGTCGCAACGACTGCCTCGCGATCTGGAAGGCCAGGACTTCACGATCAGCGGAACCGTGCACGGCCTGCCGCGTGCGAACGACGACGCAACTCGCTTCGACTTTGCCGTGCAGAGTGCGCGGCGTGGAACGGAACCGATCGCGCTGAAGGGAATCGTGCGTCTGGGCTGGTACGACACGGCGCCAGCGATCGAGCCGTGTACGACCTGGCAGCTGCACGTTCGCCTGAAGCGGCCGCGCGGACTGGTCGATCCCGGCGCGTTCGACTTCGAGCGCTACGCGTTGAGCGAAGGGATCACCGCGACCGGCTACGTGCGTGAAGATTCGGCCAACCGCAGCAGCGGACAAAGCGCGATCTGCGCGGATCGCCTGCGCGCGCGAATTTCGGGCGGCATCGCGGACACGCTCGGTCCGGGACCGTCTGCCGACGTGCTGCGCGCGCTGGCGTTCGGTGATCAACACGCGATGGACGAACGCGAATGGGAAGTCGCGCGGGCGACGGGCATTCCTCATCTCATCGCCATCTCGGGGCTGCACATCGCCTTGTTTGCCGGTTTCGGCGTATGGATCGTGCGCCTGCTCTGGAAGATCGCACCGCGCCTGACGCTGCGTTGGCCGGCGCCGCTGATCGAGGCAGTGGCCAGCATCGTGTTTGCGACGGCCTATGCAACGCTGGCGGGACTGGGTCTGCCGACGCGGCGCGCGCTCGTCATGATCGGCGTGCTGCTGGCGGCGAACCTGCTGCGGCGTGCGCGCGCACCTGTGCAGGGCCTCGCGTTCGCCGTCATCGTCCTGCTCGCGCTGGATCCTCTGTGTGTTCTGAGCGCCGGATTCTGGCTGTCGTTCGTCGGCGTGGCGTGGCTGATGTTCTGCCTCGGCGGGCGTAGCGAACATCGACGTTGGTGGCACGAACTGATCAGTGCGCAGGGCGTGGCCAGCCTCGGTCTGCTGCCGCTGACGATCTGGTTCTTCGGCCAGAGCTCGCTGGTCGGGCCGCTGGCGAATCTCGTCGCCGTACCGTGGATCTGCTTCGTAGTGTTGCCGGTCGGCGTGGCCGGTGCACTTCTGCAACTCGTATTTCCCGCGCTTGGCGCGCCGCTGGTACAGCTCGCCGGCGGCGCTCTGCAGCTGCTGTGGTCGCTGCTCGAGCGCATGGCGGCCTGGCCCGGCGCGCTGTGGTATTTCCCGGAGCCCAGTGCGTGGGCATTTGCGTTTGCCATGGTCGGCTCAGTGTGGCTGTTGCTGCCGCGCGGGTTTCCGGCGCGCGGTCTCGGTCTGCTGCTGTTCCTGCCGTTGCTGTTGCCTGCGCGCGAAGAGTTGCGTGATGGCGAATTCGAAGCGCTGATGCTCGATGTCGGCCAGGGCCTGTCGTTCATCGTGCGAACGCGCGATCACGCGCTGGTATACGACGCCGGTGCGCGCTTTCCGTCAGGATTCGATCTCGGCGAGGCCAGCGTCGTTCCGGCGCTGCACGCGCTCGGCGTCGGCAGACTCGACCGTCTGATCGTCAGCCATGGCGACAACGATCACGCCGGCGGCGCGACTGCGGTGCTCGCCGCGTTTCCATCGACGCCGGTATCCAGCGGCGAGCCGGCGCGCCTGCCGGTGCCGGCCAGTCAGTGCCTGGCCGGCGATTCCTGGCAATGGAATGCGGTCTCGTTTCGCATCATCCATCCGCATGAGTCGTTGTCTTCCGTGGCCAACGATCGCTGCTGTGTGCTCGAGGTGCGCACCGGCGACAGCGAACTTTTGCTGACCGGCGATATTTCGTCAGCGGTCGAAAGTGAAATTGCCATGGCGGTCGGCAAGGCCGCGCCTGATCTGGTGCTGCAGGTTCCACATCACGGCAGCAAGACGTCGTCCGGCGAGGCATTCATCGCCGCGCTGCATCCGGTAACGGCGCTGGTTTCGAGCGGCTGGCACAATCACTTCAATCATCCGAATCCGGCAGTCGTCAGTCGCTACGCGGCAGCCGGCGCGGACCTGATGAATTCCGCGCAGACCGGATTCGTCGATGTGCGCTTCGGTGCCGCAGGCGCCCGTGTCGTCGAGCGCGGGCGCGTCGATCGTCATCCGTATTGGCGCGAGCGCTGAGCGCAAGATTTGCGACCTGCTTCACGACGCAGTTGTAGCGCCCATCCGCATCGCGCCGGCCTACCGCTCATGTCTCGCGATCGCTGGTATGATTCGGCGCCGGGGGACCGGCCCGACCTGGAGTCTTCGTTAAGTGTTAGAAATCCTGATTGCCGGCGGCTGGGCCATGGTGCCCATCCTGCTCTGTTCGGCGGTGGCACTGGCCATCATCCTCGAGCGGTTCTGGTCGCTGCGCCGCAATACGGTAATTCCTCCCAATCTCGGCGGCGAAGTGCGCGAATGGGCGCGGACGCGGAAGCTCGATCCGGACCATATCGAAGTGCTGCGCAAGAATTCGCCGCTCGGCGAGTTGCTGGCCGCAGCGCTCAGCGTGCGCCAACGCCCACGCGAGATCATCAAGGAGCGCGTCGAGGATACCGGCCGCCACGTCGTGCACCGGCTCGAGCGTTTCCTCAACACGCTTGGCACGATCGCGCTGATCTCGCCGCTGCTCGGCCTGCTCGGCACCGTGTTCGGCTTGATCGAGATGTTCTTCGCCGTCATGGTCAGCGGGGTCGGCGATCCGCTGAAGATGGCCGGCGGCATCGGCCAGGCCCTGGTCTGCACCGCAACCGGCCTGTGTGTCGCGATTCCGGCCTATTTCTTCCATCGTTATTTTCGCGGGCTCGTCGGCGACTATGTCGTGAGCATGGAACAGCAGGTGATCCTGCTGATGGACGAACTGGCGCTGCAGAACGAGCCGATCGCTGCACCGTCGCCGTCACCGGCACCGGCTGCGCCGCCCGCGCGCGCGACGCGGCCACGCCAGGTCCAGCAGACCCCGGTCCAGTAACGATGCGCATCGGCGCCTCCCGCCAGGAAGATTTCGAGATCAACGTGATCTCCTTGATCGACGTGATGCTGACGCTGCTGATGTTCTTCGTCATGACGACCACGTTCGTACAGCATTCGACGATGAAAGTGGTGCTGCCGGAAGCGTCGGAAGTCGTGCAGGACACGCCGAGCGCGCCGCTGGTCGTGATGATCGATGCCAACAGCCGCTACTATGTCGACAACAGCGAAGTGCTCAACCCGTCGGTCGACACACTGAAGGAAGCGATCAGCCGGATCGGCGGTGACGACCGCGAGCGCGCCGTGGTCCTGCGTGCCGATGCGATGACACCGCACCAGGCCGTGGTCACGGCGATGGATGCACTCGGCCAGTCCGGGTTCACCCATATGTCGATCGCGACGACGCCGGCGAAGGAGCGTCCGGCCAAGTGAGCGCGACCGGCGAGCGCGCTGCCGCAGCGACCACTTCCGCGACGTACCGGCGCCTGCTCGGATATTCGGCGCGCTACTCGCCGATCGCGGTCCTCGCCGCGATCGGCATGGTCTTCGATGCCGGCTGCGGCTCCGTCTTCACGTTTCTGATCAAGCCGATGCTCGACGAGTTGTTCGTGGTCAAGGATCCGACCACGATCTTCTGGATGCCGTTCATCATCATCGGCTTGTTCGCCGTGCGCGGCGCAGCGAGCTACACCGCCGACTACGGCATGGCGCGCATCGCGCGCGGCGTGGTGCAGACGCTGCGCGCCGAAGTGTTCGACAAGTACCTGCGCCTGCCGACGGCCTTCTTCAATCGCGAACCGGCCAGCAACCAGATCGCGCGCATGACCTATACGGTCGAACAGGTCGCGAACGCGAGCACGGATGCACTCAAGGTCGCGGTGCTTGATGGGCTGATGATCGTCGGCCAGGCGTGCGTCATGCTGTACTGGAGCGCGCGCCTGACACTTGCACTGTTCGTGCTCGCACCACTGGTGGCCGGCGTTGTCTACATCGTCGGCCGCCGCTACCGCCGCATCAGTCAGCGCATCCAGAACTCGGTCACATCGATCACCGGAATCGTCGACGAGGTCGTCAGCGGCCAGCGCGAGGTAAAGGTCTACGGCGGGCAGGACTACGAGCGCGCGCGTTTCGGCGAGGCCAACGCGACGATTCGCAATCTCAACCTCAAGGTTGCCTCGACCAACGCGCTGGCCACGGCGCTGGTGCAACTCGTGGCGGCGTGTGCGCTGGCGCTGGTGATTTTCCTGGCCACGCGGCCGGGTACGTTGCGCGGCATGAGTCCGGGTACGTTCATGTCGCTGATCACGGCGATGCTGGTCATGCTGCCGTCGCTGAAGCGGCTGACGACGGTGCAATCGAACCTGCAGCGCGGCGTCGTCGCCGCGGGCGATCTGTTCGCCGTGATCGACAGCGACGACGAACGCGATGCCGGCCGCGAGCGCGTTGCGCGCAGTCTCGGTGATATCGAATTTCGCGGCGTCGTATTCAACTATCCCGGCGCTCACGAGCCGGCGTTGCGCGGCATCGACCTGCATTGCCGGCCCGGCACCGTCACGGCACTGGTCGGGCGGTCGGGCAGCGGCAAGTCGAGTCTGGCGAGCCTGATTCCGCGGTTCTACGATCCGCAATCCGGGGTGGTACAACTCGATGGGCGCAACATCGTCGACTACACATTGGCGAGCCTGCGCGAACAGATCGCACTGGTCGGTCAACAGGTCATCCTGTTCGACGATACGATCGCGCGCAATATTGCCTACGGCGCGCGCGAGCATGCGAGCGAGGCGGAAATTGCCGCGGCCGCCGAAGCCGCCAACGCGATGGAATTCATCCAGCGCTTGCCGGAAGGCCTGCGCAGCCGCATCGGCGAAGGCGGCGCGATGCTGTCGGGCGGGCAACGGCAGCGCCTTGCGATCGCGCGGGCAATCCTGAAGAACGCTCCGATCCTCATTCTCGACGAAGCAACGAGCGCGCTTGACAGCGAATCCGAGCGCCTGGTGCAGGATGCACTCAAGCATCTCATGAGCGATCGCACCGTGCTCGTCATCGCGCATCGGCTTTCCACGGTCGAGCATGCCGATCAGATTGCCGTGCTCAGCGACGGGTGCATCGTCGAAGTCGGCACGCACGCGCAGCTGATCGCACGGGACAGCCAGTACGCTGCGCTGCACCGGCTGCAGTTCCGCGACAACGGCAACTGAGGCGCACCGGCCGCGCATGTTCGACGAGCGCGAACTGCAGTCGATCTGGTACGGCGGACGCGAGCCATCGCTGTCGCTACGCATGCTCGAAGCCGTCTACTCGTCCGTCGTCAGCCTGCGTCGGGCAGCCTATGGCGCTGGCCTGTTGCCGCGGGTTCGGCTGCGCGTGCCGGTCGTCGTCGTCGGCAATCTGACCGCCGGCGGCACCGGCAAGACGCCGCTGACGATCGCGCTGGTCGAGGCGCTGCGCACGCGCGGTTTCAATCCGGGGGTCATCAGCCGCGGCTACGGCGCCAGCGCGCGTGCGCCACTGGCGGTCGACGCGCGCAGCGATCCGGCGGTTGTCGGCGACGAGCCCTGCCTGATTGCGCGCGCCACCGGCGTGCCGACCGCAGTTTGTGGAAACCGGGCAGCCGCAGCAGACCTGCTGCTGGATTCGTCGACAATCGACGTATTGATCGCCGACGACGGCCTGCAACATCTCAAGCTGAGCCGCGACGTGGAAATATGCGTGGTCGACGGTGAGCGCCGTCTCGGTAACGGACGCCTGCTGCCGGCCGGGCCGTTGCGCGAGCCGGCCGGCCGCCTTGGCGACTTCGACTTCCGCGTGTGCAACGGCGGAACGCCGCTGGCCGGCGAAATCGCGATGAGCCTGGTTGGGGACGAGGCCATACCGCTGACGACGTCAGGAGCAGGGCGAAATCTGCATGATTTTGCCGGCCAGCGCGTGCATGCCGTAGCCGGTATCGGCAATCCCACACGATTTTTCAACCAGCTGCGCGGCGCCGGCATCGAGGTGATCGAGCATGCGTTTGCCGACCACCACGCGTTTTCGCCGTCCGACATCGGCTTCGAAGACGAATTGCCGGTACTGATGACCGAAAAGGACGCGGTCAAATGCGTGGCATTCGCCGATGCGCGTTGCTGGTCTGTTCCCGTTCGCGCCCTGTTGAGCGATGGGTTTTTCGATGCCGTCGCGGCGATGCTGCGCGCGGCAGCGACGGTGCCTGCTGCGTAGATTGCTCAGTGCCGATCGCGTTCCGTGGCCGCGGCTTCGCCGGCGCTGCCGGCTGGCTTGAACAGCAGTGCAAGCAGCGGTGGCGTCACGACCGAGGTCAGCAGAGACATCGCCACGATCAGCGCGTACGTGTGCGGTGAAAAGACTCCGGCGGCGAGCCCTAGACTGGCGATGACGACACCGACTTCGCCGCGCGGCATCATGCCGACACCAACGATCAATGCGCCACGCTTGCCCAGCGACAGCGCGCCGAGGAAGCCGCCGATCAGTTTTGAAAGCAATGCAATGAAAGTGATCAGCGCCAGCGTCAGCAGCGTCTCGGTGTCTGCGAGCTGAGCCAACTCGACCTTGCTGCCGGTCATGACGAAGAAGAACGGCGTCATCAACGCGAGCAGCGGCTGCGTCTGACGCTCGAGCGTCTCGCGCTGCTTGGTTTCCGACGCGATCATTCCGGCGAGGAATGCGCCGATGATCGCGGCCAGGCCGAATTGCGTGGAAAGATAGGCAAGGCCGAGGCATAGTGCGAGGGCAAGCGTCAGCGGCGACAATGGATTGATCGGCGCGTCGAGCCAGTGCGATTGCTTGCGCATCACGCGCGTGCCCAGCAGCGTGATCACGACGACGAAACCGACCGCTTCGCCGAGCACGATGACCAGGTGCCCGAGACGCAGTGATTCGCCGCTCTGCAGCGCAGTGACGATGCCGAGCAGCAGCATGGCCAGAATGTCGTCGATCACGGCCGCGCCGAGGATGACACGGCTCTCTTGACGCTGCAGGACACCGAGTTCCTGCAGCACGCGCGCGGTGATGCCGGCCGAGGTCGCCACGAATGCCGCAGCGACGAACAGCGACCTGGCCCAGTCGAACCCGGAGCCGTGTGCCCACAGTGAGCCGAATGCAAAGGGGATGATGACGCCGAGCACGCCGACCAGGAATGCGCTGCGGCCGACGCGCTTCATTTCATCGAGCCGTGTTTCCAGTCCGACCGAAAAGAGCAACAGCACGACACCGATCTCGGCGAGCAAGTCGAGTGCCTCGGACGGATGCAGCCAGCCGAGCGCCGAAGGGCCGATGAGGCATCCGGCGGCGATTTCGCCGACGACGCCCGGCAGTTTCAGGCGTTGCGCGATTTCGGCACCGACCTGCGCGGCGACGAAGATGACGAACAGGCCGAGGAGAATCGTGCTGCCGTGGTCCATGCTCAAGGAGGCTTCAGAGGTCTCTGATTGCGGTTGACGCCGGCCGATGCGCGGTAGGGCAACGGCCATTGCCTTTTTTTCGTCCTGCCCGGATGCTACACGCTGACGGCAAGCAAGGGGAGATCCCGTGGCCGAATCCAGGCGCGACGCACGTGAGCCCATGTCGAAGGTCGATACGGCCTGGCTGCGCATGGAAAGCCCGACCAACCTGATGATGATCACGAGCGTGCTGACTTTTGCCGCCACGCTCGAATTGAAGAAACTGCGGCACCTGATCGAATCGCGTTTCCTTGCGTTCCGGCGCTTCCGGCAGAAAGCCGTCGATACGCCGTCGGGCGCGTTCTGGCAGACCGACACCGACTTCGACATCGACTGGCACGTCAAGCTCGCTGCGCTGCCCGGGAAGGGCGACAAGATAGCGCTCGAGAAATATGTCAGCGAACTCGCCTCCACGCCGCTCGATCACGCGCGGCCGCTATGGCAATTCCAGCTGATCGAAAAGTATGACGGCGGCAGTGTCGCGATCTCGCGCATCCATCATTGCTACGCCGATGGACTGGCGCTGGTGCAGGTCATGCTGTCGCTGACGGATGCGGCGCCGAAACCCGAAAAGCGCAAGGAACTGGCCAAGGTCTGGCTGTCGAAGGATCAGGGCAGTGTGTTCGAACGCCTGCTGCAACCGGCGCGCGCGGGCCTCGCCAAGGCCGTGGAACTCGGTGGCAAGGCGATCGGCAAGGGCGGTGATCTGATACGCGATCCGATCCTGGCTGCGTCTATTGCGCGCGAGAGCAGCGAGATTGCGCGCGAACTGGCCATTGCGCTCAGCCTCGCCGACGATCCGCCGACCGCGTTCAAGGGTCCGCTCGGCGCGAACAAGCGCTGCGCGTGGGCCCAGCCGCTGCCTCTGGAAGAGGTCAAGGCGATCGGCAAGGTCCTGCGCTGCACGGTCAACGACGTGTTGCTGTCGTGTGCTGCGGGAGCACTGCGCAGCTATCTGCGCTCGGTAGGCGAACAAGTCGATGGCGTCACGATCCGCGCGACCGTGCCGGTCAACCTGCGGCCGCTCGAGCACGCGAAGAAACTCGGCAATCACTTCGGCCTGGTATTTCTCGAACTGCCGATCGGCGAGGCCAATCCGATGCGCCGGCTCGAGCGGGTGGCAGCATCGATGCGCGAGTTGAAACGCTCGCGTCAGGCCGCGCTGACTTTCGGCCTGCTGGCCGCCGTAGGCATGGCGCCGGCATCGGTGCAGCGCATGGCTCTGGAATTGTTCAGCCGCAAGGCAACGACGGTGGCGACCAATGTGCCGGGTCCGCAGATGCCGCTGTACCTCGCCGGTTGCGAGGTCAAGGAGATGATGTTCTGGGTACCGCAGAACGGCACGATCGGCATGGGCCTGTCGATCTTGAGCTACAACGGCCGCGTGCACTTCGGCGTGATCGCCGACGCCAAGCGCGTACCCGATCCCGAACCGCTCGTGCAGCGCTTCGCGAGCGAGGTCGAAAAGCTGACGCTGATCACCTTGATGGAGAACTGGGAGGGCGACATTCACGCGTCCGACGCGGCAGCGACATTGCGTCACTACGGGTGATCGGCAACGAACGGGTCATTACGCGGGTCGTGCTACCATCCACATTCGTTTAGCCATCCAAATTCAGCTATCCAAATCGGCGAGGCATGATGCACCTTCAGACCAAACTGCCCAAGGTCGGCACGACGATCTTCACGGTCATGTCGCAGCTCGCGATCGAGCACAAGGCCGTGAACCTGGGCCAGGGCTTTCCGGATTTCGACGGCCCGCAGATGCTGCGCGATGCGCTGGCTGAGGCGATGAATTCGGCGAAGAACCAGTACGCGCCGATGACCGGAATGCCCAAGTTGCGCGAACAGATCGCGTTGAAGGCCGAACGCATGTACGGCTGCCGCGTCAACGCGGGCACTGAAGTGACCGTCACCAGCGGCGCGACCGAGGCGCTGTTTGCCGCGATCGCCGCTACCGTGCGCAGCGGCGACGAAGTCATCGTGCTCGATCCGTGCTACGACAGCTACGAGCCGGCCATCGACCTGGCCGGCGGCCGCACCGTCCATGTGGCGTTGCGCCTCGGCGATTTTTCCGTCGACTGGCAACGCGTGAAGGACGCGATCACGCCGAAGACGCGCATGATCCTGGTCAACTCGCCGCACAATCCGACCGGCGCGGTGTTCAGCGCTGCCGATCTCGATACACTGGCGGAAATCACACGCGGTACGGAGATCCTCGTTCTTTCGGACGAGGTCTACGAACACATCGTGTTCGACGGCAGGGATCACCAGAGCGTGCTGCGCCATGCCGAACTCGCCACGCGCAGCTTCGTCGTCTCTTCGTTCGGCAAGACCTATCATTGCACCGGCTGGAAGGTCGGCTACTGCATCGCGCCGCCGGCGCTGAGCGCGGAGTTCCGCAAGGTGCACCAGTACCTCACGTTCTGCACGTTCCAGCCGGCGCAATGGGCGTTTGCGGAACTTCTCGAACGCGATCCGCAGCATTATCTTGATCTGCCGAAGTTCTATCAGGCCAAGCGCGATCACTTCCGCGAGTTGCTCGCGGCATCGAGGTTCAGGTTGCTGCCGGTCAGCGGCGCGTATTTCCAGTTGGTCGATTACTCGGCGATCAGCGACAAGGACGACCTGAACTTCAGCGAGTGGCTGATCCGCGAGGCCGGCGTCGCCGCGATCCCGGTGTCTGCATTTTACGAGACACCGCCGAACTCCCGCCTGGTGCGCTTCTGCTTCGCCAAGAACGACGATACGCTGGCCGCGGCGGCCGAACGCCTGTGCAGACTCTGACCGATCACGCGCTGCGCGTCACATTGGTACAGGGCGCGACGCGCTGGCACGACCTCGCGGGCAATCGCGACTACTACGGGAACATGATCGCTGCGCTGCGCGGGCAAACCGATCTGATCCTGCTGCCGGAAACGTTTACGAGCGGCTTTTCCAACGAAGCAATCCATCAGGCCGAAACGATGGACGGTGCGACCGTCGCGTGGTTGCAGCAGCAGGCGAAGGCGCTCGATGCCGCGATCAGCGGCAGCGTGCAGTTGCGCGTCGGCGAGGGCGCTACGGCGAAGGTGTACAACCGCCTGCTGTTCGTGACGCCCGACGGCAGCGTGCGCCATTACGACAAGCGCCATCTGTTCCGTTACGCCGGCGAGCACGAACGCTACGCCGCCGGAAGCGAGCGCCTGCTCGTCGAGTGGCGCGGCTGGCGCATCTGCCCGCTGGTCTGCTACGACTTGCGTTTTCCGGTCTACTTGCGCAACCGCTATGATCGCGCAGCGGCGCGCTTCGATTACGACCTCGTGCTGTTCGTCGCCAACTGGCCGTCGGCGCGCCGCTACGCGTGGAGCACGCTGCTGCGTGCGCGTGCGATCGAGAATCTGAGCTATTGCGTCGGCCTCAATCGGGTCGGCACGGACGGCAACGGCTTACACTATGCGGGCGACAGCGTCGTGCTGGATTTCCTCGGTGCGCCGCTGGCCGAACTCGGCGCGCAGGAGCAGGTCGTTACAGTCCAACTCGACCCGGCGGCACTCGCGATTCACCGCGAGCGTTTTCCGGCATGGATGGATGCCGACGCATTCGATCTGAAAGGCTGAGCCGTCGCGCCGCTGGCGTCAGGAAACGGCTAGGCGACGCGAACGGCGCCGATCAACTGGCGTTCGCGTTTCTTCTTCAACGTCAGGCCGCGCAGCTCGTGCATGACCACGAACCGCTTTGCCGCGCGCAGACTCTGCTGCCTGCCGAGCACGACGCCACTGCGCGGGCATGACACCTGGTAGCAACGTGATTTCAGCATGCCGCTGTCGTCGTATTGTTCGAGTCTCGTTATGGCATAACCAAAGACCTGCTTCTCCTCGCGCCGCGTGCTGAGCATGTAGTGCAACTCCAGAATGCTTGAGTGGGCGAGAGCATACGCGGCGCAAATGTAGGCGCGGTTAATCGCAGGTTGCAGCTGCGTTAAAGGCAATACTCCCTATCTCTCGCGGGAACTTTTCACGAACTCGGCGATCTCGTCTGCGGCGAATATCGGCAGCGAGCAGCGGTTTTCCGTGCACACGAATGCCGCGGCACGTTTCGGCGATGGGTAGCTCACGTCAGCGTTGGGCAATTCGCCCTCGGCCTTGTCCCACCATTCGACGCGCTTGTACCACGGCGGCAGGTGCTGCAATGTGGAAAACAGTACTTTTGCCGCCGGATCGGCTTTCGCGCCCATCGCCGTCAGATGCAGCGGGTCGGCGTGCAGTTCGTCGTCGGCCAGAAGGATGCCGGGTTCCGTGATCTCCGACAGCGCGATGTGCGGATCGGCCAGATAACGCATCGCCGATTCGGCCAGCACGCGGTGGCCGGGTTGGCCCGTATACCGTACGAGCAGGTTGGCGAAGCGCGCCAGCGAGATGTTTTCGTCGAGTTGCGGCAATGCACCGATCGGTCCTGATGACCTGGCACTGACGAATCCCGATTTTCCGCCAAAGTTGGCAGCGATGAAGTTCGCTGCCGCCGACGCGCGCTCGAGCCAGACGCGGTCCGCCGTTGCCCGGTACAGCGCCAGGAAGGCGCGTCCCATGGCGAGCGTGTCGCCAAGATACGGCCCAGCGCCATCGTGCGCGTCGTGGCTGAACCCGCCGCCGGACAGCGGCCGGTTGGCGAGAATCCACTGCGCCGCACGCAGCGCTTCGGCAAGGGCGTCGGCGTCGCCGCCGTATTCGCTCCACGTTGCCAGCGCCTCGATCGCCTGGCCGTTCTGCAGGGTATACAAATGCGCATCGACGCGTGGTACGCCCTGCTTGCGCCGCTGCGCATCGCCGAGCGCGAAATAGCGGTCGGAATGCTCGCCGGGCTTCACGTCGGCATCCTGGCTGACCTGGAATGCTCCATCCGCATTCTTGAGGAAGCTGTCCAAGTAGCGACGGATTTCGGCGACAGCCTGCTTGTCGGCTTCACGGTGGAAAGTCGCCCAGGCCAGCGCATAAATGCGCAGGTACTGCGCCTGCACCGTGGCGAGCTTTTCGAAATGCGGGTGTTTCCAATCATTGAACGTCGAGTACTGGTAAACGCCACCCCAGACCGGATCGAACAGCGCACGCGCGGCGTCCAGCGTGCGCGCGGCCGTTGTCGCGGCCTCCGTGTCGCCTGCCGCAGCGAGCGTCAACTCATATTCAACGCTGTCGCGATCCAGGTACTTCTGCGCCGTCGTCAGGCCGCCAAGCTTCACATCGTGCGTGTCGTGGTGGCGCTTGACCAGTTCCGCACGGGTCGCGGTATCGAGTGTGCTCTCGCGTGCCACCGTCGTGCCCTGGTCGGCGAGGTCCGCGTTCTCCGGCGAAGGATCGGCCTCGATCGCCTTGAGCAGGCGCAGAAAGCGCTCGGGTTCGATGAAACCCTGACGCTTGACTATTTCGGTGCCATCCGCGGCGAACACGACGGTAGCCGGCCAGCCATAATCGCGATAGCGGTTGGACAGATCCGGACGCAGGTCCTGATCGATGCGCAGCGGAACGTAGTGTGCCGCGATTTCGCCCTGGATCGCCTTGTCGCCATAGCTCTTCTCGTCCATGACATGGCACCAATGGCACCACACGGCCTCGAGGTAGAGCAGGACAAAGCGATGCTCGGCGCGTGCACGCGCGAAGGCGTCCGTGTCCGACCGCATCCATTCGATGCGAGATGCGCCGTGTTGCGCCTCGGCGGCAGTCGTCGTCGTAACGGCGCCCATCGCCAGCAGCACGGCGAAGGTGCACCTGAGCGCGACTCGCCAGCCAATGCGCATGTAGCGCGACCGTTCGCCGGTGATGTTCGATTCTCCGCAGTTCGGCGTTTTCATGGCAAGGTCTGGAGATCGAAGCTGGGGTTTGCCTCCAGCGGGCGAATTATGCTGCCAGTCGGTGGAATCGATGTGAACGCGACGAGCGCCTCGTTCGGCATGCTAATGTGCGGGCTTGCTGATAAAATGGGCACCAAGACATTGGTGCGCCGGCGTGCGTCTTTTCGGCGCTTGAGATTTTTTGGCGGGGAGAAGGTCATGAAATCGTTGATGTTGGCGGTGGGAATCGTGGCGGCAGGTCTGGCGCAGGGCGCGCTCGCGGCGGGTGACGGCCGGCCGACGGTCGGCGTGACCGAGTTCACCAATCAATCCGGTGCCGCGTGGTGGCGTGGCGGAGTGGGCTGGGAGCTTTCCGGCATGCTGTCGAACGAGTTGTCCTCGAGCGGCGATTTCCATGTCGTCGAGCGACAGAAATTGCAGAGCGTGCTCGAGGAGCAGAATCTGGGGGCGTCCGGACGCGTGGCACCCGGCACCGGCGCGAAAATCGGCAAGGTCACTGGCGCGCAGTTTCTGGTCACCGGTACGGTCACTTCCTACGAGGAGAATACCTCGAGCACCGGTGGCGGACTGAGCTTCAAGGGCATTGGTTTCGGCGGCAAGTCGGCCGAGGCCTATCTCGCGGTCGATGTGCGTGTCATCAACACGACAACGGGCGATATCGATTTTTCGCGCACCATCGAAGGCCGCAGCAAGAGCAGCGGCGTCGCCGTCGGCGTCTATCGCGGCGGGTTCGGCGGCAGTCTGGCGCATGAAGAGAATACGCCTGCGGGCAAGGCGATCCGCGCCGCGCTCGTCGAGATCACCGACTACCTCGACTGCGTCATGGTCAAGCGCGATGGCTGCAAGGCCGAATTCGACGCGAAGGAGCAAAAGCGTCGGCAGGGCGACAAGAAGGCGATCAAGCTCGACTGAAACGCTGCTGCAGCTTCAAGGCAAAAAAAACGGCGAAGGGATTTCCTTCGCCGTTTTCGTTTTCAGTCGCTGATGCGGATCGCAGCTGGTGCGGCTGACGATACCTATCGCGGCGGTGGACGGCGCTTCCGGCGAGGACCGCCGGGACCGCCGCCAGGACGGTTGTCATTGCCGATGCGGTTGCCGATATCGTCGCGCGGCGGCGGCCGATCGTCGAAACGGCGCGGCTGCTGGTCGCCGCGCGGCGGCAATCCGTATGGAGTGCTGGGCCGGCGATCCTGTCCGGCGCCGCCGGGACGCGGTCGACGCTGGCGATTCTCATAGCCGACGGAATTTCCGAAGCTGTCCGGCCTTGCGCCGCCATCGCGGCCGCGACCACCGCCTCCGGGTGGACGTGAGCGATTGTTGCCACCGCCCGGACCGCGGTTTTGTCCCGCATGCTGGCCTGCGCCGCCGGGTCGCGGCGGGCGCTGGCCGCGTCGCGGCGGCCGCCCGGCGTCGAAACCGCCGGCTTCATTGGCAAATCCGGGACGTGGTGGCTGATAGATGCCGATTTGCTGTTGCGGCGCGTTGCGAGCGCCGCCACGGCGCGGTGGCCGTGGTCCGCTTGGGCGTGCTGCATTCGCGCCGGCACCCGCGCCAGGCCGGGGCCGCTTACCGCCCTTCTTGTTGCGCTTGCCGCCGGGGCGGCTGAACGGCGCATCGTCGCGAATGCGATCGAAAGCACGCAACTCGCGCGCTTCGTCCCCGCCGCCGGTCCAAGCCTGCTGGGCGCGTGGCGAGGGGCGGAATTCATTCGAGGGCTTGGCGCGGCGCTGGCCGATGACGGGCTGCAGGGTGAGTGTTGCTTCCGGCTCGGTTGCGCCCACCAGCGTGCGCAGCGCCTTGACCTGTTCGGGCTCGAGCGTTTCGCTGCGGCCCTTGAGCAGCCCGCGCGGCAACTCGACATTGCCGTAGCGGATGCGCTTGAGGCGGCTGACCATGAGGCCCTGCGATTCCCACATGCGGCGTACTTCACGGTTGCGGCCTTCGCGCACGACGACGCGGAACCATGAATGGCTGTCGCCACGGCTGATCACGGCGAGTTCTTCGAAGCGGGCTGGGCCGTCTTCGAGCTCGACGCCGCTGCGCAAGTGCTCGAGCGCCTCGTCGGTGACCTCGCCGTGCACCCGGCAGATGTATTCGCGATCGATCTCCATGCTCGGATGCATCAGCGCGTGCGCCAGGGCGCCATCGGTCGTCAGCAGCAGCAGTCCGGTGGTGTTGATGTCGAGGCGGCCGACGGCGATCCAGCGCGCGCCTTTGAGACGCGGCAGCTGTTCGAATACGGTCGGTCGTCCTTCCGGATCGTCGCGCGTGGTTACCACGCCTTCGGGCTTGTTGAAGACGAGTACCTGCGCGTGCTCGGCGCTGTCGCTGACGGTCACGAACAGCTTGCCGTCGAGTTCCACACGGTCGCCCGTGCGCACGCTGGAGCCGAGTGCGGCGACATTGCCGTTGACGCGGATCTCGCCGGCTTCGATGCGTTCCTCGAGCAGGCGACGCGAGCCTAGCCCGGCGTTGGCGAGAACCTTCTGCAGGCGCTCTTCGATCGTTTCGTTAGATGGTGTCGCTCGCTTCAGGGTCAGAAGCGTGCGCGGTGGCGCGTTCATGCTATTTGCTCCGGGGTGGAGGCATCGGCTGCGGATGCTTCCTGGGGGTCAGTGGCCTGTTCGGTCTCGACATCGGCGGTGGCGGAGGCCTCGCCGGGAGACGCGTCGTCTTCGTTTTCTTCATCGGCGACGGCGATCGGCGCCAGCGACATCTGCACGTCGAATTCGTCGACGTCGCGGATTTCCGCCAGCGGCGGTAGTTCGTCGAGCGACTTCAGGTTGAAATAATCGAGAAAGTGCCGCGTCGTGCCGAACAGTTCCGGCTTGCCGGGGACGTCGCGATAACCGACGACGCGGATCCATTCGCGTTCCTCGAGCGTCTTGACGATGTTGGTCGACACGGTGACGCCGCGGATCTGCTCGATTTCGCCGCGGGTGATCGGCTGGCGATAGGCGATCAGCGACAGCGTCTCGAGCAGCGCGCGCGAATACTTGGTCTGGCGCTCGGTCCACAGGCGCGCAATCCATGTGTGCACGTCCTGGCGCACCTGATAGCGGAAGCCGGAGGCAACCTCCTTCAGCTCGATGCCGCGCTCGGCGCACTCGTCGGTCAACTGTTCGAGGGAGCGCGCGAGATCCTCGTGGGTCGGTGCTTCGCTCTCGGCGAATAGGGCCGCAAGCTGCGGCAGCGAGAGCGGCTGGGCGGAAGCGAGCAGGGCGGCTTCGACGATGCGCTTGATCTGGGAAAGTTCCATCAGTGGGTAATGACTATTTCGATGTGGCCAGGGATTTCAGGTAGATCCGCGCCAGAGGTTCGCTCTGCATGATTTCGATGAGGTGTTCCTTGGCCAGTTCGAGCAGCGCCAGGAACGTGACGACCACTCCCAGCCGGCCTTCCTCGGCGATGAAGAGCTGCTCGAAGGGGTGGAACTCACCGTCATCGAGCGCCTTGAGCACATCGCTCATGCGGTTTCGCACCGACAGCGCCTCACGCTGGATGGCGTGCCGTCCGGTCAATTCGGCGCGCTTGAGCACGTCCTTCAGGGCCAGCAGCAGTTCGCGCAATTCGACCGGCGGCGGCAGCCGGATCACGTTGCGATCGACGACGAAGGCCGACGCCGTGACGAAGTCGCGATCCTGGCGCGGCATCGCCTCGATTTCCTCGGCGACTTTCTTGAAGCGCTCGTACTCCTGCAGGCGGCGCACGAGTTCGGCGCGCGGGTCTTCCTCGACGCCTTCCTCGAGCGGCGGCCGCGGCAGCAGCAGGCGCGACTTGATCTCGGCGAGCATCGCGGCCATGACGAGGTAGTCCGCGGCCAGTTCGAGGCGCAACTCATGCATCAGCTCGATGTACTCGACGTACTGACGCGTGATTTCGGCGATCGGAATGTCGAGGATGTCGAGATTCTGGCGCCGGATCAGGTAGAGCAGGAGGTCGAGCGGCCCTTCGAACGCCTCGAGGATGACTTCGAGCGCATCCGGCGGGATGTACAGATCCTGCGGCATCTGCAGCATCGGCTGCCCGCGCACCATCGCCAGCGGCATTTCCTGCTGCTGCGGGACCGGAGCAAAAATCTCGGCGTTCGCGGCCTGTTCGACGAGGCCGGCGTTCGGCGTGTTCATGCCGAGGCCATGTACGTTGTTTGCAGCAAGTGGCAGCCGTTCATTGGCAATGTGGACAAATACAATTGTTCATCCGGGCGGACGTGAGTTGTCTCGCGGAACGAAGTGATGAAATCCCTAAAGTGCTGCTTGCGGTCGCCGGCCAGCCGCCGCGCTTTGCGCAACGTGTCGAGCGAAGTTAAGCGTTCAGCCCCGTCTCGACGCCCGATTCTTTGCCGGGCGTGCCTACCTTGAGTCAGAGCCTTGATTCCGCGAGCGGGTCGAGCGAAGCGCGGCGATTAACGCCGACGCGCGTGGGCGGGCTCGCGTTCGGTTGAGAGACTACGGGGATTGCCGGCACAAGTCCAGCCCCCGCAGCAACTCGATCAGTTCCTTTATGATAGCAGACTTGGGTGAACTTCCGAACGAACCGTCGACATGTGGTATGCGATCTACGCGCTCGATCATCCCGGCACTCTGCAGGCGCGCCTGGCCGCGCGTCCGGCGCATGTCGCGCGACTGAACGAACTTCGCGACGCCGGGCGCCTGTTGCTGGCCGGTCCATTTCCGGCAATCGACAGCGAGGATCCGGGACCGGCGGGCTTCAGCGGCAGCCTCATCGTTGCTGAGTTCGCCGACCTGGCCGCTGCGCAGATATGGGCAGACGCCGACCCGTTCGTGGCAGCTGGCGTCTATCGCGATGTAGCCGTGCGCCCGTTCCGGAAGACCTTGCCATGAATGCGCGCGTCGAGCTGATTCGCACCAGCCTCGAGCAGTCGCTGCACCCGACACAACTGCAGATCGAGGACGAGAGCCATCGCCACGCCGGTCACGAAGGTGCGCGTGACGGGCGCGGCCATTTTCGTGTGCACATCGTCGTGGCGGAATTCGCCGGCATGCCGCTGATCAAGCGGCACCAGCGGGTGTATGCGGCGCTTGGCGACCTGATGCGCACCGATATTCACGCTCTGGCGCTCGACACAAGGGCGCCGGGGGAAAGTTGAGGGCGGCGTCGGCCGGACGCGCCTGCGAAGCCACCGATTCAATCGACAACACGAGTAAAGAAACAGACATGCGCAGTTGCAAATGGATCCCCGTAATCCTGATCCTCGCCGGTTGTTCATCCGGTGGCAGCGGGACCGATACCCGCCCGATACAGGCTGAACTAGATGGCCCGTTGGCTGAAACCGTGAACGGCACGCCGGTGCCGCAATCCTTGCTCGAGTCGGTTGCGCGCGCGCGCAACCTTGACCTGGCCAAGCGCGAACAGCGCGAGCAGGCGCTGGCGCTGCTGACCGATTATGTGCTGCTGGCGCAGGCCGCGCAGCAGAATGGCTTCCATGCGAACGCTCAGTTTCGCGCCGAGGTGGAGGCGGCACGTCTGCAGGCTGTCGGCAACGCGACACTTGCGCAGATGCAGCAGCAGGCTCCGATCACCGACGCGGTGGTCAAGGCCGAGTTCGACGCGCAGGTTACACGGGCCGGAAAGGTCGAGTACGACTTCAGTCAGCTGTTGTTCGACAACGAGGACGACGCGCTGAAGGCCGAGTCGGCAGTCGTTGCCGGCAAACCGTTCGCCGACGTCTACAACGCGTGGCGCGGCAAGGCCAAACAGGCCAAGTCATTCACGCGGGTGCGTGCCGACCAGATACCGGAAGAGCTGACCAAGGCACTGGGCGAGCTGAAAAACGGCGAGACCACGAAGGTGCCGGTCAAGACCCGCTTCGGCTGGCACGTAGTGCACCTGGACATCGTCAATCCGTTCACGCCGCCGCCGTTCGAGCAGGTCAAGGATAGCGTGCGCCAGACGTTGCTGCGGCGCGTGGGTCAGGAACGTCTGCACCAGCTGAAGGAGCAGGCGAAGATCGAGTATCCACCGGGCGTTGCGCCGCCGGCGCAAAAGGCCGACCCGGAAAAGCCGGGTGCGGACGATGTCGACAAGGCGATCGATTCGGCGAAGAAGAAGGAGTGAAACCGGTTACGGCAGTTCGATCCTGCCTGCTGCGTGCCAGTTCGGCGCGCGATGCTCGGCGACGACCGTCGTGTAAATGCCGCCACGCACGCCGAATTCGGCACTCAGGCGCATGAAGCGCGGCGTCGTCGCGGCGACAAGGTCGTCGAGGATGCGGTTGGTGACGGCCTCGTGGAAGGCACCTTCGTTGCGGAAGCTCCAGATGTACAGCTTGAGCGCTTTCAGCTCAACGCAGGTGTGATCCGGCACATATTCCAGATGCAGCGTGGCGAAGTCCGGCTGCCCGGTTTTCGGGCACAGGCAGGTGAACTCGGGAATACGCATGCGGATGGTATAATCCCGGTCCGGCTGCGGATTCGGAAACGTCTCCAAGGTTTTGCTGGGGGCGGTCGTCATGGCCGGAAATCCTTCGTACCTTTTTGAGTCTGCGGTGCGCGCGCCACGGTAGCCCATGGCTCTGTCGCCGACAACTCCCGGTGTAGTTTGCAAATAGAGGTTGGAAGAAGCCGCTTCGGCACAGGGATGTGCCGACGAATCGGCGGCTTAATCAGCCGATTCGACAAGCGTGGCGCGGCTCTGCCGCGACCGCTTGTTTGAAAACCGCGGCAGGATGCCCGGTTTTTCGACAATCAGTGAGTTCACGATGCGACTGACCACAATCAAGCTGTCCGGTTTCAAATCCTTCGTCGATCCGACCGTACTGCATCTGCCTACGAACATGACCGGCATTGTCGGTCCGAATGGATGCGGAAAGTCGAACATCATCGACGCCATCCGCTGGGTCATGGGCGAGAGCGCGGCCAGCCGCCTGCGCGGCGAGGCCCTGACCGACGTGATTTTCTCCGGTTCGACCGGACGCAAGCCGGTCGGCAGTGCGACGGTTGAGCTGATCTTCGACAACTCCGATGGTCTGGTCGTCGGCGAGTACGCCAACTTCAACGAGATCTCGGTCAAGCGCAACGCCAGCCGCGACGGCCAGTCGCAGTACTACCTCAACGGCGCGCGTTGCCGGCGCCGCGACATCACCGACCTGTTCCTCGGCACCGGTCTTGGCGCGCGCAGCTACTCGATCATCGAGCAGGGCATGATCTCCGAGATCATCTCGGCGCATCCCGACGAATTGCGCGGCCATCTGGAAGAAGCCGCCGGCATTTCGAAGTACAAGGAGCGGCGCAAGGAAACCGAGAGCCGGATCAAGGCGACGCGCGAGAACCTCGAGCGCCTGAACGATGTGCGCGAGGAAGTCGAAAAGCAGCTCGAACACCTGAATCGGCAGGCCAAGGCCGCGGCGCGCTGGCAGGACCTCAAGGCCGAGCAGACGCGGCGCGAAGCCGAATTGCGCGGGTTGCACTACCGCAGCATCGCGGCCGAGCTCGAGGAACATGCGGGTGCGATCAAGCATGCCGAGGTCGAGATCGAGGGGCACATCGCCGACCAGCGTCAGGTCGAGGCACAGCTCGAGGCGCACCGCGAGAAGCATCACGGCGCGACCGAGCAATTGAACAAGGTGCAGGGCGAGGTCTACCGCGTCGGCGGCGAGATCGCGCGCGTCGAACAGCAGATCCAGCACAACCGGGAACTCGGCGAGCGCCTCGAACGGGCCCGCGTCGAGACGGAAAAGGCGTATGCGGAGCTCGACGAGCACATTCGCGCCGACCGCGATCAAATTGAAACGTTGAAAGCGGCGCTCGCCGACGGCGAGCCCAAGCTCGAATCGCTGAACACGTCGGCGACACAGATGGCGGAGCAGATGCGTGCCGCTGAAACCCGGCTGGCGGAGTGGCAGGCGCAGTGGGACGCCTACGCAAAATCCGGCGCCGAAGCGGCGCAGGCCGCGGAGGTCGAACGCACGCGCCTGGATTTCCTCGACAAGCAGTCGCTCGAGACCGGACGCCGCCTCGAGACGCTGAGCTCGGAAAAGAGCGCGGCGGACTTCGAAATGCTCAATCGCGCGATCGAGCAGCTGACCGGCGAACATGACGGACACCGCGAAAAGGTCGAAACCTTCACCGCACAGCTGGGCGAGCGCAAGACTGCGCACGACGAAATCGTCGAGTCCGAACGCGCGCACGCGCTGCAGCTCAATGAAGCACGCACCGAACTGCAGCGACTGCGCGGACGCCTGGCCTCGCTCGAGGCGCTGCAGCACGCCGCGCTCGGGCAGGAAAAGTCCGTAGCGAACGACTGGTTGAAGCAGATCGGCGTGGACAAGCCAACCCGGCTGGCCGAGGCGCTGGAGGTCGACGGCGGCTGGGACAATGCCGTCGAGACGGTGCTGGCCGGCCTGCTTGAAGGCGTAATGGTCGATGCTCCGCTCGATCATGCCGCCGGCCTCGCCCAATTGCGCGGCGCCGATCTTGCGCTGATCGCGAGCGGCGGCGGCGGCGAAGCAAAATCGGGCACGCTGGCGGCCGTCGTGCGCGGCCCCGCGCCGGTGCTCGGCATCCTGTCCCAGATCCACACAGCAGCCTCGCTCGACGAGGCGCGCACGATTGCAGCACGGCTCGCGCCACACGAGTCGGTGATCACAGCCGACGGCGAATGGTTCGGGCGCGGTTATGCGCGCGTGCGTCGCGGTGGTGCGCAGGCCGGCATGCTGGCCCGCGAACGCGAAATCCATGCACTCAAGGCGCAGATCGACTCGCTGCACGCGCGTGTCGAATCGCTGGGCAAGGAAATCGACGACTTCAAGGTGCGCAAGGCCGAAGCCGAGCGGTCACGCGATGACGCGCAGCGCGACCTCTATGTAGCGCACCGGCGCGTCGCCGAACTCGCCGGGCAACTGCAGAGTCAGCGCGGCAAGATCGAGACGGCACAGGCTCGCCTGGCACGCATCGATTCCGAAAGCGCTGAACTGCAGACGCAGCTAGCCGCTGGACAGACGCAGACACGCGAGGCGCGCGCGCGCCTGGAACAGGCCGTTGCGCGCATGGGCGACCTGGAGCAACAGCGCCAGCAACTCGACGCCGAGCGGCGCAGTCTGCTCGAGGCGCGTGAGGAAGCGCGCGCCAACTCGCGTGAAGCGGCCGATGCTGCGCACCTGCACGCGCTGGGCATCGAGTCGAAGCGTTCGGCGGTAACCTCGCTGGAGCAGGCACTGTCGCGCATGCATGGCCAGCTCGGGCAGCTCGAAGCGCGCAAGGCGGAGATCGCGCAACAACTGGCCGCCGGCAGCAATCCGCTCGGCGAACTCGAGGCGGAGCGCCAGACCTACCTGAATCAGCGGCTGCTCGTCGACCGGCAGCTTGTCGAGGCGCGCAAGGCGCTCGAAGAACACGATACCGAGTTTCGCGGCTACGAACAGGAACGTCACCGCATCGAGCATTTGCTGGGGCAGAAGCGCGAAGCGATGTCCGAACAACGCCTGGCGCACCAGGGTCTGAACCTGCGCGCGCAGCAGTTGCACGAAGCGATCACCGCGGCCGGCCACGAACTTCAGTCCGTGCTCGCGGCGCTGCCTGCCGGCAGCGATCCGGCCGAATGGACCGAGCAGCTCGCGACCCTGGAGCAGAAGATCAAGCGGCTGGAGCCTGTCAATCTCGCCGCGATTTCCGAATACGAGGAACAGTCCCAGCGCAAGGCCTATCTCGACGCGCAGCTGACCGACCTCAACACCGCGCTGGAAACCCTCGAATCGGCGATTCGCAAGATCGACCACGAGACACGCCAGCGCTTCAAGGAAACGTTCGACCGCGTCAACACCGGGTTGCAGGAATTGTTCCCACGCCTGTTCGGCGGCGGTCACGCCTACCTCGAACTCACCGGGGAGAACCTGCTCGACAGCGGCGTGTCGATCATGGCGCGCCCGCCGGGCAAGCGCGTGTCGAACATCACGCTGCTCTCCGGCGGCGAGAAGGCGCTCAGCGCGGTCGCGCTGGTGTTCTCGATCTTTCGCCTGAATCCGGCCCCGTTCTGCCTGCTCGACGAAGTCGATGCGCCGCTCGACGAGGCCAACATCGGCCGCTTCTCGCAGCTGGTCTCGGAAATGAGCGAGCGCGTGCAGTTTCTGTTCGTGACCCATAACAAGGGCACGATGGAGGCTGCACAGCAGCTCTGCGGCGTGACCATGCGCGAGCCGGGCGTCTCGCGCCTGGTCCAGGTCGATCTGGCCGAGGCGGCCAAGCTCGCCGGCGCCGCCTGACCGGCACATAAAGGCTCTATGCCACGCTAACCGGGCAACGTGTACACTTTGCCGATCGCATGCCGGTGACACGCGAGGTCCCGTCCGGGTCGCGCCATCGCCGCCTAGGCCTTGGTAGGCCATCGACGCGCGGAGAAAGATGCCCATGGGCTGGAATCCATCGATAGGAATTCCACTGGTGATCGCCGGCTTGATCGTGCTGGCGTTGATCTATTTCTTCGGCCGACCGCGCAGGCCAGGCCAGGGGCGGCGCACGCCGTTCTCGCGCGATACGCCGCGCGACTTCGCCCAGCGCGATGGCGAGCGCGTCGAGCCAACGCTCGGTGACGTGCCTGCGCAGGGTGAACTCGAAGTCGAGCCGCATGCGGGAATGGAAGCCGATCCGTTCGGTATACCGCGCCCGCCACGCACGTCGGAAACGCCGCGGCCGGCGCCGGGTGTGCGCCCGAACCAGGCAATCGATCGCATCGTCACGCTGTTCGTCTCCGCGCGCTCAGGCCAGATGTTCAGCGGCGCTAATCTGATTGTCGCCGCAGAGAAGGCGGGGCTTACGTTCGGCGACATGGGTATCTTTCATCGTCTGTTGCCGGGAAAACCGCAGGCAGGTCCGGTATTCAGCATGGCGAACATGATCAAGCCGGGCAATTTCGACATCCGTCACGTCGACGAATTGCATACGCCCGGCGTCAGTTTCTTTATGACCCTGCCGGGACCCCTCCCGGCGCTCGACGCGTGGGACGCGATGCTGCCGACCGCACACAGGCTGGCCGAACTGCTCGACGGCAGCGTGCTTGACGAAGAGCGCAATGCGCTTGGCCGGCAGGGCGTCGCGCATATCCGCGACGAACTGCGTGCCTACGACCGCAAGCAGGATCGCAGTCAGATCAAGTTGCGCTGAGGGGGAGAGGGAGCGGAAAGCCTTCCGCACGTTGCTTCTGTTTCTGAGCGCATTTGATGGTGGGCGGTTGTTGCTTTGCTTTTTTGCTGTTGCCTTCTCCCTTCTCGCCTCTCCCCTCTAGTGTGAATGTTCTATCGCCGATCGCTACGTTGTCTTGCCGTAGTCGAACGACCACTGCGCTTTTGAATCTCACACGAGGCAAGACCCAAATGGCGAACAAGAAAAGCCCACGCAATATCAAGACTCATGCGACGCAAGCTCCGGCCGCTGCCGGATCGATCTGGCTGGCCGGCGTCGGCGCCGCGTCGCTGGCGCGCAAGCAAGGCAAGGCGTTGCTTGGCGACATGGTCAGCGAAGGCAACCGGCTGCAGGGCGAGGCGACGAAGCTGGTCCGGCAGGCCCGCGCCAAGACGCACGCCCGGATCAAGGGGTTGCTGGCTCCGCTACGCACGCAATTGCAGTCGGGCGCAAAACAGGCGGCGAAGGTCGTCGAGTCCGGCCTGGCCGGCGTGCGCGCGCGCCTGGGCATCCCGAGCAAGGCCGACATCGACGAGCTGTCGCAGCGCGTCGGCGCGCTCAGCCGTCAGCTCAAGGCAGCAAACAAGTGACGGCAGGATGCCGTCATCCCGTGCAGGCCATCGATGGCCGATGACACGGGATCCAGTTCTTAATCAAAAATGAAGTCATCCCTTTCACGCCATGGATGGCCGATGACACGGGATCCAGTTCATATCGCAGCAGGTAAAGAACGGCCGCCTCGCGCGGCCGTTTTGTTTTCTTAAAACGGGGGCTAACGGTAGGCCTGAGCCAGCGTGTTCAGGTGCGCACGCTCGGCATCGCGCAGGAACGGCGCTATCAGAAGCATCACCTGGTAGATGCCGTGGGTCAGATCGTTCTGGTCCGAGGCGCTACGGCCGTTGCGCACGATGTTGAAGTTCATCCAGAAGGTCGCCACGAGCAGCACGTTTTCCGCAGTCGCGCGAATTTCGTCCGGCGTCGCACGCATGATGCCGGCAGCGGTCAGGCCGCGCAGGACTTCGCCGGCGCTGGTCGCGGCACGGTCGAGTATCCGGGCGAAATGCGCCTTGAGCTTGCGGTTCCTCGACACGATGTCGACGAGGTCGCGGTAGAGGAATCGGTAGTCCCACATGCACTCGAAGACCAGATGCAACTGCATCCAGACGTCCTCGAGGTTTGGCAGCCGGCCTTCCGGTACGAGTAGGGTTTTGTCCATGCGCGCTTCGTAGCGCGCGAAAACCTGTTCGACGATGTCTTCCTTGTTGCGGAAGTGGTAGTACAGATTTCCCGGACTGATTTCGAGCTCGTCGGCGATATGGTTCGTCGTGACGTTGGGCTCGCCCTGCGCATTGAACATCGCCAGGCTGGTTTCGAGGATACGTTCGCGTGTCTGGCGCGGAGCCATGCGCGCAGCGGAAGAT
Organism: uncultured Gammaproteobacteria bacterium; assembly: GCA_963738115.1. GTDB lineage: Bacteria > Pseudomonadota > Gammaproteobacteria > Xanthomonadales > Rhodanobacteraceae > Rudaea. The sequence continues at coordinate 208,202 of CAVTVN010000004.1, read as the reverse complement.
GATCAGCCGGCAAGCTTCTTCACGAGGTCGGTATACTTTTGCATCGCCTCGTCGTTCTTCATACCCTTGAGCTTGGCCCACGCTTCATATTTTGCCGTGCCGACGAAGTCGAAGAAGCCCGGCTTGGGGCCCGACACGTCGCCTTCGGAGCCCTGCTTGAACAGCGCATAGAGCTTGAGCAGCGTGTCGTTGTCCGGTCGTTCCGTCAGCTTCTTGACGTCCTCGGCGGCCTGCTCGAACTTCGCTTTCAGATCGGACATGACAATCCCCGGAATGCGCGGCTTTTCTGAAGAGGGCGACCTTGGAGGGCCGCTTCTAGGTCTTTGTGATCGATCGACAGCGATGCTCAAGCAACCATCATGGACGATTGCAAAACTGCCTGTCAACGCGACTTTCGCGCACGGCGCTATTGGAAGCGCATGAATGCGGGGCTATCTTAGCGCCATGGCCGAAGACCGACTGCGGCTGCCGAAGGGAGGGATGCTGTGATCAATTCAACGCACGCGTCACCGGCTCTGTCTGCTGGCAGATCAAGGCGCGTCGGCGAAGGCAGACTGGCCGTCTGTCGAGCCGGCGCAACGATGAGATGCCGGCAGACAGAGCTGGCCCTCATCAGCATTTCTCAAGTACCGGGGTGATACCCAGAACGCCCGCAGAATGCGCCGCCGCCTTGCCAAGGCAACCAGCCTTGGCTGCGCCAGCGTCACACCCTGCGAACGTTCTGGGTATCATGCCGCCAGCGTTGAATTGATCACAGCATCCCGGGGAGCGACATGACATATTTCGTGACGGGCGCGACGGGGTTCATCGGGCAGCATCTGCTGAAGCGGCTGCTGGCGCGCAAGGGCGATGTGCATTGCCTCGTGCGCAAGGGATCTCAGGAGAAGTTCGACGCGCTGCGCGCGCGTTTCGGCGACGACGGCAAGCGCCTGATCGCGGTGCACGGTGATCTGACCAAGCCTTCGCTCGGCGTGACTCCTGCGCAGCGCAAGGTGCTGGCCGGCAAGGTCAAGCACTTCTTTCACCTTGCCGCAGTCTACGACCTGGCGGCAGATGCGAAGAGCCAGGAGACCGCGAACATCGAAGGGACGCGTCACGCCCTCGAACTGGCCGAACAGGTCAAGGCCGGGTGTTTCCATCACATGAGTTCGATCGCCGTTGCCGGCATGTATCCGGGCGTCTTTCGCGAGGACATGTTCGCCGAAGCCGAGGACCTGGATCACCCTTATTTCAGGACCAAGCACGAGTCCGAAAAGCTCGTGCGCACCGAATACAAGCGACCGTACCGCATCTACCGTCCTTCGATCGTGCTCGGCGACTCGCAGTCGGGTGAGATCGACAAGATCGACGGCCCCTACTATTTCTTCCGTGCGCTGAAGAAACTGCGCCAGGCATTGCCGCAGTGGATGCCTGTGCTCGGTATAGAGGGCGGCCGCGTGAACATGGTGCCGGTCGATTATGTCGTCGATGCGACCGACCATATCGCGCACAAAGCGGGTCTCGACGGCGGATGCTTCCATCTGACCGACCCGGCTCCGCGGCGCATCGGCGAGGTGCTCAACATCTTCGCGCGCGCCGGCCATGCGCCGGAGATGACGATGCGCCTAGACGCGCGCATGTTCGGCTTCATTCCGTCGGTAGTGAAGCAGGCGCTGTCTGGGTTGCCGCCGGTGAAGCGTTTCACCAATGTCGTGCTGCGCGACCTGGGTATTCCGGCAGACGCGATCAAGATGATCAACTACCCGACGCGCTTCGATGCGCGCGAGGCCGAACGCGCCTTGCGCGGGACAAAGATCCGCGTGCCGGATCTGCAAACCTACGCCTGGAAGCTGTGGGACTACTGGGAGAGGCACCTCGATCCCGACCTGTTCGCCGATCACTCGCTGAGCGGCAAGGTCAAGGGGCGTACCGTGCTGATCACCGGCGGATCGTCCGGCATCGGCAAGGCTGCCGCGCAGAAGATTGCCGCGGCCGGGGCGACGGTCCTGATCTGCGCGCGCGGTGCGGAAGAGCTCGAAGTAACGCGCAAGGAGATCACCGACGCCGGCGGAAAGTGTCACAGCTATGTCGTCGACTTGTCGGACACGAAAGCTTGCGACGAACTCGTGCAGAAGGTGCTTGCCGAGCACAAGAACGTCGATATCCTGATCAACAATGCCGGCCGTTCGATCCGCCGTGCCATCGCCTCGAGTTACGACCGCTTCCACGATTTCGAGCGCACGATGCAGTTGAACTATTTCGGCTCGCTGCGCCTGATCATGGGCTTTCTGCCCGGCATGACCGAGCGCCATCGCGGGCACATCATCAATATTTCCTCGATCGGCGTGCTGACCAATGCACCGCGCTTCTCCGCGTACGTCGCATCGAAGGCAGCGCTCGATGCGTTCTCGCGCTGTGCGCAGGCGGAATTCTCCGACAACGGCATCAATTTCACCACGGTCAACATGCCGCTGGTCAAGACGCCGATGATCGCGCCGACGAAGATGTACGACTCGGTGCCGACCCTGACGCCCGACGAAGCAGCGGATATGATTGTCGAAGCAATCGTCGAACGGCCGGTGCGCCTGGCGACGCGCCTGGGCGTATTCGCGCAGATCTTTTACGCGATCGCGCCGCGTGCCTATGAAATCCTCATGAATACGGCATTCCGGCTGTTCCCGGACTCGCCCGCGGCGAAGGGCATGAAGGGCAGAAGCGAAATGGAAGCCCAGCCGACGAGCGAGCAGGTCGCGTTTGCCTCACTGATGCGCGGAGTGCATTGGTAGAAACGCCATGCATGCGCAATGCGCTGAATCGCATCGCGCATGAGCCTTCCGCAGAGCCCGAACGAGATACCCGGCATTCCGACCCGATCGTCGGCCGCGCGATTACGCGATTACGCGATGCGCATTACGCATCGCGTGTTTTGCGCCGATGGAGCGGGACTGAACCTATTTTCTTTTCTTTTTCGCCGCGGCCTTGCTCACTGGCGGTTTTGCTGCGGGCCGGGCTGCGGCCGGCTTGGCCGGCGCGACCGGTCGCGTTGCCGCCCCGGTCACCTTCGCCACGGTGCGCTTGACGCTCTCGCGCGCCGCAAGCTGCACATCCTCGATGTCCTTGACCAGGTCGCTCAAGTCGTCCTTGGCGCGGCGGATGCTGCTGGTGAACGTGCGTGACAGGGTCGCCGCCGGCTTGCCTATATCCAGGCGCTTGATCTCGCGGTTCAGCTCGTCGACGCGCTTGATCAGTTCGTCGAGTTCCTTGCGCCCGGGCACGCCGAGGTTGCTCAGCGCACGCGACACGCGATTTTCGAAGATCTGTTCGAGCTTGTCCCAGGTTTCCTGTGTGCGCTCGCGCACCTGGGTTACGCCGGTTTCGACCGCGCCGCGTACCTCGCCCGCCTTGCCGGTCGCGATCTTGCGCGTCTTCTGTTCGAGGCTGGTGCCTTCGCGCATCAGCGTTTCGAAGAGCTTGCCGCCTTCGCCCTGGGCCTTGGAGAACGCGCCCAAGCCCGCCAGCCAGATCTGCTGCGCCGATTCCATGATCGATTTACCGGCCACCTTGCCGGCATCGGCCGGCTTGCTGCCGGGTTTCGACTTCAACTTGGCTTTCGCCATGACCTCCCTCCCAGGTTTGCTGATGGCCTCCGGCTGAGCGCCGGATGTACTTCAAACTGTAGTCAGTGGGAATAGTATATTCACACTAGCACGCCGCAATGTGGAAATGTGGCATCCGGGTAGCCGGCGGTGCTAGCCGAACTGCTTGTCCAGCTGCTGCACGATCTCCTTTTCGATGGCCGGCTTGAGCATGCCCAGCAGGAAGCCGAGTTCGGCGTTGACGTGGACTTCACTTGCCGTGACGTGGATCGATCCGGAAACACCGGACCGGCTGAACTTCAAGGTGTTGCCGGACCACTCACTCTCGATGTCGAATTTCTTGCCGATGGCCGCTGCGGTCTTGTCGACGGCAGCCTTGGCCTGCTTGAGCGATTGGCCATGCTTGCGCCGGATTTCGATGCTGGACATTGACTGGACTCCATGGCGGCAGAAAACGGCGTGGCTCTGCGGCAAGACGCGGCCTGCGCCCTGTTGCTATCATGCCGCAAACGCATCACTGCAGGTACATCGCAATGTGCAGGCGAGGGCGGCGAGGCGGGGCAGGCGCAGAAAAGGGGGAGGGATGCGAACCATTTTCTGCGCACTGCTGATCGGGGCATCGGGCCTCGCGAATTCGGCGGAAATCAGCGGGCATATCGACCTGACTTCCGAAGGCAAGGCACTGCGTTCCGAAGAAGCGCAGGACGCGATCGTGTATTTCCGGCCGAAGGCGGCGCCGAAGACCAGTCCAGCGGCCACGCCGTATGTCATGGGAACGCGGCGCAAGCAATTCGTGCCTCGCACCTTGCCGATCACGGTCGGTAGCCAGGTACGCTTCCCGAACGAAGATCCGATCCTGCACAACGCTTTTTCGACGTCGAAGGACAATTCCTTCGATGTCGGTCTGTATGGCGAAGGCGAAGGCCGAGTCGTGACGTTCGATCACGTCGGTTACGTTCGCGTTTACTGCAATGTCCATCACACGATGATCGCTCATATACTCGTGCTCGATACGCCTTACTTCGGCCGGCCCGACGTCACCGGCAACTTCCACCTGGCCGATGTGCCGGCGGTACCCGGCGACCTCGTCGTCTGGCACGAGCGTGCGACGCCATGGGTGCGTGAACTGACGCCGGCAGCGAACGAGACCGAGCAGGTGCAGCTGGATTTCAGCCAGCGCCGTGTGTCGGCGCACATGAACAAGTTCGGCAAGCCCTACGACAGGTCAGACGATGGCGGATATTGACGCAGATCCTCGCCGTGCCTTCAGCCTGCCGCTCGCGATCAAGTTCTTTCTCGGCTGCGCGTTCCTGATTGCTCTCGCCGTCGGCGCTGCCGTCGTCGTCACCTACATCAAGGGCGTCCAGGTCGCTGCGCGCGCCGTCGACAGTGCGCTGGCTACGAGCAGTGGGGTGCAGAAGGAATTCGAACAGAACCGTCTCGAACAGCTGCAGCTCAAGGTGCAACTTTTCGCCGCCGATCCAAGCACGGCCAAGTACGTCGCACAGGTCAGCGGCAATACCAACCACCTTCCGGGCCTGAGCGATGGCGCCGATCGCGATAGCCTGTCGATCGCGGACCTCCTGAAAGAGCGCTCGATGCAATACGGTTTCGATTTGGGCATCGTGCTCGATGCGAAAGGGAGTGTTCTCGGCCGCAGCGACCAGACCGAAGCGTTTCGCGAATCGCTCGCCGACGATCCGCTGGTGCGGCCTGCCGTGGAGAAGGCAGCACCATTCAGTGGCTACTGGCGCCAGGGCGATAAGCTCTACCAAGCCGCCGTCATGCCTCTGCAACAGGATCAGACCCTGGTCGGCTTCGTCCTGCTCGCACAAACCGTCAGCAACGAGCTGTGTCGCCAAGTTGCCAAGACCAGCGGGGCGCAGATCGCGTTCTGGATGCCGCCGGGCAGGAGCCCAAGTGCCGCGGAGGCCATGGATGGCCGGGAGCGGCCGCCGGGCAGGAGCCCAAGTGCGATGGGCAGGAGCCCGAGTGCCCCGGAGACCATGGATGGTCGAGGGGCCGCCGGAGGCCATGGATGGCCAGAGGGGCCCGCGGGGGCCATGTCTGACCGGGAAAACCAATCGGAAAATCGCCTGCTACTTGTCGCCAGCTCTCTCGATGAGTCGACCGCTAGGGCACTGCAGGACGCAGCCGCCGCGCAGGGCGCCGTCATGAATGCGATCGCCGCGGGGCGCTCGATGCCGCGTGTTGCATTGTCGTTCGCGGGCCAGAGCTGGATTGCGCAGCTGACTCCGACTGCGGCCGAAGGCGAGGCCAGGCTTGGCGGCGTCCTCTCGCTGACCTCGAGCGACCGCATCGTCGCCAGCTATCGCGACATCCTCAACTGGGTGCTGATCGGCGGCGCGCTGTCGATTGCGATCGCTCTGCTGCTGTCCTACCTGCTCGCAAAGGGCATTCTGCGCCCCGTGCGCACCATGGCCGCCGCGGCCGAGCTGGCCGCGGCGGGCAACTACAACACGCGTGTCGGACTGCATGGCAACGATGAGCTGGCGCGTCTGTCGCAGTCTTTCGACTCGCTGCTGTCGGACCTGCGCGAAAAGAGCGACATCGAAGGCTATGTCGGCAACCTGTCGCGTTTCCTACCTGATCCTGGCGCCGAGGCGGTACGGGCGGTCTCGACCCTGCTGCCGGGATCACCACCGCGCGAGCCGGCACGGCGGGGAGCGGCCGCCCTTCTGGGCCTCGAATTTCGCGAGTTCGGCGACGCCGATGCGGACAACCCCAAGTATCTGATGGCCGGTTATGAGCAAGTCGTGCGCATGGCCGAGGAGGTGACGCGCGCCGTGGGGGGCAGCGTGCACGGTCTGCTCGGGCCGCGGCTTGTATTGCGTTTCTTCGGCACCGGACGGATCCAGGCGGCGCTGCAGGCGTGGTCGATGTTGTACAAGCGACTGTGCGCTGGGGAAATCGGACTGCCAGCTGCGGCGCTCGTCTCGGGCGATGTCGTGCATGGTCAGGCCGGATTGGATGACAAGCCGCACGCTGCCGTGCTCGGCGCGGCCATGCTGCAACTCGATCGCTTGCTCGCCGAGGCGGCACCGGGCCAGATGCTAGTCGCGGCGCACACTGGCGATGAAGTCAAGGAAGAACTTGGCGCCGACGCGCTGACGCAAGCAAGCGGCGCCGCAACGTCGAAGCAGTTCTATGCGCTCGACGTGGCAGCGCTGGCGCGCGTTCCCGCGCCGGCCGCCTGCGGGCCGGCAAAGGATGCGGCCGATGGCGAAACGATCGTTTCCGCCGATGGCCGTGCCGACGGGCCGCCGCAGCTGACGCCCAGAACCGCCACGCGCCTTGCGACGACGCTCGCCATCGGCAGCGACTTCGGCGGCCGCTATCGGATCCTGGCGGAGCTCGGATCCGGAGGCATGGGCGTCGTCTACAAGGCCCACGATCTCGAACTCGGCGACATCGTCGCGTTGAAGATGCTCAAGCCCGGTGCGCTCGTCGACGCCGAACAACTCGATCGGCTGAAAAGCGAGATACGCCTTGCCCGGCGCATCACGCATCCGAACGTGCTGCGCACGTTCGATTTCGGCGAAGTCGAAGGGCGGCCATTCATCTCGATGGAGTATGTGCGCGGCCTGACGTTGCGATATCTGCTGAACGAGACGCGGCGCATGCCGTATTCGGCAGGCCTGCGGATTGCGCGGCAGCTATGCGCCGGCCTGGCCGCCGCGCACGAAGTGGGCGTGCTGCACCGGGACATCAAGCCGGAAAACCTGATACTCGAGCAGACCGGCAACGCCAAGCTGATGGACTTCGGCATCGCCCGCCCGATCCGGCGCAACGCGCCGGACTTCACGCATCCCGGCACGTTCGTCGGTACGCCGCATTATTCGGCCCCGGAACAACTCGCCGGCGCCGACGTCGACCAGCGCGCCGACATCTACGCCAGCGGCGTGCTCATGTGCGAGATGTTCTGCGGCAAACTGCCCTTCAGTGGCGGCAACACATTGGAAATCTATATCGCGCAAATGCAGCAGGAGCCAATCAAGCCATCGGCAATCTGGGCGGAAATTCCTTCGGCACTCGACACGATCATCTTGCGCTGCCTCAACAAGGCGCCAGAGGACCGCTATGCCTCGGCGCACGATCTTGCGCAAGCCTTGGCGTCGTTAAGAGCTTGAAAGTCAGTAGCTTAAAAGATAGTCGTGATGTAAATTCACGGCACCATTCCTAAGGTGCCAGCGTCCATGTCGAAAGCCCTCCTCGCGATGATCGCCCTGGCTGGCGCGAGCGCGGCTTTCGCGACGACGGACGACCTGCCCGGAGTGGCGACGGACAATCCCACAGCGGTCATTTCGCGGTGGAACTGGTTCGGCGATGCGATGCTGCGCGGCAACCGCACTGAAGACATCCCCCGACCGGTCGAGCCTTCGTTTTCCGACGCGTTCGCCCGCGGCCGCTTCGGCGTCGCTTACGACCCGATACCCGGTCTTGAATTCGGAGCGGCAATCAAGCTTGCGGCCTCCACCAGTTCGAATTCGGAGGATCGCCTGCGCAATGTCAATGAGCGCAGCAACGACGTGGCCCTGGATCAGTTCTACGCACGCTGGCTGATAGCGGAAAACGGGTCGATCCTGCTCGGCAAGGCGCCGTTTCCCCTGCAGTTGTCGCAGATGTTGTGGGATCCGGATTTGCGTCCGGTCGGCGCAAGCGCCAACGTAGCGTTCGGCTTGAACGAGTTCGATCGTTTCGAGTTCGGCGCTGGATACTTTGCCGGCGATTTGCCGTATGGCGACGACTCGCGTATCGGCGCGTTGCAGGCCGCCTACCACTGGCGCGAGGGCGCGCCGGTCAACGGCAGTGTCGTGCTGTCTTATGTCGATTTCTCCGACCTCCAGCAACTCGTGCTGCAGGGACTGTCGCGCACCAACCTGCGCGTTGCTGGGACCCCGAATCTCGTCAGCGACTACCACCTGCTCGATCTGCAGTTCGTCGGACGCACGCTTGTCGCCGACATGCCGATCGAGTTGCGCCTCGACCTGGTACGCAACCTCGGTGCCGACGATCAGCGCGATGGCGCCCGCGGCAGCATCATGCTCGGCGACAGCCGGCAGCGGCGGGGTTGGGAGCTCGGTCTTGCCGACCAGCGCATCCAGCGCGACGCGGTCATGGCAGCCTTCAATTCCGACGATTGGTGGTTCCACAGCTGGGCGCGCGGCATGATGGCGTGGGTCGCCTACGGCTTCAGCCCGACCTGGAGCGCGCGCCTGGCCGCTTTCCACGAGCGCCGCGACGGCATCAGCGAGTATACCGACCGGGTTCTGCTCGACCTGTACGCGCACTGGTAGCATTGGCGCATGTGCTAAATTGACACGATGGACAGGGACTGACGGTACAGGCATGCGTCTGCATTTCCCGAACAAAGAACACGCGGATCTGCTGACCGCTCCGGGCGACACCAGCATCGGGGCGGCGAGCGATAATGTCATCGTGCTCGCCGGCCCCGGCATTGCTTCCCACCATGCGAGCCTGAATGTCGGCGATCGCGGCTACGTGTTGAGCGTCATCGATTCGGCGGCGCGGGTGCACGTCAATGCGCGGCCGGTCCGCGAAAAGGCGATCCTGCGCCTCGGCGACGTGGTCAGTCTGGATACGCTGCAGTTCATCCTGAAGCCCGACCGCGACGCCAGCATCCGAACCGATGTGCCGGCGGCCTCCGTCACGACCCTGCGTGGTAGCGACGAAGCCTCGGCGCGTGCGAGCGGCGGGCCGCCCAAGGCGGTGCTGCGCGGTGTTTCCGGCAGCTACTTCGGCAAGATCGTGCCGTTGCGCGGCAAGCTCACGATTGGCCGTGGCAGCGATTGCGATGTAGTGCTGGATGAACCCGAGATGTCAAAGCGTCACGCCATGATCGAGAACAGTGGCGACGCGATCCTGCTGCGCGACCTGGGATCGGTGAACGGCACGTTCGTCAATGGTGTGCAGGTGCGCGACGCAATACTGCACCCGGACGACCAGATTGCCTTCGACCAAAATCGCTTTCTGCTCGAAGCGCCCGGCCTGCCCGGGCGTGACCAGGTCTTCATCGACGAACACGACGCGCCGAACATCACGCAGACAATGCGCGCCGTGCGCCTGCCGGAGGAAGACCGGCCCAAGTCGCAACCGGCCAGCTCGACGCGCAACGACATCTGGTGGCTGATCGGTGCCGCCGCGCTGATCGGCCTCGGCATTGCCATGTTGCTGCTGGTCAAGTGGTAGACAAGCAGGTTCCGGTGCTCATCATCGGGATTGCGCCACCGCTTCTTCAGCTCGCAGCGGCCTTGCGCGTAACGACCGGAAAGCATCCGAGCGCGCCAGCATGAGGAGCGCCAGGATACCGAGATAGATCAGCGGCTCGCGATGGTCGGCCTTCACCAGCCACAGGAAATGCAGCACCGCGAGCAATGCCGACACGTACACGAGCCGATGCAACGGCTGCCAGCGACGGCCGAGGCGGCGCATCATGCCGCGCGTCGAGGTCAATGCCAGAGGCACCAGCAGCAGCCACGCGCTGAAGCCGACGGTCATGTAGGGGCGCTTGGCAATCTCGGTCAGCAATTGCGACCAGTAGCCGCCGAGGTCGATGACGAGGTAGGTCGTCAGGTGCACGCAGGCATAAAAGAATGCGAACAGGCCGAGCATACGCCGATAGCGTACCAGCCAGGCGCTTCCGCTCAGGCGGCGCAGAGGCGTGATTGCCAGCGTCGCCAGGAGCAGTCGTAGCGCCCAGTCGCCGGTGCGGTGCTCGAGTTGCGCAACGGGGTCGGTACCCAGCTGCTCATGCAGTGTATCCCAGACCAGCGACGCCAGCGGCAGCAGACACAGCGCGAATGCGAAAGGCTTGGATGCGGCGATTCGATCGCGAAAAAACAATCTGCTCGACAAACCCGCCTTCATCAGAAATTCCTGTGCAGATCCATGCCGGCGTAAAGTCCGGCGACCTGATCGGCGTAGCCGTTGAACGGCAGCGTCGGGATGCGGTTGCCGAACAGGTTGAAGCCGTCGCCGGCGATGCGTCGTTCCGTGCGCTGGCTCCAGCGTGGATGGTCGACGCCAGGGTTCACGTTCGAATAGAAACCGTATTCGTCCGACGCCGCCAGGTTCCAGGTTGTCTTCGGTTCTTTCTCGACGAACTCGATCTTCACGATCGACTTGATGCCTTTGTAGCCGTATTTCCACGGCACGACCAACCGCAATGGCGCGCCGTTCTGGTTCGGCAGTTCATGGCCGTAGAGCCCTACCGCAAGCAGGGACAAGGGGTGCATGGCTTCGTCGATGCGCAGGCCTTCGCGATAGGGCCAATCGAGAATGGGCTGCGCCAGGCCCGGCATCTCGCTGGGGCGATTGATCGTCGTGAACGCCACGTACTTTGCGTTCGAAGTCGGCTTGAAGCGCCTTAGGACATCACCGAGGCCGACTCCGGTCCACGGGATGACCATCGACCAGCCTTCCACGCAGCGCATGCGGTAGACGCGCTCCTCCAGCGGATGCGGCTTGAGCAGATCCTCGAGCGCGAAGCGGCCGGTCACTTCCGCGTGGCCGGCAATCTCGACCTGCCAGGGGTGCGCGTGGAAACCGCCCGCATTTTGCGCCGGCTCTGCCTTGTCGACACCGAATTCGTAGTAGTTGTTGTAATGGGTGACATCCTTGTAGCGCGTCAGCGGTTCATCGAGCACGTATTTTCCGCGCTCACCGACGGTCAGCGCCTTGCCGCCAACGGGTTCTTCGCGGACGCCTGCACTTGCTTCCTGCGCCGAGCGCGACTCGCATCCGGCGGCCAGTGCGACCGCCCCAAGGCCGAGCGCCTTCAGCCACTCGCGGCGCCGCAGGTAGATCGATGGCGGCGTGATTTCGCTGGAAAGAATGGGATCGCGTTTGCGGATCAGCATGAGTTCATCCGGTGGGACCTGCATGTTCGACGAGGCACGATGTGCTTTCCTTACATATCGGACCGTCCACGCGCCAGCGCTATTTCGCCAGTCACAGTGGGTGGCGACAAACGGGCGCGCTATACTGGAATGGCGCCATGGATGGGCTGCCGGCCAGGTTCCGAAAGCGAAGGGGGCACGGTGTGAACTTGGCGGCGAGCGATGGACGAGATGCGCAGGCACGACTGCCTGCGCCGAAGAATGCCGGAGCCCGATAGGCGAGGGCGGGATGGAGACGTAGTGGGCGCCATGAAGACGAACCACGCGCTGACGATGCAATCGAGCGAGCCGTCCGCGGTTCGCGCACTTTTGCCCGCTAGCGGCAAGGCTTGACGGGAGCACGGCGCACATGTGGCCGGCCAGTGCCTTTCGATTTTCGCCGAGCGTAGTAGCGGTCCTAGACGCGACCGACGGCCGTATCGTCGACGTCAACCCGGCATTCGAACAAGTACTCGGCATTGTGCGAGCCGAAGCTATCGGCAAGCCGACCATCGACCTGGGCATCTGGGCGGATATCGAGACACGCGCTTCGGTCTGGATGCGCATCCGCAGCGCACAGAGAGTCTGCGGCGACGTCATCTCGATGCGCTCGCGCGACGGCAAGGCGCTGCATGGCAAGCTGTACGCCGAGCTGTTCCAGGATGGCGGCCGCAATTGCGTCCTCGCGATCATCCAGGACATTGCCACAGGCGACGGTGCGGCGGCACGCACCGCCGAGCAGGCGGCAATCGACAGCTATCGGTCCCTGTTCGACGCTGCTGCAGAGGGAATCTATCGCAGCCTTCCCGAAGGCGGTTTCGTCGACGTCAACCTGGCCCTGGCGAGGATGTTCGGGTACGAGTCGCCGGCCGAATTGCTCTGTGCACCACGTCGGCGGGGCCAGGAGTGGTACGTCGACAGGGAACACGCGCACGCGCTGACTGCCGAATTGCAACGCGAAGGACACCTGGTCAATGCGATTTCGCAGATCTATCGCCGCGACGGCAGCGTGATCTGGATTTCGGAAAATGCGCGCGTCATCCGCAACAGCGACGGGCAGATCGCATTCTACGAGGGCACGGTGATCGACATCACCGAGCGGGTCACGGCGGAAATGCGCTTGCGCCAGTCGCAGGCCCTGTACAAGACTCTGGTCGACAATTGTCGCGACGGCGTGTTCCTTGTGCAGGACGGAAGGATGCTGTTCGCGAACAAGGCGCTGTCCGACATGCTCGGCTATGCGCTCGAACAATTGCCGCGCAACTACATGGAGTTCATCGCGCCGGAATCGTTTGCGGCGCAGCTGGAGCGCTGTGCCCAGCGTGATTCCGGCTCGCGCGAGATGTTCGAATCCGAGATCATGATGCTGCGCGCCGATGGGTCGCCGCGGCTGATGCATGTCACCAGTGTTGCGGTCGACTACGAAGGCCGGATCGCCAGCACCGGCACGATCCACGACATCACCGATATGCGCCACCGTCACGACGCCATCAGCGCAGCCGAGCACAAATACCGCTCGTTGTTCCTCAACTCTGTGACCGGCATGTTCCAGAGTCATCCGGACGGGCGCCTGCTGGAAGCGAACGACGCCATTGCGCGCATGCTCGGCTTCGCCGACGCCGCCGATATCCTTGCCCGCGTCCGGCACATGGACCAGATTTACGCGCGTCCCGAAGATCGGGCGGCGATGATCGAGAAGCTCGTTGCCGAGCGGCGTGTCGTCGGCCATGTGTTCCCGGCCCGGCATCTGAATGGCAGCGAGGTTCTCGTCGATCTGAACGCGCAGGTCGTGCGCGACGCGGCGGGCCGCGTGCTGTACATCGAGGGTTCGGTCCAGGACATCACCGCGCGCCACCTGGCCGAGGAAGCGCTGCAACGTTCGGAAGCGCGTTTCCGCACGCTCGTCGAACACAGCCAGGTTGGCGTCTACCTGATGCTCGACGACCACTACACCTACGTCAACCAGGCGTTTGCCGCCATGTTCGGCTATGCCGAGGACGAATTGATCGGCGCCGACTTTCGCATACTCGTGCCGCCCGAGTCGCGCGAGCACCAGGAGCATCGCTATAAGCGCCAGAGCGCGGGCCAGGGCAACCGCGGCGACTATGGCGTGACGTTGGTGCGCAAGGACCGCGTGCGCATCGAAGTAGTCGTCAGCGCCGGGCGCATCGACGTGGACGGCAAGATCTACACGACAGGGACGATCCGCGACGTCACCGAGCAGCACCGCGTGCAGCGTCAGCTCGAACACAATGCGACACACGATCTGCTGACCGGATTGCCGAATCGCGTGTACTTCGAACAGCTGCTGACGCAGGTCATGGCGTCGTCGCACGACAACAATGCCGAATACGCCGTGCTGTTCCTCGACCTCGACGGCTTCAAGGTCGTCAACGACAGTCTCGGTCATGCCAGCGGCGACCTGCTGCTGGTGCAGATCGCCAAGACATTGCGCACGCATCTGGGCGACCAGGCCCTGGTTGCCCGTTATGGCGGCGACGAGTTCACTTTGCTGCCGCGCGGGGCATGTTCGCGCGAACGCGCCGAGCAGCTTGCCAACCGGATCCTGCTTCTGCTCGGCTCGTCGTTCGAGGTCAACGGTCATCGCGTATTCTCGGGCGCGAGCGTCGGTGTCGTGCTCGGCCGTGCGGACTATGCGTCGGCCGAGGACGTACTGCGCGACGCCGATACAGCGATGTATCGCGCCAAAGCCAAGGGCAAGTCGGCCTATGTCATTTTCGACGATGCGATGCATGCTGCAGCACGTGCGCGCCTGCGCATCGAAACGGAACTGCGGTTCGCGCTGGAGCGCGGCGAATTCCGCGTGTACTACCAGCCGATCGTCGACATGCGCACGGGCACGATCGAAGGCTGCGAGGCGCTGGTGCGCTGGCAGCATCCGGAGCGCGGCTTGCTGTTGCCGGTGGATTTTCTTGGTGTTGCCGAAGAAGCCGGGCTGCTGGTCGCGCTCGACTGGTGGGTACTCGAACAGACCTGCCGCAACCTGCTGCGCTGGCAGAAGGACTACCCGGCCCATGACGGGTTAATCGCCAGCGTCAACATGAACGAACGCCAGTTCTCCGACCGCGATCTGATCGCGAACCTGAGCGGCGTTTTCGAACGCGTCGGACTGGAACCCAAGAAGCTCGCCCTCGAGATCACGGAGACGATATTCCGCGGCGGTCGCGAAGAAGCCCAGGCGCGCCTGAAGGACCTCAAGGAACTGGGCGTGTCGCTGGTCGTCGACGACTTCGGCACCGGTTATTCATCGCTGGACTCGTTCGCCACTTCGGCGTTCGACGCGTTGAAGGTGGATCGCAGTTTCGTTAGTGACGTGACCACCAACTTCCGTCACGGCGCGATCGTGCACACGGTCACCGGATTTGCCGAAAGTCTCGGGCTGCGCCTGATCGCCGAAGGCGTCGAGAGCGAAGACCAGGCCAAGTTGCTGCGCTCTCTGGGTTGCGCCCTCGCACAGGGAAATCTCTACTCGCCGCCGATTCGGGTGGAGGAAATGGAGCTGCTGCTGCGCGATGGCATGCGTGATCTTCGTCTGCCCGACCTCGATGACGGGCGCACCAACGCTGTAGCCTGAGCTGCCGCGACAACGCTGTTGCCTAATTGCTGCGCCGCGGCATAATGCTGGACCCGTCGCGGAGCGCTGAATGAGTCGAGGATTCAATTTCGCCGCCGGCCCCGGTGCCGTGCCGGAGCCGGTACTGCGCCAGGCGCAGGCCGAACTGCTCGAGTGGCGCGGCGCGCGCGCCTCGGTCATGGAGATCAGCCACCGCGGCAAGCTGTTCATCGAGCTGGCGGTCGAGTCCGAACGCGATCTGCGCGCGCTGCTGCACATTCCACAAAACTACAAAGTGCTTTTCCTGCAGGGCGGAGCGACGCAGCATTTCGCCCAGATCCCGATGAACCTTGCTGCCGACGGTCGCGCGATCGACTACGTCGTGACCGGCCACTGGAGCGAGAAGGCCGTGCGCGAGGCGGCGCCGATTGCTCCGGTCAATGTCGCCGCGAGCAGCGCGGCGCGCAACTACGTCGGCCTGCCAGAACGTTCCGGCTGGAGCCTGAGTCGCGATGCGGCGTACCTTCACTACACGCCAAACGAGACGATCCATGGCGTGGAATTCCCCGACGTCCCCGAGATCGGCGACGTTCCGCTGATCGCCGACATGTCATCGAGCATCCTGTCGCAGGCGCTGGACGTCTCGCGCTTCGGCCTCATCTACGCGGGTGCGCAGAAGAACATCGGCGCGGCGGGCCTGGTCGTCATGATCGTGCGCGAGGACCTGCTGGCGCGTTGCCCGAAGTCGCTGCCGAAGATATTCAATTATGCCGAGCACGCAGCGCACGATTCGATGTTGAATACGCCGAACACCTTTGGTTGGTATCTGGCCAGTCTCGTGTTCAAATGGCTGCAGTCTGAAGGCGGCCTCGAAGCGGTAGGCGCACGCAACCGCGCCAAGGCAGATCTGCTCTACGGCTACATCGACGGCTCAGGTTTCTATTCCAATCCGGTCGACAAGGCCGCGCGCTCGCGAATGAACGTGCCGTTCACGCTGCCGCGCGAGGAATTGGCCGCTCCGTTCCTGGCCGAGTCGGAAGGCGCGGGGCTGCTGGCGCTGAAAGGGCACAAGGCGGTTGGAGGCATGCGCGCGTCGATCTACAACGCGATGCCGCTGGAAGGCGTGCAGGCGCTGGTCGATTTCCTGCACGACTTCGCGCGGCGGCATGGTTGAGCGGGATCAAGACAAGATCAACTGAATCTTCGGGGCTCTTTATCAGTCATGGCTACGCAAAAGAAGAAAACGGCAAAGACGAAAGCCGCGAAAACGAAAGCCCCGCCGGCGATGAATCTGGGCGACGTGCGCGCCCGCATCGATGGTATCGACCGGCAAATCCAGGAACTGATCGCCGAGCGCGCCCGCTGGGCGCATCGGGTCGGCAAGGCCAAGGGCCCGCTGAAGGCCGCGGTCGACTACTACCGCCCGGAACGCGAGTCCCAGGTACTGCGCATGGTGATCGACCGCAACGCCGGTCCGCTGGCCGACGAAGTGCTGGTGCGGCTGTTCCGCGAAATCATGTCGGCGTGCCTTGCGCAGCAGGAGCCGCTGAAGGTCGGCTACCTGGGTCCCGAAGGGACATTCAGCGAGCAGGCCGTACGCAAGCATTTCGGCCATTCGGCGCACGGCCTGCCGCTGGAGAGCATCGAAGAGGTGTTCCAGGAAGTCGAGGCCGGCCACGCCGACTTCGGCGTCGTGCCGGTCGAAAACTCGGGACAAGGCACGATCCAGGTCACGCTCGACATGTTTCTGACTTCGAACCTGAAGATCTGCGGCGAAGTGGAACTGCGCGTGCGCCAGTACCTGCTCTCGCGCACCGGTCAGATCAAGGACATCGAGCGCGTCTATTCGCATCCGCAGTCATTCGCGCAGACCAAGAGCTGGCTGCGCGCCAACCTGCCGAAAGCGGAGAAGATTCCGGTTTCCAGCAACGCAGAAGCCGCGCGCCGCGCGCGCAATGCGGACGATGCCGCCGCGATCGCCGGCGAAGCGGCAGCGCATGTCTACGGATTGCGCAAGGTCATCGTCAGTCCGATCGAGGACCGCGACGACAACACAACGCGCTTCCTCGTCCTCGGCCGTCAGTTCTTCCCAACGTCGGGCCACGACCGCACGTCCATCCTCGTTTCGATCAGGGATCAGCCCGGTGCACTGTTCAAGGCGTTGAGTCCGTTTGCACGCCACGGCATCAGCATGAATCGTATCGAGTCGCGGCCTTCGCACCATGCGAATTGGGAGTATGCGTTCTTCATCGATCTGGCCGGGCACATCGAGGATGCGCCGATGAAACGCGCGCTCGCCGAACTCGAGCCGCAGATTGCGGAGATCAAGATTCTCGGTTCGTATCCGGTGGCCGTTCTGTGAGCCGACGTTCGACGCACTTTCCATGACCGGATTCGACGCAGCGGCGCTGGCGAATGCTGCCACACGCAAGCTCGGCGCCTACGACCCCGGTCACGATCTGCCGGCGCTGCGCCGGCGCTTCGGCAGTGAGTTGGCCGAACTCGGATCCAACGAAAACCCGCTCGGTCCGAGTGCGCGCGCCATCGCCGCGATCGAAGCAGCGCTGCCGGAAGTCCTGCGCTATCCCGACCCCAAGGGCGGCGCACTGAAAGCGGCTCTGGCCGCGCACCTGAACGTTCATCCGGCGCAAATCACGCTCGGCAACGGCTCGCATGAATTACTGATGCTGATCGCGCAGTGTTTTGCCGATGCGAGCGTGTCGATCGCGTTTTCCGAATTCGGTTTCGCCGTATTCCCGATCGCTACCGCAGCGGCCGGTGCGCGCGCGATCCGTGTACCGGCGTTGCCGCGCGGTCATGCGCGCATGCCGTGCGGGCACGATCTCGATGCGATCGCGGCTTCGTTGCGCGACGACACGCGCATCGTCTACCTCGCAAACCCGAACAATCCGACCGGTACATGGTTCGATGACGCAGCACTCGAACGCTTCATTGCGTGCGTTCCGCCAACGGTTCTCATCGTCGTCGACGAGGCCTATCAGGAATATGTCGAAGCACCGGGATTGTCGAGCGCGCTGCAGTTCCTGCCGCGCCATCCAAACCTGATCGTCACGCGCACATTTTCCAAGGCCTACGCGCTGGCAGGGCTGCGTGTCGGCTATTCGGTGAGCGCGCCGGACGTCGGCGCCGTGCTCGAACGGCTGCGTGAATCGTTCAACGTCAACGGCCTGGCGCTGGCCGCCGCGGAGGCCGCGCTCGGCGATCAGCCGCATGTTGCCCGCGCGAAAGCCTGGAATCTCGCCGAGCGCAATTGGCTGGCGGAAAACCTGCATGCCAGAGGTTTTCGTGTCCTGCCGTCGCAGACGAACTTCGTGCTGGTCGACTTCGCCCGCGACGCGGCGCCGATCGAACGCGCCCTGTTCGAGCGTGGCGTGATCGTCCGGCCGATGGGAGGTTATGGTCTGCACGCATGCCTGCGGATCAGCGTGGGCAAGCGCGACGAAAACGAGCGGCTGCTGGCGGCGGTCGAAGCGGCATCAATGGTGGGCACCGCGGCATGAATGCAACGCGAGTCGATTGGGTCAGCGAGCCGGCGGGTCCGCTGCGCGGCGAAGTACGTGTTCCCGGCGACAAGTCCATCTCGCACCGCGCGGTCATGCTGGCGGCGCTGGCCGAAGGAACTTCGCGGATCAGTGGATTTCTCGAGGGTGAGGACACACGGGCGACCGCGCGTGCGTTTGCGGCGATGGGCGTCGAGATTCAGACGCCCAGTGTGAGCGAGCGCGTAGTCCGCGGCGTCGGCCTGCACGGCTTGCGCGCGCCGGCACAGGCCATAGACTGCGGCAATGCCGGCACGGGCATGCGCCTCCTGACCGGACTCTTGGCCGGTCAGCAGTTCGACACGACATTGATTGGTGATGAATCGCTGTCACGGCGGCCAATGCGCCGTGTCGTCGAGCCGCTGACCCGGATGGGCGCTCGCATCGACACTGAGCCCGGCGGCATGCCGCCACTGCGGATCCATGGCAACTGCGTGCTGAATGGCATCGAGTACGCGACGCCGGTCGCGAGCGCGCAGATCAAGTCGGCGATCCTGCTCGCAGGTTTGTATGCGCGTGGCCGGACGATCGTGCAGGAACCGCACGCGACTCGTGACTACACCGAACGCATGCTGCGTGCATTCGGCTGGCCTGTCGAGTTTTCTCCAGGCGTGGCGCGGCTCGAAGGCGGCCATTCGCTGCGCGCGACCGACGTCGCCGTGCCGGCGGATTTTTCCTCGGCGGCATTCTTCCTCGTCGCAGCGACGCTGGCGCCGCGTTCGGAATTGCTGATCGAGGCTGTCGGCATGAACCCGCGCCGGACCGGCCTGCTTGCCGCGCTGCGCCTGATGGGTGCCGACATCCGCGAGGAGCGTTCGCGCGAGTTCGGCGGCGAACGCGTTGCCGATCTGTTCGTCCGCCACGCGCCGCTGCGCGGCATCGACGTGCCCGAAGAACTCGTCCCGGACATGATCGACGAATTCCCGGCGCTGTTCGTCGCCGCCGCGGCGGCGAGCGGTACGACACGGATTCGCGGCGCAGCCGAGTTGCGCGTGAAGGAATCCGACCGCATCGCCGTCATGGCCGGCGGCTTGCGCACGCTTGGCGTGCGCGTCGAGGAAACGCCGGATGGTGCGATCATCGAAGGAGGAGCGCTTGCCGGCGGGGAAGTCGACTCGGCCGGCGACCATCGCTGTGCGATGAGTTTTGCAATTGCCGGTTTGCTCGCGCGGGCGCCGGTACGCATTCTCGACTGCGCCAACGTGGCCACCTCGTTTCCGGGATTCGCCGATCTTGCCCGGCGCTGCGGTTTCGAACTGTCTTGACGAAACGCTTTTAGAAAATCCGCGCAAGTCATTGGTCACGCGGCTAGAATATGCCGGTTTTTGCCACCGGACCTGCCCTTGACCGCCAAGCCCGTACCCGTACTGACGATCGATGGTCCCTCGGGTTCCGGCAAGGGCACGATCAGCCGCCAGGTCGCCGACGCGCTCGGCTGGCACCTGCTCGACTCCGGTGCGCTGTACCGCGCTGTGGGCTATGCGGCCGGAATGGCGGGCCTGGATCTGTCGGATGCCGAGGCGGTCACGCGCTGCGCCCACGACACGAAGATCGTGTTCCGTGCGCCGAAGGATGGCGGCGAGACGCATGTGATCATCAATGGCCATGACGCCACCGACGAAATCCGCACGGAGACCTGCGGTGCGGCGGCTTCGGCGATTGCGGCGATCCCGGGCGTTCGAGCGGCCCTGATCGACAAGCAGCTGAGCTTTCGCAGGGCGCCGGGGCTGGTCGCGGACGGCCGCGACATGGGCACCGTGATCTTCCCGGACGCCGGGCACAAGGTTTTCCTGACCGCCAGCGCCGAAGAGCGTGCACGGCGTCGCTATAAGCAGTTGAAAGAAAAGGGCTTGAGCGTTACACTTGCCGCCCTTTTGCGTGAGATCCAGGCGCGCGATGTCCGCGATGCCGAACGCACCGTGGCTCCGCTCAAGCCGGCCGCGGATGCGGTACTGATCGATTCGACCGGTACGCCGATCGAGTCCGTGGTTGCCACGGTACTCGCCTTGGTCAAGCCGGCCTGACGCGAGAGTTGATTTGAAGAGAATATGTTTTACGAGCCGGGTTGATGCCCGGTTCGCGGTCCCGCCATCCCGGCGGGGAATTGCAACGGCGCCGAAAGGTGCCTCAACAGGTGGGCCAAAGTCTCCATTTAACAATCACTTGGAGCTTGGTCTTGAGACAACTTGGAATCAACATGACTGAGAGTTTTGCCGAACTGTTTGAACAGAGCCAGACGCTGGCCAAATTGAAGCCGGGCACGATCGTTTCCGGCATCGTCGTCGAAATCCGCAACGACGTCGTCGTCGTCAATGCAGGGCTGAAATCCGAAGGCATTGTGCCGATCGAGCAATTCTGGAACGAGCGTGGCGAACTCGAGGTAAAGGTGGGCGACGAGGTGAAGGTAGCCCTCGACGCCATCGAAGACGGGTTCGGCGAAACCCGCCTGTCGCGCGAAAAAGCCAAGCGTTCGCTGGTATGGGACGAACTGGAAACCGCGCAGCAGGCCAATGCGACCGTTGTCGGCAAGATTTCCGGCAAGGTCAAGGGCGGCTTCACAGTCGACATCAAGGACGTCCGCGCGTTCCTGCCGGGCTCGCTGGTCGACGTACGCCCGGTCCGCGATCCGGTGTTCCTGGAAGGCAAGGAACTCGAATTCAAGATCATCAAGCTCGACCGCAAGCGCAACAACGTCGTCGTCAGCCGTCGTGCCGTCGTCGAGAGCGAACATTCGGAAGAGCGCGAACAGCTGCTCGAGCGTCTGCAGGAAGGCGCCGTGGTCAAGGGCGTCGTCAAGAACCTCACCGATTACGGCGCGTTCGTCGACCTCGGCGGCATCGACGGCCTGCTGCACATCACCGACATGGCGTGGAAGCGCGTGCGTCATCCGTCCGAAGTCGTCAACGTCGGCGATGAGCTCGAAGTGCGCGTGCTGCGTTTCGATCGCGAGCGCAATCGCGTTTCGCTCGGCCTCAAGCAACTCGGTGAAGATCCGTGGGTTGCGATCAGCCGCCGCTATCCGACCGGCACGCGCCTGTTCGGCAAGGTTTCCAACGTCACCGACTACGGCTGCTTCGTCGAACTCGAGCCGGGTGTAGAAGGCCTCGTGCACGTATCCGAAATGGACTGGACCAACAAGAACGTCAACCCGGCCAAGATGGTGCAGGTCGGCGACGAAGTCGAAGTCATGGTCCTGGATGTGGATGAAGAGCGCCGCCGTATTTCGCTCGGCATCAAGCAGACGCACGCCAATCCGTGGGAAGCTTTCGCGGCGATCCACAAGAAGAACGACCGCGTTTCCGGCCAGATCAAGTCGATCACCGACTTCGGCATCTTCATCGGCCTGGACGGCGGTATCGACGGCCTGGTGCATCTGTCGGACATTTCCTGGCAGGCGACGGGCGAAGAGCTCGTGCGCCAGTTCAAGAAGGGTGACACGGTCGAAGCAGTCGTGCTCGCGGTCGATCCGGAACGCGAACGCATTTCGCTCGGCATCAAGCAGCTCGAGCAGGATCCGTTTGGCCAGTACATGGCGGCGCATCCGCGCGGCAGCATCATCAACGGCACGGTCAAGGAAGTCGATGCCAAGGGTGCCACCATCGAACTCGCCGACGGCGTCGAGGGCTATGTGCGTGTTTCCGACATCGCCAAGGAGCGCATCGACGATGCCACGCAACACTTGAAGGTCGGCGACAAGGTCGAAGCCAAGTTCATCGGCATGGACCGCAAGGGCCGTGTGTTGCAGTTGTCGATTCGCGCCAAGGATGACGATGAAATGCAGCAGGCGCTGGAGGATTATCAATCCGCGTCGGGCGGCACGACCAAGCTGGGTGCGCTGCTCAAGGAGCAGATGAACAAGTCCGAGTAACAACCCGCAGGCGCGGTCCGGAGCTTTCCGGGCCGCGCCGCGAATGCGGTCGATCTGGTCGATTCATCTTTCACTTCTATAAAACATAAAAAAGCGGATCAAGGCGTCCATGACCAAGTCGGAGCTTATAGAAGCACTTGCCGCACAGCAGAGCCACCTGGCGTTCAACGATGTCGAGCTTGCGGTCAAGAACGCACTCGAACAGATGAGCCAGGCTCTGGCGCGCGGCGAGCGTATCGAAATTCGTGGTTTCGGCAGCTTTTCGCTGCACTACCGCCCGCCGCGCATGGGACGCAATCCCAAGACCGGTTCCGCGGTAGCGTTGCCGGGCAAGCACGTTCCACATTTCAAACCCGGCAAGGAGTTGCGCGAGCGCGTCAATGCGGCGCTCGAGAAACGGTCGACGGCTCAGGTCTGAGCGGCGCCGGCCGTGCTATTTGGCCGGCCACATTGCAGAAATACCGCTTCCGGACTTCACGACGCATGCGTTTCGGACTGATTTTGCTGGTGCTGCTGTTCGCAGTCGCGGGAGCCGTCTTCGGCGCCCTCAACAGTCAGACTGTCGATCTCGATTTCTATTTCGTCAACGTCGCTCTGGCCAAGGGCGCGGCGCTGTTGTTCGCCGTGCTTCTGGGATGGCTGCTGGGCGGTTTGCTGGTCTATCTGAGTCTCGTCGTGCCGCTGCGGCGCCGCGTGCGCCGGCAGGCGCGGCAACTGCGAAAACATGAAGGCAGCGCTCAAGCTGCCAGTGCCGTCGCGGACGCAACGGCGGCGCCGGAGCATACGCAGTGATTCCAGCGTCTCCGATCCTCGTTGTCGTGCTGGCCATGCTGCTGCCGGTCGCGGCCTTGTCCGGCTGGATCATCGGCCGGCGCAACAGCGAACGCTCGCGGCGCGCCGGCGTCAGTGAACTGTCGTCGAGCTATTTCCGCGGCCTGAATTATCTGCTCAACGAGCAGCCGGACAAGGCGATCGAGGTGTTCCTCAAGCTCGCCGAGTTCAACCGCGACACGGTCGAAACGCACCTGGCACTCGGCAACCTGTTCCGCCGCCGCGGCGAAGTCGATCGCGCCATCCGCGTGCACCAGCACCTGATCGCGCGCCCGAATCTTTCCGATCAGGAAAAGACCATCGCGCTGCTCGAACTCGGCGAGGACTACATGCGTGCCGGCCTGCTCGACCGTGCCGAGACGCTATTCACCGACCTTATCGCCATGGATGCGCAGGTGCCGTCCGCGCTCAAGCATCTGATCAGCATCTATCAGCACGAGAAGGACTGGAACAAGGCCATCGATCATGCGCGACGCATCGAGAAGATCAGCGATGAATCGCAAGGTCCGGTGATTGCGCAGTTCTATTGCGAACTGGCCGAACTCGCACGCGCGTCGAAGAACTACAGCGAGGCGCATGCCCATCTCGAGCATGCCTTCGAAAGCCAGCCCGAATGCGTGCGCGCCTACATCGTCCTCGGTCATCTGGAAATGCAGCAGGGCCGCCTCGAAGCGGCCGCCGAGGCATTCGAACGCGTTGCCACGCTCGACGTGGATTTCGTGCCGGAAGTGCTGGCGCCGCTGCTCGATTGCTACGCGCGCCTGCAACTGATGGAGCGTGCGGAAAAATTCCTGCTCGATGCGATCGAGCGTTCGCAGGGTGTGTCGCCGGTGATCGCGCTGGCGCGCATGTACGCGAGCACGCGCGGCGAGCAGGTGGCGATCGACTTCCTCACACGCCAGCTACGTCAGCGTCCGTCGGTGCGCGGGCTGATGAGCCTGATCGGTGCAACACTGCACAAGTCCGAAGGCGAGGCGCGTGAGAACCTGCTGATTCTGCAGGACCTGACGCGCAAGCTGATCGAAGGTCAGGCCATGTACCGCTGCAGCCGCTGCGGTTTCGGTGCCAAGGCGCATCACTGGCAGTGTCCGAGTTGCAAGACCTGGGGATCCGTCAGGCCCATCCACGGTGTGGCGGGCGAGTGAACCCGTGAAAAAACCTACTGCGCTTGGCAGCTCGCGCGCCGGCCTCGGAGACCAGGGATGGCCGAGAGAGGCCGACGCGCGACCTGCTGGCGCTCGCTACGGTTTTTTCACGGGTTCACCCACAGATTGACGTTCGTGAGCCCGAACACTGTCGTGCAATTGTTCGGATCGCTGCTCGCAACTTTTGCGCTATCGGCGACGCTGACCTGGCTCGGCATCCGTTACGCGCATCGCCGCAACCTGATCGACCACCCGGGACAACGGCGCTCGCACCGCCTGCCGACGCCACGCGGGGGCGGCGTCGGCATCGTCGTGGCGATACTTTTCGTCTACATCCTCGAAACGTCGCTGCTGCCGCGCGAAGCGGCGCCTGACCTCCTGGCCTGCGCGTGCGCCCTTGCGCTTGTTGCCACGGTCGGCTGGATCGACGATCACGGCGGTCTTGCGGCGCGTTGGCGGTTGCTTGCGCACTTCGCTGCTGCGTTGCTCGTTCTGATCGGGCCGGAAGCGGCCGGAGTCGGCTATTTTGCTTCGGGCGACACAGCAGGATATGTGCGCGTGCTGGTGCTCGCGGTCGTTCTATTGAGCATGGTCTGGTCGATCAACCTGCACAATTTCATGGACGGTATCAACGGGCTGCTCGCAGTTCAGGCCATCTTCGTTTTTGTCGCCCTGGCTGTGCTCGCCGGCTCGGCCGGCGCCGACGCCGACGTGTGGCATCTGTGTGCGTTGTCCGCCGCCGTCGTCGCATTCGTCCCCTTCAATTTTCCGCGAGCGCGTGTGTTCATGGGCGACGTCGGCAGCGGTGCGCTCGGGTTGCTCGTGGGCATCGCCGTACTGCGCCAGATGAGTCTGCCCGGTGTTGCGCCACTGAGTGGTATCGTGGCCTGCTCGGCGTTCGTCGCCGATGCCACATGCAATCTGCTTTCGCGCATGCTGCGCGGCAGGCGCTGGTATAGTGCGCACCGCGAACATCTATATCAGTGGATGGCGCGTTCCGGCATGTCGCATACGCGCGTCGTCGGCTGGTACATGGCCTGGAACTTGTTCGTCGTCGTGCCGGTCTTGTATGCGATGAATGCGGCGAGTGGCCCCGCGAGCGGGCGGTCCCTGTTCAGCGCTTGGCCTTGGGTCGCCGGCATCTTCGCACTCGCTTGCGCTTTGTGGATTTTTGGAAAACGCTGGTGCCTGGAAAAAGTCAAATCGCAACGTCGTCATGCGACCACGTAGCCTGATCGGTGCGATCCATCCGCGCCTCGCCGTCGTCGTGCACGACCTGGCGATGGTCTGGGTCGCCTGGATTTCGACGAACTGGCTGCGCTACAGCCTCGAGGTGAATCCGCCGACATTCGCCTGGTTCACTCCGGAAATCGGCATGGTGCTCGGGGCGCAGGGCCTCGTGCTCTGGTGGACCGGTCTTTACAAAGGTCTTTGGCGTTTCGCCAGCCTGCCGGATTTGTGGAACATCATGCGCGCCAGCGTGATCGGCTCGATCGCCATTGCCGTTGCGCTGTTCCTCTACAACCGCCTCGGAACGGTTCCGCGCGCCGTATTGGTCATCTATCCGGCGGCACTGGTCGTGCTGCTCGGCGCACCGCGCATGGCGTACCGCTACTGGAAGGACAGCCGCTTCGATCTAGCCACGCGTGTTCCGGCCAAGCGCGTGCTGGTGCTCGGCGCGGGCCGCGCCGGCGAGACCCTTCTGCGCGAACTGGCTCGCGAGAACCGTTACCGGCCGGTCGGTGTGCTGGACGACAACCCGTCCCTGCGCGGAGCGAAGGTGCACGGTGTGCCCGTGCTGGGAGCGCTGGAGCGCTTGCCGGAATTGGCCGGCGAAGTCGCGGCCGAGACGTTGCTCATCGCAATGCCGTCGGCGACCAACGCCCAGATGCAGCGTGTCGTCGAACTTTGCGAGCAGACGAACGTTCCATTCCGCACCGTGCCGCGCCTGCAGGACGTCGTTGCCGGGCGCATGAGTTTCAACGAGCTCAAGGAGGTCGCGATCGAAGACCTGCTCGGCCGTGAGGCGGTGCAACTCGACTGGACTGCAATCCGCACCGGCTTGTCCGGCAAGCGCGTCTTCATCACCGGCGGCGGTGGTTCGATCGGATCGGAGTTGTGCCGCCAGGTTGCGCGCCTGGGCGTCGAGTCGCTGACGATCCTCGAATTGTCCGAGTTCAACCTGTATCGCATCGAACAGGAACTGCGCCGCGAGTTTCCGGAATTGATCGTCAACGCGATGCTCGGCGACTGCGGCGATGCCGCGGCAACCGAGCGTGCCTTCTCCTTGGCGCGGCCCGAGGTCGTCTTCCACGCCGCCGCGTTCAAGCACGTGCCCTTGCTGCAGTCACAGTTGCGCGAGGCGTTCCGCAACAATGTCGTCGGCACGCAGGTCGTCGCGCAAACCGCAGATCGCCACGGCGTTGCCGTCTTCGTCCTGATCTCCACTGACAAGGCGGTCAACCCGACCAGTGTGATGGGTGCCTGCAAGCGCGTTGCGGAAATCTTCTGCCAGAACTTTTCCGCACGCTCGACGACGCGCTTCATCACAGTGCGGTTCGGCAACGTGCTCGATTCGGCCGGCAGCGTGGTGCCGCTGTTTCGCGAACAGATACGCGCGGGTGGCCCGGTCACGGTGACTCATCCGGAGATCTCGCGCTATTTCATGACCATTCCGGAAGCCTGCCAACTCATTCTGCAGGCCGGCGTGCTCGGCGAGGGCGGCGAGATTTTCGCGCTGGACATGGGCGAGCCGGTGAAGATCAGTTACCTTGCCGAGCAGATGATCCGGCTCGCAAACAAGGTACCGGGCCGTGACATCAACATCGTCTACACCGGACTGCGGCCAGGCGAGAAGCTGTTCGAGGAACTCTTCCACGCACAGGAAAGCTACCAGAGCACGCGCCATGCGAAGATCTTCCTCGCGCAGCCGCGCAGCATGTCCTGGGATCTACTGACCGCGCAGCTGCGTCAGTCCGCCAACGCCGTGCGCGACTTCGACGAAGAGGCGCTGCGGCGTTGCCTGACGAGCCTGCTGCCGGAATTCTCGGAACGTCCGGTCAGCGAAGAGGCCGAGATCGTACCGATCGTCCGCAATCAGGCCTGAAAGCATTTCGGCGCGGATCAACGCAGATTGACGCGGACCAGGATGCAATCGAGAATTGCTCGATCCGCGTTGATTCGCGAAATCCGTGTCTGATCTTTTCCAAAGGACCAATTGATGAGTGGACCGTTGCGCAAGGTCGTCTTCCCGGTAGCCGGACTCGGCACGCGTTTCCTGCCCGCGAGCAAGGTCGTGGCCAAGGAGATGCTGCCGGTCCTGGACAAGCCGCTGATCCAGTATGCGGTGGACGAGGCCGTAGATGCCGGCGCCGACACGCTCATATTCGTCACCAATCGCTACAAGCATGCAATAGCCGATTATTTCGATGTCGCCTACGAACTCGAGCACAAGCTCGAACGTGCGGGAAAGACAGAGCTGCTCGGCCTCGTGCAGGGCGTGCTGCCCAAGCATGTGCGCTGCATCTTCGTCACGCAGGCTGAAGCGCTCGGTCTCGGTCATGCCGTGCTCTGCGCGAAGCCGGTTGTTGGCGATGAGCCGTTCGGCGTCATTCTTCCTGACGACCTGATATGGACAAGCCGTTCACAAGCGGGCGGCAAGGGCGCTCTGCGTCAGATGGCCGAGTTCGCCATCGCCGAGAAGGCGAGTGCGATAGCCGTCGAGGAAGTGCCGCATGAACAGACCGACAAGTACGGCATCGTCGATGCCGCGCCGATCAGCGATCGCGCCGCGTTGATCAAGTACGTCGTCGAGAAGCCGAAGCCGGCCGTCGCGCCATCGAATCTCGCCATTGTCGGCCGCTATGTCTTGCCGGGCCGCATCTTCGGCCTGCTCGAATCGACCAAACCGGGCGCCGGCGGCGAAATCCAGCTCACCGACGCGATCGCGTCGCTGCTCGCGGAGCAGCGTGTGCTGGCGTACCGCTTCGAAGGCACGCGTTTCGACTGCGGCAGCAAACTCGGCCTGGTCAAGGCGACGCTGCATTTTGCGATGCAGGACCCGACGCTGGCTGACGCGGTGCGTGGCTATCTTCAAAGTGTCGAGGGTTGAGGGGCTGAGGCGATGCATATCAGGGCTGAGGGCCGAGGGCTGAGGGCTGCAAAAAGGACTGGCGCAGGTCTGATATCGCGCTGTTGCGGAGGCTTGATCCGCGAACAGCAGTATTCGTGGTGCGACGCGCGACGCGAGATCCAGCCTTCAGCTCTCAGCCCTCAGCCCTTCTCATGGACCTGAGCTACATCCTCAATCATCTCGGCGAAGACCGCGAAAGCTGGCGCGGCGCGGTGTCGCCGCCGATTTATCAGAGTTCGATCTTCGCCTTTCCCAGCGTCGCGGCGTTTCGCGACGGTTTCCGCGACGAGTTCCGGCGCACGACGTATACGCGCGGCAACAATCCTACGGTCGAAATCCTGCGCAAGAAGGTAGCCGCGCTTGAAGGCGCAGAAGATTGCCTGATGTTCGGCAGCGGAGCCGGTGCGATATCCGCAGCGGTGATGGCCAGCGTCAGCGCCGGCGACCATGTCATCTGCGTGCAGCGCCCGTATTCGTGGACTCGCGCCGTCGTAAGGGATCTACTCGGCCGCTTTGGCGTGACGAGCACTTTCGTCGACGGCACCAATGTCGGCAACATCGAACGCGCCCTGACGTCGCAGACGAAACTGATCGTGCTGGAAAGTCCGAACTCGATGACGTTCGAGCAGCAGGACCTCGCCGCCGTCGCGCAACTGGCGCGCGCGCGCGACATCCGCACGCTGTGCGACAACAGCTATGCAACGCCGCTGAACCAGGCGCCGATCGCGCTTGGCATCGACATGGTCGCGCATTCGGCAACGAAGTATCTCAACGGTCACAGCGACGTCGTTGCCGGTGCACTGTGCGCCAGCGAGAAGATCATCCGCGACGTGTTTCGTGGACCCTTCATGACCTGCGGCGCGATCCTGTCGCCGCACGATGCCTGGCTGATGATCCGCGGCTTGCGTACATTGCCGATCCGCCTGCAGCGCATCGCGCAGACGACGCAGCAGGTGCTGGCGTTTGTCAAAGGTCATGCGCGGATCGAGCATGTCTATTATCCGACCGACACGTCGAATCCGCAGTTTGCACTGTCGCAGCAGCAGATGCGTGGCGGCAGCGGGCTGCTGACCTTGCGCCTGCGCGTCGACGATGTTGCCGGCGTCGAGCGATTCTGCGACGCGTTGAAGCGCTTTCTGATGACGGTGTCGTGGGGCGGCTATGAGTCGCTGCTGTTCCCCGTCTGCGCCGTGCACCCGGCGAACGCGCCACTCGGCGGCGGTGGCGGCAGCTTGCCGCTCAGCCTCGTGCGTCTCTCGATTGGCCTCGAAGAACCCGAGGTTCTGATCGCCGACCTCGAACAGGCCCTGGCTGCGATCTGAGCATCGTCGTGCATGCTCCGTAGCCTGATGCAATGGCCGGGCCGACCGGTTATCCTCGAATGATTGTCATGGAGCGCCTGATGCGTCGTGCATTGATACTGGCCGGAGCAATCTTGTTGACCGGCTGCCAGTCGCTCGCCGGTGGCGGAACCGGCGCTCGTTCCGACGCCGCAGCCGGCGATGCGCTCGGAAAGCTGGCTGACGCATTGCCGGGCGAGTACGACAACCATGAACAGGTTGCGCACGGGGTCAGCGGGGGCGTGCTCATGCATGTTCAGCACGACCTGCGCATCGTCGAGCGCGAGCGCGACCACATCACCTGGATCTGGCGCCTGAGATCCGCGGGCCAGCCGCCGCTGACTTCGGTATGGTTGCTGCGCGCGCAGGCAGCGGATAATGGCCGGCGCATTCGCATCGTTCCGTTTCGTCCACTGGATCCGGCCGCTGCGGATGGGCTGTTCGCGGATCCTGCCAAGCCTTTTCATTACGCTGCCGAGCAGTGGGCCGAACTGGCGCCATGCGCGCTGGATGGCGCGTGGAACGGGGGCAAGTTCGCCGCGGCGGCAAACACCGAGGCCTGCAGCGTGCTGTTGCCTGGCCTCGGCGAGAAGGCCGCATTGTTGCCGCTGCGCTTGACGCTCGACGGCGACATGCTGCACGTCGGCACGTTTGCCGATTCGCCGCGCGGTGCCGACGCCGTCGAAGACGCGCGCCGCGTACGCTGGTTCGTGGGCTGGGCCGCGATCAATGGCGGCGGTCCGCAGGCCAAGGCGGGCAATCAGGATTGGCACTTCGATCGCGATCTGCACCTGTCCAGCGAGGGTGGGCGGGCCGTCATCCACTGGCGCGACGGTACGCCGAGCGGCTACACGCTCGAACTCGAACGCACCAATTATCCGGAGCGCAAACTCACCGTACTGCAATTGAACGTGATCGAAGACGCCAGCGGCAAGTCGCTCACTTACGCGTGGACCGATCCTCAGGCGGCCTCGATCGGCATGAACCTCGGCTGGTTGCAGGTGGGGTTCGGCCCGGCCGCTACTGCCGCCGCAAAATAATTCAGCCGGCGGCGCCGAACAGCGCGCCGACGCCGGCCGTGACGGCGAGCGCGAAGGCGCCCCACACCAGTACGCGCAGCGCGCCCGCGGTGATGCTTGCGCCACCGGCCTGCGCTGCGATCGCGCCGAGCACGGCCAGCAGAACGAGCGAACCGACGCTGACGACTCCAATCAGCCACGCGTGTGGTACGACCAGTACGGCCAGCAACGGCAGCAGCGCGCCGGAGGCATAGCTGACAGCCGATGCCAACGCTGCCTGCAGCGGTTGCGCCTTCAGTGCCTCGGAAATACCGAGTTCATCGCGCAGGTGCGCGTCGAGCGCATCGTGCTCGGTCAGCTGAACAGCGACCTCGTGGGCAAGCTCCTGCGACAGGCCGCGCTTGACGTAGATCCCCGCCAGCTCGCGCAGCTCACCGGCGCTGTCGTTCTCCAGTTCCTTGCGTTCGGTTTCCGTTTCGGCTTCTTCCATGTCGGCCTGCGAACTGACCGAGACGTACTCGCCGGCGGCCATCGACATCGCACCGGCAACGAGGCTGGCGAGGCCGGCAGTGAGGATCGCTTGATGCGACGCGTGCGCGGCGGCAACGCCGACGATGAGGCTGGCTGTCGAGACGACGCCGTCGTTGGCGCCGAGCACGGCGGCGCGCAGCCAGCCGATACGGCTGGTGAGATGGCGCTCGCGATGGTGCCGGCGTCTTGTCATGCGTTGGTCTATGAATTTTTCCGCGCATCGGGCGCGGCCTGCATTATGGCTTCGCTTCGACACGCACGTCGAATTCACCGTCGATGACTCGGGCCCGCAGAGACGTACCAGGCTGCGCCTGCGCGGTCGAGCGCACGATTTCACCGCTCGCCGGGCTGCTCAGGATCGCGTAGCCGCGCTGCAACGTTGCCAGCGGACTGACTGCGTGCAGCGCTCGCGCCAGTTCACGCGTGCGCAGTTGCGACAGGCGCAGGCGCGCTGCGGTGGAGTGGCGCAGGCGCCGCGACAGTCCGGCGAGATGCTCGTGCCATGGCTGCAGGCGCGTGCGCGGGTGACTGCCGCGCAGGCGCAAGCGCAGCGCGGTCAACCGTTCGCGGCCCATGCGCAGACGCGCGCTCGGGTGGAGGTTGCGCAGGCGCGCGTGGCTGTGATCGACGCGCTGGGCGAGAGCGCGCAGGTGACGCCGCAGGGTCGAGGCGAGCACGTGCCGGTCGCGCTCGAGGCGGCGCCGGACTTCGGCGGCATCGGCGACCAGCATTTCAGCCGCAGCGGAAGGTGTCGGCGCGCGCGCGTCGGCGACGAAATCAGCGATCGTGAAGTCGATTTCATGGCCGATCGCCGAAATCACGGGTACCGTGCTGGCGTGAATTGCGCGCGCGACGCTCTCGTCGTTGAATGCCCACAAGTCCTCGATCGAGCCGCCGCCGCGGGTCAGCAGCAGCACGTCGTGGCGGCCCGCCCGCGCTGCGGCATGCAACATCCTCACGATCGCAGGCGGCGCGTCCTTGCCCTGCACCGGGACAGGGAGGATCTCGATCTCGGCGAGCGGAAACCGGCGCGCGACGACGTGCAGCACATCGCGGATCGCCGCGCCGCTCGGTGATGTGATCACACCGATGCGCCGGGGCGAGGCCGGGAGGCGGCGCTTGCGCGCGGTGTCGAACAGTCCTTCAGCAGCGAGGCGCGCCTTCAATTGCTCGAACGCGCGCAGCAATGCGCCTTCGCCGGCTTCCTCCATGTGCTCGACGATGAGCTGGAACTCGCCGCGTGCCTCGTAAAGGCTGACGCGCGCGCGCGCCAGCACGCGCTGGCCATCGGCCGGCTTGAAGCGCAGCAGCTGCGCCTTGAGCTTGAACATCGCGCAGCGCACCTGCGCCTGCGCGTCCTTCAGGTTGAAATACAGATGGCCGGAACCGGGACGCGCGCAGTTCGAGATTTCCGCTTCGATCCAGATCAGCGGGAACGTGTCTTCCAGCAGGTCGCGTGCCAGTCGCGTGAGCGTGGACGGAGAATAGATCTCGCGCTCGGGCGGAACCTGTGAAAATCGGATCGACATTGAAAGGCGAATTCGTTGGGTGCCGGCAAGCGTACCAAGTGCGACGGTGCAAATCACGCGACAGTGACAAAGCCTTTCGCGCCGGCCGGCGTCAGGGCATTGGAGATGAGATGAATCGATCGAGCATGCGCGCGGCCTCGCGGCGCACCTTGTTGCGCAGGAGCGGCGTCCAGCCGAGCAACCGCCCGGCCGGTCCCAAGGCCTGTCTCGACCAGCGCCAGAAATCGAAATCGTCGACGTGTTCGACGATCAGCCCGTCGGCAAACCGAAAGTGCGCGTGGATGATGTTGTGCACCGCCCGGCCAGTTGCGGAAAATTCGTACCAGGCCTGCCAGTCTGCACGGCCGCTCGAATCATCGGCAGTGATGCTGGAGAAGTCCACACGCAGCTTGGCGCCGCGCGCGCACAGCATCTTCCACATCGCGCCGACATGTTCTCCCTGAAGCTCGAACACCGGATCGCGAAACGTCGCATTCGCGTGGTAGCAGGCTGCCATGGTAGCGGCGTCGCGCTGCTGGAACGCGTGATAGAAGCGCTCGATCAATTCGCGGTTGGCGGATGCGCTCATGGCATGCCCTCGGCTCAGTGACAGTGGTCGACGTCGATCCGCCCTTCGACACGCGTGCCGTCCGGCGCCGTGCAGGACAAGCTGACATGGCCGGCGAATTCGCGCACGTCGTTGACGCGCCAGGCGGTCGGTTGCACGTCGAGGTCGAATGTAGCGCACTCGGCGCGGCGCAGAATGAGCGCGGCTCGCTCCGGTCCGGCGCCGCCCTGCGTCCAGCGTGCGGCTGGTCCATCGATCGGATCGATCGCTGCGCGCAGGTGGCCGGAATCCTGTGACGACAGGAAATCAAATCCGGCGAAGTAGGCGAGGTCGCCCGAGACGCAGCGGTCGGGTGTCCAGTGTGTCTGTGTGCCATCAGCAGCTCGGATATCGAGGCTGCCGAAAATCGCGGGATGCATCACGCTGCCGACTTGTGTCACCGCACAGGCGCCGAGCAGCAGGAACACCGTCGACGCTGCGAGCGCAGGCGCGGATCGTCTCATCGCCCCTCCAGCGCGTGCTTGAGGCGGCGAACAGCGTCGGTTGATTCGGCTTCGATGCGGCAACGGATGAACAGCCGGCCGAGCAGATCGGCGAACCGGCGAAAGTCCTCGGGGATTTCCTCGCCCGCCCGCAGCGAATGATCGATCGCGCCATGCAGACCGAGCGAGGACGGATGCCAGCCCAGCCAGCGCGCTGGCGTCGTGACGTAGTCGAAGACTTCGGCAATCGGCCGGCTGATGTTCACTGTCGTGACAATCGTCGTCATCTCAGCTCCCCTCCCATCAATCGACGTGAGCTGCATGCAGGCGATGGTAGGGATAGTCCTCGGCAAACTCCGCCCCCTGATTCGCACCCTCGATGCGCGCGGTGAACGAACCGTCGCTGTTGCGCCGGTAGATGATGCGCTTGAGGTGATCTCCATTGCCGGGGTTGATGAAGATAGCCTGTGCACCATCCCAGCTTTGCAGTGGAAACTCCACCGGCGGTTTGCCTCGTGGCTGGGCAATGTAGAACACGCCATCGGCCCGCACGGAAATGCGCATGAATTCGAACGAAGCGGTCCTGTCGCCGCTGAGCGTGCGGCTCATGCCGAGCATCAGGTCAGCAGCTGGTGCGGTCCATACCTCCTCGATGTGCCGGCCACTGTCATCGTTGATCCAGGATCCGGCAAGCCAGCTCAGGGCGTCGAGCTTGAACTGCGCCGGGCTCGTCGTCGCGTCGCGGCCATGGTCGTGCAGCTGCGCATCGAACCAGCGATGGATCGCAGTCACGATCTCCGGCGTGTGGCCGACGTAGCGAATCTCGGCGCCGTCGTCGAGCGCACGATAAGTCACGTCGAGGTCCGCGGCCGTCGCCGCCTTCATCTCCGCCAAACCGGGCATGTCAGCTCCATGAATGTGCGCCGGCTTCCCGAAATCCCGCGACGAGAACGACTGCGCAATCTCCTGCAGGTGCGAGCGGATCATCGCGACCTGATCGGGCGCATTACCTCGCACACGCACGCGCTGGATGCCGCCGTCGTCGCTCTTGTCGAAGCTGTGAACCGTCTTGTCCAGCTCGAACGGCATCACCTGGGTGCCCTTGGCTCGCACGTCCTGCTGGCGGGAGTCTTCATCGCCTTTACCGGCTGTCTGAGCGGCCGCGTCGCCGTCAGGCCCAAACGAGGGAAGCAGCGCCGCCGCCGTGATGGCGAGCATCAGGAATAGTGTTCGATCGTGCATGGGCATAGTCGCGCGCCGCCGAGGCGTCATGATGATGCTTCTCCGCCAACCGGTCCGTAGAAGACGACCCAGGTGGCGAAATCGTGGCTGAAGTTTTCGAAGCGGTGCTCGACGTGTGCGGCAACGAACAAGGCATCGCCGGCGACGAAGTGCGAACGTTCGCCGGCGACCACGAAATCGCCCGAACCGGATATCACAAAGTATACTTCGTCGCGGTCGTGCGGGCTCTGCGGATCGCTGCCGACAGGCACGTACAGCTCCACGACCAGCGAGCCGTGCCTGAAGGCCTCGACGAAGCGTTCGCCTTGGGGCCAACTCGGCGTTCGCGGACCGGGGAGGCGCTGCAGCAGATCACCCGGGTTCGCCCTCAGTATCCGGGAAGTTCGCATCAAGCATCTCCTGCATCCACTTCAGTTAAAAACTAGGCTAGCGGTTCCCGTCGAAGACCGGTTGTATATGTCCTTGACGGTAAACGTAAACGAATCGGAATCGCCGGGCTCGCTGGATGCCGAACTCTGGTACTGGACGCCTTCGCCACTCGTGCAGCTACCGATGTTGGTAATGAAGACATTGCCGCCGCCGGGTGTCGTGGGCGAGACGGACCACGTCAGGGTGAGATTCGACGGGTTCGTTACGTGAGTGTCGAGACAGACTGCGCATATCTCGCCGCCATATGAACATCCCGGCGCCGAGGAGACGTCGAAGCTGATCGCGGTCGCGGCGGGCGGCAGCGTGGAGGCCTGCACCGTGACCGTGACTTTGCCGTTCGCTGTGGCGCCCTGGGAATTCTGCAACAAATAAAAGAACGTATCGACGCCCTGAAACCCGGACTCGGGTGTATACGTGATCGTGTTGTTCGTGTTGAGCGCGACGGAACCGTGAAGTGGGGACCCGGGTGACAGGATTGTCAACGGCAGTTTCCCGTTCGGGTCGCTGTCGTTTGCCAGCACGTTGATCGTTACCGGCGTTTCGAATGGCGTGGTTGCCGAATCGGGCCCAGCGATCGGCGGCACCGCGGCGAGCACGTCCACGGTGACCGTGGCAGTTGCCGTGCCGCCATGGCCGTTGCTGATGGTGTAACTGAACGTCGCGTTACCGTCGAACTCGATGTCGGGAGTGAATGTGATCGTGTTGTTCGTGTTGATCTTGACGGTACCGCTCCCGCTGGTCTGAACCGCCGCCTCGGTGACCGTCAGCGGCAGCCCGCTCGGGTCGCTGTCGTTGGTCAGCACGTTGATCGTAACGGGTGTTTGGAACGGCGTCGTCGCGCTGTCGTTCCGAGCCACCGGCGGTGGCGGCGGCAGCACGGTGACAGTGACAGTCGCCGTTGCCGTCGTGAGTCCGTCCGTGACCGTATAGTCGAACGTGTCCGAGCCGCCGTCGAACGCCTGCGATGGCGTGTAGTCGATATGGCCGTTGATGGCAATCTGTGCTGCACCATGCGCCGGCAGTGTCACTTTGGTGATGGTCAACGTGAGCCCACTCGGCGCCGTGTCGTTGGCGATCACGTTGATCGCGACCGGTTTTGCGTAAGGCGTGGTTGCGGTGTCGTTCTGCGCCGTCAGTGATCCGCCCGGCGGTTGAACCGTGACGGTGACGTTCGCACTGGCGATGCCGCCGTGACCATCGCTGATGGAGTACTCGAAACTATCGCTGCCGATGAAGCCGGGTTGTGGCGAATAGCTCACGGCCCCGCCGGGAATGATCTTCGCCGTACCGCTTGCAGCGACTCCAACCGACGTTACACTCAGGAAAAATCCACTCGGATCGGTGTCGTTCGCCAGCACGTCGATGACCACGGGTGTCAGGTAGGGCGTGGTCGCAGTATCGTCGCGTGCCACTGGAGGCAATGGCGGCTGCACGGTGAGAATCACGTTCGCGCTCGCGCTGCCGCCATGCCCGTTGCTGATCGAATACGAGAAGCGGTCGTTGCCAGAGTACGTCGAGTTCGGCGTATAGGTGATCGAGTTGTCGGCGTTGATGCGCGCGGTTCCATGCGCCGGCGGTGTCGCACCCGTGACGGTCAGGGCGTAGCCGCTCGGGTCGCTGTCGTTGGCGAGCACGTTGACCGTGACTGGTGTCGCGTAGGGCGTCGTTGCGGTGTCGTCGCGCGCGACCGGTGGGCCCTGGTTCGATGGCGGCGGCGTGACGACGACCGCAGTCACGGTGATCAGCACCTTGGCACTGGCAGTCAGGCCCTTGGTGTTGGTGATCGTATAGGTGAATACGTCGCTGCCGATGTAGCCGCTGGTCGGCGTGTAGAGCACCTGGGTGCCCGATTTCTGCGCCGTGCCGTGCGCTGGAGATCCGACCGCGCTGATGCTCAGCGAATTGCCATCCGGATCGGTGTCGTTGGCGAGCACGTCGACCGTGTTGCCGGTCGAATTCTCGGATACGCTCGCGCTGTCATCGCGCGCCGTCGGGAAGCGCGCCGTGTACTGCTTCGGCCCTGGTGTCGTTTTCGTCGTCGTCGGCCCACGCGTCGTATAAGTGTCGAACGTGCGTTGG
Organism: uncultured Gammaproteobacteria bacterium; assembly: GCA_963738115.1. GTDB lineage: Bacteria > Pseudomonadota > Gammaproteobacteria > Xanthomonadales > Rhodanobacteraceae > Rudaea. Next base: position 170,400 of record CAVTVN010000004.1, on the reverse strand, counting down.
TGGCCGGTCACCGGCTCATGCAACGCGCGATCGATCCACGCCGCATCGGCGGCGCTCGAATCGGGCAACGAACGAAACGCTCCGCCACCGCCGAATTCGTAGCGCAGGAACAGCCACCAGCGGTTGTCGCTGCTGCTGATGCCGAGTGGGTCGTTGTTCTGTGCATGCTCGGCGACGCCGGAGACGCTCCAGCCGCGCGTGCCGAGGTACTTGTCGATGCCCACGGACACGCGCGTCTGGCTCGCGCCATCGTGGCCTTTGGCATAGTCGACACCGCCGTTGAAGCGAGCCGCGAGCGCGTCGGAAAAATGGCCACCGTGCACGCCGGCGGTGTACGAATACGGTTGCGCTTGCAGCAGCGTCGTCGCGATGTCCGTCTGCGTCTGCGTGAAAGTGCCAACGGTGTCGGTCCCGTTCACCACGCTCTGCGTCTGCGTGGTGACGGCGCCTGCCTCGCGCGAGCCGCTGGCCTTGCCGGAGAGGAAGAAGTTGAGGAAGAACTCCTTGCGCTCGATCGACAGGCCGACATTGGCCTGCCGATCCTTTTCGGCATTCTGGTCGATGGCGAACGACAGTTTTGCCACCGTGATTGAATCGGGGTCCGTGCGCGCCTGTTCCCGCGTCGTACCGAACAGCCAGTTGTAGTCGCCCTGGATGCCGCCGGCACCGGCGTGTCCCCACCACAGCTGCGCAACGAACGCGTGTTCACCATTGTTGCCGAACACGCCGAGCAGTTCGCCATCGCTGTGGCCGTCCTGGTCGACGCCGACCGAGACACGGCTGTCGCCGCCGGTGTAGGTCAGCGGAACGGTTCCGGTCGAGAGCGATGGTGTGCCTTCCTGTTGCTGCGGAATGCCAACCTGTGCCGGCGCCGACAGCGCGCCCAGCGCGAGTGCGAATCCGAATAGCCAACGCTTCATTTCGATCCCCTGTGAACGACCGTGCTTCGGTGCGATCGCATTTTTTGTGCAAGGCCGAAGGCTCGATTCCCTTGGCTTCGGATGCAACGCGTTTTGTCTATATCCGGTCGGCGTCCAATGGTGTCACGAAGGGTCGACTCCATTGGCGAAAAGTTTGTCCGGAATGAGGAACGAGCGGATTTCTCCGCCTGGCGACATAATCGTGTGAATGTTCAGATAGGCGCGGCCATCGGCGATCCCGGAAGTCAGTGCCGCTTCGGCGCCGGCGACCGTCGCATTCGCCGTAACGAACGCCGGGTTGTACGACGCCGCCTGCGTCAGGTAGAGCGTGCTGTCTGAGTTACCTGCCTGCACGCCGAGCGGAAAGCCGGGGAACGCGGGAACCAACGTGGCGACGCCGGCGGTCAACGTGCCGGGAGACGTTGTGCAACAGTGAATGTGCGCCGCGGTGTCGTTCGATGACAAGCCGTTGAACGTTACCTGCACCCGCATCGTCTGCGCGATATCGTCGAGCGTAACAATGGCAAGGCCAGTGGCCGTCGATAAGTTGGGCGGCGACTCGGCCGACCCGCTCATCAGCCCGAAATAGATGACGGAGGTCGCCTGCGCCGTCGATCCGCACAGTGCGAACAATGCTGCAATCGCTGTCGTGCGGAGCGGGATCATCGTCGCGGCCGTCAGTCGGGTCCGCTGCTCGCGGACGCTCCGGAAGCTGCCGCACCCGCCGGATCGGTCGAGGCTCGCCGCGTCGCCGCGGGAACTGCGTCCTCGACGTACCAAGGCGTGCCGCTCTTGTCGAGATACAACCGCTGCATCTCGTCGAGATGGAAAGGACGCGAGCCGATGCGGCCGAAGATCGCGATCTGGTTGCCGGATTCATCGACGGCACGATCGCGTTCAAGGCCCCGTGACAGCGATTGCGCCGGGTTCTTCGTCGGATACCAGGCGATCAGCTGCGGTTTCGGATCGGGACTGAAGCCGTAGAACTTCGGCTGCGACTCCGGGCTCGTCAACTGCACCACTTGGAGACCGTTCTTGCCGTCGGCGACATAGGCGTACAGCGAGGCATTGGTCGTCGCGACGACGACGTCGCGCGCGTCGTTGATCTTGCCGTTGGCGTTGAACATTGCGTAGACGGCGGCCTTTTCCGGATTGGTCACATCGACGATCGCCAGACCGTCGGCGCCGTCAGCGACATACGCGTAGGTGCGGGCAACGTGCAGCTTGTGCGCGTCGCGTAGCGGCACGAATCCGCTGGCGACTTCGCGCGCGGCTTCCGGATGCGTCACGTCGACGACGTGCAAGCCGTCCTTCGCGGTGACGAACAGGTAACGGAACTGGACCTGCACCGCGTGCGGGTCGGCAATCGGCACGGTTGCCAGGTAACGCGGCTTCAATGGGTCGGCCATGTCGAGCACGACAATGCCGGCGTCGACCGCGACGTAAAACGTGTTGCCGGCGATGGCTACGTGACGCGCACCCTTGAGCACACCGTTGTCGTTCCAGGTCAGCTCGCGCTTGAGGAAATTGTTGCGCGGTTCACGGTCGTGCAAGGTCAGGATGTCGGTGACGATCAAACCTTCCTCGGCGTCGGTGATGAACGCATAGCGGTAGATCGGATTCATCACCTGTTCCTGATTCGCGCCCTGCATCAGCTCGCTCTGGTTGCGCGCGGGATCGACCGGCTGCGTCGTGGCGAGCACGACACAGGTCGCGTTGCGGCTGCTGATGTGCGTGTCCTGGCCGAGCGGCGAGAACGGCGCCGTGATCAGTTTTTCCGAGAAGCCCTTGTTGGCGACGCTGGCTACGTCATAGACGCGCATGCCCTTGCCGCCTTCGGCGACATACAGGTATTCGCCGCGCAGCTGGATGCACTGCGCATCGCCGGCACTGTGTTCCTGCGCGTTCTCCAGTTTCTGGCCGCGGTCCTGGTGCTGCTTGTACCAGTCCGGATAGGCGTAGCGGTGCAGATAGCTGCCGATGACTGCCTGCGGCTCGTCCCATTCCGTCACCTGCACTGCGCTGACACCGCCGGCTTCGCCGACCCAGGCGTTGTAGCCGACGAAGTCGATGAACTTCGTGCCGAGCAGCAGGGTCTGCGCGATGATCGCGTTGTTGTCGTTCTTGTTCGACAGGTGGCAGTCGTCGCACTCCTTCGTTTCGGTCTTGCGCTCGGTGTGCGGATAGTGCGGCGCAAATGCCTGCGACGAATAGCCGGCGGCCGAGATCGGCGGCTGCTGAATGTAGATGCGCTCGCGATTGATGTTGGTCGACGACAGCACCAGCGCCGACGACGAACGTACCGGCGCGATCTTGTGATCCTTGACCTCGCCGTGTATGCCGAGGAAGAACATGTCGTCGCGCGCGACCTGCGGGTTGTACGTGGCGAAGGCGCGTGTCGCGCCGCCTTCGTACTTGTGCCGTTCGGTCTTCCAGTTTGCCTGGATCGGCAGGTGGCAGCCGCCGCAACTGGTCGTCCACGAGGTGTGGCAGGTGTAGCAGAGCATCTTGTCTTCGTTGTGCGCGCGCTGGTCCTTTGGCACGTCGGCACCCCAGCGCTGCGTGGCTGGATCCATTGCCACCGTGTGCGCGCGCGTCGCCTTGGCGTTGTAGCGCGGCGAAGCGGGGTTGGCCGTGTCGTTGACCAGGCTCATCGTCCATTCCAGACCCGGCGTGACTGCCGAGCGCTGGACCAGCCTGCCGTCGACCCACTCGAAGCGCTTCTTGCCATCCGGATTTCGGATCAGCAGCAAGTCGCGGCCGTACGGCGAAGCGGCAGGCCCGGAAGTCTTCAGCGTCGGCGGCTTGTCGACCGTGCCGTGACAGTCCTGACACTGGATCTCGACCGCGCCCATGACTTCGGCCTTGATGTAGCCGTCGCCGTGGTTATCCTGCGCGAAGTGGCAGTCGACGCACTGCATGCCGACGTCGACGTGGATCGACTGCAGATGCACGGCCTTCTTCCACTTGTCCGGGTCGTTGTCGTCGATCTGCTGACGGTTCTTGTCGAGCAGGTCGCCCTTGCGGTCGCGCGCATATACGCCGCGGAAATTCCAGCCGTGGCCGTGATAGTCGGCGAACTGCGTGTCGTGCAACTGCGGGTTGAGCAGCGAGACATCGCGCATGAAGTCGACATCGCCCCACTTGCCGCGGATCGCAGCTTCTTCCGGATTGCGGTCGAGGATCTGGCGCTGCTCCGCATCGGTCGGATACTTCTGCTTCTCCGGCCACATGAACGGTGCGTCCGACTCGTAGTCCCACATCGTGTAGCCGACCATCGTGTTGATGAACATGTTCGGCTGATGCATGTGACAGATCATGCACTGGCTGGTCGGAATCTGGCGCGTGAACTCGTGCTTGATCGGATGTCCCGGCTCGTTCTTCGGAATCGTCGGATCGACCTGCTGCGAGGTGCCGATGTTGCCGGCCTTTGCGTAGATCGCCGAGTGGAACGGATCGCGATCGTTGGCGTAGACCACGTGGCAGGCCGAGCAGCCCGACGAACGATAGTCGCCGGGATTATCGTTCGTGCCCATCAGCCAGATGAACGGATCGTTGAGTCGCGTCTTGTGAATGTTGAGCACCGGAATCGAAACGCGGTTGCCGGTACCGGAGCCGCGGTTGGACTGCTTGAGATCCGGGCGGCCCGGTTCCTCGAGGCGCTGGATCTTGCCGGATTCGTCGGGCAGGCCGATTTCCGGGAACAGCGTGCCGATGTTGCGGCCGCCGCGTTCGAACACGCGGAAGATGTCCGCGACCGGCGTCGTCTCCCAACTCGGCATCGGATTGACCTTCGGCAGGATGCCGTGCGCAGTCATGTTCGCGTCCGGCGTGATCTGCGAATCGGTCGCGGCCGGCAGGCCGTCCTTCGTGTACGCCTCGCCGAGAATCGAATGCTTGTACGGCAGAATGCCATTGTTGTACGCGGCCGCGCCCCAGAACATCGCCGCATTCGCCATCAGGCTCTTTTCGTTGGCCTGGATGACCGGCCTGTGGCACGCGCCGCAGGCTTCATCGGCGACGCGCAGGTCGCCCGGATTGACGAAGCGCACGAATTCCAGCGATTCCTTGAGCAGCCAGGTGTAGCTGCGCTCCGGATTCGCGCTCGACTTCCAATGGTCCGGGTAGCGCGGCAGCACGTGTGCCTTTTCCATTGTCGCCAGGTAGCCGGCCGACCAGCCGCGCTTGCCGCCGTCGTCGGCCGAGTAGGTTTCTCCGGGCGGAGCCATGACCTTCGCGTCGCCACCGTGGCAGTCGGTGCAGCCGAGCACGACCGCCTCATTGGCGTGCATCGTCTTGCGATCGGACTTGGTATGGCACGACACGCAACCGGACGACTTCTGCCCGGCGTCGTCCCAACTCTGGAAAGCCGGTGCAGCGGGCGTGGCAACGTAGGTGCGCTCGACGGGTTCTTCTTCCTCGCTGGCAAGCGTGGCGACACTCACGACCGACAATAAAAGTGCCGTCATTCCGACAAAGACCCATTTGGCTTTGATCATGGCAGCGCTCTTAATAGGTCAGAATCACGTTGGCCAGCACGGCGTAGTACGACGAGTGCTTCGTGCCGTAGAGATCTTTCAGGCCGTCGCCGGCGAACAATGTCGACCCGGACAGGCGAAACACGATGTTCTGAGTGAAGAACGGCCGGTAGGTCCATGCGACCGAAGCATCGGTGCCGATGTTGCGGCGGATCGGCGAGGCGGCGCGCAGGGCTTCGAGCACGGCGGTGTTGTCGAACCACAACTCGTTGACGTTCGCGGACAAGCGATTCCTCGGCGTGAGGTCGAAATCTGCGCCGGCACCGATCAGGCGCAAGCCGGGATTTTCGAAATTCGACTGGCCCTGTTCCTTGGTCGAGCGCAGGTCGGGGATCAGGCTGTTGCCGCCGTGCAGGGCGACGCCGCCGCCGCCGATCAGGGGGATCGCCTGGCTGATCCAGTAGCTGGTGTCGGCGCCGGCGAAGATCGGGTTCTCGAAGATCGAGTCGAAGCCCTGCGCCTTGTCGTCGAACGGGTTCTTGTCGCCGCTGGCATACGCGGCGGACAGGCGATAGCGGGCCCAGTCGAAATCCATCGACGCCTCTGCGGCGATGAATCCGGAGCGGATCTGCTGCGAGGTGTTGACGAAGACGCCGTGGTCCTGATGACCCAGAGCCGCGTAGGCCGACACCGTCAGGTTGACGCGGTCGATGTGACCGTCGCCGTTGTAGCCGAGATAGGCCACGTCGTACGCACGCAGTTGTTCGAGGCCGATCGCCGCGGGACGTTCGAGGAATCCGTTCGAGTCGTAGAACTTGTCGTCGCGATTGTGGTTGTAGACGATGATCCCCTGCGACGTGAAACCGGTCCACGGCAGGTCCTGCCGGTAGACGTTGAACAGCAGGATGTCGTCGTGACGCGGCGCCTTGGTGACGTCGTTGAGGCCGGAGTTCAGATCTTTTTCGAGCCGGCGGAAGTAGGCGATGTTGTACTGCCAGCGATTGTTGTCGCGGTTGCCGAAGAAGCGGATGCCGGGCTCCGAGTCCTGGAACAGGAAGCCGCGGAAATCGCTCGAGAACGGCTGGATGCCGATGCGCACCTCATCGAAGTCGAAGCGTTCATCGACGGTGCGCAGGTCCTTCAGGTAGAACAGTTCCTGCACGCCGAGGAAACCGTCATCGCGCGTCTCGCCGAGGCGCGGATCGATCTGCAGCGCGCGCACCTGGTCGACGCTGACGCGGTTGTAGTTCAGCGCGAGCGTCGCCTTGAATTCGTAATCCGGCGGCTTGAACGTCGTGTCGCCCTTGTAGAAGTCGGCACTGGCGATGAACGTCTGATTGAAGACTGTCTGGTTGATACGACCGAGCGTGTCGTTCTCGCCCGGATTCGACGGTGACTGCGGTCCCACCGGTGTCGGCACGCTGCGTGGCTGCAGCACGGTGTCGGAAATGAAGTTGAGGCTGAGGAAGCGATCCTTGCCGTCGATCGGTTTGTCGCCTTTCCAGATGTTCTGGTTGTACGGGTCGTACCACGGAAACTGGTAGCCGAGTGATTCCATGATGCGCCAGCGGTTCGGTACCGGCAGGAACGAGCCGACCTGATCGATTGGCGCAGGCGGCACGCCGTTCGGATTCTGGATCGTGAATTCCGGCGGCGGCTCGTAAGGATGGCCGGGCCGGCGGCGCGGGATTTCCGACGTGTTCGGATCGTACGTTTCTGCAGGCAGGATACCGACGATCTGCAACCAGTCGGCGGCGATCGTCTCGGCCTGCTGAGCCCGCACACTCGCCGTCATGGACAGCGCAGCCAGTCCGGCAAGGACGGCGTAACGAATCAGCGGGGGATGCGATGGCTTCGTCATGTCATAGCCCCTCGCACGCATTGGCCGCGGCGGTGTCGATGAACGGCGCCTGCGGACACTGGACGTAGAGCAGGCGCGCGCCGAGTGGCGCCAGGATATCGGCGCGGATCGAGTTGGGTGCCTGGTTCAGGCCGGTGCTCAGCGCGGCAGCTCCGTTGGAAAGCGCGAGGAACGCGACCAGGTCGCTCTGGTCCGAGCCGTCGCCGGATGCGCCGATGCCGCCGACCAGCTTGCCGCCGCGATAGATCGGCACGCTGCCGGGGAACAGCGTGAAGCCGTTCGGCAGGCGTGGAATGTCGGTGCAGCCAACGCGCACGTCCGGCAGTGGAACCGGGTTCGCCGGCGACGGCGCCGGAAACACCGCGCCATTGATGTTCAGCGCAAGACCTTCCTGGTTGAGGATGTAGGCGATCGACAACGCGATCTGGGTGTAGGTCAGGTCGAGTTCGAGGCCGGTCTTGAACGGGCTCCAGTTGGGGAACGGAAGCGAGAGCGGCCCGTTCGGCGCACCGGGCACGCCGCTCGGATAGAGCGGTTGGCCAAGCAGGCCGACCGCACGGTTGGAGTAGGCGATCGCACCATCGCCGAGTGCGGTCGGGCTGCCGATGAAGCTGCGAAATGCCGAAACATAGTCCGGCGGGTTGCTCGTCGATGTCGTAGTCAGTTCGACCGTGCCATTGGCGAAACTCGCGCCGAAGAAGTTCGTAGGCCCGACTGACTGGATGTCGCCCGCAGCGTAAGCACCGGAGAAGAACGCGGCGGTGCGCGCCTTCTGCGTCGTCACGTCGATCGCGTCGACGAGCGAGTCGCGCGTGCGACCGATGCCGAGGACGACGCCGTTGGTGTCGGAAATGACGATCGTCTCGCCGGCGGGCGAGCCGAGCGGTCGCCGCACCTGCGCGCGCGTGCGGTGGGAAACCTTGATGCCTTCGCCGATGATCGTGCGCACTTCGTTCGCGGTCAGCGCGCCGGCGCCGTCTGTGCCGTCGCGCGGCGGGAAGCGGTTGTTGTTGTTCGCATCGACGACGACAAACGCGTCGAGTCCGGGCCACTCGGTCGTGTCCTGGCGAATGCCGGATTCGGGCTGGCCGAACGCCGTGCCTTTGAGAACGACGGCGTTCGCATATCCGGGAACCTTGATCAGGCTACCGCTGGCGGCGGTCAGCGACGAGTACGGCGGCGCTGTCGCTGGATCCTTGGCCAGTTCGCTGACCTCGGTGTTCGCGTACTGCAGGGTCAGGCCGCCAGCCGTGATCGCGTCGGCGCGCCGGTCGGCCGGCGCGATCAGGCCAAAGCTGCCGGCCACGGCGATGTCTTCGTCGAGGTCTTTGTCGCGTACTTCGGCGTTCTCGTCGAGCGTGTATACCGGTTTGGCGCCCGAGACGCCGACCGCGCCGACCGGCACGCCGGCCTTGAACAGCGAGATGCCGCCCGGATCGGGCGACAGCCCGAGCGGCGAGCGATGCGTCCCGGGTCCGGTTCCGCTGCCGGTGAAACGCTGGCTGATGTCGGAGCAGGGCAGGTTCGAAATCTGCACGCCGAACAACGGGCCGGCTGGAGCCGTGGCGTCACCCTGGTTGAAGTGTTCCTGGGCGATCTGGCCAGCAGTGCGCGAGGTGAACGCGTTGCCTTCGGACGAAAAATAGACCGCCGTGAGCGCCTTCGAGATCGCGCCGAGTTCCGGCGGCACGTCGAGGTTGAGCAGGCCGCCGGTCACCGGCCGCGGATCGGAAATGCGGACCGTCGGCGGGGCGCCGGCCATGCGGTAGACGGCGAGCACGTTGCCGACCCGGTCGACGACCGCGACGACGGATGGCTTGCCCTGTGCCTGTGCCTCGTTGACCGCCTGCGCGATGATTTTCTGCACGTCGTCTTCGGTGAGGAACGAAGATGCATTTGCGCAGAAACCGCTGCAACCGGAATCGGGAGTCGATTGCGGCGGCGGGGGCGATGTCCCGGCGCTGCTCATCGAGTTGCTGCCGCCGCCGCAGCCGGTCAATGCCAGGGTCGTGGCCAACGCGAGCCAGACGAGTTTGGTCTTCCGCATCGCTCCTTCTCCCCAAGCGCGAATCCGGACCGCAACGCATCGCAACCATGATGCGTCACCGGACCCGTTGCATGGCGCCTGGGTCCGATAGCTCCGCCGCGCCTGTTTCCAGGCTGGACGAATCTGCGAGCAGCATCATAGCGCAACAACCAAAACTTGAGACCTCCCCAAGGTCCCCCGGCTCTAAAGCTTGCCCATCTTCAAAGTCGCCGACTGATGGTAGTCGTGGCAGGCGATGCAGGTTGTCGGTACCTTTTCGCTGGCATAGGCACCGCCATGACAGGCCCGGCAGTTCGCGATGCCGGGAATCAGGAGGTCCGCGGCCTCCTTTGACTCGCGCGCCTTGTGGCAATCCTCGCACTTCATCGTCGTGTGCTTGTCGTGCGTGAATTTTGCATCGGCAAACCAGACACCGGACACGCGCACCGCCGCGATATGCCAGGTGTCGCTGCCGTCGCGCGGCGGCGTCACCTTGTGGCAGGTCGTGCATGCCTTGCCGGTGAACAGGCTTTCGGTCATGCGCGCCGTCTGTTCGCGAGCCCAAGCCAGCGCTTCCTGCTTTTCCTGCTGTGAAAGCGGCGGCGCTCCGGGACGGCGGCGCTCCTGCACGATCACCGGCGACTTCGCATCGAGGTAGCCGCCCTCGAGCGCAACGCGTGCGTAGTACTCGTTCAACATGTAGATGACTTCGGCAACTTTGCCGTGCGGCACTTCGCGCCCCGGCGCGAGTACGTCGAAGCCGAGCGTATGGCAGTCGTGGCACATCGTCTCGAAGTTGACCGGCCGCATCTTGGCACTGCCGGCATCGGGCACGTGGCAATCGGCGCAATTCAGGGTCAGGTGGCCCTTTGGCGCATTCAAGCCGTCGGGCTTGAGATGCTTCAAATGGTTGAACTTGAGGCCGGAGTTTTCCTTGAGATCCGCAGCGATCGTCGTGCGCTGCGGCGCAAAGTTTCCTGCGGCATCCCAGGCGGGAAGGTTGATCTTGAATTCCGGATGGGTCTCGCCGAAATCGTGGGCGTCGTCGAAGCTGCTGGCATTCTTCGTGCGCGCTTTCAGATCGCGATGGCAGTCGGCGCACAGGCGCTGGTCGGTGCGGATCATGCCAAGCGGACCCTGATGATCCTGATGGCAGGTACGGCATTCGGCGTTGCCGAGCTGCGGCAGATTGAACTTCGCCGGATCGGCATGCGCAGCGGTGTTCGCGTGACAGCCGAGGCAAGCGCTGTCGCGCACGGTAAGAAACGCCTGCTGGTGACACCGCACGCAGTCGTCGCCAAAAAAACGATGGGCCGCATCGAGCGGACCCGGATTCCAGCTCAGCGTGCTCGGCAGCGGTGTGTGCTTGAGCAGTTCGCCGAAACCGGGGACGAAGTGTCCAATCATCGGCAGCGCCAGACCGAACAGGGCAATGACGATGAAGAGGACCCAGGATGGCTTGCGCTTGCTGACGGAAGTCTGTGCGAGCGAGGTCGGCTTCGAGCGCTTTTCCTTCTCCGCCTTCTGTTCACCCTTGTCGAGCGTGCCGATCTCCACGCCACCATCGAAATCCTGCGGCGCCGGCAGCAGGGTCAGCCGCGTGTTGCCGATTTCGATGACCGCATTGCCCTCGGCCACGGTCGTATAGACGATCTCGCCATTGACGCGGATACCGGCAAGGATCAACGACTCGACCTTGTACTGGCCGTTGGACAGCAAAGTCACGCGCGCGTGATTGAGTGCGGCGCGCAGGTCCGGCAGGAAGATCGCCTGATCAGCGGCTCGGCCGATCGTCAGGACGTCGCCGTAGTGGACGTCCTCCTCATAACTGACGGCGCCTTTGCCTTTCTTGAGTACTCTCCGGATCAGCCAGCGCATTGGCTTTTCCTGTCAACGGCCTCGACGCGCCTCACTCTCGTGCTGGTCACACTCTTGCTCGTCATTCCGGCGAAAGCCGGAATCCAGCTCCTTCTTCTTCTCTTTCTGAAGTGCAGAGCTTCCACTCGCCCTGTGGGCGAGCGGGTTACTTTCTTTGCTTGTGCAAAGAAAGGTAACCAAAGAAACACACCCCCGGCGGCGCGCCTTCCGGGCATCCTGCCCTGCAGGTACGCGAGGGTGCTACGGGGTTCGCTGGATGTACATCCGTGTACATTCAGCGAACGGGCGCACATCGTGTGCGCCCTCCTGCGGACTTTTCCTACGCACCCTCGCCGCGCCTCAGGGGGGGCCGTTGGGGCGGCTTCCTGCCGCAGAAACCAAGAGTCGCTCGGACGATTCGTCGACGCAGTGCAGGGATGCACGGATTCGTGGAACAACGGCGCCGTTCGCGGTGCCGAGCATCGTAGGCGCGGCGGGAAAATGCCCGCAGGGTCGCGGCGATGGATCGCCGCGATTGCGAAGCAGTACACGGACGTACTGTCTGAGCAACCCCGACGCGACGAGAAGCGCAGGGCAGTCCGATTCGCACGATGCGAATCGGACCACCGCGTTCGGTGCCTAGCCTTTTTGGTTACTTTTTGTGCAATGACAAAAAGTAACCGGCTCGCCGCAGGCGAGACGAAGCTCTGCACTGGAGGAAGAAACCTGTAGAGGCGAGGAGCTGGATTCCGGCTTTCGCCGGAATGACGAGCAGGAGAAAGGCGAAACAGAGAAACCCAGGACAGACCCATCCCCACCCAACTCTCTCCTTGAAGGCGAGGGCCGAAGTTGGATTCCGGCTTTCGCCGGAATGACGAGTTGGAAGATCGTGGCGATGAAGAGTAGGAGGTCACGCGACGATCACCAATAGAAGAACGACGAAACAATATGCCCGATCAATGCGGCCAAGAGCCCGAAAGAAATCGGGACATGAAAATACAGCCAGATCTCCATCATCGCCTGATACTGGATGTCGCGGGCGACGCGTGTGGCCAGGCGCTTCTTGCGCGAGATCATGTCGATCAGCTTGCGCAGCGCTTCGCTCTGCTTGTCGACGGCCTGGCCGGCGAGGAAATCGACCATCGCGAACATCGTCGCTCGCTCAACGGTCGGAGACTCCTTTTGCTTTTCGCGGGCCTCGAACGAGGCGTGCAACGACGTGAGCGCAAGGTCCGAGCCGTCGCGTGCGCGCAGTTGCGTCCAGACGCTGCCGCCGAGCTTGGTGTTCTCGATCGAACGCAGGACGATGGCGTGGATCTTCGGGTCGATGCCGTCGGCGAGGGCCAGCGCGTTCTGGTCGATCTCGGCGATCTCCTCGAGCATCGCCGAGCGTGTCGCACTCTCGCGGTTGCGCGTCATGAGCGTCGGATAGCGCAAATAGACGTACATGCCGAAGAAGCCGGAGAAGATCACGATCAACATCAGCACGAACGTGAAGGTGTGCAGGTTCCAGTGGATGTCGAAACCCGTGTGCAGCAGGACGATGAAGATCAGCGAGGTGCCGAGGTAGACGTGCGCGGACAACCAGCCGCGCAGAGTGCCGGGGCTCGTCACGTAGTTGCGTTTGCGCACGCCGAACAGCATCAGCCAGACGATCAGCAGCGCGGCGATCGTGCCGAGCGTGTAGCCAAGCCAGGTGCCGCCGTTCGGCGGACCGCCCGGATCGTGCCAGATGTACGCCGCGAGCGAGCCGCCCATCAGCGCGAGGCTGATCCACAAGTATCGCGACTTTGCGTAGGTCAGGATGGAATCGTGGCCGCTCATTCTTGGCAGAGTAGGGCTGGGGGCTGAGGGCTGAGGGCTGGGTGTATCGCAGTATTCGGTGTGCGGGTGGTGCGTGAGTAGCGAGTTTCGGTCGACGAAAAGAAATCCGTGCCGATCCGATTGCCCTTCAGCCCTCGGCCCTCGGCCCTCAGCCCTCGCATTTCATATCCTCGACTGCACATAGGCCGGAAATTCTTCGGGGCTGATGCGGATCGCCGCACCGGTCGGACACGAGCGCACGCAAGCGGGACCGCCTGGCTGGTCCTTGCACATGTCGCACTTGACTGCTTTCTTGCCGCTCGTCGGCTTCATCTTCTTGTCGTAGGGTGCCTCGCCCGGGCCGGGGCCGCGGCCGAACAGCAGCCACTGGATGAGTCCCGGTTTTTTCGGCGGCTTCGCCGCCATGTGGATCACTCCGTACGGGCAGTTGCGCTCGCAGTTGCCGCAGCCGATGCAGTTGTCGGCGATGAACACCTCGCCGTTCGGCGCGCGATGGATCGCATCGGGCGGACAATCCTTCATGCAGTGCGGATGCTCGCAATGCCGGCACGACGTCGGTACGTGCACGCTGGCGAAGGTCGGACCGGCTTCGCGGTTCAGGCGCGAGGTACCGCCGTGGGTTTCGGCACAGGCCTTTTCGCAGTTGTCGCAGCGCACGCACAGCGATTCGTCGATCAGCAGGATGTCGGTCGCCTCGCCGGCACCTTGGGCAATCAGGAACGAGATGATGTCGCCGCCGCTTGGCAGCGACTGCATGGCCAGGTTCGCCGCAGTGCGCTGGCGGTATTCGGCCTGCAGCCGCAGCTTGAGCACCGGAATGCGATTCACCAGCTTCTTGAAGGCGTCGCCGTCGAGGCGCACCGTTTCGGTCGCGATTGCCGCGCGCGCTGTTGCCGAACGGCGCGTCTCGCCGAGCAAGGCCATCTCGCCGATGTAGTTGCCGGCCGGCACGTAGCTCAGCACGACGTCCTTGCCGCCGATGTTGCGCGAGATCGTCAGCGAGCCGACGCGCACCATGTGCAGGCAATCACCGAGTTCGCCCTCGTTGAAGAGTACGTCTCCGGCCTTGAATTTCTCGAGCTTGGCGCTGGTGACGACATCGGTGAGCTGGTCGATGCTCGCCTCGGGGGCGAAACGCTGCTGGATCGCGCGCAAGATGAATATCTCGTCGATCTCGCGCTTGACCGCCTCGACCGAATTGATCAGGCGGTTCATCGAGCGCCGCGGCGTTTCGATCAGCACGCAGTTGGCTCCGGCGACGATGGTGGCGGAACGCCGGCGGCCGGAAATCAGGCTCATCTCGCCGAAGAACTCGCCGCGCTTGAGGCTGAAGCGCTGCTTGCCTTCGGCGTCGAGCAGCACCTGCACCTCGCCCTCGACGATGCTGAAAAAGGTATTCGTGTAATCGTTGCGCTGGAAAATCGACTCGCTCTGCTTCGGCGTGAGAATTTCCGAGTCGAGCATGAATTCGCGCAGCTGCAGCGGCGTGATATGCGAGAGCAGGCGTACGTTCTTCTGCACGCGCGCCAGGGCCTCGTCGACGCTGCGGAAGCCCGGCATGTTGACGAACTTCGCCTTCAGCAGCGGCTCGTCGGCAGGCTCGACCTTGTTGCCGAGGATGTATTCGATGACTTCGTAACCCTGGTTCATCGCCTGCTTGATCAGCGGGTAGCCGCCGAGCGCACCGACGATGTACAGGCCCTTGACGTTGGATTCGTACTGCGAGCTGATGGCCGGCACGGAAGCCGGATCCTTGTTCGGAAACGTAACGCCGCAGGCTTCGACGAAACCGCGCGGTGCCGTCGCGCCGAGTCGCGCGATGACGCGGTCGATCAGGATCTGCGCCTTACCGGTCGCCGTGTTCAGGATCATGCGGCCTTTCTTGCGCCCGGCGGTCAGCGCATCGACGCGTTCGGGGCCGGAGTTGTAATAGCACTCGATGACTCCGTCCTCGATCGCCTTGAGGATTGCCTGTTCGTTGCCTTTCTTCGCGCGTCCGAATTCGTCCTTGCGATTGACGATGACGACGTTGTTCTGCTTCGACAGCGCGACCGCGTTCTCGATTGCGGCATCGCCGGCACCGATGACGACGATCGTCTCGCCCTCGTATTCGTCGGGATCGTCGAGCTGATACTGCACGAACGGCAGATCCTCGCCTGGGCAGCCGAGTTTGCGGATGTTGCCCTGCAGGCCGATGCCGAACACGATGAAATCGGCCTGAATCGTCTGGCCGTTGCTGCACTTGAGGTCAAAGCCGGCATCTGTCTTCTTGACCCCGCTGACCTCGTGCTTGTAGCGCACGTTGATCTTGAGGTTCTTGGCCGATTCGTCCCAGCCGCCCAGGATCGTCTCGCGCGATCCGGCCTTGAACGGAACGGGCGAGCGCAACGGCAGAATGCCGGGCTCGTCCATCACGAACTTGCCTTTCTGGTAGCGATAGATCGTGTTCGACAGGTGGTCTTCGGCTTCGAGCAGCACGTGCGACTCGCCGCGCTCTGCCGCGCGCGCAGCCGCGGACAGGCCGCCCGGTCCCGAACCGACAATCGCTATCTTGAAGCGCTCCGCCATGCGCTACCTCCGGATTCCCCGATGATACCTAAGCTTGCGGGCGGTGTGGGTGGAACTGTCACGATCTGCGATGATGCAGGCACGATAATCCGAAGGTCTTGAGTCAGCAGCCGTGAGTCGAACGCCAGAGTTCAGCCGGTCTATCGGTGATTGCGTCGAGCGGATCGTGGCGCACGCACAGGGCGACCTTCGCCTCGGAGCGCCGCTCGGCCTGGGCAAGCCGAACGCGCTGATCAACGCGATCTATGCGCATGCGGAAAGGCATCCGCAGTTCCGGCTGACCTTGTTTACCGCGCTGTCCCTAGCGCGGCCGGACGCGAAGGGCGATCTGGAGCGCCGCTTTCTGCAGCCGTTCCTCGATCGTCAATTTGGCGCGGACTATCCGGATCTCGCCTACGTCAAGGCCCTGCACGCCGGCACGCTGCCGGCCAACGTGACGGTGCATGAGTTCTACCTGCAATCCGGGGCGATGCTCGGCGTCGCGCAGATCCAGCGCAACTACATCTGCATGAACTACACGCACGTGGCGCGCGACATGCACGGCGCGGGCATCAACGCGTTCGTGCAACTGATCGCCGTGCGCGACGACGGCGGCGGGAGACGCTACAGCCTGGCATGCAATCCGGATATCACGGCCGACCTGCTCGACCGCATGGCCGCCGAAGGCGCGCCGCGGCCGCTCGTCATTGGTGTCGTGCATCCGGACCTGCCGTTCATCGGCAACGATGCCGAAGTCGATGCCGGTTTTTTCGACATCGTGCTCGAAGATCCGGCTTGCCGGCACACGCTGTTCGCCTTGCCGCGCGAACCGGTGGATGTCGCCGAATTCGCGCTGGGCCTGCACGCGAGCACGCTCGTGCGCGACGGCGGCACGCTGCAGATCGGCATCGGTACGCTGTCCGACGCATTGGTGTATGCGCTGAGGCTGCGCCACCAAGGCAACGCCGACTATCGCGCGGCATTGGCTGCATTGCGTCAAGGTGACGCGGACTCGAATCAGGACAGCGGCAGCGAAAGTATAGGGTCGCTCACGCCGTTCGTGCGTGGCCTCTATGGCGCGAGCGAAATGGTGATGGACGGTTTCATGCAGCTTGCGCGCGCCGGCATCCTGTCGCGTCGCGTCTACGACGACATGGCGATCGAGAAGGCGCTTGCGAGCGGTGAGGATCCCGATCTGGCCAGGCGCACCGACGGCCGCTACCTGCGCGGCGCCTTCTACCTCGGCTCGAAGGAATTCTATACGTGGCTGCGCGGGCTCGAAGGCGCGGACTTCGATGGTTTGTCGATGACGCGCGTGTCCGACATCAACCAGTTGTATGGCGGACGCGAATCGCTCGACGCATTGCAGCGCCGCCATGCGCGATTTTTCAATATCTGCATGATGGCCACTGCGCTCGGCGCGGCTGTTTCCGACGGACTGGAGAGCGGCCAGGTCGTCAGCGGCGTCGGTGGTCAGTACAACTTCGTCGCGATGGCGCACGCGATTCCCGGCGGCCGTTCCATCCTGATGTTGCGCAGCACCCGTGCCCACCGCGGCGAGACGACGTCCAACATCCTGTGGAATTACGGCCACACGACGATTCCGCGTCACCTGCGCGACATCTATGTGACTGAATACGGTATCGCCGACCTGCGCGGCAAGTCGGACGAGGACTGTGTGCTGGCGATGCTGGCGGTCAGCGACACGCGCTTCCAGGACGACCTGTGCAATCGGGCAAAGGCGGCCGGCAAGCTGCGCTCGGACTTCGCCATTCCACCCGCGTGGCGGCGAAACGATCCGAACCGATTGGAGGTGGCGCTCAGGCCGTTTCGTGCGCGCGGACTGTTCCCGCTCTTTCCATTCGGTTCAGATTTCGACGAACGGGAGCTGTTACTGTTGCCCGCCCTGAAGAAACTCCAGCAAGTTACTGCCTCGAAAGCAAAACTGGCTGCATTCTTGCTTGCAGCTCTAGGGGGCAGGGCGTCCGCAAGCACACAAGCGCTGCTCGAGCGTCTGGACCTTGACCGGCCCCGCGGGATCAATGAATGGCTGCTGCAGAAACTGGTACTGCATGCGCTGCGAGAGACGGCAACGTCTTGATCCGCAGGCGATTCACGCATGAATCACGCGGGCGCGTTAAACTGGCTTCGGCATGGCTGGGGTGCCGTGGCGGTCGACGCGAATTCAAGCCCGGGGCGCGGGAAGTTAATCGATGAGTGCACTTTTTCAACGCTTGGGACGGGCTTTGCCGGAACGGCATGCTCCCGGCCGAAGTTCGTTCGTCACCGAACCCAAGGCGTTGCGCGATTGGATCGGACACCTGCCGCTGGCCAATCCGAACGCGACGGCCAAGCTTCTGGTCACCGCCCTGCACGAGATGAATCAGTTGCAGTTGGAGGCAGGCCAGCGCATGGCCGCCATGGAAGCCCTGCGCGGACCGATTGCGCATGTCGTCGCATCGCTCGACCGCATGGTCAACGCCGATGTGTTCCCGCTGCCTCCGGCCAAACAGCAGTTGGGTCAGCAGATCAGCGAGTTCGACCGCGAACTGGCCATGGGCTACACGGCGCTGGTGCACGACGTGTGTGCGCCGGCCGGCGCAGTCCCGTTTCTACGCGGCAAGACCGTCACGTTTGCGCTGGTTCGCGCGGTGCAACACTGCGGCGCGTTGCTGTACCGCGCCTACCTGATGTACCAGGCGCCACCGGAAGGCGTATGGCAGACGCTGCATGACCTGTTCCAGTTTGCCGTTGCCGTGCGTCTGGACGAAAAACGCGTCGAAGATCCCTTGCGTGGCGGCGAGCAGACCAGCGTGCGCGACAGCTACACGCAATCGCTGCTGTTTGCGCTGAGCAATCCGTATCGGTTCACGCAAAAGGAAAACGCGGAGATTCACGCGTTGACGCGCGTCCTGTCGGCCTATTGCGAACTGCGGCCGGGCCGTGCGCCCGAGGGTGCGATCGCTGTCCAGGTCGACAAGGATGCGGGACCTGGCTACCTGCCGGAGGAACGCGAGGTGCCACGCCAGGACGTTTGGGCCTTCCAGATCAGCGGGCTGACGCGGTTCCTCGACAGCGAACTGGCTCGCGTTCCAGCCGGCGCCGAGACGGTCGAGTTCAAGCCGGGCGGCAATGCCGCCGTGGTGCGCGTCGACCTCGGCCTCGTCGAGCGGCTCACGCAGACCTGGACGGGCACCGCTGCCCGCGGGCAGACACGCCTGCCGGCAGGGCATCGGCTCGACTGCGTGATCGGCTTGCATTCAGTGCATTACGTGCTGTGCGGCAACATGGATTTCGACGCGTTCCTGCGCAGCATTCGTGGCGTGGCGATCAGTCTGCGTGAAGGCGATCGCATTGCCGCGTGGACGGCGTCGGGAGAATCCGCGCGCATCATTCGCAACGATGTGCGCGTGCTCGACCAGAGCCTGAGCGGGTACCGCCTGCAGTGGGAAAAGACCGACGGCGTGCGCGTCAAGGTCGGTGAGCTCATGGCGCTCGCGCCACCCGCTGAAGACGGCGAAGCGCAGGACTGGATGGTCGGCACGATACGCTGGCTTCGGCTGCGGGAAAACGGGGCGATGGAGACGGGCGTCGCGCTCCTCAGCCGTCGCGCACTGCCCGTCGGGCTGCGCACGTTCGATGCAAACCATGTCCCGCGCGCTCCCATGCGCGGACTGCTGCTGGAGTCCCTGGCCGGCGATGCGGATGGGCGCACGATCCTCGCGCCGCATCTGTTCGATCGTTCGGCCAGCGAAGTCGAAGTCATGCATCCGGCAGATCCGTTCGCGGCGACGCCCGAACCGCTGGTGGAGATGCTCCAGCAACCGCGCATGGCCGAACTGGGCAGCGCCTACGTGCAGATATTCATGGACAACGTGTCCGTCGTTCCCGGCGGGGACGAGGAGATGACCCTGGACGCGGCATACGAAGTGCCGGAACGCATAGTCATCGCGACCGGCAGCGACAGTTGATCGCGGCGTGCCGCGTGAGCGCCCTGAACAGCCAGCCCGCCTTCCTTCGGGGAGATCATCGTTCAGCTACCGCAACGTAGACGTGTCATCTGAGCGGCGTATGATGGATGCGCGATTCGTCTTGTTGGCCCCGCACAGGGGGGCGGCCCATGGCGGACAGTCAAGATCCCAGTCTGACGATGCCGGCACCGATACGCGTGCTGCTGGTGGAGAGCTGCCAGCTTGTCCTGTGGGCATTTGAAAGACTCTTCGAAGCCGACAGCTGCGGCATTGTCATCGTCGGAAAAACAGGGAACCCTGCCGACGCGCTGCGTACCGCGCTGAGGATCCAGCCGGATGTCGTCCTGATCGGCCTCGATCTGGGCAGTGCGGCGCTGAGCCTGATACCGAAGCTGTTGAAACAGCCCCGGATACGGGTCGTGGTCAGCGCGGCGACGGCGGATCCGGATACGATCGATCGCGCCATGCTGAGCGGCGCACGAGGCCTGCTGCACAAGGAAGATCCCGTCGACGTCATCGTCAAGGCAATTCGCAAGGTGCACGCTGGCGAACTGTGGCTGGATCGAGCCACGAGTGGCCGGATTTTCGGTCTTCTCACGCGGCACGATGTGCCATCCGATCCGGATACCACCAAGATCGCGACTCTGACGATTCGCGAGCGCAATATCGTGGCTACGCTGGCGCACGTCGGCAGCGCCCGCCACCGCAAGGTCGCGGATCTGCTCGGAATGAGTGAGCATACTTTGCGCAATCACCTGTCGCGGATCTACGGCAAACTCGAATTGACCGGGCACTTCGACTTGTATCTGTACGCCAAACGCCACGGACTGGACCAAAGTGCCCGCCATTGAGCTGTTGATGTCTGCCTGACGGTCAGAACGAGTGCCGGAAGGCGGAACATATAGGCGGAACATACGGCTGTCCTGGTCAGGCATGCTTCGGAGGCCGTGACGGATGCCGAAGGAATGATGCGGCGCGGATGCGTTAAAATCAGACTTTCGGCCACGCATTCGTCAATGAATATCAGCAATAGCGCAAGCGGCCTGTGGCCGCGGCGATTGTCCGTGCCGGTGAAAATCGACGGGATCACGGTGGGCGGCGGCGCGCCGGTGGTCGTGCAGTCGATGACGAACACCGATACCGCGGACGTGACCGGTACCGCCAAGCAGGTAGCCGAACTCGCCCGCGCCGGCTCCGAACTCGTGCGCGTGACGGTCAATACGCCCGAAGCGGCCGCCGCGGTGCCGCGCATTCGCGAGCGGCTCGACATGCAAGGCGTCGATGTTCCGCTGATCGGCGACTTCCACTACAACGGCCACCAGCTGCTGAGCGCCGAGCCGGCGTGTGGCGAAGCGCTGGCGAAGTACCGGATCAATCCCGGCAACGTCGGCTTCGGCCGCAAGCGCGATGTGCAATTTTCCACAATTATTGAATTTGCGCTGAAGTACGCCAAGCCGGTGCGTATCGGCGCGAACTGGGGCTCGCTCGACCAGGCCATGATCACCGCGCTGATGGACGAGAACCACACGCGCGCCGAGCCGTGGGACGCAGCCCGCGTGGCGCGCGAGGCGCTGATCCGCTCGGCGCTGGACTCGGCTGCGCGCGCCGAGGAACTCGGCTTGGGCCGCGACCGAATCGTTATTTCGTGCAAGGTTTCCGGTGTGCAGGAACTGATCGCGGTGTACGACGATCTGGCGTCACGCTGCGACTATGCGCTGCATCTCGGCTTGACCGAAGCAGGCATGGGCAGCAAGGGCATCGTTGCGTCGACGGCGGCGTTGGCGGTGCTGTTGCAGCAGGGTATCGGCGACACGATCCGGATTTCGCTGACGCCTGAGCCCGACGAGGCGCGCACGCGCGAGGTCGTTGTCGCGCAGGAATTGCTGCAGACGATGGGACTGCGCGCATTCACGCCGATGGTCACCGCCTGTCCCGGCTGCGGGCGCACGACCTCGAGCTTCTTCCAGGTTCTGGCCAAACGCGTGCAGGAACACGTTCGCGAAAGGATGCCGGAGTGGCGCATCAAGTATGACGGCGTGGAAAACCTCACGCTGGCTGTCATGGGCTGCGTCGTCAACGGCCCGGGCGAATCCAAGCAC
Organism: uncultured Gammaproteobacteria bacterium; assembly: GCA_963738115.1. Taxonomy (GTDB): domain Bacteria; phylum Pseudomonadota; class Gammaproteobacteria; order Xanthomonadales; family Rhodanobacteraceae; genus Rudaea. The sequence continues at coordinate 148,817 of CAVTVN010000004.1, read as the reverse complement.
GCGAATATCGGTATCTCGCTGCCGGGCACCGGCGAGGCGCCGACGGCACCGGTGTTCATCGATGGCAGCAAGGCAATGACTCTGCGCGGTGAAAACATCGCCGAGGAGTTCGTCGGCATCATCGACGACTACGTCGGCAGACACTTCGCGCAGCGTTCCTCCGCATGAATCCGGCGCCACGGGTTTCGTGGCGCCGACACGATCGTCGTTCCGACGCGAGGATATCCCGTTACGGACAGGTCGTTCCGGCGAGCGTCGTCAGCCGCTGGATCGGGAACGTAATGTCCGCATAGCCGGCCGCGAGTGATGCAGCGTTCGACTTCCACTGCGCTGTGCCGTTGTTGCAATCGGTGAAGGTGAATTGCACCGAGCCCCACGGCACCGCGTTCAGCGAGCTCGAGTTGAAGTGCGGCGGGAACGCGCCGCCTGCGCCCTGCTCGAGAAACGCCGGGAGCGTCGTCGTGTTGCTGTTCGGGTCGTAACCACCCTGCATGTAGATCCAGTTTTGCGCGGTGCCTGCCGGATTGAAGACGAACCAGATGGCGAGCATGCCGTTGTTCGGCAGGATCTCGAACTGGAAGCCGTGGCCGCCCTGGTTTGGACTCGGGTCATCCCAGTTGCCGCTGATCCCGGGCCTGATGTTCTGACCGACTGCGGCGACGGCATTGACCGTGATCGATCCGGTCATGCCCATGTTTCCATGATCGTCACAGTGGAAATTGACGACACCCGCCTTGGTGAAGGTCACCGTTGAACTCCATTGGGCGAGGGAGGGATCCCCCGTCGCTCCGCCGACGCCGCGGCAGCCGTTCGAGCAGCGAAACGAATCGTCATCGGCATGCACGTTGTGTGCAACTGCGATGCCGCCGAGATTGGTGAAAGTGACGGTGTCGCCGACATTGATCGAGAGAGTCGGCGGATTGAACGCCAACGTCGGGGAGGTCGTGCCGCCGCCGTAGTAGTCGCCGCCGCTCATCGTGTAGCCGCCGACACTGACGTTCCAGTCCTTGGCGAACACGTTTGCCGTGCCGCAAGCCAACACCGACACAATCGCAATTGTGGCGAGGATACGCATTGGAAAACTCCTCCTGCAGAAGATGGAGCCATGCCTTACCTGCCTGTGCCGCGGCGAACACTGTCCGCACACGCGGACAATGCAGTAGGCTGCTCGAAATACGCTGATGAGTACCCCGTCCAATGGGCAAGGTTCAATCCTTCATCGTCGCCATTCCGGCCCGCTACGCCTCGACGCGGCTGCCCGGAAAACCATTGCAGCTCATCGGCGGCGAGCCGATGGTGCTGCAGGTTGCACGGCGCGCCCTGGCGGCCGGCGCCGCAGAGGTCGTCGTGGCGACGGACGATGACCGCGTCGCCGCCGCGCTGGCCGGTCAGCTGGTGCGCGTTGTCATGACCCGCACAGATCATGCGTCAGGCAGCGACCGCCTGGCCGAGTGCGCCGAGCAGTTGGCCTGGAGCGACGATACGATCGTCGTCAACCTGCAGGGCGACGAGCCGTTGGCGCCGCCGAGCGGCATCCGTGCGGTGGCCGCGGCGCTGGCCGGGAGCGACGCTCCGATGGCGACGCTGGCCGTGCCGATCACGGAATCGCACGACCTGTTCGACCCGAACTGCGTCAAGGTCGTGCGCGACGCGGGCGGTGATGCGCTCTACTTCAGCCGCGCGCCGTTGCCGTGGGCCCGCGATGCGTTTGCCGGCAAGCATGAAGTGTTGCCGGACGGCATTCCGTTTCTTCGTCACATCGGGATTTATGCCTACCGCGCGGGATTTCTGCGCCGATTCGCCGCGCTGCCGGCGACGCCGCTGGAGCGCGCCGAATCGCTCGAGCAATTGCGGGCGCTCGAGCATGGCTTCCGCATAGCAGTGCAACTGGCGCCGGAGCCGTTTCCTGGAGGCGTGGATACCGCGGAGGACCTGCAGCGCGTGCGTGCGCTGCTCGGCGGATGATGGATGCCGCGCCTGTGCTGACTCACGGCGCAGGCTTGGAAATCAAGCGAGGGTGGCGCGAAGATCAGGCGCTATAGACGGGCTTACCGCCGATCCAGGTCTGCCGCACCGTCAAGTCTTCGTCGAGAACGACGAAGTCTGCCCGGCAACCGGGTGCGATGCGGCCGTGCGTCGCGCCGATCCCAAGAAAATCGGCCGGATACGTCGAAGCCATGCGCAGGGCTTCGGGCAGCTCCACGCCCGCTTGCGCGAGCGTGTTGCGTACCGCGGCCGCCATGTCGAGAGCGGAGCCGGCGAGCGTGCCTTGCGCGTTGACGCAGCGGCCATCGCGGCAGGTGATCGTTTCGCCGTTGAGCTGGAAGGTTTCGCTGCTTGATCCAACCGGTGGCATCGCGTCGGTGACGAGAAAGACTTTTCCGCGCGGCTTTGCAGCAAGCGCGATGCGCAGTGCGGCCGGGTGGAGGTGAAAGCCGTCCACAATCACGCCGCACCAGCTGGCTCGATCTTCGAGCGCCGCGCCGACGACGCCGGGCTCGCGGCTTTGCAGCGGTGTCATTGCATTGAACAGGTGGGTGAAACCGCGCACGCCTGATTCGAGCGCCCTACGCATACCGTCGTAGTCGGCGGCGGTATGTCCGGCGGCGACGATGACTCCGCGGCGGCTCAACTCATGGATCGCATCGTCGCCCACGCGCTCCGGCGCCAGCGTGATCAGCGTTTTGCCATGGCGCAGCGACGACACAAGGTCGATGTCGCTGTCCTGCGGGCGCAGAAACTTCGCCGCGTCGTGGATACCGCGCCGATCCGGTGCCAGATACGGGCCTTCCAGGTGAATGCCGAGAACGCCCGGGATGCGCAGTCGCAATCGCGTTGTCCACGGCAGCAATAGCAGCGCGCATGACTGCTGCGTCGTCACTGATCAGCGTCGGCAGGAAGCCGGTCGTGCCGAACTGTGCATGCGCGGCGCCGATGCGGCGGATCGTTTCTGTATCAGGTGCATCATTGAACAGCACGCCGCCGCCGCCATTGACCTGGCAGTCGATAAAGCCGGGTGCGAGAAGGGCACCGCCAAGATCGTGTATCGGTACACCACCCAAGCGCGCATCGCTTGCGGGGACGACATCGATGACCCGGTCGCCGTCGATCAGTACGGCGCGGTCGGCTTCGACGCCGACTGGCGTCAGCACGCGCGCATTGACCAGCGCCGCTGTCATCACACTGTCTCGGTGACCTTGCGCAGGTGCGGCGGCATGTCCGGGTTGCGCCCGCGCTGGAGCGCAAGTGCGTTGGCCGCGCGATAGAAATTGGCGATCGTGACGATCGGCGTGCAGGCCGGATGCGCAGTCGGACTCACCGGCAAGCCGTCGACGGCCGGATCGGTGCCGGCGACCCAGACTCGGGCGCCACGGCCGCGGAACTCGCGCGCGAGCTCGAGCATGCCGGCGGCGGTGTCGTCGTCCTGCGTCAGGAACAGCACCGGGAAATCCGGTCCGACGATCGCCATCGGGCCATGGCGGACTTCGGCGGCGCTGAACGCTTCGGCATGCAGGCCGCAGGTTTCCTTGAGCTTGAGCGCTGCTTCCTGCGCGGCGCCGAGGCCGAGTCCGCGGCCGACGACGAACAGGTTGCGCGCATCGGCCAGGCCGTCGACCAGCGGCGACCAGTCCAGCTCCCAGGTGCTGCGCAATGCGGCCGGGACGGCATCGAGGGCGGCGCGCAGCGCGCTGTCGTTCTTCCATGCCGAGGCGATGTGCACGATTGCGGAAAGTGAACAAATATAACTTTTCGTCGCGGCGACACTGATCTCCGGTCCCGCACACAGTGGAACGACGTCGTCGGCGGCCGCGGCCAGCGGCGAGTCCTCGACGTTGACCATGGCGACGACGTGCGCGCCCGATTGCCGCGCATGCTGCGCCTGGCGTACGAGGTCTGGACTCTTGCCGGACTGCGAGATCGCCAGGTACAGCGCGCCTTCGAGCTTCAATGGCGTGGCGTAGACCGAACTGATCGACGGCGACGCCGACATCGTCGCGCAGCCGAGTTGGGTTTCGAACACGTATTTCGCGAACGTCGCAGCGTGATCGGAACTGCCGCGCGCCGAGGTGGCGACGAAACGCGGCGGGTTGCTGCGCAGGCGAGCGGCAATGCGCTCGATGGCGGCTTCGTTGCGCGCGAGCTGCGTCTCGACCGCAGCGGCGGCTTCGTGCGCCTCGCGATACATCGATGTGTGTTGCGGTGCGGGCAAAGGGTTGGCGGTCATCGTTCGCTTTGCAATTCGGCGACGAAGTCGTAGGCATCGCCGCGATACAGGGAGGTGGTGAATTCGACGACGCGCCCGTCGTCGAGAAACGCGCGGCGCTCGATCGACAATGCCGGACTGCCCGGCGGCAGATCCAGCAGAAGCGGCCTGGTCCGCATCGAGAGCCACGGCGCGCAGGCGCTGCAGCGCGCGCGTCGGACGGCAGCCGATGGCATCGAGGGCGTCGTACAGCGAGAGTTTTATCGCACGCGGATTGGCCAGCACGGATTGCGGCACCACGGTCTGCTCGAGCGCGAGCGGCTTGTCGCCGGCAAAGCGCAGGCGGCGCAGGCGGATGACGCCGGCGCCCGGCGACAGGTTGAGTGCCATCGCTTCTTCCGGGCTGACTTCGCCCAAGCCGCGTTCGAGAAATTCGACGCGCGGATTCAGGCCGCGGGCACGCAGATCGTCGGTGAACCCTGTCAACTTGGAAAATGACTTGACGATGCGCTCGGCGACGAACGTGCCGGCACCGTGGCGCTGGACCAGCACGCCGTCCTCGACCAGGCCACCGATCGCCTTGCGCACCGTGACGCGCGACAAGGCGAGTTGGCGGCAGAGTTCGCGTTCGCTCGGCAGCGCATGGCCGGGAGCGAGGGTGCCGGACTTGATCGACTGCTGGATTGCGCGGCGCAGGCGCGCATAGGCGTGGGGCTCGCTGACCAACGCGCTGCGGTCGAGTTGGCGGTATTCCTGGGCGATGCTGGCAGCCATACCACAGATAATACCAGAAAAATACCAGTTTTGAAGCCTGCAGCGATCGTCGTCGAGGCAACGCTCGAGGCGTACAATGAACCACTGTCCAGTGGCGTGGCCTGATATGCTGCATTTACGGGCCTGCTACCGTGCAATGGGCTGTCTGCAATAGCGCCGTCTGCGCGGGCGTCGCCTCGCTTGCCGGTTAGAGACATTACTGGTATCTTACTGGTATCTAGTCAGTTTTAGCATCGCAAACAGCGACCCAACACTATCAACCTAGGCCTGCCCGTGACGTCCCAAGCCCAGCCTCTCGACGCATTCGATCTCGTGATTTTTGGCGGCACCGGTGATCTGGCCCGGCGCAAGCTCCTGCCCGCGCTGCTGCAGCGCTTTGCCGACGAGCAGATGGTGCCGCAAAGCCGCATCATCGCCACGGCGCGCGACACGCTTTCGCCCGACGATTACCGCAAGCGCATTCGTGCAGAACTACTCCCGGCGATCGCGGGCGACGAAACAGCGCGCAAGGCTCTCGATGGATTCCTGCAGCGCGTCGACTATCTGCCGCTCGATGCCACGCGCGACGCCGGCTGGGCTGAGCTGGCCGCGGCGCTCGACGGCCCCGCGGAGCGCGTCCGCGTTTTCTATCTCGCGACCAGCCCGGACCTTTTCGCCGGCATCTGCGAGCGCCTGCGCGCCGCCGGCCTGAATGGCGGCAGCTCGCGCGTAGTCATCGAAAAACCGATCGGCCGCGATCTGCGCAGCGCCAAGTCGATCAACGACGCAGTCGGCCGCGCATTCGACGAACGCCAGACGTTTCGCATCGATCACTATCTGGGCAAGGAAACGGTACAGAACCTCCTGGCGCTGCGCTTCGGCAACGCGCTGTTCGAACCGTTGTGGAAAGCCGAGCACATCGATCACGTGCAGATAACCGTCGCCGAGACCATCGGCGTCGGCCAGCGTGCGGGCTATTACGACAACGCCGGCGCGCTGCGCGACATGGTGCAGAACCACATGCTGCAGCTGCTGTGCCTGGTGGCGATGGAGCCGCCGGCATCGCTCGAACCCGACGCTGTGCGCGACGAGAAGCTGAAGGTGCTGCGGGCGCTGTGGCCGATCGATGCGAAGAACGCGGCGCATGTCAGCGTACGCGGCCAGTATCGGGCGGGCGCGGCCGACGGGCGCGCCGTGCCGGGTTACGTCGAGGAAGCCGGCAAGCCGGATTCGCGCACCGAAACGTTCGTGGCGCTGAAAGCCGAGGTGCGCAACTGGCGCTGGTCGGGCGTGCCGTTCTATCTGCGCACCGGCAAGCGTCTGACCCAGCGCGTTTCGGAAATCGTCGTGACATTCCGCGCGATCCCGCATTCGATCTTCGCCGGCAGCAGCGGGCAGATTGCACCGAACAAGCTGGTCTTGCGCCTGCAGCCGGACGAAGGCGTCAAGCTGTGGCTGATGAACAAGGTGCCTGGTCCGGGCGGCCTGCGCCTGCGCCAGGTGCCGCTCGACATGACGTTCGCGACTGCGTTCGGCGGTCACCAGCCGGAGGCATACGAACGCCTGCTGATGGATGTCGTGCGCGGCAATCCGACATTGTTCATGCGCCGCGACGAGGTCGAGGCGGCGTGGACGTGGATCGATCCGATTCTGGCCGCGTGGGCGGCAAGCGAGGAAGCTCCAAAACCCTATACCGCAGGTTCGTGGGGTCCCAGCGCCGCGGTTGCCCTGATCGAGCGCGATGGCCGCACTTGGTACGAAGACGCTTCTTGAGCGTGCTGCCGGTCATGTCGCTGAAACCCGTCGAGCATGTCTTTCACGATCGCGAAGCGCTAGCAGAGGTGCTTGCGCAAGCGGTCGCGGCAAATCTCGACGAAGCAGCAACCGCGCGCGCGACTGTGATCCTCGCCTTGTCCGGCGGAACCACTCCGGCCTTGTTCATGCGTCGCCTCGCGGCGAAGCGCATCGACTGGAATAAGGTCATCATCACATTGTGCGATGAGCGTTGGGTACCGCCGACGAACGAGCGTTCGAATGCGCGCCTCGTTCGCGAGAATCTGCTGCAAGGTCCTGCAGCAGCGGCGCGCTTCGAGCCGTTGTACACCGATGCAGCAGAGCCCGAATCGGCGCTTGAAATCATCACGCGGCGCATCGATGCGTTGCCGTCGCCGTTCGACGTCGCCGTCCTCGGCCTCGGCCTGGATGGCCACACGGCATCATGGTTTCCCGGTGGCGATCGCCTGGCGCAGGCACTCGATCCGAACGCCAAGGCCAGCGTGCTGCCGATGCGCGCACCCGACGCCGGAGAGCCTCGTATTACCCTGACGCTGCCCGTGATTGCCGCTGCACGGCATCTTTACCTGCAGATCGAAGGCGCCGACAAGCAGGATGTCTTCGGCAGGATCATGCGCGGCGAGGGAGCGATGGCGGCAAGTCCGCTGCGCACACTGATGCGGCATGCAGCCACGCCGCTGGAGGTCTATTGGAGCGCGTGATGCACCCTTATTGGAGATCGCAATGCCCTTGAATCCCGTCGTTGCCGGTGTGACCCGGCGCATCGTCGAACGCAGCCGCCCGCGGCGCGACGACTACCTGGCGCGCATTGCTGCCGCGCGCGACACCGGGCCGCATCGGCGGCGCCTCTCGTGCGGCAACCTGGCGCACGGCTTTGCTGCATGCGGTCCATCCGACAAGGCCGCGCTGCGCGGGGTGAAGGTGCCGAACATCGGCATCGTCACGGCCTACAACGACATGCTCTCGGCGCACCAGCCGTACGAACGTTATCCCGAGCTGATCCGCCAGGCTGCCCGTGACGCCGGTGCTACGGCGCAGGTCGCCGGCGGCGTGCCGGCGATGTGCGACGGCGTCACGCAGGGCAGGGCAGGCATGGAGTTGTCGTTGTTCTCGCGCGACGTGATCGCCTTGTCGGCCGGCGTCGCGCTGTCGCACGATATGTTCGACGCGGCGCTGTTCCTCGGCATCTGCGACAAGATCGTGCCGGGCCTGCTGATCGCCGCGCTGACGTTCGGCCACCTGCCGGCGATCTTCGTGCCCGCTGGACCGATGGGCAGCGGCATCAGCAACGACGAGAAGTCGAAGGTGCGGCAGCTCTATGCCGAAGGCAAGGCGACGCGCGAGCAACTGCTCGAAGCCGAAGCACGTTCGTATCATTCGCCCGGCACCTGCACGTTTTACGGTACGGCGAACTCGAACCAGATGCTGATGGAGATCATGGGCCTGCATCTGCCGGGCGCGAGCTTCGTCAATCCGGAAACGCCGCTGCGCGACGCGCTCACGGTCGAGGCGGCGCAGCGCGCGGTAGAGATCACGGCGCTCGGCGAGAAATACATTCCCGCCGGCCGCGTCGTCGACGAGCGCGCGATCGTAAACGGCATCATCGGCCTGCACGCAACCGGCGGATCGACGAATCATCTTCTGCACCTGATCGCCATCGCGCAGGCCGCCGGCATCGAGTTGCAGCTCGAGGATTTCGACGCGTTGTCCGGCGTCGTGCCGCTGCTGGCGCGGATCTATCCGAACGGCAGCGCCGACGTGAATCATTTCGATGCTGCCGGCGGCATGGGATTCCTGATCGCGCAGTTGCTCGACGCGGGACTGCTGCACGGCGACGTGCAGACCGTCAACGGCCAGGGACTCGATACGTATCGGATACGTGCCCAGCTTGGCGCCGATGGCAAGGTCGAACGCGTGCCGGTCGCTGCGGAAAGCAAGGATGCGGACGTGCTGCGCGGTACCGCGAACCCGTTTCGCACGGATGGCGGCCTGCGCGTGCTGCACGGCAATCTCGGCACGGCCGCGATCAAGGTATCGGCCGTGCCGCCGGAACGCTGGGTCGTCGAAGCGCCGGCGATCGTGTTCGACGACCAGGACGACGTCAAGACGGCGTTCGAGCGTGGCGATCTCGATCGCGACTTCGTTGCCGTCGTGCGTTTCCAGGGGCCGCGTGCGATCGGCATGCCCGAACTGCACAAGCTGACGCCCGTCCTCGGCGTGCTGCAGAATCGCGGCCGGCATGTCGCGCTGGTCACGGACGGACGCATGTCCGGTGCGTCCGGCAAGATTCCCGCGGCGATTCACGTCACACCGGAGGCGGCGGACGGCGGCGCGATTGCGAAGATCCACAACGGCGACATCATTCGCGTCGACGCCAATGCCGGCACCCTCGAAGTCAAGATCGACGCTGCCGAATTGCTCGCACGCAAGCCGGCAACAGCCGATCTCGATGCGCATCATCACGGCCTCGGCCGCGAACTGTTCGGCCTGTTTCGGCGCAGCGTCGGTACGGCGGATACGGGCGCCAGCGTGCTCGGAGGAGGCCGATGAGCGGGATGAAGCAAAAGCAGGAACAAATCGAAGCGACGCTGCGTCTCGCGCCGGTCGTCGCTGTTGTCGTGATCGACAAACTCGGTGACGCCGTGCCGCTGGCGCGCGCGCTCGTCAGCGGCGGCATCAAGGCGATCGAAGTCACGCTACGCACGCCGGTCGCGCTCGATGCGATCCGGGCGATCGCCGCCGAGGTCGAAGGCGCCGTCGTCGGCGCCGGCACGTTGCTGACGCCCAGGGATCTGCGCGCCGCCGAAGAGGCCGGCGCGCGCTTTGGCGTCTCGCCCGGCGTCACACCGGCGTTGCTCGATGCTGCCGACGATTCGGCGCTGCCCTACCTGCCGGGTGCGGCGACGGCAACCGAGGCGATGCAACTCTTCGAGCGCGGCTACTCGCTGCAGAAATTTTTCCCGGCGACACCCGCCGGCGGCCCGGAGTATCTGCGCTCACTGGCATCGCCGCTTCCCGGCATTCGCTTCTGTCCGACCGGCGGCGTCAGCGCGCTGACCGCGCGTGACTGGCTCGCAGTGCCGAACGTTCTCTGTGTCGGCGGCTCCTGGCTGTCGGCGGCGAAACTCGTGCGTGCGGGCGACTGGCATCAGGTCGAGGTGCTCGCGCGTGAGGCGGCCGCGCTGCGCAGCGGCTGACTTCTTCATTCTCTGTTGAGTAGCAAAGGCTTCCACTCGCCCTGCGGGCGAGCGGGTTACTTTCTTTACTACGGGCATCCTGCCCTCCGCGGCGCTGCCACCAGCTTCGCTGTTCGCGCCGCTCCTGCGGCGCAGTGCTTGTGCAAAGAAAGGTAACCAAAGAAACACACCCCCGGCGGCGCGGTCTCCGGGCATCCGGCAACTGCTCCTGCGTTGCTCTACCTCCGGCATCCATGCCGTCGCGTGCGCGGCCTCCTGCGGACCAATCCTACGTACCCTCGCCGCGCCTCAGGGGGCCCGGTCTGGGCGGCATCCTGCCGCAGAAGCAAGAGGAAGAGCGAAAGCTACGCCCCCTACGTTGCCACTTCGAGGCAGTGCAGCGATGCACGGATTCGTGAATCAAATGGCGCCTTCACGGTGCCGAGCATCGCACGCGTGCCGGGACAAATGTCCTGCCTTCACTCCAAAAAACCGGTACCAATGTCACGGGCGGAAGTGGCAGTCGCGCCGACGACGATTGCCGTGCACGGGTCTATTGTTAGCCGGCATTTCGGATCTACGTGACCCGGAGCGTTGCTGATCGAAAAATACGAAGGATCGGCGACAGTTCCGACGGCGCAAAAATTCGCAACGCAAGCCGCGGCTACGTCGGCCACTTTCGCGCCGCGGGGAACAGGGACCGGTAGAGCTTTGAGCAAAGCCGGAATGTGGCAGGCAATTCGACAGGGTGGTTTCCATGAGCATCATCAATCGACTGCTGCGCAGAGCAGCGGCTTTAGCATGTCTATTGACGTTAGCGGCGGTGTTATCCGTCAATTCGTTCGCGGCCGGCGCGTACGCTAACGTGGCCTACTTCACCGGCCAAGGCGTGACTGCGGACGGCACCGGCTACGTTCTCAACACTGAATTGTGCGGGAAAGCCAATGGGGCGGAGGTGGATGGCCCTTATCTGCTTTGGGTACTGACCGCAGGTTCGGGGGCAAGCCTTGCTGATATCACCGGGCCATGGGGTACGGCAAATATGACCAAGTTCGGCAACGGCACGTTCAAGTACGTCAGTGCCTACTATGACCCCGGCGTGCTGCTCGCCCTCCCTGCACCCGGGGTTTATGGCACCTATAACGGCGCGCCCAAGAATGCGCAGCTCGTTATCAGTCACGGTTGCCGGCCATTCACTACAAATGGCGCGTGGTGCTCGCCAGGTTTCTGGCGCAACGCCACGGATGCTGCCTGGGCGCTGACTGGAGTGTTGAGGACCGCACCGTTCAACACCACGGTATTCGACTTCTGGTTCGGCCATACGTTTGCGATCAATCCAACACTGCAGAATGTGTTGGACAATCCGCAGACCTACAGTGGTCAACCCGATGCCGGATTAAGTCTCGTTCCGCTCAATGCGTTCAATGCCACTGGAGCTTTCCTCACGTCCGCAGCTGGCTTCACCTTTGACCCTGGCCTGATCGGCAACGACGATGCATGCCCGATCGACCATTTTGGACATCTCAAGCCGCCTACGAACTAGGATTCTAGCGAGGACACCCTTACCTCGAACAACGAGGTAAGGGTTGTTCCGTTCGGCGATCACCGGGCTCGATGATTAGCCGCAGGGCTCGACTCGAGCCCATCAGCCCCGTGTGCGCAGCGGTCCGGTCGAGCCACGAATCACGAGTTCGGGGCTGAAGCCCTCGTTGTGCACTTCCGGCGGCGCATTGCCTTCGCGCTTGAGTTCGGCGATGAGTCGCTGCGTTGCGTGCTTGGCGATTTCTTCTGTGGCCTGCTTCGCCGTGGTCAGCGCCGGCCACGACTGCTTGGAGAACGGGCTGTCTTCGAAGCCGGCGATCGAAAGGTCGTACGGGACTTCCATGGCGCTCGATTTCGCCGCGGCGAGAACGCCGGCGGCGATCTCATCGTTCGAACCGAAGATTGCGGTGGGACGATCCTTCAGAGCGAGCAGCTTGCGCGCACCGCGGAATCCGTCGTCGAACGAATAGTCGCCGTGCACGATCAGGCGGTTGTTCAGCGCGATTCCGTAGTCCTTGAGCGCGCTCTCGTAACCCTTGAAGCGTTCCGGACTCGAACGATGCGATTTGCCGCCCCACAGAAAACCGATACGCGTGTGGCCGAGCTGGATCAGGTGCTCGGTGATGTCGTAGGCGGCGTCGCGGTCGTCGACATAGACGCACGGGTAACCGTCGTTGGGATCCTCGGCTGCCGAAAGAATGCGTACGAACTTGATGTCGTTCGCGGCCAGATGCTTGATCAATTCCATGCGCTCGGACATCGGCGGCGCCAGGACGAGGCCGGCGAGGCGCGCGCGGCGCACCAGATCGACCAGTTCGTCGGCGAGCTTGGGCGACGAGGAATTGCACGGATGTATCTGCAGGCCGAAACCGGTTTCGCGGCACACCGACAAAGCGCCGTTCTGCACGCTGATGATGTAGTACGGATTCGGGTTGTCGTAGACCAGGCCGATGGCATACGACTGGGCGCTGCGCAGGCTGCGCGCGGAAAGGTCGGGCCGGTATTCCAGAGCTTCTACCGCACGCAGCACCTTTTCGCGAGTGCGCGCCTGCACGGCCGGTTCGTTGTTGATGACGCGCGAGACGGTCTTCAACGACACCTTCGCGCGTTTGGCTACATCTTTGATCGTGCTTCGCTGCACCGTTCAGGCTCGTTGGATCGGATCAGGGCAGGTGCGCGAGAAACGCACCGGTTCAAGCGATGGTAGCCGAACACCCGTGCCGGTGAAACGGCGACGTTACCGGGTGTTCACTTTTTGGCACAAGTCAAGCGCGCACGCCGGTGCGGTAGCCGCGCATGGCGTAGTAAAAAATATACAAGTAGCAGGGCAGCATCAGGGCCAGGAACACAGCCTGGAAGTCGTGCTGGACCTTGAGATGGGCGAACACCTGCGGGATGACCGCGCCGCCGGCAATGCCCATGATCAGGAAGGCCGAACCCAGTTCGGTGTAGCGGCCGAGGCCGCGGATCGCCAGCGGAAAGATCGCCGGCCACATCATTGCGTTGGCAAAGCCTAGCGCGGCAACGAAGGCGACCGAGGCATAGCCGGAGGTTACGTAAGCAGCGATGCTGAACGCCGCGCCCAGCACCGCTGAAAACCCGAGATAGCGTTCCTGCGAGACGTAGCGAGGAATCACGATGAAGCCGACGATGTAGCCGATCAGCATGGCGAACAGCGTGCCGGACGTGAAATAGATGGTGCGATCGAGCGGGATGTCGAAACCGCGGCCGTAGGTGCCGATGGCATCGCCGGCCATGACTTCGACGCCGACATACAGGAACAGGCAAAGCACGCCGAGCCACAGATGAGGAAAGGCGAGGATCGACCCGGCGGACTGCTTCTTCGCGCCTGTCGGGCTTTCGCTGTTCGCATCGACTGCGCTGATCTCAGGCAGTGGCGAGCGCAGAATCCATACCGCGAGAAGCGCAAGAATGCCGGCCATGACGAGATACGGCAGGTGGATCTGCGCGGCGAATTGATTGAGCAACGCCTGCTTGCCGTCCGCGTCCGCAGCGGCGACGCGATCGGCAAGATCGCCGATGCCATGCAGCACGAGGGCGCCGAGCAGCAGTGGCGCGAGGATGCCGGCCGCCTTGTTGCAGATTCCCATCACGGCGATGCGCTGGGCGGCCGCATCGATCGGGCCCAGGATGCTGATGTACGGATTCGACGCTGTCTGCAGCAGGGACAGGCCGGCACCGATCACGAACAGCCCGGTCAATGCGCCTGGGTAGACGCGCATCGTGGCGAACTGGCCGAACAGCAACGCGCCGATGGCCATGACGAACAACCCGAGCGCCATGCCGCGTTTCATGCCGGTGCGGCGCAGGATCCACGACGAGGGCAGGGCGAGAAAGAAATACGACAGATAGAACGCCATCGGCACGAGGAAGGCGTTCACGTCGTCCAGATCGAACGCGAGCTTGACGAACGTGATCAACGGCCCGTTCAACCACGTGACAAATCCGAAGATGAAGAACAGCGCGCCGATGACGACGACGGGACTCACGCTGCCGCGACCTTGCACCATGGCGCCATTGTCAGCCGACATATTCAAATCTCCCCGGTTATCCAATTGTATACATATGCGCAACGTGGCAGCGCAAAAGACCTCTAGGCAATGCAGAAGTAATCATCGTGCTGAATTGCCGCGGCACAATGACTCGTTATGCTGCAACGTTGTCATAGATTGCCTGCAATTGGATACGTTTTCATGGCCTCGCGCAAGCGCCAGAGTAAGCCTTCTGCGCATCATCGATATTGTCGCAACGCAGCAGCAGTATCGTTCTAGATATGTCATTTATATAATTGATATATACTATATTTATAGTCAATGCGATCGTTACCATAAAATGCTGCTGTCGACGGGCTGTTTCAGTCGCGCATCGTGCGCATAAATATATTTTTTATCGAGTATTGACAACGTTGTCATAATTGGCTCACACTCCGCCGCGAGTTGGGCCCGCCGCGAGTGGCAGGTCGGGTTTGCACCAAGCGGGGAGGAAGCTGGTGGAGGCTGGGGCAAGGCAATTGGCATCTCGTTCGGCCGGAGTTCTCGGCGCACCGTTCGTCGCCGCCGACGTCGGTGGCACGCATGCCCGTGTCGGTCTGGTACGGCCTTTCGCCTCGACGCGGCCGACCCTCGAGCAATACGAAAAGTACGTGTGCGCCGACTACCCGAGCCTGTCGGCAATCCTGCATGAATTCCTCAAGTCGCTCGACGGCGCCGCCGTACAGGAAGCGGCGATCGCCTGCGCCGGCTACTGCCTCGACGGCACCATCATCAACACCAATCTGCCGTGGACGGTCTCGCTCGATCGCATCCGCGCGGACCTGAATCTCTCTGCCGTCGAATTCGTCAACGATTTCGAGGCCGTTGCTCATGCGACGCCGCACCTGGATCTGCGCGACACGACGCTGCTGACGCCGGCTAGCGCACAGCAGTTGTCCGCGCCAACGCTGATCGTCGGGCCGGGAACCGGACTCGGTGCGGCCGTGCGGATTCCGACGAACGGCGGTTATGTCGTGCTCGCCACGGAGGCGGGACAAGCGGCGTTCGCCCCGAGTACCGATCGCGAGATCGAGGTGCTGCGCCTGCTTCGTCGCAACGGCAGCCACGTTTCGATCGAGCAGGTTCTCTCCGGCCCGGGCCTGGTCAAGCTTCATGCGGCCCTGTGCGAGCTGCGCGGGACGACGCGCCTGTTCGACTCACCGGCCGACATCACGCGCGCGGCGCTGGACGAAGCCGACGTCGCGGCGCGCGACACATTGGACATGTTCTGCGGATTGATGGGCAGCGTACTGGGCGATCTGGTCCTGCTCTACGGCGCCCAGGGCGGAGCCTATCTCGCTGGCGGAATCCTGCCGCAGATCAAGCCGTATCTGGTTGAAAGCAGTTTCGTCGAGCGTTTTCTCGACAAGGGCGCAATGCGCCCGGTGCTGGAACGCGTGCCGGTACGCCTGATCGAACACGGCCAACTCGGCGTGCTCGGTGCGGCGAGCTGGTATCTGCAACATCGCGCCAGCGCCTGAAAACGATGGCAAGTCATGTAGCAATGTCACGAAGCAGTGCAGAAGAGTTGGATTGAAGAGTGCAGCGAAACGAAACGTCCTTAGCTGAAAAAAGATCCCGGGCTGCGCACAACGCCGCATCGGGTCGACAACTGCCTGGAGGGGTACTATGAATTACCGCAGAAAGATCCTGTCAGCGAGCATCATTGCCGGCCTGTGTTTCGCAGGCGGCGCGTATGCGCAAACAGCACCCGTCGTCACTCCGGATGGGCCAGAGGCCCAAAGCGCCGGTGGTCCGGCACCGGCCGGCGCCGATCCGAACCAGCCGACCGAGATGGAACCCATCATCGTCACCGGTATCCGTGAAAGCTTGAAGAAGTCGCTCGATACCAAGCGCATCGCCGATACGCATGTCGAGGTAATCACCGCCGAAGACATCGGCAAGATGCCGGACAAGAACGTCGCCGACTCGCTGATGCGTGTGCCCGGCGTGACGACCAGCTCGGCCAGCGCCAACGAAGGCGGCTTCGACGAAAACGATCGCGTCAGCATGCGCGGCACGAACCCGAGCTACACGCAGACGCTGATCAACGGTCATTCCGTTTCATCGGGCGACTGGTTCGTGCTCAACCAGACCGGCCTGGTCGGCCGCAGCGTGACCTATACGCTGTTTCCGTCCGAAATCGTCGGCACGGTCACCGTGCACAAGACGTCCCAGGCGAGCGATGTCGAGGGCGGCGTGGCCGGTTCCGTCGACATCCAGACGCGCAAGCCGCTCGACTTCAGCAAGCCGGTGACTGTCGATGCGTCGCTTGGCGGGGTCTACGCCGACTTGCCGAGCAAGACCGACCCGCAGTTCAGCGGGATGGTGAACTGGCAGAACGCGGACCGCACGTTCGGCCTGCTGATCGAAGCGTTCTACGAGAAGCGCCACCTGCGCCGCGATGGCCAGGAGGAACTCGGCTACGAGCAGATCAAGGCGGGCTCGCCGGTGGCCACCGCGCATCCGGATCTTGCTGGCGTCTACTATCCGACGCTGCTCGGTTCGGCCCTGTTCGAACAGGAGCGCGAACGCAAGGGCGGCTTGATCGACATGCAGTTCAAGCCGAGCAACGAACTGATGTTCGACCTGAGTGCGTTCTCCTCGAAGCTCGATGCGTCGAACTACAACCGCAACTACCTGCTGTGGGGCACGCACTTCATCAACGGCGGCAACGGCCAGGCGCCGGATCCGGGCTACGTCGTGCGCAACAACACGCTGGTCACGGCGAATTTCGCCGCCACGCCGGGCACGCAATACGGCATCTACGACCAGATCTCGCGTCCGGATGAAAGCTCGCAGTCGAAGTTCATCAATCTCGACGGCGAATGGCATGCGTCCGACCGGCTGATATTCAAGGGCAAGGTCGGTGACACGACCGGCAATGGGCGAACGCCGACGCAGGATGTCGGCGAGTTCGACTTCGCCAAGGGCACCGGCGCGTCGTACAGCCTGTTAGGCACGAGTACCGCGGCACACTGGTCGGTCAACGAGAGCCCAAGCGTTCCGGGCACGCTGGACTGGATCTTCGGCGACCAGAACATCGACGTCCGCGACGAAGAGAAGTATGGCCAGATCGACAGCATCTACCAGATCGGCGCCGGTTCGTTGGCCGACCTGAAGTTCGGTGCACGCTATGCAGACCATTCGCGCAAGTCGGAAGGCGTGATCGGTCAGGGACCGGGCCCCGGTGCATTCGACAATCTGCCATCCAGCTTCTCGCTCTATCCTTCGAACTTCGGCGACGGCATCGGCAGCGGCTTCCCGACCGCGGTGTGGTTCTACACGGCGGATCAACTGCATGCGTTCAACAGCCAGTACACGAATCGTGATCCGGTTTCGCGCGCCGACTGGAATAGCGACTACAAGCTCGCCGAGACGGATTCGGCGGCCTACATCCAGGCAGATTTCGAAGGCCAGGGCTGGAGCGGCAACCTCGGGGTGCGCTTCGTCGGCACAGACGAGGATGTCACCGCCAACGTTGGCGTCAGTGCGGCGACACCCGGTGCGATCACCACGTCGGCGTTCGGACCGTATCTGCCGACCCAGTTCAAGAACTCATACAACGACATCCTGCCGAGCGGCAACATCAAGTTCGACTTGAGCGATGACCTGCTGTTGCGTTTTGCCGCTTCCAAGACCATGACCCGCGCGGACTACTCGGCTCTGGCCGGACCCATCTCGCTGACTCCGCCGGCGGCGCCGGGCGCGCTCGGATCGGGCAGCGGCAGCAACCCCAACCTCAAGCCGGTGCGCTCGACGAACTTCGATTCCTCGGTCGAGTGGTACTTCGCACCGCGCTCGCTGTTGTCGGCAAGCGTGTTCTACATGGACCTGACCAACTACATCGGCCTCGGTCACGTGACAGGCACGTTCAAGACCTTCAACCAGGCGTTTCCGGATGGGTTCGATGCGCAGTACGTGCTGACGGTGCCGGTCAACAGTTCGGGTTCGGTCAAGGGCTTCGAACTGGCTTGGGAACAGCCGTTCTTCGACAACTTCGGCATATCGGCGAACTACACCTACGCCGACGGCAGTGAAGAGGGTGGCGGTCCGCTCGTGGGCACGTCGAAGAACACCTACAACATCGGTGGTTACTTCGAGAACGAGCACTTCAACGCGCGGCTGCAATACACCTATCGTTCGAGCTTCTTCAGCGGCCTGGATCGGTCGACGGCGTTCTATCAGGACAGCATCGGCAACCTGTCCGCGTCGCTCGGCTGGAAGGTCAACGACATGTGGAGCTTCACGTTCGATGCGCTGAACCTCAACGATCCCGAACTGAAGTACTACGCGCTCAGCAAGGATCAGCCGCGTTCGTTCTACGACAACGGCCGTCAGTACTACTTCACCGTGCATTTCAAGTTCTGAAGAATCGGAGGTTGTACTCCCTGTGGCATAAGGACGTGTGATTCGAGTCGCTCCAACCTTGCGGGCCGAAGAGCAATCTAGGCCCGCTTTTTTTTGAACCTGGCCCAAAGCTACTGCGCTCGACAGCTCGCGCGCCGGCGTGCTCGGAGTCCTCATGTACGCATCAAGTACACTCCGGTTCCTGCGCGCCACCGTCGCGCGACCTGCCTTCGCTCGCTACGCTTTGAGCCAGGTTCAACTGACCGTGGCGAGTATCCTGGAAATGCGAACGATCATGATGCGGCTGTGGTGGGTCACAGTGTTCGGCACTGTACTTTGTGGTTGCCAGACGAAACCGGAGCCGACTCAACCGCCACCGTTGCAGCTGATCCCGGCGCCCGTCTCTTTTGAGCGATCGCCTGGCCAATTCGTCGTGCGTGCCGGCACACCCGTCATTGTGCGCGGCAACGATGCCGAGACGATTGCCATCGCGCGACACCTCGGCGACCTGATCGAACGATCGCGCGGCATGCGGCTTGCCGTGCCGGGGTCGGTGCCTGCGAACGTCGACAACGCAATCGAACTGGTGCTCGATCCTACATTTTCGGCCGGCGCGGACGATCATGGCGAAGGCTACGACCTGCGCGTCGCCTCGACCGGCATAACGTTGAAGGCGAGGACTGCACATGGCCTGTTCAACGGCAGCGTCACTCTATGGCAGCAGCTGACGGCGAATTCGACGCCGGCGACGGCGATAACCCTGGCGGCAGGGCACATCGTCGACTATCCGCGATTCGCCTGGCGCGGCCTGTTGCTGGATTCCGCGCGCCACTTCCAGTCGCCGCAGTTCGTCGAGCGCTTCATCGATGAGATGTCGTTGCACAAGCTCAACGTGTTGCACTGGCACCTGACCGACGACCAGGGCTGGCGAATCGAGATTCGCAAGTACCCGAAGCTGACGCAGATCGGCGCATGGCGCACGCCGCAGCCGAACGAAGCAGCGCTGGCCGACCCGGCCACGGGCAAGTACGGCGGCTTCTACACGCAGGAGCAAATCCGCGGGATCGTACGCCATGCCGCCGAGCGTTACGTCACGATCGTTCCCGAAATCGACATGCCCGGACATGCACAGGCCGCGATCGCCGCGTACCCGCGGATCGGCGTTACCGGCAAGCAACCGCCGGTTTCGTCCGACTGGGGCATCAACACGTTTCTCTACAACGTGGACGAATCCACATTCAACTTCATCGGCGACGTGCTCGCCGAAGTGACGGACCTGTTTCCCTCGCCGTACATCCATGTCGGCGGCGATGAGGCAGCAAAGGATCAATGGCAGGCGTCCGCACAGGTGCAGGAACGCATGCGGCGTCTGGGTGTGCGCGACGAGCAGGCATTGCAGGGCTACTTCACGGCGCGCGTCGAGGCCATGTTGCGTAAACGGGGACGGCTGCTGATCGGCTGGGACGAGATTCTGGAGAGTGGCTTGCCGCCGGGAGCTGTCGTCATGTCGTGGCGTGGCAGCGCGGGGGCGATTGCTGCCGCCAGTCATGGCGACGACGTCATCATGGCGCCAGACCCGGCCATGTACCTGGATCATCTGCAGGGCAGCGGCAACGACGAACCGCCTGGGCGCGTCAAGGTGCTTTCGCTCGCTGACGTCTACGCGTTCGATCCGCTACCGCATGAACTCGATGCCGCCCAGGCCCGGCACATCCTCGGTGGCCAGGCCAATCTGTGGAGTGAATACCTGACCGTCGGCGAACGCGTGGAATATGCGGCGTTTCCGCGCGCCGCCGCGCTGTCCGAGCGGCTCTGGTCGCCGCCGGAGCGCACTGGCTGGAGTGATTTCGTCGCGCGCATGCCGGCGCAGCTCGATCGTTATCGCGCGCTCGGCGTGCATTACTCCGATTCTGCTTTCGCGCCGCAGGCCGATGTCGCAGCGACCGGAGACCCGCGGCGATTCAAGGTGACGCTGACGAAGCAGGTCGATTTCGGCCTGATTCGCTACACGCTCGATGGCAGCGCGCCCGGCCCGCGCTCGCAGGCATACAGCGAGCCGTTCACGACGAAGACAAGCGCAGCGCTTCGCGCAGCGACATTTGCTGGCGACCGTCAGTTATCCTCGGTGCGCGATACGCGCATCGACGCTGTATCAGTATTGCGGCGCGGCAGCGACCGGCTGAAGACCTGCGGCGACTCGCTGCTACTGCGCCTGGAAGGTGCGCCGGCCGCCGGTGCCGCCGCGCCGCGGTACAACGTCGACCTGATGAACCCGTGCTGGATCTACGCGCAGGTTGATTTCGCCGCGTCCGCGCGCATCGACGTGCGCATCGGGGCGATGCCGTACTCCTTCCAGCTCTGGCACGACGCGGACAAGGTCGTCATGCACACGCCGGCCGGCAGCACGGACGAACTCCAGGCACATCTGGATGCATGCGACGGGCCGTTGCTCGCCGCCGTGCCGCTTTCGGCCGAACGATCCGATGCCCGTACCGTTGCTATCCCGCTGACTGGCGCGGCGGCCGCAAGCGGCGGCAAGCATGACGTCTGCCTGTACTTCGCCACGCGCAGTCACGATCCATTGCGTCTGATCGATTGGGTCGAGCCGATACCCCGCAACTGAGGAATCGTTCAGCCGGCGAAGCGTCGCCGCCGATTGCAACAGCGGCGCGCGCATCCATATCCTAGACCTATGCGCATCCTTGTTTTCTGCATGGGCAATATTTGCCGCTCGCCGGTCGTCGAGGCCGTCGTGCGCAAGTACCTGCATGCCGCCGGCCTGAAGATCGACGTCGCGTCGGCGGGAACCGAGAACTACCACGTCGGCGATCGCGCCGACCCGCGGGCGATTGCCAGCGCGCGCGCCGCCGGTTATGACCTCGCGGCGCATCGCGCGCGTCAGCTCGACTCGACGGATTTTTCGCGCTTCGACTGGCTGCTGGCGATGGATCAAGTCAACCTGCGCGCAGCGCAACGTGCGTGCCCAGCCTACGGCGCCGGCAAGCTCGAGCTTTTCCTGCGCTTCGCCGGTCCGGGCGATGTCGATGAAGTGCCGGATCCATATTACGGGAGCTCGGCGGACTTTCAGCGGGTGATCGAACTAGCCGAAGCCGGCGCCCGGGGGCTGATCGCGAGGTTGCGTTAGGCGCATAATCGGCACGAATCAACAACGTCATCGCCCATGAACGCTCGCGTCGTCGCGCCGGAATTACCCGATACGCTGGAATGGATCAACTCGGCCGAACCGCCATCGCTGGCATCGCTGCGCGGCCGCGTCGTGCTGCTGTATTTCTGGACCTTCGACAGCGTGAACTGCACGAATGCGTTGGCCGATCTGCGCTTTCTGGAATCCAAGTACCACGACGGGTTGAGCGTGATCGGCGTGCACACACCGAAATACGACTACCAGCGGCAGGCGGCTCCCGTGCTCAAGGCCGTGAACCGCTGCCACATCCGCCATCCGGTGGCGAACGATCCGGATTTTTCGGTCTGGCGCGGTTATGGCGTGCAATCGTGGCCGAGCTTTGCGATCGTCGATGCGCAAGGGCGGTTCGCCGGACTGCTGAGCGGCGAAGGCCGCCGCGACGAAGCGGACAGCCTGGTCGGGCAACTTCTCGATGAAGCCGCCGCGAGCGATTTGCGTGTCTACGAGGCCAGCGTGGCGACAGTGCGTCCGGAGCCGCGCATGCCGCTGCAGTTTCCGGGCAAGGTGCTGGCAACGCCGACGACGCTATGGATTGCCGACAGCGGCAACAACCGCATCCTCGAGTGCGATCACAACGGACGCATCCTGCGCCAGCTCGGCTCGGGAACTCCCGGTTGCGTCGATGGCCGCAATCGCGAGGTGCAGTTCAACAATCCGCAGGGCATGACGATTGTCTACGACACGCTGTACGTGGCCGACGCCGGCAGTCATGCGGTGCGCCGCGTGCTGTTGCCGGCCGGCGACGTCACCACGATCGCCGGCACCGGCACACTCGGCCACGATCTTCCGGCGGAAACCTCGGATCCGCGGCAGACACGCATGTCGGCGCCGACCGATGTCGTTGCCTTCGAAGACAAGCTGTACATCGCGGTTTCGGGCCAGCACCAGATCTGGCGCTTCGACATCACGCGCAACAAGCTCGGCGTGCTCGCCGGCAATGGCCGGCTGGGCATCGCCGATGGCGAGGGCGTCGATGCCAGCTTCGCGCAGCCAAGTGGCCTGGATGTGTTCGAGCATCAGCTCGTCGTCGTCGACGCGGCGGCTTCCGCGGCGCGCTTGGTCAGCCTGGCCGACCGCCAGGTTGCAACGTTGGTAGGCGCAGGACCGTACGATTTCGGCGATATCAGCGGTAAGCGCGACGTCGCGCGGCTGCAGAATCCGCTCGGCGTGTGCGTCGATCCGCGTGGCCTGGCTTTTATCGCCGATAGCTACAATGGCAAGATCAAGGCGCTGAATCTGCGCAGCGGCGAAATTCGCGCGCTGAACCTGCCGTACCAACTGAATGAGCCGGCCGGCATTTCGATGGCGTCGAATGCCTTGTGGATCGCGAACACGAACGCGCATGAGATCGTGCGCGTCGATCTCGCCACCGGCCAGATCAGGCATCTGAGTATCTCGTAGCTGCCGCGATGACCGAGAAAACTGCCAGCGCCGTATTCGACGGCAAAGCATTCGTGCGCAATCTGAGCGGATCGCCGGGCGTGTATCGCATGCTCGGTGCAGGCGACGAGGTGCTTTATGTCGGCAAGGCCGGCAATCTGAGGAAGCGCGTCGGCAGCTACTTCCTGAAACCGCGCATGGAGCCGCGCATCGCCGCCATGGTCGCGCAGATTGCCCGTGTCGAAGTCACGGTAACGCGAACCGAAGGCGAGGCGTTGCTGCTCGAGGCGCAGCTGATCAAGAGCCTGCGTCCGCGCTACAACATCCTGTTGCGTGACGACAAGAGCTATCCGTTCATCTATCTGTCGTCGGGTCAGGACTATCCGCGCATGGGATTCCATCGCGGCGCCAAGACCGGCAAAGGGCACTATTTCGGACCGTATCCGAGCGCCTACGCGGTACGCGAGAGCCTGAACCTGATGCAAAAGCTTTTTCTCGTGCGCCAGTGCGAGGACAGCTATTTCCGCAATCGCTCGCGGCCGTGCCTGCAGTACCAGATCAAGCGCTGCAGCGCACCGTGCGTGGGGCTGATCGATGTTGCCGAATACGCAGACAGCGTTCGCCACGCCGGCATGTTTCTCGACGGCAAGAGCAATGAGGTCGTCGAGGAACTCGGCACCGCGATGGAGAAGGCGAGCGGCGAACTCGAATTCGAGAAGGCAGCGCGGCTGCGCGACCAGGTCGCCACGCTCAAGCGCATCCAGGCCCAGCACTACGTGCAGGGTGCGAGCGCCGATCTCGACGTGCTCGTGTGCCGCATCAGCAGCGGTACCGCGTGCGTGTCCGTGTTGTTCTTCCGCAATGGCGTCAACCTGGGCTCGCGCGATTTCTTCCCGAAGCTCGGCATCGAGGCGAGCGAAGCCGGCGTGCTGACCGCGTTCATCGCCCAGTACTACCTCGAGCGTCCGGCTCCGCGCGAACTGATCGTCAGCACCCGGCTGCCAGACGCCGAACTGCTCGGTGAAGTTCTGACTGCGCAAAGCGGGCGTACAGTCGAGGTCAAGGATAGCGTGCGCGGCGAACGCGCGCGCTTCCTCGAACTGGCACAGAAGAATGCCGATGCGGCTCTGGCGATGCGCCTGGCCAGTAATCGCACGATGCAGGAGCGCTTCGAATCGTTGCGCGAATTGCTCGATCTCGACGAGACGCCGCACCGGCTCGAATGCTTCGATATCAGCCATACAATGGGCGAGGCGACGGTGGCGTCCTGCGTGGTCTACGGTCCCGACGGTCCGGAGAAATCGCAGTACCGGCGTTTCAACATCGCCGGCATCGAGCCGGGCGACGACTACGCCGCGATGCATCAGGCACTGGAGCGGCGCTACAAGCGCCAGCAGGCGGGCGAGGGCAAGTTGCCGGACATCCTGTTGATCGACGGCGGCAAAGGCCAGGTCAAGCAGGCGCTCGATGTGCTCGCCGATCTGGGCATCGACGGCGTGCTCGTCGTCGGCGTCGCCAAAGGGCCCGAGCGTCGCGCCGGACACGAGTCGTTGATCGTCGGCGACAAGACCCTGTGGCCGGGGCCGGAATCGGCCGCGCTTCATCTGATTCAGAGCGTTCGCGACGAAGCGCACCGGTTTGCGATCACCGGGCATCGGCAGCGCCGCGAAAAGGCGCGCGAGAAAAGCCGGCTCGAGGAGATCGGCGGCATCGGCGCCAAACGCCGTGCCGCTCTGTTGAAGCACTTCGGCGGCATCGCCGGTGTTGCCGCCGCCGGCGCCGAAGAGCTGTCCCGCGTCAAGGGCGTGAGCCGCGAACTGGCCGAGCGCATCTATGCGGTCTTTCACACCTGAAGCGCCGGCCTTGTGCGACACTGCAACCGCACCATGCGAACGGACCGCAACGCTTGATATTGACGCTGCCCACCATACTCACTTTTTTCCGCATCGCGCTGCTGCCGGTGATGGTTCTGGTGTTCTACGCGCCGTTTCCCGGCGCGAATATCGCGGCGGCAGTGATCTTCCTCGCTGCCGCGGTGACCGACTGGCTGGACGGGTTCATCGCGCGCCGCTACAACCTCGGTACGGCTTTCGGCGCATTTCTCGACCCCGTCGCGGACAAATTGATGGTCGCCGTGACGCTGTTCCTGCTGGTGCAGGAGAATCCGACGCCGTTGCTGGCCGTCACGAGTGCGGTGATCGTCGGCCGCGAGATCGCCATTTCGGCGCTGCGCGAGTGGATGTCCGAGATCGGGCAGCGCAGCCACGTGAACGTGGCGACGCTGGGCAAAGTCAAGACGGTGATGCAGATCGTGGCGATCGAAGTGCTGCTCTACCAGCACGACCTGGAAGGGCTGAAGCTGTTCCACGCCGGCGAGACCCTGCTGATGCTGGCCGCAGGTCTGACGATCTGGTCCGCCTTGATCTATCTGCGCGCGGCATGGCCGGCCATCAACCTGAAACAGTAGGCTTTTTTTCCGTTTTGGGTTGACAGGCGGCGCACAAATTGTATGATGTGCGGCTCGCGCGGGAATAGCTCAGTTGGTAGAGCACGACCTTGCCAAGGTCGGGGTCGCGAGTTCGAGTCTCGTTTCCCGCTCCAGTTTTCTTCCCGAAACCTCGGACACCCGAGGTTTTGTTTTTTCGAGGCAGCGTCGTTAAGCTGACGTGTGTCTCAAACGGATGGCCAGGTGGCAGAGTGGTCATGCAGCGGCCTGCAAAGCCGCGTACGCCGGTTCGATTCCGACCTTGGCCTCCATCCGACAATTCCGGCGCACGAACTCGGCCGTTCGAGCTCGCTGCGAACCCGAAGCCCGCTGTTTATGCGCGCTGCCCGGCGCGCTAAGATTACCTAGCGTTCGTCCTCATCGCAGTTTCCAAACTGAGCCCATGCCCGGGTGGCGAAATCGGTAGACGCAAGGGACTTAAAATCCCTCGGCCCGAAAGGGCCATGCCGGTTCGAGTCCGGCCCTGGGCACCAATAATCAGTAACTTAGCGCTTGCATTTGTTGGCAGGAGAGGGACGATGTTGGGCTGGGACAAGAAAATACAATTCTGCGAGGACCTTTCTGCCGCGCACATTTCAGTCGCCGACATGCTGCGGATTCTTTCGGAGAACGAACAGGAATCTGCAACGCTAGACGCGGTCCCTGATCATCTTCGAAAGGCGATGGAACATTTACAGGCAGCGCATGAGGCGTTGCCCTTCACATACAAGAATCTCGTCAAGATAACGCCAGAGGTCAAGCCGGGTACCGCGCCGGCGCGCGGACGAATTGCGGAAGGATCCAGGAACGAGCGAAATGTCCTGACGCCGCTGAAGTCTTCGATCACTGATCTCAATGCGACGTGTGGAATTTTGAAAGGCGCGCTCGAAAAAGAGAATGCGCCTGCGGGCGACCCGATGCGGGCGAGCGTGCTCAGTGATGCCCGCAGCCATTGCCTTCAGGCGCTGCAAGCGTTTTACACTTTCTGCATCGCGTTGGGCAATACCGGCAATATCGCGAATATGCAGATCATGGTCGAGGTTGGAAAGTACGCCAGCGAATTCAAAGTGCCGCCGAAGGGTGCTCCAAAACAGTAGCGCTGTCGGTGAGCTTTGGGCGGCCGAGTGGAGTCACTTTTTATTCTTCGGTCTTGGCGTGACCTTCTTGGCTTTGACCGCCGCTGACTTTCTCTTCGGCGGTTTGATCTCGGCGACCGCTGCTTTTACCTTCTTCCTAGAAGACGTTTGCCGCGGGGCCTTAGATCGTAGGTCTGCGACCGGCTCCCGGGTCACAACATTGATTATCGACCGTGATTCTTGGTTAGCTGGCGGCGCGGGTTGTTTCTCGTTTGCGCGCTGGTAGTTCTCATAGCAGGCAACCAGGAGCATAAGCCAAAGAGTAAGCCAAGCCGCCCTTGCCGTTGAAGCGGCAAGCCGGCTACCTGATTTCTGTTCTTCCAATATCTCCTTCAGGAGTTTTGCCGACGTCGTATGGGCGCCGGCAGTTGTTGTGCGGGGTCGAGTAGCGCTCCTTCCAGTGCGGGTGCGGGCGCGCGAACGCCTTTCCTTGGGCGGCGCCGGTATTGGAATATCCAGCCACGGTCCAGGCAAGAGTGAGGCCATCAGGCTCCCACGAACTGCAAGCGCCGAGAGATCCAACGCCTGCGCAGCTTCTGCGGCCTGATTGCTTGCGAGCAAAGCGTCTTTTACCCACTCTTCCTGCTCAAGGCCCAGCTTTCGCCCCCATGCGCGCAGTGAATCGTCGCTAACGAAACTCTTCGCTATGCTGTCGAAGTCAATGTCGCCAAAAAGCTCTATCGGAATTTGTGTGTTGGCCGCTGACCGAAGAGCGCTATTGACCATTTGCTCAATCTGCGCGGCCTGTTGGGCTTGGCTTGCAATTACAGCCGCGCTCATATCAGCAACGTTGAATTTGGCGATCCATTGTCCAACCGTGCGGCGATAGGTCTCTTCAGCCGCTGCCATCTCTTCAACCACTGCCAAAGAAGCGCCGTAGTTGTTTACAAGTTGGCCTATGGCCTGCAGGTCGACTGCTTGCCTCGCGTAAGCCTCACGAATTCCTTCCACCTGATCCTTGATGGAAGGCGCGTATGCGCTGATGGGTTGGCTGAACTCAGGTCGATTATTTTTTGTCGGCATCGTCCGTACTCCCAGTTTCGCGTGGGCTAATTCCCCCAGAGTGTCGCATACCGCTCTACCGACAGCCGAAGCCTCGCACCACAATTGTGGCCTCGCGCAGTGCGGCCGTCGCTAGCCCTGAGACTCGCGCGCCTATGATCGGCGCATGGTCTCCCTCAGCGCACCCCGGATCGGCGATCAAATTAGTCAATGTGCGCTGAAAGGGTGTAGTGTTTCCGCACGACCCCGGGCAGCCTGCTTTGGCAACATGTTCGGATCGGCTCTGCAGGTTCAGCATCGTTCGCGATGCACGAGCGGTCGGGGGAGACCTTTCATAACTACAGTGAGGAGAGCAAATATGGCGTCAAAATGCAGGCGCACCGCCGTTGCTGCGCTTTTGCTGGTATCTCTCTGTCCAGAGATGCTATTGGCGAACACCATCTATTCTTACACTGGTGGTGGTTCGGTCAGTGTCGGTTTTACCGTGACGGGATCGACCGCAAACTTGACGAGCGGAACTGACGTTACTGCAAATATCGTCGGCGGCTCCTTCTCGATGACCTACCCGGCTCCCTCAACAGACATGGCGGGATTTGGCCTAGGGCCAGGATCAGGCGTAACTCCGCAGACCGCGAAGATCGGAACCGATTCGGGCAGTAATATCGTGACTTGGACTATAACCGGGTCACTGTTCGCCTCGTACCCCGCTTTTACTGGCGAGAATCCGAACGATTTCTTTTGCGCGTACAACGTGACGTTCACCGATGGCGGCGGATCCGGGACACTCCAGACCGACAATGACGCTGGATTTTGCCCCGCGTCTCCTCCCACCGCTACCGTTACGGGAACGTGGCTGACCACGGGGGCCACGCCGGTCACACTCCAATCATTCGAGGTTGACTAAGGTTTCATCGGTCGCCCGCATCGAAGCGCGCGAAAGGCTTGGAGCCTGCGCGCGCTAGCGCACCATTGGCCCGGTTCGGGTCGGTAGCTGCCGCTCATAGAGATTTCCTACTCGCCGGCCCGTGAGACGCTGCGGCGATACGATGGCACCATGCCTGATCGCCTGCTCGAATTCTCCGAGGTCGCTGCCGGCGGTAACAACCACATGTTGGATGATGACGACCGCACCCGCGCGGCGATCCAAGGCGGCAGACGGCAAGCGACTGACCTATGAAGACTGCAAAGCCACGCAAGAAGAAGACAGGTCCAAAGGAAAGGCGCGTCAAGATAGACGTGCCTTGGGAGCAGGCCGTCAAGGACGCCCTTACAAGGACTAGGCCGCCGACCGGCTGGCCGAATGAGCACAAGAAGAAGCGTTAGCGCGTATTATCAGCACCGTAACGCGAGGAAAATATGTCCATCATGATGTTGCTCGTAACGGTCTTACTTGTTGCGGTTGCCGGGTCCGCCCTTGCGAAGTATTTGACGCGCCCTGATCGGAAGAACTGACCGGGTTTTGCTGTTTCAGGATCGCGCCGAACTCGACCTCCTCAACACACCTCGCAGTTGGGCAAGGCAGGCGCGGTGCCAGTGCTATGGGCTTGATGTTCGCCGCGATACAGTACCCAACCCATTGCGACGCCGAACAATAACTTGGACGCCAGCGTCACGCCGTAGGGCATCAAGTCGACAAATCCAGGATTGAGGGCGGGAAGCACCACAAAAAAGTTGACCACCCAAACTGCGGACAGTGCGGCACAGGATGCCAGCACGTTGCCAACGAATAGGGTTCGCTGCAAGGACGGGCGCCACACCGTCAGCGCAAACATCAGCGCGAGCAACATCGACAACCCGAGATGGATCGCGAGTCCGGACATGGACGCCAACGCACCCTCGCCGACGTTGACGCCAACGCTGAGCGAGATCTGGCGCAGCACTTCGGCACCGTGCAGGGGTGTCTGTGCGCAGTAGCCAGCAATCCAGATCATCTCCACCACGCCGCCCGCCAATCCTGCGCGCAGGGCGGTCGACACGATCGGCCTTGATTGAGTTCGAATGAAATTGTCGTTCACAAATTGTCTCCTGATGGGGCACACGCGCCACCCAAGGCACCGTGTGCTGTTGTCGCGACGCGAAGGTGGAGGCACCGGTCAGGGTGTCGCCACTATCACCCGGAGGGCATCCATGGCAGACAATCTGGACTCACCCATCGTTTAGCTGGATTACGCATCTTTCTTGAGATCGTGCTTAAGATCACCGAAGCCAGAATGTGGCTTTACAGAGTTGTACGTCAAAAACCCCGCAGAGTTGGTGAAGGCATACCGTCAAAAAAAATCACAGACCTAGCGCTTTAGTGCCTAACTATTCGTGTATGGACTCCTCGTACAAGTAATCGATTTGCAGGACGCTCTTCGCACTGGTGAATGAAGTCGGTTGCAGTCGTGTATTCGGCCTTGGGGTGAGCGGACAACGCTCGGGCCATCATGGAATCCGCGAATCGAAAGCCAATCGTTCAGAGCGGCCTCGCAGGCCAGAAGAGTTATCGGCTTGATTCGATTCGGGACCGACACATTCGCCATGAGCTTAGATCGCCAGGGCAACTCGTTGAGGAAGGGTTATTCGGGCCGCACGCTGATGTGGTTGGCGTCGAAGGCGACGTGGTGATGTTCCATCGCCCACAGGCGCCGCGCGAGTTTGTTGGCCAGCGCAACGGCAGCCTTGTTGTGACCGACGCGTTGCTGCAGCGTCAGCGCCCAGATTTGCAATCGGTTGAGCGATTGCTGGTGCTGCTCGCGAACACGCGCTGCGCGCAGCGTCGCGCGTGCGCCGTGAATCAGCAGCATGCGCAGATAGCCATCGCCACGTTTGCTGATGCGCCCGAGGCGGCGCTGGTTTCCGGAGGAATGCTCGCGCGGCGCCAGCCCCATCCAGGCGGCAAGGTGGCGTCCGCTGCGGAAGCGCTCGAGCGGGCCGGCGCTGGCGCGTAAAGCCGTGGCGGTGAGTACGCCGATACCCGGAGCCTGCTGGTAACGCTGGCAGACCGGATCGGCGTGCGCATAGGCTTGCAGTTGCTGCTCGATCGCGTTCATCGCACGCGTGAGTTCGGCCAATCGATCCAGCGTTTCGCACAGCGTGTGGCGCAACACCATCGGCAGTTCGTTATCGCCGTCTTCGAGGGCCGCGAGCACCGCGGGCCGCACCTTCGCGGCACCCAGTGGAATGACAATGCCGAACTCTCGCAGCACGCCGCGCAGCAGGTTGATCGTGGCCGTGCGTTGCGCTTTCCACTGCTCGCGGATTCGGTGCAACGCCTGCACACCCTGCTGTTCCGGCGACTTGATCGGCACTGCATCGATCTGGGCGCAGCGATCAGCTTCGAGCAAGCCGGCCGCATCCGTACGGTCCGTCTTGTTGCGCCGCACATAGGGGCGTACGTCGCGGGCAGGCAGCAACCGCAGCGTGTGGCCTTGTGAGACAAAGCGTCGCGCCCAGTAGTGGGCGCTGCCGCAGGCTTCCATCACAAGACGCAACGGCCCTTGGTTGTCCAACGCACGAGCGAACGCGCGGCGCGACAACCGCTTACGCGCAACGATCCGGTGATCAGCGTCGGCGTACGCAAGTTCGAAAACATCTTTTGCCAAATCGATCGCAACAGTCGTAGCATGCATGGCGGACTCCTCTCGTTTGGTCAACTGAATGCAGCACATCCAGTTTGGCACTTCGATGCCGATATACCGGCGGGAGGAGTCCATTCAATCATTCAAGCGGACTGCTGCGACCGTCTGCCGCTTGCCGACACGTTGCTCGGCAAACAGGTGATGAACTCAAGCGTTAGCCCTGCTAAGTTCAGTGGTGATGCTCGACATGATTGTCGTGCGCGTGATGGTACGAGTGCCGATCGCGGCCACCGCCCCAATATCCACCGCCAAAATAGACTACCGGAGGGGCAGCATAATAAGGTGCGGGCCGATAGTAGTACGGCGCGGGCGCGTAGTACGTGTCGTAACCATAAGGGTTGACTCCGACGCCGACACTGACACTTACGTGGGCGCTGGCGACCGACGTGGCCGTAAGCGCGAGGGCGCCGAAGGCGAGTAAACGAATTCCTTGTTTCATGATAGATCCTCCAGAGTGCTCAAGCAGCGAATTCAACCGCGCGACGCGTGGCCGTCTCAATGCTTGGTGGCTTTGTTTTCGTCATGTCCGTGGTGAACAAATACCCCGTCGGCTACTTTTTTCTGATCGTCCGACATCGAGGCATACAATGAGGAAAAGGCTTTGGCGAGCTTCTTGATGCCATCGGCGTGGGCCTGGACTACGTCGCCGTAGGCATTCAGGTCTTCGATAGCCGTCGCGTGTTCTTCACGCTTATCGATCGCCTGGTCAAGTTCGTTTGCGTTGTCTCTCATGGTGGCAGCTACCGCGTCCCACTGGGACTGTTCGGCCGGAGTGATATTGAGCTTCGTGTGCAGGTCCGCGATGTGTTTCTCGACCTCCGTATTGCGGTCCGCAGGCGACTTCATCGTCGCGTGGGTCGAAACGTCGGTGGTGGGTGGAGCTGGCGACTGCGCGTACACACCGCCAACAAGTAACGTGGATGTGAGGAGTGCTGTGGCAAGTGTTTTCATGAAATTCTCCTTCAGGATGGTGAATTGCCCTGGCTTCGCGCATCACAGTCGAAGATCGGGCAATCACCTTCGATTTCGAGCTTCCGCTGGCAGCGTCCACCGCTGAAACCCAATCATGTAATCAAATGCAACATGCCCGAAAGGCCATCGGCAAGTCTGTACGGCATCGAACTTACGGCACGTCTGATTGAGTCACTGGCTGGTCGCGTCACTTGAGCTGGTGTAGAGCTCGAGGACGCGAAGCGGGCTGTAGCGGAGTGGTACTACGGCACTCACGCCGCACCATAAGAGAGCCCTTTGTAAAATATCTTTAACGCATCTAGTAGTTCTCTACCATGTTCGATAGCCTCTCCCGACAGAAGACTCGCGGTAGTTTTCTGACAGTAAGCTGACGAAGTCGGACAAAACGTCGCCGACACCATCAGGCAAGGAAGGACCTTAATGAGAATGGACTCTGCTGCTAATAGCAGTTTGCGCTGCAATCCTTCATCGACAACACGATCACTCTCTAATTATCCGGGAGGGCGTGATGTCGTCTCGAATCTACATCAACAGACGCGCTCTGCTTGCCCCCCTGACACGGTGAATTTTCCATCGAAACCGGTGCGCCTCTACTTCGCGAACATCACCTCGCCGTGCTCGACGCTGATGCATCGCAGCCTGATTGACGAGGGCGCGCAGTTCGATCCGGCATTCCCGCTTTACGAAGATTACGATTTCTACGTCAACCTCGCTACGCGGACGAAGTTTCTGTTCGTCAATGCGGCGACAGCCGTATGGCACGTGTTCGCCGATGATTCCGGAGCTGGTGCCGGAGCCAACTTCGATCCAACATTGTATGCCGATGTTCGTGCGCGAGTTCGCCAGAAGTGGCGCGCGTCTTTCGCGGGATGGCTAAACGACCATGACGGTTTGCTGCTGACTGCGCAAGAGCATCGTCGATGTGGCGACCACGCAAAGGTCACAGAATGTATCGATCGCGCACTGCGTCTGGGACAACAGTATTTGCGAACGGGCGAGTTGTCGACCGCGCTAGATTGCCTCGAGCGCGTGCTGGCACTGGCGCCGCACAATGTCAACGCGATGAACCTGTGCGCGATGGCGAACTGGCACGCAGGCCGCCAAGAGCGCGCGCAGATGCTGCTATCGCAGGCAATCGCCCGACTGCCGGATCATCCTGGGTTACGCGAAAATCTTGCGCTGCTACGACACGGACGCACGGATGGCACGCCTAGCGGCGAGCAGCGGGACGCGTAGCGCATTCGAATACTTCGATCTCGACCGAGGGTTTCTCATCACCGTCAATGACGAGAAGGACGCTCGGCACGCGGAAAGGCTCCTCGCAGTGCAGTTTGCGGACTATCGCACTCATGCTCCGCTGATTATTGAGCAAGCCCCTGGAAGGCATACGGAATGGTATCGGTGCGCCTATCCACTGGCTCTGGAAGCCAGCATGCAGATGGTCGTCGAGGGCGGCTACCCGCCGCTGATATCCGCCACTACGTTGATCCGGGGGTACCTTCTGCGTGAGCGCGAGTATTTGTTTGAACACGCAACCGCTCTTCTGGATGTCATCGATGGGCTGGGCAACGATGATCCACAGGCGCGCAGGATAGCGGCTGCTTTTCGGGATGCTTGGCGCACTTGCTGCATTCGACTGCCCGTAGATGAGTATCTTCCTGGCGAATTTGGAATGCGTCTTGGCACATAGCAGGTATAGCAGCCGGAGCTGTCGCAAACCCGGTGCGTGTGACATTTCGAAATCGCGCTGGGTACGACACCATCGCATCAAGCATGGAAGATTAACATTTGCTTACACCGGCCCCTGCCTGGCGACCTTAAGATTCCTCGGCGTTTTGAGTCGCTGCTCTGCGACTCGGACCCATGACCATGCGACAGGGGCTGCACATGGCGAACGTGACTGGAGAGGAAAAGCTCTGGCTGCTGGCGTTGAGCCATGGCCCGCTGAGTGTGCGAACGCTGAAGCGTCGAATGTCGGAAGCTTTGCGAGAGTCGCTATCCACGAAAGGTCTTATCCGCCAGACGCGAGGCGTCCTTGAACTGACTTCCGAGGGCGCAGTACAAGCGAGTGAGGTTCTCCGCGTGCGTTAGAGGCGATCAGATGGGGCACTTGTGGGGAAAGCCCTCTTACGGTGTGTGGGAGATTTCCCGCATGAAGCGGCGTAGGCTCCCGCTGCGATTCCATGAGAAGCCGCAGCCATGAAAGTCAAAGACCTAATCGCCGCATTGCGCAAGTGCGAATCTGAGAGCGAAGTCGTCTGCTTCGTCAGTTGGGATGACCGCGTGATACGAATCAACTCGGTTGAGCCCAAGGGCGCTGACGGCACCGTCGTGCTGAGTGATTCATTGCCCAAGCCTGATGTCGAATCGCGCGACAAGCCCTAGTGTTCGCGCAGAGGAACGGCCGCGCACTTGAATGCACGCTTTCCTGCCCTTATGCAATTGGGACTTCAAGCGCCACCAGGAGAAACTCGCGTGAAGCTGATGAGAAACATGTTAGCCGTCCTCCTTCTCGGGCCTTTGACTGCCTGGGGTTCTACAGAATTGCTGCAGGGCCACGTCCTGCGCTACTTCGCGATCGAAAACCCGGACATCAATTGGGTTACCCAAGAAGATGTCGCCGACGTCGAGAGGGTCGTGACACCTTCCGGCCATGCCGTTCTGCGCCTCCATCTCAAGGCTGACGCAGCCGAGCGTCTCCGTGCCCTAACGGCGGCAAACGTGGGCAAGCTTGTCCGGTTCACCTGGGACGGGCAAACGGTATCCGATCTGAAGATTCAAGGCACGTTCGGCGAAAGGTTTGATCTGCCTGCGCCGCCGACGTAAGCCACGGTGCTACAACTTGCGCGAAACGCTTACCCTTAGATTGGGTGTCTCGCAGGTCGAGGATTCGGTTCGCTGAGGAACTCGAACTGCGCTAGGTCGGGGTCGACGGCGTCATATTCGCCGAGAGGCGTGAAGCCGTCGGCCATGCGCCACCCGAGGATCTTCCACTTGTCACGGTCACCCGGCACCCCGTCAGTCATCAACGTGTGGGTTTCCTCGCAGCGACCAGTGACCATGCGTACCTCGCGCCGCGCATTGATCAGCAGCAGTTCGATCGGTACGCCTTGCGGTGGAGAGTGCGCAAATGCCTTGCCATGCTTCGCGCAGCAACGCTCGATGCGCTTTGACGACTGCAGCGCGAGTGGCTTACCGAACTGCAGTGTTGCGCTCTTGTAGCGACGGCTCATACCGCTATGATGGATTAATACGCGTCTCAGCGGCCGCGATTGGCACCATGCTACACGCGGCCGCGGGCCGCTAAACTCAAGCGTTGGACACTACATGAAAGTCTTCTACAAGGTCAGCAGATGACCGGCGAAGTTTCAATTCGATTGGCTCGGGTGGAAGAGAAGCGTGCTCTGGAAGCCCTGCAGATGCGTGCGTCCCTGAATAATCCGGGCGATCGTGAGGCTATCTTGGCGCACCCCGATGCCGTCAGCCTTCCCGAGAGTCAGTTGTCAGCTGCGCAAGTGTACGTCGCAGAAGTCGGAGATTCGGTTTGTGGCTTTGCTGCGGTACTTCTGCGCGACGATGGAAACGTGGAGTTGGATGGGTTGTTCGTCGAGCCCGGCATCTGGCGCCAAGGCGTGGGCCAGAAGCTCGTAGATTACTGTGCTAGCGCAGCGCGCAACCGTGGTTCGACCGCGCTCCATGTTGTTGGCAATCCTCATGCCGAGGCGTTTTATCTTGCGTGCGGGTTCGTGCAGACAGGCATTACGCAAACGCGTTTTGGGCCTGGCCTGCTGTTTGAAAAGACCGTGTGAGGCGCGCACCTAACCATTCGCTCAAGCGGTCCGCTGCGGCGCGGTTTCGGTAACATCATGCGCATCGCGGCAGCGGCCGCCTAGCTCGAGCGTTGGGCACACATGCGAATAGCAAGCTGTCCTGAAATTGAAGGCGGTGAGATTCGGCTTCGACCAATTGAACTCGCCGATGCCGAGGAATGGTTCAAGTATCTATCGTTGCCGGACGCGTTGCTGCACACGAGCTGGGCGGTGACTGGCGTAGCCGATCTTACGCAGGCGATTGGTGAATACAACTCGAACTCGCCGTCTTCCAACATTCGCTTCGCCATCGAGTCAAAGCATATTGGGTCGCTCCTTGGCACCATCGGCTTTCACACCATCTCGCCCATAAATCGCACTGCCGAGATCGCGTACGACATTCACCCCGCTCATTGGGGCCGTGGCATCGCCACGGCATGTTGTCGGGCCGTAACGGACTGGGCGTTGTCTCGGCAGGGCTATGTTCGCGCCCAGGCAACCGCGCTGGACTCAAATTCAACGTCAACGCGCGTTCTAGAGAAATGCGGTTTTGTCCTTGAGGGGAAGCTTCATAACTTTCGTATCGTTCGTGGCGAGCCGCGCAATTTCTGGCTGTACTCCAAGGTTTCTGCCTAATTCAGCTCGTGGCGAGTGTGCCAAACAATTCATTTAACCCGATCGCCGGGTTCGCGCGTGGCTGGCTCGCGCAGATTTCGATGGTCTGATAGACAGCCTCCAGCGCGAGGTTAGGCCTCGGGAACCCTGATCTCGCAGTTCTCGGCAATAACGCGCTGGGCCAATTGCAAACGGCCCATGCCTGCTCCGGCGCCGGTGCGCGACAGCGTGACGAAGAATTCGCTTTCCGATTCCAGAAGGGCGGCTTCCTTCAATGCGATGTAGCCGATTTCGTGGAGGTCATTGACGATCAATCGGAAACTCGAGGGCGTGAACTGCCAGGCATGGATGTCGTGAAACACCGGATTGCGGCGGGCCGACTCAAAAATCCCCCTCGCTGCTTCCAGAGAGGCGGCAAAGGCCAGAGGCTTGTCGTCTGCGCGCGGCCATGCAAGCGCACCTGCGCGCAGGCAGTTGTACGCAACCTCGTCGAACAGTGCGCCCAGACTATGGCGGGTGCGTCCATCCGCATCGGCCTGCAGCACGTCCCCGGTGGTGCTGGTAGGCCGCAGCACGTCGAACGAAAAGCGTTTGTCGGGGACCGCGAGCACCAGCACGCCCTCGGGTTTGAGTAGTCGTTCGCAGTCGCGCAGGAAACCCAGGAGGTTCACCGTGTGCTCGATCACGTGCGATGCCACGATGAAATCGAAACACCCTTCCTGCCCGATGGCGTCGACCAGCGACCCGCCATCCGACACGTAGTCCACCGCTTCGATCCGGCCAATGTCGACACCGGCGTTTCGGTACTTGTTCACGAGCTCTTCGGTGCTCGCGTGGTCCAGCACCTTGACGTCGTAGCCCTCGGACTTCGGTAGCAGTGGGCTGAAACTGGCGCCGATCTCGAGGCCATGCCCTCGTGAGTCGAAGAGCGACAGCAACTGGTCCCTGCGGTTGGCCATGAGTTTCCTTGCTGATCGCAAGTGCGAGAGGGCGTCGCGGAGCGCATCCAGCCCCGTACCGGACCCGGCAGAGGAGCGGAAAAATCGGGTGTCTGCCATCGTGCCGCCCTCCGACTGCATTGATCGTCGTTCACGATCGCCGTCTTGCCAATCAAGAGGCGAAAATAGCCGCCCCCAGCGCATCGCTCTCAACGAAGCAATCGTAGCGCGTTCGTCGCGATCATATTATGTCATTGTCGCGGCGGCACCTGCCTTGTCGCTGTTCTACTGGTCGATGCTGCGCTTCTATCGGCCAGGATTCATTTACCCAGTGTGCCAAAGGCAACGACATCATTTCACCGAACCGCTACCCATGGCAGACGATTGGTGACTTTGTCGCAGTTTCCAGACGAGTCGAACGAGGGTCTTCATTCTGCGACTGAATGACGTCCCACTGTCCATCCCGCGGAGCGCGCTGGGTTCATCTACGATTTGGGACGGAACGGGCAATGTGCGGCAACGCTGGCGCGAGCCACGCACATGGCAGGAGCAAACGCGCATGCAACCCGGATCGGCCCGTCGCTTCGGAATGTTCGCATCAGCAGCACTGGTTCTGGGCCTGCCGGTAGCAGGCATCTGTCAGTCGTACGACGTCGACCTGGTACAGAGCGTGCGTGATGCGCCGGTGCGTTCGCACCCCGCCGCGAACGCGGAAACGGCTTTCACGGCCACCAAAGGCACCACCTTGGTTTGGGCAGCGCACATGGACAGCGACGGTTTCTACCGCGTCGTTCGCCGGGGCAAAGGACCGGTCGGCTGGATTGACTCGAACGATGTGCGCATCACTCACGAACATGAGCATGGCAGCGCGGAGGAAGACCCCGACAACCAGGTTTGCGCGGCGACGCTCGATGGGTGCCCGGCGCACGGCTGTGCGAAGGAAGGATCGTGGGAGGGCGAGGCGAACGTCATGAAGAGGACGCGGCCCGAGGGCGGCAAGGCAGCCGTGCCGCTGACGTTCGACGACCTGAAATCGCTACAGAAGCAGGCCGACGAAAAAGTCGGCCAGGGGCCCTACGATTTGACCCCGCACGGCTACCAGAAGCTGACGGACCTCAAGGTGTCTGCCGGGAGCGTATCCGAAGGCGACCTCGTGCGCGTTGTCGCCTACATTGCAAAAGGGCAGGACGGTCTGCACGTCAACAAGGCCGGCGAGTCGGTGAATTGCAACCTGAAAAAAACCTACGACAACGATTTCCATATTCCCGTCGTAGCCGCGCCCGGCGACACGGAGTTCAAGGGTATCGTCGTCGAGATGATTCCGCAGGCGCGCCCGGGCGCATGGACGATCGATGCGCTGAAGGATATTCAGGGGAACGGCACGCAGGTTCTGATCATGGGCGGCCTGTCGTACGACAAGGTTCACTACGTCAGCGACGATCCGGACCATCCGTTCAAGGACGAGCCGGACCGCATGTCACTGTGGGAGATCCATCCGATCACCGACTTCCTTGTCTGCCGGCGTGATCAGTGCGATCCGAGCCGACAAAGCGACTGGACCTCTCTCGAAGCCAAGCAGGTCGCCGGCGACTGACGCCCTAAGCGAAGACCGTACGCGCCATTTCGCTACGAGAAAGGTACCTGCCGCACTTCAAGCCCGGGATCGACACGCGGCTCCTGATAAACCCATGATGAATCCACAAACGGCCCGCGTCGGCGAAGGGCCTTTGTTCATAAGGGTTGATGCTAGGATGGATTGTTCACGTCAATCGCAGCTGCCGATCAAGAATGTCCGTCTCAGTAGCGCCAGCGAGTTCGAATGAGGTTGACGAAAGATATCGTCTGCTCGTCGATGCCATTACGGACTATGCAATCTGCATGCTCGACCCGACGGGTATCGTCTCCAGCTGGAATCGCGGGCGCCGAACGAATCAAGGGTTACCGCGCCGCCGAGATCATCGGCAAGCATTTTTCCTTGTTCTATACCCCCGAGGAACGGACCGCAAACCTGCCCGAGCGCGCGTTGCGCATTGCAGCCGAAGCCGGCCACTACGAAAAGGAAGCGTGGCGGGTGCGCAAGGACGGCACGCGGTTCTGGGCGCACGTCGTCATCGACCCGATCCGGCATGCTTCAGGCCAATTGATCGGTTTCGCAAAGATCACGCGCGATCTCACCGAGCGCAATGCGGCGGCCGAAAAACTCAAGGAGAGCCAGGAGCAGTTCCGTCGTCTCGTCGATGGTGTGACGGATTACGCGATCTACATGCTCGATCCCCAAGGCTACGTCACCAGCTGGAATTCCGGGGCACAACGCATCAAGGGATATACGCCGTCCGAAATCATCGGTAAACATTTCTCGCAGTTCTACACCAGCGAGGATCGCGTCGACGGTGCTCCCCAGGTTGGGCTCGAGACTGCGCGGCGCGTGGGCAGGTTCGAGAAGGAAGGCTGGCGCATGCGCAAGGACGGCACGCGTTTCCGCGCCAATGTCGTCATCGACGCGATCCACGACGATGCCGGCGGACTCATCGGCTTCGCCAAGGTCACGCGCGACATTACCGAGCGATATCGGGCGCAGCAGTCGCTCGAGCGTGCGCAGCAGACGTTGTTCCAGGCGCAGAAGCTCGAGTCGCTCGGACAGCTGACCGGCGGCATCGCACACGACTTCAACAATCTGCTCACGGCGATCGGAGCGAGCCTGGAAGTTCTGCGCAAATATCTCACCGACAATCCCCGCGCGCACGTGTTGCTCGAAAATGCCATGCAAGGCGTCGAGCGCGGAGCCTCGCTGACGCAGCGCATGCTCGCATTCGCGCGACGACAGGAACTCGAGTTGCGGCCGGTCGACCTGGCGGCGCTCGTCGGCGGCATGACGGAGATGCTGGAGCGGTCGATAGGCCCTTCGATCTCGATCGTTGTGCGATTGCCTGAAGGTCTGCCGCCGGTGCGAACCGACGCAAACCAGCTCGAGGCCGCGATTCTCAACCTGACGGTCAACGCCCGCGACGCGATGCCGAACGGCGGAAGCATCATCATTACTGCGCGCGCCGAGACTGTCGCCGAAGACAATCAGGCAGGGGCGATTGCCGGCGACTATGTGCGATTGTCCGTGGCCGATACCGGCCAGGGAATGGACGAGGCCACTCTTGCCCAAGCGGTGGAACCGTTTTTCACGACCAAAGGCGTCGGAAAAGGTACTGGTCTTGGTCTGGCGATGGTGCATGGCGTTGCCGAGCAGTCTGGAGGCAAGCTGAAGCTCGAGAGCAAACCAGGGGCAGGAACGACCGCGTCTTTGTGGTTGCCTGTCGCCGACGCCGAAGAGGACACGTTTCGACACGCACAGGCGACGACGAAAGAGATACCCGTCGTCACCGCGGTGGAGCGTCCGATTATCCTCGTCGTCGACGACGACGCGCTGGTGCGCGTGAGCACGTGCGCGATGCTCGATGACATCGGTTACGGAGTCATCGAAGTGGAGGATGCATTTCGTGCGCTGGAGGTCATCGCAAGTCCGGCCCGCATCAGCATCCTGCTGACCGATCAGGCAATGCCCGGCTTGACCGGCATGCAGCTTGCGGAAGCCGCAAAAAAACTTCGCCCGCAACTGCCCATAATCCTGGCCAGTGGCTATGCCGAGTTGCCGAAGAACGACCAGGGAATACTGCGGCGCCTGGCGAAGCCGTATCGCCTTGCGGAACTTCTTGATGCCATTGCGGCGGCTCTCGAAGAAAACGTGTAGGCGAATTTCCACGGTCGGGAAATCCTGCAGAAAGGCAGCTGCCTCGCGCACCGGACGGCGGAGTCGAATGAGAAGCGCTAGAATCCGCGTGGAGAGTTCTTCGTGACGCGATGGCCGTTCGGTCCGGGATGTCGCACGGCGCTCGCCGCTTGCTGAATGTGCGCTGCGGCAGCGGAAGTCCCCGACTGCTGACCAGTCTCCCGGCGTTGCTCGACCGCTTCGAGCAGAAGTTGCTGGAGGCCCTATGAACGTTCTTCGATCTGTTCTGACTGGCTTGGTGGCCTTCTTTCTGTGCGCTGACGTTTGCGCAGTGACGGCCTATTCGCTCAATGCGTCGGGATTTCTGGTGCAGTTCGATACGGCGACCCCGGGAAGTCCGACCGGCATCACCACAATTGCCGGCCTCGGCTTGGGCGAGACCGTGCTCGGATTCGATTTCCGCCCATCGACGTTGCAACTGGTTGCGATAACCGAGGATGCTGGCGGCACGGGCCGCATCTACGGAGTCAATCCCGGCAGCGGAGTCGCCACGTTCATGGCCACCATGGCTGCCGATCCTGCGGACCAGAGCAACGCCTATGCAACGCTCGGGTTCGCAGTCCACTACAGTGTCGACTTCGATCCGCAGGCCGATCGCCTGCGCGTAGTCAGTGACAGCGACCAGAATCTGAGCGTCGACGTCGATTCCGGCCTGACTGTCACGGACGCAGCGCTCCACTTTGGTGCGCTGGACGTCAACGCGGCAACCAACCCGACGATCGGCGGCATCGCATACAGCAACAACCACGTCGGCACCGCGAACACGGTATTGCACGGCATCGACTCGGGCATCGACATCCTTGCCGCGCAGAATCCGCCAAGCGACGGGACGCTGAACACATTCGGTTCGCTCGGCGTCGATACGGGCAATGCGATCGGTTTCGATATCGTCGGCGAAGCCAACGACGCGTATGCCGCGCTGACGGTCGCCGGCACGGCAAAGTTTTTCAAGATCAAGCTCGCGACGGGTGCGGCTGTATTCGTGGCTGATTTTCCGGGCAGCCAGACCATCGTTGATCTGGCGGTGTTCCCGGACCTCATCTTCGCCAACGCGTTCGAATAGGAGACGCAGGATTTCGGGGCGGGCTCGATCGGGTCGCGGGCATTGATGACTGCACGAATCAGCTTGCGATAACGCGAGATCTTTGCCCAACCACCCCTTGCGTGAGAGCGCCTTCAGTCCGCGCGCGGCCGGCGAGCGCGGCCGCTTTCTTTGATGCCTACTTGACCTTCACGCTGACTTGATTCGAGTAGGCCGAAACCTTGCCCGTTGCAAGATTGAATGCCTGCACGCGGAACAGATAAGTGCCCGAAGGAACGCCGGACCCTGAGTACGTCGTGGCATTCGCGGCGGTTTGCGCTATGCGCGTGAAGGCGCCGGTGCTCGACGGCGCTCTCTCGACATAGAAACCCTGTTCGTTGTTCGAGTTGTCGGTCCAGCGCAGGCTCATCGTGCCGGGTTTGGATGCCGATCCGGTGAGCCCCGACGGCGCATTGATCGTCGACGTATCGGCATTCGCAGTGATGGACACTGTTGCCGACCCGGTTCCGCCGCGATTGTCGGTGACGGTGAGCTTCGCGGTGTATGCGCCTGCCGTCGTGTACGTGTGCGACGCGCTGATACCGGACGCGGTCCCGCCGTCGCCGAACGTCCACGCATAGCTCGCGATCGAACCGTCTGGATCGCTCGAGCCGGCGGCGCTGAACGCTACGGCAAAGGGAACTGTGCCGCTCGTTGGATTAGCGCCTATGACCGCCGTCGGCGGCGTGTTCGGCGTGCCGCCTGCAATTACATACAGAGTTATACTTTGCGCCGGGACGCTGACGGCGAAACTCGATCCGGCGAAATTGACGTCCGCCAGGCGCGTGATTGCGTTTGCGCTCGTCAGCTGCCATGCCTGCGCTATGCCGGACGCAGCGAAGTTGGCCAGGTTCACCGTCACCGGTGTCGAGCCCGACAGTACTTTGCTGATCACCATCACAGTCATCGCGCCGTCGCCTGCACGCGTCGCGGCGAAGGCCGACAGGTTGTCCGGATTGGGAACGGATGCTGCCACGCTGGTCTCGCCGAATGTCGCCTTGTTGCCGTCGTAGTTGCGCCAGATCTTCATGGCCTTGTAGGTCGGCGTAGATGGATCCGGCGTCGTCCAGCGCGTCGCCATGTCCAGGCTCTCGCGGCCGAAGATGCCGTAGATGTCGGCTTGCGTGGTTGCGCCATTGATGTGCGATTCGGCGCCCCAGTTGTACTCGGTGATCGCGGTCTGCAGGCCGGGATAGTACGTCGCCACCCAGTTGCGGATGCGCGGAATCAACTGCACCTTGTCGTTGATCCAGGTCGCGTCGACATAGTTCGGATCCCACAGCGAGCGCGTCGACTTGTTGCGCAGCTGCTGCATCGTGGTCGAGGTGTCGTTGCCGAATTCGCCGCCCTGCGGATACCAGTGCACGGAGAAAACATCGAGCAGGCGCTTGCCGGTAGCAACTTCGTTCTGGTGCAACTGGTCGAGCAGCCACGGCAGGTAGTCCCAATTGCCGTGCGCCGCGCGATCGGGATAGCAGCACCAGTTGTGCGCCGCGCCGTACTGCTGG
Organism: uncultured Gammaproteobacteria bacterium; assembly: GCA_963738115.1. Classification (GTDB taxonomy): domain Bacteria; phylum Pseudomonadota; class Gammaproteobacteria; order Xanthomonadales; family Rhodanobacteraceae; genus Rudaea. The sequence continues at coordinate 104,917 of CAVTVN010000004.1, read as the reverse complement.
TCGTAACCGCTGTAGAAGTAGCCGCTCCAGCCCCATTCTTCGGGGCCGACGAGCGTGGCGGCCGGGTCGACGTCCTTGACCATGGTCGCGTAATCGATCACGCGCTGGCGGATCTCGTCCATCGTCGCGCCGGTCGGGTGCACGTCGCGATGCGTCGACTGCCAGATGCTGTGCTCGTTGTCGAGGATGTAGTACTTCAGGCCCGCGCCCGATGCCGTGCCCCATTGCGCAACCAGATGCTGCACCCAGCCCTGTTGCGTCGTCGTGTTGTTCGGCACGTTCGCATCGTTCGGATCGTTGCCGGTGATGTTCTGGCCGGTGGCCTTCAATACACCGTTGCCGGCATCCGGATACCATTGCGCGTCGTTGCCGGTCTGCGCACCGTACTTGGCTTGCGAGAAACTCGCCAGCTTGCTGCGATTGGCGCCGAGTTTCGCCACCCAGTCGAGCATCGGCAGCGTCAGCATCGCCTGCGCGTTGGCTGCCTTGCTTTGCGATATGAAAGTATCGCCACGCTCGCCGGCGACGGAGCTCGTGTCCGCGATGCTTTCGAAATACCAGTCGAAGTCGCGATTGTCGGCGTTGAGCTGCCAGTTGTAGCGCGACGCGTTGTTGCCGCCATAGCGGTTGAGCGGGGCGTTGAGGTCCGCCAGCGTCGTTGAAGTGCCATAGGCGACGCCGTAAATCAGCGGACTGATCGCATGGCGATTGGCGTTGGCATCGACGTTGACGGTAACGGCAGGATTCTGGGCATGCACCTGCGGCGTGCCGAAAGCGGCGAGAAACCACAGCACAAAGAAGCGGAACACTGCATAGCGTGGCATACGATTTCCCTTTCGATTCATACCCCTGCAGAACATATCTCATCCGTCGTGATCATCGAGTGAACGGCCGGAACGGGGCAATAAGTCTGCCGTCACCTACGATCGACTGCCGAGCCGCCGCCGCACATGGCTGAAAGATTGCATTGCCACCATGGGCGCTGCGTACTACCCTGAAAGGGCAGGACGCGCCCAGGTCGCCGCGGGGCTTGCGGTTGATCAGGATAAGCGCCTCTCTCGGCAGGGACTTAAGTAGTCCATACGGCCGAGAGCAGTAACAGGGGTGGACCATGGTTCAGGGGGGTTCCGCTTCGACTCGCGCCGCTTCGGCGCGCGCGCCCGTGCGCCGAAAACTTGCGCAGCGGCACGATTTGCCGCCGCGCGTGCGCCACATGCTCACGGGTCTGCTTGGCCTGTGCACGCGCAGTCTCGCCGACTCGATGGGCGCCGCCCTGGACGAGTTCGAACACGAGCTGTTGCGTCAGGCGGCCAAAGGCGCGAACCATCGAACAGAGCCGACGCTGCTTCGATACGCTGCGCGAGTTCAAGCGCACACGCGGCGAGGCGGTGCCACGTTTTCTCGTCGCCATCGAGGACGGCTTGGCCCGATTCGACGAGAGCGGCCATCCGCAGCATGCCGAGCCGCCGCAGGGTAGCGCGCGCCCGGCCACCGAACTGTCGCTGGTGGAAACCAGTGATCTGGAAGAATCGCTGGTGCTGCAGGAAATGGTGATGAAGAGCGATGTCCGCCAGTCGCTGACTCTGCACGATCTCGGCCACCGCTTCGCCGTGCTCGCGGAACAGCCGGCCTTCGACACCGAAAGCGTTCCGCTCGGACCTGCCCGGATCGCCGCTGCTCTGCGTGATGTCGGAGCGTGCATGAACGTTCCGCCCGAGCATCGGGCACTGTTCTACCGCGCCTATGATCGCGTGGCATTGAGCGAGGCCGCCCCGTTCTACGCTTCTCTCAACGCATTTCTTGCCGAACACCGCATTCTGAGAAACCTGCGCGTGCACTCGCCAGCACGGCCGAAGGGCAAGAGCAGCGACCGCGCCGGGGAAGCCGCAGCGGAATCGCGCACTGGCGCATCCATATCCTCGGGCGACGTATCGGCGGCCTGGGGCAGCATCGAGGGACACGACACCGACATGTTCACCACGTTGCGCGAATTGCTCGCCGGCAGGCGTCAGATGTCCGGATCACCTGCAGCGGCAAGGGACGGCAGCGGTTACGTGCCCAGCGCAGAAGACGTGCAGGCCGTGCTCGGCAAGCTGCAAACGAGCCCGGGTGCGACACGCTACACGGTGGCTCAGCTCAAGCAGGATCTGCTCAATCAATTGCGCCAGCGCGCGCCGGCCGGACAGCGCGCGCAACTGAACAGCGAAGACTCCGACACGATCGACCTGGTCGGCATGTTGTTCGAATGCATCACGAAGAACACGCCGGCAGCCGGCAATACGCAAGCCATGCTGACCAAACTGCACGTGCCGCTGCTGCGCGTTGCCTTGCAGGACAAGAGCTTCTTCACGCAGCAGGCGCATCCGGCGCGCCTGCTGCTCAATGCGATCGCCGAAACGGGTATTCACTGGATCGACGACAGCGAAGGCGAAGCCGATCCGGCCCTGCTCAAGAAAATGCACGTGGTCATCGAGCGCCTCAACAGCGAGTTCAACGGCGATTTGAGCCTCATCGAACGCATGTTCGGCGACCTGTCCCAGCACATGCAGACGCTGAAGCACAAAGCCGAAATGGCCGAGCGTCGCCTGGTGGACGCTTCGAAGGGTCGCGAAAAACTCGCGTTGGCGCGGGAGACCGCGAGCAACGCCATTGCGGAACTTGTCTCGACGGGCAAACCCGGACGGCTGCTGCGCACGATGCTCGAGCAGGCCTGGACCGATGTCCTCGCCCTAACCCTGTTGCGCCAGGGCGAAAACAGCGCCGCCTATAGCGAGCAACTGGCTGTCGCCGGCCAGCTGATCGCCGCAGGAAGCCCGAGTTCCGTGAGCGAAAGACCACCGCACACCGAATTGCGCCAGCAGGTCGAGAAGGCACTCGGCCAGGTCGGTTATCACCACGATGAGATCCAGCTCGTCGTAAGGCGCCTGCTTGCCCCGGCCGAAGTCGCCAATGAAGACAATCCGGCATCGCAAACCGACATCGCGATCCGGCTCAAGAGCAAGAGCCATTTGGGTGAAGTCGCAGGGGAAGAAAAGCCCTTACGCGCTGCAGAGCTGCGCAAGGCGTCAATGAAGCTGAGTGACGAAGAAATACAGTTGCTCGAGCACCTGAAGACGATTCCGTTCGGCACCTGGTTCGAGTTTGCGACAAACCAGCAAGGCGATCGCGTGCGGCGCAAGCTGAGCTGGTTCTCGACGGTCACCGGGCGTTGCCTCTTCGTCAATCAACGCGGCGCGCGTGTCCAGGACCGCACGCTCGAACAACTGGCGCGCGACATCGTCCGCGGCCAAGCCAACATCGCGGAACCGGAACACGAATCATTGGTCGATCGCGCGTGGAACGCGATCGTTGCGTCGCTCAAGCAGCTGACCGGGCAAGCAACGAATGCCCGGCCGGTTCCTGCGTGAGGCAACACGGCATTCGGCGAGGCAAGGGAAATGGTTGAACATCGCAGGGCACGGCGCAAAGGCGCACTCAGCGCCATCCAGGTCATCAATTCCATTACCGCCGAACCGATCGGACAAATCGGTAATCTTTCGGTCGACGGCATGCTGCTGATCGCCAACCGCGCTCTGCCCGACGGCGCTCTGTTTCAGTTGAATTTTGCGTTGCCGGGTCATGCCGGAGGCGCCGAGCGGCGTCTGGAAATCGGCGTGCACGAACAGTGGAGTGAGCCGGCCAGCATTCCCGGTCAGTTCTGGGTCGGCTTCCGCATCATCGACATCGACACGCAGGATCGCACGGCGCTTGGCGCGTGGATCAACGCGCACTAGCATTGCGGTTTGTGCGCCAAAAAAACCCCGCTGCGAAGCGGGGGAGTGTCCAAAACCAACCAGTGCGCCTTAGTTGCTGGCTACAGCGCTCGCGGGGCTGTAGTTGATGGCGAATTCGTTGCGCAGCCGATCGTAGCGTTCCTTTACGCGCGAATACGAGGTCCTGTACTCCGCATATGAGGTGGCCGAGCCGAAGAGCATGCCGATTTCGCGCGGCGCGAAATTGCGACGGATTACGCGATGCCATTCCGTACACATCGAAAGATCGCTCGGCGGCTTGCACTTGCCGTCGCGATTGTTGTAAGTGCTCTCTGACGTACTGCCGGACAAAAGAGCCTCGCTGTGCGATACCGAACCGGCAGCGTGGGCATGAACTACCGCCCCCGTGAGCACCGCGGTCAACACAGCGGTCAGCCCAAGCCGTGTCCTCGATTTCAAACTGATCATTTGATGAATCTCCTCTTGGTAGTGACTACTGCCTTCACGGTGTCGACGTGGTGTCGCTGAATGCCGCGATGCGTGCGCGGAAGGCTTGCGCGCGTTTTCTACACGGCCGCCGGCACTCGAGCAGGTTTCAATTCCGTACCACACAGGTGGATTTGAAATCCGGCTGCGATGTCGGCGGCTACTGCGAAAAACGAAATCTCATGCCGCGTTGCGCCATCGCTCTTGTGACGGCTTCGCGCGAATGGAAGGCGGCAGCAACTTTCGCCCATCATCGGAAAAGTTTGTGCGCAAGATGCCGACGTTGATAATGTGCCCGCAGCGCACGTGTCATTTTTCTGCGCGCGAAGCAGTTGTCGAAATCGATGCGACCCGATCGCAAAGACCAAAATGAGGTTGAGCCATTTGCCTTCACTCCGACTCCAATCCTTTCTGACATTGCATCGTGCGGGCCGCTTGAGCGAAGCCGAGGCGGGTTATCGCGAGTGCCTGCGTGATGGCGACAGTGCTGCCGGAATGCCGCTGGCGACGTTGCTGCTGCAGCAGGAGCGTTATGCCGAAGCCGCCGCCGTATTGGAGCCACTCGTGCGCTCTGCGCCGGACAACGCCGAATTGGCTGTGAACCTTTCCGTAGCGCTGCGCCGTTGTGGCCGAGTCGAGGAGGCATTGCAGATTGCGCAACACGCATGCACGATCGCGCCCGCGAGCGTGCCGGGCTGGAACGCGCTCGGATTGGCTGCGCTTGAACTCGACCGGCCCGACCAGGCGCTCCAGGCGTTCACGTCAGGGCTGGCATTGGCACCGGCGCATCCCGCGCTGACCTTGCATCGCGCGCATGCCCTGCGCCGCAGCGGACGCAATGACGAAGCGCTGCAGGCGTACACGCAGGTGTTGCATGACAATCCACAATTGCTGGATGGCTGGCGGGGCCTGGCGAAGACACAGGCCGCCCTGGGCCAGACCGATGCTGTCCTGCACAGTCGCGAGCGTGCGCTTGCACTCGCGCCACGGGATCGCGAGGTGGCGTTCGAGCATGCCATTGCCCTGCTGCATGCCGGCGATGCAGTCGAGGCGGCACGGCGCTTCGAGGACGCCTTGCGGACCGATGACACCGATGCTCAAGCGTGGGCGTGGCTCGGACGGGCGCGTCTGAAACAGGGTGATCTGACGGCCGCGCGCGCCGCGTTCGAGAAGGCGCGGACACGCGACCCACGCGATCCTGTGATTGCGCATTTCCATACGGCCACGATCGGCGTATTGCCCGAGGCCGTGGAAAGCGAATACATCCGTTGCCTGTTCGACGATTTCGCTGATCGCTTCGACCTGACGCTGGTCGAACGCCTCGGCTATCAGGCGCCGGCGCGTCTCGCACGCTTCCTGCGTCAGCACGAGGCCGATGTCGCGGCGACGGTGCTCGATCTCGGCTGTGGCACCGGCCTGATGGCGCAGGAACTCGCTCGCCCGGGCCGAACCATCGATGGTGTCGACCTGTCGCCGCGCATGCTGGAGCACGCGCGTGCGAAGGGCCTGTATCGCGGGTTGCATGCTGCCGAACTCACCGCGTTCCTGCACGACGCGTCGTCACGATGGGAACTGATCGTCGCCACCGACGTCTTCATCTACGTGGCCGAATTGCGGCCGGTATTCGCTACGGTGGTAACGCACCTCGAGGCGGGAGGGCGCTTCGCGTTCTCGATCGAATGCAGCGAAGGCGATGACACCGAGCTGTTGCCGGCGACGGGACGCTACCGTCATGCGCCGGAGCGCGTCGTTAGCGAGTTGCGCGAGGCGGGTTTCGTCAACGTGGCGCGCGAAGCCATCGTGCTGCGGCTTGAATCCGGCGTGCCGGTCGCCGGCGAACTGCTGCTGGCGCGCCGGCCCTGAGACGAGGCGTTTCTTGTCTGCGGATTAGTGCAGTGCCACGGTCTCGCCGTGCTTCATGACCATGACCGGTTTCTCCGTCGCGCGGATGTTCTGCAAGACATCTCCCGGTACGGCGACGATGTCGGCGAACTTGCCGGCCTCCAGCGTGCCGGTGTCCGCTTCGATGCCGAGCAGGGTGGCGGAGCCGATGCTGCTCGTCATCAGCGCAGAAGCCGGGGTCATGCCGACGTCGACATAGTCGCCGAACTCCTGCGCATTCAGGCCGTGCGGATAGACGCCGGCGTCGGTGCCGAAGGCGATCGGCACGCCGATCTTCATGGCGTTCTTCATCATCGCGGTGTGTACGGCGTACGCTGCGCGTGCTTTCGCACCGATCTTCGGCGGATACGTGTCTGCCTTCGCGTTGACCCAGACCTGGGTCATGCGCGTCGGCACGAGATAGACGCCCTTCTGCTTCATCAGCTGCAGCGTGGCCGGCTGCAGGAAGCTGCCGTGCTCGATCGAGTTGACGCCGGCTTCGACCGCCAGCTTTGCGGCGAGATCGCCGTGCGCATGGGCGGCAACCTTGCGGCCCCAGGCATGCGCCTCGCTCATGATGGCCTTGAGTTCGTCGGGTGTCAGCTGCGGCACATCGACCGGATCCGATTCGCTCAATACGCCGCCAGACGCGCAGATCTTGATCACGTCGGCGCCGAACTTCATCTGTTCGCGCACGGCCAGGCGGCATTGCTCGGGGCCGTTGCACACGCCTTCGAGCGTGCCCGAAGGTTTCAGGCGATCCGGCGGGGCCGGCGAGCTGTCGCAGTGGCCGCCGGTCGAGCCGATCGCGTGACCGGCAGCGACGATGCGCGGGCCCTGCACGAGGTGGTCGTTGATCGCGTTGCGCAGCGCGACGTCGATGAAATCGCTGCTGCCGACATCGCGCACGGTGGTGAAGCCGGCGCGCAGCGTGACGAGCGCATTGTGCGCGGCGTGGTACGACTGCTCGACCGGAAAGCGCAGCGTGCTTTCGTAGAAGCCCTGCGCCCAGTTGTCGTTGTGGTCCTGCGTGATGTGCGTGTGCGCATCGATGAAGCCGGGCACCAGCGTGACGTCGCCGAGGTCGACCACGCGCGCGTCGGCAGGAATCGGCGCGTCCTTGCCGACAGCGACGATACGTTCGCCCTTGACGATCACGACACCGGGCTCGCTCAGCTTTCCGCTGCGCCCATCGAAAAGGTGTGCAGCCTTGAGCACGATCGGCGTCGCCGCGGGCGCTGCGGTGGTGCTGGACGGAGTTTCCGCATGACCGGCGACGGCCAGCAATATTCCCGCCGAAAGGCAGGTGATTCGATGCCGCAATTCGGTGCTCCCCATTTCGATGTTCCCCTGAAGAACTGAATCCGCAGTATAGGTGCTTGTGCAGGAAAACTGCATTGGGGGGAATGCCGCGACGTGGGTCGTGCGTTTCTGGCAGCTATTCGTGTCACACGTAACAGTTTCCGGCCGCGTTTTGCGGTAAAGATTTGCGCCGTAAGATGTGCCGCACAGGGGCGACCATGTACAACACTGCAAGCTGGCGGTGGCTGGCGATCGCGGGTCTCGTTTGCGCCTGCGTGGGCTGCAGCGGCAAATCACCCGAAGAGGTCGAGGCAGAACGCGCGAAGGCCAATGCCGAATGGAATAACCAGGCGGATCGCGCGGAAAGAGCGCGGCAGGAAGAGGAGAAAAGGCTCCTCAACCAGCAACTCGCCGAACACGATCGGCAAGCTCAGGCCGACGAAGAACGCGAGATAAAGGCCGAGCAACAGAGCGACACGGATGAGCAAAGCCGCCTGCTGGCATTGGTCCAGGCGAAGTATCCGGAACCCGGCGCAGTGCGGTTCTCCAACGTGCACTGGAACGCGACGAAGGCGGCGCTGTGTGGCGAAGTGAGCACGCCCGCCGGCAACGGCACCTATTCCGGATTCGTGCAATTTATCGTGAACGGTGACGAGCCCGTCGTCGATGGCGCCTCGGAAGAGGATCACGCGCGGTTCGGCGCTGCCGCGCAGAGTATCGATTGCTCGCAGTAGCGGCGCACTCGTCGCTCGGGCGGCAATGCTCGTGCGCTCTCAATACACAGCGGGCGAGTGTTGCTTCAGCGGGGAGGCATCCTGCCGGCATCCGTATTCCCCGCTGAAGCGAGGCCTCCATGGCGGGAGCTAGTGTTGGACAAACGCCGCCGAGCCGGTATAGGAGAATGCCGTCAAAGTTTGTAGGAAATTTCCTACAACGTTTTCAGTAAGGCTTCAAGGGAGGCGCCGGCTATGCGGCTGCCGGCCGCGGCAGCCGCAGGAACAACAATGTCGACAGCAGCGTAACGATACCGAGCACGCTCGTCGTTGCACGGAACGCGCCGACGTAATGGACGTTATCGTGCGTATCGCCGATGAACGCGGCCATGAGCACCGACGCAAACGCAATGCCGAGGCTCATCGACAGGTTCTGCACGGCGCTGGTGATACTCGATCCCATGCTTGCCTGGGCCGGTGCAAGATCGATGAAGCCCAGCGTGTTCATTGCCGAGTACTGCAGCGACATGACGAACCCGTAGGCGAACACCTGCGCGCAGATCAGCCAGATCGGCGTCGTGATCGTGAATGTCGCGAACAGCAGCACCAGACAACCCGACAGAGCCGTGTTGATCAGGAGCACCTGGCGATAGCCGTACTGCTTGATGATCCCGCCGACGAAGAATCGCATCAACATCATCGCCAGCGCCTGCGGCAGTTGCAGCAGGCCGGCCATGATTGCCGAGTAACCGAAACCGATCTGGAACAGCAGCGTAAGCAAAAAGTACATGCCGCCGACACCCAGGCGCGTGGCGAAGCCGCTGGTGAAGGCAATGCGGAAGCTCGGAATGCGCAGCAGGCTCAGGTCGGCGATCGGCGCGGCCACGCGAAAACTGCGCCGCACGTAAAGCGCGATGAGAGCGAACGCGCCAACGGCGACGAACAGGGCGTGCAGATGGGCGCCATCTGCAGCCTGCTCGAGCGCCCAGGAGAATCCGCCCATGCCGAGCGCCAGCAGGATGAAACCCATGACGTCCAGGGGCACGCCTTGCGGGCCATGATAGTCCGGCATGAATCGCCGCGTCAGCCACAGCCCGGCTATGCCGAACGGAATGTTGACAAAGAAGATCATGCGCCACGACAGATACATCGAGAAGAATCCGCCGAGCAGCGGTCCGATGGCAGGACCGATGAGTCCGGGGATCGTGGCGACGCTCATGGCAGTGACGAATTCGGACTTGTCGAAGCTGCGCACCAGCACGAGCCGCCCGACCGGCATCATCATCGCGCCGCCGAATCCCTGTACCACGCGGGCAGCGGTCAACATCCACAGGCTTTGCGCAAGCCCGCAAGCGAGCGAGCCAAGCGTGAAGATCGCGATAGCGACGCCAAAGATACGCCGCGTGCCGTAGCGATCGGCGAACCAGGCGCTGATCGGAATGAACACGGCAAGGCTCAGCACGTAGCTGATCAGTGCCGATCGCAGGCTCAGCGGATTGACTTCGAGGGCGCGCGCGATGCTCGGCGTCGCCGTGTTGACGATCGTCGAATCGAGCATCTGCATGAAGAAAGAAAACGCGATCAGCCAGATGAGATAGCGCTTCTCATCGGCCGACAGGGCAGGCGAAGGCCGCTGTTGCGTGCCGGCAACGTCGGATTCGCGAGGGTGTTCGTCGGGCGGGGTGGACATGCGCAGCGCATTGTCGCATGGCGCAACCCGAACACACGTTGAACGCTACTCGATCTGCTCGCGCGCCCAGGCGGCGTCGAGCGCTTCCATCGCGTCGCGTGGCTTGAGCTTCGATGCCTTCTGGTACGCTTCGGCGATATCGTCTTCGCGTGACGCGCCGTGCAGCAACATCAAGGCGTTGCCGTACTCGATCCAGGCAATCGGCGCATCGGGTGTCAGCTTCAGCGCTTCCTTGAGCTGCTTCTCCGCTTCGCCGGCACTCGCGCCATAGGTCAGCTTGGCCAGCATGCCGCCGACCTTGCCGACGATCTCCGCGTGGTACAGGCCAAGCGCCATGCGTGCTTCGGCGTGCTTCGGTGCGATTTTCAGTGTCGCGTCGAGCGACTCGCGGACCTTGCCGGCGACGCCCTGTGCCAGCGCCTTGGCGATCGAGATGCACTGGCTGTATCGACCCAGTGCGAAGGCGCGCCGATAGTGGCTGTTGGCTTCTCCGGGCAACGCGTCGATCGCAGTGTCGGCGAGCTTGGCCAGCGCTTCGTAACGCGCGATCTTGTCCTTGTCGCCGGCGACGAGATAGGTGGCATGAATGCCGCCGGCCTTGATCGCCACCGAGGCACCCAGCGCCTTGAGGCTCACGCCGGTCTCATGGGCCTCCTGGAAATCGCCGCGATGGAACGCCCGCCAGGCATCCTGCAGCGTTGCAGCAATCCTGCCGGCGTCCTTGCCGAGTCCCGGATTCGCTTTGAGCAGCTTGCCGATGTGCTTGTCGTCGGGATACGGCTCCTGATCGCCAGCGTGGAGCCTGGCCCAGGCCTTGGCCAGTTTGTCGCCGGCGTAGTCGTAGGCCTTGTCGGATTGCTTGAACGGCGCCCAGTTCGATTTGGCCATGGCGATCTCCTGACATTGCGTCAAGCATCCCGCAAGCCTGACGGGGAATGCAACAAAATCGGTAAACTTGGGGTCTCCGATGGCTCTAACGATCAGCGAGCAATGAGCAAGGCCACTTCCGCACCGGCAGCGCGCGCAGAAGCTTTACGCGTGCAACTCACCGATGCCAACCACCGCTACCATGTGCTCGACGAGCCGTCGATCACGGACGCCGAGTACGACGCTCTCATGCGCGAGCTCGAAGCGATCGAAGCGGAACATCCGCACCTGCGCATGCCGGATTCGCCGACCCAGCGCATCGGCGCAACGCCGTCGGGTGCATTCGCTGAGGTGCGGCACGAAATTCCGATGCTGTCGCTCGCCAACGCCTTCACCGAGCAGGAAGTGCAGGACTTCGTGCGCCGCATCGAAACACGGCTCGGGCGGAAGAATCTTGAATTCTCGGTCGAGCCGAAATTCGACGGCTTGGCGATCAGCCTGCGTTACGAAGACGGTTTGTTCGTGCGGGGCGCGACCCGTGGCGACGGCGAAACCGGCGAAGACGTCACCGCGAACCTGCGCACGATCAAGACGATTCCACTGCGTCTGCACGGCAAGGGTTATCCGGCGGTGCTCGAGGTACGCGGCGAGGTGTACATGCCACGCGCCGGCTTCGAGAAATACAACGAAGCGGCGCGCGCCTCCGATGGCAAGGTCAAACTGCTGATCAATCCGCGCAACGCCGCGGCCGGGTCGCTGCGCCAGCTCGATCCGCGCGTGACGGCGAAACGACCGCTGTCGTTCTATGCCTACGCGGTTGGCGCAGTGGAAGGCGGCACGCTGCCGGCGACACATGCGGCGATGCTGGCCAAGCTGCGCGAATGGGGCCTTCCGGTCAGCAATCTCGCCGACACGAGCGCGGGTGCCGACGGCTGCCTTGCGTACTATCGCCGCATCGGCGAGCGCCGCGACAAGCTGCCGTTCGACATCGATGGCGTCGTCTACAAGCTCAACGACCTGGCCAGCCAGGCCGAACTCGGTTTCGTCGGACGCACGCCGCGCTGGGCCGTTGCGCACAAGTTTCCGGCGCAGGAGCAGACGACGACGGTCGAGGACATCATCATCAACATCGGCCGCACCGGTGCGGCGACACCGGCGGCGAAGCTCAAGCCCGTATTCGTCGGCGGCGTCACGGTCACCAACGCGACGCTGCACAACGCCGACCAGGTTGCCCGGCTCGACGTGCGCGTCGGCGACACCGTCATCGTGCGCCGTGCCGGTGACGTCATTCCCGAAGTCGTCAGTGTCGTGCTCGACCAGCGTCCTGCACGCACGAAGCCATGGCAGATGCCGGAACATTGCCCGGTGTGCGGTTCGGAAATCGTGCGTGAGGAAGGCGAGTCGGTCGCGCGCTGCACCGGCGGGTTGACCTGCGCCGCACAGGTCGTGCAGGGGATTTTCCACTTCGCCGCGCGTCGCGCGATGGATATCGACGGACTCGGCGAGCGTTTCATCAGCGACCTTTGCGAACTCGGCTTCGTCCGTTCGGTCGCCGACCTGTACAAGCTCACGCTCGGCGAGCTGCTCGAAATGAAGCGTCGCGCCGACGAGCGCAACGGCACGACACCGGAAACCGTGAAGGCTGGCAAGGTGGCGACGAAGTGGGCCGAGAACCTGATCGAGGGCATCGATCACAGCCGGCGCACGACGCTCGCGCGGTTTCTCTACGCGCTGGGCATCACGCACGTCGGCGAAAGCACCGCTAAGGCGCTGGCAACGTGGTTCGGCGATCTGCAGCTAATTCGCCATCTGCCCTGGCCCGTGCTCAAGGCCGTTCCGGACATCGGCGGCGAGGTCGCGCGCGCGATCGACCATTTCTTCATGCAGCAGGGTAATCAGGACGTGATCGACGCTTTGTTGAAACGCGGCGTACGCATCGAGGATGCGCATGCGCCGATTGCCAAGCTGCACGAAGCGCTGGCGCCGGAACTCGTGCTTGCCGCAATGGAGATTCCGAAGCTGACAGCGAAGCGCAGCGCGCAGTTGATCGCGGCGTTGGACAGCCTCGAAGCCGTGGCGAAATCCTCGCGCCCGCAATGGGTCGATGCCGGCGTGCCGGAAGATGTCGCCGAGAGTGCAATGGCGTTCCTGCACGACGCCGAAGGCCGTGCGCTGCTGCAGCGCTGCATGAAATCAGTGCACGCCGTGCTGGACAAGGCCGAGCGCGGGTCGGCCAAGGCCGGCCCTCTGGACGGCCAGACCGTGGTGCTTACCGGCACCCTGACATCGCTGACTCGCGATGAAGCCAAGGGCAAACTCGAAGCACTCGGTGCGAAGACGGCTGGCAGCGTCTCGAAGAAGACCAGCTTCGTCGTGGCCGGCAGCGAGGCTGGTTCGAAACTCGACAAGGCCACCGAACTCGGCGTCGAGGTGTGGGACGAAGCGCGCCTGGTCGAATACCTCAGACGGCACAAGCAATGAATTTTCAGCAGCGTACAAGCCTTCAGTGAATCGGGGCCCCGATGAATTGCGAGGCGCTATTCCTCGAAAGCCCTCTCCCCCAAAGTCGTTTGGGGGAGAGGGTTGGGTGAGGGGGTAGCGCATGGAGCGCAAGAAAAGCCTGCGCGTGGCCGCGACCGATGCAGAAAGACGGCTCTGGTCCCATTTGCGCGGCGAGCAGTTGGGCGAGAAATTTCGTCGGCAGCACGAGATCGCGGGTTATATCGTGGACTTCGTGTGCGTCGAAAGGCGCTTGATTGTCGAGGTTGATGGTAGCCAGCACTTCGATCAATCAGGCTATGACGCACAAAGGACGCGAGAACTTGAGGCGCTTGGCTTCCGCGTTTTGAGAGTCTGGAACAACGACGTATTGCAGCGGACGGATGACGTGCTTGCTGCGATTGACGTTGTGCTGACTGAGGCGCCGCCCCCTCACCCCAACCCTCTCCCCCGACAACGTCGGGGGAGAGGGAGCAGGAGGGTCGTCGCCAGCTCGGACGGGCCGACGAATGCAGCACGCGGCGCCTCCGCCGTGAATCTGCGCTCAGAATCTTCGCTTGGAGGAGAGGACAGGGCAAAGGGGCAGCGCGATGACCTTCGAGCACGTCTCGAACTTCGTGCGCGCTTGTACGCTCTGATCCGCGGCTATTTCGCCGAGCGCAACGTGCTCGAGGTGGAGACGCCGATTCTTTCGGCGGGCGCCAATACCGATCCCAACATCGAAAGCTTCAGCACGCGCTTCTCCGGGCACGTCGACGCGGGTTCGCGTGAGCGCTGGCTGCGAACGTCATCGGAATTTGCGCAGAAGCGACTGCTTGCCGCGGGCGTCGGCGATTGTTACGAGCTGGGGCGCGTGTTCCGCAACGGCGAGGCCGGGCGCCGGCACAATCCCGAATTCACGATGCTCGAATGGTACCGCGTAGGCTGGAACCACATGCAGCTGATCGAAGAGGCCGTCGACCTCGTCGGTCACGCGCTGGCTCTGGTCGGCAGGCGCGCCGAGGTCCGGAAATGTTCCTACAGGGAGCTGTTTTGCGATTCGGTCGGAGTCGATCCATTCGCGGCTGCGGATGACGCGCTGATCGATGCGCTGGGCAGCGTGCGCGTGGACGGCAAGGGTCTCGGCCGTGACGACTGGCTCGACCTGTTGCTCACGCACCGCATCCAGCCGAGGTTTCCGCATGACCGGATCACGGTAGTTCATGACTATCCTGCATCGCAATGTGCGTTGGCAAAGATCCGCGACGGCGACCCTCCGGTTGCGGAGCGCTTCGAGTTGTATCTCGGTTCGCACGAACTGGCCAATGGCTATCACGAGCTGACCGACGCTGCAGAACAACGCGCGCGTTTCGAGCGCGACAACAAGCGCCGCCGTGGACGGGACTTGGCTGAATTGCCGATCGACGCAAATTTTCTCGCGGCTTTGGACCAGGGCATGCCGGATTGCGCGGGCGTGGCGCTCGGCGTCGAACGCCTGCTCATGGCGATGACCGGCGGCGATGATATCGGCGCCGTGCTTGCGTTCCCGTTTGGGCGCGCCTGACTCGCGTTGCGCGACGGCTATTTTGGTCTGCGCAACAGCCGGAACAGATACAGCACGATGGCAACGTTCACGACCAGTGCCAGCACCTTGACCCAGGTGAGGTAGCGGAAGATTTCCCAGACCTCGAGCGGAATAAGCGAGGCCGTGACAATGACGGTCAGGTACTCGGCCCAGCGCTTCTCGCGCCACAATCCCCAGCCCTCGACGAGGAACACCGCGGCGTAGATGCAGGCCGCGATGCCGATCGCGAGGAACTTGCGCGGACCGAGGGCAAAAAGCTGGTCGATGACGCGCACGAGAAAGCCGTGCCCGTGATGAATCGGCAGCGCCGTGATCCAGTCGGACAGCGACTGCAGGTTTCCCTGGCCGATGAGTCCGAACGCCGTCGCCGCAACGAGAAGCAGGCCGAGCGCCTTGACCAGTTTGTATGCTGCGATGATGCGCAGCGCGCGATGCGAGGCCATCAAAACTCGAGGTCCAACGCCGCGCAAAGATAGTCGACCATCGGTGCGATGCCTTTGAAGGTGTCGACCAGCAGAGCCTTCAGCTGCGGCGACATGGCGTCGGCATCAGTGAACTCGGCGCTGGCCACGAAATCCTTGCGTTTGATGTCGTCGATCAGTTCGTGTTGTGCGTCGAAACCGCTCGGCAGCCGGCTGAGCGACTCGCCACCCAGCTCGAAGCGCTCTCGGAATCGCTTCGAGCGAACGGCTTTCTTCCATGTCGCCGGATTGTCGACAAGAAAATCGCGAATGCGCTTGAGCGCCGGCGGCTCCGGGTGCCACAGGCCGCCGCCGGCGAAGCATCGGCCCGGCTGAATGTGTATGTAGAACAGCGGCGCGTGCACCTGGCGGTTGCGCTCATGGAACAGACGCGCACCGAGCCAAGTCTTGTACGGGCTCTTGTCGTTGGCAAAGCGCGTATCGCGATAGATGCGGAACATCGAGCCGCCGCTCGGACGCGGGTCGGCGCGGAAGTGCGGGCTGATCTTCGCCAGCGGTTCGGCCAGGTCGCCGATCAGGCGCAGGAAGGGATCGCGCACGGTTTGCTCGTACTGCGCCTTGTGCGCGTTGAACCACTCTCGATTGTTGTTCTTCGCCAGGTTGCGCAGGAAGCGGAACCCGGCGGGATCGAAATAGGTCGTGTTTGCCATGGCTGGTCCCTAAATGATCTCGCGGCCCCAATGTTCGAGCGCATCGAGAATCGTCGTCTGTGCGCCGTCCGCCGTCGTCCGTCGCAGGGCAATCTCGCGGAAGTAGTCGTCGAGTGTCAAGGTCGTGGTTTCGGTCTGGGCGGTCAGCTTGTTGCGGCGGAATTCCTCCCAGCGCGCGGCCTCGTCGGCGGAAAGACTCGACGGCCAATTTCGCGCACGGTAGCGGAACAGCAGTTCGGCGCAACGGGAATCGTTGAACGCGAATCGCCCGGTTGCGAGTTGATCCGGCGGCGTGCCACGCACGTCGCGCAGCAACTTCCGGTCGAAATCGCTGAAGAAGCCGTGGTACAGCGCCAGATCCGGATCGGACGGCTCGCGCTCGGCCGCGGGCGATCCAAAGACCTCGCCGATCTTCGCTGCCAGGCCGGCTTCGTTTTGCAACGTCTTCAGGTGCGCGAGGCAACGATCCGGATCGAGGCGAATGCGCGCGGTATCGACGCCGGCCAGCACGCTGATCGGCGCAAGCGCGGGCGACCGATTCGCCGATACGGCCTTGAGCGGAATGCGCTCGACGCCTTCCGGCAGATCGACGCGCGAAACGAACACCCGGTCTGCAATGTCCGCCGCATCGAGTTCGAGCAACGCCGCCGGATCGGTGTCCAGGTCGTAAACGATGACCTTGTTCGGCTGCAGCGGATGGACTGCCAACGGCGCCACCATTGCGATGCAGCCGCGTTCGGCCGGATAGCGCGAGGAGACATGCAGCACCGGTGTGCGATGCACGTGGTCGAGCAGTTCGAAGGCGCGCTGCTTGCGGCGCAGCGCAAAGTACCAGGCGAAAAGCCGCGGCTGCTTCGTGCGCAGGAGGCGGGCAACCGCGATCGTCGCATTGACGTCGGACAGCGCGTCATGCGCCTGTTGATGCCCGATGTTGTTTGCCGCAGTCAGATCCTCGAGGCGGAAACTCGGCGTGCCGTCCTCACGCAGCGGCCATTCGATGCCTTGTGGACGCAAGGCGTAGCACATGCGCGCGAGGTCGATGACGTCCCAGCGCGAATTGCCGTTTTCCCATTCCCGTGCATAGGGATCGTAGAAGTTCCGGTAGAGCAGGTTGCGCGTGAATTCGTCGTCGAAGCGGATCGAGTTGAAGCCGACCGCACAGGTGCCCGGTTCGGCCAGTTCTTCCTGGATGCACGCGGCAAATTCCGCCTCGATCACGCCGTCGCGCTCGGCCCGCTGCGGCGTGATGCCGGTGATCAGGCAGGAAATCGGGTTCGGCAGCACGTCGCGCGCCGGCCTGCAATAGATCGCAAGCGGGTCGCCGATCGGTTCGAGATCGCCGTTCGTGCGCTGGCCGGCGAACTGCGCCGGGCGATCGCGGCACGGGTCGATGCCGAAGGTTTCGTAGTCGTGCCAGTAAAAACTCGTGAATCCGTTCATACGCGAAGCCTAACTGAAGTGAGCGTGCCCTGTGCGCAGGCGTGGCCAGATGCTATCGTCTGCCGGTCTCACCGTGTGATCCGACCATGACCGAGCCGACCATTCACGACGACCATCTCATCTGGATCGACCTGGAGATGACCGGCCTGGATTGCGACAGCGACTCCATTCTCGAGATCGCGACGATCGTCACCGACAAGTCGCTCGAGGTGCTCGCCGAGGGACCGGAGTTCGCGATCCGTCATCCGCTGAGTCGGCTCGAGGCGATGGACGACTGGAACCGCAACCAGCACCGCAAGTCCGGGTTGTGGCAGCGTGTCCTCGACTCGACCACTGACTTCGGCGTAGCCGAAGCGCAGACCGTGGAATTTCTACTGCGCTGGGTACCGGCAGGAAAGTCGCCGATGTGCGGCAACTCGATTTGCCAGGACCGGCGTTTCCTGCATCGGCTGATGCCGCGGCTCGAGCGGTTCTTCCACTACCGCAATCTCGACGTGTCGACGATCAAGGAACTGGCGCGGCGCTGGGTTCCTGACCTGCACAAGGGTTTCAGCAAGGAATCGGCGCACACGGCGCTGGCGGATACGCGTGATTCGATTGCCGAGTTACGCTACTACCGGCAATTTATGGGCCGCCTTGCCGGCATTCCGCCGGGCCAATAGATCGCCCCCGGCGATGCGGTCCGGGACGCCCGGCACCTGACAAACCGTGCACCTGACAAACGTGCAGTCGATGCCTTGGCCCGTCGGCTCCGATCAGCCTTTTTCGTTTTTCGGTCTTGCCGATTCAGGCGCCTTGGTCGCATTGCCGGCGATGCGCACCTCCGCGCCGCTCGCGATACCGTCCGGCGGATTCTGTATGACGCGGTCGTTCGCGCCGAGGCCCGAGGCGATTTCGATCTTGCTGCCGAGATCGCGCGCTATGGTCACTGCCTTCACCGCGACGCGGTTGTCGGCGCCGACGGTGGCAACGCTCAGGCCCTTCGCATCGAAGATCAGCGCGCTGGCCGGGATGCTCAGCGCCTCGGCATTGGACGGCAACTGCAGGCGTGCGTTGGCGTAGCTGCCCGGCAGCAGCTCATCGGCGGAATTGTCGACGACGAGTTGCATCAGCGTCGTACCGGACGATGCCGTTACCGCCTGCGATGAGGTTTCGATCGTCGCCGCATAGGACTTTTCGGGATGCTCCGGCACGGTCAGTTCGGCTTTCGTGCCTGGCTGCACATTGCGCACGTAGGCCTGCGGCACATTCACGTACGCACGCAGCTTGTGCGTGTCGGAAATGACGAAGAGCTCCAGGCCCGCGGCGGTGCCGGCGTTGATCAGCGCGCCGACATCGGTGTTGCGCGCCGTCACGACGCCGTCGAATGGCGCAACGATGTGCGTGAACCCCTTCATGGCGACAAAGCGGTCGACATTGGCCTTGGCTGAAGCCACCGCAGCGCGCTTCGCCGCAAGGTCGCTGACTTTCTCGTCGACGTCCTGCTTCGACACGGCGTTGGATTTCAGGATCTTCTGCCAGCGATCGGCGGTGACTTCGGAAAGCTTCTCGTTGGCCTGGGCCGTGTTGAGGTCGGCACGTGCCTGCTGCAGCTGCTGGTCGAGGTCGGGCGTCTCGATCTCGGCGAGTACCTGGCCGGCCTTGACGCGCGCGCCGATGTCATATTTCCAGCTCTTCAGATAACCGCTGACGCGCGCATAAATCGGTGCGCGCGAATAGGCTTCGAGCCGCCCCGGCAGCTCGAGAGCGCCTGCATTCGCGCCGGATGCCGGCGGTGCAACGGCGACGATCGGAATCGCCTGGGCGTCGGTCCATTCGCGCAGGCGTGCGTTGCCCGACGCGCGCGAGTACAGGCCCGTGGCGACGACGACGATTGCGGCGATCGCAAAGACGATGCCGGTGAGGCGCAGGCCGCGCCGCGGCGGTGCGGAAGTTCGAACGGCGTCAGGCGGCGACATGGGCTTCTCCAAATGCGGAATCGGGTGCGGATTTTTCGCCGAAGCGGCGATGCACGATGCTGAAAACGACCGGAACGAAAAACAGCGTGGCCACGGTCGCGAACACGAGACCGCCGATCACGGCGCGGCCGAGCGGTGCGTTCTGTTCGCCGCCTTCGCCGAGGCCGAGCGACATCGGCGCCATGCCGATGATCATCGCCAGCGCAGTCATCAATACCGGGCGCAGGCGCACGAAGCCGGCTTCGATGGCCGCGGCGGTCGAATCACGCAGTTCCTCGAGTTTTTCCCGCGCGAAACTGATCACCAGCACGCTGTTCGCCGTGGCGACGCCCATGCACATGATCGCGCCGGTCAGGGCCGGCACGGAAAAGGTCGTGTGCGTGGCGAACAACATCCAGACGATGCCGGCGAGCGCGGCGGGCAGTGCGGTGATGATGACGAACGGATCGCTCCACGACTGGAAATTGACGACGATCAGGAAATACACGAGGACGATTGCGCCGAGCAGGCCGAACAGCAGGCCGGAGAACGCGTGGTTCATCGTGCGCACCTGGCCGACCAGTGCGACGGTGGCACCTTTCGGTTTGTCCTGCACATTGGCGTCGATGACTTTCTGGATATCGGCCGAAACCGCGCCGAGATCGCGGTCTTGCGTCGTCGCGTAGATCTGCACCATCGACTGGATGTCGTACTGCGAAACGACCGCATTGCCATGGCTGCGAGAGATGTCGGCGATGCTGCCGAGCACGGCCGTTTGCGCGCCGGCCGCATTGATCGGCAGGCCCTGCAGTTTCTCCAGCGAATCGACCTGGTACTGCGGTGTCTGCATGACGATCGGATAGTTCACGCCATTCTGCGGGTTGAGCCAGAACGTCGGTGCCACCTGGCTCGATCCGGCGAGATTGACGACCAGGCTGTTGGTCACGTCGCGCGCGGTGACGCCGGCGTATTGCGCGCGGGTGCGATCGACATCGACGTTCAGGATCGGCGCACTGGCCGATTGCTGGATGTGCGCATCGGCTATACCGGGAATGCCGCGAATCTGCGTCAGCAGCTTGTTCGCGTAGGCGAAATTGGCGTCCAGGTTGTTGCCGCGAACCTGCAGGTCGATAGGCGCCGGCGCGCCGAAGTTCAGGATCTGGCTGACGATGTCGGCGGGCAGGAACGAGAAGGTCAGTCCCGGGAAGCGGCGCGGCAGTTCCTCGCGCAGGCGGCGCACGTAGTCTTCGGTTGGCGCGTGACCTTCATTGAGCGAGATCTGGATGTCGCCGTCTTGTTCACCGATCGTGCCGGTGTTGTTGTAAATCGTGTTGATGCTGGAGATGTACGAGCCGACGTTGTCGACCATCGCACCCAGCTCTTTCGCCGGGATGATGTCGCGAATCGCCTTCTGCACGTCGGTGAAGCGCGCGGCGGTCTCTTCGACGCGCAGGCCGACCGGCGCGCGCACGTGCATGAGAATCTGTCCGCCGTCGACGAACGGGAAGAAATTCCGGCCGACGAACGGCAGCAGCAGAAACGAAGCCGCGATGAAAACCAGAAAGCCGCTCACGAACAACCGGCGATGCTCGACGGCCAGCGTCAGTGAATCGCGGTAGCTGGCGCGCATGCGGATGAAGCGCTGCTCGAAGCCGCGCTGGAAACGCACGAACGGGTTGTTCGACGGCGCCTCGTCGATCACATCACCGTGCTCGTCGACGTGCGCTGCATGACGTTTCAGCAGGTACTTGGCCATCGTCGGCACGAGCGTGCGCGAGAGGATGAACGAGAACACCATGGCGAACATGACCGCCTCGGCCATCGGCACGAAGAGGAAGCGTGCGACGCCTTCGAGGAAGAACATCGGGATGAACACGATGCAGATGCACAGCAGCGAGACGAAGGCCGGCACGACGATCTGCGCGGCGCCGTCGAGGATTGCGGTCTGCACGTCCTTGCCGTGCTCGAGGTGCCAGTTGATGCTCTCGATCGTGACCGTCGCTTCGTCGACGAGTATGCCGACTGCGAGCGCAAGACCGCCGAGGGTCATGATGTTCAGGGTCTCGCCGAGCGCAGCCAGAGTCGCCACCGCGCCGAGAATGGAGAGGGGAATCGACACGGTTACGATCAATGTCGAGCGCCAGCTGCCGAGGAACAGCAGGATCATGAGGCTCGTCAGCGCCGCAGCGATCACGCCTTCCTTGACCACGCCGCTGATCGCGTTGCGCACGAACATCGACTGGTCGCCGATCGCCTTGACTTCGAGGTTGTCAGGCAACGATGGCTTGACTTCCTCCATGAGCCGCTTCACGCCGTCGATGATGTCAAGGGTCGATGTGGCACCGTTCTTGAAGACCGACATCAGCACCGAACGGCCGCCGTCGACATGCACGATATTGCCCTGCACTGCGCTGCCATCGCGCACGTGGGCAATATCGCGGATGTAGACCATGGCGCCGTTGACGCTCTTGATCGGCAGGTTCGCCAGACCCTCGATGTCCGACGGCGCATTGTTGAGATTGATCGTATATTCCTGATCGCCGATCTTCTGCGTACCGGCCGGCACGATCAGGTTCTGCGCGGCGAGTGCATTGGCGACATCCTGGCCGGTCAGGCCGCGCGATTGCAGCGCGCCCGTATCGAGGTCGATCTGCACTTGGCGCGACTTGCCGCCGAACGGCCAGGGAATCGCTGCACCCTGCACGGTGACCAGTCGCGTGCGCAGCTGGTTCATGCCGAGATCGGCGAGCTGCTGTTCGGATAATCCCTTGCCTGACAGAGCCAGCTGCAGGATCGGCACCGTCGATGCGCTGTAATTCAAGATCAGCGGCGGCGTCGTTCCCGGCGGCATCTGCTTGATCAGCGTCTGCGAGATCGCCGTGACCTGCGCATTGGCCATGTTGATGTCGACGGTCGGGTGGAAAAAGATCTTGATGATGCCGAAGCCGGTGTAGGAGTTCGCCTCGATGTGCTCGATGTCGTTGACCGTCGTCGTCAGCGCACGCTGAAACGGTGTCGTGATGCGGCCGGACATCTGGTCGGGCGGCAGGCCGGTGTACTGGAACGCGACCGCGACGATCGGAATGTTGATGTTCGGGAAAATGTCGGTCGGCGTACGCATCGCGGCCAACGGCCCGATGATCAGGATCAGCAGGGCCAGCACGATGAACGTGTACGGCCGGCTCAGGGCGATGCGGACGATACCGAGCATGGGAGTTTCCGGTGGCCTTCCTCAGCTGGATAAGTTAGGTCGCGCGACGACCTCTTCCAAGCCGCGGGAGATGAAGATTTGTTTAGGCGGATGGCATTGCGTACAACGGGATTCGACCGCGTCGAACGCCAGCAGATCGCGTGCGCAAGATGAAACTTTCTTCATCTTGATGCTGCACGACGGATTTATGCCGGAACTTGCCCGCCTTGTGGCCAGCAGTAGATTGTCAGGCGCGCGCCGCGCGGACTGTTGTCGCTGATCTCCAGGCGGAAGTCATGCAGGCGCATGATCGCCGCGACGATGGAAAGGCCCAGGCCGAACCCTGGCGCATCGCGGCCGCTTTCGCTGCGATAGAAGCGCCGCAACACGGCGCCGCGCTCCGCCGTCGGAATGCCAGGGCCGTTGTCCAGCACGTCGATGCGTGCTCCGTTTGGTGTACGTTCCGCGCGCAATTCCACGATGCCGTGCGCCGGCGTGAACTTGATGGCATTCGCCACGAGATTGCTGAGCGCCTCGATCAGCAGATGGGCATCGGCGTTGACCGGTGCCGTGCCCTTGGCGCTCAGTTCGAGCTTGACGCCCTTGTCCTCGGCGACCGGAGTATAGAGTTCGTACACTTGGCGCAGTGTGTCGGCAATGTCGACCTCGGCAAATCCGGCGCGGCGGCGCAGGTCCTCGAGCTCGGAAATGCGCAGCAGAGCGCGGAAGCGGTCGAGCAGGGCATCGGTATCGACGATGCACTGCTCGAGCATCGGCCTGTGCGCATCGGTCGGATCGGTTTCTGCCTGCAGGCGGTAAAGCTGGGCGCGCAGGCGTGTCAGAGGCGTACGCAGGTCGTGAGCGATATTGTCGGAAACGCCCTTGACTTCGCCGAGCAGCCGCTCGATTCGGTCGAGCATGCGATTGACGATCGATGCGAGCATGTCGAGTTCGTCGCGGCGGCCGGAAACCGGCAAACGCGCGCCGAGGTCGCCGCGCATGATCGGCTGGATCGAGGTTTCGATATTGCGCACGCGCTGGAACGGGCCGCGGCTCAACAGAAAGCCGCCGAGCAATCCGGGAATCAGCAGCAGCGACAAGGCCCAGCCGAGCGCGCTGCGCGTCATCGCGCCGATGCGGTCGGCGACGCTGGTGTAGCGTGCAAGCACGAGCAGGTCGCCGGACGGCAGGCGCATCGCCACGCCGAGCGCGCGTGCATTGCGCTCGCCGCTGGTGGTCTGCAGCCCATTCGGCAGCGGGCGAATCTGGCCATCCGGCTGCAGGTTCTCCGGCGGCCGATCGATATTGCCCGACACGTAGGCGCCGTTCGCATCGAACAGGCCGAAGTACATGACGCCGCGCAGGTCGAGCTGGTTCGTCGCCGCAAGCATCGACGGCAGGTGTTCGCGATCGACGTTGGCCAGATAGTGCGCGCGTTGTTCGAGGATCTCGCCGACCACGCGATCGAGGAATTGCGTCGTCTGCCAGTTGATCGCGGCGACCAGGACGATGCTCCAAACCAGAAAGAATGCACCGTAGATCGCGATCAATCGCACCGTGCTCGAACGCCAGCGTCCGCTCAGGCGATCGCGGCGATCGGCCTCATCAGTCTCAGTCATCGGCGCTCCGGATCGTGTAGCCGCAGCCGCGCACGGTCTGGATCAGCGGCAGCGCGCCGCTGGTGTCGACCTTGCGCCGCAGGCGACCGATGTGCACGTCGATGACATTGGTGCCCGGATCGAAGTGATAACCCCAGACGGCCTCGAAGATCATCGTGCGCGTGAGCACCTGGCCGGCATTGCGCATCAGGTATTCGAGCAGGCGGAACTCGATCGGCAGCAGTTCCAGAGTGGTCGCATCGCGCTGCGCAGTGCGCGCGATCAGATCGAGTTGCAGGTCGCCGACTCGCAGTACCGTCTCCGGCACGCTCATGCGCCGATGGCGCAGCATGACCTCGATGCGCGCGGCCATCTCCTCCGGTGCGAACGGCTTGGTCAGGTAGTCGTCGCCGCCGGCACGCAGCCCGCGCACGCGGGCGTCGACGTCGCTCAGGGCGCTGATCATCAGCACCGGCGTATCGATGCCGGCGCGGCGCAGTTCGGTAACGACGGCTAGCCCGTCGAGGCCGGGCAGCATGCGGTCGAGCGTGATCGCGTCGTAGTTACCGTGCAGTGCATGATCCAGGCCCGTTCGTCCGTCGCTGACGCATTCGACCTCGTTGCCGTACGCCTGCAACTCGGCGACGATTTCACGCGCCGTCACCGGATCGTCTTCGATGGTCAGGATCCTCGCCATGCCGCGCTTTTGCCGGAAAACTGCAGGAATCTTAGCGCAGTGGCTTTGTCATCGGCGAATTGTGTGGTGGCAGGACGCGAAAGCGCTTGGGCACTACGGGGCCACATGGTGCCCGCTGGACGCGGGCGGGGTCAGGGCTTCGAGGCGACGACCGGATATTGCGACATTGCGCGCCAGTAGCGACCCGTATGGTAGCTGCTGAACTTGCAGACGTTGAAGGCCTTCTGCAGCAGTACACGGTCATCGGCGAACGTCAGGCGCAGATCGCGCAGGCAGCCGCCCTCGGCTTTGTCGAAGGAAACGGTGGCTGAGTCGCCTCCGCCGTAAACGGGCCGGTCGGAAAGCACGATGTTGCGAAACTGCTGCGTTCCGGCGGGAGCTGCGGCGAACGAGACGATGCTGTTCGGCGCCGTGTTGATGATGTCCAGGTAATACGTTTGGGCATTGGCCGCTGCGGGGACAGCGGCCAACAGTAGAAGAATTGCAGTGCGCATGGCGACACCTCTTGGGTAGGAGAGCCTGTCGCGAATAGACCGACAGGCGCGCCAATTGAGACGTCTACACGCAATTGCGGGAAGCATTTCGGGACGAATCGTAGCCCGTTGCGGACGAATCGTAGTCCCGTGCTGCGCCACTGTTCGCGCGCCCCTGCGATTGCGTAGGATGATCGGCACGGGACATGGATCGCACGCCCCGGCGATCATGCCTGCAGGCAATGGGTGCGTCGAATGCGATTTCTGCGTTACATGGCGGTGTGGACGATTCTGGTCGTGCTGTTTGCGCTGCAATGGTACGAAACCGATGCCGTGCGCGGATTCACCTGGAATGCAGTGGACTACATCCGCTGGTCGATGGTCGAGTGGTACTCGCTCGCCTTTCTCGCGCCGGGCGTGTTCTGGTTGACGTCGCGCTTTCCGATCGAGCCGCCGCACAGGTTGCGCTTCCTTCCCATACATGCCCTGGCGAGCATCGTGTTCACGTGCTGCGCCATCATTCTCGGTGCCGTGGTCGCGCATCTGACCGAGCCGGGAAATCCGCCGGTTTCCCAACAGCTGTCGCAGTTCATCAGCAAACACGCGGCAACCGGCATGATCACCTATTGGGTGCTGGTCACCATCAGGCAGGCGACGCACTTCTACCGCGAGAAGAATCGTCGCATGCTTCAGGCAAGTCAGCTGAGGGCGCAGCTTGCGCAATCGCGGCTGCAGGTACTGAAAATGCAGTTGCATCCGCACTTCCTGTTCAACACGCTGCATGCGGTGTCGACGTTGATCCGCGAGGACGCCGTCGTCGCCGAAGACATGCTGCTGCGCTTGAGCGACCTGCTGCGCGCCTACCTCGATGACGATCGCCAGGAAGTCACGCTTGCGCGCGAACTCGAACTGCTCGACCTCTATCTCGGCATACAGCGCATTCGCTTCAAGGATCGCCTGACGACGCGCATCGACGCGGGCGCATCCACGATGCGCGCGGCCGTGCCGAGTCTCATCCTGCAGCCGTTGGTCGAAAACGCGATCCATCACGGCATCGGCAGGCACGCCGGCAGCGACTGCATCGAGGTTTCCGCGCACCGCGATTCCGACAGCCTGTATCTCGAGGTGCGCAATCGCAACAGCTCGCTGGATGTTGCGCCGGAGGCAGCACTCGTGCGCGGCGTCGGTTTGTCGAATTCGCGGCTGCGGTTGAAAGAGCTGTACGGTGACGCGGGAACACTTTACATCGACTCGCTGGTCCCGATCGGCGTGATCTGCCGGGTGCGAATTCCCTTTCGGACAACCGGCTTGAACGACGCCGCAGCGTTTGCGGCGGTCGCGGCATGAGCATACGTACGCTGATCGTCGACGACGAGCCGATCGCGCGCCACAGCGTTGCGCGCCTGCTGCGCGACGATCCGGATATCGAGCTGCTCGGCGAATACGGAGATGGCGCAAGCGCGCTGGAGTCGATCCGGCGGCTCCGGCCCGATCTGATTTTTCTGGACATCCAGATGCCAGAGATGACCGGCATCGAGATGATCGCCAGCCTCGGCCACGCCGAGATACCCGCTACAGTCTTCGTCACTGCTTACGAGCGCTATGCAGTACGTGCGTTCGAAGCCAACGCAGTCGATTACCTGGTCAAGCCGTTCAGCCGCAGTCGTTTCGCACTGACCCTGGAACGCGCGAAGCGAAGGCTGTCGGCCAAGGCGGATTCCGATGTGACGCCGGCAAAGGTGCTGCAGGCGCTGGCCGATCTGCGCAGGGAACAGGATTACGTGCAGCGCATTCCGGTTCCAGTTGACGAGCACATCACGTTGATCGATGTCGCGGAGATCGACTGGATCGAGGCGAATCGAAACAGCGTGCGCCTGCATGCCGGCAGGAACGTGTACGAATTGCGCGAGACGATGGCTACGCTCGAAGCGCGCCTCAACCCGCGCAAGTTTGTCCGCGTGCACCGGTCCGCCATCGTCAACGTCGAGCGGATCAAGGCGATCCACCCGTGGTTCAACGGCTATCACGTGATCGTGCTGACCACGGGCAAGGAACTGCGCATGAGCCGCTATCAGCACGAGCACTTCCTGAAACTTTCACGCCTGGCAACCTAGCGAGCGTGACGCGGAGGGCCTGCGAGGCGATCGACCCGATAGGCCTGCTGCGATGGATGTCGCGAAGTCGGAAGCGAACCGCCGGACCCGCGAACACCGATCGAACCTCTGCAGTCCGGGGGGGGCGATGTGCACGACAGACAATCGATGTCGCCTCACCGCCTACCGGGTTTTGCACGCAGCAGAGCTACCAGCGTGAGGAGAAGAAGGGCGGGATAGAGCACGAGCAGGTCGACGCGAAGGGTCGCCTGGGGCACGAACAACTGCATGTAGCACTCATAAACGCCGTACGTGAGATACAACGCGGAGGCGATCCATGACGAAGCCCGCCGCGTCTCGCGCCAGACGACGGCGAAGGCGGCGCCGGCAATGAACGCCAGGCCGGCCATCAGGACAAAGAACTGCTGACCTTGCGTCATGGCCTCGCCACTACGTGAGACACCGCGGCCCCGGGAATGCCGTCTCGCGCGCAGCCGATATCCCGTGCGCCCGTCAAACGATAGCACTCGCCGGAAGACTGTGAAATCCCTCGAACTAGATGAGGCACAGCTTTTGGTTCCTGCGCAAGCCACCTCGTTTCGTGTGGTGGATCAATGGAAATCGCGCGATGTGAACGCGAATTCCGGCAGCAGCTTGCTGTAATCGTGCAGGCGATTGGCGATCAAATGATGCACGCCGTCGTGTGCTTCAAGCTTGCCTTCCACGCACATGAGCGCCGATTCGATCAGCACGCGATGCTGGCGCTCGGCGAGCGCGCGCCAGACGACGACGTTGACCGAGCCGGTTTCGTCCTCGAGCGTGACGAAGGTGACGCCCTTGGCCGTGCCCGGATGCTGGCGGACAGTGACCAGGCCGGCACAGCGCAGGCGGCGGCCATGGTTGGCGGCGTCGGTGGTCGTGCGTGCGGGCACGACACGGCGGCGGGCGAGGGCCGGCCGGATCAGTGCGAGCGGATGCAGCGTCAGCGACAGACCGAGTGTCGCGTAGTCGGTCATCACGTCTTCGCGCAGTGACGGTGGGCGCAAGGCAACGTCCGCTTCGCGCGGCGCGGCGCCGGCGAGCACCGGCAACGGCAATTCCGCACCGGCGCTGTCCCAGCGCGCGCGATGGCGATGGCCGCTGAGCATGTTCAAGGCTCCGGCATTGGCCAGGCAGGCGCGTTCTCCGGCATTGATGTGCGCGCGTTCGACCAGATCGGCCACGTCGCGGAACGACGCTGCATTGCGGGCAGCAACGATGCGCCTGGCAAGTGCTTCGGAGATTCCCTTTATCTGCCGCAAGCCGAGGCGCAATGCAAAAGACTTCCTCTCTCCCAATGGCTTCAGCATTGGGGGAGAGGGCTGGGGTGAGGGGGTAAGGTTTGGTGTTGCTGACACGCTGGATTCAAAGCGAGAGCTGCGGACACATTCAAAGGGTGGCGTTTGACCCTGGATCTTCTGTACGGCCCGACGCTTCCCCCTCACCCAACCCTCTCCCCCAAGCGAGCTTAGGGGAGAGGGCTTCTTTGCGGCGGCTTGCGGCTGCCTGATTTCTTCGAGGGCGCAATCCCAATCGCTGACCATCACGTCGACCGGCAGCACGCGCACGCCATGCCGCTGCGCATCCTGGATCAGTTGCGACGGCTGATAAAAACCCATCGGCTGCGAATTCAACAACGCGCAGGTGAAGGCGGCCGGGTGGTAACACTTGAGCCAGCACGAGGCCCAGGCGAGCCGGGCGAAGCTGGCCGCATGCGATTCCGGAAAACCGTAGTCGCCGAAACCCTTGATCTGCTCGAAGATGCGTTCGAAGTAATCGTCGCTGTAGCCGCGCTCGCGCATGCCGTCGAGGATGCGGTCGTGGAATTTCTCCAGGCCGCCGCGGCGCTTCCACGCCGCC
The DNA here is from genome assembly GCA_963738115.1 of uncultured Gammaproteobacteria bacterium. Taxonomy (GTDB): domain Bacteria; phylum Pseudomonadota; class Gammaproteobacteria; order Xanthomonadales; family Rhodanobacteraceae; genus Rudaea. Next base: position 75,704 of record CAVTVN010000004.1, on the reverse strand, counting down.
ATCGCACGGCGCAGTTCGTCGGCCTCGCCCGGCGTGAATCCGGCAACCACCTGGATCAGCTTCATGACCTGTTCCTGGAAGATCGGCACGCCGAGCGTGCGTTTCAGAACTTCCTTGACCTTCGATGCCGATGAGCCGGATTCGCGTTCGAATCTCGACTGCGGATAGTCGACTGGCTCGATTTTTTTGCGCCGGCGCAGGTACGGATGGACCATGTTGCCCTGGATCGGTCCGGGCCGGACGATCGCGACCTCGATGACCAGGTCGTAGAAACTGCGCGGTTGCAGGCGCGGCAGCATCGACATCTGCGCGCGCGACTCGATCTGGAACACGCCGATCGTGTCGGCGCGGCAGATCATGTCGTAGACGTTCCGTGCCTGCTCGTCCTCTTCCGCATCCTTCTGCGGAATGTCGTGCAGCGCCGGCTTCGCACCGGTGTACGGCAGGGTCCAAAGACCGTGTTCATGCAGCAGGTCGATACACTTGCGCAGGCATGTCAGCATGCCGAGCGCGAGGCAGTCGACCTTGAGCAGTTTCATCGTCTCGAGGTCGTCCTTGTCCCACTGGATGATCGTGCGCTCCGGCATCGCCGCGTTTTCGACCGGCACGAGATGATGCAGCGGCTGGTCCGAGATCACGAAGCCACCGACGTGCTGTGAAAGATGGCGCGGAAATCCGCGCAATTCGGCAGCCAGTGTCATCAGCTGGCGCATCACGCGGCTGTCGGGATCGAAGCCGCGCTCGCGTATGGCCTGTTTCTGGGACAGGCCGTTCGGTACACGAGTGGAAATGGCGCTGAGCTGGTCGAGCGCATCGTCGCCCAGGCCGAGCGCATGGCCGACATCGCGCAGCGCGCTCTTGCTGCGATAGCTGATCACGGTCGCGGCGAGCGCGGCGCGGTCGCGGCCGTACTTGCCGAATATGTACTGGATGACTTCCTCGCGCCGCTCGTGCTCGAAGTCGACATCGATGTCCGGCGGCTCGTTGCGCTCCCTCGACAGGAAGCGCTCAAACAACAGGTTGCCGCTTTCCGGCGTCACCGTGGTGATGCCGAGGCAGTAGCAGACCGCGGAATTCGCCGAGGAGCCGCGGCCCTGGCACAGGATCGGTGGTTCCTGCGCGCGCGCCCAGCTCACGATGTCCTCGACGGTCAGGAAGAAATGCTCGAATTTGCATTCGGCGATCAGCGCGAGTTCCTTGTCGACTTGCGTGCGGACTTTTTCCGGGATTCCGTGTGGCCAGATCTTCGCGGCGCCGTCGAAAGTCTTCTGGCGCAGATACGCATTCGCATCGGCATCGAAGGCCTCCGGCACGAGTTCCTTCGGGTAGCGGTAGTTGATGCCGTCGAGGTCGAACGTGCAACGTTCGGCAATGCGCAGCGTCTCGGCCAGCAGGTCGGCCGGGTAGATCGCGGCAAGCTGATCGAGCCGGCGCAGGTGGCGCTCACCATTCGGAAACAGCGCATGACCGGCCTCGGCAACCGTGCAGCCGAGACGGATTGCGGTCATCGCGTCCTGCAATGCGCGCCGCCGGCGCACATGCATGTGCACGTCGCCGGCCGCGACCAGCGGCAGATCGTGGCGAGCACCAAGCTCGCGCAACTGCCTGAGTGCAGCAACGTCGTCGGGGCCGCGATGCAGCTCGACGGCGAGCCAGGCGCGGCCGGCAAAATGCCGCATTATCCATTTTGCGATATTTTCCGTGCCTGGGGCTTCGGTCCGGCCAATCCCTGGCCGGGATGACGATTCCGGCAACCAGAGTACGCAGACGCCGGCGCCGAGCTGTTCGGCGTCGACGCGGGTCAGCAGATATTCGCCCTTGGCGCTGCGCCGGCGGCCGGCCGTGATCAGTCGGCAGATGTCGGAATAGCCAGCGTGATTCATTGCCAGCACGATGAGCTTCGGTCCGTCAGCGAGCCGGATTTCGGTGCCGACGATCAGCGCGATGCCGGTTTCCTTCGACGCTTCGAGCGCGCGCACGATGCCGGCCAGCGAGCATTCATCGGTGATGGCCAGCGCGCGGTAGCCGAGCTTCTTCGCGCGCGTGAACAACTCATCCGCGCTCGACGCGCCGCGCTGGAAACTGAAATTCGACAGGCAGTGCAGTTCGGCGTACTCGTTCCCTCTTTCCCGGCCTTGTTCGGAGAACTCAGTGGAGCTCATGCCCCCTCTCCTCCGAACTTGTTCGGGGGAGAGGGCTGGGGTGAGGGGGAAGCGGTCATCGCCAAGGCGAAACGTTGGGACGTCCCGAGGCGCCGCCCCCTCACCCCAACCCTCTCCCCCATCGCTGTGCGATGGGGGAGAGGGAGCCAGATGGTGCGCCGCGCGATCGAGCACGCGTTGCGACGGTTCACCGATTTCGCGCGGGTGCTCGTTGACGCGCGACTGCCGGCCGAAGCGATGGGGCGAGTGACGGCGTTTCACGCAAACCAGCCGTGCAGCATCCAGCCATCGCTCGAGCCAGGCACGAGAAAGGCCCAGGCGCGCTGGCCTTCACGTGTCTGCACGACGTAATAGTCGCGGCGCGTATCGCCGCCATCCCACCAGCCGCTTTCGATGCGTTCAGGGCCGGCCAATATGCGTGGCGCCGCGCCACGCAGCGGCATTGCGCGATGCAGTAGCCATAAAGGGCGAGATGGGTGCAATTGAATGGCGGCTGGCGCTGCACCTTCTTGCGCGACCCTCACCCGCGCCTGCGGCGCTGCCTCGGATCGAGTCCGGGGTTGGCTACTTCCGGCACGCGATGATGTTTCCGGCGACGCAGGATTCACGGCCGTGGAGCACCACGCGCGTTCAGGCCGATGATCGGCAGCGGCGACGAGCCGGCGAACCGCATCGTCGCCGAGATGTGCGCGCAGACGCTCGGCGAGTTCCGGCCATTCCAGGCCCTGCTCACGCTGCGGTTCGAACAGATCCTGGTGACGCGGGCGGAATTCCGGCAGGTCCGTGGCGATCAGCGCGATGCCGCAGACCGGAGCGGCCAGGGCGATACGCTCGAGCCGGCTGCGCGCGAGCTCGTACAGCGTGCGTGCCTCGCGCTGCGGCGTCAGCAGTTCGATCGTGACGCGCGTGGCCGGTTTGTCCTCGTGATCGAGCACAAGGTCGCAGCGCTGCACGCCACCGTCGCGCGCGGCGAGGAACAGCGCCAGTTCGCCGCACAGGCGGCGCAGCGGGAACAGCAGCGGCGGCCATGCTTCGACGCGGTCGTCGAGTTCGATGCGATGCTCGAAACGATCCGACGGTTCGTACAGTGGCAGGATTTCCTGGTCCATGCCGCGCAGGCGATCGAGTGTCGCCAGCGACGCGGGCCCGATGCGCCGCGCCAGTTCCGGGCGCGGCAGGGCGAATACGTCGCGCAGGGTGCGCGCACCGACATTGTATAAAAGTGAAATCGCCTCGTCGCCGAGGCCGGAACCGGCAATCGGCACGCAACCGAGCGCGGTCAGCAACGGTTCGCGCTGGTCGGCGAAGAAGCCATCGTGCTGCGCCGCCAGGACACGCGCGGCCGCGGGCAGCGGCGCCACGGCGATGGCCGGTGCATACCCGATCGCGACGAGTTCGCGGCGCAGGCGCCGCTCGAGTGCCGGCCAGCCGCCGAACAGGCGCAGGCTGGCGCCAACTTCGACGAACAGGGCGTCCGGTTCGCACAGGCTGACGTGGCTGCTGAAGCGGTAGGCCCAGGCGGCGAGGCTCAGCAGCAGCCGTTGTTCGCCCGGCCGGTCACGCGTTCGCGCCTGCAGGGTCGCGCACAGGGCGCGTGATGCCGCGAGCACGCGGCCGGCGCTTACACCGCTGCGCTGGGCCGGCGCATTGGCCAGAACGACATGCGGGCGTTGACGCGGGCCATCGACCACGGCGCAAGGCAATGCCTGCTCGCCTTCCTCGAACACGGCACGCAGTGGCAGATCGGAAAAATAAAGGCAGGCCCAGAGCATGCGATGACGGCGGCAAGTGCAGTTGGAGAGACTGGTTCAAGATTTGCTCGTCATTCCGGCGAAAGCCGGAATCCAGCTCTCAGGCAATAGGTTGAAAAACTGGATTCCGGCTTTCGCCGGAATGACGGCCTTAGCTTGATCGCTGAACGTCTCAGCGATTGAGGCAATCTATGCTCAAGCGCGCCATCGCAGTCGGGTCGGACGATGCCAGTCGAGATTGCCGCGGCATTTCAGGATTTCGATATCGACCTGTTCGGCATCGGCGTGCAAGCTGCAACCGCAATGCTGCCGGGCTGGCCTTGCTCGCCGAATGCGCAGGCCGGAACAGGAAAGCGAGCGCATCGCCGCTTTCGGCCGCCAGCTGCAGGCGACGCAGCTGCGTGTAGTCGGCTTGATGCAGCCAGCTCAGCACGGCGCCGCACGAGCCGGAACGCAGGCACTGCTCGGAGCCCCACGCACCCTCGACTGCGCTGGATTCGATCTGCACGACATAGCGCAGGTCCAGCCCGTGGGCGTCGAGTGCCGGCGCATAGGGAATGTAGGGCGGGGCGACGAACACCACACGCTGGCGCCGATGGGTGAGTTCGGCCAGCGCCGGCATCAGCAAGGCGAGTTCTCCGATGCCGTCATGGCCGAACAGGATCTCGCTCAGCGCGCCGCACGGCCAGCCGCCGCCGGGCAGCAGCGCATCGAGATCGGGCAGGCCGGTCGACAGCGCGCGTACATGCTGCTGCGCGGACGCGGAGCGGCGCCAGATACCGGGATGTTGGAGGACCGCATCGAGTGCGGCAGGCACGGCGGCATGCATGTTCAGCTCCGACGAATGATGCCGACGTAGAGGCCTTCGATCGCGAAGCTGTCGACGCGGCGCGGATCGACTTCGATCGGTTCGAAATCCGGATTTTCCGGCAACAGCAGCAGACGATCGCGCCGGTGCTGCAGGCGCTTGACCGTGATTTCATCGTCGAGGCGGGCGACGACGATGCTGCCATCCTCGGCATTCCGCGTGCGATGCACGGCCAGCAGGTCGCCATCGACGATGCCCGCATCGCGCATGCTCATGCCGACGACGCGCAACAGGAAATCGGCACGCGGCCGGAACAGCGCCGGGTCGACGGCGTAGTTCGCCTCGACGTTGCCTTCCGACATGATCGGGCTGCCGGCGGCGACGCGTCCGACGAGGGGGAGCGTCGCCGCCGGTGCCCTTGAGCGTTGCGCCAGACGCAGGCCGCGATGTTGCGGCAAGCGTTCCAGCGCACCTTTGCGGATCAGGGCCTCGACATAATCCTGCGCTGAGGAATGACTGCTAAGCCCCAGATATTCCGATATTTCCCGCAGTGATGGCGCCACGCCATTATGCTCCATATGGCGTTCGATGCAAGCCAGGACGCGGCGCTGATTGGCAGTGAGGTCGATATCCTTCATACGTACAAATGTACGTACTTCGTCCGGCGATTGCAAGAGTCATATCACGTGCTCGAGTCCGGACGATGTCACCTTGAGGCTCTGCCCGCATTCTCCGAAGCCAATCGCGTCAACCTGATCGTCATGAGCGCAGCGACGCACGAAGTGCAGGCGCAGCGCTTCGTCCAGGCCGCGATCTTGCGAGAATGCGACGATGCGTTCGGCTTCCCTGCACATCGCGATAGTCGGCTACGGCACGGCAGGGCAGGCTGCGGCGATCTTGCTGACGCGCGACGGACACCACGTCGACGTATTCGAGCAGGCCGCCGAACTTGGTCCGGTCGGCGCGGGTTTCCTGTTGCAGCCGGTCGGCCTGCACGTGCTGTGGGAGATGGGCCTGCTCGACCAGGCACTCGCGCACGGCGCGCGCATCGATCGGCTGTTCGGCGAAAACGCGAATGGACGCCCGGTCATGGACATGCGCTACGCCGGGCTCGACGCGCGGCTGTTCGGTCTGGGCATGCAGCGCGGCGCGTTGTTCGCGCTGCTGGCGCAGGCGTGGCCGGAAGTCGAGACGGTGCATCGCGGCCACCGCATCGTTGCGGTCGACGACGATGGGCGCCGCATTCGCGACAACGCCGGCCGCGAGTTCGGTCCTTACGATCTGGTAATCGCAGCGGATGGTTCGGCTTCGTGTCTGCGCAGCACGGTCGGCAGGATCAATCTCGATCGCCCGTACCCGTGGGGCGCCCTTTGGTGCCTGTTGCCGCAGGGCGCGTGGCCGCACGCGCACGAGCTGCGCCAGCGCTACGTCGCCGCGCGCAAGATGATCGGCATGTTGCCGGTCGGCACGCGCCCGGACGATGCCACGCCGCGCCTGAGTTTTTTCTGGAGCTTGCGCACGAACGAGTTCAGCGCGTGGCAGGAGTCCGGGATCATGCCCTGGCTCGGAGAAATCGAAACGCTATGGCCGCACGCACGCGCGCAGATGGCTTCCATAACCGATGCCGCGCAACTCAAGCGCGCGAGTTACCGCGATGCCGTATTGCGCCAGTGGAGCCACGGCCGGCTGGTGCTGGTCGGCGATGCCGCGCACGCGATGAGCCCGCAGTTGGGGCAGGGTGTCAACATGGCCTTGATGGATGCGCTGGCATTGCGCGATGCGCTGCGAGTCGAAGCCGGGATTGAGTCTGCGCTCACCCGCTATGAGCGCGAGCGGCGAGCACATGTGCGCATCTATCAGTTCTGGAGCCGCTGGTTGACGCCGCTGTTCCAGTCCGATCGCGACCTCGTCGCGCGCATTCGCGATTTGACGTTCCTGCCGCTCGGCCGCGTGCCCGGTGGGCGCGGCCAGATGCTGCGCGTACTCAGCGGACTTCAGCGCGGCTGGACCGGACGTCTTCGTTTGCCGCCATCATTCCTCGACCGCCTCGCGTCGTTGCGTTGAGCGGAGTCCTCGCGTGTTTGCCGTGTGGACGACCCATCAGCTGCCTTCGAAGCTGTCCGGAAAGATCTCGTCGGGCGGCACGACCTGCACATCGTCGAGAAGGTAGTACGAGACGCCACTTGGCCCGGCAATCGTTTCGAGGCTGACCTTGGCGCTCAGCGCGCCGGATGGAAGCGGCGTGCCGAGGACCGATACTTCGATCCAGCCCGTGACCGGATTGCTGCCGTCGACAACCGGATCGCCCGCGTCGGGCAGCGTGATCGTGCTCAGTACGTTGCCGCCGCAGTCGGCCGCATCGTAGACATCGAGCTTGAACGGATGAGTACCACTGCCGCTCTCGCCATTGTTGAACTTGCGCAGGCTGAAATCGAGCGCGAACCACTTATGGATGTCGACACACTGGTCGGCATGCGAGGTCGCGTTGTAGTTGTACGACTGCAGGCGCAGGGAACCGCCAGCGGGCGTACCGAAGAAGCTCTCGTAGCCGGCCGCGCCGCCTCCCGTGCTGGAAAGATTCCAGCCGTTCGTACCACCGCTGAAGGCGCCGTTCTTCAACACGTTGTACGCAGAAGCCGCGGGCGACGCAGCCAGCAGGACGATGGACGCAGCAAGCGACCTGGCAAACATGGCGGACTCTCCGGACTCGTTTCATGCGATACGGAAGAGAACGAGCCGCCTGCGGAAAACCGAACATCGGTGATCCAGGGTCGTGGGCTGGAGTCCGCTATTTTCCTTTCTTCTTCTTCGCCAGCATCAGCCAGGTGTCGACGACCGTATCGGGATTGAGTGATACGGATTCGATGCCTTGTTCCATCAGCCATTCAGCCAGGTCCGGATGATCGGATGGGCCCTGCCCGCAGATGCCGATGTACTTCTTTTTCTTCTTCGCGGTCTTGATCGCGAGTGCGAGCAGCTTCTTGACCGCCGGATCGCGTTCGTCGAACAGGTTCGCGACGATGGCCGAGTCGCGATCGAGGCCGAGCGTGAGCTGCGTGAGATCGTTCGAGCCGATCGAGAAGCCGTCGAAGATGTCGAGGAACTCGTCGGCCAGCAGCGCGTTCGATGGAACCTCGCACATCATGATGATCTTCAGGTCGTTCTCGCCGCTGCTTGAGCCCGTTCTCCGCAAGCACCTCGATGACCTTGCGGCCTTCGTCGAGCGTGCGCACGAACGGAATCATGACCCAGGCATTGGTCAGGCCCATTTCCTCGCGCACTTTCTTCATCGCGCGGCACTCGAGCGCGAAGCAGTCCTTGAACGTCGGATCGACGTAGCGGCTGGCGCCGCGGAAGCCGATCATCGGGTTTTCCTCGTGGGGCTCGTAGCGCGAGCCGCCGATCAGGTTCGCGTATTCGTTCGACTTGAAATCCGACAGGCGCACGATTACCGGATTCGGCGCGAACGCGGCGGTGATCGTGGCGATGCCTTCGGCGAGCCGATCGACGTAGAACTGCACGGGGTCTTCGCCGCCGGTGCGCTCGTCGATCTTCTTCTTCGTCTCGGCGTCCTGCTGGTCGTACTCGAGCAGCGCCTTGGGATGCAGGCCGATGTGGCTGGCGATGATCATCTCGAGGCGCGCCAGGCCGACGCCGGCGTTCGGCAGCATGGCGAAATCGAACGCGCGCTCGGGATTGGCCACGTTCATCATGATCTTCAGCGGCGCCGGCGGCATGTTGCCGAGATCGGCCGTGACCTTCTCGAACGCCAGCTTGCCCTTGTAGATATTGCCGGTGTCGCCCTCGGCGCACGACACGGTGACTTCGGCGCCGTCGGCGATTGCGTCGAGTCCGTTGCCGGTGCCGACGACGGCGGGCACGCCGAGTTCACGCGCGATGATCGCGGCATGGCAGGTGCGGCCGCCGCGGTTCGTGACGATCGCCGCCGCGCGCTTCATGACCGGTTCCCAATCGGGATCCGTCATGTCGGCGACGAGTACGTCGCCGGCCTGCACGCGACTCATGTCCTTGGTCGAGCGGATGACGCGCGCCGTTCCGGCGCCGATCTTCTGGCCGATCGCGCGCCCTTGCGCAAGCATTTCGCCGGGCGCCTTCAGGTGATAGCGCTCGATCTGCGTTGCGCGCGCGCGCGATTTCACCGTCTCGGGCCGCGCCTGCAGGATGTAGATCTTTCCGGAATTTCCGTCCTTGCCCCACTCGATGTCCATCGGCCGGCCGTAATGCTCCTCGATGGTGAGGGCCTGGCGCGAGAGTTCCTGCACGTCGTGATCGGTGATGCAGAATTTCGCACGGTCCGCGGCCGGCGTTTCCTCGATGCGCACGCGTTCGCCGGGTTTGCTCGAATAGACCATGCGCTGCTGCTTGGCCCCGCGCTGGCGCCGCAGGATCGCAAGCTTGCCGGCACGCAGCGTCGGCTTGTAGACGTAGAACTCGTCCGGATTCACGGCGCCCTGCACGACCAACTCGCCGAGGCCGTAGCTCGCGGTGACGAAGACGGCGTCGCGAAAACCCGATTCGGTATCGAGCGTGAACAGCACGCCCGACGCGCCGACATCGGAGCGCACCATCAACTGGATGCCGGCGGAGAGAAACACGTCCTCATGCTTGAAACCATGATGCACGCGATAGGCGATCGCGCGGTCGTTGTACAGCGACGCGAACACTTCCTTGACCTTGTGGATCACGTCGTCGGCGCCGCTGACGTTGAGGAAGGTTTCCTGCTGGCCGGCGAACGAAGCGTCCGGCAGGTCCTCGGCCGTGGCCGACGAACGCACGGCGACCGCAGTGTTGTCGGTTCCGCCCATCTTGCACAGCCGCGCATAGGCTGCGCGCACGGCGGCGTCGAGATCGGCCAGCAGCGGCGTATCGATCACCCAGCCGCGAATTTCCGTCCCCGCCTTCACGAGTGCGTCGACGTCGTCGACGTCCAGGCCGGCGAGTCTTTCCTGGATGCGCTCGGCCAGGCCGCTCTGGGCGATGAACTGCTGGAAGGCGAATGCCGTGGTGGCAAAGCCTCCCGGCACCGTGACACCGAGCTTGCTCAGGTTGCCGATCATTTCGCCGAGCGAGGCATTCTTGCCGCCGACCTGGCCAAGATCGGACAGGCGCAGCTGATCGAGCCATAGAACCAGATCGCTCAATGGAATCTCCAGAAGGGGAACGGGCGGGCGAGAGCCCGCGTATATGTGAATTTTCGCCGGTTTGCGCGCGCCTCACAAGCGCACGCCCGTTCGCCGCCGCCATTGGCTTACACTGCGTTCATTCCCCGGTCCGGCGTTGCCCATGCGCAGAACGATTTTCTACGTATCCGACGGCACCGGCATCACCGCCGAGACGATCGGCCATTCTGTCCTGACCCAGTTCGACGACATCGACTTCGATACCTACCGGTTGCCGTTCGTCGACGATGAGGAAAAGGCGCACGGTTCCGCCGCACGCATCCGCAATGCCTACGCGACGACCGGCGCTCGGCCCATCGTCGTCAATACCGTCGTCGATCCGGTTCTGAGCGAAATCCTCGCGAGCAGCGGGGGGCTGATGATCGACGTGTTCGCGCCTTTCATCCAGCCGCTCGAGGCCGAACTCGGCGTCAAGCGCAAGCCGAAGGTCGGCAAGGCGCATGGGCTGACGGATTTTGCCGAATACGAAGCGCGCATCAATGCGACCAATTACGCACTGAGTCACGACGACGGCGTCGACGTCAACTACAGCGACGCCGAGATCATCCTGATCGGGGTCTCACGCGTCGGCAAGACGCCGACCTGCCTGTACATGGCGCTGCACTACGGCGTGAAGGCGGCCAACTATCCGCTGACCGAGGACGACCTCGACAAGCTCGAGCTGCCCAAGCGCCTGCTGCCGCACAAACCGCGGCTCTATGGCCTGACGATCGACCCGCAGCGTCTGGCCCAGGTGCGCGAGGCGCGCAAGCCCGGCAGCCGCTACGCGAAGATCGAGCAGTGCCGGCACGAACTGGCGCTCGCCGACAAGCTGTTCCGCCGCGAAAGCATTCCGGTCGAGAACTCCACGCACACGTCGATCGAGGAAATCGCCAGCAAGATCCTCGCGCGCCTCGGCATCGAGAAGCACATGTTCTGACGGCGCTGGGCTGGCCGGAACCACCGTTGCCTGATGGCCGTATATCGTCCGCGGCCACCAGATTTGTTGGCTCAGCGTTAGGCGGCGGGAAAGGCATTGTATACCCTGCGCTGGATTTTCGTCAGACTGGCGCGGGCGAGTGCCGATGCTATGATCGGCGCATGCCACAGGTCGTCACACAACGCAATCAACTACTGCCCGGGCGCTTCGCGTACCTCATGGGCCTGTATGCCGAGAACTATCATCGCCTGGCCCGGCTGTTCGCGCCGCAGGAACTGGAAGCCGGCACCTATTTTTCTTCGATAGACGACGGTCTCGACGTGCGTCTCGACGTTGTCGAACGGCACCCCTATACGCTGGAACTGAAACTCAGCTACTGCATGCTCGATCGCGACAGTGGCGATCCGGCGCCGTCGGCCTGGCTGCGCATGTATCGCGACGCCCACGTTGCCGAGGCAACGCATTGCGAGCCCGACCGTCATTTGCGGCGCGTCCTGGGCCCGCTGCCGCCGGCGAAGACGCTGTTCCAGCAGCGCATGCGCATGGCCACGTTTCTCAATCGCTGGCTCGAATACCTGGCCGAACAGGGGCACTCGCGTGGCACGCTGAGCGCACGCACGCTGCCGCCGATTTCCGCCAACTGCGCCTGACATGACCGGTCCGGGCACGGCGCATGGCGCGCTCAAGCAGTCGCCGGCATGGCAGGCGCTCGAAGCGCATCATCGGCAGCTGCACGACGTGCAGCTGCGCACGTTGTTCGCCGACGATCCGCAGCGCGGAGAACGGCTGAGCATCGAGGCGGCCGGCCTCTATCTGGATTATTCGAAGAACCGGCTCACCGACGAGACGCTGCGCCTGCTCGTGCAACTGGCCGACGAGCGCGGATTGCGCGGACGCATCGATGCGATGTGGGGCGGTGAGCGCATCAACACGACGGAAGACCGCGCGGTGCTGCATGTCGCCCTGCGCGCGGCGCGCGATCAGCAGATCGAGTTCGACGGGCGTGACGTCGTCGTCGACGTGTACGCGGTGCTCGAGCGCATGGGCGGTTTTTGCGAACGCGTGCGCAGCGGCGCCTGGACCGGCTATACCGGCAAGCGCATCCGCCACGTCGTGAACATCGGCATAGGCGGTTCGGATCTGGGCCCTGTGATGGCGCACGAAGCGCTGCGTCACTACAGCATGAGCGACCTCGACATGCGTTTCGTGTCGAATGTCGACGGCACCGACTTCGTCGAGGCGACGCGCGACCTGGATGCTGCGCAGACCCTGTTCATCGTCGCGTCGAAGACGTTCACGACGCAGGAGACGATGGCCAACGCGCGTGCAGCGCGTGCGTGGGTGGTCGACGCGCTCGGCGACGAAAAGGCTGTCGGCCGGCATTTCGTCGCGGTGTCCACGAACGCCGCCGAAGTGGCGAAGTTCGGCATCGACACTGCGCAGATGTTCGGCTTCTGGGACTGGGTCGGCGGCCGCTATTCGATGGATTCAGCCATCGGCCTGTCGACGATGATCGCGATCGGCCCGACGCTCTTTCTCATGCTGCTCGACGGCTTCCATGCGATGGACGAGCATTTTCGCACGGCACCGTTCGCGCAGAATCTGCCGGCGCTGATGGGCTTGATCGGCATCTGGAACACGAATTTCCTCGGTGCTCACACGCAGGCTGTGCTGCCGTATGCGCAATATCTCAAGCGCTTTCCGGCGTATCTGCAGCAGTTGACGATGGAGAGCAACGGCAAGTCGGTTACGCTCGACGGCGCGCGCGTCGATCACGAGACCGCGCCGATATGGTGGGGCGAGCCCGGCACGAACGGCCAGCATTCGTTCTACCAGTTGATCCACCAGGGCACGCGGCTGATTCCGTGCGACTTCATCGGCTTCTGCCAGCCGCTCAATTCGCTCAAGGACCAGCATGACCTTTTGATGGCGAACCTGTTCGCGCAAAGCGAAGCGCTGGCCTTCGGCAAGACCGCCGATCAGGTGCGCGCGGAAGGCACGCCGGACTGGCTCGTGCCGCATCGCTGTTTCGACGGCAACCGGCCAAGCAACACGATTCTTGCCGATCGCCTCACGCCATTCACGCTGGGCGCACTGGTCGCGCTCTACGAACACATCACGTTCGTGCAGGGCGCGATCTGGAACATCGATTCATTCGACCAGTGGGGCGTCGAACTCGGCAAGCAGCTGGCGAAACGCACCGAAGCGGAAATTCGCGCGCTCGAGGATCCGCAGCTGACGCACGACAGTTCGACGAATGCGTTGATAAGGCGCTACCGGCGCCTGCGCGCATAGCGCACGATCAATCACGGTCGTTTTGCGACAAAAAAGCGCGGCATTCGTTCCGCCCGCGATCCGATCGATCGCTAGCAACTTGAAACGTGACGCGTTCAGCAGATTTGCGCTGCGCGCTCGCGCACGATTGCCCTACCGATGCGACAGGGGGCTTTCGCATGACGGATGCGCTCGACCTTTCCGACGAAGAAGCGTTCTGGCTGATGCGACTTCTGCGGAGCCGGCCAAGGCACGGTCCGCTCATCCAGTTGACGATTCCGGGCGAAGTGCACAACGCGCTGCTCGACAGAGGCCTGATTCAATGGAGACGCCGGCAGGTGGAGATCACCCTCGACGGCATAAGAGCAATCGGCAGACGACGACCACAGGGGGAACAATAGCGTGAAATCTGAAATGACCAGCGAAGAAAAACTCTGGTTGCTCGCCTTGGCGCGCGGACCATTGAGCCCGACATCACTGAAGCGCCACATATCGGACCAGCTCCGCGATCGTCTGGTGCAAAAGGGCTTGGTTCGCCAGCGCATGGAACTGCTCGAGATCACGCGAGAAGGCGCTTCACTGGCAAATGAATTGATTCGCGCGCGCTGAAGCCAGCGGACTTCGCGGACGATAGTGGCGAGTGGATCGTCTCGCTCGTCTGCAATAGAGTCACGCTCAGGCGAGGAATCTTGCCGCATAGGCGCCTCTCTCCGCACGAGAGGGGTTGGAGTGAGGGTCGGGTCATTTTATCGACCCGCGATTCGAAACCGGCGCAAGTCTTGTGCGCGGAGTCGTCCACAGCCGAAAATGGCGCTGGGCCGATAATCACCGCCCGCCGCGAATCCGATCCCATTTCCCCTCGACATGGAGGAACACGCCGTGACCCGACCGAAGCTGACCTACTTCGATGCGCCGACGAGCCGTGGCGAGGAATGCCGCCTTGCCCTGCATCTCGCAGGCATCGATTTCGAGGACATCCGCATCAACCCCAGTGCGTGGCCGGCGCTGAGGGAACAAATGCCCTACGGCAAGATGCCGGTTCTCGAATTGCCGGGGCACGCGCCGCTCGCGCAGACCAATCCGATCCTGGTGCTGATCGGCCGCCGCCACGGCCTTCATCCAACCGACGACTTCGAAGCCGCACGTCACGAGGGGATGATGCAGCACGTCGAGGAACTTCGGCACAACGTGTCGCCGACGCTCCACATGGGTGATGCTGAGAAAAAGGCCGCGCGCGAGGCGCTCGTCGCCGGCTTCCTGCCGGCATGGGGCAGGGCCGCGGAACGCAACCTGGTATCGGCCGGGCCGTTCTTTGCCGGCGCGAAGATTCACGTGGTGGACCTCAAGCTGCACATGGCCGTGCGCTGGTTCCTCGGCGGCAAGGTCGACCATATCCCGGCTACGATCTTCTCCGGATTTCCAAAGCTCATGGGCGTGCACGACGCGGTGCGCGACCATGCGGGCGTGAAGTCGTGGTACGCAAAAGCGTGACCCCGCTGCGCACCTCCTGTGAAAGTAACGACATGAAGATTACGGCCGTTGCGGACGGCAATTGCACCGACGAAATTCCCCACGACTTGAAGCACGGGTGCGCCAAGGCGCAGGATGCCGTGCAGCTGGGCTTCGGGTAGGGAGCGAAACCGGGCCGGCTATCGCGGCGACAATAACCGATGGAGGACGAGGGTGGATGTCGCTTTCACCGATTTCGACACCACCCTGCGCGATGGACGCAGCGTGCGCGTGCGTGCGATGAGCGGCGCGGACGACGCGGAAATCCTCCAGGCCTTCGACCACTTGAGCGCGGACGCGCGCTACATGCGCTTCATGCGCGTGGTGCGCACAGTCGACCAGGATCGGCTGCGGAAGACGCTGGCGTCGTTCCCCGAGCATGGTTTCGGCATCGTCGCGACCGTTCCCGCCGCCGATGGCTTCGACATCGTGGGCAGCGCGATACTGGTCATCGACAAGAACCCTTCGAGCTGCGAGTTCGCCATCACCATCCTGCCCGAATATGGCGGGGTGGGGCTGGGGCGCACCCTCCTGAGCACGCTGATCGCCACCGCGAAGCGGCGCGGGCTCAAGGAGATGGAAGGCTTCGTGCTGTCGGTGAACCGGCCGATGCTGAAGCTCGCATCGCGCCTGGGTTTTTCAATCGCACGCGATCCCGATGATGGTTCCGTGTGCAACTGCCGGCTGAGTCTTGAATAAGCATAAGTCAGGTCATCGGATCCGGCGGGCACGACCCGTATTTCCAGCGCAACTCGATCATTTCGAGCCGCACTCCAGCAACGGCTTCCAGTGACGCCTTACGCAGGCGCTTCCGCGTCAGGCATCGATTTTCGACTTCTAGTTGTTCGCAAGATCGAACAACTCCTGCCGCGACGCGGCGACCTCGCTGAGGTCGAGCTCCTGCTCAAACGCACGGAAGACCTCTTCGCTGACGAGGCGCTCGCGTCGCATGCGCGACAGCGCCACTCGTTTTGCGCGGATGGCGGTAAGGCGTAACGCATCGACCGGTCCCACCAGCTCGGGCGCGGAGCGGGGATCGCAAGTTCGTTCCAGTTCCAGTTCGTCGCGCAACAGCCGCGCCGCCGCGTCGTCGCGCCCATCAAGCTCGGCTGCCGCGGCTTCTGCCAGCTGCAGGCGCACGCGTGCACGCTCCTCGTTGCGCGAAGTATCCGGCGGAAAACGAAGGTATCGAATCAGCGGCTCCAGCGTGATGCCCTGGATGACCAGAGTCCCAAGCACGACGGTCAGCGCGCTCAGTACGACGAGATCGCGTTGCGGAAACGAATCCGGCAACGCCAGCGCCGCGGCAAGCGTGATCATTCCGCGCATGCCGCACCAGGAGGCGACGATGGCTTGCTTGATCGTCGGTGCAGGGCCGTAGCCGAGCCAGCGATAGATCGGCTGGGCGAGGCGGTTGTAGAGCATGACCCAGGCGATGCGAACGACGACCACGGTCACAAACACGACCAGAGCAAAGCCGATCGCATGCCAGAGCTGTCCGCTGCCGAGCGCTGCCGCGCTGGCGCGCGCCTGGATTCCGACGAACAGGAAGGCCAGAACGTTGAGGACAAACACGACGACGTTCCAGACGACATTGGAGTGTACGCGGTCCCGGGCGGGCTGCTCGTCGGTATGCCTTGCGAGCGTCATCGCTGCTGCAACGACGGCCAGTATCGCCGAAAGTCCGAACCGGTCGGCGATGATCCATGTGCCGTAAGTGACAGCGAACTGGAACAGGATCTGGCCCAGCGTTCCAGTCAGGTATCGCATGACCGCTATGGCGACGCGACCGGCGCCAACACCGAGCAGCACGCCGCCCGGAATTGCCAGGGCGAGGTTGGGTGCGGCCTGGTATAGATCTTCTCCCGTTGAATTGATGCGCAGCGCAACGCTGAAGAGGAGCAACGCGACCGCGTCGTTCAGCAGGCTTTCGCCCTTGAGCACGATAACCGTCGATCGCGGCAACGTGGGTCGATCGAGAATCGCCGCGGCAACGGCAGCATCCGAAGGGGCGACAATGGCGCCAAGAGCGACCGCGGCCGCGACCGGAAGGCCGGCATAGACAACTCCGAGCCATGCCACCGCGACCGTCGTCAGCAGCACCGCAACCACGACCAACGCAAACAAGGGCAACCAATAATGGCGGATCGCGCGCGGTGGAAAATCGAAAGCGGCGTCGAGAATCGCCGGCGCAATGAACAGCGCCAGCACGAGATGCGGATCGATCGAAATCCGCGGTGCCCACGGCAAAGCAGCGACGGCAAGCCCGGCTACCGCCAGCATAGATGGATACGGAATTGCCAGGCGGCGGGAGATCTGCAGCGACAGGACCGCCAGCAACATCAGGATCAATATGCTTTCGAAAAGTGCCATTTGAGTGTTCTCCTGTCGGCACGATACACGAGCGCAGCAAGTCGAGCGGGCAATGCAACAGCCCTGCGTGTTACCCGCGACCCGAAGGAACACACCGGTCGTCATGATGAGCAGTCCAATTGCCTCGCGCTCTCGCGTTGTGGACGCATGACCAAGGGCGTAGAGTGAATCGCCCAACGGGTGATCCGCCTTGGAGGCTTGGGAAACGGCAGGAACACCCGACGCAATCAAGGACGCACCCATGTCCACGTACAAGGTCGGATACTTCGTCGGCAGCCTCTCGTCGACGTCCATAAACCGTCTGCTCGCCAAGGCCCTGGTGCGGCTCGCGCCGCCCGAGCTGGTGCTGACCGAAATCGCCATCAAGGACCTGCCGCTCTACAGCGCGGACTTCGATGCGGACTTCCCGCCCGTGGCGCGCGCGTTCAAGCAGTCCATTGCCGACGTCGACGCGGTGCTCTTCGTTACGCCTGAATACAACCGCTCGATCCCCGGCGGACTGAAGAACGCCATCGACTGGGCCAGTCGACCCTGGGGCAAAAACTCGTTTACACGCAAGCCTTCGGGTGTGATCGGCACCTCGCCGGGCGCCATCGGCACCGCGCTGGCGCAGCAGAGCCTGCGCGGCATGCTGTGTTTCTGCAATTCGCCGCTGATGAACATGGTCGAGGCCTACATTCAATTCAAGCCCGGGCTCATCACTGCCGACGGCGAGGTCACCGACGAACGTACCGAGGAGTTCCTGCGCAATTACATGACGGAACTCCACGCCTTCATCGTGCGCGTGTTGACCGTAGTGCCGCGCAACGCATGAACCGACCCAGGTCGGCCGCTGGAACGGATTGCTGGGGCTCAAGCGCGTTGGCTGACTACCCGGCTGCGGCTTGGATCGCCAAACGCTACCGATGATCTACAGTTCTGCCCGGAAACCGGCTACCTGTAAAAATGGTATTTATATAAATGTGGAATGACCGCACCGCGCGTCGCAGCGGCGACGCATCGTTCACTCGCGCTTGTGGGAAGCATGACAAGAGCCCGAACTCTTGCGGGGCCGGGCAGCCGCGCTGAATTCTGCGTAGGCACCGGCGGTGCGAAAGTCGCAAGGTGGCGACGAGCGACTGGCTGCAACTCGCGCAGTTCGCCATCGACCGACCGAGGCCGGCATCGAACTGCCGGCCTAACTTATTGAAAGTATTGGCGTCCCCAGGGGGATTCGAACCCCCGTTACCGCCGTGAAAGGGCGATGTCCTGGGCCTCTAGACGATGGGGACGCCGGAAAACCTGCCGCCAGGACGACGGTGAAGATGCTTGAGAAAGATGGTGGAGCCAGTCGGGATCGAACCGACGACCTCTACAATGCCATTGTAGCGCTCTCCCAGCTGAGCTATGGCCCCAGGAGGCGCGGCAGAGTAGTGCATGCGTCTGCCTTCGTCAATGAGCACTCGCCCTCGATCGCGGCGAAAAAGTGTGCGCTGGCTCGCGATCGGCGCGGTTCCGGTGCGGCGGCCTAAGGAAATCCCGACTTCAGGCCGCTTGCGTCGGAGCGGTAGTCCGGATCAATGCAACCTGTTTCAACCGCCGCTGAGCGTGCATTGCGCGAGCAGGCCGCGCGCCAACATGGCGTATTGACGATGACGGAAGAACAGACGCAGCTGGCTTCCGCCGAGTTGGCGCCACAAGACGGTGGCGCGCACCGCGGCGAGCAGCAGCGCGCGAATGCGATCGACGGTCTGCGCGTTGTTCAGAAAGTGCGGATTGCCTTCGACCATGATGCGCGGCTTCAGCGTCGACAGGGTTTCGCTGTACAGGCGCGCCAGCTGCGGCGTGGCGTCGACGGGATTGTCGTCCTTCATCGCGTCGCCGCGTGCGATCTCCTCGATGCCGCTGCGCAGCGCTTCGAGGACATCGCTGCGCCGTGCCAGCACACCTTCGACACGCATGACGTTGATCAGCAAGCGCGTCAGCGCCGGATCGCGTTTGCCCGATTCGATCTGCGCGACCAGCATTTCCAGGCCATGACGCAGCTGCGCAACGCCGCCGAATACATCGGCGGCATTGTCGGCGTCGATCTTGAAAATGCTGGCGAGGCTGATGCGCGTAGAAGCCGCATCGGCATCGCCGTTTAGCGCCAGGCTGCGCACCAGGCTCGTCGCCTGCAGCGCGCCAGCCAGGGCAATGACGCGTTCTTCCCTCATTGCGGACGCAGGCTACTGGACACGCATCGTCTCCGTGGTGAGTCCCCCGAACGGCGCGTCGGTCGCGTCGATGATAGCGCCGCCGAGACACTCGTCGTCACGATAGAAGACGACGGACTGGCCGGGCGTGACGGCGCGCTGCGGCACGTCGAATTCGACCTCGCAGCGCCCCCCGGTAATGCGAACCGTGCAATCCTGGTCGGCCTGGCGGTAGCGGGTCTTGGCCACGCAACGAAACTCCGGGGCGGTGGCCGTGCCGGCGACCCAGGACAACTCGCTCGCCAGCAGGCGCGACGAATACAGCCAATGATTGTCGACCCCCTGTGCCACGTACAGCACGTTCGCCGGCACGTCCTTGCCGACGACATACCACGGTTCGCCACCGGCGCCGCGGCGACCGCCGATGCGCAAGCCGTCGCGCTGGCCGAGCGTGTAATACATCGTGCCGATATGCTCGCCGAGCGCGGTGCCGTCGGGCGTACGCATCTCGCCGGGTTGGGCCGGGATGTACTGACCGAGAAACTCGCGAAAATTGCGTTCGCCGATGAAGCAGATGCCGGTCGAGTCCTTCTTCGCGTGCGTCGGCAGGCCGGCTTCCGCCGCGATGTGGCGCACAGCGGGCTTGGCCAGCTCGCCGACCGGGAAATCCGTCGCCGCCAGCTGCTCCTGACCGAGCGTGTACAGAAAGTAGCTCTGGTCCTTGTTGCTGTCGTGTCCGCGCAGCAGCCGCTGCCGGCCGTCGACGATGTCAGTTCGTGCGTAATGACCGGTCGCGATCCGCTCGGCGCCGAGCGAACGGGCATGTTCGAGAAACGTCTTGAACTTGATTTCGCGGTTGCAAAGCACGTCGGGATTCGGCGTCCGCCCGGCGCGGTACTCGCTGAGGAAATTCTCGAACACGCGGTCCCAGTAGTCCGCAGCGAAGTTGCGCGCATGGAACGGTACGTCGAGCTTGGCGCACACGCGCACCGCATCGGCGCGGTCGCGGTCGGCCTGGCATTCGCCGAAGCGGTCGTCTTCGACCCAGTTCTGCATGAACAGGCCGGAGACGTCGCAACCGGCACGCTTGAGCAGCAGCGCTGCGACCGACGAATCGACGCCGCCGGACATGCCGACCATGACGGGTACCGTGCCGCGCGTATTCATGCGGGCGCTTCGACCTTCGCCGAAAACACCGAAAGCGGCAGGCGCTGGCCGTTGAGCCAGTCGTCGATGCCGCGGAGCACCATCGGGCTGCGTGGCCGCACGCTGCCGCGCCGCGATTTCCTCGCGCGTCAACCACACGGCACGCACGATGCCGGCATCGAGCGGCTGCTGCGGGTCGTGATGCAATACGGAACCGGCGAATGTGAAGCGCAGGAAGTGTTCACCGGAGCCGCTGCGCCACTGGTAGACGCCGACGAGATGATCGATCGTGACGCTCCAGCCGGTTTCCTCGAGCGTTTCACGCCGAGCCGCGTCCAGCAGCGATTCATTCGGGCTCCAGATGCCCGGCCGGCTGATTGAGCACGAGTTCGCCGCGCACGTTCTCCTCGACGATCAGGAAGCGCCCGTCGCGCGCAACGATCGTGGCGACCGTGACGTCTGGTCTCCAGACGGCGTCGGCTTCATTGTTGCAGGGACTTGAAATTTCCTTCATTTGCATGATTTTACACGAGGTCTTCACACTGTTACGGAAGCGCTGGTACCGCATCGCCAGCACATCTCCATGGCTGCTGGAGCGATATAATCACATCATCGGATCGAGGAAGCCCGTCCACGTCATGCCGCAAAAGCCCGACCAACGACAGGAGCCGCTACATGGCGTCGTAGTGGAGGAAGCCCGCCCCGAGGTCGCCCGCCCGCCGCTGTATCAGGTACTGCTGCTGAACGATGACTTCACGCCGATGGACTTTGTCGTCGTTGTGCTGGAGACTTTCTTCAATATGGACCGGGAACGGGCAACGCAAGTGATGCTCCATGTGCACACGCGCGGCAAGGGCGTCTGCGGCGTGTTCACGCGCGAAGTCGCCGAAACGAAAGTTACCCAGGTCAACGAATTCTCTCGCGCTCACCAGCATCCGCTGCTGTGCACCTTGGAGAAGGCCTAGGCGGGAAACCGTCGGGCCACACGCAGGATTGGACCAGACGCTGGATTGGAATTGTTACGGCCGATCCCCATCTCACTCGCAGCCACAACGCAAGAGAGAAGTACATGTTCAGTAAAGACCTCGAGCTTACGATCGGCCAGTGCTACAAGGACGCGCGCGAGCAACGCCACGAATTCATGACGGTCGAGCACCTGCTGCTCGCGCTGCTCGAGAATCCGTCGGCGGCAGCGGTGTTGCGCGCCTGCGGCGCCGATACGCCGCGGCTCGGCAAGGACCTCAAGGCGATCATTCTGGAAACCGTGCCGGTGCTGCCGGTCAGCGACGAGCGCGATACGCAGCCGACGCTGGGCTTCCAGCGCGTGCTGCAGCGCGCGGTCTACCACGTGCAGTCGTCGGGGCGGAAGGAAGTCACCGGCGCGAACGTGCTGGTTGCGATCTTCGGCGAGAAGGACTCGCACGCGGTCTATTTCCTCAACCAGCAGGAAGTCAGCCGGCTCGATGTCGTCAACTACATTTCCCACGGCGTCGCCAAGATCGGCCAGGAATCCAGCCCGCAGCAGGGTCCGGATGCCGGCAAGGAAAGCGAGGGCGGCGACGAGCCGCGCGGCAATCCGCTGGCCGAGTTCGCCAGCAACCTCAATGATCTGGCTCGCCAGGGCAAGATCGATCCGCTGATCGGACGCGTCGAGGAAATCGAGCGCACGATCCAGGTACTGTGCCGCCGGCGCAAGAACAATCCGCTGTACGTCGGCGAAGCCGGCGTCGGCAAGACCGCGCTGGCGGAAGGCCTGGCCAAGCGCATCGTCGAAGGCGAAGTACCCGAAGTGCTGCGCGATTGCACGATCTACGCGCTCGACATGGGCTCGCTGGTCGCCGGCACGAAATATCGCGGCGACTTCGAAAAGCGCCTGAAGGCGGTCATCGCGCAGCTCAAGAAGGAGCCGCACGCGATCCTGTTCATCGACGAGATCCACACGATCATCGGCGCCGGCTCGGCCAGCGGCGGCACGATGGACGCCTCGAACCTGATCAAGCCCGTGCTCGCGAGCGGTGAGTTGCGCTGCATCGGTTCGACCACGTTCCAGGAATTCCGCGGCGTTTTCGAGAAAGACCGCGCGCTCGCGCGCCGCTTCCAGAAGATCGACGTTGTCGAGCCGACCGTGGCCGAGAGCTTCGAAATCCTCAAAGGCCTGAAGTCGCGCTTCGAAGAACACCACAAGGTCGAGTACACCAACGATGCGCTGAAGGCAGCGGTTGATCTGTCGGTCAAGCACATCGGCGACCGGCTGCTGCCGGACAAGGCGATCGACGTGATCGACGAGGCTGGTGCGCGCCAGCGGCTGATGCCGCCCGAGCAGCGCAAGACCACGGTCGACGTGCCGGAGATCGAATTCATCGTCGCGCGCATGGCGCGCATTCCGCCAAAGCAGGTGTCGGTGTCGGATCGCGACGTGCTCAAGAATCTCGATCGCAACCTCAAGATGGTCGTGTTCGGCCAGGATGAAGCGATCGACGCGCTCGCCGCCTCGATCAAGATGGCGCGCTCGGGACTGGGCGATACCCAGAAGCCGATCGGCTGCTTCCTGATGGCCGGCCCGACCGGCGTCGGCAAGACCGAAGTCACGCGCCAGCTCGCGCTGCAGCTCGGTATCGAGCTGATCCGTTTCGACATGTCCGAGTACATGGAGTCGCATTCGGTGTCGCGCCTGATCGGTGCGCCGCCGGGCTACGTCGGCTTCGACCAGGGCGGATTGCTGACGGAGCAGATCACCAAGCACCCGCACTGCGTGCTGCTGCTCGATGAGATCGAGAAGGCGCATCCGGACGTGTACAACATCCTGTTGCAGATCATGGACCACGGCAAGCTGACCGACACCAACGGCCGAGAAGCGAACTTCCGCAACGTCATCATGGTGATGACGACGAATGCCGGCGCGGCGCAGGCGGCGCGGCGCTCGATCGGCTTCGTCGACCAGAACCATGCGACCGACGCGATGGAGGTCATCCGCCGTGCGTTCTCGCCGGAATTCCGCAATCGCCTGGATGCGATCATCCAGTTCGGCTCGCTCGACCTGGAGCACATCCTGCGCGTGGTCGACAAGTTCCTGATCGAACTCGAGACGCAGCTGCAGGAGAAGCACGTATCGCTGAACGTCGACGCCGATGCGCGGCGCTGGCTGGCCGAACACGGCTTCGATCCGACCATGGGTGCGCGGCCGATGGCGCGCGTGATCCAGGAGAACGTCAAGCGTCCGCTCGCCGACGAACTGCTGTTCGGCAAGCTGGCTGCCGGCGGCCGCGTCTATCTGAGCGTCAAGGACGACAAGCTCGAGGTGCGCGTGGAAGCCGACGAGAAGCAGCCGGTGGTGGTGGAATAACCGCGCGCAGCGAAACCTGCAGACGGGCGAGGAAGCAAAAAACGGCGGCTTGGCCGCCGTTTTCTTTTGCTCGTCATTCCGGCGAAAGCCGGAATCCAGCTCTTATGTAGGCGACTCACGTGACATGAGCATTTTTACAAGGCTTGTCATAGCTGCAGCTAGTGGCTCGCAGGGCACGGGAGTAGTCGTGCCTCGCACATTCTTTGATGTTGCTGCCGTCAGAGCTGGATTCCGGCTTTCGCCGGAATGACGAGCTTGAGAGTTGGACCCGTGTCGTCGTACGTCTCGTACGCAGGGGATGACGTCGCACCAGAGCTGGATCCCGGATCAACGTGCATCCATGCACTGTCCGGGATGACGCCCTCCTGGCGTCACTTCATGCGGTAGGTGATGCGACCCTTGGTGAGGTCATACGGCGTCATCTCGACCTTGACCTTGTCGCCGGTCAGGATGCGGATGTAGTTCTTGCGCATGCGCCCGGAAATGTGGGCGGTCACGACGTGCCCGTTCTCGAGCTTTACGCGGAACATCGTGTTCGGCAGCGTGTCGAGCACGGTGCCTTCCATTTCGATCTGATCGTCTTTCGCCATGCTCTGCTTTGTTGAGTGGGGCCGTTTATGGCCGTTTGCCGATCCGCACGTTCAGGGGCAGACGCGACGCACTGAAAACTGCGGCCTCGGATGGGATCCCGGCGTTCACGGAAGAACGCACGGTACATCCCGCAAGGCGCGCGATTCTGCCACGTTCACGCCATGACGGGAAGCGAAAAGATTCCGCGGGCCAGTGCTTTAATGCCGGAACAGGGGCATCGCTTCGAAGCCGTCTGCCTCGATGCGAGGCACCCGGGGCCGGGTCGTATGCGTTCACGCTTGCGCATCGACCAGTCGTGCGGCGCGGCCGAGAGGCCAGGCGCCAGTCCAGCTGCCGGTCATTCCGGGCTTGGCGCAGGCTCGTTCGACGTGTGCCAAGAAGCGTCCACGCGGCATTTCGAACGCGCCCATCGTCTGCAAATGCGTCGAGGCGACCTGTGCATCGAGCAGTTCGTAACCCCACGCCCGCAGGACTCGACACAACGCAATCAAGGCGACTTTCGAGCCGTTCGTCACGTGGCTGAACATCGACTCGCCGAAAAACATGCGTCCGACCGCGACGCCATAGATGCCTCCGGCAAGGTTGCCGCTCGCATCGCAAGCTTCCACGGAATGCGCATACCCAAGCTCGTGCAGATTCAGGTAGGCATCGAACATCGCCCGCGTGATCCAGGTGCCATTGTGGCCGCGGCGCGGCGCGGCGCATGCGCGCACCACGGCAGCGAACGCCGTGTCGGCATGGATCGTCCAGTCGGAGAGCCGGAGCCAGCGCTGCAACCGTGAAGCAACATGCACCCTGTCGGTATCGAACACCATGCGTGGCTCGGGCGACCACCACAGGATTGGCTCACCCTCCGAGTACCACGGGAAGATGCCGTGGCGGTACGCGAGCAGCAGGCGTTGCGCGGAGAGATCGCCACCGGCGGCGAGCAGGCCATTTGGCTCGGCGAGCGCGAGATCCGCCCGCGGAAACGGTTCGAGAATGCCTGCGCGCAGGATGGGGATGCGAATCATCGATGGCCAACGTCGCACACGATGCCGCCTATTTGACACGAAGCCCGGCCGCTGTCATCCACTTCGTGGGATCTGCTTCGCCTCCCGCGGCCAGGATCGGTCAGCACCAGTCCGGCGCCTGGGCAGTCAAGGTTCTGTGCCGGCGGTGTCAGGCTCGCGCAGGAACGGCGAGTGAGCGAGCAATTCGCAGCGATACTCCTCGAGCGCTACGGCTTCGCGCGCCAGCGCCTCGCGCACGGCGGCGCGAAAGCGCGCATCGGCGAGGTAGTGAAACGACTGCGTGCGCGTCGGCAGAAACCCGCGCGCGAGCTTGTGCTCGCCCTGCGCGCCGGGCTCGAACACCGCCAGTCCGTGCTGCAGGCAATACTCGATGCCCTGGTAGTAGCACGCTTCGAAATGCAGGCCGGGCACGTTCTCATGGCAGCCCCAGTAGCGGCCGTACAACGTTGTTGCAGAGCGCAGCAGCAAGGCCATTGCGATGATATCGGCACCGCGTCTGCACAACACCGCGAGCACCTGACGTGGTAACGCCGCACCAAGGTGGCGAAAGAAACCGAGCGTCAGCGCCGGATGATTGCCGCGCTCGGCGAACGTGCCGAGGTAGAGCTTGTGGATCTCGCGCCAGTCCGTCGCCGACAGTTCGTCGCCGTGCCGCACTTCGCAGATGATTCCGGCGCGCGCGACCTGGGCGCGTTCGTGGCGAATGTTCTTGCGCTTCTTGTGGCTGAGTGAGGCGAGGAACTCCTCGAAAGTGCTCCAGCCGCCTTCGGTGGGTGCGTTCGTCCAATGGAATTGCCAGTCGAAGCGGTTCAGCCAGCCGGCCGCGTTGAACGCCTCGGCATCCGCGCTGACGACGAAGTTGGCATGTGCCGACGACAGGCCGGCGCCTTCTACCGTGCCGGTCAGCGCCGAAATCAGGGCTTCGCGGAGAACCGAAGCATCACTGCCGGTGCCGACCAGCAACCGAGCGCCCGTTACGGGCGAGTAGGGTACCGCCGTGAGCAGCTTCGGATAATAGTCGAGGCCGGCGCGTTCGTACGCGCCCGCCCATGACCAGTCGAACACATACTCGCCATGCGAATTGCGCTTGAGGTACAGCGGCGCGGCGGCAACGAGATGGCCATCCTTGTACGAGGCGAGATGATGCGCACGCCAGCCAAGGTCGGCACGGATGCAACCGTGTTGTTCGAGCCCCGACAGAAAGGCGTGACTCAGAAACGGGTTGTCATCCGGTCGGAGCGCGTTCCATTCCGATGCGTCGATTTCATCGAGGCGCGAATGGAAGCGCGCGGTCAGGCTTGCAGTCATCCGCGGATGTTAGCGCGTGATTTTGCGAATTGATGTCGGCGAATAGTGATGGCTAGACGAATGGACATATCAAGCTTTTGCCCTTCTCCCCGTGGGAGAAGGTGGCGCGAAGCGCCGGATGAGGGTGCGAACTCGTATCGACACCGTGCGTTACCCGACCCTCACCCCAACCCCTCTCCCAAGGGAGAGAGCCTTGGAGCCCAGCGTCGGTTGGTTCGAGCGCAACTTTAGTGGGGACCAGAACTCAGGCCAGACCTAACTTGTCCAGATACTTCTCGGCGTCGAGCGCAGCCATGCACCCGAATCCAGCGGACGTCACGGCCTGGCGATAAACCTGATCGGCAACGTCGCCCGCGGCAAACACTCCGGGAACGCTGGTTTCAGTTGCTCCGCCTTCCAGGCCGGCCTTGATCTTGATGTAGCCGTTGTTCATCGACAGTTGGCCGTCGAACAGCGCCGTATTCGGTGTATGTCCAATGGCTATGAACAGGCCGTGCACGGTCAGGTCGCGCGTCGCGCCATCGTGCGTGCCCTTGATGCGCACGCCGGTCACGCCGCTCGCGCCGCCGAGCACCTCGTCGACATGATGGTTCCAGACGATGTCGACCTTGCCGGTCTGCTGCTTGGCGAACAGCTTGTCCTGCAGGATCTTCTCCGCCTTGAACTTGTCGCGGCGGTGCACGACCGTGACTTTCTTGGCGATATTGGCGAGGTAAAGGGCTTCCTCGACCGCCGTGTTGCCGCCGCCGATGACCGCAACGTCCTGGTCGCGGTAGAAGAAGCCGTCGCAGGTGGCGCAGGCGGACACGCCCTGGCCCTTGAACTTGTCTTCGGACGGAATGCCGAGGTATTTCGCTGTCGCGCCGGTCGCGATGATCAGCGCGTCGCAGCTGTATTCGCCGCTGTCGCCGACCAGCCGGAACGGCCGACGCGACAGATCGGCGGTGTGGATGTGATCGAACAGGATTTCCGTAGCGAAGCGGGCGGCGTGCTCGCGCATGCGTTCCATCAGCGCGGGACCCTGCAGACCCTCGACATCGCCGGGCCAGTTGTCGACATCCGTCGTGGTCATCAATTGACCACCCTGCTGCAGGCCGGTGATCAGTGTCGGCTTGAGATTGGCACGCGCCGCGTACACGGCGGCCGTGTAGCCGGCAGGGCCGGAGCCGAGAATGATCAGACGCGAATGCTTGGGGGTGGTCATGTATAATCCTTGACGCGACGATGCTGCCTGAATTGTGCGCGAGCTTGCCTGCGAATTGCCAGAATTGGTGATCGGTCCGATCGTTTCCCCCTCGACTGCAGCCGGCTGTCCTGCGGACGCCGGTGCGGGGGAGCGAGCGATGGTCCGGGCAACAATGGGGGAAGAACCGGCGCATTCAAGCAGGCACAAGTCAGAGCATTAAAGACCGGATTCAAAGACCGAATCGAACGTCAGTTCCGTTCGCCAACATCTCGAGGATCGACTCATGCGCATTGGTGTTCCGTCCGAAACCAAGACCCTTGAAGGGCGCGTAGCGCTCGTCCCGGCCGCGTGCGCCGATCTCGTGCACCGCGGCCACGAAGTATTCGTGCAGGAAGGCGCGGGTGCGAAGAGCGGATTTTCCGACGACGAATATCGCCGCGTCGGCGTAACGCTGATGCCGACCGCGCGCAAGCTGTACGAGGCAGGCGAACTGATCGTCAAGGTCAAGGAGCCGATTTCGGGCGACCTGAAGCATCTGCGCAAGGAACACCTGCTGTTCTGCTACCTGCATCTGGCGCCGTTGCCGAAGCTGACCAAGAGCCTGCTCGACATCGGCTTGACCGGTGTTGCCTTTGAGTCCGTCGAGGAGGCCGACGGTTCACTGCCACTGCTCGCGCCGATGTCGATCATCGCCGGACGCATCGCCGTGCAGATCGGCACGCATTTGCTGCACCAGCCGGACGGCGGCAAGGGCAAGTTGCTCGGCGGCTTGCCGTCGACCGAGCGCGGCAAGGTGGTCGTGCTCGGAGCCGGCGCGGCAGGACGCAATTCGGCGGAACTCGCAGCTGCCGGCGGCGCCAATGTCGTGGTTTTCGAGAAGCGTCAGGATCGTCTGCGCGAAATGATGAACCTCGCGCCGAACGTCACCGCGTTGTATCCGTATGAAGAGACCGTCGCGCGCGAAGTTGCCACGGCCGACCTCGTCATAGGTGCCGTACTGATTCCGAGTGCCAAGGCGCCGCATGTCGTTACGCGTGCGATGGTCAAGACGATGGAGCCGGGCAGCGTGCTCGTCGACATCTCGATCGACCAGGGCGGCTGTTTCGAAACATCGAGGCCGACTACCTACGCCAAGCCGACGTATGTCGTCGACGGCGTGACGCATTTCTGCGTGACGAACATGCCCGGCGCAGTGCCGCAGACATCGTCGCAGGCGATTTGCGCGGCGATCCTGCCGTACGTGCAACGGCTGGCCGCGGACAAGAACTGGCGCAAGTACGCGCCGCTCAAGAGCGGCATCAACGTCGAGCGTGGCCAAATTGTCCACCCGGCGCTGAAAGACATGCAATTAAGCTAGATTAAACATATAATTAGCCTATATTATTAAGGTATATTCACGCGGTGGCGCGCGACTCGAAAAGCATCAAGCTCGATACCCGTTCCGCCGACGCGATGCGTCGGCGCCTGCGCGAAGCCGCATTCCTGTTGCTGTTGCCGCTGGTCGTCTATCTGTTCGCGTGTCTGGCGAGCTACAACCAGCAGGATTCCGCGTGGTCACACCTCGCTACCGGTGTGACGCACAACATCGGCGGTACCGTCGGTGCTTGGACCGCTGACCTGTCGTTCTATCTGATCGGGTACCTCGCGTACGCATTTCCGCTGTTGCTTTTGATCGTCGGCTGGACGCTGCTGCGCGAGCCGCACGGCGAGAAGGAATCCTCGCTCGAGCCAGCGTTGCGTCTCGTCGGCGGCGTCGCGTTCTTCATTGGTGGCACCGGCCTTGCGTATCTGCAGAGCGCAGTGGCGACGTCGCTGCCGGCCGGTCCGGGCGGCGTCATCGGCCAGGTCGTCGGCGATTTATTGAAGCACGGCTTCGGCTTTCTCGGCGCGACACTGTTCCTGCTTGCGCTGTTCCTGATGGCATTGACACTTGCTACCGGCCTGTCGTGGCTGCGCGTCATGGACCTGATCGGCAAGGGCCTGATGACCGGCTTCGGCCTGCTCGGCTCCGGCGCGCGCAAGGCCGGCGAGATGCGTGCCGCGCGCGCCGCGCGCACCGAGCGCCAGGTCGTGCGCAAGGTCGAAACGGTCAAGCAGTCCAAGCGCGAGCCGATCAAGATCGAGCCGACACTCAGCGCGATCGAGAAGAGCGAGCGCGCCGAACGCGAGTTGCAGATTCCGTTGTTCGTCGGCATCACCGATTCGGCGCTGCCGCCGCTGTCGCTGCTCGACGAGCCGCAGCAGCAGGTCAAGGGTTATTCCGAGGAAACGCTCGAGGCGATTTCGCGCCAGGTCGAGATGAAGCTCAAGGATTTCCGCATCGACGCGCAGGTCGTCGGCGTCTATCCGGGCCCGGTCATCACGCGCTTTGAGCTGCAGCCGGCGCCGGGCATCAAGGGCAGCCAGATCAGCAATCTCGACAAAGACATCGCGCGCGGCCTGTCGGTCATCAGCGTGCGCGTGGTCGACGTGATCCCGGGCAAATCGGTGATCGGACTGGAGATCCCGAACTCCAACCGCGAGATCGTCTACCTGTCGGAAATCCTGCGCTCCGAACGCTACGACGCGGTGAAGTCGCCGCTCGCTCTGGCGCTTGGCAAGGACATCGGCGGCCGCCCGGTCGTCGTCGACCTGCAGAAGATGCCGCACCTGCTCGTCGCCGGCACGACCGGTTCCGGCAAGTCGGTCGCGTTGAACGCGATGGTGCTGAGCCTGTTGTACAAGGCCACCGCGCGCGACGTGCGCATGATCATGATCGACCCGAAGATGCTCGAGCTTTCGGTCTACGAAGGCATCCCGCATCTGCTCGCACCGGTCGTGACCGATATGAAGGAAGCCGCGAACGCGCTGCGCTGGTGCGTCGCCGAGATGGAGCGTCGCTACAAGCTGATGGCCGCGGTCGGCGTGCGCAACCTGGCCGGTTTCAACAAGAAGGTGAAGGACGAGGAGGCCAAGGGCCGGCCGCTGTCCGATCCGCTGTTCAAGCAGCCGGAAGGCTCGACCGAGCCGATGCCGATTCCGACGCTGGAGACGCTGCCGTACGTGGTCGTCATCATCGACGAGTTCGCCGACATGATGATGATCGTCGGCAAGAAGGTCGAGGAGTTGATCGCGCGCCTCGCGCAGAAGGCTCGTGCGGCCGGCGTGCACCTGATCCTGGCGACGCAGCGGCCGTCGGTGGACGTCATCACCGGCCTGATCAAAGCGAATATCCCCACACGCATCGCGTTCCAGGTCTCGAGCAAGATCGATTCGCGCACGATCCTCGACCAGTCCGGCGCCGAGACGTTGCTCGGCCACGGCGACATGCTGTATCTGCCGCCCGGCACAGCGACGCCGGAGCGCGTGCACGGCGCATTCGTCGGCGACGACGAAGTGCACAAGGTCGTCGCGCACCTGCGCAGCCAGGGCAAGCCCGAATACATCGAGGGCGTGTTCCACGACGTACAGTCCCTCGGCGACGGCCGCGTGATCGGCGAATCGGGTCTGCCGGAAGACGGTGAACTTCCCGAGGGCGACTACGACGAGTTGTACGACCAGGCCGTGCGCATCGTCACCGAATCGCGCCGTGCCTCGATCTCCGGAGTGCAACGGCGGCTGAAGATCGGATACAACCGCGCCGCCCGATTGATCGAACTGATGGAACAACAGGGCATCGTCAGCGCGCCACAGCATAACGGCAACCGCGAAGTGCTCGCGCCGCCGCCGCCGGAACTGTAAATTTGGCGGCAGCGCTTCGTCACGCGACAGGAGGGGACGTGGACGGTACGAAGTTCTTGGGGGTGGCAGTCGTCATGGGCCTTGCCGGCTACATGGTCTGGCACAGCCACCGCCTGCATGCCGAACGCAAGGCCATCGAGGGGATCACCGACGCGCGCGGATTCATGGAATTCACGCCTCCTAGCGGCGCAAAGACCAATGAGGTCGTGATTCTCGCGGCGCAGAATTGTCCGCACGACGGCGCCGTGCGCGCGGACCGGATGGCCGAAGAGATGGCCGATCGCCACGTGCGCTTCGTTCGCACCTCGCACGCGAGCTTCCAGCCGTCGCCGGACGACGACATCGACCAGTTCATGAAGCGGCACAACGACGTGATGAACAGCGATGTGCCGATCGTATTCGTCAACGGCCGGGTCAAGTCCAACCCGGACGTCGATGACGTGCTCGCGGAATACGAAGAAGCTACGCGCTGATCATTGAGAGATCGCTTCCGCTGATTGCCCGATCTCCGGCGTTCAGGCACGCTGCACGATAATGCAGACAAACGCTGGAGTAAGTCCGTTGATTGCGCGCCTTTTGTCGATCGTCCTGCTTGCAACGCTTCCGTCCATTCCAGCATTGTCCGCCGAAGCGGCGCGACAACGGCTCGACGCATTCGCGAAAGACCTGCGCGCGCTGTCGGGCTCGTTCGAACAGCACGTCGCCGGCGCAAGGGGCGGAAAGGGCAGGACGACCCAGGGCACGCTCGCGCTGAAGGCGCCGCGCCAGTTCCGCTGGGACACGACCATGCCGTACCACCAGCTGATCGTTGCCGACGGCGACAAGGTGTGGATCTACGATGCCGATCTCGAACAAGTCACCGTGCGCGCGCAGGGCACCGAGGAAGCGCACAGCCCGCTGACGGTGCTTACCGACTTGTCCCAACTCGACCGCGATTTCACGACGAGCGAGCAGGGCGAGCACGACGGCCTGACCTGGCTGCGCCTCAAGTCGAAGGACAAGGAACCGCAATTCGCCTACGCCGACCTCGGCTTCGATGTTAACGGCCTCGCGCGCATGCAGTTCGAGGACACACTCGGCGACAAGACCGAGATCCGCTTCTCGGACTGGAAGCGCAATCCGCAGCTTGCCGCCGACGCGTTCAAGTTCGTGCCGCCGAAGGGCGTCGACGTGATCGGCGACCCGACGCCGGCAGCCGAGGCGCACCCGATCAAGGACTGATCGCCGCCAGCGCTACCGCCTCGGCGAAGTTCCCGGCGAACTGCAGGCTGCGTCCGTCGGGCCGCACGTTCATCTGCTCGAGGATCGCACGCGGTTGCTCGCGCAGCCCCGACAGAATCACGCGCGTGCCGCGCCGCGTGCAACGTTCGAGCATCTGGCGCAAGGCGGTGACGCCGCTGGCGTCGATCAGTGGCACCAGCCGCATGCGCAGTATGAATACGTCCGGCGGATCTCGAAACTGGTTGAGCACGTCGTCGAGGCGGTTGGCCACGGCGAAGAACAGCGGTCCGGAAATCTGGAATGCCTCGACGCCGGGTGGCAGCTGCGCGCGCTGACTGGGTTCGCCGGGGTTGCCGAAGTCGTCGGCGTCTTCCTCGACCAGCGAAACGTCAGAACTCATGGCGACGACTTCGCTCATGCGATGCATGAACAGGAATGCGGCGAGCACGATACCGACTTCGATCGCCACGGTCAGGTCGAACGCGACGGTCAGCGCAAACGTCAACAACAGGACGACGCGATCGCCGATCGGGCCCTGCAGCAGGTGCTTGAAGCTCTCGATCTCGGCCATGTTCCAGGCGACCACGACCAGCACCGCGGCGAGCGTGGCCAGTGGCACGTAGCGCATCACCGGTGCGAGGACGAGCATGAACGCGAGCAGGAACAGCGCGTGCAGAATTCCCGACACCGGCGAGCGTGCGCCGGCACGAACGTTGGTGGCGGTGCGTGCCAGCGCGCCGGTGGCCGGCAGGCCACCGAATAGCGCGGAGCCGATGTTGGCCGCGCCTTGCGCCACGAGTTCGCAGTTCGAACGATGGCGGCCGCCGATCATGCCGTCGGCGACGACAGCCGACAGCAGCGATTCGACGCCGGCGAGGAACGCGATCGTGAACGCGCTGGGAAATAGCTCGCGCGTGCGTTCGAACGGAATGTGCGGTATCGCGAATTGGGGCAATGCAGCGGGAATACCGCCGAAGCGCGAGCCGATCGTCTCGGCTGGCAGGACAAGCAGACTTGCGATCAGCGTACCGGCGACGACGGCGAACAGGAAACCAGGCCACGCCGGACGCCAGCGACGCAGCGCGAGAATCACTGCCAGGCTGCCCGCGGCCAGGGCGATAGCCACGCCGGTGAAGTCGGCCGCGTGTTCGAAGTATGCGCTCCAGCGGGCAAAGAAGTCGCCCGGAACCGCGCCCATCTTCAAGCCGAGCAGATCCTTCACCTGATTCGAGAAGATGCTGACCGCGATGCCGGCAGTGAATCCGGTAATTACGGGCTGCGGCATGTACTTCATCAGCGTGCCGAGGCGCAGCAGGCCCGCTGCGATCAGCATCAGGCCGGCAAGCAGCGTGCACAGGATCAGGCCCTCATAACCGAATTTCTCGATCACGTTGAAGACGACCGGGATAAATGCCGCGGTCGGTCCGCCGATCTGCACGCGCGAGCCACCGAGTGCGGATATCAGAAAGCCTGCGATGATTGCCGTGTGCAGGCCTTTTTCCGGCGCGGTGCCGGAGGCGATCGCCAGCGCCATTGCCAGCGGCAACGCGACGACGGCTACGGTCGCCCCGGCGATCAGGTCATGTCGAAAATCGGCGATACCGTAGCCGCGCCGCAGCAGCGTGAACAGCTTCGGTACGTACAGGTGCCAGATTGGAGACGCGCGGGTGGGTATGTTGGACATGACGCAAGGTAACGCGGGTCTCCACATGCATTATTGATCCGGATCATAACGCGCTGCGGGTATTCGCGGCCTGCGGCCCCCGCTATCATCGAGCGATGGCACGCCGCAAACCCGCCGCAACCACCGGACTGTTCGCCGAGCCGACGCACCTGAAGCCGCTCGCCGAGCGCATGCGTCCGGCGACGCTCGACGAAATCGTCGGCCAGCAGCGACTTCTCGCCGAGGGCACGCCATTGCGGCGTGCGATCGAGGCCGGCCATGTTTATTCGATGATCCTGTGGGGGCCACCCGGCTGCGGCAAGACCACGCTCGCGCTGTTGCTGGCGAAGTACTCGAACGCGCGCTTTCGCGCGATCTCGGCGGTGCTGTCGGGCCTTGCCGACGTGCGCGAGGCGCTTGCCGAAGCCGAGGTCAACTTCGCGCAGGGCGTGCGCAGCGTGCTGTTCGTCGACGAAGTACACCGCTTCAACAAGGCGCAGCAGGACGCGTTCCTGCCGCACATCGAGAAGGGCGTAATCATCTTCGTCGGCGCGACGACGCAGAACCCGTCGTTCGAGCTCAATTCCGCGCTGCTGTCGCGCTGCCGCGTGCATGTCATGGACGCCGTGTCCGTACCGGCAATCGTCGATGCGCTCAAGCGTGCGCTCGGGGATTCCGAACGCGGCCTCGGCGCCACGCAGTTTGTCGTTTCCGACGAAGCGCTGACGCTGATTGCGCAAGCCGCCGATGGCGACGTTCGCCGCGCGCTGACGCTGCTCGAAATCGCCGCCGACGTAGCAAGGGATGGGTTGATTGACGAGACGACACTCGCGCAGGTGCTGGCCGATCGCACGCGTCGCTTCGACAAGGGCGGCGAGCAGTTCTACGACCAGATCTCGGCATTGCACAAATCCGTGCGCAGCTCCGACGCCGACGCGGCGTTGTACTGGTGCACGCGCATGATCGACGGCGGTGTCGATCCCGCGTATCTCGCGCGACGGCTGACACGCATGGCAATCGAGGACATCGGCTTGGCCGATCCGCGTGCACTGCAGTTCGCGCTCGAAGCCTGGGACACATACGACAGACTCGGCTCGCCCGAGGGCGAACTGGCCCTGGCCGAGGTCGCGATCTATCTCGCTATCGCGGCGAAGAGTAACGCCGCCTATGCGGCCTTCGGCGAAGTGCGCAGCGTAATCGGCGAAACCGGCACGCTCGACGTACCGATGCATCTGCGCAATGCGCCGACGAAGCTGATGAAAGGCCTCGGCTACGGCAAGGGTTACCAGTACGACCCCGCCGTTGAAGGCGGCGTCGCATTCGACCAGCAGTGCCTGCCCGATTCGCTGGTCGGACGCGAGTTCTATCAGCCGACCGAACACGGTCTCGAAACGAAGATTCGCGAAAAGCTGCTGTCGATACGGTCGGCACGAAGAAGAGCCTTGAACACGGATGACGCGGATAAGGGCGGATGAACGCGGACAGAGCGATTTCACTGTCGACATCGCCTGGCGAGTCTCGCGTGGCGAATGCGTCGATCAAATGGCAGCGCTGCGTAACGGATCGACTTCAGAAGCGCAAAGGGGCGACCTTGCGAATTGACTTGTTGTCATCCGCTTCGATCCGTGCAAATTCGCGTAAATCCGCGTTCAAGATTTTCTTTGCCACCCCATGATCGCCGCGCTGCGATCGCTGCCGCGAACGGTCTGGCTGCTCGGAGTGATCAGCCTCGTCAACGACGCGGCGAGCGATATGATCTATCCGCTCGTGCCGCTGTACCTGACCAGCGTGTTGATGGCCGGCCCGAAGGCGCTGGGCCTGATCGAAGGGGTCGCCGAGGCGGTCAGCAGTCTGCTCAAGCTTCTCGCTGGCGTGCTCGCCGACCGCACGCGCAAGATCAAGTATTGGGTGATCGCCGGCTACGGCGTCGCCGGCGCGGCGCGGCCATTGCTCGCCTTCGCGACGAGTTGGACGGGGGTGCTCGTCTGCCGCTTCGCCGATCGTGTCGGCAAGGGTCTGCGTACGGCGCCACGCGATGCCTTGCTCACGCTGAGCGTGAAAGCAGAGCAGCGTGGCCTGGCATTCGGCTTTCATCGCGCGATGGACAATTTCGGTGCCGTCGTCGGGCCGCTGATCGCCGCCGCACTGCTGGCGCTCGGCATGCCGTTGAAGCAAGTCCTGCTGTGCGCATTCGTGCCGGCAATCATCGTGCTGTGGCTGGCGTTCGCCGTGCCGGAGCCCGAGCGCAAAGCCGAGGAGCAGGCGCAGCCTTTCAGCTGGAACCTGCGCGACTTCCCGCAGGCGTTCAAGCGCTACCTCGTCGTGCTCGGTCTGTTCATGCTCGGCAACTCGTCGAACATGTTCCTGCTGTTGCGCGCGAAGGAACTGGGGCTCGGCGAGGCGCAGGTGCCCCTGCTGTGGGCGCTGGTTTCGCTGGTTGCTGCGGTTCTGTCGATGCCGCTATCGGCATTGTCCGACCGGATCGAGCGGCGCACGATGATCGTCGCCGGCTGGAGCATTTACGCGGCGCTGTATCTGCTGTTCGGCCTGATGCCGGCGGAGCCTTGGCTGCTGTGGCCGATGTTCGCCGCCTACGGCGTTTTCCTGGCGGCGACGGAAGGCGTCGAAAAGGCGCTCGTGGCCGACATGGTGCCCGGCAGCCAGTCTGGGACCGCGTTCGGCTGGTACAACCTCGTCGTCGGCGTGCTGCTGCTGCCGGCATCCACGCTTTTCGGGTGGCTGTGGGCGACCTGGTCGCCATTGAGCGCCTTCGCGTTCGGTTCCGGCTGCGCGCTGCTGGCGGCGATACTCCTGCGGTTCTGGGTCAGTCCTCCAACGTTTGCGTCCAGACAAGGGTAGCCGCGATAATTCGCGAACGGCTCGGCATTGATGCCGCCTCGCAAATATGCCGTCATTC
Organism: uncultured Gammaproteobacteria bacterium; assembly: GCA_963738115.1. Taxonomy (GTDB): domain Bacteria; phylum Pseudomonadota; class Gammaproteobacteria; order Xanthomonadales; family Rhodanobacteraceae; genus Rudaea. Next base: position 38,425 of record CAVTVN010000004.1, on the reverse strand, counting down.
CCGCGAAAGCGGGAATCCATTTTTCTGGTTGGCGACAGGCCAATATGGATCCCCGCTTTCGCGGGGATGACAAATTGTGGATCCGATCGGCCCATTTGGGCTCGTATCCGCGGGGTCGAAGCCTCCCGTTTATTGATGGTGACTCCCATGCTCGATCCCGCCCTCCTGCGCGGACAACTGGATAGCGTCGTCGAACGCCTGCGCGCGCGCGGCTACGAACTCGACAAGGCGGCGATCGAAACGCTCGAAGCGCAGCGCAAGGCCGTGCAGGTCGAGACGCAGGAATTGCAGAACCTGCGCAACACGCGCTCGAAGGCGATCGGCATGGCGAAAGGCAAGGGCGAGGATACGTCCGCGCTGATGGCCGAAGTTGCCGGCATCGGCGACAAGCTGAAAGCCAACGAGCTGCGTCTTGCTGATCTGCAGGCTCAACTGGCGAAGGTCACGCTCGACATTCCGAATCTGGCCGACGCCTCGGTGCCGCATGGCAAGGATGAAACCGACAACAAGGAAGTGCACAAGTGGGGGATGCCGAAGCCGTACGATTTCGCGGTCAAGGATCACGTCGAACTCGGCGCGCGTCATGGCTGGCTCGACGGCGACGCCGGCGCGAAGCTTTCCGGGGCGCGCTTCACCGTGCTGCGTGGCGAACTGGCGCGGCTGCATCGTGCGCTCGCGCAGTTCATGCTCGACTTGCATACGCGCGAGCACGGACACCTGGAGTGCAACGTTCCGCTGCTGGTAAGCGCCGAAACCATGCAGGGGACCGGACAGTTGCCGAAGTTCGAGGACGATTTGTTCGCGACGACCGGTGAAGTGCATCGCTACCTGATTCCGACAGCCGAAGTCTCGCTGACCAATCTTGCTGCCAATGAAATTTTCGACGCGGAGAAACTGCCGTTGCGCATGACAGCGCATACGCCGTGTTTCCGCGCCGAGGCTGGATCGCACGGCAAGGACACGCGCGGCATGATCCGACAGCATCAGTTCGAGAAGGTCGAGCTGGTGACGATTTCGAAGCCGGCAGAAAGCGTCGCCGAACACGAACGCATGACGCGCTGCGCCGAGGTCGTGCTGGAAAAACTGGAACTGCCGTATCGGCGCGTGCTGCTGTGCACCGGCGATATGGGTTTCACGGCCGCCAAGACCTACGACCTCGAAGTCTGGTTGCCATCGCAGAACACGTATCGCGAAATCTCGTCGTGCTCGAACTGCACGGATTTCCAGGCGCGGCGCATGCAGGCGCGCTGGCGCAACCCGGACACCGGCAAGCCCGAACTCGTGCACACGCTCAACGGTTCAGGCGTCGCGGTCGGTCGCGCCCTGATCGCGGTCATGGAAAACTACCAGCAGGCCGACGGTTCGATCGCCGTGCCGAACGTCTTGCAACCCTACATGGGCGGTGCCGAACGCATAGCGTGAGCAAGATTCAAAAGACTTTAGACGCGGATTTCGCGGATCGACGCGGATAAGAACAGAAAGCAGAGTGAGCGTTCGTATTCACTTTCTCTAACTTCTTGATCCGCGTTAATCTGCGTCCTGAAAATATCTTTCAGGCCGCCAGAACCTCACGGCCCTGGATCGTGCCATGTGCCGCGCCCATCGCCTGCTCGCGCTGCGCCGGGCCAAAATTCAGACCCTCGGCACGCACGAACTCGACATCAGTGACGCCCAGGAAGCCGAAGACGCCGCGCAGGTAGTTTTCCTGGAAGTCGAGCGCCGCAGCCGGTGAACCGGCACCGTACATTCCGCCGCGCGCGGAGATGACGATGATCTTCTTGCCCTTGGCTAGACCTTCAGGACCCTTCTCCGTGTAACGAAACGTCTTGCCGGCCACGGCAATGCGATCGATCCAGGCCTTGAGCTGCGTCGGAATCGAGAAGTTGTACATCGGCGCGCCGACGATGATCACGTCGGCGGCGAGGAAGTCGGCCAATGCACGCTCGCTACGCTCGATATCCAGCTGCAGCTCGGCGGAAGCCGCAACCGGAGCCGCAGAGCGCGCGGCGATCAATGCGCCGGTCATATCGCCGAGCGGCTCCCGCGCCAGGTCGACATATTCAACCTCGATGCCGGGCTGACGCTGACGCCAGGAGGAAACCAGTGCGGCGCCCAGTTCGCGCGTTGCCGAATGGGTTCCAAGGATGCTCGAATCGATGTGCAGGAGTTTCATGGCTGGTGTCCCAAAATGCGGTCGGATGTCGCCCGCTTCGTTGGGAGCTACACTATTGGTAGAACGATGCTTTGATAAGTCGGTCCAAATCGGACCTTTGGTTCCAGAAACAGGACAATGAGGGGTTTTCGATGCAGGATCTGAACGACCTGTTCTATTTCTCGATTGTTGTCGAGCAAAACGGCTTCGCGGCTGCCGGAAGGGCGCTGGGCATTCCCAAATCCCGGCTCAGCCGGCGCATTTCCCAGCTCGAGGAGCGACTCGGTGTGCGACTGCTGCAACGCTCGACGCGGCGCTTTGCGGTGACCGACGCGGGTCAGCGGTTCTATCGCCACTGCCAGGCGGTCATCGCCGAAGCGCAGGCGGCCGAGGAAGCGGTCGCACAACTGACGACCGAACCGCGCGGGCTGGTGCGCATGAGCTGCCCTGTGTCGATCACCGAGAATGTGATGGCGGGGATCGTTCCCGGCTTCCTGCTAAAATATCCACAAGTAAAACTGTTGATTTTGTCCACCAATCGGCGCGTCGACTTGATCAACGAAGGCGTCGATGTCGCCATGCGCGTGCGCTTCAAGCTCGATACGGATGCGGACCTCGTTGTGCGCGCTTTCGGCCACAGCAAGTCCGTGCTGGTCGCGGGCCCTGCGTATCTGGACAAGCGTGGACGCCCGAAGCTGCCGGAAGAGCTGGGTGCGCACGACACGATCAGCATCGCCGAACTCGAGTCGCAGTCATGGGAACTGACCGGGCAAGACGGCAAACGTTATCAATTCGAGCATCAACCGCGCCTGATGTCCGGCGATTTCCCCCTGGTACGTGCCGCCGCCGAGCAGGGGCTGGGAATTGCGTTGCTGCCCGAGAGCGTCTGCTGCGCGGCGATTTCTGCCGGCAAGCTCGAAGTCATCCTGCCGGAGTGGAGCCCGCCGCAAGGCGTCGTGCATTGCGTTTACCCATCGCGCCGCGGCGTGCTGCCGGCAGTGCGACTGCTGATCGACTGGCTTGCGGAGAAAATGCCCGAGGCGATCAAGAGCAACACGGTCTGAATTGAAAGCGAGACCCGGACGACTGGAACTCAACCTGGCAGCGAGGTCGGTGACCACGCGGTCCAAAAAAGGAAGCCCGCGCGTTGGTTGGCGCACGGGCGCGATCGAGTTGTCAGCTATCCCGGTGGCGGCGTGTCCACGCGCCGGCCGGCTGAAATCGTCGCCAGCCATTTGCGAAACATCCTGTAAGGCATGGCAACGGTGGAGCGCATCATTTCTTCCGAGGCATCCCGGAAGACGCTGATCTCGACAGCCCCAGGCGCATACCTGACTTCGCCGGCTTGAACCGAGATGACAGTGACGTGCTCGTTGTTGCCGAGCTCGTAGATGTCTCCAGGCACAGGTGCCTTTCTGAGGTCTCGGATCACGCCGGAGGTCTTGTTCATTCTTTGTCCTCTGGGCACGAGGCCGCGCCGAATCCTTATAGCATGGCGGCGCGTCCGCAATACCCCTCATTTACAGTGCGCTGGTGTCCCTCAAGGCGGCGAATTCGTCCACCAGCAGCTCTGGGTGTTGGCGACACCTGTGGCGCAATCCTGTTGGAATTGGCGGAGAGGGCGAGATTCGAACTCGCGGTTGGATCGCTCCAACGCCGGTTTTCAAGACCGGTGCCTTAAACCGCTCGGCCACCTCTCCGTAACTTTACGCAGGCGTGCAGCGCGCGACGAACGCCAACTCGAGTTTTTGCAAACGTTTACACAGCGGTCGCGAAGGATACTCGAATCAGTTGCGCCACCCAAGGCCTCGCGCTCGTGCTTGTGCAGCGCACTGCGACACAGTACCTTGCGCACGGGAGTTTTCCGTACGGGGGAGGGAGCAATGATACGAATCGTCCTGATTGACGATCATACTTTGATGCGCACCGGCTTGCGTCTGATCATCGATAAACAGCCGGATATGGAAGTCGTCGCCGAAGCCGATGACGGCGAGCCGGGGCTGCAACAGATCAAGAAGCTGACTCCGGACGTGGCGCTCGTCGACGTGCACATGCCGGGTGTCAGCGGCGTCGAGGTCACGGAACGCGTGCGCCGTGCGAAGTTGTCGACGCATGTCGTCATCCTGACCATGGCAGGGGAAGCGCCGTTTCCGCGGCGTCTGCTCGAGGCCGGTGCAAGCGGCTATCTGACCAAGGGTTGTCCGGCCGAGGAATTGGTCAAGGCGATTCGCACCGTCGCCGCCGGACGCCGATATCTCAGTGCCGATGTGGCGCAACAACTCGCTCTCGAATCGACGACGAATTCCGCGTCGACACCGTTCGACGGCCTGTCCGCACGCGAACTCGAAGTCGCGATGATGCTCGCGCGCGGACGCACCATGCCCGACATCGCCGGACGGCTGAAACTCAGTGCCAAGACCGTCGCCACCTACAAGTATCGTTTGTTCGAAAAGCTAAATGTGAACAATGTGGTGACGCTGGCTCATCTGGCCTCTGTGCATGGCCTCATGGACGCAGGCGCGCGAGCCTCCGCGCGCGCGTAGGCGCGCGGATAGCGCTGCGTCGCCTGGCTAAGGCTCCGACTTCGGCGGGGCCGCGTCCGCCGGCGCCGGCTGCGGCGTGATCGAGGGCGCAACGACGGGTGCCGGACTGCGCGTACCGACGCTGGCCGCTGGCTTGACGTCGGTCAGCGCGGGTGATGGTCTCGGCGCCGGCGGAGTTACCGCCTGTGACGCGCCCAGCGCAGGAGACGGTTGCACCTGACGCGGTGCCGACTCCAGGGCCGGCGTGCGTGCCAGTGGAACAGGCGTCTGGCTCGCGCCGAGGTCGCGTGGAGCCTGCGATGCCGGCACAGCTGCGTTCGGCGGCACATTCGGTCGCACCGGCGGGATGGGTGGCACCGGCATCTCTTTGGTTACTACCGTTTTGTTCGGCACGGCGGTCACCGGCGGTGGCGTGTTCGGCGGCGACGCGGCAACCGGCGGCGAAGCAGGCTGTTGCGGCGCCGCTGCAGCTGCCGCGGGCGGCGCAGCACTCGGCGGTGCTGGCGCCTTCGGCTGCAGAGGCGCTGCAGCACGGACAGCAGCCGAAATCTGCGCGGGCAGGGCAGCAGGTGTTGGAAATTGTCCGCTGTTCTCGAAGGGCTGACTGGTCGTCGGCCGTGGCGCAATCGGTGCAACCGGAGCAACGCTCGGTGTGCCGGCCGGACGAGCGGGAGGCGTTGTCTCCGCGGCGCGTGGCGGCGCGCCATCCGAGATGGAACTCTGCTCAGTCGGACGCGACGCACCGGCCGGTGTGGGCGGCGGCGAAACCGGTGAGGTCGTCGCCGAAGGTGTCGGAGTGCGCGGCACGGATGGTGGCGCGACGACCGGTGCTTGCGGCATCAGCTGCGCCGGACCTTGCGGCGCTGTCGTCGTCGTGGTCACACTGGTTGCCGGTTTCTCTGCTGGCGGCGCAGCGACTGCTGTGCCGTTTGCTGGAGCAACTGCCGGCGTAATCGCTGACGGCGCAGGCGCAGCGGACAATGGCATCGTGGTGCTGGCTGAGGCTGCTGGCGGCAGCGGCATCGCGGGCGCAGCCGTCGGTGCAGGCGGCGTAGCCGGAGGCTGACGCAAGGGTACGACTTGCGGTGCTGTTGGTGCCGCAGCGGCAATCGGGGGCTCCGATGCGACTACTGGAGCAAACGTCGGCGACGCGGGTGCCAGTGTCGGCTGCGGCGCCGCGGGAACTGCAGCGACCGGAGCGGCATGCGCTGCTGCGGCGGGCGCCGACGGCAGCGAAGGCTCTACGAACTTGGGCGCGGTCTCCATTCTCGGCACGGAGGCGGCGGCTGCAAGATCGGCGTTCGTGTGTGGCTGCACCGGCTCACCGTCTTCGTCATCGAAATCGAAAACGACGGACGTCTGCTTTTCTTCGGTGCTCGGCGCTGCAATGGTTCCATCTTCGTTGCGGCGACGACGACGTCCGCCACGACGGCCGCGGCGGCGACCGCGCGCACCGTCACCCGATTCGTCGGCGTTGCCCGTAGGGGTTGCGGCCAGAGCCGGCGTCGAAACGGGTGCTGCAGCGACAGGAGCCGCGGTCAACACGGGATCGGGCTGCGGCTTGTCGACTCGCGGCGCGGGCTTTGGCCCACGCTCGCCTTGCGGTTTGCGGCCTTGCGGCTGATCCTGCGACGCTGCTTGCCTGGCTTCCTGCGGCGGACGCTGATCGCGGCGCTGCTGACTGGATTCGCCGCGTTGTGGACGACCCGATTGCCCACCACGGCCACGCTCACCGCCGGACTTGCCGCGCTGTTGCGGGCGCGGGATGCTGCGCTCGCCGCTCGTCGAGGCCGGCCGGGTTTGTACCGATCGAGCAGGCGCCGCGGCGGGAGCTGCTGCCGGAGCCTTGAAGAATCCGAACAGGCGCGCAAAGAAACCCTGTGTCTGCACAGGCTTTGCCTCGACGACCGGCACTTCGCGTTCCGGGCGAACCGGCGCCTGGCTTGCCGGGACGATGGCAGAGACCGCGGGTTTTTCCGGTTCGCTGCCAGGCTTGGCTACCTGCGGCGGCGGCGCGGCAACGACCGCGGTGATGCGTTCGTAGCTCGGCTTGGTTTCCTCGGAAACCTCGGCGCCACGCAGGCGCTGGATTTCGAAGTGCGGCGTTTCGAGTTTGTCGTCGGCGACGATGATCACCGGCACATCGTGGCGCATCTCGATTTCGACGACACTCTTGCGCTTTTCGTTGAGCAGGAAGTTGGCGACGTCCGGGGGTGTCTGCACGAGCACCTGGCCGGTGTTTTCCTTCATCGCCTGCTCTTCGACCAAGCGCAGCACCGAAAGCGACAACGACTCGACGCTGCGGATGCGGCCATGGCCTTCGCAACGCGGACACACGGTCTGGCTCGATTCGCCGAGGCTCGGACGCAGGCGCTGGCGCGACATTTCGAGCAGGCCGAAGCGCGAGATGCGGCCGACCTGCACGCGCGCGCGATCCAGGCGCAGCGCATCCTTCAACTTCTCCTCGACCTCGCGCTGATGGCGCGGGCTGTCCATGTCGATGAAGTCGATCACGATCAGGCCGCCGGCGTCGCGCAGTCTCAGCTGGCGCGCGATTTCGACGGCCGCTTCGCAGTTGGTGTTGAACGCGGTCTCTTCGATGTCGGCGCCCTTGGTCGCCTTCGATGAGTTGATATCGACGGAGGTCAACGCCTCGGTTTGGTCGATGACAATTGATCCACCGGACGGCAGGCGCACACTGCGATCGAACGCGTTCTCGATCTGGGTCTCGATCTGGTACCGCGAAAACAGCGGCACGGTATCCTTGTACAGCTTCAGCTTGCGCAGGTTTTGCGGCATCACCTGCTGCATGAATTCGCGCGCGTCCTCGTGCAGGTCTTCGCGGTCGATCAGCACTTCACCGATGTCGTTGCGCAGGTAGTCGCGCAGCGCACGGATGATCAGCTTGGATTCCTGGTAGATCAGGAACGGCGCGGTGCCGGTAGCCCCGGCATCCTCGATCGCCTTCCACAGCTGCAGGAGGTAATCGAGGTCCCACTGCAATTCTTCAGCGTCGCGGCCCATGCCGGCCGTGCGGATGATCAGGCCCATCTCGTCCGGCATCTTGAGCTGGTCGAGCACTTCCTTGAGGTTGGCCCGGTCATCGCCTTCGATGCGGCGCGAGACGCCGCCGGCACGCGGGTTGTTGGGCATCAGGACAAGATAGCGGCCGGCCAGCGAGACGAAGGTGGTCAGGGCGGCGCCCTTGTTGCCACGCTCTTCTTTCTCGACCTGGACCAGCAGCTGCTGACCTTCCTTGAGCAGTTCACGGATGCCGGCGCGATTGTGATCGACGCCGGGAGTGAAGTAGTCGCGGGAGACTTCCTTCAGCGGCAGGAAGCCATGGCGTTCAGCGCCGTATTCGACAAAGCAGGCTTCGAGCGAGGGCTCGACGCGAGTGATGCGGCCCTTGTAGATATTGGCCTTTTTCTGTTCCTTGGACGGAGTCTCGATGTCGAGATCGTAAAGGCTCTGGCCATCGACGATGGCCACGCGCAACTCTTCACGCTGAGTTGCGTTGATCAGCATACGCTTCATTTTTAAATCCTCTCGCGCTCGACCGCGACAGCGTCGCTATATCCGCGCACGCCGACGTGGCAGCTGCGGATTGGCGAAGACCGTGGGCGCGGTACGCGTCCTCGGGAGCGCTTTGTTTCGGGCCGGCGCGTTTTATCGCGCCAGGCCATTAATGGGTGCCCTTAGCGTCACCGCGGACCCCCTTCGCCTTGACGGCGGCGGGTAATCCGCGACTCGAACCGTTACGATTACCCCCTTACGGCCCGGATGGCTCCACTGGAGTGACAAACGGTGCAGGTGGGCTGCGACGATCGAGTGCGCCATGGTTGCCGCCGATAAAGCGGCTCGCGGCGCGATTCGCGGGGTAGAGTTTAGCAAGCCGGCAAGGATTTTTCCAATTGTGACGCGAACTTCGACGGATTTCCCAAGCCCGGCATCAAGTTCCGGGGTGCGCCTGGTGCAGGTAACAGAAGCCAAGGACGGGCAGCGGATCGACAATTTTCTTGCCGGCCAGCTCAAGGGCGTGCCCAAGAGCTTGATCTACCGCATCCTGCGCACCGGCCAGGTGCGCATCAATGGCAAGCGCGCCAAGCCTGATACGCGGATCGCCGACGGCGACGAGGTACGCATACCGCCGGTGCGGGTTGCCGAAACACAGCAGACGGGAACCCCATCGTCGGCGCAGACCGATCGCGTGACGCAGGCCGTCATCTACGAGGACCGCGACTTCCTCGTGATCGACAAGCCGGCCGGGGTCGCCAGCCACGGCGGCAGCGGCATCAGTTTCGGCGCGATCGAGCTGATGCGTGCGGCGCGCCCGCACGACAGTCTCGAACTTGCCCACCGGCTCGATCGCGACACCAGCGGCGTGCTGGTTCTCACGCGGCGCCGCCCGGCGCTGACAGCGCTGCAGGCACTGATCCGCGACAACGAGACCACGAAGCAGTATCTGACCTTGCTGCAGGGCAGACTCCGGCGCGCGACGTTCGACGTGAACGCGCCGTTGCGCAAGTCGGTCCTGCAGGGCGGCGAGCGCATGGTCCGCGTCGATGACGAGGGCAAGGCGGCGTTGACGCGATTCAAGTCGATCGAAGCTTATCGTGATGCGACGCTGGCCGAGGCGACGCTGTTCACCGGACGCACGCATCAGATTCGCGTGCACAGCGCGCATGCCGGCCATCCGATCGCCGGCGACGAAAAATATGGCGAGCGTGTCTTCAATCAGCAGATGCGTCAGTTCGGTCTGCGCCGTTTGTTCCTGCACGCAGCGCGCTTCGAATTTGCGATCGGTGATCGCACCTACAGTTTCTCGGCGCCGCTGGCTGCGGACTTGAGCGCCGTATTGAGTGCATTGCCCGGCACCAAAGTCACTGGAAAAAACGCACGCTGACTTCGGCCGAAAGCAGGATATCGGCCGGCAGCAACGCACTGAGAATGATCGCGCTGGCCGCGTGCGAAAACGCCACCGGCAGCAGTGCACGATGGCGCAGATAGATCGCGCACCAGCACAGCCCGCCGACGAACGTGGCGAGCATCAGTGCCGCGTTCGGCGTGTGCAGCAGAGCGAACCCGAGCGCGCCGAAATAGGCGGCCAGCAAGTCATGGCCACTCGCCAGGCGCCAGCGTTCGGTGCATACGGCGCAGATCAGATACTGCTGGAGCAACGCCCAGCCAAGATAGCGCGCGATGTCGTGCAAGCCCGGTGCCGCCGAAGGACCATCGCCGCGGTGCAGGAACAGGCCGATCATCAGTGCAAGGATGACGACCGCTGCCGACGCGCGCCACGCGGAAGCCGTGCCGTTCCAGCGCCAGTTGCGTGGCCAGGACAAGCTGAATGCGTAGACGATCGTCAGTGCGATCAGCGCGCGCTGAGGCGAATGCCAGCTGTTGCCGCCGCCATCGCCGCCGAGGATCAACCACAGAGGCGCCGCAAGGGTCAGCGCGATTTCGACCAGCGCGCGCCAGCGGGCGTCGCGCGGCGGCCGCAGACGCGCAATCACCAGGACCGCAGCGAACAGGGCGACGAGGTGCCAATGCGTGCTGATGGCGCGGGGCTGCGGCCCGTTCGCCGCGAGTTCCCGGGCTGCAGCAAACGTTTCGGCGAAAGCGCTTTCCGGAATCAGAATCGCGGTCGGCAATACTGCGTACACGGCATTGCGCAGCGCGATCTGCTGTTCGACGCGGCCGCGCGCCGGCAACAGGATCAACACTGGATCAACAGCACGGGCATTGGTCGCAATTGCAGCAATATCCACTTGTTGACTTTGCGCGGCAAACGGCAGCCGATAGACGACAGGGCCAGCGCGCTGTGCGTCGGCCGGGTCGACGATGGGCGGTGTACGGCCGATGTCCAGCGCAGCGGCGTCCGCGCGTCGCAGCAACGCAACCTGCTTGAGCACGATCGCGCCATGCGCCGGCGCGGAATAGCGCAGGCGCAGCATCGCCGCACGCTCGGGCAGTGCGACCGCGGCTGGCTGATTGTCGAGGGTCCAACTCAGCTTCCCGAGCTCGTACGTTTCATCGAAGCTGCCTGGTGAAAAAGAAATCGCTTCGCTGATGGCTTCGGGCGACTGCAGCGTTTCGCGCATCACGAACCGCAGTTCGCCGGCAAGTTTCGTCTCGAAGGCGACGTGCAGGCGCGGAAAATGTTGCAGATCGAGCGGTCGGGCAAGCGGAAGGCCGACTTCGAATGAACCGTTGTTCAGTTGCAGGCGCAGCGAACCGTCGGCGAATTCAAAGTCCTCCGTACCAAAGGGATGGCCGGCCACGAGGTCATCGGCAGTCCTGAATCGCCAATCGAACGGAGTGCCACCGGACGCCGCAAGCGCCAACGCATGTGCCGCCTGGTCGCGCAGATGCACGGAAAATTCGTGACGCGCAAACTGATCCAGCAGCCACAGTGTGATGCCGGCAAGGGCGACGAACGCTGCAATTCCGCTAGCGCGCCGCGCCGTGATCGGCACGGCGATCAGGCGCCCAGGGCTTCGGTCTTTGCTGCGCAGATGAAATCGTTGCGCGAGATGCCGCCGACGTCGTGCGTCGAGAATCTGACGCGGCAGCGGCCCCAACCCAGTTCGAGATCCGGATGATGGTTCTGCTGCTCTGCGATCCAGCCCAGCGCATTGACGAAGGCCAGCGCGCCGGCGAAATCGCGGAATGCGTAGTCCTTGCGCAGATCCGAGCCGTCAGGCGCAAGTTTCCAGCCCGGCAAAAGCGGCAGCCATTCAGCAATCTGGCCCGCGTTCAGCGCGTGCTGAGGGCCCTTGAGCGGAGCGCAACTCATCGAGCACAGTTCGAGGAAGGTCATGTCGTCTCCTTGGACGGCAAAGTTTATCGCATGCGACAGGTTACCGGTGACACGCGGTCGATTCAGGACTAAAATAGTACTGATTCAGCAAACGACCAGGCCAACGCTTGTGCTAACGATCAGCGACACCGCGACAAGTCACTTCCGCCGCCTTCTGGAACAGCAGGGCATCGATGGACTCGGGATACGCATCAAGGCGACGAACCCCGGCACGCCGAAAGCCGATTGCGTGCTCGAGTTTTGCGAAGCGGCCGATCTTGCCGGCGACGAGCATCGAGTCGCGTGCGAAGGATTCGCCATTTTCGTCGACGCGGCGAGCGTGCCGTATCTCGAAGGCGCCGAACTCGACTATCAGCCGTCGCCGACCGGCGGCGCGTTGACGATCCGCGCGCCGAAGATCAAGGGCGTCGAGCCTGGCGCCGACGCCAGCGTTGCCGCGCGCATCGAGTACCTGCTGCAAAGCGAGATCAATCCGCAGATTGCCGCACATGGCGGGCGCGTCAGCTTGGTCGACGTGCAGGACGACGGTGTCGTGATGCTGCGTTTCGGCGGCGGCTGTCACGGTTGTGGCATGGTCGACGTGACGCTGAAGCAAGGTATCGAGCGTACGCTGCGCTCGAAAGTGCCGGAGATTACCGCCGTGCGTGACGTCACCGATCACGCGCACGGGCAGACTCCCTACTATCGCGGGCACGACGGCAGCAGCGCGGTGCGCTGACTACATCTGGAAACGTATACTTTGGGAGATCCGGCCCGCGATGCGCAGGCCGGAGCGGGGCGTTGTCGATCAGTTGCCCTGCTGGTAACGCGACAGGTCGTCGAGTTTGCCGGGCAGTGCGCCGTAGTAGTCGGCCAGGCCCTGGATTTCCGCGTCGCTCAACGTCGAGACGAAGCCGGCCATGATCGCGTTCTTGCGCTCGCCTGACTTGTACTCGTGCAGGGCGCGCGCCAGGTAGTCGTGATATTGCCCGGCCAGGCGCGGGTAAAGCGCGCTGGCGGATGCATTGCCATCGTCGCCATGGCACGCGGCGCAGGTCTTGGCTTTTTCCTTGATCTTCTCGGCTGAAATCGATTCGGCGCTGCAGGTTCCGGCAGCAAGGAAGGCGGCAGCAGTCAGGGCGATAGTGAGGATGTTTTTCATTTTTGTGCGCTCTGGTTACTGGGCCAAGCTGGAGAGGTAGGTGGCGATGTCGACGATGTCCTTGTCGGACAAGCCTTCGCCCTGTGCGCGCATGGTCGGATGCGCCCGCTCACCCTTCTTGTATTCGGTGAGAGCCGCAACCAGATAGTCGTAGTTCTGGCCGGCGATGCGCGGCACGTGATAGTGCGGATACGCATTGGCGTAGCCGGGGACGCCGTGGCAGCCGCCGCAGGTATAGACGAGCGCATGCCCGGCCTTGGGATCGCCCTTGGCGGATTCGGCCGCATTCGATGCAGTCAGGTGGAGCAGGGCGGTCAGCGATAGCACGCCGGCAAACAGCGCTTTTGTCATGTTTTGGTCCCGATGCGAGTGTGGTTCTGTGTGCGCCAAAGCGGCGAAGTATAGCTTGGGTGCCGATGCAACCTCTAGGCACCTTCATGCATCAAATATCGGATGGGGCGGCTCTCGCCATGACTACTGGCTCTGGCGAATGGCCGCGGCGGACACCTAGACTTTGCTCGGGATGGAGCAAGAAACAGACGAGATGGGAGGGGGCTTGCAATTAGTAGTGATGTAGTCTAGTATAACACCATGTAGCCACCCAGACTCTCGGCCTGAGATCCATGAACACAAAATCCTTCAAAAATAACGCTAACTCACTGTTATTAATTAGTATCATCGCTGTCTCTGTGGCACTTTCCGGCTGTGGCGGCGGTGGCGGCGTTCAGGCCAAGGAGGCCGACAAGGCCGGCGTGAATGCGGTTCCGGTCGAGGTTGCGACAGCTTCTCTCAACCCGGTCAATGCCAGCTACAACGGCACCGCAACTCTGGTCACCGACAACGAGGCCCAGGTCGCGTCCAAGACCAGCGGCGTCCTGGTGAAACTGCTCGTTGAAGAAGGGTCGGTCGTCAAACAGGGTCAACTGCTTGCAGAACTCGACGATTCCACGCCTGTCGCAGCGGTGGCACAGGCCGAAGCGCAGATGAACAAGGCCAATGCGACGTTTGCCTACGCGGAACAATCAATCCAGAAACAGCTGATCTCGAAACGCGAATACGATCAGGCTAACTTCGACGCGCAAACCCAGCGCGCCGCGCTGCAGACTGCGAAGCTGCAACTGGCCTACACGCGCATCATGGCGCCGGTGAGCGGCGTGGTCGCCGAGCGCTCGGTCAAGCTCGGCAATCTCGTGCAGGTCAACCAGAGCCTGTTCCGCATCGTCAACATGGACACGCTGCAGGCGGTGCTCAATGTTCCGGAGCGCCAGCTTGGCATTCTCAAGGCTGGCCAGACGGTCGCCCTCGAGGCCGACGCGTTGCCGGGCCAGGAGTTCGCCGGCAACATCCTGCGTATCGCGCCGGTGGTCGATCCGACGAGCGGCACCTTCCGTGTCACCTGCGAATTCCGCGACAAGAGCCGTACGCTGAAGCCCGGCATGTTCGGCCGCATCGACATCGTCTATGACCATCGCGACGAGGCGCTGACGATTCCGCGTTCGGCGCTGATCGAGGAAGACGGCGAGACGGCCGTATACGTGGTCGACACGGCTCCGGTCAAAGCACCTGCGGCCGACGCCGAGAAATCGAAGGACGGCGACAAGTCGAAGGTTGCTGCGAAAGACGCGGCTGGCAAGGATGCGGGCAAGGACGGCAAGGCGATCGTCGCGACGACGCCGGGTCTGGTCGCCCATCGCAAGCTCGTGAAGATCGGCTACAGCGATGGTGACAAGGTCGAGATCCGCTCGGGGCTCGATGCCGGCACGCGTGTCATCACGGTGGGCCGCAATGCGGTTCGCGACGGCACCGCCGTGCAGGTGCTCGATACTTCAACGATGGTGGCGTCGAGGGCGGGCGGAGACAAGGCGTGAACATCGTCGAGATGGCGACCCGGCGGCGCGTGACCGTCGGCATGGTCACGCTCACGTTCGTGCTGTTCGGATTGATCGCGCTGTCCGGCTTGAAGGTCAACCTGCTGCCGGATCTGACCTATCCCACGCTGACCGTGCGCACCGAGTACGAAGGTGCCGCACCGATGGAGATCGAGAATCTGGTCTCGCAGCCGGTCGAGGAAGCGATCGGTGTGGTCAAGAATCTGCGCAAGATCCATTCGGTTTCGCGCACCGGCCAATCCGACGTCGTGCTCGAGTTCGCCTGGGGCACGAACATGGATCAGGCCGGACTCGATGTGCGCGACAAGCTCGACATCCTGCAGCTGCCGCTCGACGCAAAGAAGCCGGTGCTGCTGCGCTTCAATCCGTCGACCGACCCGATCATGCGCCTTTCCCTGAGCATGGCGGGCGAAGGCAAGGAAGCGACCAATGAAGCCGCGCTCAAACAGTTGCGCCGGTTCGCCGACGACGAACTGAAGAAGCGCCTTGAGCCGACCCCCGGCGTGGCCGCAATCAAGGTCGGCGGCGGCCTGGAAGACCAGATCGACGTCGAGATCGACCAGCAGCGACTGCAGCAGGTCAACCTCAATGTTGCCGACGTGACCAAGCGCCTGGCCGACGAAAACGTCAACGTGTCCGGCGGACGCATCGAGAACGGCTCGCAGCGCTATCTGGTGCGTACGGTCAATCAGTTCGGCAATCTCGAAGAGATGCGCAACCTGTTGATCAAGGTTGACGGCGGCGTGCCGGTGCGCCTGAAGGATGTCGCCGAAGTGCGGCAGGGCTACAAGGAACGCGAAGGCATCGTGCGCGTCGGCGGGCACGAGGCGATCGAGCTGGCGGTCTACAAGGAGGGCGACGCCAACACGGTCAGTGTCGCCGCTGCGGTCAAGAAACAACTCGAACGCATCAAGACGATCCTGCCGAACAACGCAAAGCTCGACACGATCGACGATCAGTCGATCTTCATCCAGAGTTCGCTCGACGATGTGCGCAACGATGCGATCATCGGCGGTGTGTTGGCGGTGCTGATCATCTTCTTCTTCCTCGCCGATTCGTGGAGCACGTTCATCATTTCGCTGTCGTTGCCGGTTTCGCTGATCGCGACGTTCTTCTTCATGGGTCAGGCCGGCGTCAGCCTCAACGTGATGTCGCTCGGCGGCCTCGCGCTCGCCACCGGCATGGTCGTCGACGATTCGATCGTCGTGCTCGAGAACATCGCGCGCCTGCGCGAGCAGGGCCTGGGCATCGTCGAAGCCGCGGTGAAGGGCGCACGCGAAGTGTCGATGGCGGTGATCGCATCGACGTTGACAACCGTCGCCGTCTTCTTCCCGCTGGTGTTCGTGCAAGGTGTTGCCGGCCAGTTGTTTCGCGATCAGGCGCTGACCGTTACGTTCGCGATGCTGATCTCGCTGGTCGTCGCGATGACGCTGATTCCGATGCTGGCCTCGCTCAAGGGCCGCTCGCCGATCGCCTACAAGGACGAAGAACCTTCTCCCGGTTGGCAGCCGACGAGTGCCTTCGGCCGCGTGGTCAAGAAGATCATCACGCCGGTCTCGCGCCTGTTCTTCCGCTGGATCCCGCTGGTGTTCATGCGCGTCGGATTCATCGTGTTCGGCGTGATCGGCAAGGCCTGCGGCAAGGTGTTGCGCGCGATCGGCCGCGTCGTGCTGATTCCGTACAACGCCGCCGCGCGTGCCTATCGCGCATTCCTGCCGAAGGCGCTCGCGCGTCCGGCGGCCGTGCTGGGATTTGCCGCTGCCGCGCTCGCCGCGAGCATCGCCATGATTCCGACGCTCGGCCTGGACCTGATCCCGTCATTGGCGCAGGGCCGTTTCGAGATGACCATCAAGCAGTCGCCGGGCACCGCCCTCATCGACACGGACAAGCTGGTCGCCGAATTGCAGCAGAAGAATGCCCAGGATCCGAACATCGCGCTCATCTATGGTGTCAGCGGTACGGGCACGCGCCTCGATGCGACGCCGACCGAATCCGGCGAAAACATCGCACGCCTGCTGATCGTGCTGAAGCCCGGTGTCGGCGAACGCGGCGAACGGGCGGCGACGGAAGCGTTGCGCGCGTCGATGGTGTCGCACGCGGGCACCGAGATCAAATTCGCACGCCCCCAGCTTTTCAGCTTCGCCACGCCGCTCGAAATCGAATTGCGCGGCTATGACCTTTCTTCGCTCGAAAAAGCGGGCAAGAAGCTTACGTCGCTGATGAATTCGTCGCCGCGATTCGCCGACGTGAAGTCTACCGTCGAGGGTGGCTATCCCGAGATCCAGATCCGCTTCGACCAGCAACGTGCGGCTGCGCTCGGGCTCACGACCAAGCAGGTTTCCGATCAGGTCGTGAACAAAGTGCGTGGATCGGTGGCAACGCGCTACAGCTTCCGCGACCGCAAGATCGACGTGCTCGTTCGTGCGCAGGCCGACCAGCGCGCATCGGTCGACGATATCCGCAATCTTATCGTCGGCTATTCACCGGTGGCTTCCACAAGCACGACCAGTACCGGTACGAACGCGGCAGCGAACACGGCGTCGACTGGCACGACGACAGGCGCGACTGGTTCGACTGCCGCCAACACCGCGGTCGGCCGGCCGATCCGCCTTTCCGCCGTGGCGGACGTCGTTTCCAGCCAGGGGCCGAGCGAGATTCATCGCATCAGCCAGGAACGTGTCGCCATCGTCTCGGCGAACCTGCATTACGGTGACCTTGGCACTGCAGTAGCCGAAGTGCGGCAACTGATCCGCGAAAATCCACTGGCCGCGGGCGTGACGACGCACATCGGTGGTCAGAGTGAGGAACTCGATGCGTCGGTGACCTCGCTGATCTTCGCGCTGTCGCTGGCGATCTTCCTCGTCTACCTCGTGATGGCGTCGCAGTTCGAATCGCTGCTGCATCCGTTCGTCATCATGTTCTCGATCCCGCTCGCGCTTGTCGGCGCCGTGCTCGCGCTGAAGCTCACGTTTACGCCGCTGAGCGTGGTCGTGTTCATCGGCTTGATCATGCTGGCGGGCATCGTCGTGAAGAACGCGATCGTGCTGATTGACCGCGTGAACCAGTTGCGCGAAGAGGGCGTCGACAAGATCAATGCCATCATCCAGGCTGCCGAGTCGCGTCTGCGCCCGATCTCGATGACGACGCTCTGCACGCTGCTCGGTTTCATGCCGCTGGCAATCGGCGTCGGCGACGGCAACGAAGTGCGCGCGCCGATGGCGATCACGGTGATCGGCGGGCTGCTCGTGTCGACTTTGCTGACGCTGATCGTGATTCCGGTGGTCTACGAATTGCTCGACCGTCGCAACGACGCGGTCTATCGCGAGCGCGGCGAACGCAAGCACAAGGCTGTTGCCGATGCCGGCGACCTCGCTGCAGAGGCAGCGATGTCATGACTCTGGCAGAGTTGAGCCTCAAGCGACCGGTCACCGTCATCATGGTGTTCGTGTCGATGTCCGTGATCGGACTGATCGCGGCGTTTCGGCTGCCGCTCGAGTCGATGCCGGACATCCAGTTCCCGTTCCTCGCCGTCAGCCTGCCGTACCAGGGCTCGACGCCGTCCGAGGTCGAGCGCACCGTGACGCGCCCCGTCGAAGAAGCGTTGTCGACACTGACCGGCATCCAGCGCATGAATTCGGTGACGCGCGCCGACGGCGTCAATATCGAAATGCAGTTCAAGTGGGGCCAGGACACGGCCGTCAAGGCAGTCGAGGCGCGCGAGAAGATCGACGCGATCCGCGCCGATCTTCCTTCGGATCTGACCCGTTACCAGGTATTCAAGGGTTCGACTGCCGACCAGCCGGTGATGAACCTGCGCATCTCGGCCGACCACGATCTGACCAATGCCTACGAGTTGCTCGATCGCGAGCTGAAGCGGCCGCTGGAACGCCTGCCGGGCGTCGCCCAGGTCAAGATCGAAGGCGTCGCGCCGCGCGAGGTGCAGATCGAAATCGATTCGGACCGGCTCAGTGCCGCCGGCGTCGGCCTCAACGATCTCTATCAGCGGCTGCAGGATGCAAATTTTTCAGCCTCCGGCGGATTGATCAAGGACGGCGCCACGCGCTACCACGTGCAGCCGGTCGGCGAGTGGCACAGCGTCGAGGAAATTCGTTCGCTTGCAATCAACGACAAGGGGCTCAAGCTCGCGGACATCGCCGAGGTCAACGTCAAGCCGGGAAGGCTGACCTACGCGCGTCATCTGGATCAGCGCCCGGCGGTCGCCGTCGACATCTCCAAGGAGCGCAGCGCGAACCTGGTCGAAGTCGGCCGCTTGGTGATGAAGGAAGTCGACCGCATCCGCCAGGAACCCGAATTGAAGGGCATCCAGATTTACGCGCTCGGCGATCAGGCTGCGTCGGTGACCGAGAGCCTTAGTCAACTGAGCTGGGCGGGCCTCGAAGGCACGTTGCTTTCGGTCTTCGTGCTCTTCTTCTTCCTGCGCGACTGGCCGTCGACGCTGATGGTGTCGCTGGCCATCCCCATCTGCTTCATCATCACGCTGGGCTGCCTGCAGATGTTCGGCATGACGCTGAACATCTTGTCGATGATGGGGCTGCTGCTGGCCGTGGGCATGCTCGTCGACAACGCCGTGGTCGTGGTCGAGAGCATTTATCACTACCGCGAACGTTTTCCCGACAAGCCCTGGTACTGCGCGGTGCAGGGTACACAGGTCGTCGGCATCGCGATCGCCGCGGGCACGATGTCGAGCATCATCGTGTTCCTGCCGATGGTGTTCGGCGAGAAGGACAACATCAGCATTTTCCTCACCCAGGTCGCGATCACGATGGCGATCGCACATCTGGCTTCGTGGCTGGTTGCAGTCAGCCTCGTGCCGATGCTTTCCGCTCGTCTGCCGCCACCAAAATTCATCGGCCGCAAGAACATCATCACCCGCGTGCAGGGTGTATATGGACGGTTCATCGGCACCACGCTGAGTCACCGTCGTTGGACGATGGTCGGACTCATTGCACTGCTCGTCATCAGCATCGTGCTGCCGGCCGCGCACACCAAGATGGATATGTTCCCTGCCGGTGAAAGTGATCGCATGTTCATCGGCTATCGATTGAACGCGCTGTATCCGCTGGCGGACCTGAAGGCTTCGGTCGACAAGATCGAAACGTATCTAACGGCGCACCGCGACGAGTTCCACATCAAGAACATCTACAGCCGCTACGCCGAGGACGCGAGCGACACGTTCACCTCGATCCTGTTCGACAAAAAAGACAAGACCCGGCCGAGCTCGAAGATCGTGCTGGAAAAATTGCGCAAGGAACTGCCGAAGGTTCCAATCGGCGAGGTCGTGTTCGACTTCAACGACAACGGTTCCGGCGGCGACAAGACCATCAACCTCAGCCTGGTCGGCGATTCGGGCCAGGTGTTGCGCGATTTGTCCGGCACCGTGATCGGCATCCTGCGCCAGATTCCGATCCTGCGTGACGTCAACGCCAACCAGGATAGCGGCAACCGCGAGCTGTCCGTGCGCGTCGACCGCGACAAGGCCAAGGACTATGGATTCTCGGCGAACGACGTTGCCCAGTTCATTGCCATCGCGTTGCGTGGCATGCGTCTAAAAGACTTTCACGGCAATGAGAGCCAGCTGCCGGTGTGGCTGCGTTTTCGCGGTTCGGACGCGCAGAGCCTCGAGGATTTGAGCGACTTCAAGGTGCGCCGGCCTGACGGCACGCAGATCCCGCTGATGTCGATGGTGCAGCTGCAAACGCGCAGCGCTTCGTCAGTCATCGAACGCGAGGCGCGTCAGATCTCGCTGGGCATCAAGGCCAATTTGGCCGAAGGTGCCACAAGCGACGATGCGCGCAAGGCGATCCAAAAGTCCATGGATGGCGTACAGCTGCCCGCAGGCTACCGCTGGTCGTTTGGCGAAAACTTCAACCGCGACGACGACGCTGGCAAGAAGATGATGTTCAACCTGCTTGTCGCGCTGGTGCTCGTCTACGTGGTCATGTGCGCGATGTTCGAGTCACTGATCTATCCGGCGGCGATCCTGACCACGTTCATCTTTTCGATTTTCGGCGTGTTCTGGCTGTTCTGGATCACCGGCACGACGTTCTCGATCATGGCGATGATCGGCGTTCTGATCCTGATGGGCGTGGTCGTGAACAACGGCATCGTCATGATCGTGCACATCAATCAGTTGCGGCACACCGGGCTGCATCGTCGCGAAGCATTGATCCAGGGTGCGAAGGATCGACTGCGACCGATCCTGATGACGATGGGCACGGCGATCCTCGGCATGGTGCCGTTGTGCGTGTCGAACGCATCGATCGGAGGCGACGGACCACCGTACTATCCAATGGCGCGCGCGATCGCAGGCGGACTCGTGTTCTCCACGCTGGTCAGTCTGCTGGTGCTGCCCACGATCTACTCGCTGCTCGACGACATGAGCCTGGCGATGAAGCGCGTGCTGCGCGAGGCGCGGGGACGCAAGCTGCCGGCGCCGGCAGCCGGCTAGGGCAGAGTATCGGTCGCGGCCTTTGCCGCACTCTCGAAGCGTTGTTCGAGTTCGAGAGGCATGTGGCGGCTGTGCGAACCACGCTGCAAGCACCACGTCCAGTTCGCGCTCCGGAGCCAGCGCTGCGCCGCCGCGCATGCGAGCGGAAAGGCGCGCGACCTGAAAATCCATGCGCCGCTGCCGATCCTCTTCCGGCGACGCGATGCCGGCGATAAATTCCAGGCGTACCAGCAACTCGCGCGCCGCCTCGTCGGTGTCGTCCGCCTCGGAAGAAGGCAACTCACTCTGGCAAGCGCGCATCCAGCGCTCCACCAACGGCGCCTCGAACTCTGCGATCAGTGCGGGATGTGCGTCCCAACGCGGGGCGATCAGTTCGGCTGATTGCGCTCCGCGTTCCAGTTCGCGTAGCAGCGCGAATTTCTGCAGGGCCGACGAATAGCGAGCCAGCCGCTTCGACCGCGCGCGCTCGGTGCTGCGTGCCGACAGCTTCTCCAGGGCCTTGTTCCAGCGCTGGTCAAGCTGGCGGTCGTTGGCGCCGAGGGCGCGCCAGCGGGAATCCAGATCGCGACGACGTGCGGCGATCGCGTCGGCGTCGATTGCCGCATCGTTCGCCAGCGCTTCGGCTTCATCGACGATCGCCTGCACCTGTGCGGTCTGCGCGGCGGCGCTCGCCTCGCGTTCCTTGCGCCCGGCGTCGAGCGCGGAGAATATGCGGTCGCAGGCCGCGCGGAATTGCCGCCATTGCTTCTGGTCGGTGGAGCGCAGGCCTTCACCGAGTGCCGTCCATTGCTGCTGGAGGTCGCGTGCGGCGCGCGCGGCACCGCGATCGGCATTCTGCGACAGCGCATCGGCCTGCTCGATCAGGCGTGACTTTGCCGTTTCAATGCCCTTGGCGTGTTCTTCGATGCGGGCGGAAATAGACGCGATCGCGTCCTTGATGCGCCGTGCGCAGTGATTGCGATCGCGCGGGTTCACGCCGTCGAGCGAGCGCAGTGCAGCGGACAACTCGCGCTGCAGGACAGACAATGCCTTCCAGTCGGTCGAATCCGCGGGCACGGCGGCGACGCGTGCCAGCAACGCCTCGAGTTCGTTGCGATGCGCATCACGCACGCTGTCGCGCTTCTCGAAGTAGGCCTGGGCCGGCTTCAAGGCATGCTGGCAAACGCCATGGAAGCGCCGGCCGAGGCCGGACGCGGCGACGGGCTTATCGCCCCCTTCGATCGCATCGAGCCGCTGCCACTCGGCACGCGCGTCATGCACGCGCGACGCGACGGCGTCGGGATGCAGGCCGGCCGCGGCCAGCGCTTCGATTTCGTCGCACAGCGCGCGGCGGCGGCGCTGGTTCGACCAGACCTGCCAGCGCTTGAGTTCAGCCAATCGCCCGTCCAGCGGAGCAAGCCTGTGCTCGAGGGCCGCGGAAATCTTTCCGCCCGGCCTGACCATGTGGGAAAGTTCGACGTGCGCCGCCTGCGCGGAACTCGTGTCTCCTGCCGCCAGTGCCGCCTCGTAACGCGGCACCAGTTCTTCGATTCTTTCGCGAGTGGCGGCATCGCGCTGTTCGCGTTCGCGGCGCGTCTGCTCGGCCGCTGCGGCCAATGCCGCATCGAAGCGGGCGCGCGAGGTGACAACTTCAACAATTTCGGCAGCCGGCTCAGGCAGGCCGCCATTATCTGTTTCGCCCGGCGGCCCCGGTGTCACAGGTGCGACATCGGCGGCCGCCGCTGTTTGCTCAGGCAGGCTGAGTTCGGCCGCATGCGTATCGCCACGTATGTTTGTCAGCTGGTTGATCAACGCCACGGCGCCGCGAAAGCGCGCGGTCAATGCATCGGGTACGTCGTTGCCCAGCTTGTTCCAGTCGCCTTCGATCGCGGCGCGCGTTGCTGCGTGATCCGTGCCCGGGTTGCGCAACAGAACCTCGATGCGCTCGCAAAGTACGCGGGCACGCGCGGCGATCGCGCCGGCATCGCCCGAGCCGATGCGCATCGACTCGAGTCGCTCGCGCGCCAAGCGGCTGATGGTCTTGTCGGTCTTGCGCGCGCGTTCGGCGATACGCTGCAGAGTGGCGGGATCGTCGACGCGTTGCAGAGCAAGTAGGCGCACGGCGGGATCAGGGTCGGCGCCGGCACGCTCGGCGAACAGGGCAGGGCGCGTCACTAGCGACAGCGACGCGGCACGCAGGTCGCGGTTCGTCGCCGCGGTCGCGACGGTTTCAAGTTCCGCTGGCGACAGCGTGTCGAGTTCGGCGATCAGGCGTGGCAGCGGCGGACAGTTGCTCGCGCCGGCGCAGAGCATCGCGATGTACGCCGTGCGCGCCGTGCGACGCACTTCGCCGTCGGCATCGCCGGTCGATCGCTCGCGCCAGCGCTCGTAGTCGCCGAGGCGCTTGAGCGCGGCGACGCGAATGCGCGCGTCGGGGTCCGACCGAGTCAATTCCGGCAGGGCCGCGATCAAGTCCGGGTCGGCGTCACTGACGATGGCGGACAGGCGCGTGTTGGCGTCCTTGTCCTGCCACTTGGGTTTGAACAATATGCGGGAGAATTTCACGTTACAGCAGGCGGTGAAGGATGCGGATGCCAGCGAGATATTCGCCGATCATCATGCCAAAATTCGTGAACATGAACACAAGAAGCGTGCGCGACACGCGATTTTTCCACCAGCCGCGCCAATCGAGCACGTCATCGCGCAGCGTTTCGAAGTCCGCGACGCGTGGGCGGTGCAGCCACATCTCCACGCCGGCGCTGAACGCGCCCGAAGGAACCAGAGGGCGAAAAGGCTTCAGTGGAGCGATGATGAACGCTGTCAGGACACTCAGAAGGTGCGCACCGCCGAGTGCGGCGCCGATGGCTGCGCCAAAACCGGTGAACAGGATCCAGTCGCGCAGGGCGAGCGTGCCGATACCGACGCCGCGCGTAAATGCATAACCGATTGCCGCAATGATGATGGCAAGTACGCCCAGACCGATCCACTTCGGCCAGCGCGACGGTGGCGGCGGCGCACGCAGTGTCGCCACCAGACTCGCTGGATCATCGGTCTGCGCGGCGAGTTCGCGCTCGATGCCGCCGAGGTGCCCGGCGCCGATGACGACCAGCACGTTGCGGGCCTTGCCGCCGCTGCCTTCCTCGCGCAGCCGCGCGGTCATGTAACTGTCGCGCTCGCCGATCAGGCTGCGATAGAGCGGCTCGGACTGCTGCGCGAATTCGCTGAACGCGCTTTGCAGCATGTCGCCCTGCTTGAGTTTCTCGATGTCTTCCTCGGCGATCTCGCTGCGCTCGAAGATGCTGGCGATCAGTCCGGACACGATCCCCATGCGATCTCGAAAGCGCACGCTGCGATAGGCGCGACGCAAGGTCGCGCCGACGTCGCGATCGACCAGCCAGATCGGCGTCTTGCTCGCGTCGGCAAGATCGATCGCCGCCTTCATCTCCGCGCCGGGCTCGATGCCGAACTGCTCAGCCAGCCGACGCTGGTAGGCCGACAACGCCAGGTTCGCCGCAACCATGCCGGCCTTGCCGTCGCGAATGACCTGCAGCAGGTCGAGGTTGCGCCACGAATCGGGGTCGCACAACGCGCGATAGCGCGATTCGCACAACTCCACCGCGACCGCGTCGTAGTTGCCGCTTTGCATCAGCTCGCGCACGGCCTCCACGCTGGCGCGCGATACGTGCGCCGTGCCGAGCAACGTGTAATCGACGCCATCGCGGTTGACGCGGGCGATCGGCTGGCCGGCAATGGCGGGAGCTGCGTTCGTGGAATCGTTCATCAGGAAAAGCGATTAGACGCGGATTGGCGCAGATTAATGCGGATAGAGCAGGGAGATGAAAGTTGCTCGAGAGTATGCGCGTATACCTGTCCCTGCAGGGAGCCGTTGTAGCTGGAGGCTTGCTTCATTGTGTTCCAATAAATCCGCGTGAATCCGCGTTATCCGTGTCAAAGAAAAGCTCTTGGCCCTTCAGTCACGGAAGCGTTTGAGAAGATCGGCATAGGCGTCGATGCGCCGATCGCGCAGGAACGGCCAGATGCGGCGCACGGCTTCGCTGCGCTGCATGTCGATGTCGATTGTGAGCAGTTCGCGACGATCGGTCGCCGCCTGTGCGAGAAATTCTCCCTGCGGCCCGGCGACGAAGCTCGACCCCCAGAACTGCAGGCCGCGGCCGCCGTCTGGAGACGCTTCGAAGCCGAAGCGGTTGCATGCCAGCAGCGGAATGCCGTTGGCGACAGCGTGGCCGCGCTGCACGGTGATCCAGGCGTCGCGCTGCCGGTTCTTTTCGGCGTCGGCGTCGGTGGGGTCCCAGCCGATCGCGGTGGGGTAGAGCAGCAGTTCGGCGCCGGCGAGCGCCATGAGGCGCGCAGCTTCCGGATACCACTGATCCCAGCAGACGAGCACGCCGAGCTTGCCGAGCGAAGTCGCGACGGGCACGAAACCGAGGTCGCCCGGCGTGAAATAGAACTTCTCGTAGTAGGCCGGATCATCCGGAATGTGCATTTTGCGGTACTTGCCGCAAATCTCCTTCGAGCGATCGAACACGACGGCGGTGTTGTGGTAGAGCCCGGCAGCGCGCCGCTCGAACAGTGAGGCGACGACGACAAGCGCAAGTTCCTCCGCCAGTGCGCCGATGCGCTGCGTGCTTGGCCCGGGAATCGTCTCGGCGCGTTCGAATTCGTCGACGCTCTCGTGCTGGCAGAAATACGGGCCGTTGTGCAGTTCCTGCAGCAGGACGAGCTGCGCGCCGCTGCGCGCCGCCTCGCGCAAACCGATTTCTATGGCGTCCAGGTTGGCCGAGACGCTGCCGTGGTCGCGCTCCTGCAGCAATGCAACGCGCAGCGATTTGCTCGTGCTCATGCCAGAAGTCCTCGCGGCAGCTGCATCGTGATGCAGTGCAGGCTGCCGTTCTGCCAGATCAGGGGACGGCATGGTACCTGAACCACTTCGCGTCCGGGATGCGCCGCGGCGATGACGCTTGCGGCCTCGGCGTCCGCGGGGTCCGCATAGGCGGGCACCAGCACGGCGCCGTCGACGACGAGGTAGTTGGCATAGGACGCTGCGAGCCGCCGCCCGTCGTCGAGAATCGGCCGGGCCCAAGGCAACGCCGACAGACGATAGGCTTGGTCATCGATCGTCCGCAGCGCTGCCAGTTCGTCGCGCATGCGCGACAACTCGTCGAAGTGCAGATCGGTCGGGTCGTTGCAGGCCTGGTAGACGATGCGGTTGCCTGGCGCAAAACGCGCCAGCGTATCGATATGCGCGTCGGTGTCGTCGCCCTGCAGATAGCCGTGTTCGAGCCAGAGCACGCGCGAAGCAGCCAGATGCTCGGCAAATATGCGATTCATCTGCTCGCGGCTTTGTTCCGGATGGCGCTGATGCAGGCAGCGCCAGGTGGTCAGGATCGTGGCGTTGCCGTCGCTCTCGATCGCGCCGCCTTCGAGCGCCCAGTCGACACGGTGATGTTCCGCGCTCGTGCTGAACACGTTGCGCGCAAACAGCCCTTCGATGAGTCGATCGTCACGGCTCGCATTGAACTTGCCGCCCCATCCGGTGAAGCGGAAATCATTGAGCAGGAAAGATGCCGAGCCGACCAACGATATCGGTCCGGTGTCGCGCAACCAGGTATCGTCGTACTCGATCTCGATGAACTGCACGCGTGAGCGCGCGATACCGGCCGCGTCGAGCAGGCCGCTGGCGCGATCGCGCACCGACGCATTTGCCGCACAAATCAGGACGGGTTCGAAACGGGCTATGGCTGCGACGAGGGCAACGTAGGTCGACTCGACTTCGGCCAGGCGATCGGCCCAGTCGGTCTGCTCATGCGGCCACGCGATCAGCACCGCTGCCTGTGGCTCCCATTCCGCAGGCAGGCGATTGCCTTCCGTAGGCAGGCGATTGCCCGGCGGCCTCTCTCGGCCATCCATGGCCTCCGAGGCACTTGGGCTCCTGCCCGGCGTCATTGATTCGAGGTAGCGCCCTTGGGACCGATCTCGGTCGGGCTGGCCTTGTTGAGGACAGCGTCGATGACGCGGTCGCGCTCGAAATAGACCGTGAAACTGTCATAGACCCAGCGGTTGATGACCGGGTGGTGCGGCGCATCGCCACCGCGCGGATCGAGCTTGCTCGACGGCGCTCCAAACTGCTGTTCGACGCGGGCCATGGTCGTTCCACGCGCCGGAAGCGTCACGCCACGTTCCTGCTGCACTCTTTGCATCAACAGAGTTTCGGCCTGTGCGGACGGCAAACCGGCAGCAGCAATCACCGCAACACTTAGTGTGACGGAATACAGTCGCTTTAACATGCTCGCCTCCAGTAACTGCAAAACCCCCGCGCCCGCCGTTGTATCAGATTCGAGTCCGCAAACTCAAACCCGTGTCACAACGCCGTTCAGCGGGCTGGAGGAAAAGTGCAATCAGCGCTGACGTGCCTTGAAGCGCGGGTTGCTCTTGCAGATCACGAAGACCTTGCCGCGGCGACGCACGATCTTGCAGTCGCGATGGCGCTGCTTTGCGGACTTGAGAGAGGACAGTACTTTCATGGCGGGAAATCCGTTCTAACGCATTGATTGAATTAGCCGTGCATTGTAACTGATGAATCGGCGCGGCGAAAGATGGCAGGTACCAGGCGACTTTGACGCGCGGTCATGGCTCTCTGATTCCCGAACCATTGCACACGAATGCACAGTCAAGATGCATCGGGATTTGTCGGCAATCGCATTACATAAAATCGAGAAATATATCGTAATACATTGATATACAATATAGATATTAAGTCGTACTTTCGACTGAACTCTGGTCTGTGCTGCCGCTTCACGCTCACCGCGAGCCACCAGACTGCTCGCGACGAGGTCGGCGCTGACGTTGCCGACGGTGGCGAATACGTCCGGTATCGTATCGACGGCGAGCAGCAATCCGAGGGGTTCGACAGGCAATCCCATCGCCGACGTGACCGGCATCGTCGCGGCCATGAAACTGACCTGACCCGGCAGACCGACCGCGCCGAGGCTGAGGACCACGGCCAGCGCCGTCGCCACGGCCAGATGGGCCAGGCTCACGTCGATGCCGTAGATCCATGCGACGAAGGCGGCGGCGCCGAGGTACTGCATCGGGCTCGTTATGCGAAACAGCGACACCGCCATCGGCAGCACCAGTGAAACGACTTGGGCCGGCTGCCCGAGGCGGGTGCGCGCGCTGTCGATCATCGCCGGCAGCGATGCGAGCGACGACTGCGTGCTGGCGGCCACCGCCTGTGCTGGAAATATCCCCGCGGCAAATCGAGCCAGACGTTCGCCGCCGAAGAGCACCGCGACGGGGTAGAGGAGTAGCGTGACCGAAAGATACATCGAGCACTGCAGCGCGATGTACCAGCCAAGCGCACTGATCACGCCGGATCCGGCCCGCGCACACACGACCAGCACGAGGGCAAACACACCGATCGGCGCGGCCCACAGCACCCAGCGCACTATCACGATCATGATGTCGGCGAGTGTCTGAAAGAACTCGACCATGCGCGCGCGTCGCGCGATTTCCATACGCGTGAGTGCGAATCCGAAGAACAGGGCGAATACGACCAGCGGCAGCATCGCACTCTGGGCCGCCGCCGCGAGCGCGTTGGTCGGAATGATCGTGGCGATCCAGTCGCCCAGCCCCGCGGGCGCCGTCGATGCCGGAGCGGCCGGCATTGCGGCGCGCAGCTTTTCGATCAGGGCCGGATCTCGCGGCAGGAACGACAACAGCAGCGGAGCAAGGATCGCGACGAACACGGCGCCCGCGCTGAGCAGCAGCGCAAAGACGGCGATCGCGCGCCGCGCGGTGCGGCCCGACGCGGCGGCGTCATTGGCCGCGCTCACGCCGACGACGACCAGGGCAAAGACGAGCGGCACGACGGTCATCTGCAACGCGTTGAGCCAGAGCCGACCGATCGGTTGCACGAAATCGGCGGACGCCGAGGCCAGTGTCGGATCGAACCACGCGAGCACCAGTCCGCTCAGCACACCGATAACCAGGCCGAGCAGGATGCGCGTGGTGGGTGATGGATGGAATATCTTGTTCTGCTGTGTCATTCGCGAATTACTCGCCTACTCGATCTGCCTTGCCCGTCATTACTCGCTGCATCCGCAGCTCGCCCTTCGGGCCAGCTTCGCTGTTCGCTCCGGCATCCGGCAACTGCTCCTGCGTTGCTCTACCTCCGGCATCCCTGCCGTCGCCTGCCTCCGCAGGCCGGCGGAAGCCGGGATCCAGCTCTTCGGCAATCGGACAGAAGATCTGGATTCCGGCTTTCGCCGGAATGACGAGCTTATGGGAGCTGCCATGCCGCACGAAGATGCTGGTATTCGGCCCGCGGCAGAAGCACGAATACCGGATGTTCGTCGGCTTTCAGCCAGCCCAGAAGTTCCTGCAGCTGCGGCTCGGCCATCGCCGTGCAGCCAGCTGTCGACGAATCAGCCGATTTCCACAAATGCGCAAAGATGCAGCTGCCGGCACCGGCCACGCCGTTCGGGTTGTGCTCGATGACGAAGCCGATCTTGTAGGCCTGGTCGCCGTCCGCATGCAGGTCGCGGCGCATCGGCTCGCTCGAACCGGCGACCGCGGCCGTGCCGACCTTGGCGGCATCGACGATGCGGTTATACAGCGGCGATCCGCTGACATCGATGCAGTACTCGCCCGCAGTCAACGCGGCGTACGGCAATCCGGTCGAAACCGACTGCGCGTAGCCGAACGCCGTGCCGATCGCAAAGACACCGGCCGGACTGCGGCCGTCACCTTCCTGCTTGGCGGGACCGGGCTGGGCTGGATGCAGGCCGTGACCCCAGGCTGCACCGGCGCGGCCGATGACGACGGGGAAAGACGGCGCGGCGAGTTGCCAGCCCTGGTCAGTGCGCGTGAAACTGCTCAGCGTGCCGTGAGAGTCATTCCAGTCCGGCGTGATCACCAGCATGAGTTGGCGCGCATCGGACCAAGCGCTCGCCGGCGCACGCACGGTGGTAGAAGGCGCGCACGCGGACAGTGTCGCAAGGAGAAACGCCAGCGCCGCTGTGCGCACAGCAATCCACCGTGTGCAGCTGGCAATAGTGAGATAAGGCATTCGAGCCGCCAGGCGCGCAAGAAGGTGCGTGCTCACGACTCGAGCATGTTCTGGATGCGATGGTGATTGGCATCCAGCTGCGCGAGCCGCCCTTCATCGCACAGCAGCACGAAGATCATGTCGAGCAGGTGACGCAACGCCGACTGGTACAACAGCGGCTCGATATGTGCGCGCTCGTCGTGTGCGGACACCAGCAGCGACAGGTCGGCATGCGCACGCAAGGGATTCGCGGTGTGGCGAGTGACCGATATCAGCTTGCCGCGATGCTCGCGAAACTGACGGCCTATTTTCGACAACGCCGGCTGCTGGCCGAGTTCGGAAAACACGATCAGCACGTCGCCGGCCATCGCGGTCGCGATACTCGCCGTCATCAGCAAAGCGTCGAAATGATGCACCGTGAGAATGTCGAGCATCGACAGGCGCATCGCAAACGCGCGCGCCGGAATGCCGTCCTCGCCGAGGCCGATGATGAAGACCTTGCCGGCCTTGCCGATCGTCGCGGCTATGGCATCCACGGTCGCCGACGGATTGATCAGCCGGGTTTCCTGTTCGGCCTGCGATTTGTTCTGCCACAGGCTTTCGGCCAAGGCCCCATGCGGATCGTCACCCTGCGGCTCGGCGCTGCCGCTGACCTCGCCGGCATCGCCGCGCGCGACGGACTCGCCGACCGAATACTTCAGGTCCGGATAACCCTTGAAGCCGAGCTTCTGGCTGAACTTTACGACGCTCGACTGGCTGATCTTCAACGCGTTCGCGAGCTGCTGCGACGAATAGTCGCGCAGCAGGTGCGCGTTCTCGACCATGAAGTCGGCGATGCGCCGTTCGATTGCGGACATCTGGTCGCGTTCGGCACGGATTTTCAGCAGGGGCGACATGGCTCGAGTTCCGCAGCGGCAGGCTCAGGCGACCGGTTGCAGGCCGCGAATCTCGCGGATGCCGAGACCGGGCGCATCGGTGATGGTGATCTCCGACTCCCGGAAGATGACGCCACCATCGACCGGGTTGAACGCGCACAGTGACGGCCCATCGAGGTCGACCTTGGTGATCACGTTGGATTTGGCCACGGCCAGATGCACGGCCGCGGCGACGCTGATGCTGGTCTCGAGCATGCAGCCGATCATGCACTCGATTTCGTACATCGCGCAGATGTCGGCGATGCGAATGGCGTTGGAAAGGCCGGCGGTCTTCATCAGCTTGATGTTGATGATATCCGCAGCGCGCATGCGGATGAGATCGACGACTTGGGTCGGGCCGAACACGCTTTCGTCGGCCATGATCGGCGTATGTACGCGCTCGGTGACGTACTTCATGCCGTCGAGGTCCTGCGCCTTGACCGGTTGCTCGACGAGTTCAAGGAGCACGCCGGCATCCTCGAGCAGGTGCAGTGCATAGACTGCCTGCTTCGCCGTCCAACCCTGGTTGGCGTCGAGGCGGAGAAGGGCGCGGCCCTCGACCGCGGCGTAGATCGCCTTGACGCGCTCGATGTCGACGCCGATGTCCTTGCCGACCTTGATCTTGAGCGAGTCGAAGCCGCGCTCGACCGCGCTGATCGAGTCGGCGACCATCTTGTCGATCGTGTCGACGCTGATCGTGATGTCGGTCGTGATGACCGGATCGCCGCCGCCGAGCAAGCGATAGAGCGGCGCGTTGTAAAGCTGGCCGAACAGGTCGTACACCGCGATTTCCACCGCCGCCTTCGCGCTCGTGTTCTTTTCCATCGCGCCCTGGATCAGCTGCGTGATGTGGTTGAGGTTGGCGATGTCGGCGCCGATCAGTCGTGGCGAGATGTAGTTGCGGATCGCTTCGACGATCGAGCCATGCGTATCGCCGGTGATGACTGCAGTCGCCGGCGCTTCGCCATAGCCGACGTGGCCGGTGTCGGTATTGATCATGACCACGATATCCTCAACCGCCTCGACGGTGCGCAGGGCGGTCTTGAACGGCGTTTTCAGCGGCACGCGCAGCATGCCGAAGCGGATATCGGTGATCTTCATCGAGATGAGTTCATGGTTTCGGAGGCGCTTCCTTCGCAGCGTCGGAACGAAACCGCACGATGCTGGTCATGCGGTCCACATAAGTTTGCGTTTCGTTGAACAGCAGCGGCGTCAACGGCGACACCGACACTTCGTTGAGGTCGACATGCACTTTTGCACCGTCCTTCGCGCGATAGCTCAGGCCGGTCGTGTCGTGAATGACATAGGGCACGCCGTCGACCGAGCCGATCGACATCATCACATGGCCGGGTATGAAGACCAGGTCGCCGGCCTCGAGCGCATGCACCGCGGCGAGGCGCGCCTGCGGGTCGTCGTCGTCGCCGAAGCTGCGATGGTCGAGGCCCGCGCTCACGCTCTGGTCGCGTGTGTTGCGCGGCATGCGCACGCCCATGCTGCTGTAGACGTCGGATACAAAACCGCTGCAGTCGCGCGCGTCATAGCCGTGCCCCCAGCCGTAGCGCTCGCCGAGGAACTTGAATGCCTGGCGCAGGATGTTGGCGCGCGTGAGCGGCAGGTAGTCACCCTGCGTGTCGGTGTTTTTCTGCAGCAGCGCCGGCAGTAGCCGAAGGTTTCCATCGGCGTCGCGACTCGGCAGTTCGATTACATGTGACACGTAGGGATGCTGCCCGTTGACCGGATCCGCCGGCGGCCAGTCGACGAGCAGTGGCAGGCGCGTGCCCATGTCCAGGCGCAACTCGGAAACCGGCGGTTGCTCGGCGGTGTTCACGGTCGTCGCCGTCGCTCCGGTCACGATGCGGTAGGGCTTCTTGTCGACGTACGCGAACACCTGCGCCGCCGGGCCTTCGGCGACGTGTTTCTTCTCGACCCACGCGGTGTAGCGCGGGCTGACGACGAACCACCATTGCTTGTCCGCGCTCTCGTGCGCAATCACGACCGGCGTGCCGGGAAACATGGCGCTTTCCTGGAAGCGATCGATATCGTGATCGTCGCTCCTGCTGTAGGCGCGCAGCGGCGAGGGGAAGGTGCGCAGGTCGGCGCGATGAACCACGAGGCCGTAGCGTGTCGGGGCGGTCTCCGGAATGGCCGCCAAAGCGAGATTGTCCGCCAGTGCATCGAGTGTCTGCTCCGTGACCGGCTTGCCGTCCCTGTCGAACATCGGGCGGGTCGGCCGCGCGGACATCGCCTGGATCCAGTCCGTCACCTGCTTGCGCGACAGCGTGGCGGGCAGGGCACGCAGATCGTGCATCGTGGCATCGACGCGAAACAGATTCTCGTTGCGCGCAGCGATCTCGGCTGGATCGAGGATCACGCGGTTGGGCTCCGCCAGGCGCGCAATCCAGAACTCGGGCGTCAGTTGCGCGGCGTTGACACCGATGACGCCGTGCGCGGGTATCGGCAAGGCGGACGCGTCGTCCGCGCGACAGCATCCGGCGCCAAGAAAGGTAAGCGCGAGGCCGGCGACAAAATATAAATGTGTACGCGTGGAAATCACGTTGCGCCCCTTGAATCCATCGCTGTTCGAAATCGGCCTGCCCACTCGGTTCCGACTCGAATCAAGCCTCGGCTGCCAGCGCCTCATATCGGCCGCGGAGAGTATCAGCCGATCTCCGTTAGCCCCGCCCAAGCCGCGTTTCAGGGCGCTTCGGATCGTTAATAGAATATCGTAAGGAATTAATGATTCTTGTAGAGTACATTACCAGCATAAATTATTGACGACAAGTTGCAACCATGGTAGACAGCACGTCGGGGACATTCAGTTGGGACTGAATCTGACCGTGGGAAATCGCTTGCAACGCACCTGCCGTGCCACGTTGTCGCGCATGCGCGCTTCGACGGCCGTCATCTTCGCATTGCTCGCTGTCATGTTCTCGGCAGTCTCGATCAGCACCGCGTCATCGGCAGCCGATGCAGTGCAAGACGTCATCGCGCAGGTCGATGCCGGTCAGTTCGCCGCCGCCGAAGCAAGGATCGCTGACGCAACGGCCGATGCGCGACTCGATGCTCCCACGCGCACGGCACTGGAATTTCAGCGCGAACGCATGCGTCGCATCCTGCTCGATTTCAGGCTGACCGAAGAGGCGCTCAAGGCCAAGGTTCGCGAACAGATCCCCGATCTCTCCGACGCGGAATTCGCGGACTGGAACGCCCGTGGCTTGTTCGAGCACCAGATCATCGACGGCCGCATGCTGTATTTCGTGCGCTCGCCGTCGAATCTCTACCGGCTCAGTGCGCAGGCTCGCGATCGGCGCAAGGAGCGCAAGCCGCTCGTCGACGGTCCGATGGAATCGGCCAACGCACACCATGTCGAGGTGCGCGACGCGGCGCTCGCACAACATCGCAGCAACGTTGCGCCGCGCCGTCTTCGCGTAACCCAATCGCTCACCGTCAATGCCGACGCAGTGCCTGCGGGCAAGGCGATACGCGCCTGGATTCCTTATCCGCGCGCGTTGCCGGGTCAGCAGGAGGATCTGCGTTTCGTCGCCAGCGAACCGGCGAAATACACGATCGCTCCGGAAGCCACCATGCAGCGGACGGTATTTCTGGAAAAGACCGTTGTCGCGGGCAAGCCGACGAAGTTCTCCATCACGTATGAATTGACCATCTACGCGCAGTACCACGCCGTGGATGCCGACAAGGTGGTTCCGGCGACCATCACGCCGGAACTGGCGCCGTTCGTGGCCGAGCGTCCGCCGCACATCGTGTTCGGCCAGGACATGCGGGTGTTTTCGCGCCAGATCGTCGGCGACGAAAAGAACCCGTGGCGCATTGCACAGAAGCTCTACGCCGCCGTCGATCAGATCCCCTGGGCCGGTGCGCGCGAATATTCGACAATCGCCAACATCAGCGACTACGCCTTGCATGCCGGCCACGCCGACTGTGGCCAGCAGACCCTGCTGCTGATGACGTTGCTGCGCTTGAACGGCATCCCGACACGCTGGCAGTCCGGGATGATCTATTCCGACGGCACCTACAACAACCTGCACGACTGGGGCTGGCTGTATATCGCGCCCTACGGCTGGATGCCGATGGATGTCACGTTCGGCCGCCTCGACAGTCCCGATAGTGCGATCGCCAATTTCTATCTCGGCAGCCTGGACGCCTATCGCATCGCCTTCAACGACGACTATGGCCGCGATTTCGTGCCGCCGAAAAAATTCTTCCGTTCCGAACCCGTCGACCTGCAGCGCGGCGAAGCGGAATGGGATGGCGGCAACCTGTATTTCAACCAATGGGATTACGACTTCACCTGGCAGATGTTGCCGGCGCAGGCAGATCGCGGCGGCAAATGACCGTTCGCAAATAACCAGCAGTTCATAAGGAGGGGAAACAAATGTTGACTCGCAACAAGCGCAATTGGCGCAAGCAGACGTTGTGCGTGGCGATTGGCTTTTGCCTTTCGATGGCGGCGATCACGCCGGCACTGGCGGACAACGCGGACGGTTCCGTCGTCGGCCGCACGGCCGCCGGGGCAACCGTGACGGTCACCAGCCCATCGACCGGACTCACGCGCACCGTTACCGCCGACAGCAAGGGCAACTACCGCTTTCCGTTCCTGCCGATCGGACAGTACAAGCTGGAAGCGAGCAAAGGCGGGGAACGCGTGGCCGAACCGGTCGACGTCATCGTCAGCCTGGGCAATGCAACAACGGTGAATGTCGGCGGCGAGGCCACGGCCCTGGAAGGGATCGTCGTCACGGCCACGAACGCAGGTATTGTCGATGTCACCTCGACCGAAATCGCGACCAATATCACGCGCGAAGAATTGCATCGCCTTCCGGTCGACCAGAACGTCACCTCGGTCGCGCTGCTCGCACCGGGTGTCAACAAGGGCACTGCAGGATTCGGCGGCATCACGTTCGGCGGATCGTCGATCGCCGAGAACTCCTACTACGTCAACGGCCTCAATGTCACGGACTTCTACAACCGCAACGGCTTCTCCGAGGCGCCGTTCGCGTTCTACCAGGAATTCCAGGTCAAGACCGGCGGTTACTCGGTCGAGTTCGGCCGCAGCACCGGCGGCGTCGTCAATGCGGTCACGCGCTCGGGCAGCAACGATTTCCACTACGGCGCCGAGTTGACGACCGAACCGGCATCGTGGGAATCCTCCGGCCGCAACGCCTACAACGCCGACGGCACATTGAACATCGCCAACTCCGATGACCGCGATCCGCTGACCAAGCTCAACGTGTTCGCGTCGGGCGCCCTGATCAAGGACAAGCTGTTCTTTTTCCTGATGTACGAGGGGCGCGACAACAAGCCGCGCAATACCAGCGACGACGGCGAGCGCATCACGCTGAACGATGTACCGAGCGGATTCTGGGGCGGCAAGATCGACTGGCACATCAACGACAAGAACCTGCTCGAGTTCACTGCGTTCTCCGATTCGAGCAGCCGCACCGGCAAGGTCTACGACTACGATTTCGGAACCGGCACACGCAGTGCAAACACGGACACGGTATTTGCCGACACCGGCGGCCGCAGCGAAGCGCTGACGTACACCTCGTACCTGACCAACGACTTGTCGATGAAGATCCTGTACGGCGAAAACGACCACCGCAACTTCAGCCGTGCGCAGAGTGACATCGATTGCAATCCCGTCGCGCGCACGAATCCGGTGCCGTCGCCCGGGGTCGCCCTGGGCTGCACCAGCAACCTGACGGTGATTTCTCGCGACGACGATCGCAAGGCAGCGCGAGCCGACTTCGAATGGAAACTCGGCGATCACCTGCTGCGCTTCGGCCTCGACCACGAAGACGACGATTCGGACTACAACCAGTTCTACCCGGGTCCCGGCGGGGTCCGTTACAACGTCAATCCGACCAGTCCCGGCGCGACACTGGAAAACGGCGGCGTCGTCCCCGCCGGCTACACCGCCTACGTGCGCCAGCGCCAGGTCTCGACGTTCGGCAGCTTCAGCACGATCGAGGAGGCGTATTACCTCGAAGACAACTGGAACATCACGCCGACGTTCCTGCTCAACGCCGGCCTGCGCCTGGACGCGTTCGACAACAAGGATGCCCAGGGGCGTTCGTACATCAAGACCGACCACATGCTCGCGCCGCGCTTCGGCTTCTCGTGGGACATGCACGGCGATGGCATGACCAAACTGTTCGGCAATCTCGGACGCTATTTCCTTCCGGTCGCCAACGTGATCAACATCAAGCAGGGCGGCGCGTTCCTCGACGAGCGCACCTACTACGGGTTCAACGGCTGGGACATCAAGCAGCGCAATGGATCCAGTTACGCCGTGCCGATCCTCGGGCCGCAGATCGGCGCGGTCAACAACTCGCAGGGCGACGGCACCGTCGGCGACCTGCGCTCCGAAGTCGACAAGGACATCGATCCGGTATTCCAGGACGAAGCGATCCTCGGCTTCCAGCAGATGTTCAGCGACAACTGGTCGTGGGGCGTCAGCGGCACGTACCGAAAGCTGCACAACGCGATCGACGACATGGGCATCACCGCCACGCCGCAGTGCGGCGGCGCCAACGACGGCGTCGGCTTCGTCATGGGCAATCCCGGCAAGCCGATGACGGTCTGGGGCGATACCAACTGCGACGGCGTCAACGACGGCTACATCACGATCGACACGTCGAAGCAGGGCTGGGCGCTTTTCGACGCCGACGGCAACTACCTCGGCCAGCGCGGCTGGGTGAAACCGAAGCGCAGTTACCAGGCGCTGGAGTTCCAGGTCGACCGCGCGTGGGACGACAAGTGGGCGTTGAACGTGTCGTATGTGCTGTCGTGGAACAAGGGCAACGCAGAAGGCCCGGTCAACTCGGATACGGACTTCTCCGACACCGGCCGTACCGAGCATTTCGACGATCCGTGGGTCAACCTGGAGAACTACGGCTACCTGGCCAACGATCATCGCCACCAGATCAAGGCGCGCGGCACCTACGCATTCAGCGACCACTGGCAATTCGGCGGCAACATGACCGTGTTGTCCGGCGGCCCGATCAGTGCGTTCGGTGTCGGCAATCCGTATGACGCGACGAACTACCACAGCAATTTCATCTGCGTACAGAACTGCGATTCGGAACGTCGGAAGACCGTGTCTACGTCGTTTCGCCACGCGCCGCCTACGGCACCATGCCGTGGACATATACGTTCGACGCCAGCATCAGCTACCTGATGCAGATGGGTGAAACCGGAAGGCTGCAGGTGAAGCTCTCGGTCTACAACCTGTTCAATCAGCGCAAGACGATTGGGGTTGACCAAGACCTGCAGACGGACATTTCCAACGAGACCAATCCGAACTTTCTGCAATCGGTCCGCTTCCAGGCGCCACGCGCGGCTCAGTTGACGGTCACGGCAACGTTCTGATGCCGTTCTTACCCGCGGCCACCCTTGGGTGGCTGCGGCCTTTTCCGGAATGAATCGCA
>CAVTVN010000003.1:0-95415 GCA_963738115.1 uncultured Gammaproteobacteria bacterium | reverse complement strand
GCATGCCGGCGAGGTACTGGTCGAGCTCTTCGTGGCGCAACAGCGCCTGCACCTGGTCGACGATTTGCAGCACACCGACGACGGCAAGGGCGATGGCGATCAGCAGCAGCAGTTCCTCGCGCACGGAGGCGAACGCGCTCGGCCTTTTGTGCAGACGCCGGCTCTTGGCGGTGCGCACGAATTCGCCATGCTTCTTCCACAGGCCGAGGAAAATGCCGCGCGCGATGGCATGGCTCAGACCCATGCTGGCAATCGAGGCGGCGATCGTGTCCTTCCACGAGCACGGCACGCGCACACGATAGAGGATGATTCCGAACGCCGCTTTGAACACGAAAAATCCCAAAATGGGATAAATGAACAAATCCAGCGGCAGCGGAAAGTATTTCGGCAGTGCGATCATGCCGGCGGTCCAGGTCAGCGCGAGCAACGTGAAAACCAGGTGCAAGGCATCGGCGAACCACGAGAACCAGCCGGTCAGAAGTGGAAACGCTGGCCGCCGCTGAGCGGCCCGCGTTCGGTCAGCCAGTCCCAGCGCGCCTTGAGAATCTGCATCGCGCCGAATGCCCAGCGATAGCGCTGCGACTTGTACGCCGTGAAATCCGCTGGCGTCAGGCCGCGGCCCATGAGTTCGTCGACATAGATCGTGTCGTAACCGGCATGCATCAGGCGCAGGCCCAGTTCGGCGTCCTCGCAGATGGTCCACTCGCTCCAGCCGCCCGTCGCCTCGAGCGCCCCGCGGCGGACCATCGTCATCGTGCCGTGCTGGATGATCGCGTTGCGCTCGTTGCGATGGTGCATGCCGATGCGGAAGAAGCCGTCGTATTCCCAATTCGTCATGCGCCGGAACGCGTTGTGTTCCCAGTCGCGGTGCGCCTGCGGGCATTGCACAACGGCGATCTTCGGGTCGACGAAATAGCCGGTCAGCGCCTTGAGCCAGTCTGCGCGTGCGGCGTAGTCGGCATCGACGACCGCGATCACGTCGGCGCGCGCCGAGGTCTGGCGCAAGCCGAAATTCAGTGCCCCGGCCTTGAACCCGGGCCATGGATTGAGATGGAAGAAGCGGAAGCGCTCGCCGAGCTTGCGGCAGTGCTCCTCGACCGGCTTCCAGATCTCGTCTTCTTTCGTGTTGTTGTCGATCACGAGCACTTCGAAGTTTTCGTAGTCGAGCGCGGCCAGCGAGTCGAGCGTCAGGATCACCATTTCCGGCGGCTCGTTGCAGCAGGCCAGATGGATCGACACGAACGGCTGCGGATCACCCGGCTGCGGCGAGAGCAACGTGAACTCCCGCATCCAGCGCGGCCGCCACATGACTTCGGTGAACTCGAATCCGTTGATCAGCAGAATGAAGATGATCGCCAATTGCGCCGGAAACAGCACGATCAGCATCGCCCAGTCGAACGGACCGAGATAGAACGCGTAAGGCAGCGTCGCCGACCACACCAGCACCGAGGCGGAGAGCTGGATCAGCGCGCAGAAGAAGAGCAGGCCGGGCCAGCGGAAACGGATGAAATAGCGCGAAAAAAAGAACATCGGCAGCAGCGCAAGCAGCGAAGCCACTGCCGCTTTCCAGGGCCAGCTCGGGTCTTCGGTGACCGTGCCGGTGAACGCGAATTTTTCCTGGCGGTCGGCGTTGAACACGCCCCAGTAGGAACCGACGCGCCCCTCGAACGGCTGCTTCCACGGCTGGTCGAACGCTTCGACGATGAAGTAGTCGATGTTGCGCGCTGCCGCGACCTGCACCCACTGGCGCAGGAACTGCGATTCGTCTTCGATCGACGGCGTGGCAAGTTCCTTGCGGTCGCCGGCCGACGGCCAGCCGATCTCACCGACCAGGATTCGCCTGCCTGGAAAGCGCTTCTGCAGGTCGTCGTAGCGCGCGAGCACGCCGAGGCCGATCGCGTCCTTGCGTGGAAATTTTTCCCAGTACGGCAGCAGGTGCGTCGTGATGAAGTCGACGTGTTTGGCCAGCTGCGGATACTTCTCCCAGATGTGCCACGGCTCGGCAGTCGACACTGGCACCTTGACTTGCGCGCGCACGCGATCGAGGTAGTCGATCAGCGAGTTCGTGCTCATGTCGTTGCGCAGCAGCGTCTCGTTGCCGACCAGCACACTGTCGATGTTGTCATTGTTGCGCACCAGTTCGACCAGTGCGGCAAGTTCATCGTCGTTATGTTGGTCGCGATGATCCAGATACGTGCCGGCCGTGACCTTGAGCCCGTACTTCTTCGCTATCGCCGGCACAACGGGATTTTCCAGCGCCGAATAGGTGCGGATGTGATCGGTATATTTCGACAACAGCTTCAGGTCGGCGTCGATCTCTTCGACTGTCGGGTATATCCCGTTGTTTGGATTCTGGTAGCGCTGATACGGTGCATAGGTGAAGCCGTTGATCTTGCCCGGCCATTCAGGGAGTTCGACCGGCTGGTTCAGCCATGTCCACATGCCGACATTCAGCCCGGCAATCGTCAGGCTCAACAACAGCGCGCGCCAGAATGAACGAGCCGGGCGGGGTGGAGTAGTAGAAATCAGGACAACCTCACGGATACGAGCGATACGCCGGCCGAAAAAACGGGCCACGCAGGATAGCCGAAGCGCGCTGCAGCGCTCAAATCAGGCCGCCGGTCGCTTCATCGGCCGGCGCGGCGCGAGCGCCTGAGGTACCGCGCCATCTTGAGGTGTGCGAGCAAGCCGCGTCAGGCTTGTTGATCGGCACCTTTGCTGCGCCCTGCCCGCCACCTGGCGACAGCCACCGGCGCCAACGCGAGCAGACCCATTGCCAGCAGGGGCAGCAGCACACCGGGCTGCGTCAGGATATCGGCGCTGACGGCGTGCTTGTCGCCGATGCTTTTCGCCAGGCCTGCTCCCAAAGCCGTCTCGACGCCCGTCATCACGGCGCCGCCCGATCCGGTCGCCGTCAGGAAGAGCCACAACGGGCAGCGCAGCCACGCCAGAGCCACCGTCACGCCGCCGAACGGGAAGAACGGCACCAGGCGCAGGAAAAACGTGTAGCTGAGCGGATGCGCCATATAGCCGCCGCGCAGGCGCTGAACAAGCCCCGGCGCGTTGGCGTGGCTGTGATCGCCGAAGGCGTGGCGGCTGGCCAGGAACAGGACCAGCGCGCCGAGCGTCACGCCAACGACCGACAACGCCGTGCCGGCCCAGACGCCGAACAGCATTCCGCCGGTAATGATCAACAGCGCGCCGCCCGCAGGAACGCCGGTGGAGATCACAAACAGCAACACGCCAACGTAGCTGAGCCCGGAGAGCAACGGATGCGCGGCTATCTGCGCTTGCAGCACTGCCTGTTCGTTGGCCAGATTGTCCGGGCGGAAGCGGTTGAGTGTCCCGGAAAGGAACAGCGTGACGCCGAGCGCAATCAGCACGAGGACGGGAAGGAACTTTTGCAGCCGTTTCATTGCGGAAAAAATTTCGGGGCCGGTTGCCCGGCCCCGATAGCAAACCCCAGGGAAGCGAAGGATACGCGTTACGGCTGAGGTTCGAAACCGTCGTCGCTGAACCGTCACAGGAAAGATCGGCATGCGGATGCGACGGCCGCAGTCTCGTACCAGCAGTCTTCGGGCAGTTCAACCGGCGAAAACGGTGATCTCCTCGCGGTCGTGATACAGCTGTCGCGCGCGCAACGCGATCGTGCGCGTACCGGCCTTGGCCCGGATCAGGTCGAGGCACAGGCGTGTTTCGTCGTAGCGCTTCTTCATCGGCAACTTGAGGTTGAAGATGCTGCGCCGGCACCAGCCTTCGCCCAGCCAGCGCGCGACGAGTTCGGCGACGCGGCGCGGCTGTTCGACCATGTCGCAAACCATCCAGTCGACGGGTTTCTTCGGCTGGAAGCGAAAGCCGTCCTCGCGACGATGGGTGACGAGCCCCGACTGCAGCAACGACGCTGCCATCGGTCCGTTGTCGACGGCCGTCACGCGCATCGAGCGCCGCACGAGCTGCCAGGTCCAGCCGCCTGGTGCAGCGCCGAGATCGACGGCGCTCATGCCGGCCTTGAGCCAGCGCTCGCGTTCGCTGGCGTCGAGCAGCACGAGCAGCGCCTCCTCGAGCTTGAGCGTCGACCGGCTTGGTGCCTCGCGCGGAAACTTCAGTCGCGGGATGCCCTGCGGCCACGGCGCGGCCGCCGCCGGGTCCGCGGCACATAAATATACCTTATCACCTTGTGGAAAAAATGCGTGGAGGCGATGCGACGGCCGCTCCCGGCCATCCATGGCCTTCGCGGGCCCCTCTCGCCCATCCATGGCCTCCGGGGCACTCGGGCTCCTGCCCTTCGCATTTGGGCTCCTGCCCGGCGCTCGTGCATCGAGCATGTCGGCGCGCTTGAGCGCGCCGATCAGCGCATTGCCGAAACTCTTGCAGAACGGCGCCAGCGCCTTGCCCTCGTCGCTGTCGGGTGCTTCGACCCAGGCATCGGTATAGCGCTCGCCGCGTTTCTCGAGTGCCGCGAGGATCGGCGTCAGACGATCCGCCCGCGGCAATGCATCGAGTTGCGCAAAAACCGGCAGGCACTGGCGCGCGAAGATCGGCCGGCGCCAGTCAGCCAATTCGCGCCGGGCCTGCGCGCCCAGTGTGGTCGGCAAATGCGCTGTGACGAATCCGCCGCCGGCCTGCGTCTGCGTGGCGGCGGCCGCCGCGGAGACCTCCTGCGCGCATTCGCCCTCGAAGCCTGCCCTGCAGTACAGCAACAGATCGCGGAATGTCTCCATGCCTCAAGGATACACGGCGTTGCTGTACATGTTGGCATCGGCAATCATCCGCGTTCCACAGCAAGGCATTCGTTCGCGGACGATTCCTGACGATCGCGACAGCATTGCCGTGCTGACGTGCAAGTGCATATATCTGTATCTGTCGCGACGATCGACGCGGCTGCGCGCAACGCGCGAAAGACATTGCGAATTGCGCACACATGAAAGCGTGATGCAGTGAGAAGTTCTCATCGATTTGTCGTTTGCACTTCACAGTTTCGACATTCGCGTACTGCGCGTCGACGATCGCGCCGCTATAGTCGCCCGCGCTCAATGGAAACGATTCCAACAATTGTTTGCACGGAGCGTGGACATTTCTTTAGTCCGTTTAGGTTCAAGCACTCGGATGCAGGGGATCCGTTTGGCAGAGCCAATCGAATCTCGTAGCCGAGGAACGTTTGATGAAGTTGGGCCAATTTTGGCCGCGCCCCCACGCGGCCGCGCTGGTGTTTTGTCTCACCGCCGTGGGTATCGCGGAAGCGGGTAGCGGCACAACG
Source organism: uncultured Gammaproteobacteria bacterium (assembly GCA_963738115.1). Lineage (GTDB taxonomy): Bacteria > Pseudomonadota > Gammaproteobacteria > Xanthomonadales > Rhodanobacteraceae > Rudaea. The sequence continues at coordinate 90,158 of CAVTVN010000003.1, read as the reverse complement.
ACCGGCGACGTAGCACAGCGCTACCTCGTCCGTTTCGACGAGACTCCGCTCGCCCGCTACAACAGTGTGGCGCAGGCGACCCAAGGCAGCCAGGCACACCTCATTCCGATCGTGCGGTCGGCCGGTGGCCGCGCGCGGCTCGACCTGGGCAGCGCAGAAGCGGTTTCCTACGTCGACTACGTTCGCGGCAGGCAGGACCAGCACCTTGTCGATATCGCCGCTGTCATCGGCCGAAATCCCGAGACCGTGCAGTCGATGCAACACGCGCTGAGCGCTGCGATCGTCATGCTGACCCCGCTCGAAGCGAGCAAGCTTGGAGCAATAGCCGGCGTCCTTGCCGTCGAGCCCGACCACCAGGTGCCTTTGACCTCGGATGTCGGTCCGACGTTCACCGGCGCCGCCTCGGTGTGGTGGGGCACGCGCGCCGGCGAAGATTCGCTGTTCGCGCCCAGTTTCGACAATGTCACCCGATATCGCGGTGACGGCGTCGTCATCGGCGACATCGATACCGGCTATAACAGCGCCAGCCCGTCGTTCCAGGCGAGCGGCCTCGATGGCGCAAATATCGTCAACCCGCTCGGCAGCGGTCACTACCTCGGCCAGTGCGGCGTGGCCGGCATCAGTATCGCTGGCTGCAACAACAAGGTCATCGGTGTGTACGACGAAATCGGCCTGATCGCCGGCGCCAACCATGCGCCATACACGGTCGAAGATCAGATGGGGCACGGCAGCCACACAGCCAGCATTGCAGCCGGCGACCTGCGCATGGCGAGCCTGAGTGGTTACACGACGACGATCGCCGGCGTTGCGCCGCACGCAAATCTCGTCGTCTACCGCGTCTGCTCGCCGGCGCTCGGCTGCTCCTACAGCGCAATCGTTGCGGCAATCGACCAAGCGATCGCCGACAACATTGTCGATGCATTGAACTTCTCGATCGGCGTCGTGGGCAACCCCTGGTACGATTCGGTTGCGCTGGCATTCCTGTCGGCCGTCGATGCCGGCATCTTCGTCGCCGCGGCCGGCGGCAACGTCACCCCGACGACGAGCCAGGTGTCGCAGACCGTGATCAACTACGAGCCGTGGGTGACGACGGTGGCGTCGTCATTCCATAGCGGCGGCGCGCTGGTCCAGGGTGCGACGTCGACCTACCGCGCGGCCGCGGCCGGCGACATGCTGTCGCCGACGAGCCTGCTTGGTCCGGCACCGACCGACGTGATCAAGCCCGACATGCAGGCGCCCGGCGTGGACATCATCGCCGCGATTGCGAACGACGGCTCGGCCGGCGGACCCGCCCTGGTCGGCATGAAGGAAGGGACATCGATGTCGACCGCGCACATGACCGGCGCCGGCGCGTTGCTGCTCGGCCTGCATCGGGATTGGGCACCGCTCGAAGTGAAGTCGGCGTTGATGATGACGGCGAAGGAATCCGGTTTGACGAAGGCCGACGGCACGACGCCGAGCGACTTCTTCGATCGCGGTTCGGGCCGGCTGCAGGAGTTCGTCGCCCGCAATTCCGGATTGGTGATGAACGAGACCGGCACGCGCCTGAGCGGCGCAAACACCGCAACTGGCGGTGATCCATCGACGCTCAACTTCGCCACCATGCAGAAGGCTTCGTGCAGCAGCGCCTGCACTTTCAGCCGCACCTTTCGCAGCACGCAGGATCATGCCGTGACCTGGACGATTGGCGTAGTGCCCGGACCGGTCAGCGGGTTTTCGTCGGTCACGGCGACTCCGGCCACGTTCACCGTCGGTGCCAAGGCGATGTCGCCGGCAATCGCGCTGCGCGCCAACACCAGCGCGCTGCCGGCCGACAACAGTTTCCACTTTGCCGACGTCGTGCTGACGCCGAACGACAGCAAGCTCGTACCACTGCATCTGCCTTTGGCTGTCGCCGTGCCGTGAGGCCCTGATTTGCGACGCTCGCCGGCAGCGCCGCGCGCGCCGGCCGCACGGCCGGCTAGTAGGCGTCGCCGCCCAGTTCGCGGTAACGCACGAAAACCTCACGCGCCGCGTTGCGCAGGATGTCGCGCCTGACTGCGATGCCGCGACGCTCGAGTTCGCCGATCCAGTCGGCCGGCAATGGGCCTTCGTCGAATTCCGTGAGTTCTTCGACGTCGTCGGAACGCGCGCCGATCAACAGCGTATCGATGCCGGCCCAGATCGTCGCGCCGTAGCACTGGCAACACGGCTGTGCACTCGTGGCAAGCACGAACTTCTCGCCGCTTTCGTTGAGACGAAACCGCTGCAGCCGTTGCTGGGCGAGCATGTAGGCCATGATCTCGGCGTGGGCGATCGAGCAGTTGTGCGGAATGACGCGATTGACGCCCGCCGCCACCAGGGTGCCGTCTTCGGCGAACACCGCAGCGCCGAACGGCCCGCCGCTGCGCATCTCGACGTTGCGCGTCGCCAGGCGAATCGCGAGTCCGACCTTGTCGTCGTCGTGCGCATACAGACGCGTCGCATCGACTTCCTGCTGCAGCCAATCCGGCAGGTGGAGTTGCACCGATCCTGGCATCGACGAGCGCATGATCATTTGTCCACTCTTGCGATTTGCACCAGCGCCCGGAGTGATCCTAGCGCGCCGGTTTGGCGTACGAATCGCGCAGCGTCACGATGCGATTGAACACCGGTTTGCCGGGCGCATGGTCGCGCCGATCGGTGATGAAATAACCGAGGCGCTCGAACTGCACCGACTGCTCGGGCGCGGCGTCGCCCAGCGAGGCTTCGACAAATCCGCGCACGCTGCGCCGTGAATCCGGGTTCAGGTGATCGCGATAGGTCTTGCCGTCGGTCTCGTCGTCCGGATCGGCGACGTCGAACAGGCGGTCGTACAGATGGATGTCGGCCGCCAGCGCATGGCGCGCGCTGACCCAGTGGATCGTGCCCTTGACCTTGCGCTCAGCGCCGGGCAGGCCCTGGCGCGTTTCCGCGTCGAGCGTGCAGTGCACTTCGGTTATGCCTCCATTCGCATCTTTCTTCACATCGACGCACTTGACTATGCCGACGCCGCGCAGGCGCACTTCGCCGCCGGGCACCAGGCGATGGAAGCCCTTCGGCGGGACTTCCATGAAGTCCTCGCGCTCGATCCACAACTCGCCCGAGAACGGCACGTTGCGCGTGCCGAGGGCTTCGTTCTTCGGATGGTTCGAAAACGTCAGCGTTTCGGCGTGATCCGCGGGCAGATTCATGATCACGAGCCGGAGCGGATCGATGACCGCGAAGCGCCGCGGCGCGATGGCGTCGAGTTCCTCGCGCACACAGCCTTCGAGCACCGAGTAGTCGATGACGCTGACCTGCTTGCTCACGCCGACGCGCTGCCAGAACGCGCGGATCGCCGCAGGTGGATAACCGCGGCGGCGCGCACCGGACAACGTCGGCATGCGTGGATCGTCCCAGCCGTCGACGAGGCCATCCTGCACGAGCGAGATCAGCTTGCGCTTGCTCATCACCGTGTAGTTGAGATTGCCGCGCGAAAATTCGATCTGCTGCGGTGTGCTGACGACGGTGTGCAGACCGGCATCGATCAGCGGCTGCACGATTTCGGCATGGTGGGGCAGGTCGACCTCGCGCACGCACCAGTCATACAGCGGGCGGTGATCCTCGAACTCGAGCGTGCACAACGAATGCGTGATGCCTTCAACCGCGTCTGAGATGCTGTGCGCGAAGTCGTACATCGGATAGATCGGCCAGGCGTCGCCGGTGTTCTGATGCGTGGTCTTGCGGATGCGGTACAGCGTCGGATCGCGCAGGTTGATGTTGCCGGAAGCCATGTCGATCTTCGCGCGCAACGTGCGTGCGCCGTCGGCGAACTCGCCGGCGCGCATGCGCGCGAACAGGTCGAGGTTTTCCTCGACGCTGCGGTCGCGCCACGGCGAGTTGCGGCCCGGTTCGGTCAGTGTGCCGCGGTATTCCCGCTGCTGGTCGGCGGACAGGTCGCAGACGAAGGCCTTGCCGTCGCGAATGAGCTTGAGCCCACAGCGATAGAACACCTCGAAATAGTCCGAGGCATGGCGTAGTTCGTCCCAGTCGAAGCCGAGCCAATGCACATCGTCCTTGATCGCCTCGACATATTCGATGTCCTCCTTGGCCGGATTGGTGTCATCGAAGCGCAGGTGACAGACGCCGCCGAAGTCGCGCGCGACGCCGAAATTCAGGCAGATCGACTTGGCGTGCCCCAGATGCAGGTAGCCGTTGGGCTCTGGGGGAAAGCGCGTGACGACGGCCCCGCCGTGCTTGCCGGCGCCGATGTCGTCGCTGATGATCTGGCGGATGAAATTGTTGCTGCTGGGGCTGTCGATCGTCATCTTGGGGCTGGGGCGAGGCTAGTACGCCAGTTTACCGGTAGCAGCGGTCAAAACGAACGGTTCCGGGCAGGCGCCCGGTTCATCGATGGCCGAAAGACGCGCGGAGCATATGTCTTTTCCCTTCTCCCGCTGGCGGGAGAAGGTGCCGAAGGCGGCCGAAAACTGCTCCTGCATTTTCGGCATTCCCGCCGTCCATGGCGGTCAGATGAGGGTGGCGCGTTCGAAGGCAGCATCTTCTGCCAGGCGCCTCACCCGAGGCGTTCCGGGCCTCGACCTCTCCCGCCAGCGGGAGAGGTGACCTCGCTCCGTCCTTGGTCGGCAATGGTGCCGCATGGGACAATTCACCCGCGCCGCCATGGGATTCGATTCAAGGCAATGCTGCACAACAAAAAAATTGTCGTCGTCATGCCCGCTTACCGGGCCGAAAAGACCCTCGAGGAATGCTATCGGGCGATTCCGCTCGACGTCGTCGACGAGGTGCTGCTGGTCGACGATGCCAGCGACGACGCCACGCTGGCCGTGGCCGCACGCCTGGGCATCCGCGCTCACCGCCATCCGGTCAATCGCGGTTACGGCGGCAACCAGAAAACCTGCTACGCGCTGGCGCTCGAGGCTGGCGCCGACATCGTCGTCATGCTGCATCCGGATTATCAATACGAGCCGCGCCTGATCACGGCGATGGCGGCGATGGTCGCTTCTGATGTCTACGACGTCGTGCTCGGTTCGCGCATCCTCGGCAACACGGCGCTGGCTGGCGGTATGCCGCGCTACAAGTATTTCTTCAACCGCCTGCTGACGTTCACGCAGAACCTGCTGGTCGGCTCGAAGCTCTCCGAGTTCCATACCGGCTATCGCGCGTTTTCGCGCAAGCTGCTCGAGACATTGCCGCTCGCGGCCAACTCCGACGATTTCGTCTTCGACAACCAGATGCTGGTGCAGGCGCTGGCGTGCTCGATGCGCATCGGCGAGATTTCCTGCCCGACGAAATACTTCGCCGAAGCCAGCCAGATCAGCTTTCGCCGTTCGGTGCGCTACGGCTTCGGCGTGCTCGGCACGAGCCTGGCCTACCGGCTGTGGCGCTGGGGCCTGGCAAAACCGCGCTTTCTGTCGATGCAGGCGCAATGGCGCTTGCGGTCGGAATCGGCGGCAAGCCGCGGATGAAATCCGTTGCCGATCGGCATGAACGGGCCGCGTGGCTCGTGCTGCTGGCGCTCGCGCTTGTCGCCGGTACGTTTCTGCGCGTGTGGCAGCTCGATATCCAGGTCCTGCTCGACGACGAGTGGCATGCGATAAACAAGCTGCTGCGCGCGGCCGATGCGCGCGACATCGCGACGCACTTCGGTCTCGCCGACTACAGCATTCCATTGACCCTGTACTACCGCTTCCTGTATCTGCACGGCGGCTTGACCGATTGGGGCGTGCGCTTGCCGATGCTGCTCGCCGGCGTCGGCCTGCTCCTCGCCGCGCCGTGGTTGACGCGCGAAGTCCTGCCGCTGCCGACGCGCAGTGTGTGGACTGCGCTGATGGCGCTGTCGCCGCTCATGACCTACCACTCGCGCACGGCGCGGCCTTACGCGATCACGACATTCCTCTGTTTCGTCGCGATCTTTGCGTTTCGTGAATGGTGGCTGCGCAGCGAGCGGCGCTGGCACTGGGGCGCGCTTTATGTCGCCGCGACATTCCTTGCCGGATACCTGCATCTGATCGCATTGAGTTTCGCGCTTTCGCCATTCCTTTTTTACGGTATGTTCGCGTTGCGCGATTGCCTCCGCGCGGCCGATCGCGCGAACGGACTGCGCGGGGTGCTCAACCTGATGGTCCTGGGCGTCTGTGTCGCGCTGCCGCTGGCCGCGGCGCTGCTGCCGCCGCTGATGACGGACTCGGCGTCACTGGCGGCGAAGGCCGGCACCGACTCGGCCACGCCGGAGAGCATCTATCGCACGCTGCTGATCTGTTTCGGCACCGCAAGTCCGTGGATGCTGTCGATGTTTGCCGCGCTGTGTGCAATCGGCGTGCGCAGCCTGTGGCGGCGCGAGCGCAATCTCGTCGCTTACCTGACCTTCGTCCTGCTGACCGCTGTCGCCGCGATCGTCGCCTCGAAGGCGGCGTGGCTGCAGCACCAGCTGAACTTCGCGCGTTACATCCAGCCGGTCGTGCCTTTCCTGCTCCTGGCGCTGGCGCAGGGCATGATCGAACTGCTCGCGTACTTGCGTTCGGCGAACGTACGCGCCGGAACGGCGGCGGTTGCGCTCGTCGGCATGTATCTCGCCGGTCCGATCCCCGGATATCTGTACGCACCGAACCAGTTCATGACCGATCAGTATTTCCAGTTCGACTACGATCCGGCCCACAACCCGTATCTGACCTTTCTGCCGCAGGGACCGATTCCGGATTTCTATCGGCAGCTCGGCAAACGCCCGCCGCGCAGCCTGACCCTGATCGAGATGCCCTGGTCGCTGGAGACCAACCACGATCCGCAGGTGCTATATCAGAAAGTACACCGGCAATACATCAAGATCGCGCTGACGACACCGGATTGCGGCGTGTCCGACTACGGCAACTACCCCGAGTCGGCGACCGGCATGCAATTGGGCCGGTTCGTGCACCTGTCGGCCATGCTGCGCGGGCAGGCGGCGGGTGCGGACTATCTCGTCGTGCATTTTCATCCCTGGCCGGACCCGCAGCAGCCGCCGTCGGGGTGGCCGGACTTGTCGGTCTGCCTGGCGCAGATCGAGCAGCACTTCGGCGCAGCGGTCTATCGCGACGACGAGATCGAGGTGTTCGCGCTGTCGCCGGCGGCGCACGCGGTGCAATAAGCGCTTTACCGCATCGGTCTGGATACGTTAGCGTGGAGCTGTTGGCGAGGAGTAGCGCGTGAAGATCGTCTATCAGGCCGAGAACATCATCGACGCGAACCTCGTCAAGAACGCGCTCGAGCAGGACGGCATCACGGCCTTTGTCAGCGGCCAGTACCTGACCGGTGCCGCCGGCGAGCTGCCGCCGATCGCACTGGTCAACGTCATGGTTGCCGAAGTCGACTGGCCGCGCGCGCGGCCGATTGCCGAGCGCATCGACGCGGCGCTGGCCGAACGGCGTTCCGAGCCATCCGACACCGGCTGGCTGCCCGATCCCGCCTGACTCGCAAAGAAAAGCGTATTCAACGCGGATTACGCGGATGCAAAGCGGAAAACACGGATTACGCTGATCAAGAAACAGTCTCGGATTTTCGAGTGGCTCTATCCGCGTTTATCTGCGTTGATCCGCGTCAAAAATCTTGTGTTCCTTTTGCCTTGCTGTATGTCACGGTGAACGAATGGGCGAGCATGAACTGCCGCTGCTGATCATCGGCAACAAAAATTATTCGTCGTGGTCGTTGCGGCCGTGGTTGCTGCTGCGCACGTTCGGCGTGGCGTTTCGCGAACTGAAGCTGCCGCTGGATACCCAGGAGTTCGAGGCGCGCATCGGCGAGTACTCGCCGAGCCGGCGCGTGCCGGCGTTGCATGATGGCGGCGTTCGCCTTTGGGACTCGCTGGCGATCTGCGAGTACGCGAACGAGCGCTGGCTCGGCGGACGCGGATGGCCGGCCGACATCGCGGTGCGTGCGTACGCGCGCGCAATCAGCGCCGAGATGCACGGTGGCTTTACCGCTTTGCGCCAGGAACTGCCGATGAACTGCTGCAAACACGCCAGCACGCCCGCGCTGAGCCGTAACGCGGCCGAGGACATCGCGCGCGTGCAAACGATCTGGCGCGAGACGCGGCAGCGGCACGGCGGGTCGAGCCAATTCCTGTTCGGCGCGTTCGGCATCGCCGACGCAATGTACGCGCCGGTCGCTCTGCGCTTCATCACCTACGGTGTCGAACTCGATTCGCCGGCGCGCGCCTACGTCGATGCGTTCGCGGCGTTACCCGCACTGCATGAGTGGCTGGCCGAGGCGGCGACCGAGCCGTTGTCGCCGGTGCACGAGCGCATGAAGCCGTGACGACCCTGCGGCGCGATGCGCTGTCGCGCATGATGCTCGGCGCTGCGCTGATCAGCACGACCAGCATCTTCGTGCGCTGGGCGCACGTCGAACCGACGACGTCCGCGTTCTACCGCATGGCGTTCGGTGGCGCGATGCTGCTTGCCCTGCAGCTCGCGTGGCGCCGCTGGCGCAGGCCCGATGCCGGCGAAATCGGCTGGCTGCTCCTGCCTGCGTTGGCCTTCGGCGCCGACCTCATGGTCTGGCATCGCAGCATCCGCGAGGTCGGTCCGGGCCTGGCGACGTTGCTCGGCAATTTCCAGGTCTTCATCATGGCCGGTGTCGGCATTGCCTTCTATCGCGAGCGGCCCGGCTGGCGCTTCGCGTTCGGCGTCGCGCTCGCGCTGGCCGGCCTGTGGCTGCTGGTCGGCGCGGGCTGGGACAAGCTGACGGCGCACTACCGCGTCGGGGTGATGCTCGGCGTGCTCACCGGCGTCGCCTACGCGGTGTACATGCTCAGCCTGCGCGCCGCGCAATTGCGCCGCCGTGATCTCACGCCTGAGCGCACGCTGTGCCTGGTCAGCCTGCTGTGTGCGGCAATGCTCGGCGCCGCGGTCGCCGTCGAGGGCAGCGGGTTCGCCATCCCGGATGGACAGTCCTGGGCCGCGCTGCTTGGGTTGGCGTTCTTCGGCCAGGTACTGGGTTGGGTGCTGATCGCGCGAGCGATGCCGCAGTTGCCGGCATCGATGGTCGGACTGCTGCTGTTGCTGCAGCCGGCGCTGTCGTTCGTGCTCGACGTGCTGCTGTTCTCCCGGCCCACAGCGCCGGACGACTGGATCGGATTGGCCTTGTCGCTGGTGGGCATCTTCGTCGCCTCGGCGCGCGCCAGGTCGGCGCGGACGTAGGGCAGGGCCGAGGAACGAGGAACAAACGGTTGGCTCGAGCCCTGAGCCGAGCGCGAGACGCGAGCCGGTTCGTCTCACGCTGCTCCTCGCCCCTTGCCCCCTTGCCCCTTGCCCCTCGCTCCTCACTTTCTTATAGATAGACATCTAAACGTCTTGACATCCAGCCATCCAAACGCTTACGATTCCGCCACACTCATCCAGACCGGCCGAGAGACAGGCTCGACGACGCCGGGGCAACCACCGCGCAAGCGGAAGGTGCCAATTCCTGCGGATGCCGCGAACCGTGGTCGCGGTTGACCGAAAGATGAGGCGATCGTGCTGGAGCGTTCGTCTCGTTTGGAATGCACATGAACGGCGAGACACCCATGAGCGCGGAACCGCAACGCAAGCCCATCTTCGAAACCGGTACTTCGAGCCCGCCCGAGGCCGTCGAGTATCAGCGCGGCGTACTCGAACTGCCGCGGCCGTTCCGCCTCGACTGCGGCCGGGTTTTGCACGACGCGCGGCTCGCATGGCAATGTGCCGGGCCGGCGGAGGCGCCGCTGGTCATCGCACTCGGCGGAATTTCGGCCCACAGCCGCGCCTGCTCCAGCGACGGCAAGGGCTGGTGGCAGGAGCAGTGCGGCGCTGGCAGGACGCTGGATACCCGGCGCTATCGCGTGCTCAGCGTCGACTGGCTCGGCGGCTGCGATGCCTCGACTCCGGCGCGTGGCGAAGCGGATTTTCCGGTCGTGTCGAGCGCCGACCAGGCGCGCGCGCTGCTGGCGCTGCTGAACCGGCTCGGCGTGCGCCGCGTGCACCTGCTGGTCGGCGCCTCGTATGGTGGCAATGTCGCGCAGCAACTCGCTGCGCTGCTCGGCGACCGTCTGCGTCGCCTCGTGCTGCTCAGTGCCGCGCATCGTCCGGCGCAGTTCGGCCTCGCGCTGCGCCACATCCAGCGCTCGATCCTCGAACTCGGCGGCGAGGGCAAACAGGCGCTCGCACTGGCGCGCGAACTGGCCGTGCTGTGCTACCGCACGACCGAGGGCGTAGAACAGCGCTTCGGCGATGACGGCGGCCCCTCTCGGCCATCCATGGCCTCCGGGGCACTCGGGCTCCTGCCCGTCGCGCGGGGCGGTGTCGTCGGCTGGCTGCAGCACCATGGCGAGGCGTTCAGTGCGCGCTTCGACAGCGCCGCCTACCGCTGCCTCGGCCATTCGCTCGACGGTCACTACATCGATCCGGCGACGATCCGCGTGCCGACCACGGTGTTCGCGGTGCGCGAAGACCTGACCGTGCCGTTGTCGCTGCTGCATGAGTATGTCGCGCGCGCCGGTGGCCCGTGCGAACTCGTCGAAATCTCATCGGCGCACGGCCACGATGCGTTCCTAAAGGAAGCCGCCGCCGTGTCGCATCTGCTGTCAAGCGCACTGGAAGCCACACCATGACGTCACGCAAGACCGCCACGATCGCCGCACGCGCGGGCGTCGACACCGACCCGGCACAAGGCGCGGTCATGCCGCCGCTGTACCTGTCGAGCAACTACAGTTTTGCGGGATTTGCTCAGAAACGCCGCTACGACTACACGCGCTCGGGCAACCCGACGCGCGACGTGCTGGCCGGCGCATTGGCCGACCTCGAAGGCGGTGCGGGCGGCGTCGTCACCGCATCCGGCATGGCGGCGATCACGCTGCTGACCGCGCAGCTCAAGCCCGACGATCTTCTGATCGCGCCGCACGACTGTTACGGCGGCTGTTACCGGCTGTTCAAGGCCCAGGCCGAGCGCGGCCTGTACCGCGTCGATTTCATCGACTTCACCGACCAGGCGGCGATCACCGCGGCGCTGTCGCGCAAGCCGAAAGTCGTCTGGATCGAGACGCCGAGCAATCCGCTGCTGCGCATCACCGACATCGCGGCAGTCGCGCGCCTCGCGCACGCGGTCGATGCGACCGTCGTCGTCGACAACACGTTCCTGTCGCCGGCGTTGCAGCAGCCGATCGCGCTGGGAGCCGATCTGGTCGTGCATTCGACTACCAAGTATCTCAACGGCCATTCCGACGTCGTCGGCGGCGCGGTCGTGTGGAAGGACGTCGCGCTCGGCGAGCAGATCGCCTGGTGGTGCAACTGCCTCGGCGTCGGCGGCGCGCCGTTCGACAGCTATCTGACGCTGCGCGGCCTGCGCACGCTACAGCCCCGCCTGCGCGCGCACCAGGAAAACGCCACGGCGCTGGCCGACCTGCTGGTGCGCCATCCGGCAGTCGAAAAAGTCTACTTTCCGGCCTTGCCGACGCATCCGGGCCACGCGCTCGCAGCGCGCCAGCAGCGCGGCTTCGGCGCGATGTTGAGCTTCGACCTCGCTGGCGGCGAGCCGGCGGTCGCGGCATTCGTCAACGGCCTGACCTGTTTCACGCTGGCCGAATCGCTCGGCGGCGTCGAGAGCCTCGTCTGCCATCCGGCAACGATGACGCATGCGAGCATGGACGCGGCAGCACGCCGCCGCGCCGGTATCGGCGACGGCCTCGTGCGCGTTTCGGTTGGCATCGAAGCGACAGAAGATCTCGTTGCCGATTTCGAGGTTGCGCTTGACCTTGCCGCGGCAGGGACGGCGTCGCAGCGCGCCAAGGCTATCGGCTAGGACTAAGTCGCCGCGCGATCCTCCTGGCGGCATCCACGCGCAAGCGTGGATTACTTCAATGCAACGGCGATCGCCTTGCGGACAATCTTGCGTATCGCGGCAAGGTCGGCCGCGCCGATCTTGTCGGCATCGCGCAGCGCAAGCTTGAGGATGCGCAGGTCGTGCTCGTCACCAAGCCGATCGGTAATGACGCGCAGCGTTTTCGGCCGTACCTCGACGAGCACCGCGCTTTCATAGCTTGCGGCCGGGTCGGGCCACGACCACGACGCGCGCGTGCTCAGCAGCCAGCCGAGTTCGCTCTCGGCGATCTTGAGTTGATGCCGCAGCCGTCGCAGCCGTCGGCGCCAGCGGTGGCGCAACGAGCCATTGCGCGAATCGTGGGCGCGTTTGCCCAGACGCTTGGCGCGGCGCGCCGTGCGGGACAGCGCGGCCTGAACGCGCAGCGCCGACAAGTCGGCCCAGGCGAGCGCGGCGATGGCGTCGCGCAGCTGGCGCAGCTGCGCCCGGCGCCGGACCATGGCGGGGTCGTCGGCGAGAACAGTGGCCAGTTTTGACGCGCGCCGCGCGGAGAAGGCTTTGCAGACGCGGCGCAACAATGCGCGCTGCTTTCCGTCCGCGGCCTTTGCGGCCAGCGTTTCGAGAGTCTCGACCACGACGTTGGCATCGCGTATTTCCGAGAGGCCTTCGCAGGCCTTGCCAAGTTCCGCGAGTGTTGCGCCAACATCGGCGCCAAGCGCCTTGCCGCCGAGCCTCAGCGTGGCACGTACATGGCGTATCGCCTTGCGCGCCTCATGGATTCCGGCATGCAGCTCGTTGCCGCTGCGCCCGAGCATGCGTCCGGCGATGTCGAGCTCGTACAGGCAATACGCCCTGAGGCTTTCGCCAACGCTGAGAATCGGTGCCGCCTCGATCGCTTCCGTCATGTCTGCTCCACAACGACTTCGGAGTCTCGAAGTCACGGGCATGGCCTGCGCTACTTTACGCCGGCCCGCCGTTTTCCAACTACGATTCCATCGTATTGCACGCCGCATGAAGCCGGCGTTGGGTAGCCGTATGTCCGCTGAGGGAGGGGCTGCTCGATCTGCACGTCGCCGGTGCGGCTATCCTCATTGCAGCATCAGTCGGCAGCCGGCCGGGTATGGGGCTGGCAATATCCATTGCGGGCAGACGTGCGGGCCAGTGCGTGAACGCCTCAGCGCGGCGCAATGCTGAAGTTTTCGATCCAGACCAGCTCGCAGGCACCAGCGCCGGTGTCGCTGCGGGATAGCGAGCTGACCCACTTGCCGCCGCTGGCCAGGTCCGCTTCGACCAGATAACCGTCGAACGAAACGACGTCGCCGACGCGTGTGCGCCGGATCGAGCGTTCGATCGAGCTGTCAGCCGGAATCAAATGCATGTTCGCGCTCGACTCGATGATCTCGCGTTCCGGAATCGGATACTCGCGCAGGCGCCAGAAATAGAAGCGTGAGGATTGGGAAATTTCGATCTTGTCGAGCACGGCCGTGTCCGACATACGGCCCCAGCCCAACGCGAGATCGACGGGCGAGAGGCTTGCCCCGGGGTCCCACCGGTAATTCGCGCGCGACAGAACGCGTGCGGAGATCGCGAACCTGGCCAGCGGCTTGATCGACGCATTGGCCTTGTGCAGCGGCGCCACCGGCGCCTCGAGCGGCTGTTGCAACGGTGCATCGGCAACGAGCACGCCGGGTGCATGCGCCAGCGGACGCGAGCCGTGCTGCCACCATGCCAATACGGCCAGGATCGCCAGCAACCATAGCCAGCGCGGGGGAGAATTCAATCGAGGTCGGCGGCCAGCGCAGCGCGCGTTGCTTCGTCGATGATCACCGCCTCAGGGTACGCGGAATGATCGATGACGAATTCGATCCGGCCGCCGTGCTTGAATTGCGCAACCTGGCTTGCATCGAGCTCGAAGCGCAGGAAGTGCACGGCCGAAGTCTTCTCGGCATTGCTGCGTTCCATGTCTTCATCGGCGATTGCGTTGACCGCAGCGGCGTCGCCGACGCGCAGGGCGATGCGATGCTCGATGCCGTGCAGCTGCTGCAGCTTGCGTACGCGCTCGTCGACGTCGGGAAACTCGATCAGCATGGTCGCCTTCAGGTTGCTGCCGTCCGGGATCAGCGGATTGTAGGCATCGAGTTCGTCCTGGATGCCGGTCGCTTCGAATACGCGTTCGACGCGCAGCATCTCCTGGATCTGGTACTGGATCGTCAGGCGATCCTCGAACATCAGTGTGATGTTGGGTCCCACGGCAACGTTGCGCAGCCGCTTGTGCTCGAGCACATGCGCGCGGAACGCGGATCGCTCGCGCGCGTAGGCCTCGAGGCTCAACAAATCATCACGTGTCAGTTTTTTCATTTTCTTAAGAGAGCTTCTTGACGCGGATTTACGCGGATTAAAAACCCTACTTTCTCTGAAGAGTTGCTTGGCGACCGCGGCGGCGAGTACTCGATCCCAGCTCCATTCTTATGGTTGGTTGGTTGGGTGAGTGGAGCATCACTCCAATCAGCTCGATCCGCGTTCATCCGCGTCAAAGCTCTTGCCCTGCATTCGCTTCTTCAAATTCCGTAGGCCCTCCGCAGAAGGCTGATCGGGCTTTCCGCGCGCGGGTTGTCGCCGAGGCCGTGCGCGATGTGGCTGCCGGCCATCGGACAGTCGGAGGCGAAATGCGCGGGCGCAATCTGTTGCACGCGCGTTTCGACCGGTTTGGCGATCTTGCGTGAAAGAGCGTACGTCTTTGCCTTGACGCCGTAGGTGCCGTCGTGTCCCGAACAGCGCTCGATCATCTGGATCTCGGTGCCGGGAATGAGCGCGAGCACGTCGCGCGTCTTCGGGCCGATGTTCTGCACGCGCTGGTGGCAGGGTGCGTGGTAGGCGATCTTGCCGAGGCCTTCCTTGAACTGCGTCTTCAGCAATCCGCCTTGATGGCGCAGCCACAGGTACTCGAACGGATCGAAGATGTGTTGCCTGACCAGCTGCACGTCCGCATCGTCGGGAAACATCAACGGGAGTTCCTGCTTGAACATCAGCACACACGAGGGAATCGCAGCGCTGATGTCCCAGCCGTCGCGAATCGCCGCGGCGAGTACCGGGATATTCTGTTCCTTGTACTTCGCTACCGCCTGCAGGTCGCCGAGTTCGAGCTTCGGCATGCCGCAGCAGACCTCGCGTTCGACCAGGGTCACATCGACACCATTGTGGCGCAGCACGGCAGCGAGGTCCTCGACCGGCTGCGGCGTCGAGTAGTTGCAGTAGCAGGTGGCGAACAGTGCGACCTTGCCGCGCGTGCGCCCCGCCGCCTGAGCGCTGCTGCTGTGATCAAGGTGCTTCAGGCGCGCGCGCGCGGTCGGGCGAGTGTACGGTGGCACGCGGGCGTCGCGATGCACGCCGAACGTCTTCTCCAGCAGCTTGCGCGCGCTGGGACTGCGGTTCAGGGCGTTGACGGCGTTCACGACGACCGGAATCGTCGCCAGCTTGCCGACCGTGGTCGTCGACGACAGGATCTTCGCGCCGATTGTCGTCTCACCGCGCTGGTGCGCCGCAGCCTTTGCACGCAGCATCAAGTGCGGAAAGTCGACGTTCCATTCGTGCGGCGGCACGTAGGGGCACTTGGTCTGATAGCACAGATCGCACAGGTAGCACTGCTCGACGACCTTTGCATAATCCGATTTGGCGACGCCATCGACCTCCATCGTCTTCGACTCGTCGACGAGGTCGAACAGCGTCGGAAACGCCTGGCACAGGCTGACGCAGCGGCGGCAGCCGTGACAGATGTGGAACACGCGCTCGAGTTCCGCATCGAGCGACGCCTGATCGTAAAAAAGTGGATTTTTCCAATCCAGCGCGTGGCGCGTTGGAGCGTCGAGGCTGCCTTCGCGCGGAGTGGTGCGGTCATCGGCCATGAAGTCATTCACCATCAACGCAGCATCGGACTGCTGTTCCTTCTCCCGCTGGCGAGAGAAGCCGCCATCCATGGCGGTCCGATGAGGGTGGCGCGTGCGGCGCTTATGCGCCACCCTCACCGCGGTCCGCTCCCGCCAGCGGGAGAGGGAGAGAATTGCTCAGGCGATTTCGCCGAGCGCCTTGGTAAAGCGATTGGCGTGCGAGCGTTCGGCCTTGGCGAGCGTTTCAAACCAGTCGGCGATTTCGCCGAAGCCTTCGTCGCGCGCGGCCTTCGCCATGCCCGGATACATGTCCGTGTATTCGTGCGTCTCGCCGGCGATCGCCGCCTTGAGGTTGTTCTTGGTCTCGCCGATCGGCAGGCCGGTGGCCGGATCGCCGACTGCTTCGAGATACTCCAGGTGACCGTGCGCGTGGCCGGTCTCGCCTTCGGCGGTGGAGCGGAATACGGCGGCGACATCGTTGTAACCCTCGACGTCGGCCTTCTGGGCGAAGTACAGGTAGCGGCGGTTGGCCTGCGACTCGCCGGCAAACGCGGCCTTCAGATTGTCCTCGGTCTTGGATCCTTTCAGGTTGCTCATGACGCACCTCTGACGTTGCAAAAAGGAAAACTCGATCCGCCCGCATGCGCGGCAGACGAGCGCAGCGTAGCGCGCCGCCATGCCGGATGAAAATTGATTGTTACGATCAATCCGATAGGTAGCGCCTATCGCCAAACCGGGCCGCCCATCGCGGGATGTTGCGCTAGCGCGTCACGCTGCGCTGCTTGGCTGGTGCGACTTCCGGGGCTACGTGCGGATCGAGCAGAGCGCGCGGCAATTCGCGGAAGATCGTGCTGAGCTTCTTCAGGAACGGCGCGACCGCGGAACTCTTGCGCCACAGCATTGCGATGCGCCGGCTCGGCGCGTCGCCGCGGAATTGCAGCAAATGAATGTTTTCCGAACGCGCCACCGGTGGTTTCACGGCCAGTGTCGGCAGCAGTGTCATGCCGACGTTCGCCGCGACCATCTGGCGCAGCGTCTCCAGACTTGTCGCACGGAATCCCGACTTCTCGCTGGCGCCGGAAAGGTGGCAGACCTCGAGCGCCTGATCGCGCATGCAGTGGCCGTCCTCGAGCAGGAGCAGGCTCTGGTCGGACAGGTCCTCAAGCTTGAGTGTCTTGCGCCGCGCCAGTTCGTGCTGCTCGGGCACGGCAAGCAGGAACGGTTCTTCGAACAGGAACTCCGCGTGCAGCTGATCATCATGGATCGGCAGCGCCAGCACAGCAGCGTCCAGGCGGCCCTCGCGCAACTGACGCAGCAGGACTTCGGTTTTCTCCTCGACCAGCAGCAGTTCCAGGCGTGGGAAGCGTTCGCGGATACGCGGCACGACGTGCGGCAGCAGATAGGGCCCCAGCGTCGGGAAGATGCCAAGGCGCACGGTGCCTGATTCCGGATCGAGCGTGCGTCGCGCGATCGCCCTGATCTGCTCGACCTCATTGAGCACGTCGCGTGCACGCTGAGCGATTTCGCGGCCGACCTCGGTTAGCAAGACCTTGCGTGGCGTGCGCTCGACCAGGGCCACGCCCAATTCGTCCTCGAGCTTCTTGATCTGCGTCGACAGCGTCGGCTGGCTGACGAAGCTCGCTTCGGCGGCACGGCCGAAATGCCGGTGTTCGGCGAGGGCGACGAGGTAACGCAGGTCACGAAGGTTCATGGTTTGAGGGCTGAGGGCTGAGGGCTGAGGGCTGAGGGCTGAGGGCTCATCATTCATGAATCTTATCGAAATCATTCTATCAATCAATTTGAATGATCGCCAGTGTGTCCCTATCTTTGATTGCGAGGCCGATGGCCGCCCGATTCCAGCAAACAACCCCAGGAGATATTCATGCTTACCGTTGGCGACAAGTTCCCGCAATTCAACCTCAAGGCTACCATTTCGATCGAGAGCGTCGAAAAAGCGTTCGCACCGATCGACAACACCACGTACAAGGGCAAGTGGACACTGGTGTTCTTCTATCCGAAGGATTTCACGTTCGTCTGCCCGACCGAGATCAAGGGCTTTGCCGACCTCAACAGCCAGTTTGCCGATCGCGACTGCCAGGTGCTCGCCGCGAGCACCGACAGCGAGTTCGTGCACCTGGCCTGGCGCAAGGACCACAAGGACCTGCGCAACCTGCCGTTTCCGATGCTCGCCGACACGGCCAAGCGTCTGACGAGCGCACTCGGCATTCTCGACGCCGAGGAAGGTGTGGCCAAGCGCGCGACGTTCCTCGTCGATCCCGACGGCGTGATCCGCTTCGCCTACGTGACCGATGGCAGCGTCGGCCGCAATCCGGCCGAAGTCCTGCGCGTGCTCGATGCATTGCAGACGGACGAGTTGTGCCCGTGCAACTGGACTCAGGGCGAGCAGACGCTGAAGGCCGCCTAGTCACGCGAGCCCGCGGGCGAGCGAGAGTATTGCATCCCTCCCCTTCAAGGGGAGGGATGGGTGCAGATGGTGTTGACGTGCCGCAAAGCGAACCCGTCCCCCCAACCTCCCTTTGAGGGGAGGAGTAGAGCGTCGACCCCTCGGCAAGCTGATTAGCACTATGGAGAATTACACAATGTCTCTTTCTGAACTAAAGGCACAGATCCCCGACTACGCCAAGGACCTGCGTCTGAATCTCGATTCCGTGCTCAGTGAATCCGGTGCAGCGGGACTCACGGCGAAACAGATCGGCCTGATTGCACTGTCGAGTGCCATCGCGGCCCGTCATGCGCCGTTGACCACGGCGATCGCCGCCGAGGCCGCCAGGCATGCCAGTGCGCAGGAATTGAACGGTGCGCGCACGGCCGCGGCGATCATGGCGATGAACAACGTCTACTATCGCTTCACGCATCTGGTCGGCGACGCCGAGTACCAGACCCTGCGCGCCGGCCTGCGCATGAACGCGATGGCGAATCCCGGCTGCGACAAAGCCGACTTCGAGCTTTGCTCTCTCGCGGTCTCGGCGATCAACGGTTGCGGCATGTGCATGGACTCGCACGAGAAGACGCTGCGCAAGCACGAGCTGTCGGCGCAGGCCATCCAGAGTGCCGCACGCATCGCCGCTGTTGTTCACGCGGTAGCGATCACGCTCGAGCAAGCCGTCGCTGCGGACTTTGTCCCGGCGGCAGCCGCGGCGTAAACGAAGGCGCGCAACCCGGCATTGCGCCGAGAGGACTTCAATCGCCCGCCAACATGGCGGGCGAATGTCGGTACACATGCCCGGCCCTTGCGTCGGGGTCGTAAAGATTTGTGCAAGGCGAACTTCCCACTGGCGCTGGGCGAAGGAAATCGCGCATGCTCCGCCTCTTTGTTCTGCGCCTTTGGGGTCCTGGGTTTCATGCGTTATCTGTCCATCGTCCGTATTCTCATCCTGGCGGCCCTGTTGCCTCTGCCGCTGGCCGCACTCGCCGAGCCGGCACCGACTGGAAAGCTGCCTGATACGGCGGTTCCGCTGGCCTACGCGCTCAAGCTGCAGATCGACCCGCGCGAGGCACGCTTCAGCGGCGAAGTGCGGATCCACGTAAGGCTCGCCAGGCCCGCCGATCATCTCTGGCTGCATGCGCGCAAGATCGACATCGACAAGGCCGAGTTGATCGACGCTTCCGGCACGAGCCGCAAGGTCGAAGTGACCGAACGCGATCCTTCCGGCGTCGCCGAAGTGGCATTTGGCACGACGCTGCCGACGCAGGAAGTCGACCTCGTCATCGACTACAGCGCGCCGTTCAACGACAAGCTGCAGGGCTTCTACAAGGTCAACGTCGGTGACGACGCGTACATAACGTCGCAGATGGAGTCGATCAGCGCGCGCTACGCGTTTCCCGGCTTCGACGAACCGCGTTTCAAGACGCCCTTCGATATCACGTTGACCGTGCCGAAAGCGCAAGTGGCGATAGCCAACACGCGTCCGCTGAAGGAAGAGATATCCAAGGACGCGAAGTGGAAGACCATCACGTATGCGCGCACGCGGCCGCTGCCGACCTATCTCGTCGCGATCGCCGTCGGTCCTTGGGATGTCGTCGACGGTCCGGTGCTCGAAGCCAACGCCGTGCGCAAGCAGGCGCTTCCGCTGCGTGGCATCGGCCCGCGTGGCACGGGCCCGCAATTGAAATGGATCCTCGAGCAGACGCCGGCGACGGTGAAGTTCTTCGAGGAATACACGAACCAGCCGTATCCGTTCGACAAGCTCGATCTGCTCGGCGCACCGGACTTTTCCGCCGGCGCAATGGAGAACGCCGGCCTGATCGTGTTCCGCGATGCGCTCCTGCGCATCGATGCAACATCGCCCGCCGGCACGACGCGGACCAGTTTCGACGTCAACGCACACGAAATCGCCCATCAGTGGTTCGGCGACCTCGTCACCGTGCCTTGGTGGAACGACATCTGGCTGAACGAGGCGTTCGCGACCTGGTTCCAGGGCAAGGCAACGGTTGCGTTGAAGCCCGAATTCCTCGGCGACCTTGGTCGCCTGGAAGGCACGTTCGGCGCGATGAGCAGCGACAGCCTGCTGTCGGCGCGCAAGATCCGCCAGCCGGTCGACAACCAGGGTGATATCGAGAACGCGTTCGACGGCATCACCTATCAGAAAGGCGCGGCCGTGCTGCGCATGTTCGAGGAGTGGATCGGCGAGGATACCTATCGGAAGGCGATGCGCGATTACCTCGCGCAGCATGCGTTCGGCAGCGGCAGTTCGGACGATCTGATCGCGGCGATCGCGAAGGCCAGCGGCAAGGGCGACGTGCTGGCCAATGCGATGCGCAGCTTTCTCGATCAGCCAGGCATTCCGCTGCTGCATACGGAACTGACCTGCAAGAGCGGCAAGGCGTCGCTCGCGGTCAGCCAGTCGCGCTATCTGCCGTTCGGCGTACTCAGCAACGACAACCTGCAATGGCACGTGCCGATGTGTGTGCGTTTCGGCCGCGGCGACAAGACCGACAAGCAGTGCTTCCTCGTCGACCAGCCGAAGCAGACGTTCGCCGTTGCCGGCGGTTGCGCCGACTGGTACATGCCGAATGCCGATGCCGCCGGCTACTATCGTTTTGCGCTGGCTGAAAAAGATCTTGCCGGGTTGAGCAAGCGTGCCGGCGCGCTCGTTCCGGCCGAACAGATGATCTTCGCCGATGCGATCAAGAGCGCGTTCGCGCGCGGCGAACTCGGGCCGGGTGCGGTGCTCGATGCGATGCCGGCGCTGGCGGCGTCGGAATCACCGCAGGTCGCGATTGCACTGACCAGCGAGTTGGTCTGGATTCGCGAGCACATTGCCAACGCGGCGACCTTGCCGGCACTCGATGCCTACGTCGTGAAGATGTATGGTCCGCGGCTTGCCGCGCTGGGATACCAACACAAGCCCGGCGAATCCGATGCAACGTCGCGCCTGCGCCAGCGTCTGGCCTCGATCCTGGCGTTCGATGTGCGCGATCCGGTCGTGCGCAAGGAACTCGACGCACAGGGCCGCGCTGCGCTCGGCCTCGACGGCGGCAAGGCCGACCTGACGCGCGCTGATCCCGATCTGCGCGGGTTTGCCCTGAAGGTCGCCGTGCAGGATTCCGGTGCACCGGCATTCAATGCGGTGCTCGACACACTGAAGGCGAATCACGAAACCCAGCAGCGCTACGAACTGGTCTCGGCGCTGGGCGCGACGCGCGATGCCAAACTCGGCGACGAAGCGCGCAACTTCGGCTTGACCCCGGCCATCGCGGTCGGCGAAATGGCACGCCTGTATTTCGCGCAAGTCGGCGAAAAGGAAAACCGCGCGGCCTTCTGGACCTGGTTCCAGAGCCACTTCGACGCGTTGCTTGCGCGCATGCCGGATGCCTACCAACGGACACTGCCGCGCCTGCCGTCAGTCGGCCGCTGCGCGAAAGCCGATTCGGAGCAATTGCAAGAGTGGCTGGCACCGCGCATAAAGAACGTAATCGGCGGCGAACGCGCACTCGCACAGTCGCTCGAAGGCGTTTCCCAGTGCACCGCCCTGCGCGAGCACGTCGGCGAGAAATCACTCGCGACATGGGCCGAGGCGCAGCGCGCGCCCTGACAACTGGCGCTGCGCTTGGCTCTTTCGCCTGCGGCGCTGTAGCCCTCCCTTCAAGGGGAGGGTTGGGTGGGATGGGTTTGCTCCGGTTCTTTTCTTTCGCCTTTCTTTTGCTCGTCATTCCGGCGCAAGCCGGACTGCGGAGGCAGGATGCCGGAGCGAACATTCGCGTAGCGAATGGCCCGAAGGGCACGCGACAGGAGTCGCGTGTAATCCAGCTCCTTGCTGTTTCTTCTCGTCAAGAGCGAAGCTTTCACTCGCCCTTCGGGCGAGCCGGTTACTTTTTGGCATGACTCCGGGCATCCTGCCCTCCGCGGCTCCGCCGCCAGCTGCGCTGTTCGCGCCGCTCCTGCGGCGCAGTGCCCAAAAAGTAACCAAAAAGGCTAGGCGCCGGACGCGGTGTTTTGATTCGCATCCTGCGAATCAAAATCCCCTGTGCTTCTCGTCGCGGCGGGGTTGCTCAGACAGTACATCCCTGTACTGCTTCGCAATCGCGGCGATCCATCGCCGCGACCCTGCGGGCAAATTCCCGCCACGCCTGCGATGCTCGGCACCGCGAACGGTGCCCTTGATCCGCGAATCCGTGCATCCCTGCACTGCGTCGACGAATGTGCCGCGCGAATCTTTGCTTCTGCGGCAGGATGCCGCCCAACCGGGTCCCCCTGAGGCGCGGCGAGGGTGCGAAGGAAAAGTCCGCAGGAGGCCGCGCACGATGCGCGGCCGTTCGCTGCATGTACACGGACGTACATCCAGCGAACCCCGCAGCACCCTCGCGAAGTCGCAGGGCAGGCGACGGCATGGATGCCGGAGGTAGAGCAACGCAGGAGCAGTTGCCGGATGCCCGAAGACCGGGCCGCCGGGGGTGTGTTTCTTTGGTTACCTTTCTTTGCACAAGCAAAGAAAGTAACCCGCTCGCCGTAGGCGAGTGGAAGCTCTGCACTTGAAAAAACAAGGAAAAAATCAAAGTGGATTCCCGCTTGCGCGGGAATGACGAGGCGAAAAGGACGAAGCGAAAATCCCAAGGCAGACCCATCCCCACCCAACCCTCCCCTTGAAGGGGAGGGCTAAGATGGATTTCCGCTTGCGCGGGAATGACGTCAAAATGTGGAAAGTCGACTACGGGCAATCCGTGGTTATTTGACGGCCGTCGTCGCCACCGGCGGCTGCGCGATGAAGTCGAGCGTATCGCGCAACGCAGGAACCTGGCTCGCGTCTCCGCGCGCAAACGACAGCAGGATCGAGGAATGTCCGACGCCGGGGTAGAGTTTCAGCACGGCGGTGCCGTCCATCGCCTGCGCGCGCTCGGCAACGACTTCGGCATTGTGCGGTGGCACTTCGTCGTCGTCGGTGCCTTGCAGCAGGAGCATCGGCGGTTCGTCGCCGTCGATGAAATTGATCGGCTGCGAATCGTAGCGGCCGCCAGGGTCGTCGCCGAAGATCTGCGGTTCGTTGTCGACGAAGGGCAGGAATGCGTAGGCGCCGGCGAGACCGATCATGCCGCGCAGGTCGCGCGGGCGCATGTCGACCTCGGCGAGGTAGCGCTTGTCCGCTGCCAGCAGAGCGGCGATCTGGCCGCCTGCTGAGTGACCCATGACGAAAAGCCGCTCCGGATCCCCGCCGAACTCGCGCGCGTGATCGCGGGCCCAGACGACTGCCCGGGCGGCGTCGCGCATGAACTCGGGAAAACGCACGTCGGGAAACTTGCGGTAATCGGGAATGATCGCGAGGATGCCGTTACTCGCCAGGGAATCGCCGACGTAGCGATACCAGCGGCGTTTGCCGCCTTCCCAGCTGCCGCCATAGAAGAACACGACTACCGGCGCTGCATCGGCCGTCTTGGGCGCGTAGACGTCGAGTGACAGGTGGTGTTCGGGGTCGAATTCCAGGCCGGGAGTCGCTGCAACGCCGCGGGCTGCGCCGAGCCCGCCGACGGTCGCGTAGAACAGGTCGGCACAGCCGCAGAGCAGCAATGCGCTCAACGCGATGGCGTGCCGCGCGGCATTGCAGCAAGCCGGTAAATTGCCAAGCGCGCGCTTCGTTCCTATCATCGGCACAATTGTGGCATGGGATGTCGGCGATGCAGCAGCCAGAGTCTGAACGCACCACCGCACTTTTCGCGCACATCCCGGAGCGCAACACAGCGGATGTCCTGCTGCGTACCACGCAGCAGCATCATGTCGCGCTCAGCACGATGGCCGACACCAAGGCGAACATCATCATCACGGTGTCGTCGATCGTGCTGACGCTGACTCTGGGCCGTGTCGATCAGACCGAACTGCGCAACAGCGTGCTGATCCTCACCGTGTTCACGCTCCTGGCATTGCTGCTGGCAATCCTCGCGGTGCTGCCGAAGTACCGCCCGCTGCGCCTGACGACGACCGAACTGCCGCCAGGCTTCAACCTGCTGTTCTTCGGTCATTTCGCCGAGCTGTCACGAGAGCGTTATCTCGCCGAAGTCGCACGCAAGCTCAATCCGGGCGGTTCGATCTACGAGGCGATGGCGAACGACGTGTACAGTCTCGGCACCTACCTGGCCCACCACAAGTACCGTTATCTGCGCGGCAGCTACCTCAGTTTCCTGACCGGTTTCGTGCTGGCGTCGGTAGTGCAGTTGTGGCATCTGCTATCGCACTGAAGCTGCCCCTGATTCGAGGACGACTCTGCACGATGCTGGCGGCCGTGGATTTGCGCGGCTCGGTCCTGAAGGCTATCGACTGCCGCTTTCCGTCGGGCAATCCATGACCGAAACGGTTCGCAGCGCGCTGGCGCATGCCGCTGCAAAGCTCGCTGGCGATGAAGCGTCGCGCGAAGCCGAACTGCTGCTGCAACATGCGCTCGACAGGCCGCTTGCATGGCTGTTCGCGCATGCCGATGACGCGATCGACGCGACCCCAGCCGCCCGGTTCCAGGCGCTGGTCGCGCGGCGTGCAGCCGGGGAGCCACTCGCCTATGTCACCGGGCGCCGCGAATTCTGGTCCCTCGACCTTGTCGTTTCACCGGATGTGCTGATTCCGCGCGCGGAGACCGAACTGCTCGTCGAGCTTGCCTTGCAGCGCATTCCAGACGCAGGAGAGTGTGATGTCGCGGATCTTGGAACCGGCTCCGGTGCGATCGCCCTGGCGATTGGCCGCGAACGGCCGTGGGTGCGCGTCTTCGCCAGCGACTTCAGTTCTGCGGCCCTGGCCGTCGCACGCGGCAACGCCGCGCGCCTGGCGATCGGCAATGTCGAATTCGCGCAGGGCGATTGGTGTGCGGCGCTCGGTGGCCGCCGCTTCGAGCTGATCGTCTCGAATCCGCCGTACATCGCTGCCGCCGACAGTCACCTGGGGCAAGGCGACCTGCGCTTCGAGCCGCAGGCAGCGCTCGCCTCCGGTGCGGATGGGCTCAATGCTATTCGAGCCATCGTCGATGCGGCTCCGGCCCATTTGAAGGCCGCAGGCTGGCTGCTGCTCGAGCATGGATTCGAGCAGGGCAGGGTCGTGCGCGAGCTGCTCGAAAAAAATGGATTTGTGGAAGTATTCACGGCGCTCGACCTGGAACAGCGAGAGCGCGTCAGCGGCGGGCGTCTCCCCCGCTGACAACAGCGGCGCATCGCCACTGCGGCGGAGCGTCGGCCGGGAAGCGTACCTTGTGGGCTACAACGCCGGAGATCCGGGTTACCTCAGGCGCGCCGTCGCGCGCACCGGAAAAGTGCCCACGCCCTTGAACTTCGGCGGTAGCGCACTGAACGAAAAACCCTCGTCAGGCACATTAGCCAGATTGCACAGGTGCTCGGCGATGATGATTTCGGCACCGAGCAGCGTCGAATGCGCCGGGCGCGTGTTGTCGCGCGTGTCGTCGATGTTCATCGAATCGATGCCGACCAGCCGCGCACCGCCGTCGCGCAGATACAGCGCCGCTTCACTGGTCAGGAACGGATGCTCGCCGAGATAGGCCGCGCTGTTCCAATGCCGGTCCCAGCCGGTGTGCACGAGCACGGCACGATTGCGGATTGCCCGACTGCGGAAAAACTCCACGCCGATGGCCGGGGAATCGCGGTGCTCCGCGCGCACGACAATCGCGTCGAGGTCGACCATGCGGTCGATGGCTACTTGCGACAGGTCCTTGCCGTCGGCGTAACGATGGAAAGGGGCGTCGACATAAGTACCCGTGTTCGCGACCATCTCGATTTTCGCGATCTGAAACTCGGTGCCTGCCGCATAGCGTTCGCGCGACGCCTCGCGGCTGAGGTAATCGCAGATGATCGGGCCGGGCAGGCCGCGGTGGGTGACGATGCCGCTCTCGACGGTGTGGCTGAGATCAATGTACGTGCGATCGTCTGCAGCGTCGCTCGGCGCGCGCTTGTGCGCTTCGGCGATGATGCGTTTGTTGCGTATGCGCACCGCGCCGACCATCAGCAGGCGCATGTCGGCAACGAGGTTGTCGGCCAGGTCGCGATCGGAGATGTCGTCGCTGGCGATATCCAGTCGGAAATCACGGCCCTGGATGCCGCCGCCGTTGCTGAAATCGATCTCGAAGTCGAACTGGACGCGCTTGTCTGTCATGCGATGAAGCGCGAGATCAAACCGCGCTGCGCACCCCGGCGACCGCCTTCGGCGCAAACTGCGGCCAGCGCGTGAGGATTGCGGCGCGGATACCCGGGGCATCGATGCCGGCTTCGGCCAGCAACTGCTCGCGGCTGGCGTGCTCGAGGAATGCGTCAGGCAGGCCGAGGTGCAACAACGCTGCCTGCATGTTCTTCGACGCGAGCAACTCGGCAACGGCGCTGCCGGCGCCGCCGGCGACGGCGTTGTCCTCGATGGTCACGAGCGCGGTGTGCGTGCGCGCGAGTTCGACGATCAGCGCTTCGTCGAGCGGCTTGACGAAGCGCATGTTGACGACCGTTCCGCCGAGTTCGGCGCCGACCTCGAGCGCGTCGGTCAGCGGGCTGCCGAATGCGAGGATCGCCAGTCCGGCGCCGCGCCGGCGGATCTCGGCCTTGCCGATCGGCAGCGGCTTGAGTTCCGCCTCGATCCTCGCTCCGGGTCCGGAGCCACGCGGATAGCGCACCGCGGCAGGCCCGTCGTGCAGGAATGCAGTCGTCAGCAGCTGCCGGCATTCGTTTTCGTCCGCCGGCGCGGCGACGAGCATGTTCGGAACGCAGCGCAGGTAGGTGAGATCGAAACTTCCTGCATGCGTCGCGCCATCGGGGCCGACGACGCCGCCGCGGTCGAGCGCGAACGTCACGTCGAGATTCTGGATCGCGACGTCGTGGATCAACTGATCGTAGCCGCGCTGCAGGAATGTCGAATAGATCGCGACGACCGGCTTGGCACCCTCGCAGGCCATGCCGGCCGCCAGTGTGACTGCGTGCTGCTCGGCGATGCCGACGTCGAAGTATCTTTGTGGAAATTCCCTCGAGTAGCGTACCAGGCCGGAGCCTTCGCGCATCGCCGGCGTGATGCCGTAGAGACGCGCATCGCTCGCTGCCATGTCGCACAGCCAGTCGCCGAACACCTCGGTGTAGGTCACCTTGCCGGCCGCTTTCTTGGCAACGCCCTTGGCCGGATCGAACGGGCCGACCGCGTGGTATTCGATCTGCTGCGCTTCGGCCGGCCCGTAGCCCTTGCCCTTGGTCGTGATGACGTGCAGCAGTTGCGGGCCCTTGAGGTCCTTCAGCGTCTTCAGCGAATGCAGCAGCATCGGCAGATCGTGACCATCGATCGGGCCGAAGTAATGGAAATTGAATTCCTCGAACAGCGTCGACGGCACGAACATGCCCTTCAGATGTTCTTCCCAGCGCTTGAGGAATCGCCACAGGAAGCCGTCGCGCTTGAGGTGCCGCTTCGCGCCCTCGCGCATGGCGTTGAGGCGGCGGCTGGTCATCAGCCGCGCCAGCATCTTCGGAAGCGCGCCGACGTTTTCGCTGATCGACATCTGGTTGTCGTTGAGGATCACGAGCAGATCCGGATCGAGATCGCCGCCGTGATGCAGGGCCTCGTAGGCCATGCCGCCGGTCAGACCGCCGTCGCCAATGATGGCGACAACCTTGCGTGCGTCGCCTTTGCGCTGCGCGGCGAGCGCCATGCCGAGCGCGGCCGAGATCGAGGTTGACGAATGACCGACGCCGAACGTGTCGTATTCGCTTTCGTCACGGCGCGGGAATGGCGCGAGGCCGTCCCTCTTCTTGATCGTGTGGATGCCGTCGCGGCGGCCGGTCAGGATCTTATGCGGATAGCACTGATGACCGACGTCCCAGACCAGGCGGTCGCCTGGCGTTTCGAACAGGTAGTGCAGGGCCACGGTCAGCTCGACCACGCCGAGTCCGGCGCCGAAATGTCCGCCGGCACCGGCGACTGATTCGATCAGGTAGTCGCGGACTTCGCGCGCGACCTCGGGCAACTCGCCCTCATCGAACTTGCGCAAGTCCGCTGGAGAGTCGATGCGGGCGAGGCGCGGGTAGCGCTGGGTGTCGATCATTGCAGGAACGTCGTGAATTCAGCAGGTTATTGTCGATTATCACGTCGTTTGCGGCAAGCTAAACCGTTTCGGGTGCTTGCAGGGACGTTTCCCGATGCTGGCGCCGCCAGCGGCGTTCGTCATGTCGCGCCGGAGCGTTTATTCTGGCCACAGGTTTCAAGAAGCGGGGCCGCGATACGGGGAAACAATGGGGGACATGGACACTTTCAGCCCGGTTGTACGGGCGACGAACTGGCCGGCGGTGGCGTTGTCTGCGGCGATTCCACTGATCGTCGCTGCCGGCCTGGTTTATGCGGCAGTGCAGCCGCAATGGGATGAAGATACCGGCGACTGGGCATTTGCATTGCTCGCGCTGATTCCCCTGGAATTCGTGCGCGCGCTCGTGATGACCATACTCGGCGATTCGTTCAAGCACTATCGCAGCCCTCGCCACGCGGTGAACTACTTCCTGCTCTCGCTCGGCATCCTTGCCGCAATACTGCTGGGTTTTGCTGCCTACATGCTCGGTCTGCACGGGTTCATCGAGACGATGACGACGCCCCACACATGGGCGCTGATTCTGCCTGTCGCTGCGCTGATCATCGCCGATGGAATGATTTCGTTGTATTTCTTCCGTGGCGACCCAGGCTGGCAGGCGGCGCGTCTCGAGGCGGCGGCGGACGATGTCGGCAACCTGCTCGGTCTCGCGCTGTACCCGACGCCACTGATCCTCGGCGCCGGTTGCGCCATTCTTTTCGCGCTCAAGCAGAACGGCCATGAATTCGCGGTATGGCTCCCGGACTTCAGCGTCGAAGGCCTGCGCGCAGCCGCATTGTTGTACGCGGCGTGCTATTTCGCCGCCAAAGCCGCTCTCGTGGCCTACGTGAACACGGCGTCGTTCAACCGCAGCGGCCGGCGCCTGCTCGGCGGCAGCTGGGTCGGTTTCGTGCAGATGCGCAAGCAGGAAGAACGCATCAAGGATCTACGCGAGGAGCAGCAGCGCGCCGCCAAGCGACGCAGTGCACTGGGCCTCGACGATTTGCACGAGTAGACGAAGGCGGGCGGGCGCAACCTCAAGGGTTGCGCCCGTCGTGCGCATTACAGCTCGGCGCGGAACTGCACGCCCCAGATGCGCGGCTCGTTGACATAGCCAGTCAGGTTGTCGAAGTCGATACCACCGATGATCGCTTCCTTGTCGGTGATGTTGCGGCCGAAGAACGACACTTCGCGCTTGCCGTTGTCCCAGTTGTAGCCGATGCGCAGGCCGCCAACGACCCACGGCTTGCCGGTGTATTCCACCGACTGGTACAGGAAGAACGACACTTCGCTGCGGTAGGCCCAGTCCGTGTAGAAGAACAGTTCGCCGTCACCCATCGGAATGCCGTAACGAGCGGTCACGTTCGCGATCCACTTTGGCGCCTGTGGCAGCGGATTGCCGTCGATCAGCGCGGCGGTGGCGCCGTTGACCTGGGCGGTCGGGTCGAGCACCGTACAGCCGCTGCCGCACGGATTAATGTACAGGTTCGGATCCTTGATCTTCGTGAAGTTGTAGCTCGTGCCGGCCGTAACCAGCAGGTGATCGGCGAGCAGCGCCTCGGCGTCGAACTCGAAGCCGTGACCCTCGGACTTTTTCGCGTTGACGAGGTTGGCGACGTTGAACTGGCCGCCGACGGTGGTCAGCTGCTGGTTCTCCATCTGGTAGTCGAACACGTCGAAGCTGATCGTCGCGCGGTTGTCGGCAAAGCGGCTCTTCACGCCGAGTTCGCCGGACGTGACCGTTTCGGTTTTCGCGATCGACGGCGTGTCCTGGAACAGCAGGCGGCCCTGAATGCTCGGCGCGCGGTAGCCGGTCGCAATGCGGCCGTAGAAGTCGGTGTCCTGGCTGGCGGTCCAGACGGCGGACAGATCGCCCGTCGGTTTCGACGCGCTCGGATCCTCGTAGAGCGGACCCACCGGGCCGAAACCGAGCGGCGACTCCGTGCGCGTCGCCGTCCAGTACTTGTCGTCGTGCGAGAAGCGCAGGCCGCCCTTGATCTTGAACTGATCGTTGACCTGATAGCCAAACGAGCCGAACACCGCATAGCTGATGTCCAGCTGCTTTTGCTGGGCGAAGCCGTCCTGCACGCTGCCGGCCAGCGTGCTGTAGTCGAAGCTGTCGATCGTGATGTTCTCGTTGAAGTAGTAGGCGCCGACGATCCACTCCAGCTGCTCCGCATCCTTCGAGGCGAGATGCACTTCCTGCGTGATCTGCCGGTGGAACGGGAGGCCGTCAGCGGTTTCGGACGGAAACGGAATGAAGCCGGGACCGGACGGCGGCGCGAATGCCGCGCCGTAGCCGCCGTCGATGTCGCCATGGCTCAGCGTCTTGACCTTGTCGAAGCCGGTGATCGAGACGAGCTGCATATTGGCGAAATCCCAGGTCAGCTTTGCGCTGAAGCCCTTCTCATCGACATGCTGAAAGTTCTGGCCGTCGATCGAGATCTGGTCGCGGCGGAAATCCGGAACGAGGTCGTTGGTGCCGGGCTGGATGATGTTGGCGCGGAACAGAATCGCCGAACCGTCGAGGTTCAATACGTGAACGTTGAACAGCGCATTGAAGTCGTCCGACGGGTGATAGTCAAATTGCAGGCGCGCGGCGCGTTCGTTGTAACCGCCGAAGCTGTCGTTGCGCCCGGGCGCCGTGTTGTCAACCCAATCGTCGCGATGCTGGTAGAGCACCGACGCACGCGCCGACCACTCGGAGCCCAGCGCACCGCCGATCGCGCCTTCGAAGTTGGCGGTGCCATAGGTGCCGTAGCTGATGTCGGCATAGCCCTGCGTATCCGTCGTCGGGCGGTTGCTGTCGACCTTGACGACGCCGGCCGGCGTGTTGCGGCCGAACAGCGTCCCCTGCGGGCCGCGCAGCACTTCGACCTGGCCGACATCGAACAGCGGAAAGCCTTTCAGGATCGGGTTTTCCTCCACCACGTCGTCCAGAACCAGCGATACCGGCTGCGAGGCGTTGAGGTCGAAGTCGGTGTTGCCGAGGCCGCGGATGTAAAAGCGCGGGAATGTGCGGCCGAACGAGGACTCGACGAGCAGGCTCGGCACGCGCGCCGAAAGGAACTGGATGTCGCCGCCGGCGGCCTTCAGTTCGTCGATTTGCTCCTGGTCGATTGCCGTGATCGAGATCGGCACCTTCTGCACGTCCTCGACACGCTTTTCCGCGGTCACCGTGATCACATCGAGCGTCTTGGGTTCGCCGGTGGCAGGCGCCGCGACATCCTGCGCGCGCGCGGCGACCGCAGTGAGGGCGCAAGCGATCACTATCGGCATCAGCAACGGTTTCAGGACGGGCGTGGACGCGCGACGAGACGGTGTCATGGTCGATTCCTCCCCAGAGAGCGACAGTGATGTTGGTCGAGAAACGCCAGGGCGCCGGCCGGCCTTTTGCCCTGCCAAACAGGCTGCGCGTCGCGCAGCAAGACTGGCCAGCGTCCGATGCGTCGGCAGTCGTTCTACACAGAGACGGCGGAATTGTAAAGAACTTGTAAACGGAGTGGCCGCTGGCTGCCCTAGGAGGCGCGACGGCGTTGTTTCGGCAGATGGCTTATCAGAAAGTCCATCTGGTCGGCGAGGATGTTGCGGTTCGAGAGGATCAGGTGCTCGACCCAGCTTGGGCGATACGGCACCGCCAGCAGCGGCATCGCCGCCTGCTGCGGCGTCTTGCAGCCTTTGTGCACGTTGCAAGCCAGGCAGGCGGTAACAACGTTCTCCCAGGCATCGGTGCCGCCGCGCGACAGCGGTACCACGTGGTCGCGCGTCAGCTCGCCACGCGTGAAATGGTCGCCGCAATAGAGGCACAGCATGCGATCGCGCGCGAACAAGGCGGCGTTGGTCAAGGCCGGCGCCGGGTCCTTGGTCGCCGGACGGGCGTGGCCGCGGCTGGCGACGATCGGGTGCAGGTCGATCAGGCTCTGTTCGCCGGTGACGCGGCACATTCCGCCGTGAATCGTCAGGCAGGGATCACCCAGCGTCCACGACACGGCGCCGCGCACGTACAGGCAGACGGCGTCCTGCCAGGACATCCAGTCAAGAATCCGGCCATTGGAATCGAGCGACAGCAGGCGTGTCGTGTGAATATTGCTGCCGTTTGCCGAGACATCCACCAACATCGTTTGCTCCAGCGCACGTTCAGTCGCGCCCGACCGGGCCTCGGACGCAGCGCAAAAGTTCGCCCGGGAGCATAGACCATTTACATGAATTTTGCGCGACTGGGCGGCTGCGGGCTCGCGTCGCAGCAATCCGCCGCGGCTGCCGGAAAATGCTCCGGCATCTCCGGCATCTCCGGCATCTCCGGCATCTTCCTGGCGGTCGCCGGAAACTGCTCCTGCGTTTCCGGCATACATGCCATCCGTGGCAATAAAAAAAAGCCGCGCCCGGATGGGCGCGGCAATGATTTGTCATGAACCGATCAGCTGTGAATCGGAGTTCGACGGCCAACTGCTACGCAGTCGACCGTCGATGCAATCAAATCAATGGACTTCGAAGCTCTGCAGCTTGACCGGCAACTGCACCGCACTGAGGCAGGCAGTGGCATTCGTGCTGCTGCCATATCCCGGATCCGCGGAATTGGTATTGGTCACATACGGCGGTACCGCCGGCAGAACAGAGGCCGGCGTGGTCAGCGAGAGCCCGGAGGAGAATGGGACATTGCCCGGGTTAGCCGGCACCCCAAGCGTAACGGAGAGTACGACGCTGCTGCCCCACGGGAACGATGTGATCGTGCCCGAGACGACGCCAGCATTGTTTACGATTTGGCATACGGCGCCGCCCGATGGGGTGCACGAAAAATCGTTTACTGTCACCGGGGGCGAGCCTACCGAGAAATCGTCACTGAACGTCGTGCCGTCGCCGGCCTGCGGGAACAATGGATCGCTGTTGGTGACCGTGACCGTCAGCGTGATCGTATTGGCGATGGGGTCGTAAACGGCGCCATTCGGAGCCCCGGTTGCATCGCACTGCGGGTTTGCAGAGTTCGTCACGAACACGTTGCCCACCGGCACGGTCGCAGCCTGGCACTTCGAACTCGTTCCCGCCGTCACGTCGTCGACGCTGGTGCAGGTGCCGTTTTGGTTGTTCGCATATACGATCGCGTAGGGAACGACCAGATGGGGATCGGTGGGAGACACTGAAATACAGGTCACCTTGGCGCCTGTCACCAGATTCGTCGTCGTCGAGTTGCTGTGGTAGTCACCGCAGGCGTTGTTATCGCCATTGAACCAGCCGACTGCGGGGGTAGTATTGCCGCCGGAGGTCGGAAAGATCGCCACGGAGCACTGGCCGCCTGCCGCCAGCGGATCATTGCCGGTCTGGCCGACGAAATAGCCGATGTCGTAGCGCTCGGGTGATCCAGACTCGAGGCCCACGAGAATGTCGACCGTATGCACCAAACCGTCATTGGGGCAACTGCCGACCGTGTTGTTGTTGATCATCGCACTCGCCGTAACGACGAGGTCGTTGGCGACGCAATTGAGCGTGCTGCTGCCGCCGAGCGCCTTGTACTGGTCTTCCGCACAGGCGTGATCGGGGGTAGCGGCTTCGGTGGTGTCCTGGGCCTGCGCCATCTGGGCGCCGGTCAGCAAAGTCGCCGCCGCGGCCAGCCCGAAAAACAAATTCCCTGCCCGACTGCGGGCGTCCTTATTTACAGTAGCCTTCAACATGTTGTTTCTCCGAGCTGGTTGTTCGACGCAAGACAAATCCATGCACACTGAGAAGCACGATTGGTGCCAACGGCGCCGCCGTACTCTCCAAAGGAGCAGTTTGAAGGAAGGACGAAATGTGGTCTGGACACGAAGAGGAGCTTCTTATGCCGCGTATCCATGTACCCCAAACGTGCCACCCTCACGTTTTCACCCGCTAATTGTGACGCTCCTCACAAAAGGATAGGCGTGCGCGCGATGAAAAGCAAGTGGCAACCCCTTGTCAAGTCCCGGATTTGTAACCGTCCGTCCGCAGGCGGAGCAAGCCATTGACCTCCGGGCGCAGACTGCTACTTGAGCGGTTTTGCCATCCGGATCAGTTCGTCGCCATAACCATGCCGTTCGTACAGAATCCGTGCCCGCTTATTGCCCGGAAATACCGCCAGGGTGATGTGACGGCAGCGATGCTCCCGGGCCCAGCGTTCGGCGAAATCGATCAGGGCGCTGCCGACCCCCTCGCCGTCGTGTTCGGAGGCGACGACGAGGTCGGCGATATGGCAGTTCAGGACTCCCGTAAAGAAGTCCTTTTGCGTCTGCAGGTGCAGAAAACCCAGGCGTTCCCCGTCTTCATCCTCGGCAACGAACAGGTGCGTGGCCGCGGGCAGCTCGCGCAGGTGCCGGGCGATGTCGGCGCGGATGCCGGCGAGGGTTTCGCTGCGTTTGCGCCACGCCGGCAGGTCGAAGCCGACCAGCCGTTCGGCGATGGACAGGATGAATTCGTCATCGTCCGCGTGGGCGAGTCGAACGTGCGGTGCGGAATCGGGATCTGGCGTGGTCATGAGGGCGGCATGACGGAACGGCGGAAGGGTTCTATCCAAACAGCGGATCGGGAAGCGCCATCAGGCTGTCGATGCTGGCGCGCATGGCTGCCGCATGCGTCTGCGTGCGCGGCAGGATGCGGGCGAAATAGAAGCGTGCTGTCAGCAGTTTCGACTGCTTGAAGTCGTTCGACTGTGTCGATGCGTCGGCGGCAGCGACGCTGCGCGCCCAGAAGTAGGCGAGCGCGACATAGCCGGAAAAGAACAGGAAATCGACCGCCGCGGCGCCGACCTCGTCGGCGTTGCCGGAGGCGCGCTTGCCGATCTCCTGGGTCAGGTCCGCCCACTGTTTTGCGGCGACCGCGAGCGGCCCGATGAATTCGCCGGCAGCCGGATTCTCCGTATGCTGGTGACAGAACGCGCTGATCTCTTCGAGGAAGTGTTTGAGCCCCGCGCCCTGGGTCTGCATGATCTTGCGGCCGAGCAGGTCGATCGCCTGGATCTGCGTCGTGCCTTCATAGATCGTCGTGATGCGCGCGTCGCGCGCGAACTGTTCGACGCCGGTTTCGCGGATATAGCCGTGGCCACCGAAGATCTGCACGGCATGGTAGGCGCATTCGTTCGCCAGTTCGGTCAGCAGTCCCTTGACGATCGGGATGATGAACGACAGCAACTCATCGGCGCGCTTGCGCTCGTCGGCATTCGGCGAGCGTTCGACCTGATCGACGATGGTCGCGGCGTAATAGCTCAACGCGCGGCAGCCTTCGGCGAACGCCTTCTGCGTCAGCAGCATGCGCCGGATATCCGGGTGCACGATGAGCGGGTCGGCCGGCTTGTCCGGAAACTTCGCACCCGACATCGCGCGCATCTGCAGGCGGTCGCGCGCGTAGGCCAGCGAGCTCTGGTAGCCGCGTTCGATCACGCCCAGGCCCTGGATGCCGACCGCCAGCCGCGCGGTATTCATCATCGTGAACATGGCCATCAGGCCGCGGTTCGGCTGGCCGATCAGGTAGCCGTCTGCGCCGTCGAAATTCATCACGCAGGTGACCGACGCCTTGATGCCCATCTTGTGCTCGATCGCGCCGCAGGTCACGCCGTTGCGCTCGGCAATTTGTCCACTTTTGTCAACTTTATACTTCGGCACGATGAACAGCGAGATGCCCTTGACGCCGGCCGGTGCATCCGGCAGACGCGCAAGCACGAGGTGGACGATGTTCTCCGTCAGGTCGTGCTCGCCGGCGGTGATGAAGATCTTCGTGCCGCTGATCTTGTGCGTGCCGAACGCGGAGGAGCCGTCGGCCTGCGGCACGGCCTTGGATTTCAGCAGGCCAAGGTCGGTGCCGCAGTGCGGCTCGGTCAGGCACATGGTGCCGGTCCAGCGGCCTTCGACGATGGGCTTGAGGAACGCCTGGCGCTGCCACTCCTCGCCGTGCTGGCGCAGGGCTTCGGAAGCGCCATGCGAGAGAAGCGGGAAGTTTCCCCAGGACAGGTTCGCCGAGTCGAGCATTTCCTTCAGCGGCGCGCCGATCGATTCGGGCAGGTGCTGTCCGCCGTAGGCTTCCGGCGCGGTCAGCCCGCTCCAGCCACCGTCGACGTAGGTCTGGTAGGCCTCCTTGAAGCCCTTCGGCGTCGTCACCGTCGCGGTCGCCTTGTCGAGGTGGCAGCCTTCTTCGTCGCCGCTCGCATTCAGAGGCGCAAGCACCTGTTCGGAGAATTTTGCCGCCTCTTCGAGGATTGCCTCGACGACGTCGCGCGTCGCGTTCTCGCCTCCGGCCAAACCCGGGTAACTCGATTCGACCTTGAGCAGGTCGAACATCACGAAGCGCATGTCGGCGAGCGGAGCTTTGTAGGAGGTCATGGCTAGTTGGCGTCTTGCTCTTGCCGCGGGTGGAGCTCGAGGATTATAGGGCTGAGGGCTGAGGGCTGAGGGCTGACAAGCAGAAAGCGCGGCTCTTGATCTTCAGCCCTCAGCCCTCTGGCCCTCAGCCCTTGCCCTCATCGATATTCGTTGCCAATGCCGGGCACCGGCGACAGCCGGCTCTTGTGCTCGAACTTGAAGTCCTTGCCGGCAGCGGGGATGGTGATCATGCCCTTGAGTTCGTATGGGGCGCCGCTCGGCTGCTTGACGTCACTGGCAAATGCGCGGCTGACATCCGCGCTGGGCGTCAACACGGTTTCGACGATGTCGGCGTTGTAGCCGGGCACATCGAGGTCGGGATTGAGTGAGATGTCGGCCGCAGCGACTCCGGAGACACGCAACTCCGCCTTGAACGTCGTGTAATGCTGGGTCTTGTCGGAGAAGTTCTCGATGCGGATCTGCACCTTCCAGCGACCGTCGGGCAGGATGTCGAGCTGCTGGATGCTGGCGCTCGGCGGATTGATCGGATGCAACGGCGGACCGCAGCCGGCCAGCGACAACAACGCGACCACGATGATGAGACGCAGCAAGCGAAGCATGATCAGCCGATCCTTCGGTGGCGGGTTCGCTACATTAGCCAAAACGCGGGCGCGGCGAAAGCGCGGCGTTACGGTTCGGCGGTTTGCTAGCATGCCGGGATGACGGCAGCACTCGAGTTACTGCGGCGCGTATTCGGATACACACGATTCCGCGGCTATCAGCAGCCGATAATCGACCACGTTACCGCGGGCGGCGACGCCTTGGTGCTGATGCCGACCGGCGGCGGCAAGTCGCTGTGCTACCAGATCCCTGCGCTACTGCGGGAAGGCACGGCGATCGTCGTCTCGCCGCTGATCGCGCTGATGCAGGATCAGGTAGAGGCTTTGCGCCAGTGCGGCGTCGAGGCGGCCTTCCTCAATTCCAGCCAGGACGCCGCCACACAGCGTGAGGTCGAGCGCAGCTTTGCCGCGGGCGCCCTGAAATTGCTGTACGTGGCGCCCGAGCGGCTGTTGACCGAGCGCTGCCTGGAAATGCTCACGCGCGTGCCCTTGGCGCTGTTCGCCGTCGACGAGGCGCATTGCGTGTCGCAATGGGGCCACGATTTCCGCCCCGAGTACCGCCAGCTGACGATCCTGCACGAGCGCTTTCCAAACGTGCCGCGCATCGCGCTCACGGCGACCGCCGATGCGCGAACGCGCACCGAGATCATCGAGCGTCTGAAGCTCGAGTCGGCGAGCACCTTTGTCGCCAGTTTCGACCGGCCGAACATCCGCTATCGCGTCGTGGAAAAAGACAACGCGCGCCGTCAGCTGGAAACGTTTCTCGCCGATCACGCCGGAGCCTCCGGCATTGTCTATTGCCTCTCGCGCAAGAAAACTGAAGAAACAGCTGCCTGGCTCAACGAACGCGGATTCAACGCGCTGCCGTACCACGCCGGCATGGATGCAGAGTCACGCAGCGCGAATCAGCAGCGCTTCCTGCGCGAAGACGGCATCGTCATGTGCGCGACGATCGCGTTCGGCATGGGCATCGACAAGCCCGACGTGCGCTTCGTCGCGCACCTGGACCTGCCCAAGAGCCTCGAAGGCTATTACCAGGAGACCGGCCGCGCTGGACGCGACGGCCTGCCGGCGGAGGCGTGGCTGTGCTACGGCCTCGGCGACGTGGTCGCGCTCGCGCGCTTCATCGCGCAATCGGAGTCTGGCGAGGAACGCAAGCGCAACGAACGCGCCAAACTCGACGCGTTGCTCGGCTACGCCGAGTCGACCTCGTGCCGGCGCCAGCGCCTGCTCGGCTACTTCGGCGAAACGCTGTTGCAGCCTTGTGGAAATTGCGACAATTGCCTCGAGCCAGCGCAGACCTGGGATGGCACGGTCGCGGCACAGAAGGCGCTGTCGTGCGTGATCCGCACCGGCCAGCGCTATGGGGTCGGTCATCTCGTGGCCGTTTTGCGTGGCGACGATGACGAACGCGTAAAGACATTGCGCCACGATGCGCTGAGCACGTTCGGCATTGGCGCCGACCTGGACGCACGCCAATGGCGCAGCGTGTTTCGACAACTCGTCGCGGCGGGTCTGCTCGCCACCGACGACGACGGTTTCGGCGTGCTGCGCCTGACCGCGGCGAGCCGTGGCGTTCTGCGTGGCGAATCGACAGTCAATCTGCGGCGCGTCGCGGATCGCGAAGAACGGCGTGCGTCGCGCAAGTCGACGCGCGCGAAGTCGCGGCAGACCGATCTGGCGATCGCTCCACACGAAACAGCCTTGTGGCAATCGCTGCGCGAACTGCGCGCGCAGCTGGCGCGCGAGCAGGGCGTGCCGGCGTACGTCATCTTTCATGACGCGACATTGCTGCAGATGTTGCGCGAGCGGCCGCAGACATCTGCGCAACTCGGCTCCATCAACGGGATCGGAGCGGCCAAGCTTGCACGCTACGGTCAGACGTTTCTGACCGTACTGCGGCCCCAGGGGTAGTCGCTAAGTAGTCTGCCGTTCGGATGGGACGCCGCAAGCTGTCGTCGTCGGGCCTGGCAACACACCGCTGAATTGTTCAGCGTATCAGCGTGTACCGCGGCGGCGACCGGTCGAGCCAGCCCAACGCGTGGCAGTGCGCCATGACATGCACGCCGGCGGCTTCCTGGTCGGCGCGAATGCGGTCGCGAAGTTCGACCATCTTCGTCCAGTGCACTTTCGGCCGGTAGTGGTGCTCGGCGTGGAAGCCGTTGTACAGCCAGGTCCAATTGTATAGGTTGTTGTACGTGCTGACGCCCCACGCGATCGGCGCGTCCGGGTTGCCCTTGAAATGCTCGAAGTAGCCGTTCAGCGACGACAGCGAGTGGCCGAAATAGTAGAACGGCACCAGGGCGAGGAATGCGCGCCAGTCGTAGACGAGGCAGATCAGGTACAAGCCGACGACGATGTAGATCTCGCGCCAGATCCATTTCGTCTTTTGCGGAAACTTCTCCTTGACGCGCTTGTAAACCTCGCCGATGTCGTCGCGGAAGTAACTGTAGAAAGTGTACGTCCACGGGTTTTCCGGCTTGCCATCCTTGCCGTGACGCCAGATCGACAATGGATCGATCGTCGTGCCGTTCGCGCCGATGCGGTCCATGTTGCCGACATGGTGGCGCAGGTGCACGTGGTGGTAGAACTCCTGCGAAAAACCGTCGGTGACCGACAGGATCACGCTATAAATGCGGTTCAGCACGGGCGAGCTGAAAAAGGCGTTATGGATGAAGTTGTGGCTCGTGGAGTTGATGCTCCATGAGATACTGATCGAGTAGACCAATGCCAGCGGAATCCACAGTAGCCACGGCATGGTGTGGAAACCAAAAAACAGCGTGGCGACGAAGACAAGGTGGCCAAGCCCCATCAGCGCGGGCACGATATCCCAGGGAGTGTGGGCAAAGAAGGCGTTGCGGCTCGACATGGTCCCGCTTGATACTGGAAACTGTTGCTTATCTTGCCTTAAGGTTCTGCCGGACCGGGTTAAGGGCGCCTGAAATCCGCACGCCTTTCCGCATCTGCCGGTCGTGCGGCGTGAAGGAATCTTTAATGACAAGCGAAGACAATAGCGCTGCAGGGCCGACGTCGCAAAGGGCGACGTTCGTCATCGCGCGGGCGCGTGCCAGGGCACG
Source organism: uncultured Gammaproteobacteria bacterium (assembly GCA_963738115.1). GTDB lineage: Bacteria > Pseudomonadota > Gammaproteobacteria > Xanthomonadales > Rhodanobacteraceae > Rudaea. The sequence goes on along the minus strand of CAVTVN010000003.1, from coordinate 49,945 downwards.
TTTTTCCAGTTGATAGCCCGCCATAATTCGAATGCCCGACTACCCGATTGAAGGAAAACCAGTGTCCGAATGGACCATACTTTGTGATTTCGACGGCACGATCGCGCTCGACGATACGACCGATACCCTGCTCGATCGCTTCGGTCAGCCCGGCTGGGAGCAACTCGAGAGCGACTGGCGCGAAGGCCGCATCGGCTCGCACGATTGCATGGCGGGACAGGTCGCACTGCTCGACATGAGCCGCGCCGAGCTGGACGCTCATCTGGCCGAGCGCGCCATCGATCCGGCGTTTGCGGCCTTCGTCAAGGCGGCGCACAGCAGCGGGCTGCATATCGAGGTGCTCAGCGACGGGCTCGACTACGCGATTCGCACGATCCTCGGCCGCAACAGCCTCGACTGGCTGCCGGTCACGTCGAATCGCCTCGAGTCCTCTGGCGAGCGCACCTGGCGCCTGGCCTTCCCGAATGCCAGCGCGACCTGTCGCGTCGCCAGCGGCACGTGCAAATGCACACGCGCCAGCGCGGCGCGCGGCGCGCGCAAGCGCGTCCTCATGATCGGTGATGGCGCCTCGGACTTCTGCGTTGCCGAAGCGGCCGATTTCGTCTTCGCCAAGGGCAAGCTGATCGCTCATTGCCGCGCCAGGGAAATTCCGCATGCACCGATCCGTGGCTTTGCCGATGCGCTCGAGCTGCTGCCAGGCTTGATCGAAGGCAAACCCGCCGCCGCGCCGAGCCTGGTAGCGGTGCTGCAGAATCCGGCGTTGGCCTGAGCCGATCACATATCGTTTCGTAACGGCTGCGCGTTCACCACTCATGCCGGCAATCCAGTTGCCGGATGCCCGGCCGCAGCGGTGATTGTCACCGGTCCAATCGTTAACCATCGAATGCAAGGTAATCGCCATGACTGCAACTGACGCCCGGCTGATCGCCGATGGCCACACCGCCGGCAGCGCCGATTTGTTTGAAGCGGCATGCCGGGTGATCCCGGGTGGCGTGAACAGTACGGCGCGTGCGACCTGGTCGGGATGGACGCCTTATCCGCTATTCGTGGAGTCCGGCCAGGGCTCGCGGCTGCGCGATGTCGATGGCAACGAGTACATCGATTACCTTCTCGGCCTCGGGCCGATGATTCTCGGGCACCGGCCAGCGCGCGTGACGCAGGCCGTGGTCGATTTCATCCAGCAGCGCGGTACCGTATTTGCACTGCCGACGGCAGACGAGGCGCTTCTGGCCGAAAAGATCATCGCGGCGGTGCCGAGTGTGGATCAGGTGCGTCTGTGCAACACGGGTACCGAAGCTGTGCTGTATGCGACGCGCCTGGCGCGCGCGTACACACGCCGCCGCAAGATCATCCGCTTCGAGGGCATGTACCACGGCTTCTCGGACGGCGTGTACTGGAGCAAGCATCCGGCCATCGACAAGGCCGGCCCCGACGATCGTCCGGTGCCGGTGCCGCAAGGCCCGGGCATGCCGAAAGGCGTCGAGGAAAACCTGATCATCCTGCCGTGGAACGATGCGCAGGTGCTCGCTGATGTGATCCAGCGCGAGGGCGACAACATCGCCGCGGTACTGACCGAGCCGGTCATGTGCAACACCGGCTGCATCCTGCCGAAACAGGGTTACCTGCAGACGATGCGCGAACTGACGCAGCGCCATGGCATCGTGCTGATATTCGACGAGGTGATTACCGGCTTCCGCCTCGGGCTGGGTGGTGCGCAGACGCGCCTCGGCATCCGACCGGACCTGTCGGTGTTTGCGAAGGGGCTGGGCGGCGGTTTTCCGGTCGCCGCCGCCGGCGGACACGCCGACATCATGGCGCTGGTGGCCAATGGCACGGTCTCGATGGCGGGAACCTACACGGCCAATGGCATTGCCGTGGCTGCGGCGAATGCCGCGCTTGACGAACTTGCGACTCCCGGGCTTTACGAACAGTTGGATGCGGTGTCCGACGAGTTGCGTCTCGGGCTCGGCAAGGTGCTGAGCGATGCGGGTCTGCCTGCCTACGTGGTTGGCCTGGGACCGCTGATGCAGGTATGGTTTGCGCAGAAGGAAATTCACAACTACCGCGACGCCGAACGTTATGCGGATCAACAGATTTTCAGGCGCTGGTGGGAGGGCATGCTCGCACGCGGCGTGCTGTTCCATCCGGGAGCATACGAAAACCTGTTCGTCTCGACGGCACACACGCGCGCAGATGTCGCGGCAACGCTCGATGCTGCGAAGCAGGTTGCTACGGCACTCGCGCGAACCGTCTGACGTCATGCGCAACGCCGGCGGCCGCTGGAGGAAGGCTATTGCGCTGACACCGCAGTGGCGGGCCACGCGAGTCGAAATCGATGGTGGTTTCGGGCGGATCGAGCCGCCAGTCGCGACGTCGCGCGCGTGATCGGGTCGATTCGATCCGGGTCCGGAATGTGGTGGCCGTCTCTTCATGGGCTTGCACGCGGCGCGGCGTGCGCGGCGCTACTCGCGCTGCTCGGTTGCGCGGCAGCACCGTCGAAACCACCGTCGGCGCCGGTGTATCGGCTGGTCGGCTATGTCGCCGGTTGGGAAAAGGTGGTCCCGGTCGACGCGGGCAACCTCACCGCAATCAACTACGCCTTCGCGCACGTAGTCGATGGCGCGATCGTGCTCGATCAGCCCGGAGCATCCGCATTCCTCGCCCGACTGCGTGCCCTGAAGTCGCGCAATCCGCAGCTCAAGTTGCTGGTTTCGGTCGGCGGCTGGGGTGCTGACGGATTTTCCGATGCCGCCCTCACGCAAGAATCGCGCACGAAGTTCGCGCAGAGTGCAGCTGATCTCGTCGCGCAGCAACAGATCGACGGCATCGATCTGGACTGGGAATATCCCGGACTTGCAGGACCCGGCAACGTTCATCGCGATGCCGATCGGGGCAACTTCACGCTACTGCTGCAGGCCTTGCGGCAGCGGTTCAACGTGCTCGCGTCCGAACAGCAACGCCGCGCAGCCGATCCGTATCTCATCACCGCGGCGCTGGCTGACAGCGAGTTCGTCGCGCATATCGAACTCGAGAGGATCCACGAGTATCTCGACTGGATCGATCTGATGACGTACGACTTCCACAACAGCCTGACCAAAACGACGGGCCATCACGCCGGGCTGTCGGTGTCGGCGACGGCAGCGGCAGGCGAACGCAGCGTCGAGCGCGCGGTCGACCAATTCCTCGCCGCGGGCGTGCCCGCGAACAAATTGATTGTCGGCGTGCCATTTTACGGTCGTGCGTTTGCCGACGTGCATCCGGAAAATCACGGCCTTGATCAGCCGTACGGACGTTACGACAACGACTATTCGTGGCCGAAACTGGTCGCCGATTTCATCGGCCGGAACGGCTACGTGCGTTACTGGGACGACAAGGCCAAGGTACCGTATCTATGGAATGCGCAAACGCGGACGTTCGTGAGCTATGACGATCCGCAGTCGCTTGCGTTGAAGGCCGTGTACGTAAAGTCGCATCGGCTCGGCGGCATGATGTATTGGGAGCAGAGTCAGGATCCCGACGGCCAATTGCTCGGCAAGCTGGCAGATGCTCTGAAGTAGATTCGCCGCGCCGCAGCGAAGGCTCTAGTCGATCAGTGGCCAGCGCAACGTGCCGTCGACGACGATATCCGTACGGCCGCCGACCCAGACGGCCCGATCCGCGTCGATGTGCACGACGATGCGCGCGTCATGACCCATCTCCCGGCCTTGGCTCACGCGGTAGCCGCGCGCCAGCGCGCCGGCCGCTTCGTGCTGCGCGATCCATGCCGCGATCAGGCCGTTGGCCGCGCCCGAAGCGGGATCCTCGACGATGCCGACGCCGGCAGGAAAAGCGCGCACGGTGAGCTCGAACTGCGCGTCGCTGCTGCGCGCGAAGACGCAGATGCCGAGGCAGCGATCGGCCTTGGCCAACGCAAGAATTGCCGCGTGGTCGGGCTGCCAGCCGCGCACGCCGGCTTCGTCGGCGAATTCGACGACCCACCAGCGCCGGCCGCCCTCGACCAGCGCCGGCGGCAGCGCCCCGAGCGCCTGCGTGCCGACAACCGCGCGCAGTGCGGGCGGAATGTCGCCGGCTACGGTAACGATCGAAGCTGCCGGCGCACGCACGAAGAGCTCGCGCGTGTGATCGTCGCCGTGCACGCGGATCGGCAGCAAGCCGGCGCCGCACTCCTGGATCAGCTTGCCGTCGCGCGGCTGCGCAAATCCGGTCTGCAGCGCCGCCTCCGCGCTGCCGATCGTGGGGTGGCCGGCGAATGGAATCTCGCTCGTCGGTGTAAAAATGCGCAAACGGTAATTTGCAGCATCGTTCGACGGCGGCAGCAGGAAGGTCGTCTCGACCAGGTTCGTCCAGGCCGCGAACGCCTGCATGTCGGCATCGGTCCAGCCGGACGCATCGACGACGACGCCGAGCGGATTGCCGCCGCCGCGGCTTGCCGGGAAGACGTCAAGTTGCAGATAGCGGAATTTCGACATGCGCTGGGCCGGTAGGACTGGCAGAGGATCATACGCGAGCCGGCGTTCGCTCCCGGTTCTGGTGATGGGAATCCAGCATGCGCGGGAAGAAAGAATCCTACGCTGCCTGGCGCTGCGCTTCCGGACGCGTGCCCGCCTTCTGCGGAATGAGCAGGATGCAGACGACGATGAAAACCACGAGGATCGCCGATGCCAGCGGCCGGCTGAAGTCGAGCCCGCCCTCGGCCAGTGGCTTGTCGAGAAAGTCGCCGACCGTGGCGCCGAGCGGCCGGGTGAGGATGAAGGCGGCCCAGAACAGCAGCACACGCGAGACATTCGTCCAGTAGAACAGCGCGACCACAACCGCCAACGCGGCAAGAAATACCGCCGCACCGCCGAGGTAACCGAGTCCCGACGTGTCCGCCATCCAGTCGCCGAGCGCGGTTCCCAGAGTCTGCGAAAAGGTAATCGTTGCCCAGTAAAACGCTTCCACTCTCGGCGTGCTGACGGTATCCACCGACACCGACCCCTCCGACTTGTACCAGAGCGCGAGCACGGCCAGCACGCAGGCGAGTAACACCGCCGAGCCGCCGGTGTAGCCGATTCCGAGCGAGCGATCGGCGAAGTCCGCAAGCGTGGTGCCCAGCGTGGTCGACGCGATGATCGTCGCCCAGTAAAGGAAGGGATGGAATTTTCGTGCGGCGATCTGGACTGCGACCAGCGCGATCAGCACTGCCAGGAAAATGCCCGTGCCCGTCAGGTATCCCAGGTCCATCGTCATGGTCACCGTGTCGCCGCCGGTTTCGCCGAGCGTCGTGGCGGCAATCTTGATGATCCAGAAGCCGAGCGTAACCGCCGGCACTTTGCTGAGCGAGGAGTGCTGATTGTTCACTTACGGGTCTCTATCGTGAGGATGAACTTGCGTCGCGCGCGCTGGAAGCGCGAGTCGCCGCATGATACCTGCGCGGTGTGAACGCGGGCGAATCCGGTCCCGCATCGCGCTGACCGGCAGTACATCAGGTCGCGCGCTTGAGCGCGACGACGGCGTTGAGTCCGCCGAAGGCAAACGAGTTCGACAGCGCCGCGCGCACCGGCATCTCGCGCGCTGTGTTCGGAACATAGTCCAGATCGCACTCGGGATCCGGGTCGATGAAATTCGCGGTCGGTGGAACGACGCCATCGCGCAACGCCCCGATCGCGGCGACGAGTTCGATCGCCCCGGCCGCGCCGAGCGCATGGCCGTGCATCGACTTGGTCGACGAAACCGCAAGCTGGCCGGCGCGCGCGCCGAATACGCGGCGGATCGCCTTCGATTCGGTCGGATCGTTGGCCGGCGTGCCGGTGCCGTGGGCGTTGACGTAGTCGACGTCGTCGGGCGCGAGCTGCGCGTCGGCGAGCGCGGCGGCAAGCGCACTGGCCGCGCCGGTCTCCGAGGGCAGCACGATGTCGCCCGCGTCTGCCGACATGCCGGCGCCGGCGAATTCAGCGAGTATCGTCGCGCCGCGCCGGCGCGCGTGTTCGTATTCCTCGAACACGAAGATGCCGGCGCCTTCGCCGAGCACCATGCCGCGGCGCTGCTTGCAGAACGGCCGGCAGGTGTCGTCGGCGGTCACGCGCATCGCTTCCCATGCCTTTATCGTGGGCACGGTCACGCACGCCTCGCTGCCGCCGGTGATGGCAAAATCCACTTTTCCACTGCGCACCATCTCGAACGCCTGTCCCATCGCGTGGTTGGCCGAGGCGCAGGCGCTGACCACGGCGAACGAAGGTCCGGTGAGGCCGAACTCCATGCCGACGTGGCAGGCGGGCGCGTTCGCCATCACGCGCACGATCGCGAGCGGATGCACGCGCGGATTTTTGTCGCCGTAGAAACGCGACGACTGTTCGTTGTGCGAGTTCTCGCCACCGATGCCGGTGCCGATGATGCAAGCCGTGCGCTGGCCCAGGCCGCTGGCGCGGAATTCCAGACCCGACTGCGCGATCGCTTCGCGCGCCGCGATCAAAGCGAATTGCGAGACGCGATCGAGCAGGATCAGGCGCTTCGAGTCGAAGTGTTTCAGCGGATCGTAGTTGCGTACTTCCGCGGCGATCTTGACCAACAGCAGGTCGGTGGGGATGTTCGCGATCGGGCCGATCGCGGGCCGGCCCTCGCGCATGGCGCTCCAGGTTGCGGCAGCGTCGTGTCCGAGCGCATTGATCGCGCCCATTCCGGTGATCGCTACGCGGCGCATCGGCGGTCGCGTCGCTTCGAGCCGTCGGTTCAGGCCTGCGCCGGTGGTGTCGCCGCGGCCTTTTCGGCGACGAGTTTTTCCACTGCATCGACCAGTCCCTTGACCGATTCGGTATCGAAATTCGGATCGCGGTCGGGCAACGTGATCTTGAAGTGATCCTCAATCTCGAAAATGATCTGCACCGCATCGAGCGACTGGATTTCCAGTTCCTTGAGCGTCGAGTCCAGGGTGATCTTGCCGAGGTCGATGCCGGCCTCTTTGGCGATGATGCCAAAGATCGTTTCCTGAACGCTGCTCATTGTTTGCTCTCCGGGGTCATTGCGAATAGGAATTGTAAACGCAAGCGCGGGGCGATTGCCCGGCGTGCGTCACGATGCACTGGGCTGTGAGCTGGTTCGCGATTCGACCGACGGTTCGTCCGAACCCAGCATCAGGATGCCGATCAGGATCACCGCACAGCCGATCAGCTTGTGCCAGCCGAGCGGCTCTGCGAACAGCAGCCGGCTCGCCAGCAACACGGCGATGAATAGCACCGCGCTGGTCGCGAATGCGCTCGACAGATTGGACCGGCTCAGGATGGTCATCCACAGCAGGAATTCGCCGACGTGGCTGGCGACCGAAACCCACAGCCAGAACGAGGCGACGGCGATGCCGAACCAGTGCATGGACCAGTCGAACGCGCCCGTCTGCTCGGCGGCGTACTTGAAAGCGACTTGCGATAGCGCCGCGCAGGCGAGGAATCCGCACCATGCGGCGATCGGCGCGCGCCGGGGCCGCGTCTGCGCCGGCTGCAACGAGGCCAATTCCGGATCGTTGCGGTCCAGCCGAAACAGACGCTCGAACACGGCAAAGACCCCGTCGACCAGATGATTGAGATGACGGTACCACAACCAGTTCGGCGACAGACGGCTGCCGAGGCGCAATTTCTCGCGGTGCAGTCCCTGGCCGGCTTGATAGCTGCGCAGGTCATGCTCGATGCAGTAGCGCACATTTTGCAGCCAGGTGATGTAGTACAGGTTGTAGCGGCGCGCGACTTCATAGTCCATGCCGAGGAACTTGTCGATCAGCTTCGTGCCGTCGTGCAGCACGAGGTTGAAGGCGACCAGGCGATCGCCGAGCCAGTAGGTCGCGCAGCCCGCGCGCGATCCGAGCTCGCGCAGCACGAGGCGGAAGAAATCCGGCGTGAGCTCCTCGAATGTCAGCGCCGCCCTGGCCAGCGTGGCACGATACAGGCGCATCACGTCGTCGATGATGTCGTCCACGTTCGTCCGCCATTCGACGCGCAGTGCAGCGGAGGCCTTCAGCTTACGTCGCAGGTCCTTGCGCGTGGCATGACTCAGGGTCGCCAGATATCCGTCCAGCGAGTCGAAGGCAATGTCGAGCACGGCCGTCGGCAGACTCGGTTGCCGGCGCAATCCGTGGACGGCTGCGACCTCGGACCACAACTCGTCCTGCGCAGCGGAAGCATCCTTCGTCGCGAGCAAGGCGATGCGCCGCTGGCGCGCGAAACTTTCGACCTCGCCGACGAGCAGATCGAGTAGGCGCGCCTTCTCCTCGCGATCACATTCAGGGGCAAAACCGAGATGGCAGATTTCGCCGATCGGCGAGCCGAAGGAGAGCAGGCGCTGCGTGAGCAGGCGCGGGAAAAATCGCGAAATCGCATCGGTGACACGGCGCAGGGATCCGGTCAGCGTCGTGTCGAGGCGATAGTCGGTAATGAACGCCGGTACCGCGGCGCGCAATTCGCCGTTCTCACGCAGGCCGAAGTAGAGCAGCTCGAAGCCCGGCAGGCCCGCGCGCTCGATGGCGCGATAGTAGGCCCAGTCTTCGATGTCTCCCGCGAACAGCCGGTTCCACTCATCGCGACCAAACGCTTCGATCGATGTTGCGGCGACTACGTTCATGATTAGGGAAGCTCCGAACAAGTCTGCACGGGCGTCACCGATCTGTCTGTGTGCAGATCAAGGCGCGATGGCGATGGCAGACTGGCCGTCTGTCGAGCCGGCGCAACGATGAGCTGCGCGCAGACAGATCGGCCCCAACAATTGAATTGTAATGACGGGGTGATGTCCAGAAGGCCCGCAGCCCGCGCCGCGCGGCTTGCCAAGGCAGCCAGCCTTGGCGGCGCCACGCACCACGACCTGCAAACCTTCTGGACATCATGCCGCCCATGCAGACTTGCTCGGAGCTTCCCTCACTCTAGTCGATGCTGACCGCAACCTGCTGGGGCTCGGGCATGCGCACGAAGCTGGTCGCGGCAACATGATTGAAAAAGCGCGTCGAGCGGTCGATCACCTTGTCGCGCTCCTGATCGACAGTGATCATGTGATAGCTGTTCTCCAGCAGCACGGTTTCGACCGGACCCTGCACGCCGCGCACGATCATGCGCACATTTTTCAGGCTGGCGACGTCGTCATCGACGGCGTGCACGACCAGGCACGGCGTGCGGATGCCGCGTAGCTGCTGGCGCACGCGAAACGAAAGACGATAGAACTCGGCCAGCGACGGCCACGGATTGCCGGGCAGGCCGGCCGCTGCGCTGTCGCCGCTGAGCATGCTGTTCGCAATGCGCTGGCGAATGCGTTCGTCCTTGATGCCGTAGGGAAAGCATTCGTGGAAACGCTGGTTGTGGCCGAAACCGAGGCCGCAGACGAGCGGCAACATGAACGAAAGGCGGCCGATCCACGGGATCGTCCAGCCGTCATAGAAGAATGTGGTTCCGTACAAGCCGAGTCCATCGACCTGGTCGGGGCGGTCGGCGGCGAGCTTGAGCGCGAGCAGGGCGCCCATCGACAGCCCGGCGACGAACATCTGGTCGACTTCGCCACGCAGGCGGTCGGCCGCTTCGCAGACGCTTCGATACCAGTCGTGCCAGCCGGTTTTCAGCAGGTCTTCTTCGCTGCCGCAATGGCCGGCCAGCTGCATCGCATGGACTGTAAATCCGTTGCGATTCAGTCCCTTGGCGACGAAGCGCATCTCCGTCGGCGTGCCGGTCAGGCCGTGGATCAGCAGCACGCCGGACCGTCCGCCGGGCAGCTGAAAGTCGGAACGTTTGATCATCGGGAAAGCAGCTCCGGGGAGAAGCCGTGAATTATCGTGACGAATCGTTATGTGCTGCTAAACAGTGATTTTGCCACAAGGCGGACTCCGTTCGGCAGTGCGCGGCGAACGCCGACAATATGACGTTCAGCTCCAGCAGACCAACACCACGCCGGCCGCCACCGCGACCGTGCCCAGCCAGCGCCGAGTCGAGACGCGCTCGTGCAGAACGTAACGGCTGGCGACCACGACACCGCAGTACGACAGGGCGGCAAATGGAAAGGCGAGGCTGAGCGGCGCCAGGCTGAGCGCCGCGAACCAGACGACGAATTCGGCGGAATAGACGAGCAGTCCGGTCACGACCCACGGCGAGCCCAGCGTTTGCAATGCGAATGCCGCGATACCTAGGTTCGCTTGCGCGCCTTCGTCGTGGCCGACGCCGAGCTTGAAGCAGACCTGGCCCAGCACGTCGCAGGCCACGGACGCGATCAACAGTGCGAACATCAGCACGCGGCGGCCTCGTGAATCGTCCGCAGCAGTTCGCGATTGACCGCTTCGTTGCGGGCGAGCAACGCGGCATCGGCCATACGTTGCGGCCGGTCGAGGCGCGATTCGATACGTTTGAACGGATTGCTCATCACGGGTGGTGAAAATTCTCCGCACAGGTCGGCGCCGACGATGCGCTTGCTTGCACCGATCGCGGAGATCAGTTCGCGCAGCGCCAGCAACGGCATCCGACCCTGATCCCAATTGGTCAGAGCCTCACTTTCGTCCAGAACGTCCTTGTCGATGCTCAGCCAAATGGCGTCGGTTTCGATCGTTGCAAGGATGGCGGCGACGTTGTCGGCGCTGCTGTGGTCGGCCAGGTTGCGCCAGACGATGTGTCCGTTCGCATAGCGATGGCCGGCACCGTCGGCGATGCGCCGAAACACTCGCGTCGGCGCGTGTTGCCAGGGGAACAGCGCGACGCGGCCGGCGTCGAGCGCGGCGAGGTTCCCGCCCTTGAGTTCCGGCCGCTCCAGATCTGCGCTGTTCGGCCCCAGGGTGACGACCTTGGCTACGTGCGGCAGGCGCAAGGCCTGGTTGACCCAGGAGCCGCAATGCCAGCGCGGCGCCCAGCGGACCCAGTCGGGATGGTTGTCGAAATGAACGAGCGTGAGCGTCTCGTGCGCCTGTTCGAGCAACGGCACGGCCAGATGGTGGAAATCGCCGGAACCGATCAGCGTCAGAGTTGAGCCGAGTGCCGGCGTGTGCGCTGCCAGCCGTTCGCGTGCCTGCTTCATGATCGCGGAGCGGCTCCACAGGCGCAGGCGCGCGGCAAGGTCGCGCAGGGGCACGGTTGCGACGGAAGACCATGCGGCCACGTCTTGCAGGGTTGCCTGCGCCGTCAATGAGCCGTCGAGGTCGAGGATGCGCAAATGCACGCCTGCACCTTTGCGTCGAATGGTTGGAGGGCGACCGCATCAAGCATCGCCGCAAACGCATAAAGAATAGCTTAACGCCGAGGCGCGGATTTCCGAGCGTCCGCGTGTGCAGAGCAGGTGGCGCTGCGGCAATTTCCACAATGCAGCATCGCGCTTCGCCCAGGCGCCCGGGGTACGCACGAGGCACTTGCTCCGCATGCTCGGCAGGCATGTATCATGAGCGGGCGCGCGGGCGTATTCGCCGGCGCAAGCCGGAGCCGCCGCACCGGCGCCCAACGGACAGATCGCACGCATGAACGCCAGTAGTTTGCCGAACGCCGGCCGCCTGATGTTCGATGAGCTCCTGCTGCAGCCGAACCTGCGCCTGCGCGTGGGTGAGCATGTCGTCGACGTCGGTGCCTTGCGCGTGGTGACGCATCCGGAACATCCGCGCCTGACCAGCAAGGCCACCGCCGTGCTCATCGAACTGGTGCGTCATGCCGGTGACACGGTCACGCGCGATGCGCTGCTCGATCGCGTCTGGGCCGACCGCGTGACGACGCCCGACGTACTGACCCAGGCGATCAAGGAATTGCGCCGGGCGTTCGGCGACGATGCCAAGCCCTCGCGCTACATCGAAACGATTCCGAAGGTCGGCTACCGGCTGCTGGTGCCGGTGAGCCTGCTCGAGGCGGAGCCGATCGATGCCGCCGCACATGCGCCGGCGGGCAACGATCCCGATCTGGCCGATGCAGGCATTGCAGCGACATCCTCGGTGCCGCCGCGCAGTTCCGGCCGCTGGCCGTGGATACTGTTCGGCATCGCCGGTGCCCTCGTGCTTGCGGTTTTCGCGCTGCTGCGCAGCGAAGCAACGCACAATGCCGGTGGCTGGATTGCGAGTGACATCCGTGCCGTGACGTCGGACCCAGGGTCCGAGCGCCGGCCGGCAGTCTCCCCCGATGGAACGCGCGTCGCCTACTCGCAGTTCGACCAGGCAAGCGGCACCGATCGCATCGTCATGCGCGCGCTCGGGCAATCCGAGTCGGTACGCCTGACGGCCAAATCCGACACCTTCGAAGAAGCCCCGGCCTGGTCGCGCGATGGCAGCCAGATCGCATTCGAGCGGCTCGGCACGAATACCTGCACGGTGTACATCGTCTCGAGCGTCGGCGGCGCGGAGCGCGAGGTCGGCTCGTGTCAGGATTATCTGCGCAACTACTTCGACTGGACACCTGACGGCAAGGCGCTGATCACGGCGCAGAACATCGGCGGTGCGTCCGACGACATGGTACTGATGCACTGGGATCTTGCCAGCGGCGTCAAGCAGCCGTTGCAGTACGAGCGCGTGGCCGATGCCCAGGATCTCGAAGCGCACTATTCGCCCGACGACAAGTTGATCGCGTTCCGGCGCGGGCTCGCGCCGTACAGCGACCTGTGCGTGATGCCGGCGAACGGCGGCGCGGTGCGCCAGCTGACCCAGCTGCATTCGCGCATCCGCGGCCTGGCCTGGACGCAAGACAGCCGCGCCCTGATCTTCTCGTCCAACCACGATGGTCACTTCACCCTGTATACCGTCACCCTCGACAGTGGCGAGGTGCGTGCACTCGGCGTCGGCCCTGCCGAATATCCGAGCACCGCGCGTACCGCCGACATCGCGGCGTACGAAATTCCGCGCACGACCAGCCGGCTGGCCTGGGTCGCGCTAGGCGTCGACAGCGCGAAACCGGAGTTGCTGGCGAAGTCGACCGGCAGCGATCAATCGCCGGCGTTCTCACCGGATGGCAATCGCATCGCGTTCATCTCCGACCGCAGCGGCGCGCAGCAGGTCTGGCTATACGATTTCTCGACGCTGCAGGTGAGCGCGCTGACGGAATTTCACGATGCGTTGCTGATCAATCCGGCCTGGAGTGCCGATGGCAGCCGCCTGCTGGTGACGGTGCGCGGCAAGGACAGCCCGGGCTTGTTCGAAATCGACCTGGCCAGCCGGCGCCAGCGCAGCATCAGCAAGCCAGGTCAGGATGTGCTTTCCGGCAACTACGGCGCCGATGCGGACAGCTATCTGCTCGTCATCGGCGGCTCGAGCCGGCAGAACCAGCTCGTGCTGCTCGAACACGCAGGCCGGGAAGATGAGCGGCAGATGCCGCTGGCCACCGGCGTGGAGCATATGGAACTCGACGCCGCCGCACGGCGTGTGTACTACACGAAGAACGCACAACGCGCGCTGTTTGCTCGCGATCTTGGCGGCGGCGAGGAAAAGCTCGTCACCACGGCGATCGAGTCGACCCTGATCGACGGCTGGCGCGTAGTCGATGGCCGCATCTGGTACGTCTCGAAAATCGCGTGGAAGCCGACCTACCTCACGGAGTTCGATCCGGCAACGGGCACGCAGCGCATGCTCGGCCATCTCGACACCGAACTGCACGACGTTGGTTTCAGCGCAGCGCCCAAGCGTGACCGCATCGTCATCACACCGCTGGGCATGGAGGACACCGATATCGGCTCGTTTCGTCTGAGCGAGGCTCCGCGCTGATGCTTGCGAAGTTGAGTGCGCGCAATTTTGAGCACGCTACCTCTGCATTCCTGCAACCACCGGGCTGGCGAGCGGTGTGATAGTGAACTTGTCCGGTCAAACGGGCAGATCGTTGGCGGACCACCGGGTCCGGGACACCGGTGGCCGCTTTTTTTCCTCTTCCCGTGCACATTTCCGCATTTCCCCAAACGAAATGCGCGATCGAAATGCACGATCAAGACGGATTCCCGCGTGCGCGGGAATGATGACCACGTCAAATGTTGTCGGCACTGGCCTCGCGATCGTCAGTCGCGCACACGGTCGAGTGCGCGGTTGCGCACGATCATGGCGATCGCGATGCCGATCACGGGGTGGATCAGGAACTGGCCTGCCGAGACGATGCTGAGGGTCAGTGCGCGGGCCGGTGTGGCGGACAACGGCACGATGATGAACGTCATTGCGATGTAGATAGCGACACCGAAGGCGATGCCGCTAGCCAGCGGCGCGCGGTTCAATAGCGATAGACGTCGGCTGGCGAGGTAATAGAACCACGCCGCGACGATCAGGATGAAGTAGTGCGATACCAGGCCGACCGCCGCGGTGGTCAGCCCGCCTTCGAACGAGGCCCTGCCGTACCAGCCGGTCGCCACCGACTGCAGCACGCGTACCGGCGTTATTCCTAGCGTCCAGCCGAAGAATACGAAGGCAAAGACGATATCGATAGTGGCTGCCACGCAGCCGGCGAGAAGCACGGTACGCAGTGCCGAGGCGCTGTGATTCATTGCCGAAGTTCCCGCCAGGTTGCCAAGTGCCTTTTCCTTCGCGGTGGGACTGCTCATCTCTTGCACTCCGCCAGCGGCAGGCGCACTGCCTGCACGACGCTGCCGTCGCGCTCGTCCTGGACAAACGCGACCACCGTCGTCTTGTCGGTCTCGACATGAGGCGGCATTTTCAATTCGGCCAGCGCATGCGGCAATTCGAATGGCCCGGCAAAGGCGCGCACGACTTGATCATGATTCAAGGTCTTGCCGCGGTTCTCGCCGGCACGGACATTTTCAGACAAGCCATTCACGGTGAGGGCGGCATAGACGCGATAGTCTGGATTTGCCTGCGTCGTGTCCGCATCGAGTTGCAATTTCACCACCTCGCCGCTCTCGGCCGTCAGACGCAGCGCCGGCGGCGTACCGGTCACAGGTTCCGGCGGCGAGCCCTTGGGCCAGTTGCTCCAGATGTGCCCGTCGAGCCAGATCTGCGGCGTATAGATCTGGTCGTGGTTGCTGCGCTTGGCCAGTGCCTTCTGCCGGACCGTATAGGCGTGTTCAGAGTACGGATCGTGCCAGCCGCCGTCGTCCCAGTAGTCGACATGAAACTCGAGGCCGACCAGATCGGGGTGCTTGAGCAGAGTGCTCATCCAGTGTTCGGCGGGCGGACAGGAGTTGCAACCCTCGCTCGTGTACAACTCGACGAGGTGTGGGTGCTCGGCATTGCTTTGCGCGGTGCAGGCGGCATCGGCATTGGCCATCGCGGCGACCAGGGCGATGAGGGCGGGAATCGTTCGCTGCATGGAATCTCCTTGCCCGGCAGGCGATGGATCACCGGTCCACGATAGATAACGCCAGGCGGCCGCGATTGCGTTGCCGATCTTGCCGACATGGCTGGCTTGGTCGGTGAGTTGACGCTCGCGTGCGATGGTGGAGCGGCGAGTGCCTCAACACGAGCGATTCTAACGCGCGCCGGCTTGTCTTTCGGCAACACTTCAGCGCAATTTCGGAAAAATCTCCTGACTCGTGGCGCAACTTGCGCATGAATGGCGACCACTCATCCCATGACGTGGTGCACACCGTGGTTACCAGCCATCAACTCAGTTCCGGAGCCAGCCTTGTCCTTTCTGCCCAGACCGTATCCGGCGGAGCCGAGAAGCTGAACCTCGTCGTCGGCGCCGGTCGGGGTTGCGTGCTGAAAACCGATGGCCCGCTCGCCGGCTTGTGGTTGCCGCTACGCGGACGCTTGCAGCTTTCCTGCGGTGGCGCCGAAGGCGCACTGTTGTCGGGCGAGGTCCGCATCAGCGAACCCGAATCGGGCACCAACGCGACCGGTCGCGGAAACGCACTGTGGATCGCGTTGCTCGGCACGCGCGCGGCATGGCGTCGTGCGCTCGAGAGGTCGAGCGAAATACCGATGACTGAGCCGTTTCTGCTGCCGACCTGGCATGTCGCCGACCGCATGCTGCGCCGGCGCGCGATTGCGCTGGTGCGCGCTGCTGCCGCGGGTGCAGCCGAAGCCGCGCTTCAGGCGGTGGTCGAGAGCATCGTCGAACTGCAATACCGGCATGCGCCGGCGATCGAGCGATGTCCCGGTCGTACCTACGCGCAGCGGCGCCAGGTGTTCCTGCGCCTGCAGCGCGTGCGCAACTATCTGGTGGCCAATTGCCACCTCGAAGTCGACAATGACGGTCTCGCGCGAATGGCGAGCTATTCGCCATGGCATTTCATTCGCGCATTTCGCGCCGCCTATCTGCAGACTCCGCATGCATTCCTCGTCGAGCAGCGGTTGCAGCGTGCGTGCCGGCTGCTGCGCTCGAGTCCGCTGGCTGTGGCAGAAATCGCGCTCGCCAGCGGTTTCGAGAACCGCTGCGCGTTTTCGCGCCTGTTCCGCCAGCGCTTCGGCATCACGGCCGGTGCGCTGCGTCGCCGGGTCGAGCCCGCGATCGCCGCTACGCGGTGATGCGAGGCGATGTGCAATGGGAGGGCAGGCCTCGATGCGACGCGACGTGGTGCGTCTTTTGGCGCCGCTGGATGCATCGGCCGACGCCTCACGCACGTTCCTGAACGGACCGCTTGATTTGCGGGATGCGCCCGGCACTTGTCCTCGGCGCTGTCCATTCAGCGTAGCAGCGCGCGATGACAGGCATTTGCGCCCGCGCTCAGCACGCGGCCTTGTTCGGAGCCGGGAATGCCGATCTTGACGCTGCCGCGCCCATGGCTCGTTTAGGCTGCAGACAGACAGCCTGCGCTATTAAACGCCTCCGCAATGCGCCGCGCGCCGTCGAACGCGCGGCACGGCATGACAGAGGTGCGCATGGTTCTGCGAACAAGCAGCGGCTGGAAACTGTTGCGGCGCCGTGCCGCAGAGATCGCCTTGGTCGTCGCGTTCGCCGTTTTCGCCTCCGCTTGCTCCTCGCTGCGAAAGGATTTCGTCAAGGAGCCATCAGCGGCGATACCGCCGGCAAACGACACGCCGTCGGCCCGCTACGTGCAGGGCGAGGTGAAGCAGCACAGCGACCTTTCCGGCTTTCGCCTGCTGACGCGCAGCAACAATGCCCTGATGAGCCGCATCGCGCTGATCGACCAAGCGGCGCATTCGATCGACCTGCAGTATTACATCTTCGACAACGACGACACCGGCAGGCTGGTGGCACAGCGCCTGCTCGCCGCAGCCGACCGCGGCGTGCGCGTGCGCCTGCTTCTGGACGACATCAGCCTGGACGACAAGGACCACGTCTTCGACGCGCTCGATGCGCACACGAACATCGAGGTGCGGCTGTTCAATCCGTTCAACACGCGAAATCCATCGCTGCCTTCCAAGATCGCCCAATTCATCGTCGATGGGCAACGCCTGAACCGGCGCATGCACAACAAGTCGTTCATCGTCGACAATGTCGTCGCCATCGTCGGCGGGCGCAACATCGGTGACGCCTACTTCGATGCCAGCGTCGAGACCAACTTCCGCGACCTCGACGTGATCTGCATCGGCAAGGTCGTCGGCGAGGCCTCGCAGGCCTTCGACAATTACTGGAACAGCGATGCCGCGTATCCGGTCATGGCGTTCAAGGATCGCCACGGCACCGACGCCGATCTCGACCGGTTGCGCGCGCAGCTCAAGGAGCATGCGCGCGCGTTTGCCCAGTCGGATTACGCGCAGGCGGCACTGGAAGAACTGCCGAACGGGCCGACCGCGGATCGACGCGGCGCATGGTTCTGGGGCGTTGGCGAGCTCGTCGCCGATCAGCCGGAGAAGATCGAAACCCGGCAGGACGAACCGCAATTCCGCATCGGGCCGAAGATAAAGACAATACTCGATGCGGCGCAGAGCCAGATCCTGCTTACGTCACCGTACTTCGTGCCGGGCAAGACCGGTACAGCCTATCTGGTCGGGCTCGTGCAGCGCGGCGTCGAGGTCGAGGCGCTGACCAATTCACTGGCTTCGACCGACGAACCGATCGCGTATTCCGGCTATTCGCGCTACCGCCGTGACTTGCTCGAAGGCGGCGTCAAGTTGTTCGAACTTCGCCCGGCAGTCGGTGGCAAGCAGCCGCCGACTGCGTTCGGCACCTCGTCCGGCGGGGTGGCCCTGCACGCCAAATCCATCGTCGTCGATTCGCGCTGGGTTTTCGTCGGCTCGATGAACATGGACCAGCGTTCCAAGCTGTTGAACACGGAAATGGGCGTCATCGTGGATTGCCCTCCTCTGGCGCAGGCGGTCGCCGAGTACTTCAGTAAGGCGATTGCACCGACCAGCGCGTTCCACGTCAAGCTGACCGACCCTGCGGGTGGCAGCGGGAAGCCGGGCAAACTCGAGTGGATCAGCCAGGAAAACGGTGCACCGCTCATTCTCGATGACGAACCGGAAGCCAGCGGCGGCCGCAAGTTCGAAGTCGATCTGCTCAAGCTGCTGCCGATCGAGAGCCTGTTGTAACGACCCTGCCGTGGCTCGGCGCGGCGCCGTCAGCAGACGACAATGTCGGTCCGGTCACATTAACCGCCTCGCGCGCGCAATTTGCGTTGCACGCGGGCGCCAATCGTGGAATCCTGACAGACAAGCCAACGGGCAATTTGGAGGCCATAGATGATGATCCTGCGAACCCTCGTGGTCCTTGCCACGGCAATGACGTGCGGGATGGCCTTGGCACAAACGAACGAGCCGCCGACGCGAAACAACGCCATCGTCTACAAGTGCACGAACGCCGACGGCAGCGTTATCTATGCGCAGGATCCGTGTTCCAGTGATCCGAAAAAAATGCAGACCCTCGACACATCGGGCGCGCTGCGCACCGGCAGCGGCGGCCACCAGGACGAGATTTCGGCCAGCGTGGCCGACAGCGACTGCCGCGACAATGCCTACAATTCATCGCGCGTGTCGGCAGGCCACATTACCGAATCCAACGACCACATCGCCACCTATCGGCAGCAGCTCGAGGTCCTGCAATCGGATGCCAACTACGCCGGCGGAACAGCGGATCCGGCCGTGCGCAAGGCCATCGATGACCTGGATGCGGCGATTGCGCACGAGAGCGAATTCCAGCAGAAGGAAGTGGCGAATTCGGACAAAGCGTATCAGGATGCGCTTCACGCCTGCGAAGTTGCGGCGAAGTCGAAGAAGTAACCGCGCGAAACCCCGCAAGATCCGGAAACAAGCGTCGACGCGAGAAGCGTCGCGTCGCGCCATGTCGCAACGGTGGTACGCTTGTTGCGAGTCGATCTGAATCGAATGGACCTGACCAACCCGATTCCCGAAGTGCACGGCGTCGAACGCGATCGATTCGAGCGCGAGATCGTTGCTGCGGGCACCCCGGTGGTCATGCGCGGTCTGGTCTCCGACTGGCCGGCGGCCAGGCTCGGCCGCGAGTCGCCCGAAGCGATCTGCCGCTATCTGATCGAGCGCGACAGCGGCGCGCCGGTCGACGCGATCCTGCTGCGGCCCGAAGAAAAAGGCCGCATTTTCTACAATGCGGCAATGGACGGTTTCAATTTCGTGCGCAACCGCCTGCCGATCTCGCGTCGTCATCGAGCAGGTCGCGCGTTATTCTGCATTCGAGTCGGCGCCAGCGGTCGCGGCGCAAAGCGCCTTGATCGGCGCGTGCCTGCCGCGTGTGCTCGAGGAAAACCGCATGCCGCTGCTCGACGCGGCGATCGTGCCGCGCATCTGGCTTGGCAACGCGATCACGGTGCCGGCGCATTTCGACGACTCCAACAACATTGCCTGCGTCGTTGCCGGCCGCCGCCGCTTCACGTTGTTCCCGCCGGAACAGATCGGCAACCTGTACATCGGCCCGATCGACTTCGCCCCGACCGGCGCGCCGATCAGCCTGGTCGATTTTTCCGCACCCGACCACGAACGTTTTCCGCGCTTTCGCGAGGCGCTTGCCCATGCCGTGGTCGCCGAACTGGATCCGGGCGACGCAATCTACATCCCACCGCTGTGGTGGCATCATGTTCGCTCGCTCGAGCAGTGCAACATCCTGATCAACTACTGGTGGGGGGCGTCGCACGGCACCAACGCAGGCCTGGACTGCCTGATGCATGCGCTCGTCAGCCTGCGCCAGATGCCGGAGGCGCACCGCGCGGCCTGGGGCGCATTGTTCCAGTATTACGTTTTCGGCGACGGCGAGGCGGCGCGCGTGCATATTCCGGCCGCTCGCCACGGCGTGCTCGGTGAGCTCGACGCGGACTCGATACGCAAGCGGCGCGTGCAAATCGGGGAGAAACTCAAGTCGTAGCCGGCGGTGCGGTGGGCAGGAAAATCCGCACCTCGATATTCAGCACCAGTGAGACAAGGTCCGCCATCGCGACTCCTAACCTTGGAACGCCAAGAGGATGTCGGAGGACCCGCCGTGATCGATTACGACCCTTCGCGCAATGCGCTCTATCATCCGGCCTTGCGTCCGACCGTATTGTGCGAAGGCATCACGTTGACGCCTGATGCCCTTTGCGCCGAATGTTCGCGCCTTGCCTATCTGCACTTCGAGAGCGACGCGGCGCAGCGCCAACAGTTGATCGATGCGCTGGCCTGCGCGAGTCTGAGCCAGTGGGCAGGCTTCAATGATGCGGCGACCGGCAGCGAAGCCTTCGCTGCCATCGATCGCGATAGCGGTGCAGTTCTGGTGGCGTTCCGCGGCACCGAACCCGGCGACTTCACCGACCTGGGCACCGACATCAGCGTGCGTCCGACGCCGTGGGCGAAGGGCGGCAACGTCCATTCCGGATTCGCGGCGGGATTCGAAGGCATCCGCGCGGATATCGAACGCTGGATCGAGCGCTTCGGCCGGGGCGCCGCCGTGACTGTTACCGGGCACAGCCTCGGCGCAGCGCTGGCAACGCTGGCGATGTCGAGCTGGCAAGCCCAGCGCCTGGTGACGTTCGGCTGCCCGCGTGTCGGCGACAAGCAGTTCGTGGCGACGATCGACACGCGCGCCTGCGTGCGCTATGTCGATTGCTGCGACATCGTCTGCACGGTCCCGCCGCTGAGTCCCTGGTACGCCGATACCGGCCCGCGCCACTACATCGATCGCAATGGCGCCGTGCGCGACCCGATCAGCGAAACGGAAGCCAGCCACGACCGCGAAAACGCGCGCATCGAGTACTTCCTTACCTACACCGGCGGCCGCGACAATGTCGTCGTGCGCGATCTGGCCGATCATGCGCCGATCAACTACGTGCGCGCGCTGCTGACGAACGCGTGACTATGTGCCGTCTTCCGACTGGCGCGTTGCTAGCGCTTGCGGCCGCGGGCTTTTCCAGGCGGAGCCAGCGTGATCCACGTTGGCGCATGGTCGCTTGCGCCCGGCTCGCCGCGCACCCAGGTATCCACGCCGGCGCCGTGCAGACGTGGCGCAAGTTCGGCGTTGAGCAGGATATGGTCGATACGCAGACCCGAGTTGGTCTGCCAGTGCTGGCGAAAGTAATCCCAGAACGTATAGATGCGCTCGTCCGGGTGCCGCTCGCGGATCGAGTCGACCCAGCCCTGCGCGAGCAGGCGCGCGTAGCACGCGCGGCTTTTCGGCTGGAGCAGGGCATCCTTCAGCCACGAGCGCGTGTTGTAGATGTCGAAATCGGTCGGCACCACGTTGAAGTCGCCGCCGAGTGCGACGGGATGTCCGCACGAATACAGGCTGGCGGCGCGCTCGATCAGGCGTTCGAACCATGCCAGCTTGTAGTCGAATTTCGGCCCCGGCTGCGGATTGCCGTTCGGCAGGTACAGACAGGCGACGAGGATGCCGTCGACCGCGGCTTCGAGATAGCGACTCTGTGCATCCGCGGCGTCGCCGGGCAGCGCGCGCAGGATCGGAACCGGCTGCGCGTCCCTGGCCAGGATCGCCACGCCGTTCCACGATTTTTCACCGAGCCACAGCGCGCCGTAGCCCGCCGAACGCAACGCCAGGGCGGGAAATTCCTTGTCCGCGGCCTTCAACTCCTGCAGACAGACGATATCCGGCGCCTCGCGCTTCAGCCATTCCAGCAGCTGCGGCAATCGTGAACGGATGCCGTTGATGTTGTAAGTGGCCAGTTTCACTGGTTTCATAGCACCTGCACCACCCACGTCAGGAGAAAATGATGACCAAGCTCGACAAGCCCCTGCGCCGCGAACTGATGATCGGCGACAAGGCCTACACGATCACCATCGCGCCCGAAGGTCTCAAGATCACCGAAAAAGGCCATCGCAAGGGGATTGAATTGAAATGGCCCGATCTAGTCAACGGCAATGCGGGGTTGGCGGCAGCGTTGCAGGCTTCCGCGGGCGCGTAATCTAACGGATCGCCCGGCGATGGCGATTGGAGGGATCGCCATCGAGCCCTTGTGGCGCGGCGTTCGTTTTGGCAGGCCCCATCGGCATCGGGTGTTGCAGCTAGAAGGACTCGCCAATCGAGAAGTAGACGCTACCACCGTCCTTGCCGACTGCATAATCCAGACGTGCGTTGACGCGGTAGGCGACCGAGGCGAGAAATCTCAGTCCGACGCCTCCTGCCGGCAGCATCTTGTCGATCGCGCCGAAATCAGGCCCGACTCCGCCACTACCGGCGAACGCAACGGCACCCCAGCGCTGCGCAAATTGCCAGCGAAGTTCGCCTTGCGCGGCAATCAGCGCATGGTCGCGATAGCGGCCGGCCTCGTATCCGCGCAGATCGCTCCCCGCGCCATAAAGGCACAAGTCGTAGAACGGTGCACCGGTGCCGACATGGCAGGCTTTCACGCGCGCCGCCAGAACCAGGGAATCACTCAGCGCCATGAAGTGGTTGGCCGCGATATTCTGCGAGTCGTAGTTGAAGTCGCTGCCGAAGTCTCCGCGCGACCATCTGGCCGCCAGCGTCGCGTAGCTGCCCGCACGTGGCGCAAACGGCTGGTCGCGTGAGTCGTACTCGAAATCCATGCCGAGCAGCGAGATCGTGCTGTTCAGTTCGATGCCGTCCGGACGCAGGTCCGGATACGGCAACGATTCGCTCTTGATCTGCGTATTGACGTCGATGTAGCGATAGTCGATGCCCGCGTAGAAATCTCCCGCGACGCGCATGAGTCCCTTCGCGATCACGGCGTTGCCTACCTGTTCGATCGGCACCGCTACGTCGCGATCACCGGCACCGGCGCCGATGCCGTAGAACTTGAGGTTGAGGTCGGCGTGGCCGATCCCGCCGCTGAAGCGAAAGCGACCCTCGTCGAAGTCGGCTTTCTGGAACGCCGCCACCGCGACGCTCTTGTTGTCGGTCCCCAGCACGCCAACACCGGTTACCCATGGCTGCGACGCCGTCTCGGGCTTGTACAGCGCTGTTCCGACCAGGACGAGTCCGCTGCCGAGCGCCGGATTGGACAAGGGAATCGGCAACGCGATGAAGCTGCGCGAGCTTTCCTCTTTCGGCGTGATGCCGTCGGAATTGTTCTGCACGTCTTCAGTGATGCTGGCCGGACTATCCGCCGCGGCATGCGCCGTCGTGAGCAAGAGGGAGGAAGCCAGGCAACGCAATATGTACGCCACTCTATTTTCTTTCCGTGCGTCGCTACTCGCCGGCCAACGCCTTCGGTACATAGCCGGCGAACATCGCGTCGCCTCCAGCTGCATCCGATCGCCGTTCATTGAGTAGCGGCCATGTCGAACAGCAGCAGCTCGGCATCCTCGAGAGCTTCCATCTTCAGTTGCTCGACGTTGTCGACCGCGGCTCCGTCACCCTGCTGCAGCGCCTGTCCATTCAGCTCGATGCTGCCACGTGCGACCTGTATCCAGCCCAGGCGGCCGGCTGCGAACGTATGCGTGAGGTTCGCGCTCGCTGTAGGGCGCGCGACATAGAGGTCGACGTCCTGATGCACGAGTACCGATTTGTCGCGTCCATCGGCGGAAGCGACCAGGTACAGAGTGTCGTCGAGCTTCTTCGAGAAATCGCGCTGCTCGTAACCCGGCTTCAATCCTTGCTGCGCCGGGACGATCCAGATCTGCAGAAAGTGCACGCCGTTTTCGCTGGAGTGATTGAACTCCGAGTGCGTGATGCCGGTGCCCGCCGTCATGCGCTGCAACTCGCCCGGCTTGATCACTGCGCCGGTGCCGATGCTGTCCTTGTGCTGGAGCGCGCCCTCCAGCACCCAGGACAGGATTTCCATGTCGCGATGGCTGTGCGCACCGAAGCCGCGCCCGGCTTCCACGCGATCCTCGTTGATCACGCGCAACGGGCCGTGACCCATGAAGCTGTCATCGTGGTAGTTGCCGAACGAAAACGTATGGCGGCTCTTCAGCCAGCCGAAGTCGGCGTACCCGCGTTCGCGCGAGTGTCGAATCCTGATCATTGAACTTTCATTTCCCGAGGTTGCGATTTGAGCAAGATACAACCCGCGCGCACTCGTGGATAGTGCGGGGCGCTCGAAGGTGCGGTGGTCAGGCGGTAGGCCCACCGCGCCCGCCGGAAGGAGCCGGGCGGGCTCCATCGGTGGAGAGTCACGAGTTCGTCATCGGCATGCGCTATTGTGACTTTGTCCAGATTTACACAAAGTCGGAAAATGACGGAAGTCCGAACGATATTCCTGTCAGACGTCCACCTCGGCATGCGCTCGTGCCAGGCCGACCGGCTGCTGGATTTCCTGCGCTGTTACTCCGCACAACAACTGTTCCTCGTCGGCGACATCATCGATTTCGAGGCCCTGGAGCAGAGCATCTACTGGACGCAGGCGCACAATACGGTCGTGCAGAAGATATTGCGCCGTGCGCGGCACGGCGAAAGGATCACGCTGATTCCGGGCAATCACGACAAGGTCTTGCGCGAGTACATCGATGCAACATTCGGCGACATCCGCATTGCCCGCGAGTGGGTGCACACCGCTGCCGACGGCAAACGTTACCTCCTCGTACACGGCGACGAGTTCGATCCTGTGTCGCGCTGCAGCCGATTCATCGCCGCCGCCGGTCATGTCGCCTACACGGTGCTGCTGAGGCTCAATCGCCAGCTCGCCTGGTGGCGACACCGATTCGGTGCGGGTGGTTACTGGTCGTTGTCCAGCTACGTCAAGCAGCGCATCCGCCGTGCCGCCGACTACATCCGCGATTTCGAAGCCGCGGTCGTGCGGGCAGCCAGGATGCGCGGCTTCGATGGCGTGATCTGCGGGCACATTCACGTCGCCGCCATCCGGCAGATGGACAACCTCATCTACGTCAATTGCGGCGACTGGGTCGACAGTTGCACTGCGGTCGTCGAACACCTCGACGGCCGTTTCGAGCTCGTGCGCTGGGGTTCGCGCCCGGCGGTTCCTGCGGCGCGCTGCGTGGAAGTTGGCGTTGCCGCCGGGTGACAGCCTCGACTCGCGTCGCGGCCCGCCCTAAAAAGTTGCCGGCTATCGCATCTTCACGACGTACCATGTCGGCAGTGCGCCATCGCGCACCGCCCCGCGCATGGCCCTCAGCGCCATTTGAGCCAGCTCGCGGTCGAGCTCGGATTCGCCGCCGCGTCCGCCGGGCAGTATGTCGAACTGATGCTGGTCACCGCTGCGTTGCGCACGTAGGCCGTATTGGCCGACCAGCGCCTGGACAGCAGCGTGATTGGCGTGGCAGCGAATGGTCACAAGAGGCAAGTCGTTCGTGTTCATCGGAATGTGGCCAGTGGATGGACCTCGATCATACGAACCCAACATGTGCAACCTGTTAATCGAAAGTTCGCAAAACGACAAGATCAGTGTCCGCCCGAAGCAGATTTTGCGGAGCCGGAAAACTGCTTGAGCCAGGATGCCTCGATGAGCTTCACCAGCTTCGCCGGCAGCGGCGTGTACCCTTGTGCGTCGGCAAGCTGACTGCCGCTGTTCAATGCCCAGCGAAAGAAGTCCAGGCACTTTTCCGTGGTTGCTCCCTTCGCGGGCATGAGAACCCAGGTCGTAGCCGCGATCGGCCACGCTTCTTTTGCCGGGGTGCCAACCAGCAGCAAATTGAAATTCGGTACATGCGCCCAATCGGCCGCCTCGACGGCGTTGCGTATTGTCGTCTGGTTGGGATAGACCGTGGCGCCGCTGGGACTGTGCAGCGTTGCAATGCGCATGTTGTGGGCGAGGGCGTAGCCGTACTCCACGTAGCCGATCGAATGCGGTGTATTGGTGACCATGTTGGCAACGTTCTGGTTGCCCTCGGTGCCGGACCCGACCGGCCAGTTGATGCTCTTGGCTGTGCCCAGCGTCGCCGCCCATTCTGGGCTTGCCTTTGTCAGGTACGCGGAAAAATTGTACGTCGTGCCCGATCCTTCGCTGCGATGAACCACTGTTATCGGTGCATCGGGTAATGCCGCACCGGGGTTGAGGTCGACCAGCGCGGGATCGTTCCACTTCGTGATCTTGCCCATGAAGATCGAAGCGAGCACACGCCCATCGATCTGCAGGCGTCGACGGCCGAGATCGGTCACGTTTTCGACAATCACGATGCCGCCGGTGACGATCGGAAACTGTACCAGCGAGCTCGCTGCGAGGTCCTCTTCGGCGAGCGGTGCGTCGGTGGCACCAAAATCAACCTGGCCGGCCTTCACCTTGGTAATGCCGGCGCCCGACCCTCCGCCCTCATAGTTGATCTTGATGCCGGTCTTGTTGGCCCAGTTGCCCGCCCATTCTGCCAGCAGCGGTTGCACGAACGTGGAACCGGCGCCGCGAAGTTCCGGGGACGGCGGCGGCACGGATGCGCCGAGCGCGGCAGGCGCAAAGACGGTGAGCAACAGGGCAGCACACAAATCTGCCGGCCGATACCAGTGACGACGAACGTCTTGCCGAATCATGAAGTTTCCCCTGAAGAAAATCGATGATGTGACCCTTGTTGAAAGCGCTGGACCGCGCTGTCGGGTCACCGGCCGAGTGTCCTGCCGGATCGCTACACCTTCATGACAGATTTTCGATCGCGATCAGACAAGCGAAGGAGATGAGAACGCGGTCACGAATATTCCGCATCCGTTTCGCGTCCGGCAGTTTTACGTGCCAGCCGCAGCAATTCCGTAATCGTCCTTCAATAAGCTCGTCGTCATGAACATACTCATGATCAGCGACGTCTATTTCCCTCGCGTCAACGGCGTTTCGGCGTCGATACGCACGTTCTCCCGCGAGTTGACCCGGTTCGGACATGCCGTCACGATCGTCGCTCCGGACTACGGGGCAAGCGCTGCAGCGGACGAGTTCGAGATCCTGCGCTTGCCGGCGCGCGTTATCTTCTTCGACCCCGAGGACCGCCTCATTCGCGCGCGTGCGCTTCACGCCGCCCTGCGTACCTTGAGCGAACGATCGTGGGACATCATTCATATCCACACGCCTTTTCGCGCGCATCAGCTCGGCGTCCTGCTCGGCCGCCAGACCGGTTGCCCCACGGTCGAGAGCTACCACACGTTCTTCGAGGAATACGCGGCCCACTACTTGCCATGGCTGCCGGCGCCGCTGCTGCGCTTTGCGGCAAGGCGCTTTTCCAGGCACCTGTGTCACGACGTCGACCACCTGATCGTGCCGACGTCGCAGATGTCGGGCGTGCTCGCAGGCTATGGCATTGCCACGCCGTCGTCGGTGATTCCCACCGGGATCCATCTCGACGAGTTTCGCGAGGGCGACGGTGAGCGCTTCCGCCGCGAGCACGACATCGCACTCGATCAGCCGACGTTGGTGACCGTCAGCCGGCTCGCGGCGGAGAAGAACATCGGATTTCTGCTCGAAGTAATGCGGGTCCTGATCCGCGAATTTCCGCGGCTTGTCTTCATCGTCGCGGGCGAAGGTCCCGATGCCGAGCGGCTCAGGCAACGCGCCGATGCGCTCGGGCTGCGCGCCAACATGCGTTTCGTCGGCAATCTCGACCGGCGCACGCAACTGCTCGATTGCTACCGTGCGGGGGACATCTTCGTCTTCGCCTCCCCTACCGAAACGCAGGGACTCGTGCTGCTCGAAGCAATGTCATTGGGGGTGCCGATTGTCTCCACCGCCGTCATGGGAACCGCGACGGTGTTGAAAGATGCGAGGTCCGCGCGGATCAGCGAACAGACCGTCGGCGAGTTCGCCGGCAATGTCGCTGCGTTGTTGCGCTCGCCGGCCGATCGAAAGGCCTTGTCGGAGGCCGGCCCCGAAGACGCGCGCGCCTGGAGCGCACCGGTACTGATGAAGCGCGTGGTGGAATTGTACTCACGGTTGTCCACGCCGCAGGTCAGCAAGCGCGAGGGGCAGCGCATGCGCCGGCAAGTGCTCCAGGATTAGTTCATGCAAATCGGGAATCCGACGTCTGCCGGTCCCCTCCGGCCTGTCATGAGGGTGTCATGGAGTCGTCAATACTGTGCCGAGATGCGAGGAACGATTTTCATCGACAACGACGCAGGAAGGTCGCTTTGCCGGAAGCCGGCAGCGGTGCGTGCAGCCGATGTGCTTTACTGCTCGGGCGGTTTTTGCGCCGGCGACTCCATCTACATCGCGTTTCGAACGTCGGACGGCAGCCAGTACGTCGTCGCTACCGGTATCGCCCGCTGCGACGAAACCGACCTGCGGCTGACGCCGGGCCTCATGCACCGTGAAGCAGTCGCCTCGACTCGTACTGACAAGCCGGATATCGTGGTGCTGGAGCGCGACGTGCAACTGTTTTGGCCATCGTAGCGGCGACTCGGCGCCATCAATTCCTGTAACCAGGATCGAGGCGATCGAGCCTGCGCAGCAGCGCGGGCCATATGAGCGAACCCTCCAGTCCCTGCACCTTCATCGCGTGTCCGATGCCTTCGACGATGCGCGGATCGATCCTGACCAGTTCGCCGCCGCCGGACTGTGCGGCAATCTGGATCTCGCACGTCGTCTGGAATGCGTACATGGCCAGAAACGCATCGGCTACGGTCTTGCCGACGGTGAGCAGCCCGTGGTTTCGCAGCATGAGAAATGTGGCGCTGCCGAGGTCTGCCTGCAGGCGCGGCTTTTCATCTTCGCGCACGGCGACGCCTTCGTAGTCGTGATAGGCGAGCGACGACAACACGAATGTCGATTGCTGGCTGATCGGCAGGATGCCGTCTTTCTGCGCGCTCACCGCGATGCCGGCGCGCGTGTGGGTGTGCAGTACGCAGCCGACATCCTCACGTGCAGCATGAATGCAGCTGTGAATGATGAAACCGGCCGGATTGACCGGGTGCGGGCTGTCGCTGAGCATGTTGCAGCGCTGGTCGACCTTGATCAGGCTCGACGCGGTGATTTCGTCGAACATCAGTCCATACGGATTGATCAGGAAATGATGCTCCGGCCCCGGGATGCGTACGCTGATGTGCGTGAAGACGAGGTCGGCCCAGCCGTAAAGCGCCACCAGCCGATAACAGGCAGCCAGGTCGATGCGCAGTTGCGATTCATTTGCCGACACGTTCATGGGTTTCTCCTTGGCCGTGCCGGTTGCCCGTCTTGCCTGGAACGCGCGGTCAATTCACCGCAACGATAACGCGTAGATAAGTCGCCGGGATCGAGGTCATGTCCGTGCTCGCGCTCTTGTTCTGGCGCGTGAACAAATCTTCCAGTTCCTTTTGCAAATCGGCGGCTTTGCCGTTTTTTTCCGCGGCGTCAAAGGCATTCATGGTCGGTCCGTAGAATGCCCTGAAGGCATCGACGAGCTTGGGCGGCGCCTCGGGAAATTCAAAGGTATAGGTTTCTCTCGAGAAGGAAACATTTTCCTTTGCCATGCCGGCGCCGGAAAAACGTTCGATCACGTTGCCCTCGACGCCCCAGGTCATCGGACTGACGAAACCTTCCGGTGGCGGTGGCGAGTAAGCGCTACTTATTTTCAGAATCTGGGCGACCAGCGTCGGATCATTCGGAATCCAGTTTCCCATGACGATTCGGCCGCCGGGCCTGGTCACTCGAACCATCTCCTTGGCCACGTCGAACGGCTTCGGCGCAAACATGGCGCCGAAGATGGTCACGACCAGATCGAAGGACTTGTCCTTGAGTTCGTGCAGGTTGGAAGCATCGCCTTCCTGGAACCGGCAATTCGTCAAACCTTCCGCCTGCGCGCGTTTGTTTCCGGCCTCGACCAGATTGGCGGCGATATCGACACCGAGCACGTCCGCGCCAAGCCTGGCTTCCGGGAGCGCAGTCGTTCCGTCGCCGCAGCCCAGGTCCAGAACCTTCATGCCTCGGGTGATACCCAGACCCTTGACGAGGTTCTCGCCGCTGGCTCGCATGCTTTGCGCAATACGAGTGAAGTCGCCTTTTTCCCAAAGTGCCTTGTTCGGATTCATCAGCTGCCCCCTAGGTGTCAGTTGCTTACGCAATAATATGCTGTGGAAAATGTACCCGCGCAACGATCATTATTGTGCATGCGGGGTTGCCAATGTTCGCCAGTGCCGCCTGCGCCGCAAGTTGGAAGCTGGATTCGCTCGATGAGGAGTCGTCATGACTGATACGAAAAAACCCGTGGCCGTGGTCGCCGGGGCAGGGCCCGGAAACGGAGCCGCACTCGCACGCCGTTTCGTGGCAGCAGGCTATGCGATTGCGCTGCTCGCACGCAATCGCGACAACCTTGACGCCATTCTCGGCGAACTCGAAACGGCGCGAGGCTACGCCTGCGATGTCGGCGACGCCGCATCGGTCGAAGCCGCGTTCGCGAACGTACGCCGCGACCTGGGTCCTGTCGACGTACTCCTGTACAACGCGGGATCCGGCGTTTTTGCCGATGTCGAGTCGATCACCCCGGAGCAGTTCGAACAATCCTGGCGCGTGAACGCACTCGGCGCGTTGCTTTGTTCGCAGCAGGTAATCCCGGCGATGAAGGAGAAGTCTCGAGGCAGCATCGTCTTCATAGGCGCCACCGCATCGCGCCGCGGCAATGTGCAGACGGCGGCTTTTGCGCCGGCGAAGGCCGCGCAGCGCAGCCTCGCCGAATCGATGGCGCGCAAGCTGTGGCCAACTGGAATCCATGTCGCGCTGATCATCGTCGATGGTGTCGTCGACCTGCCGCGAACGCGACAGGCGATGCCCGGCAAACCCGACGATGCGTTCGTCGATCCGGACGGTGTCGCCGAGATCGCATTCCAGTTGACGCGGCAGGAGCGCCGTGCGTGGAGTTTCGAGGTCGAGGCGCGGCCCTACGCGGAAAAATGGTAACTGCATTGGCAGGCGCTCGGGCCTGATCTCAAAGTCCGCCGCCCCAGCGGTGCTGCCACGCGACCGCGATCAGGTCGAAGCTGTTGCCGGTGCGAGCCGAGACCCCGCTGCTGAGCGCGAACTTGATGGAGTTGTAGCGGTTGACCGGAAATGCCAGCGTGGCGCCGATGCGCGAGTTCTGCTGCAGATCGTCGCTCGATATGTGGTTGAGCGTCGTGCGCCCGCCGGCGAACCAGGTCGCATCAGCGGAGGCCCAGACACCGTTGCTGAAGCTGTAGATCGCATGTCCCTGCATCGAGTACAGCGGATCCTGCGCCCGCCTGTTTCCGCCATAGAAATCGTTGTTGTCCGTGAACAGCGTAACGGCTGCGGTCCCCTCGAGCGTCCACGCACCGAGCGCCTTCGACACGCCGATCTCAGGTTTGAAACGCCAGGCATTCGTGCCGATATTGACGATGCGCTCGTCGTCGTACTGGCCCCAGGGGGGCGACACCTGCAGACTGGCGCCGACGATCAGATCCTGCTGGTAGCCAGAAAACTCCTTCAATGTCAGCGCCGGAGCCCCGTAGAGATTGATCGACAGCCGGAACAACGGGTTGCCGGGGCCGTTGACGACGCGCGAGACAGGTTGGCCGGCGTAGTCCGCTGTCCCGTGCAGCCACGTGTATGGCACGATCGCGTCGAACTTGCCGGACATGCCCCATAGGTCCAGCGACCGCGCGTAGGCAAACACGGTATTCGAAGTCTCGAGGTGCGGATCGGTGATCGGCAAACCGGAATCGGTCGGAAAGCCGCCGCGCGTGTAACCAAAGCCGGCAATGACGAAGTTCACCCCGACCGGCGCATTCGAGTAGGAGCGGGGCTCGATTTCCTGGGCGCCTGCGACCTTGATCAGGACGAACGCGAACACGACGCATACCACCAGCCGGCGCAGCGCCACGACGCACGATTCTTCGTGCCGAGGCAGCGACGGGAAACCACCAGAAGCGGCTCGAGACATGCCCCGACCTGAGTGTTTGAATTCGGGGGAACGCTACGCGAAAGCCAAGGTGGCGGTCAAGGCGGCGCGGTCGTTACTGCTGTTCGGGCCGGATCTGAGCGCCACCGGCGCGAATAGGACGCCGCGCTCCGCGACCGTGCAAACGTCGTCGGGTTCCGGCTCCTTGCTCCGCGTCAAGCGCATGGAAAACCATGTCGGCATGTGCCTCATTCTTCCTTTGCGTCGGCACACTCATCGCGAAGGCGAGAAAAGATCGGTTCCGAACCATCGTCAGACCGATGCCGAGCATCGGAAACACGATTGCAGAACAATTACGAAGAAGTTTGCGGAATTTATTGACGCGCCAAGCGGCAGCGTTTTCGCGCATTTGCCATGCGCCAATCTGAACAGCGCACCCGTTCTTAAACGCTGGCTGAATTCGCCGCAGCATCGCCTGCGCGCGATGCGAGCTAACAGAAATTTGTCGATTTTTTGCATTTGGCGGCTTAGGCAAAGGCGTCGCGGCAACCTGCTCGGAATTTTTTGTCGCGACTTTTCCGCGTGCATGAATGCATAGCGCAAGAATTCGTCTTGTTCTTTCACAAGACGAAAACATTCTGCGTGCCAGCCTCCAAAAATTCCGCCCCAAGGTGTAGTTCGAAGTCCGTCCGAAGCGCCGGCCGCTTGGGTCTCCGTGCATACCGGTGACCGTCGGAGGAAGGATATCGGCCAACACGTTGTTGGCGGAAATGGGACGCCCTGCAACGGGGCGACGAGGAGCACGAATGTTTCGGAGGTGAACCATGAATGGTCGGTCCTGGAAGAAATCCCCCGTGCTATTGCTTGGCTTCTGCGCATTGAGCGCGAGCGCCTGGAATGCGTGGGCGCAGGATGAGACGATTGCCGAAAGCGAGAGCAGTGAGCGAGGCGAAGCGATTCAAGACGATCCGCGCGCGCGCTTGGCTTGGGAAGCGGAGCTGACCGGCCCGGTTACGGCGGCAGCCCGCCAGAACGAGATCAAACAGGTCAACCTGCATAACGCAAAGAAGAACGCTCCCGGACCGAGATGGGTCAGCATCGGTCCGCTCAATTCCGACTACGAGCAGAACGGCAGCTTCACCGGCCACGTCCGTGACAGCGGCCGTGCGCGCGGCATCCTGTTCCATCCGGACTATCCGGACACGGTTTTCTTCCTGACTTCCGGCGGCGGCCTCTGGCGCACCGACAACTGGAGCGCGACCAGTCCGACGTGGACGGCTCTCACCGACAACACCACCACCACGGGTGGCGGCGCCGTCGATTTCGGTCGCAGCCCGAACACGCTCTACCTCGGCCTCGGTGATCCGTACGACCAGCTCCTCATCGGCGGCGCCGTCATCAAGTCGAAGAACGGCGGCGTGAGCTGGGGCGCGGCAGTCGATCTCGGCACCACCATCTCGGTGCGCGATCTCAAGGTGGACACGAGCACGAAGAACGATATCGTCATGGTCGCGACCGAGAACGGCTTGTTCCGCTCGGCCGACGAGGGCGCTTCTTTCTCGCTGGTTCCGACTTTCACCGGGCTTTCGGTGTGGAGCATCGTGCGCACCAGCGCCGGCTGGCTCGCCTCGGCTCAGCCGTGTCCGGCGCCGCTCGGCAGCCGCATCGGCGTGATCTGCAACACCAACCTCACGCTGTATCTTTCCACCGACAAGGGCGCGACCTGGGGACTGATCAGCAACGCCGGCAACGTGTTCGCGAACAACGGCCGCACCACGCTGGCGATCGCGAAGCCGGGCGAGTCGGTGGTGTACGCATATTCGAGCAACGTCGGCGAGACTGCGCTCAGGGACGTCTACCGATCCGCCGACGGCGGCCAGACCTGGGTCGCGAACAACGTCGGTGCTCAGCCGAATCCGATTCTGGGCACCATGAACGTCTGCGGCGGCCAGTGCTGGTACAACCAGTCGATCGGCGTGGACCCGAACGACCCGAGTCGCAACACGGTTTGGATCGGCGGCAATCTTTCGACGGCCAGCACCAGCAACGGCGGCGCCAGCTGGACGTTGCGCACGTGGTGGTTGTACAGCCAGATCCCGGAACTGCCCTACGCGCACGCGGACCATCACATGCTCGCGTTCAAGACCACGGGCACGCCGAGCATCGTGCTCGGCGACGACGGTGGCCTCAACGTAAGCGAGGACAACGGCGACACGTTCTCGAGCGACAAGAACATCGGACTCGTGTCGCACTTGTTCTATACGATTTCCGGCAGCGACAAGATGCCCAACCTCGTGATCGGCGGCCTGCAGGACAACGGCACGCGCGTACGCACGGACAACGGCGGCACGTTCAACCAGTCGCTCGGCGGTGACGGCCTCGGCACGGCCTACAGCCAGGACAGCACCAATTCGGTGTTCGCCAGTTCGGCCGGGACCACGTCCCCGAACCTGCGCGTGAACGTCGTCAACAATCCGCCGACGGACATCCAGAATTTCGTTGCCGCCACCAGCGGTTTCCAGGACGCCAACGGCGTCGGCTTTTCCACCGACATCGTCGCGGCGCCGCCGGACCTCGACGCGACCGGCAAGGTGTTCTTCATGTTCACCAACTCGCGCGTGTGGAAGACCACGTCGTCCGGCATCTCGACCGGCACCTGCGCGATCGTCAACCAGCCCGGCTGCGGCTGGAAGTGGTTCGGTTCTGCCGGCGTTGCCGGCATCCCGGCCGCGCGCCGCTTCCGCTCCACGCCGTACAACCTCGGCGTGAGCCCCGCCGACATCAACCGAATCGCGGTGGGTGGCGCGTCCGGCTTCTTCGACGTGACCACGAACAACGGCACCAGTTGGACCGACATCAACCTCGTCGCCGCAGTCGCCGCGTTCAACGGATTCATTTCGAATGTGATCTGGCAGGACAACCAGAACATCTGGATCACCTCCACGGACCTCACTCCGGGCGTAACGCGCGTGATCAAGGCGCACATCGCCAATCCGGGAGATTCGTGGAGCACGGCTACGTTCACCGTGATGCAGAGCGGCTTGCCGGACCTGCCGGTGTCGCGCCTGTACTTCGATCCGCGCGACATCACGCACAACACGATCTACGCCGCCACGCACGTCGGCATCTATCGCACGACGAACGGCGGCAGCAGCTGGTCGCCGTTCGGCAATGGCTTGCCGACTGTGCGCGTCAGCGACATCTACATGCCGCCCGACGGCAGCACGATCCGCATCGCCACTTACGGCCGCGGCATCTGGGAGTTGGGACAGATCGAGCTGCAGAACGGCGTACTCACGGACAACACGGTGTCCTGCGATCACGACGGCGTACTGGACAACGGCGAGACTGGCTCGCTCAAGGTCACGCTGATCAACCAGGGCCCGAACAACGTGAACAAGGGCACGCTGACCTTCAGCTCGGACAATCCGCATGTCACGTTTCCGAACGGCAACAAGATCCCGGTACCACCGATGAACAAGGGCGCCGCAGGGTCTGCGAGTATCGCAGTGGCGCTCGCGGGAGCCTCGGGGATCGAGAACGTCACGTTCACCGTCGCCATCGATGCACCGGAACTTGCGCTATCGACGCCGTATACGGTTTCGACTTCGTATCGGCTCAACTACGACGAAATGGCGAACGCTTCCGCCACCGAGACCTTCGAGGAGTCGAATCCGGTCTGGACCATCGTAGGCGATCCCACGATCGCGCCGAACATCATGGGTTGGCAGCGCCGTGCGCTCGCGTTCGACAACCACGTGGCGTACGGTCCCGACAACAACGGCCAGGAAGACGACACCAAGGGCAGCATGCCGGACGATCAGTACCTGGTCTCGCCGGTGTTGTCCGTCGGCGCGGGCAACCTCGGCATCTCGTTCACCCATCGCTTCAATTTCGAAAACGGCGGCTGGGATGGCGGCGTGATCGAGCTCAGCAACGACGGCGGGGCGACGTGGGTCGACATCGGCACGGGCACGTACAACGGCACGACCAACTGCTGCGGCGTCAACTTCACCGACTCGCACCTCGGTCAAGGCCGGCCGGCATTCGTGAACCGCATGAGCACGCCGATGCTTTGGCCTGCATTCACGGCCGTCACGCTGAACCCAGTCGCGGGCTACTCGAACCAGAATGTGCTCGTGCGATTCCGCATCGGTGCCGACAGTTCAACCGGCGCCCCCGGTTGGGACATCGACGACATCGCATTCACGGGCCTGACGAATACGCCGTTCACCGCGCTGGTTCCGAACGCAGGTGTCTGCTCGCCCTGAGCCGCGCGTTGCATCCACGTTCACTCCAAGAGCCCCGCTTCTGCGGGGCTCTTGCTTTGTTCTCACAACTTCGGCTGCAGGAAATCGCTACGTCAAGTGCGAAGCAGGGCGAATGACGAGGCGTGCGCGATTACCTGGCAGCGACGGCGACCGCCAACCCTCTCTCTTCGACGTCGCGCGCGAAGGCTGCGTACTTGGTGCGGACGCGATCGTATGACGTGATGTATTCCTGATACCCGGTGGCGGCGCCGAACAGCATGCCGATTTCGCGCGACGAGAAATTCCTGCGGATGGCCGCGTGGAAATCGGCGCATTCCTTGTTGTTGTTCGGCGGCGTGCAATCGGTCGCGGAACGGTCCTGATGTACAGTGACCTGTGCAAGCTGGCCGCTGGTGTTGGCGGTGGCGAGGCTGGTTGCGGCCAGCAGGCCGGCGCCGAGGACGATGGACGTAAAGCGTTTCATGGCGAATCCCTCTCGGTAACCTGCCGCAGGTCATCCACTGACGGGCTGGCATGGCGCGGGTGCGTCGGCATCCGTGCGACGCTGAAGACGTCGGTCTTCACCGATATAGATGCGGATTCGTGCGCGAGAGTTACGTCGAGTTCGCCGAAAGGTGAGCGCAGTGCGCCGAGTTGTGTCGGCGCGAAAATCGCCTGTGACTTCCGGCATATGAAAATGTATACAACGCATGACTTGTGGGCTATGTGCGCGCGTTCGTATCGTATCGCGCGCAAACATGTCGGCGGAACCGATGAACAAAAGTTTTACGCAGCCATCAAATCTGCGTCTGGCGCGCGTCCTTGCGACGCGCGCGATTTGCTGCAGCAGCCAACAAAAAACCGGCCGCGACGCTGAAGAGCGACTCGAACGTGCCTTGCTGGAGCGGGCCTTACTGGGCCTGACTCGCCACAGTGAGTTCCACGCGCCGATTCTGCGCCTTGCCCGCCGGCGTGTCGTTTGAAGCGACCGGATCGGCCTCGCCGAAGCCGTGAGCCGAAACGAGGTCCGTCTTGACGCCTTGCGAGATCATGAATTGCATCACGTTGTCGGCCCGTTTTTGCGACAGGATCAGATTGGTCGTGATGCCCTGTTTGGCCAGGCCCGGACCTATCGGCGTGCTGTCCGTGTAGCCGTTGACGTTGATTTTCGACTTCTGATGCGGTGCCAGGATCTTGGCGATCTTGGCGATGCTCGTCTTGGCCGAATCCGACATCTCCCAGCCGCCCGATGGGAACAGCAGTTCGCTGTTGACCGAGACCTTGATCGCGTCCTGCATGCGCGAGATCTGCATGTTGTGCGACGCGACCTCGGTGCCCATAGCCTCGTTGAGTGCCTGGTACTGCTGCTCGAGTTCGGCATTCTTCGCCTGTGACTCGTCATATTTTGTTTGTGACACGCAGCCCGCCATCAGCAGCGCTGCACCTACGACGTACAGCTTCGGAAATTTCACCATTGGAGTTCTCCTCTCGGCTGGTTGACAAGAGCGGAGACCGATATCGTCGGTCCGCGAAGGCAAAATGAGCATCTATTAATGATGTTTAGACGGACATGTGCGCGCTATTGGACCTTGATCCCATCCGGCGAAAGTCGTCAGTAAATCGTCGTAGCTGGCGGCAGGCAACTGTCGGCTGCGAACAGGTTCCGGCGACCAGCTCGAAAGCTTGTGTGTCATCTCCAGCATTGTTGTCTGCTTGCGTCGCGGCGATGGCACGCCCAAACTTCGACGGGCGCGACGCGCGATCGCATCGGCGGATCGGGGACCTTCAATGAACGGCAACGGCGTAACCGGCAAATTCCGTGAGCCGATATTGAGTCCGGTCGAACGGGTCTCGGAGTTGCTCTTCGGCCTGTTCATGGCGCTGACTTTCGTCGGCGCGGTGTCCGTGGCGGAGGGAGGACGCGCGGAAATCCGGGACATGTTCGTCGCTGCGCTGGGCTGCAATCTGGCGTGGGGTCTCGTCGATGCCGTCATGTACCTGGTCGGTGAGGTTGCGGATCGCGGCCGGCGGCTAACGCTTGTGCGCTCGGTGCGAAGCGCTGCGGATGCCGGCGCCGGACATCGCCTGATCGAGCGTGCGCTGTCGCGAGCTGCGGCGGGCGATCTCGTTTCGCCGCTCGAGATCGAGGCGATCCGCGGACGCATCGTTGCGTTAACCAGTGTGCCGGCGCGACCGTCACTGGAGCGCGACGACCTCATTGCAGCGCTCGCTATATTCCTGATCGTCGTCGGGTCGACCTTTCCGGTCGTGCTGCCCTTCATGATGATCCAGGATGTCGGAACGGCGAAGAACGTATCGCGCGCAGTCGCAGTAGCGATGCTGTTCTTCGGCGGGCTCGCGCTCGGCCGTTACGCGGGCTACAGCAGCTGGAAATCCGGCGTCTCGATGGCAGGTATCGGCACGGTCCTCGTCCTGACGATCATCGCGCTCGGCGGATGAAGATCGCGCTGCTGGCAGGAGCGGCGCTTGCGGCTGTCGCAACCGCGACCGCATTCGCCGGCGACGGCGCGAACAGCGAGCCGGCCTGGGAGTTCGAGGTCACCGCGTATCCCACCTTCGTCCGCGACGGTGACGACTTCACGTCGGCCGTGGCTACTGCGGATCACGGTTCGCTGCATTTCGAGGCGAGACACAACTACGAATCGGTCGGCGCGCGTTCGGCATTCGTCGGCTGGACCTTCTCCGGTGGTGAGGAGACCACATGGGAGCTGACGCCGATCGTCGGTGGCGCGTGGGGAACGACGCAGGCATTCGTGCCCGGACTCGAGGCGACCGTGACCCACGGACGATTCGACCTCTACGTCGAAGCCGAATACGTGCACGACAGCCACGACAACACCAGCAGCTACCTCTATTCCTGGAACGAGCTGGGCTTCAAGCCGGTCGAATGGCTGCGACTCGGAATAGCGGGTCAGCGCACGCGGATCTACGGCGGCGAACGCGACATCCAGCGCGGTCCATTCGCGGGTTTCACAATCGGCAAGTTCACGATTGCCGGCTACTGGTTCAATCCCGGATCGAACGAGCAGGTAATTGTCGCTACGATCGGCGCGGCGTTCTGAGCGCCGCGCCACACGAGCGATCGCCGCGGCGCTGCGCAGCCACGCTCGGAACAAAAATCAATGGTTGGGATTACCCGTGCACTGATATTCGGCGGTCACCAGCCACGCTATGCAATCTCCATGACCGTTGACCTCCTCGCACTTCCGATCAGATCCACCAAATGCCTCGGCACCCGAATAGCCCCACTCCTCACAACGTTGCGCGGCAATGCTCACGCCCTGCTCCACATCGATCCGTCGACTCTCAAATACGGTGTATTCAAACGACAGCTTCACAGTTCCATCCGCACGGCTGCCTCCCGTAGCAATCCATTCCTTATTCACGCCGCAGCCTCCAAGCATCGCCATGCAGGCGACTACAAGCAGTGCTCGCATGTTTCCCAGAACAGGAACTCTTGAAGGTTGAATTATTTGCTTGTCCCTCACGGCCTCTATTTTCTCTCAAATGCAGGCCCTGGGATTTCGTCAAGTCGCGTGGCAAAACGGGCACCGGGAAGACTTCCTGCGCCGCGCATTGCAATGAAGCACTTTGAGGGTGCGAATGGTGGCCAGGGACGGAATCGAACCGCCGACACGGGGATTTTCAGTCCCCTGCTCTACCAACTGAGCTACCTGGCCGTGGGATGCTGGGCGTGCGGGCCGGAAAGGGCCGCAGCGGAAGGCCGCGTATTACAGCGGCTTGGGTAGCGCGAGTCAAGCGCGGCCGGGCCTCGTGGCGCGGGACTGCGACGCGGAGCACACGGCGTCTGCACTTCGTTACGTTCTCGTGTGGGCTGACCTTCGTATCGACTGACTGAACGGTTCGCCGCCGGCGCGAGACTTACGATTGCAACGATTGCCCGCAATGTGCCGTCCAATGGTATATCGGAGCCGTTCGCAACGACAGGAGACGATCATGCGATTCATTGGTTCGCTCGCCATGGCCCTCGTTCTGCTCAGCAGCGCAGCTCAGGCCGACACGCGCGAATACGAAAAGGCAGAACTGGCGCGCTTCCAGCGCTATGCAGGCGAGCCGGTCGAGCAGTTTCCGATGTTCGAGTTGTGGCAGTGGGAGGTTGTGGGGCCGGACAGGGTTGTCGTCTGGAGCACGATCCACGATGCCTATCTGCTGCACGTCGACAAAGCCTGCAACAATCTGCAATGGACGCACGGCCTGTCGGTCACGCAGGAGATGACGCAGAAGGTCACGCAGAAGTTCGACTTCGTCGTGTTCCGCGACCAGCGTTGCAAGATCGACGAAATCAGGCCGATCGACTACAGGGCGATGGTCAAGGATGGCTACAAGGCGCCCGATACAGCGAAGAAGACTGCGACGCAGGACACTCAGGCCTCAGGCGGAACATAACCTGCCGGCGCGGCGGAGCCGTCGCCGAAAAGGAATTTTTCCATCTCGCCTTCGAGGTATTTGCGCGCCTTCGGATCGAGCGGCGACAGGCGATTTTCGTTTATCAGCATGGTCTGATGCGCGAGCCACTGCGCCCACGCCTGCTTCGAGATGTGTTCGTAGATGCGCTTGCCGAGTTCGCCGGGGTAGGGCGCGAAATTGAGTCCCTCGGCTTCGACTTTCAGTTTTTCGCAGTACACGGTGCGCGGCATTCGTGACTCCATTTTTGTCGCATGCGTGGTGTGCGCAATACGTCTGATATATGTTCGTCATTCCGGCTTCCGCGGGAATGATGTGAGGAAGAACCAGTTCCGCGCCCGCGATCTTACGCTGGGCAATGTGATTCCACAGTCATGCCGGCGCGAGCGAGGCGATCAGTTTGCGCACCGGTGCGGGCAATCCCAGTTCCGCCGCTTCATGCGGGTGCAGCCAGCGGCTGCCGAAATCGTCGGCGACGCGTGGCGCCTTCGCGCTGCGCGTTTGCTCGATGCGCAACTGCAATGGCGTGACTTCGAGGCGATAGTGGCTGAAGCCATGCACGAACGGTGGCAGTGGCGAGAATTCAGAACGGCTCCGCGCCACGGTGCGATACGGAGCGACGCGCGCGCGCGCGCCGGCATAGTCGGCTGCTTCGGGCAGGCTCCACAGCCCGGCCCAGACGCCAACCGGCGGACGCCGTTCAAGCAGCACGCGACCCAGTGCGTCGCGCAGCACGAGCATGATCGTCTGCCGCGTCGGAATCGCGCGCGCCGGCTTGCGCCCGGGTAGCTGCGCCGTCAGCCCTCGTTCGTGCGCGACGCAATCGTCGGCGAGTGGGCACTCGTCGCAGCGGGGACGTGAGCGCGTGCAGACGCCGGCGCCGAGATCCATGATCGCCTGCGTGTAGTCGGCAAGCCGATCCTGCGGCGTGTGGATTTCTGCAAGGTTCCACAATTTCGCGCCGACTGCGGCTTCGCCGGGCCAGCCGGGCACTCCGCCCCAGCGCGCCAGCACGCGTTTGACGTTGCCGTCGAGGATCGGGAAGCGCAGACCGTGGGCTTGCGCCAGGATCGCGCCAGCGGTCGAGCGGCCGATGCCGGGCAGTGCGGTGAGTGAGTCGAAATCGCGCGGCAGGTCGCCACCATGTTGCTCGACGCAGGTCTGCGCGGCGCGATGCAGGTTGCGCGCGCGGCTGTAGTAGCCCAGGCCGGACCACGACGCCAGTACGTCGTCGAGCGTCGCTCTGGCGAGAGCGGGCAGCCCGGAGTACTTCTTTACGAAGCGCAGGAAGTACGGAACGACCGTGGCCACCTGGGTCTGCTGCAGCATGACTTCGGACAGCCATACGCGATACGGGGTGCGTGGACGTTGCCAGGGGAGGTTCTTGCGGCCGTGGGTGTCGAACCAGACGAGCAGGCGAGGGGCTAGATCCGCCTCTTTTCCAAGACTTTCTGGCTTGATTTTCGCATCTTTTAGATTGCTTTTCGCAGACGTTTCTGGCTTTTTCGACGAAATTTGCAAACCGGCTCCGGACCTCGTCAATTGCCTCCCGCCGTCGTCCAGGCGTGGCCTCGTTTTTGGACGTTTCCCCCTCACCCCATCCCTCTCCCCCAACGCTGTTGGGGGAGAGGGGGTCGCTTTGCGGGGGCGCTGCTTCATCTGGAACCGCCCAGTTTCAAATTCGACTCGAGCACAGGCCTCGACTCAAGTACCGACGCTGCCGATACTCGGCGGAAGCAATGCATCGACGAATGCGGCGGGCTCGAACTGGCGCAGGTCGTCGGCGGTTTCGCCCAGGCCGACGAAACGGATCGGCAGGCCGAATTCCTTGGCCAGCGCGAACACGACACCGCCTTTGGCCGTGCCGTCGAGCTTGGTGACGACGAGGCCGGTCACGCCGATCGCGCTCAGGAACTGGCGCGTCTGGTTGATCGCGTTCTGTCCGGTAGTGCCGTCGATGACGAGCAGCACTTCGTGCGGGGCATTCGCGTCGATCTTGGCGAGCACGCGGCGGATCTTCGACAACTCGTCCATCAGGCCGGCCTGTGTGTGCAGGCGGCCGGCGGTGTCGGCGATGAGCACGTCGACTTGCCGCGAGCGCGCCGATTGCAGCGCGTCGAAGATCACGCTGGCCGAGTCGGCGCCGGAACCCTGCGCGATCACCGGCACCTGGTTGCGTTCGCCCCAGGTTTTCAACTGCTCGACGGCGGCGGCGCGAAACGTGTCGCCGGCGGCGAGCACGACGCTGCGTTTCTGCGCCTGCAGATGGCGCGCGAGCTTGCCGATCGTCGTCGTCTTGCCGACGCCGTTGACGCCGACCATCAGCACGACGAAGGGTTTTTCCGTTGACTCGATGCGCAGCGGCCGTGCAACCGGCGCGAGCAGGGCGACGAGATCGCCGCGCAGCGCGGAAAGCAATGCTTCGGCATCGGTGAACTCGCGCTTGGCCATGCGCTTGCGCAGGTCATCGACCAGCGCTGTACTCGCGGCGACGCCGACATCGGCGCCGATCAGCACGGTTTCGAGTTCGTCGAGCAGCGCATCGTCGAGCTTCGGATTGCGCGCGAACAACGTACGGATGTCGCGGTTGAACACGCTGCCGGCAAGGCGTTCGCGCCACGAGCGCTTGGGAGCGGGGACGGGAATCGGGAATCGGGAATCGGGAATCGACAGATCCGTCGCGAGCATCTCGACGTCGGGATTCGGAATCGGAACTTCCGGATGCAAAGCATCCGGCGCGCCGAGATCCGGAGGGATTTCGGCGCGCAGATCCGATGAAGGGCTGGCGCTGGCCAGTTCGTCGGATCTTGGGAGCGGCCCTTCCAATTCCCGATTCCCGATTCCCGATTCCCGGACCTCAGGCTTTTTCTTCCAGAACTTGAGCATTGCGGATCGAGTTAAACGACAATGCGCGAATGCTAGCACCCACGCCGTCAAACATCCGTAGAACCTACCTCAAAACTACTGCGCTCGGCAGCTAGCGCGCCGACGGTGCTCGGACTGCGGAGGCAGGATGCCGGAGCGAACATTCGCGAAGCGAATGGCCCGAAGGGCGAGCTGCGGACGCGGCGAGTAATCCTCATGTACACACCAAGTACACTCCGGTTCCTGCGCGCCGCCGACACGCTACCTGCCTTCGCTCGCTACGTTTTGAGATAGGTTCTGGCCATGACACGTCTTTCATCTAGGCCCGCCGCAGGAAAACTGCGCATCATCGGCGGCAGCCTGCGCGGATCGAAGCTGGCGGTGCCGGATGTGCCGGGCCTGCGGCCGACGTCGGATCGCGTGCGCGAAACGCTGTTCAACTGGCTGATGCCGGTGATCGACGGTGCGCGTTGCCTCGACCTCTTCGCCGGCACCGGCGCGATCGGCATCGAAGCGACTGTCGCGCGGTGCGGCCTGGACCGATTTCGTCGAGAGCGACTCACGCCTGGCGCAGGCGCTGCGCGAAAACCTGCAGCGCTTGAAACAGACGCAGGCATCCGTGCGCAGCGGCGACGCGGCGACGCTGTTGCGCATGCCGCCGCCGTCGCCGTACGACATCGTCTTCGTCGATCCGCCATTTTCGGCCGCATTCTGGGAGCCGATCGCCCACACGCTCGAAGCGCAGGGCTGGCTGCGCGCCGGCAGCTTCATCTATCTGGAGATGCCTGCGCAATTGCGCCCGGCCTTGCCGGAAGCGTGGGATTTGCATCGCGAATCCACCGCCGGCGCCGTGCGTTACGCGCTCTACCGTCGACGCAGCGCATCCGTTAAGCTTTGACCGCTTCTTTTGGGGGTGACCGCCGATGGCAAGCCAGCGAATCAGCCCGGCCCGAGCGCGAGTCGCGGTTTATCCGGGCACGTTCGATCCGATCACGAACGGCCATATCGACCTGGTCAGCCGCGCCTCACCGCTGTTCGATCGCATCGTCGTCGGCATCGCCGAGAGCGCCGGCAAGGGCCCAAGCATTTCACTCGATGACCGCATCTCGCTGGCGCGGCTCACGCTGGGCGGGTTGCCAAACGTCGAAGTACAGGGGTTTGCCGGCCTGCTGGCGGACTTCGTGCGCGAAACCGGCGCGGGCGTGATCCTGCGCGGATTGCGCGCGGTTTCCGACTTCGAGTACGAATTTCAGCTCGCCAGCATGAACCGGCATCTCATTCCGGAGGCAGAGACGTTGTTTCTTACGCCCGCGGAGCAGTACAGTTTCATTTCCTCGTCCCTGGTGCGCGAAATCGCCCGTCTGGGCGGTGATGTTTCGGGCTTCGTGCATCCGGCCGTGCAGCAGGC
The DNA here is from genome assembly GCA_963738115.1 of uncultured Gammaproteobacteria bacterium. Classification (GTDB taxonomy): domain Bacteria; phylum Pseudomonadota; class Gammaproteobacteria; order Xanthomonadales; family Rhodanobacteraceae; genus Rudaea. Next base: position 5,076 of record CAVTVN010000003.1, on the reverse strand, counting down.
GCTGAGGCAGCGCTGGCGCGATGGCTGAGTTGTTCCCGGCTGGCATTGTTGGAGAAGCTCGCATCGTCGGATAGTTCATGGCACACGTATCCTCCACTCGCGCTTGGCTTTGCGCGGCGTGAGTTGTCCCCTCGAGTCGAGGGGGCGCATTTTCGTCTCAGGGACGCGTCAAGGGTGGATCTTTTGTCATCATCAGCAGTTCAAAAAAACCAGGTGAAAACATGAAAAAGTACATGCGTAGCTTCGCACTCGCCACGATCGCCGTACTGGCACTGAGTGCCTGTGGACCGAGCGATGAGGAAAAGGCCAAGGCGGCCGAGGCCGCTGCCGCAGCGGAAGCCGCCAAGCCGGTGCCGCTGCCAACCGACCCGACCAACAAGGCCGCGTGGCAGGGGTATCTGGTCAAGGTCGTCATGCGCAACATGCAGGGCGTCAAGACCAATCACCCGTACATGTATTTCGTCCCTGCCGGCGACGGTCCCGACCAGGACAGCGCGCGCAAGGATCAACTCGACAACGTCTCGACGACAGTGGCTCGCGGCGTGCTGCCGGGCAACATGATGGCGTTCGGCGGCCCGGACTCCAAGCGCACAGCGGACCTGATCGTCGAGGCGTTCAAGGCTGCCGGCGACGGCACGCTCAAGGGCGTGGTGGTCCTGCTCGTCGGTGCGCCCGGCGACAGCGATCGAGCCAAGGACGCCGTTGCCAAGAGCGGCGCGGAATACCGCTTCGTCGAGATGAAGTAACCGCGCGTGCGAACGGCGTGGCCCGCCGTTCGTGCTCAGCGTCGCTTGCGCAGCCGCCGAAGTCGAGGCACTCGCCATGAGTCCTCTGGATTTCGGCGCTGCGTGTTGCACGATGTACTGCGCCTGATTCTTTTCCAGCGAACGCAGGGCGCAGGGTGGCAATGCTTGTTTCGTCTGTGCCGGCATTCATCAAGTGTCACTTGAGTTCGCGGCATTCGTTCGCATGATGTCCCTTGGCTTCGCTGCACGCTGTGTCGCAAGTGGCGGCCCGATGTCGTTTTACGCGAAGCGTGTCGCAACAGGTCCGGCGCAGTCGCGTCAGTTCCTGGCAAAGTGGACCTGAGGTTGTTTGTTTGCGATGGCACTGAAGATCACAGAAGCATGCATCAATTGCGACGTCTGCGCGCCGGTCTGCCCGAACAACGCGATATCCTTGGGCGCGAGCATCTACGAAATCGAACCCCGACGCTGCACCGAGTGCGTCGGTCACTACGATACGCCGCAATGCGTCGAGGTCTGTCCGGTCGAATGTATCTTCATCGACCCTGAACACGCCGAGACGAACGAGCAGTTGCGGGCGAAATTCCGAATCCTTATTGGCGAGACTCAAAAGTGAAGAGAAGCACCACGATTGCCGTACTCATCGTTGCCTGCGCGTGGATCGCGAACGCGGCAGCGGCCGACAAATCCGGCCACGCGGCGATCGCGAGCGCGCACAAGCTGGCGACGGAAGCCGGCTTCGAAGTCATTGCCGCCGGCGGCAATGCGTTCGACGCGGCAGTGGCAGTTGCCGCCGCGCTGTCGGTCGTCGAGCCGCACAGTTCCGGCATCGGCGGCGGCGGCCTGTTCCTTCTGCATCGTGCAAGCGATGGCAAGGACACGATGGTCGACGCGCGCGAAACCGCGCCGGCCGCGGTCGACGCGAAGCAGTACCTCGACGCACAAGGCAAGCTCGATGCCGACAAGGCGCGCAACGGCCCGTCCGCCGCGGCGATTCCCGGAGAACCGGCCGGACTGGTGTGGCTTGCGCAGCATTACGGCAAGCTGCCGCTGGCGAAATCGTTCGCGCCGGCGATCCGCATCGCGCGTGAGGGCTTCCAGCCCGATGAGCGGTTTCTCGAGGGCATCGCCACGCGCATCGACGTGATCAAGCGCTATCCGGGATCCGCTGCGCTGTACCTCGACAACGGTGCCGCGCCGAAAGCCGGCTGGGTGTTCAAGAACCCCGACATCGCCAAGACATTCGAACTGATCGCGGCCAAGGGCAACGACGGCTTCTACCACGGCGAATTCGCCAAGCGACTCGTCGACGGTATGAACGCCGTCGGCGGCAACTGGTCGCTCAAGGATCTAGCCGATTATCAGGTCAAGGAACGCACGCCGCTGACGATCGACTATCGCGGCTGGCGCATCGTCACGGCGCCGCCGCCGTCTTCCGGCGGCGTTGCGCTGGCCGAAATGCTGAACATCCTCGGCGGCTACGACCTCGCCAAACTCGATCGCGTGCACCGAGTGCACCTGATGGTCGAAGCGATGCGACGCACCTATCGCGATCGCGCGACCTACCTCGGCGATCCGGACTACGTGAAAATGCCGCTCGACGAGTTGACCAGTCCGCTCTACGCCGCCGGACTGCGCGCGTCGATCCATCCGGAGAAGGCGACGCCGAGCGACATGCTGCCGGGCTTCATGGAGCCCGGCGAGCGCACCGAGACCTCGCACTTCTCGATCATCGATGCGGAAGGCAACTTCGTGGGCGGCACGCAGACCGTGAACCTCTATCTCGGCGACGCGCTCGTCATACCCGGCACCGGGTTCGTCATGAACGACGAAATGGACGACTTCGCACTGCTCGCCGGCGCGCCGAATGCATTCGGCCTCGTCGGCAACGACGCGAACGCGCCGAAGCCGGGCCGTCGCCCGCTGTCGTCGATGACGCCGAGTTTCGTGATCGGCAAGGATCGCGTGGCCGTGATCGGCACGCCGGGCGGCAGCCGCATCATCACGATGGTGCTGGAGGGCATCCTTGCGTTCATCGACGGCGACCTGCCGCAAAAAGTCGCTTCCAACCCGCGCTTCCATCATCAATACCTGCCGGATGTCATCTCGGCCGAGAAGGGCGCGTTCAGCAAGGAAGAAACCAAGGCGCTCGAGGCGATGGGACACGTCGTCAACGACGGCAACCGGCCGTGGGGCGACATGAATGTCGTCAGCCAGGACAAGAAGACCGGCCAGTTGTACGCAGGCGCGGATTCGCGGCGCAGCAGCGGCCTCGGCGCAGTAAAATAGGCGAGCGCACCTCTCCCGCCAACGGGAGAAGGAAGATCCTGAACACAGGCGGTCAGCAAACTGATGCAGCTTTGGTCGATTCTCGGTAACTCCCAGCGCCTCGACGGCGGCGCCATGTTCGGCAACGTGCCGCGTGGCATGTGGTCGCAGTGGATTGCGCCGGATGAGCAGAATCGCATTCCGCTCGCTTGCCGCGCGCTGCTGGCCGACGATCTCGATGGCAAGACCGTGCTGTTCGAGACCGGGATCGGCGCGTTCTTCGAACCGAAGCTGCGCGAGCGCTACGGCGTCGTGGAATCGCAGCATGTGCTGCTCGACTCGCTGAAGGCCGCAGGTTTCGCCCACGAGGACATCGACGCCGTCGTGCTTTCGCACCTGCACTTCGATCATGCCGGCGGACTGCTCGCCGCGTGGCAGGAAGGCAAGGCCGCCGAGTTGCTATTCCCGAACGCAAAGTTCGTCGTCGGCCGCAAATGCTGGGAGCGCGCACTGCGCCCGCACCCACGCGACCGCGCTTCGTTCATTCCAGAACTGCAGCCCTTGCTCGAAGAATCCGGCCGCCTGGAACTTGTGGAAAATGCGCATTCGTTTACTCTGGGCAAGCACGTTCGCTTCAGCTTCAGCGACGGCCACACGCCGGGACTGATGCTCGCCGAGATCGGCGGGCCGCTCTCGGCCATCCATGGCCTCCGCGGCACTCGGGCTCCTGCCCATCGTGGTGTCGTGTTCTGCGCCGACCTGATTCCCGGCCGGCCATGGGTGCACTTGCCGGTAACGATGGGCTACGACCGCGCACCGGAACTGCTGATCGACGAAAAGCGTGCCTTTCTGGAGGACAAGCTGGCCCGGGGCGTACGCCTGTTCTTCACCCACGATACCGGTTGCGCGCTGGCGCAGGTGACGCGTGATGACAAGGGCCGCTTCGGCACCACGGCCGAGGTCGCCGAACTGGCCGGCGTGGCGGCCTGAAATGACCCGGCGCAAACGCACGTCGCGAGGCCGCGTCGCGATCGTCGTCGTTGCCGTCGTCGCGATCGCAGGTGCGGGATGGTTCGGCTATCGGCATCTGGACCGTCAGCTTCGCGAATCTGAGCGTCAGAAGATCCAGGTCAAGGCATCGAGCGAGCGGGTCGATCCTGCCAATGATGGGCTGCACATTCAACTGAGTGGAAAGCTTCAAGCAGGGTCGAACGCGCGCGACGCCGAACTCGGCATCAGCGCGCAAGCCGCGTTGCTTTCACGCAAAGTGGAAATGTATCAATGGCGCGAACATTGCGCCGGCGCGACCTGCAACTACGAGCCGATCTGGTCGTCGCAGCCGATCGACTCGCACGGCTTTCGCCAGCCGCAAGCGCATGAGAACCCGCCGATGCGCCTGGGTAACGCGCTTTTTGCCGGCGCGGATCTCAAACTCGGTGCATTCGCGATCGACGCCGAACTGGTTGCGGCGCAGGTCGCCCTTGTGGACCACCCTGTGCATGCGGCCGACCTGCCGCCGAATCTTGCAGCAAGTTTCAGCGATGCAAACGGCACCTTGTATGCCGGTGGCGACCCGGCGCATCCGAAAGTAGGCGAAGTGCGCGTAAGCTATGCGATCGTGCCGCCCGGCAGTGTCGAGCTGAGCGGCGTCCAGCGCGGCAGCAGTCTCGTCGCGCAATAGCAGGGGTGCCGCAATGCACATCACGGGTCTCTACGTCGCGCTCGCGACGTTGCTGGTGCTGGTACTTTCTTCTCGCGTCTCGCTGCGCCGGCGTCTGCTGCGTGTCTCGCTGGGAGACGGCGACGACAAGGAGCTGAAGAAACGCATCCGCGCGCAGGCCAACGCGATCGAGTATCTGCCGCTCGGCCTGCTGCTGCTGCTCTGCCTGGAGTGGAATCAGACCCTTCCGGTGATTCTGCACATCTGCGGCATCGTCCTGATCATCGCGCGTGCCTTGCATGCCTATGGATTGTCGCGTACCGGTGGCACTTCGCCTGAGCGCTTCGCCGGTACCGGCTTTACCTGGCTGGTGATGCTGGCAATGGCGCTGCTGTTGATCTG
>CAVTVN010000002.1:0-331821 GCA_963738115.1 uncultured Gammaproteobacteria bacterium | reverse complement strand
TTCTGCACCGCCAGCAGCGCCGCCGCGGCCGATCCGGCGGCACGGTCGGCGTGCTGGTCGCGCCCGATCAGCGTTCCGATCATCGCCTTGCGCGACAGGCCGACGAGCAACGGCACACCGAGCGCGGCGAACTGGTCGAGCGCGCGCAGCAGTTCCAGGTTGTGTTCGATCGTCTTGCCGAATCCGAACCCCGGGTCGACAACGATGCGTTTCTTGTCGATGCCGGACATCTCGCAGGCGAAGATGCGCTCGGCGAGAAAGCGGCGCACGTCGGACACGACGTCGTCGTAGTGCGGATCGTCTTGCATGGTGCGCGGCTCGCCTTGCATGTGCATCAGGCACACCGGTACCTTCAGGCTCGCCGCGGCGTCGAGCGCACCTTCGCGGCGCAGCGCGTAGACGTCGTTGATGAATCCGGCGCCGGCGGCGACGGCGGCGCGCATGACTTCGGGTTTGCTCGTGTCGATCGCGATCGGAACCTGCGTCTGTTTCGCCAGCGCCTCGATGACCGGCACGACGCGAGCGATTTCGTCCTCCGCAGACACCTCCTCGGCACCGGGCCGCGTCGATTCGCCACCGATATCGAGCAGGTCGGCGCCCTCTCCGACCAGCTTCAAGCCATGCTCGATCGCGCGCTGTGCATCGAGGAACCTGCCACCGTCGGAGAACGAATCAGGCGTGACGTTGATGATGCCGGCGATGCGCGGGCGATCGAGGCGAAGTTCGCGGCCGGCGCAGTCGAGGATACGAACAGTGTCGAACATGGAAGGCTGAGGGCTGAGGGCTGAGGGCCCAGAGCATATCGTCACAATGCATACGCCGCGAGTGATGCTGCGGGATCAGCGAACCGCTCGTAGAAAAACAAAGGGCGCCGCGATTCCTCGCAGCGCCCTTTCTTACTAGGCGGTCAAGCAGCAGTGACCTGTTCTACTCAGCCCTCAGCCCTGCGCCGTCTCAGTGCTGCGCGGCAGGACCGCCGATCGGTGGCGACGTGGGCTTGCCGACACCACTCGGACCGCTGCCAGGATCGGTCGACTTTCTGCCAATCCTTCGGCGGACCGGGCGTGCGGCCTTCCATGATCGCGGTGATCTGCTCGGCGTCGATGGTTTCGTACTGCAGCAGCGCGTCGGCCATGATGTGCAGCTTGCCGAGATTCGTGGTCAGCAGGTCGCGCGCCTTGTGGTAGGCCGTGTCGATGACGCTGCGCACGACCTCGTCGATCTTGCGCGCGGTTTCCTCGGACACATGCTTGTGCTGCGTGACCGAGCGGCCGAGGAATACTTCGTCCTCTTCCTCGGTGTAGGTCATCGGACCGAGTTCCGGCGACAGGCCGTACTTGGTGACCATGTCGCGCGCCAGACTCGTCGCGCGCTGGATGTCGTTCGAGGCGCCGGTCGTGACCTTGTCGTCGCCGAAGATTAGCTCCTCGGCCACGCGCCCGCCGTACAGGCTGGCAAGGCGGCTTTCGAGGAACGTCTTGCTGTGGCTGTAGCGATCGGCTTCCGGCAGGAACAGCGTCACGCCGAGCGCGCGGCCGCGCGGGATGATCGTGACCTTGTGCACCGGATCGTGGTCCGGCACGAGGCGGCCGACGATCGCATGACCGGCTTCGTGATAGGCGGTCAGCTTCTTCTCGTCCTCGCTCATGAGCATCGACTTGCGCTCGCTGCCCATCATGATCTTGTCTTTCGCGCGCTCGAAGTGATCCATCGACACGTCGCGCGAATTGAAGCGCGCCGCGAACAGCGCCGCCTCGTTGACGAGGTTGGCGAGATCCGCGCCGGAAAAACCGGGCGTACCGCGCGCGATGACGGTCGGATTGACGTCATTGGCCAGCGGCACCTTGCGCATGTGCACTTTCAGGATCTGCTCGCGGCCACGCAGGTCCGGCAACGGCACGACGACCTGGCGGTCGAAACGGCCTGGGCGCAGCAGCGCTGGATCGAGCACGTCCGGACGGTTCGTCGCGGCGATGACGATGATGCCTTCATTGCCTTCGAAGCCGTCCATCTCGACCAGCAACTGGTTGAGGGTCTGCTCACGCTCGTCGTGACCGCCGCCGAGGCCGGCACCACGATGGCGGCCGACCGCATCGATTTCGTCGATGAAGATGATGCACGGCGCGTGCTTCTTCGCCTGCTCGAACATGTCGCGCACGCGCGAGGCGCCGACGCCGACGAACATCTCGACGAAGTCGGAACCGGAAATCGTGAAGAACGGCACCTTGGCCTCACCGGCGATCGCCTTGGCCAGCAGGGTCTTGCCCGTGCCCGGCGAGCCGACCATCAGCACGCCGCGTGGAATGCGGCCGCCGAGCTTCTGGAATTTGGAAGGATCGCGCAGGAACTCGACCAGTTCCTGCACCTCTTCCTTGGCTTCATCGACGCCGGCGACGTCGGCGAACGTCACCTTGACCTGATCCTCGCCCTGCAGGCGCGCGCGCGAACGGCCGAACGACATCGCGCCGCGGCCTCCGGCACCGGCCTGCATCTGGCGCATGAAATAGATCAGCAGGCCGATGAAGATCAGGAACGGAATCCAGTCGAGCAGGATGCGCAGCAGCGCACCGCTGTTGTCGGTCGGTTCGACCGTGACGGTCGCGTGCTTGTTGATGTCGTCGACCGTCTTGTCGGTCAGCAGCGCAGTCGTGTGCAGCTTGTTGCCATCCTTGCGGCGCGCGTCGATCGTGCGGCTGTCGTTGTGGATCGTGACTTCCGCGATGTTGCCGCTTTCGACTTCCTGCATGAATGCCGAATACGACACCGTGCTCGGATCGCTGCGCGGATTGAAGCTCTGGAACACCGCGATCAGGACGACCGCGATCACGATCCAGAGCAGTAAATTCTTGGCCATATCGTTCATCTATGCCTTCCCTCGGAGGGTCTGATGCAGACTTCTCACGAAATACGATGGTTTCGCAGCGGTCAACCTGAACCGGTGCGCCGTCCGGAAGCCAACGCGTAAACTTCCGCGCTGCGCGACCTTGATGCTTTCGGCTTGCGAATGCTGACCCTGTCGTAGTCTGCACGCAAGCCGCGTAAGTAATCGTCAAAGCCGCGCCCCTGGAACAGCTTGGTCAGGAACGCCCCACCCGCCTTCAGATGCCTTGCGGCGAACTCCTGTGCCAGTTCGGCCAGGTGCATCGCACGAGCCTGATCGACTGACTCCACGCCGCTGATATTGGGGGCCATATCCGACAGCACAAGATCGACCGGAGCGCTGCCCAGCAGCGCTTCCAGGCGCTGCAGCACCGGTTCCTCGCGGAAATCGCCCTCTATGACCTCGACACCGGCAATTCCCTGCATCGGCAGGATATCCAGCGCAATCACCCGGCCACGATCGGCACCGTGCGTACGCAGCCTTTCCCGCACCATCTGCGACCATCCGCCCGGCGCCGCGCCGAGGTCAACTACCGTCATTCCAGGCGCCAGCAGCTGGTCGCGCTGCAACAGCTCCTCGAGCTTGAACACCGCGCGCGAACGCCAGCCCTCGGCCTGCGCGCGCTTCACGTACGGATCGCTGAAGTGCTCCTTGAGCCAGCGCGCACTGGATTTGCTGCGTGCCACGTTCAGGAATCCGGCCAATGCTGCATGGCGGCATGATACCCTGCATCGCCTTAACGCGCCTCGTATTCGTCGCCTTTTCCGCTCCCCTGGTCGTTCGCCAATGAGTCTCAAACCGAGCCAGAAACGCTATCTGCGGGGCCTCGCCCACGCACTGAAACCGGTCATCATGATCGGCAACAAGGGCATCACCGATGCTCTCGTAGCCGAACTTTCGCTGGCCCTCGATCACCATGAATTGATCAAGGTCAGGCTGGCCGGTGAAGACCGCGCAGCACGCGCCGCGCAGATCGCCGCGCTGGGTACGGCCGGTGGTGCCGAACTGGTACAGAGCATCGGCAAGGTGGCGTGCTTCTACCGCCGCAACACCGAGTCGCCGAAAATCGCCCTGCCGAAGTAACGACAGGATGTCCGCATCCCGTGCAGGTCCAGGGATGTGCGCCGACACGCGATCCATGTTTTCGCCGCCAACATGCAACTGACCGAACACCACAACGAACAGCAGTTATTCGTCCGCCGGGCCGACGCCGAATCCGTCAGCGTGATCGATCGCGAATTCCGCCGCAGCCTCGTGCTCAGCGCCACGCAACTGGTGGACGATTTCGCGCCGCGCAACATCGGTGAAATCGATCGCGCAGCGATCGACCGCATTCTCGGTTTGCACCCCGACGTGGTACTGCTAGGCACCGGCGCGAAGGCGCAGTTTCCGGCACCGGCCGTGCAGGCGGAGTTCCTCAAGCGCGGTATCGGCATCGAGACGATGGACAACGCCGCCACGGCGCGCACGTTCAACGTCCTCGTTGGCGAAGGCCGCAACGCGGTTGCGGTATTCCTGTTGCCGCAGTGACGAACCTCAGGCCTGCTGCTGTTCGACCAGCTTGCGCAGCCGGGTCAGCGCCTCACTCTGGATCTGCCTGACGCGTTCCCGCGTCAGGCCGAAATCGGCGGCGATTTCGGCGAGGGTCTGCACGCCGCGATCGTTCAGGCCATAGCGACGTTCGAGCACCTGGCGTTGCCGCTGTGGCAGGCGTGCGATCAGCGCGTCGACCGGACTGGGTGCCTCGTCCAGCGCGCTGCTTCCGGGCACTGCATCGCTTTCGATGACCAATTGATCGATCAGCGCTCGATCGTCGCTCTCCGAGCGTGGCGCATCGAGCGAACTGATGTGTTCGGTCACGCAGAACAATTCCGCAATCTCCGTCCCGGGCTTGCCCATCGCCTGCGCGAGTTCGTCGATCGTCGGCGCACGGCCTGATTGCATCAGCAGTTGCCGGCGCGCACGCAATACCTGCGCCAGTTCGCGCAGCACGTGCACCGGCACGCGCACGGTGCGGCCGTGATGCATGACCGCGTGCTGCACGGCTTCCCGAATCCACCATACCGCGTAGGTGGAAAAACGCAGGCGGCGGGCAGGATCGAACTTGTCGACGGCGCGCATGAGGCCGATGTTGCCCTCGGCGATCAGGTCCAGCAGCGGCACGCCGCGGCCGACGTAGTTGCGCGCGACGGCGACGACCAGGCGCAGGTTCGCTTCGATCATCTGCTGGCGCGCGTCAGCATCTCCACTGCGCGCAAGCGCCGCGAGACGCAACTCATCTTCGCCGCTCAGCAGCGCGATGAGACCGATCTCATTGAGGTAGACGCTGGTCGAACTGCGTGCTTCGTCGTCCTGCGGTTCGATCGCGTCGATCAGCTCGATCAGGTCGTCGGTTTCGATTTCAGCGGCTTGCGCACCCATGTGTGCAGAATACTCCGCTCGCGAGCGGCTTGTGGGTTCCGCGTCGTCGGGTGTCGTTCGCAGGGTAGCCGCCCCGTTGGGAAGATTTGAGTGTTCTGTGACCCGAGCCCGCAGCTGCCTCGGTCAGCGCGCCGGCAGATAGTCCAGCGGATTGACCGGCTTGCCGTTCTTGCGGATTTCGAAGTGCAGTTCGTCTCGCGAACTGGCGCTGGCACCCATCTCGGCGATTTGCTGCCCACCCTTCACCTTGTCGCCTTCCTGCACGAGACGCTTGCGGTTGTGACCGTAGGCCGAGAGGAAATTCGCGGTGTGCTTGACGATGATCAACTCGCCGTAACCGAGGAGCCCGTTGCCGCTGTACACGACCTCTCCGTCGGCTGCGGCAAGTACGGGGTCGCCCGCCTTGCCGGCAACATCAATGCCTTGTCGTGTCTGGTCGCCGGCGACAAAGGTGCCGACCAGGCTGCCCTTGCCCGGCCAGCGCCAGGTCACGCCATTTGCACTCGTGACCACGCTATCGTCGGCAATACGCGGCGTGGGAGCCATTTCCGTTGCGGACGCCTTCGCCGGGGCTGCGGATGGCGCAGCGGGCTTGGCCACCATTTCCGGCACTGCCGGCTTCGGCGCGGCCGCAGGAGTCGACGCAGTCGTAATGTCGGGAGTCAGGCCCGTCGCTGCCGACGGCTTTGCCGACTCCACCGGAGCGGCCGGCGGCGGCACATCTTCAAACATGCTCGGCTTCGTCGGCGCCGGGACCGGCGCCGCGCCCGTCGCTGTTGCGGTAGCTTGCGGCGGCACGACGCGTGATGTCGTTACCGGTGCGGCAACCGGCGCCGGCAAATGGTTCGCACCCGGCGCATCCAGGCGCAGATCCTGACCCGCATAGATGCGATACGGCGCGGCGATATTGTTCCATGTAGCGACGTCGCGAAAATCCAGTCCATGCCGGAACGCAATGGCATAAAGCGTGTCGCCACGCACGACGCGATACGTACCCGGGGACGGCGACGGCGCCTTGGGGACCGTCTCGTGGGGCGCCGAGTCATGATCGCTTTCGGACAAATCGACCACGGGCGCCGGAGGTCCCGAGGCGCAAGCGCCAAGGCCGAGCGCGATTACAGCGAGCACGACCCACCCGGACCGCGCTCACGCGGCGATCGAGGACTCGTGCGATCGCAAGGCAACGCTTCATTGCAGTCAATGCACGTATTTGAAATACACGATCAACAACACGATCAGCACGACCAGACCCCAGCCGATCCACTCGATCCATCGGTGCAGCGTTTTTTCGGCCCGCTCACCGCCCAGTCGTATTGCCCCGGCTACGGCAAATACGCGCTTGCCGCGTCCGATCAGCATGCCGGCCACGAATGCCGGGATCGGCACACCGACGACTCCCGATGCCCAGGTGAATATTTTCAACGGAACCGGTATGAACCCGGCAAGAACGAGCAGCCCGAATATCTTCCACGCACTCTGGTCGTGCAGTCGATCGATGATCTCGAGCAACTTCGGCATCCAGCCGAGATCCTCGAACAGCGGACGCACCAACTGGAATGCGAAATGGCCAAGCGCGTAGCCGACGAACGAACCCAGCAAGGAGGCGCACAGGCTGACCATCGCGTAGCGCGCCCACAGCTTGGGTTTTGCCAGCGTCATCGGCGCCAGCATGATTTCCGGCGCGACCGGAAAAATGAAGGCTTCGACGAAACTCAAGGCGGCGAGATACCGCTCGGCGTGGGGATGTATCGCCCATCGCAACGCAAATTCGTAAAGCGGCCTGAACAGGCGCATCAGCCGATTCCGCCCAGCAGCGGCACGAAACTCACCGCGCCGAGCGATTCGCTCACCCAGCCCTTCTCGGAATTTCGATAGCGCATCAGGCGCTGATGACCCGGCGGGCCAACCGGAGCGACGAGCACGCCATCGGGCGCAAGTTGCGCGAACAGTTCCTGATCGACCGCCTCGCCCGCCGCGGTCAGCATGATCGCATCGTATGGCGCATGCTCGGCCCAGCCGAGCCTGCCGTCGTCGTGCTTCGAGCGGATATTGTCGACGCCGAGCTTGCGGAAGCGCCGGCGCGCATTGCGCAGCAGCTCCTCGATGCGCTCGACCGTGTATACATTTTTCACCAGCGCGGCGAGCACCGCAGCCTGGTAGCCGGAGCCGGTGCCGATCTCGAGCACCTTGTTCGGCAGTTTGTCCTCGATCAGCGCCTCCGTCATGCGCGCCACGACCCACGGCTGCGAGATCGTCTGACTGAGGCCGATCGGCAAGGCCGTGTCTTCGTACGCGCGCGAAGCCAGTGCTTCCTCGATGAACAGGTGGCGCGGCAGGCGACCGATGACATCGAGCACGCGCCGATCGGCGATGCCCTCTTCCTTCAGCCGCGTGACCAGGCGGTCGCGCGCGCGCTGCGAGGTCATGCCGAGGCCGCGCGCCTCGGGCGTAGGTCGCGAAAACACGTTCATGCGACCGCGCCGGCATCATGGTCAAAAAAGCCCATCGCGGACCTTTCTGACGATGCGTCTCTGCATCGAATTCGAAGCATGTTGCGAAGGAGCGTCAACACGCTTCGAGTTCCAGCGATAGCGAGGAAACCCAGCCGGCGACCTTTTCGAGCGCCTGGTAGCGGGTCAGGTCGACCTGGATCGGCGTGATCGAGATGTAGCCTTCGCGAACGGCATGAAAGTCGGTGCCGGGGCCGTCGTCTTCGGCCTCACCCGGGGGCCCGATCCAATAGATCGGGCGGCCGCGCGGATCGGTCTGCGCGATGCACGGTGCGGAGCGATGACGCCGGCCCAGGCGCGTCACGGCAAAGCCGCGCAGCTCGGCCCAAGGCAGATCGGGAACATTGACGTTGAGGATCGTATCGGCCGGCAGCGGATCGACGAGCAGCCGCTCCATGATCGCCAGCGCGGCCTGCGCTGCACTGGCGTAATGAACGCCCTTGTGGTCCTTGGCAGCGAGCGATACCGCGATTGCGGGCAGGCCGAGAAAACGGCCTTCCATCGCGGCCGAGACCGTGCCCGAGTAGATGACGTCATCGCCGAGATTGGCCGAATTGTTGATACCTGAAACGACGATATCGGGTTCCTTGTCGAGCAATCCGGCCAGCGCAAGGTGCACGCAATCGGTCGGCGTACCGGCCACGCGATAGCGGCCATTCTCCAGGCGCGTCACGCGGATCGGTTGATCGAGAGTAAGGGAGTTGCTCGCGCCGGAACGATCCCGATCGGGCGCGACGACGATGACTTCGCCGACGACCGAAAGCCGCCGTGCCAGGAAGTCTATGCCCGGCGCGTCCACGCCATCGTCGTTGCTCACCAATACTCGCATGCGGAGCGAATTGTACCGGACGGCGAGGCGAACTGAACGCGCATGGGCCTCTGCTAAGCTCACGGCATGGCTTTCCGCTCGAAGAAAAACCCGCAGACGGCAAGCGCGGAAGATGTGCGCCTGTTCGAAGAGGCGGTCGGTCCGCTCCGGCGCTTTGCCGAGCAGGGCGCGGCACCGCAGCGCCCACGCCCCGCGCCCGAACCTGTGCAGTCGCGGCTCGACGAGGCACGCGTTCCACAGGAATTGACGCGGACCGTGATCGATCCGGCCGAGATCGAAGTCGGCGAGGAACTGAGCTACCTCAAAGAGGGGCTGTCACCGCGATTGCTGCGTCGCCTGAAGCGCGGTCACTTCTCCATCGCCGACGAAATCGATCTGCATCAGATGAATATCGAAGTCGCGCGTTCGGCCATAAAGAGCTTTCTCGACGAATGCCAGCACGAGGGCCGCTTGTGCGTGAAGATCATCCACGGCAAGGGCCTGCGCTCGCGTGCGCAAGGTCCGGTACTCAAGCGTCTGGTCGATGGCTTGCTGCGCCGACGCGGCGACGTGCTGGCGTTCGCCTCAGCGCCGCCGGCAGAAGGCGGCACTGGCGCGGTCGTGGTATTGATGCGCCACGCCTGACACGCGCGGCGCCAACGGTTCCCGTCGGATCCCGATTAGCCGCCGCCGTCCCGCGGGCGGTATTTCGTCGGATAATTGATCCAGATCTCAGTCGCGCCGTGAGTGTGCGCCCACTGGTTCACCGCGGTGACCTTGTCCGCGTCATAGTCATCGTTCTCAGGATCCACCAGCGCGGCGTGCCGCGGGCCGCCTGCGCTTGCACAAGCGCCAAGCGCAAGACCCATAATTGCTATCGCCGTGAATCGACGTGCCTGCACGACTGCCTCCTTTTCGCTTGTTTGCTGCGAACATGAGAGCGTTGCCTCATGACACTATAGACCGCTGTGCAAGCGCATGCCGTGATGGCGAGCCGAAGTTACCGTGATTGCTATTCCGGCAATTCAACAGAGCATATTTCTCTAATTATTACAGTAGCATAAGATCCTTTTTTCAAGTTAAATAGCAGCTCAATGCCGCCGTCGGGCAACGACGTTGCCGACAGGCCTGCAGGTCTCAGCAGCAAGACACGGCGTTCTTGGCGCAGCCCATTAGCTGCCAGGCCGCGCAGCAGATCTTCATGGCGAGCACCAACCGCTTCTTCGATCTGGGCGGCCGCAGCCTGCGTCCGCAATTGGCCTTCGCCAAACATCGGACCGGTCGGCGCAATATCGCCCGCGACCAGGCGGGCTGCGCTTTCTTCGCTCATCGGCTCCGGGCCGAAGATGCTCTGGCTACCTGCGAGCATCCAGACGTCGCCTTCGACTGCCTCGTTCCAGTTGCCGAGCCGCACGCGTTCTGCCAATACTTCGTTGAACAGGAACGAACGGACGGACGACAGCAGCAAACCGCGCTCGTGGCGCTGTACGCGCTTGCCGGCAAACATCGCCCGCGCACGCTCAACGTTACCGCCCCCGCGGCCGAAACGCTGCTCGCCGAAGTAATTCGGCACGCCGAGGCGCGCAATGGTGGCAACCCGCTCTTCGAGCAGCCGTCGATCGCCTTCGACACCGCGCAAGGCGATGCGGAACGCATTGCCGCGCAACGCCCCGGTCTTGAGCTTGCGGCTGTTGCGCGCCGCCTCGAGCACGCGGAACTCCGCATGCTGCAGCGACGCCCAATCGGGATCGGGACGGCCGGGCAAGTGCACGGAAAACGTCTGCCGCGTGACCGCGCGGCGGTCCTTCATGCCGGCGTAGCCGACCGCATGCGTCGCGACACCGGCGAAGTGCGCAAGCTCGCGCGCCACCCATTCGGTATTCGCGTTGCACTTCTCGATGCGCACGAAGGCGTGCTCACCGGCGCCATCAGGGGCGAACCCGAGGTCTTCGTCGACGAGAAAATCCTCGGGCGCCAGGCGCAGGACTCCGCGAAGCGGCGGACCGCCATGGGCGTAGGGCAAGTCACCGATCATTACGATGGGGAATTCCGGTCGACGGATTCCGTATTCATCACCATGGTCACTCTTCGAAGTGGCGGGGTGGCGCGTCCATCTCCACCCAGCCGGCGATATTGCGTTGCGCCAGGACGCCCGGCAAGCACCAAATCGCGCGCGCCAGACGGTCTCGACCGTTCCGGTGAGAGCACAATGCTCCGCATCGCCGACGCCACATCGCTTGACGCGCCGAGGCCCGGCGCAGCACGATGGTCGGGCACAGGGGAAACTGTTCGCAATGACAGAACAATCAACCATCGAAAGCGTCTGGGTGCAAAAGCTCGGTCGCATCTCGAGTATCACGCGCGACCTGGCGAAGCCGATCGAACTGGAGAGCATGCTCTACCAGGTGGTCGACGCCGCCAAGGAATTGCTCGATGCCGAGGGCGGAACGGTCTGGCGTTATCTTGCGGCGACGCACGAGTTGGAATCGCGCGTGGCGCGCGGCATGGACCCGATACGCATTTCGGCCGAACGTGGCATTGTCGGCGAGTGCCTGCGCACGCGCTCGCCCATCAACGTGCCGGACTGCTACGCCGACTCGCGCTTCGACCGCAGCTTCGATCAGAAAACCGGATATCGCACGCGCTGCATGTTGACGCTGCCGCTGATGGGCTATGACGAACTGCTCGTCGGCGTGCTCCAGCTGGTCAACCGGCGCGAAGGCGTGTTCAATGCCGACGACGAGACCATGGCCAGCGTCCTCGCCGCGCAATGCGCGGTGGCCCTGCAGCGGGCGCAATTGACCGAACGGCTCCTGGAATCGGAGAAAGTCGCGCAGGAAATCGAGGTTGCGCGCGCGGTGCAGATGGGATCGCTGCCCAAACAAGCGCCGGACATCGCTGGTTACGATCTTGCCGGCGCATTTCGACCGGCCGATCAATGCGGTGGCGACACGTACGATTTTGTGCCCATGCCGGACGGCGGCGTGATGGTGCTGATGGGCGATGCGACCGGACACGGAATCGGCCCGGCGCTGTCGGCCACGCAGGTGCGCGCGATGCTGCGCGTGGCGCAGCGGTTGGGCGCGGGACTCGACGACACGTTCCGGCACATCAACGATCAGTTGGCGGACGATCTGCCGGAAGACCGCTTCGTCACCGCGTTCCTCGGCCACCTCGATCCGTTGCAACACGTGCTGCGCTATCACTCGGGCGGCCAGGGGCCGTTGTTGCACTTCCACGCGGCCGACGGCAAGTGCGACATCCATCCACCGACGACAGCGCCGCTCGGCGCGATGGCACTGATTGCGCTGCGCCAGCCGCGCCTGATCAACTTCGCCGCCGGCGACGTGTTTGCCCTGCTCTCCGACGGCGTCTACGAATACTGCACCGCCGACGAGGAGGAGTTCGGCGAGCAGCGCGTCGTGGAATTCCTGCGCCGTTACCACAACGAGCCGATGGCGCGCGTGCGCGATCGCCTGCTCGGCGAACTGCGGCAATTCGGTCGCGGCGCGCCGCAGCTCGACGACATCTCGATCGTGCTGATCCGCCGCCTGGATGGCAACGGCGAAAAGGCCGCGCCTCCCGCGCCGAAGCGCCGCGATTTTGCCCGCAGTTTCGATTCGCTCGAGGAAATCTTCGCCTTCGTGCACGGCGTTCTGGACCCGCTCGAACCCAGCGACGCCGACTCGTATGCGGTGATCATGGCCGTCGAGGAACTGTTCACGAACATGGTCAAGTACAACGCCGCTGGCGCCGGCCTCATCACCCTGGAAATCGAATGTGTCGGCGACGAAGTGATCTGCCAGCTGACCGACCCGGACAGCGACCACTTCGACGTCACCGCCGCTCCGGACGCCGATGTCGGCCTGCCGGCCGAAGAGCGCCGCCCCGGCGGGCTCGGCTTGCATCTGATTCGACGGATGCTGGACGCAATCGAATACGAGTACAGCGGACGATCCAGCCGCATCAGCTTTCGCAAGCGGTTGACGATAAACCCGGCGCGAACGGTAGCCAACGTACCCGATTCGCTGGCTGGTGGATTAGACGCACAAAGACTACTCTCCAACCTTCCGGAAAAGACCGAGGACATCGCGATGTTCGAGATTCGTCATGGCGAGCAGGGAACCATCGCGTTCACCGGCAGGCTCGATGCGGCACAGTGCGCAAAGGCGCAGGAATTCATCGATGCCTCCGGCAGCGCGCAGGCGTTCGACTTCCGTGGACTTGAATACATATCCAGCGCCGGCCTGGGCGTATTGCTCAAGACGCACAAGCGCCTGCTCGGATCCGGCGGGCGCCTGCGCCTGATCAACGTCAGCAGCCACATCTACGACATCTTCCGTTTCTCGGGCTTCGACCAGGTGTTCGAAGTGGAGCGGGCGAGCAGCTGAACCGTTCAGCCACCAACCTTTCCTGCCCCGATCCGTATACATGACAGACGACACCGACGTAGAACTCGTATTGCGGTGCAGGAACGGCGATCGCATGGCGTTCGATGCGTTGCTGAGCCGCTATGAACTGCGGATTTTCAATGCGGCCTACCGGATTCTTCACCATACCGAGGATGCGATCGACGTGACCCAAGCGGCCTTCCTGAACGCCTACGAGCACCTCGGAAGCTACGATCAGCAGCAGCAATTCAGCAGCTGGCTGTACCGCATCGTGGTGAACCAGGCGCTCGATCTGGTGCGCCGCCGTCGGGCCTCGGAATCGCTGGGTGAAGACACCCTCGACGACCACGACGGGCCGGTCGAGCAGGCAATTCGGGAACAGACCGGTGCTGCACTGCAGCGTGCCCTGATGGCGCTGAAGGTCGAATACCGTGTCGTGATCGTGCTCAAGCACGTACAGGGCTGCAGCTACGAGGAAATGGCGCAGATTCTGGATTGTCCGGTGAAGACGGTGAAATCCCGCCTGTTCACCGCTCGCGAAGCATTGCGCGACGTTCTCGTCGCCCGAAGAGAGATCTGATTATGGCCGACGAACGCACCCGGGAACTGATCCATGCCGAGATCGACGGCGAACTCGACGAGACGCAGCGTGCCGAGTTCCAGCGCACGATCGCTGCCGACCCCAAGGCGCGCGGGCTGCATGGCGACCTCAAGCGGATGACCGGCAGCCTCGAGCGCATGCCTCCAGCGGCGCCCCCCGACGGCATGCACCAGCATGTCGTCGACGGAATCACGGCTAACCAGTCTGAATCCGCTAGTACGCCCAGGCGCTGGCTGCCGTGGCGCTGGCACGGCGCCCGACGCGGACCCGCCAACCTTTTGCCTGCTGGCTCGTACAATACAAAGAACCCTGCATCACAGCCCCACATCCGAACCGTTTCCGCATCCCAAACTAGAGGAAGGACGAAGATGAAGAACAACAAGATCATCGTGATAGGTGGCGGGCTGGCAGCAGCGATTGCTGCAGTCGTCTATTTCGGATCTTTTTATCCGCCCTCGACCAGCGACGTTGCGGGCACGATCGCCCCGGCGCAGCGCTATCGGGCCACGTCGGTCGAAACTGTGCAAACCGGCGACCAGAGCATTCCGCAGCTCATGCAGACCGACACCTTTACGCGCCTCGTGAAGGATCCGGAGTTCCGCGCGATGGCCAGCAATCCGGCGTTTATCGCGCTGGCCCAGGGCGCGGCCTTCTCCGACCTTGGCAAGAACCAGCAGGCCGCGGCGCTGTATTCGAACTCGGATTTCAAGTCGCTCCTCAACAACAGCGACTTCAAAGGCCTGGTCAACAACAGCGACTTCAAGGGACTCCTCAACAACAGCGACTTCAAGGGCCTGGTCAACAACAGCGACTTCAAGGGACTCCTCAACAATAGCGACTTCAAGGGACTCCTCAACAATAGCGACTTCAAGGGACTCCTCAACAACAGCGACTTCAAATCGCTGGTCAACAGCAACGAGTTCAAGTCGCTCGTCAACAACAGCGATTTCCGCGGGCTGGTCAACAACAGCGAGTTCAAGTCGCTGGTCAACAACCAGATGCTGTACCAGTCGACGACGAACAACCGCGTCGCGAACGTGGTCGCCAGCACCGAGTTCAAGTCGCTGCTAAATAACGGCCAGTTCAACTCGCTGGTCAACAACACCGGTTTCAACAGCCTGGTGCAGAACCACGACTTTGCCAGCCTCCTCAACAATAGTGGCTTCAAGGGCCTGGTCAACAATAGTGGATTCGCCGGCCTGGTCAACAACAGTGGCTTCAAGGGCTTGCTCAACAACGCTGGATTCGCTGGCCTGGTCAACAACGGTGGATTCGCTGGCCTGGTGAACAACAGTGGATTCGCCGGCTTGGTCAACAACAGCGGATTCGCCGGCCTGGTCAACAACAGCGGGTTCGCCGGCCTGGTCAACAACAGTGGATTCGCCGGCCTGGTCAACAACAGCGGATTCGCCGGTCTGGTCAACAACGGCGGTTTCGCCAGCCTCGTCAACAACGCCGGCTTCAACAGCCTGCTGAACAACAGCGACTTCCGCGCGCTGGCTTCCAACGGCGCGTTCGCCTCGATGTTGAACAACGCCGCGTTCGCGGCGACGCTGAATTCGCAGCAGCATCAGCAGTAAGCCCAGTCGCTCGGTCCGCGTAAAGGCCGGTTGCCATCAGGCAGCCGGCCTTTCTTTTTTTCCGTTATGCTTCCGCACTGGTTCACTGCGTTCTTCAGGGGGAAGTACGATGGAGCGACCCGGCATCCGGGCGGCTATGTTGTTCGCAGGCGCGCTCGCTCTGGCCTCAGAAGCCCGTGCTGACGAACCGCTGCAGCAGTTGCAGACCGACGACCTTCGCATCATCTGGTTCCACCCAACCGAAGACTACCTGGCACCGGTGGCTGCACGCGCCGGCGAAAATTCGCTGAATTTCCAAAGACAGCTCTGGGGCTGGAAACCGGACGGCAAGGTCAATGTCCTGCTCAAGGACTTCGGCGACGTCGGCAACGCCGGTGCCAATGGCACGCCGATCAATCAGGTAGCCGTCGACATCGCGCCGTTCGCCTATTCGTTCGAGACTTACGTCGGCAGCGAACGGATGTTCTCGCTGCTGAATCATGAACTCGTCCACGTCTCGAATCTCGATGGATCGACGCAGGACGATCTGTTCTGGCGTCATTTTCTCGGCGGCAAGATCCAGGTCGACGCCAAGCATCCCGAATCGCTGCTCTACACCTACCTGACCGCACCACGCTCGCTGGCACCGCGCTGGTACCTCGAGGGTCTCGCCGTCTTCGTCGAGACCTGGATGGCCGGCGGCCGCGGCCGCGCCCAGGGCGCATACGACGAAATGGTCTTTCGCGCCATGGTTCGCGATCACGCGCATTTCTACGACCCTGCCGGGCTCGCCGCGCAGGGTACGAAGGTCGACTTCCAGGTCGGCGTCAACAACTACCTTTATGGCACGCGCTTCATCTCCTACCTGGCGCTCAAATATTCGCCTGAGAAGGTCATCGAGTGGGCGGCACGGCCGGAAGGCAGCGAGCGCTACTACTCCGAACAGTTCAAGAAGGTTTTCGGCAAGCCGATGGCCGCAGCCTGGAACGACTGGATCGAGTGGGAGCAAGGCTTCCAGAAAGCCAATCTGGAAGCAATCGCGAAGTATCCGCTGTCGAAACACCAGCCGCTGTCGACGCGTGGCATGGGTTCGATCTCGCGGGCCTATTATGATCCGCAGCGCAACAGCATCGTTGCCGCATTCCGTTATCCGGGCGTCGCCGCCTATGTCGGCACGATGTCGCTCGAGGACGGCAGCCTCAAGCCGCTGGTCGATGTGAAGGGTCCGATCCTGTACAAGGTGACCTCGCTGGCCTACGACCCGGACAGCAAGACGGCCTTCTATACCACCGACAACACCGTCGGCTATCGCGACATCGTCTCGCTCGATACGGTTACCGGTGCGACGCACATGTTGCAGGAAGACGCGCGCATCGGTGACCTCGTGTTCAATCGTAGCGACCGATCGCTGTGGGGAATCCGGCACCTCAATGGCATCGTCACGCTGGTGCGCATGGAGTACCCGTACACCGATTATCATCAGGTGTATTCGTGGCCGTACGGCGAGATCGCCTACGACATCGACATCTCGCCTGACGGCAAGCTGATCAGCGCTTCGCACACCGCAATCAACGGCGATCAGGCCCTGTACCTGATGCCGGTGGAATCATTGCTCGCAGGCGACGCGACACCCGTGGCCAAATTCGACTTCGGCACCGCGGTGCCGGAAGGGTTCGTGTTTTCACCGGACGGACGGTCGCTCTACGGCAGTTCCTACTACACCGGCGTGTCGAACATCTATCGCTACGACATTGCCAGCCACGCTATCGAGGCGCTGTCGAACGCCCAGACGGGCTTCTTCCGTCCGCTGCCGCTGCCCGACGGGCGCATGATGGCCTTCGACTACACCGGACAAGGGCTGGTACCGGGCTTCATCGACGCGCAGCCGCGCGAGGACTTGGCGGCCATCACGTTCCTGGGCGCCCAGATCGTCGAGGAGCATCCCGTCGTGAAGAGCTGGAATGTCGGCGATCCGTCGAAGATCGACCTGCAGAAGATCACCGTCAGCGACGGTCCCTACCGGCCAGTCCGCGAAGTCCAGGAACAGGGCCTGTATCCCATCGTCGAGGGCTACAAGGACAGCTGGGCGGCCGGCATGCACGGCGTCTGGTCCGATCCGATCGGCCTGGCCCGCATCAGCGTCAATGCTGCGCTCACGCCCGGCGACTCGCTGCCCGAATACGAGCGCAAGCATTTCGACGCGCTGCTCGAAGACCAGGGATATCGCCTCGGCTACAAGCACAATGCCGGGGACTTCTACGACCTGTTCGGACCGACCAAGACCAGCCTGCGCGGCAACGAATGGCTGTTCGGCTACAAGCGTTCGCTGATCTACGACGTCCCACGCACGCTCGACCTTGACCTGTCACTGCGCGCCTTCAACGGTCTGGACACCCTGCCCGGTTTCCAGAACGTCGCCTCGCCGAGCGACAAGCTCGTCACCGCGGCGGCGAGGCTGAAGTACGGTTACGTGGTCAATTCTCTCGGCAATGTCGACGACGAGAAAGGCCTGCGCTGGAACATGAACCTCGTCGTCAATCGCGAAAACGGCAACACCATCCCGCTGCTTTTCGGCGGCCTCGACTTCGGCTGGCCGTTCCTGTTCGATCATTCGTCGCTGTGGCTGCGAAACTATGCCGGCTGGGCGCACGGCGATGCCTCCGATCCGTACGCGAACTTCTATTTCGGCGGATTCGGCAACAACTGGGTCGACCACGGCGAGGTCAAGCGCTACCGCGAATTCACGAGCTTCCCCGGATTCGAGATTGACGAACTCAACGGCCGCACCTACGCGCGCTCGACGCTGGAGTGGAATCTTCCGCCGATCCGCTTCGGCAGCGCCGGTACGCCGGCGAACTACCTCAACTGGGCGCGCCCTGCCGTTTTCGTCGGTGAGTTGGTGACCGATCCGGTCGGCTCCTCGGTGCCGACGCACCACTACAACGATGTCGGTTTCCAGGTCGACTTCCTGTTCAACGTGATGCACCACCAGGAAATGACCTTGTCGATCGGTTCGGCCTACGGTTTCGGCAACGGCAACGTCGGCCACAACGAATGGATGGTCTCGCTGAAGGTTCTGAACTGATGCCCGCAGGCTCCGGCGTCCGGGGGTCGGCATGACCGACGGCGCTGCCTGGCTGCTGCGCGCGTCGATCGGATTATTGCCGGCGCTGTGCTTCCTCGCCACGCTGCTCTTCCTCGACAGCTACAAGCTGGTGCGCTTGCGCCTGGTCGTGATCACCATCGTGGCCGGCGGTCTGGCCGCGGCTCTCTGCTACCTGGTGAATGGCGCCGTGATGAGCGCGGCCGGCATCGAATTCGATACGTATTCGCGCTACGAGGCGCCGCTGCTCGAGGAGTCGATCAAGGCGTGCGTGATCCTGTTCCTGATCCGCCAGCGCCGCATCGGCTTTCTTGTCGATGCATCGGTGCTCGGCTATGCGGTCGGCGCAGGGTTCGCGACCGTCGAGAACCTCTATTACCTCGGCACGCTGACCGATCCCCACATCGGCGTATGGATCGTGCGCGGCTTCGGCACCGCCATACTCCACGGCGGCCTGCAGGCGAGCTTCGCCGCACTGGTGCTGTACAACGTTGACCTGCGCGGCAAGCTCGACGCGCGCGGCATCCTGCCGCCGCTTGCCCTGGTGGCGCTGATCCATGCGTCATTCAACCAGTTCGCGCTGCCGCCCATTCAGGAGACGATGCTCGTCCTGCTTTGCGTGCCGCCGCTGATGCTGTGGGTTTTCTTGCGCAGCGAGCGCGCCGTCGAAGGCTGGATCGGCAGCGGCTTCGAGGTCGATCAGGAACTGCTCGAACTGCTCGACTCCGGAAAGTTCTCCGATTCACGTGCCGGGCAATATCTGTACGCGCTGCGTTCGCGCTTCTCCGGCGAAGTGGTCGGCGACCTGCTCTGCTATTTGCGTCTCTATGTCGAACTGGCGCTGCGCGCGAAGGGAATCCTGATCATGCGCGAGCACGACATCGAGGTTCCGCTCGACGAGGAAACCAAGGGCAAGCTGCAGGAGATGCGCTATCTGGAGCGTACCGTCGGCCGGACGGCAATGCGTACACTGCAGCCGCTGATGCACATGAACGGGCGCGACCTCTGGCAGCTCTACATGCTCGGCAAGTAGCCGGCGAACGCACCGGCTGACTCGCGTCGCCGCGCAGCAGTCAGCTTTCCGCGGCTGTCAGCAGGACGACGGCCATGGCAGCCAGCCCTTCGCCACGCCCGGTGAAACCGAGCTTCTCGCTCGTCGTCGCCTTGACGCTGAGGCGGTTCGCTTCGCAGGCAAGATCGGACGCAAGGTTCGCGCACATCGCCTGCGCATGGGGCGCTATCTTCGGCTGTTCGCTGACGACGGTCACGTCGGCATTGCCAAGCGCGAACCCGGCGTTGCGCATCAACTCGGCGCAGTGGCGCAGGAAGTGGCGGCTGTCGGCATCGCGCCAGCGTTCGTCGGTCGGCGGAAAGTGCCGGCCGATGTCGCCGAGGGCCAGCGCGCCGAGAATCGCGTCGCACAGCGCGTGGATCACCACATCGCCGTCGGAGTGCGCGATGATGCCGCGGCTGTGGGCGATGCGCACGCCGCCGAGAACGACGTGATCGCCGTCGCCGAAGGCGTGGACGTCATAACCCTGACCGATTCTCAAGCGGTCTGCCTCGCCAGGATGAATTCCGCCAACGCCAGATCGTCCGGCGTCGTGACCTTGATATTGCTCTCGCTGCCTTCGACCAGCAATGGCCGGTGACCTGTGCGCTCCATCGCCATGGCCTCGTCGGTGATCGCGATACCTGCGGCGATCGCCGATTCCAACGCACCGATCAGTTCACCAAGTCGAAACAGCTGCGGCGTGAGTGCGCGCCAGCGTGCCTCGCGCGGCTCGGTCGCCTCCACGCGCTGCCGAGGTCCCGACCGCTTCAGCGTGTCGCGCACGGGCGCGGCGAGCAAGGCGCCGCCGGCTGGAATGCCCTGTTCGATCAGGCGCGAGATGTCGTCCCCGCGAACGCAGGGCCGCGCAGCGTCATGCACGAGCACGAAGTCGTCGTCGCGGGCCTTGCCGCGCACGGCTTGCAGACCGGCCAGCACCGAGTCGGCGCGTTGTTCGCCGCCAGTCGTCGTCAAGACCGGCTTCGCGCCGGCGACGTCCCGCCAGTGGCGATCGTCAGCAGCGATGGCGACGCATCACACCGGCAATCTGCGGATGCGCAGTCAGTGCCTCGATCGTGCGCAGCAACATCGGTTTACCGGCGAGAGTCAGATACTGCTTCGGAATTCCGCCGCCGAAGCGTGCACCCCGGCCCGCAGCCGCAACGACGCACCAGAGGCCACGTTCAATGCTTGTCATCGCCGCTTTTCTTGGCGTCCGCCGCGGGTTCGACGACGTGATAGAACGTCTCGCCTGGCTTGATCAGGCCAAGCTCCGAGCGCGCGCGTTCTTCGATTGCCTCGTTGCCGTTCTTCAAGTCCTGGACTTCGGCCGAAAGGGCCTCGTTGCGCTGCTTCAGCTTCAGGTTCTCCTGCTTCTGCTCCGCGACGCGCTGGCGCAGGCGCCACACCTCGCGCATGCTCCAGTCGCCGGTCCACAACTTGACTTCGAGCGCCAGCAACAGGATCAGCAACAGCAGGGCGACATAGCGCAGCACGCTTGATCTTCCGTCAGCCGACCAGTCCCGGCACGTTCGCAAAGGCGCCGCGGCCGGCGTAGCGTGCCTGCGCGCCGAGCGCTTCTTCGATGCGCAGCAGCTGGTTGTACTTGGCGACGCGATCGGAACGGCACAGCGAACCGGTCTTTATCTGCGTGGCCGTCGTGGCGACGGCAATATCGGCGATCGTGGTGTCCTCCGTTTCGCCGGAGCGGTGCGAGACGATTGCTGCGTAGTTTGCCGAATGCGCCATCGCGATCGCCTCCAGCGTTTCCGACAGAGTGCCGATCTGGTTGACCTTGATCAGGATCGCGTTGGCGATGTGGCGCTCGATGCCCTGCTTGAAGATCGCCGTATTGGTGACGAACAGGTCATCGCCGACAAGCTGGATTTTCCTGCCGAGCCGGTCGGTCAGCGCCTTCCAGCCGTCCCAGTCGCCTTCGGCCATGCCGTCTTCGATCGTGATGATCGGATACTTCGCGCACCAGTCGGCGTAGAAATCGACCAGTTGCGTCGGCGAGAGCGTCTTGCCCTCGCCTTCCAGATGGTAGGCGCCTTCCTTGAAGAATTCGGAGCTGGCGACATCGAGACCGAGATAGACGTCCGCGCCGGCCTTGTAGCCGGTCTTGCCGATCGCCTCGAGGATCGTCTCGATGGCCTGCTCATTCGACTTCAGGTCCGGCGCGAAGCCGCCTTCGTCGCCGACTGCCGTGTTCAAGCCCTTCGCCTTGAGTACACTTTTTAACGAATGGAAAATTTCCACGCCGGCGCGCAGCGCCTCGGAAAAACTCGGCAGGCCGACCGGCAGGACCATGAATTCCTGCATGTCGACGTTGTTGTCGGCGTGTGCACCGCCGTTGACGATGTTCATCATGGGCACCGGCAAGGCCGGTCCGAGGGCCGAGGGCTGCGGGCTGAGGGCTGCCAGGTGTTTCCAAAGCGGCTCCTTGCGGCTGATGGCGACGGCGTGAGCCGCGGCGAGTGAGACGCCGAGCAACGCGTTCGCACCGAGGCGGTCCTTGTTCGGCGAGCCGTCGAGACCGATCAGCTTCGCATCGAGTCCCTTCTGATCGGCCGCGTCGAAACCCTTCAGCGCCTGCGCGATCGCACCATTGACGTTGGTCACGGCGTTCCTGACGCCCTTGCCGAGATAGCGCGTCTTGTCGCCATCGCGCAGTTCAACCGCTTCGCGCGAGCCTGTCGATGCGCCGCTTGGAACTGCCGCGCGGCCGACCGTGCCGTCATTCAGCGTGACATCGGCTTCGAGCGTGGGATTGCCGCGCGAATCGAGGATTTCGCGCGCGTGAACACTGGTGATCGTCGTCATTTGAAGAGGTCTTGCGTGAGAGGAATCTAGGGATGGGTTTCGAGCAGGCCGGCACGTTTGACGGTGCGATCCAGTTCCAGCAGCGTTTCCAGCAGCGCGGCCATCTTGCCGAGCGGCCACGCATTCGGCCCGTCGCTCAGGGCCTTGTCCGGATCGGGATGTGTTTCCATGAAAATGCCGGCGATGCCGACCGCAACCGCCGCGCGCGACAGCACCGGCACGAATTCGCGCTGGCCGCCCGACTTGCCGGCGGCGCCGCCCGGCAACTGCACAGAATGCGTCGCATCGAACACGACCGGACAGCCGGTCTCGCGCATCACGGCGAGGCTGCGCATGTCGGAGACGAGGTTGTTGTAGCCGAAGCTGGCACCACGCTCGCAAACCATGATCTGCGCGTTGCCGGTCGCGAGCGCCTTGTCCGCGACGTGTTTCATTTCCCACGGCGACAGGAACTGGCCTTTCTTGACGTTCACCGGCTTGCCCGCCCTGGCGACGTTCTGGATGAAGTCGGTCTGCCGGCACAGGAACGCCGGCGTCTGCAGCACATCGACGACCGAGGCGACTTCGTCGAGCGGCGTGTACTCGTGCACGTCGGTGAGTACCGGCACGCCGACTTGGCGCTTGACCTCGGCGAGAATGCGCAAGCCCTCTTCCACGCCGAGTCCACGAAAGCTCGACGCCGACGTGCGATTGGCCTTGTCGTAGCTCGATTTGAAGATGAACGGAATGCCGAGCCGGCCGGTGATTTCCTTCAGTGTCCCCGCGGTATCTACCTGCAGCTGCTCGGATTCGACAACGCAGGGACCGGCGATCAGAAACAATGGTTTGTCGAGGCCGACCTCAAAACCACAGAGGTTCATGCACGGATACCGTCGTGATCCAGGCGAAAGCCGGGATCCAGCTCTTCAATGTCGTCAGGAGCAAGAAGCTGGATTCCGGCTTTCGCCGGAATGACGATCAAAAGACCTTTCATGCAACGGCTTCCTTGGCGAAGCGCGGCGCCGTGCGCATCGTCTGGTATTCCAGTGCTGCATGGACGAAGCCATTGAACAACGGATGGCCATCGCGCGGGGTCGACGTGAACTCCGGGTGAAACTGGCAAGTCACGAACCACGGATGCTTCTGCGGCGACAGTTCGACCATTTCGACGAGCAGATCATCCATCGACTTGCCGGCGATGACGAGGCCCAGATCCTCGAACTGCTGGCGATAACGGTTGTTGAACTCGTAGCGATGGCGATGGCGCTCGCGGATGACGTCCTGAGCGTACAACTCGCGCGAGGTCGAGCCGGCCTTGAGGCGGCACTCCTGCGCACCGAGGCGCATCGTGCCGCCGAGATCGGAGCCTTCGCTGCGGCGCTCGACATCGCCGCTGTTCGTCGTCCACTCGGTGATCAGCGCGATCACCGGATGCGTGCAGTGCTTGTCGTTCTCGCTCGAATTGGCGCCCTCGAGCCCGGCGATGTTGCGCGCGAAATCCACAACGGCTGCGTGCATGCCGTAGCAGATGCCGAAATACGGGATGCGGTTCTCGCGCGCATAGCGCGCCGCCGCGATCTTGCCCTCGAACCCGCGCTTGCCGAAGCCGCCGGGCACGAGGATGCCGTCGACATCCTTCAGGATATCGGCGCCGCGCGCCTCGATATCCTCGGACTCCATCCACTGCAATTGCACGCGCGTCGATTGCTTCAAGCCGCCGTGGCGCAGCGCTTCGCCGAGCGACTTGTAGGCATCCTTGTGCTCGACGTACTTACCGATGATCGCGATCGTGACTTCGTGCTTCGGGTGCTCGACTGCAGCGACCGTCTTGTCCCATTCGGCGAGATTGGCAGGCTTGGCATCGAGTTTCAGGTGCGACACGACGATGTCGTCCAGGCCCTGATCGTGCAGCCACAACGGCAGCTTGTAGATCGTGTCGACATCGACTGCGCTGATGACGGCCTTTTCCGGCACGTTCGTGAACAACGCGATCTTGCGCCGCTCCGACTGCGGCAATGGTTGCTCGCAGCGGCACAGCAGTACGTCGGGCTGGATACCCAGTGCGCGCAGTTCCTTGACCGAGTGCTGCGTCGGCTTCGTCTTGATCTCGCCTGCCGCCTTGATGTACGGCACCAGGGTCAGATGCATGAACAGACACTTGTCCATGCCCTGCTCGATGCGGATCTGGCGGATCGCCTCGAGGAACGGCTGCGATTCGATGTCGCCGACCGTGCCGCCGATCTCGACCAGGGCGACGTCATAGCCCTGCGTCGCCTCATGGATGCACTGCTTGATCTCGTCGGTGATGTGCGGAATCACCTGCACCGTCGCGCCGAGATAGTCGCCGCGGCGTTCCTTGCGAATCACCGATTCGTAGATCTTGCCCGTGGTGATCGAGTTCTTTCCGGTGAGCCGCGTGCGTACGAAGCGTTCATAGTGGCCGAGGTCAAGGTCAGTCTCGGCGCCATCGTCGGTGACGTACACCTCGCCGTGCTGAAACGGGCTCATGGTGCCCGGATCGACGTTGATGTACGGGTCGAGCTTCATCATCGTCACGCGCAGGCCGCGTGCTTCGAGGATGGCAGCCAGAGAGGCGGAGGCGATGCCCTTGCCCAAGGAGGACACCACACCACCGGTCACGAAAATCAGGGGAGTCATGACGCAGCACAATTCCGATGCTGGTAAAGACATAGTTTACCGGCAGTTGCGCCCGCGGGCGAGCTTGAATTTGCGTTGCCGGCCATTTGCCGCGGGATTCAACCGGTTTCCGCACCTTTGGCAGGACTGTTTCCCTGACGTAAGTCAACGTAAATATACGTAAATTTGTGCTAGAGTCCGGTCGACTCCGGACGCTATAGCCATCAGCCGATCGGACACCCACGGCAGCCCGATACAGGGGAAAAATTTAGTGAGTCCACGCCACACCGCGCCGCGGGTTTTTCTCGTGGCCGGCACCCGTCCCGAATGTCTGAAACTCGCGAGCCTGGCGACTGCACTGCGTCGGCGCAGCGATTGTTCGACCGTCGTCGTGAACAGTGGCCAGCATCCGACCATGGTCGCACAGACGTTCGCGCACCTCGGTCAGTCTTGCGACGTCGAATTGCCCGCATGCAACGCCCCGACTTTGTCCGCGGCGCTGAGAAGCCTGCGCGCACAGATTCGGGACGCGGCGCGCGATGGCGCAGCGTCGATGCTGGTCGCCCAGGGCGATACGAGCACCGCGTACGCCACAGCACTCGCCGCGCGCGATCTCGACCTGCCACTGGCACACGTCGAGGCAGGCCTGCGTACCGATCATCCGCTGCGGCCGTTCCCCGAAGAGTATTTCCGCCGCTGTATCACCCGCCTTGCGACGTTGCACCTTGCGCCGACCCTCGCCGCGGCAACCAACCTGCGCGGTGAAGGCATCGCTGCCGAGCGCATCCATCTGGTCGGCAACACCGTCGTCGATCTGTTGCGCGAGCAGGTCGAAGACGGGTTCGGCGCGGCGCTTGCTTTCCTCCCGGATACACCGCGCCTCATTACCCTGACACTGCATCGCCGCGAGAACTACGGACGCGGCCTCGACGTCGTCTGCACCGCGATCCTCGACCTGCTGGCGCGGGAAACCGACATCGGCGTCGTGTGTCCAGTTCATCCGAATCCCGTCGTGGGCGCACGCATCCGTCGTCACCTCGCGTCTCATCCGCGCGTCCGCCTGACCGACCCGCTCGCCTATCGTCCGTTCATAGCCCTGCTGGCGCGATCGACGCTTGTCGTCACCGACTCGGGCGGCATCCAGGAAGAAGCGCCCGTACCTCGGCGTCCCTGTACTTGTCGTGCGCGAGAACACCGAACGCCCGGAAAGCGTCGCCGTGGGCACCACTACCCTCGTTCCGGTCCAGCACGATCGCATCATCGACGAGATCGAACGTCGCCTGGCATCGGCTCGGCCGCGGCCGCTGCCTTTCGCGTTGGAATCCCCGTATGGCGACGGCCGCTCGGGTGAACGCTGCGCCGAGCAGATCGCCGCACTCTTCCCGATGCGCATCGAAGCCCAGCGCGAAGCGGCGCTGGCCGGTTGAACGCATCCATGCTTGCTGACGAACGGCTGGAATCGACCGCCGGCGCCGCGCGTGCGGCCGCCGTGAGGCTGCGCCATTGGCTGCTGCATGGGCCGGCGCAGCTGTCCGACGGCAGGCACTGCGGTGGCGTAGCCGGCGGCATCAGCGCAGGCGCGCCGGTCTACGTCTACGCCGAGATCACCGGTTATTTCCTGCATTGGCTTGCCGACCTGACGCATGTTGAATCGCGCGAAATCGTGAGTGAACGCGCCCGGCGCGCAATCGACTGGACAACGCGGCAATTTGCTGCCGGCCGTGTGCCGCCGACGCGCGCCTACCTCGATGCCGCGGCAGACCGACTGGCGCAACGATGCAGTGTTCTTCTTCGATCTGGCGATGCTGCTGCGCGGACTGACCGCCGTCACCGAGGCGGGCATCGAGGCGCCGTCGCGGCTGCTCGTCGATCCGCTCGTGGCACAGCTCGGCCAATTTGTGGAAAACGATACTTTGCGTGCAGCGCGCTCGCTGCACGCAGACGCCGTACTGCCGCAGCGCTGGTCGACGCTCGGCGGCCCGTTCCTGGTCAAGGCCAGCTCGCGCGTTGCGCTCGCCGATGGTCTGTGCGAGTTGCCGCCATCGTTGCTGCGCGCCTGCGCGCACGAGTCGACGCGCTGGTCGTCCGTGGCTGCGCGGATTCCACTCGACATGCTGCATCCGACTCTGTACTTCGCCGAGGGCCTGCTCCTCGCCGACCCCGAGCGCGCGGTTGCGATAGCGACACTGCTGACGCGCTGCCTCGCCTTGCAGAACGCCGACGGCAGCCTGCCCGAGAGCGAGTCGGGCTCGACATTGAAGCGCAGCGACATCATCGCGCAGGCGTTGCGCGTCGGCCTGCTGCTGCGCCAGCGCGACATTGTCGGGTCGCCTGCCGATCGCTCGCTCGATCGCCTCGCTGCCGCATTGCTCGGGCGTGTCGCCCGACGACGGCTCGATCGTTTTCGATCCCGCCGCGCCGACGCCAGAGCCGAATGTCTGGTGCGCGATGTTCGCCGAGCAGGCGTTGCGCTGGTATGCCGACTGGCGCGAAAACGCCACGCCCGCGCGTATCGAGGCACTCGTGTGAGCATCGCTGCGCAACTGGCACGCCTGCGCCGGACTGTGGCAACACGCTGGTGGACGTCTACGGCGGACTTGCTGCGCTTTGCGCCGTTGTTCGTTGCCGTGCTCGGCGCGGGCATCGCGGCCAAGTTGCACAGCGGCCGCTGGCGCGGTCCGGGCGCGCGCGCACGGCGCTGGCGCCCGGGCCTGAGCGTACTGATTCCGGAACGCGGCACGCCGGATCGGCTTGCCGAGACACTCGGTGCGCTCGATCGCGGCGCTGGCCGGAATCGACGAGCCGACCGAAGTCATCGTGATGGTCAACGGCGCGCCGATCGAAGACTACAGCGCGCTGCGCGCGTTGCATCCGAATGTCGAGTTCCGCCACAGCGAACGGGCGCTCGGTTACAACGGCGCGATCCGCGCCGGCCTCTCTGCCGTGACGCACGATTGGGTCTACCTGCTCAACAGCGACATGCGCGTCGCAGCCGATGCGCTGCGCGAATTGTTGCCATACCGATTGCCGCATGTGTTCGCCGCAACCTCACAGATTTTTTTTGCAGATCCGGCGCGCCGCCGCGAAGAGACCGGCTGGTCCGATGTCGCGATTCGCGCAGAATCAGTCGACATGTTCGAACGCGAACCTGAGAACTCGCCGTTCGCACGCGGCAACCTGTATCCGGGTGGCGGTTCGTCGTTGTGCCGCACGCGCGTGCTGCGCCAATACGTGCGCGCCAGCGAGCGTTATCGTCCGTTCTATTTCGAAGATGCCGAATGGGGTATGCGGGCCTGGCAGGATGGCTGGGAGGTGCTGTTCGTGCCGCACTCGCACGTCTGGCACCACCATCGCGCCACGGTGGCCAGATTCTATCCGCCGGCCGAGATCGAGCGCGTGTTCGCGCGCAATGCGCTGCAGTTCGAACTGCGCCACGGCCTGAGCCCCGCCTCGCCGCCTACGCTGTTGGCGAAGGTTGCCGCCACGGATTCCACCACGCGATCCGAACTCGAAGGCATCGGCGCCGCAGCTGCAGTGTTCGCCGCCCGCTACGCGACACGCTGTGCGCAGCGGCGCGGCTTCGACTTTACGCGCCTGGCGCGCGACAAGTTCTACCGGGCGCCACGCCCGCGCAACGGTCCGCGCGTGCTGATCGTTTCGCCGTTCGCGCTGTTCCCGCCTGCGCACGGCGGAGCGCGCCGCCTCGCCGAGCTGACGCAACGCCTGTCGAACGAAGCAGAACTGATCCTGCTTTCCGACGAACGATCGCTGTACGACGCCAGCGCCGAGCCGTGGTTCGAATATTTCTCGGCAGTGCATCTGATCGAGGGACGCGGCGACCAACCCGGCGATGCCCCCGCCGACCTGGCGACTCGTATCGGCCGCCATGCGCATTGGCGCCTGCGCGGCGAAGTCGAGCGGCTCATTGCCGCATACGATCCGGATATCGTGCAGATCGAATACATGGAGCTTGCGGCGCTGGCCGAGCGCCGGCGTGGACGCGCGCGCTGGATCCTGTCGCTGCACGATGTCTACATCAGCGGCAAGGCCGAAGACGCCGCCGCGGATCGCGCCCAGCACGACCTGCTGCGCCGCTACGACGCGCTGGTCGCCTGTTCGCACGAAGATGCAGCCTTGCTCGAACACCGGCACGTCGCCCTCGTCGGCAACGGCGCCAGCGACCGCCGCGCCGGGCATGTGCCGTCGGCAGACTCGCCGCCGCGCCTGCTGTTCATGGGTCCGCTGCGCTACGCGCCGAACCTCGACGGACTGCGCGAGTTCCTCGATTGCGCCTGGCCGCTGTTGCGTGCGCGGTTTCCCGACGCTGGAACTCGAGATTCTCGGCGGCGTCGAAGCGGCGCCGATCGCCGCCGCTGATGCGCGCTTCGCGCAGCCCGGCGTGCGTGTCATCGCGCGTTTCGTCGATCCCGCGCCGCACCTGGCCGCCGCGACGCTGACGATCAACCCGCAGCGCGATATCCGCGGCTCGTCGATCAAGCTGATCGAATCCCTGCTCGCCGGCCGCGTCTGCGTCAGCACGCGCGACGGCGCGCGCGGCTTTCTCAACGCCAGTCTTGCCGGCCTCGTCACGGCAGCGAGCGTCGGCGACATGGTGGCGGAAATTTCAGCACTGCTGAACGACGCCGGCGAACGCCATCGTCGCGAGTTCGCCGATCACGCGAAACTCGATACATGGACCTGGGATGCGATGGCACAACGCCAGCTCGCGCTCTATCGCCAACTCGCTCCGCGCGTGGATCGATTGCAATGACGCACAGCTGACGCCAAGCCATGGTCGTACGACGCGATCGCCGACGTCTATGCGACCGACATGGGCCAGAGCATGCCGTTCGACGATGTCGGCTGGTATCGCGATCTGTGCCTGCAGCGCGGCGGACGCACGCTGGAACTCGGCTGCGGAACTGGGCGAATCCTGCTGGAGCTGCTCGCGGCCGGTATCGATGCGATTGGCGCCGACCGCTCGCTGCCGATGCTGCGCCGGTTGCGCCGCGACGCCGCCGAACGCGGAATCGAAGCCCGCGTGGCGCAGATGGATTTGCGCCAGCTCGCGCTCGCCGGTGCTTCCAGGTCATTCTCGCCCCGTATTCGCTGATCACGTATCTCACGGACCCGAAGGCCGCGGCTGTACGCGCTGACGCGAATGCGCTCCCTGCTTGCCCGCGATGGCCGCCTCGTGATCGATGCGTTCATCCCGCAACCGGTCGAGAGTTTCGCCGACTTCCGCCTCGACTATCGCCGCCCGCATGGCGAACAGATGCTCGAGCGCCACAAGCGCATCACGGCGCATGCGGACGGCACCAACCGCATCGAACGGCGCTACCGCCTGCTTGCCGGCGACGGCAGTCTGCGCGATGAATTCCATACCGATGAAACGATTCGCCCGTACTCCGCCTGACGCGATTGCGGCACTCGCCGACGCCGCGGGCCTGCGCGCCGAGCGCTGGGCTTTCGATTACGGCACGGACGGCGACGCGGCGAATTCACGCTTTGCCACGGCAGTACTTCTGGGCGGCCTGACGCAACATCCAGATGCAAATCCGGGAAATTGCGTTCAACCAATGAAAACGCCCCGGCGTTGGCCGGGGCGTTTCGTCGACTCGTGGAACGCGAATCGTCATTGGTCGATAGGCTTGCCCTTGTGCTTGCCCTTGTTGGACTTTGTCGAAGCCATCGTGGTCGCCTGAGTCGATGTCGATGTCCCGCCATTGCCGAGGACCGAATTCGTATTGGCCTTGCCCGGCGAGTTCTGCACGTGAGAAATCGCGTTCGCGCTGGCATGAGACGGCCCCTGCGAGTTCGACCGCGCCACGGAGCGGACTGACGGTCCGACCGGAGAACCGCTCGTATGTGCGCTATGGGCGGCGGCGGAAACCGTCGCGCCGTGACCTGAACCGCCGGCGCCGTGACCTGCGGCCCAAGCCGGGGAAATCAAGGCAACGGCGATGATGCCAAATAAAATCCTGCGCATGATCTGTCTCCTCGTAACTGACTGGATAGCCGCTCCCCGAGAACGGCAACGCGGACCTTATCAACGCAAATCGATACATGACCTGAACCGGTACTGGCTGCAACGAGCGCTTAACTTTCGCTTGACCTCGCTTCACGCCGCCGCCATCCTGCCGGCGCTCTGCCGACACCTCTCATCACCGCTTTCGCAAGGAACCACCGCAACACATGAGCAGCAGATACAACGCGGCCGACATCGAAGTCCTGTCCGGCCTGGAGCCGGTCAAGCGCCGCCCGGGCATGTACACGGACACGACGCGGCCCAATCACCTGGCCCAGGAGGTCGTCGACAACTCGGTCGACGAAGCGCTCTCCGGGCATGCGCACACGGTCGAGGTCACGCTGCATACCGACGGCTCGGTCGAGGTCAGCGACGATGGCCGCGGCATGCCGGTCGACATCCATCCTGAAGAAGGCATTCCCGGCGTCGAACTGATCCTGACGCGCCTGCACGCCGGCGGAAAATTCTCGAACAAGAACTACCAGTTCTCCGGCGGCCTGCACGGCGTCGGCGTTTCGGTCGTCAATGCGCTGTCGTCGCGCGTCGAAGTCACGATCCGCCGCGACGGCGAGATCTACCGCATGGACTTCAAGGACGGCGAGCGCGCGAGCAAGCTCAAGGTGGTCGGCAGCGTCGCGAAGAAGCAGACCGGTACGACGCTGCGCTTCTGGCCGGATCCGAAGTATTTCGACTCGCCGCGGATCTCCCTGCCGAAGCTCAAGCACGTGCTGCGCGCGAAAGCCGTGCTCTGCGCCGGCCTGACCGTGCGCCTGACCGACGCGGCCACCGGCGAGAAAGACGAGTGGCGTTACGAGGACGGCCTGCGCGACTACCTGCGCACGATGCTCGCCGGCAACGACTATCTTCCGGCCGACCTGTATATGGGCTCGTTGAAGCGCGACACCGGCGCGGTCGATTTCGCCCTCGCCTGGGTGCCCGATGGCGAACTGGTGCAGGAAAGTTACGTCAACCTGATTCCGACCATCCAGGGCGGCACCCACGTCAACGGCCTGCGCTCCGGCCTGACCGAAGCGCTGCGCGAATTCTGCGACATCCGCAACCTGCTGCCGCGCGGCGTCAAGCTCGCGCCCGAGGACGTCTGGGACCGCCTGAGCTTCGTCCTGTCGCTGAAGATGCAGGACCCGCAGTTCTCCGGCCAGACCAAGGAGCGCCTGTCGTCGCGCGATGCGGCGGGATTTGTGGAAAATGCGGCACACGACGGCTTCTCGCTGTTCCTCAACCAGCACGTCGAGCTCGGCGAACGCATCGCGCAGATTGCGATCGAACGCGCGACGCTGCGGCTGAAGACCGAAAAGCAGATCGTGCGCAAGAAGATCACGCAGGGCCCGGCCCTGCCCGGCAAGCTCGCCGATTGCGCGTCGAGCGACCTGACGCGCACCGAGTTGTTCCTCGTCGAGGGCGATTCCGCCGGCGGATCGGCCAAGCAGGCGCGCGACAAGGATTTCCAGGCGATCCTGCCGTTGCGCGGCAAGATCCTGAATACGTGGGAAGTCGAATCCGGCTCCGTGCTCGCCTCGCAGGAAGTGCATGACCTTGCGGTGGCGATCGGCTGCGATCCCGGCAAGGAAGACATCTCCGGCCTGCGCTACGGCAAGGTCATCATCCTGGCCGACGCCGACTCCGACGGCCTGCACATCGCCACGCTGCTGTCGGCGCTGTTCCTGCGCCACTTCCCGGCGCTGGTGCGCGAAGGCCACGCCTTCGTCGCGATGCCGCCGCTGTTCCGCGTCGACGTCGGCAAGCAGTTGTTCTACTGCCTCGACGAGGCCGAGCGCGACGCGCTGCTGCAGAAGATCGAGCGCGAGAAGATGAAGGGCGCGGTCAGCGTCACGCGCTTCAAGGGCCTCGGCGAGATGAATCCGGCACAGCTGCGCGAATCGACGATCCATCCCGACACGCGCCGCCTCGTGCAGCTCACCGTCGATACCGACGACGGCACCTCGAAACTCATGGACATGCTGCTGTCGAAGAAGCGCGCCGCGGACCGCAAGGAATGGCTCGAGACGAAAGGCGATCTCGCCCAGCTCGAAGTCTGATCGGCGAGCCCCGCACCTGCGATTTATCGCGACTTGCATGCACGGTGGAACGGCATTTACAGTTCTTTTCAGCTTGCCGGACACAACCGTGATATTTCTGCTGGACGTGTCCTCGTCGCGAAGGGAAGCACCATGCCGAATCGCCGCCCAGCAATTGCCGCTGTCCTCGCCCGCGTCCTGGCCTCGTTTGCCGCGTTGCCGGGTATCGCCATCGCGCAGCTGGAAAGCTCGCCGGTCGTCTTCCGCAGCGGCGACTGGGCCGTGCATCGAACGCAGGATTCGATGACCGACGCCAACATCTGCACGGCGACCTACCGCAACAACGCTGCCATCCAGCTCGCTTCGCATTCGTTGACGATTGCGATCGCCAATGGCCTGAAGGACGTGACGCTGCGCTTCGACAACGAAAACGCGCGCCAGCTGCGCCTGCCGAAGCGGTCGGAGCGCGCCGTCAGCGCGGTGGATATCGAAGGTGAGGATTTCACTTATCTGCTGCGCTCGAACCGCCTGCGCTACCGCGCGCTGACCCTCGACGACGCGCTCGTCGAGGGCGACATCGACCTGACCGGCGCGAGCGACGCCTGGAAGAACATTCAGTCCGGCTGTGTCGGCGATCCGTTGACGGATCGCTGATCACCAGCGACCGGCCTCGCAGTACCCATCACGAATGCGCCGGCGCGTTCTGCTGGAGACAGGCTTCAAGCAATGCGCGAATGACCTTCTGCAACTGCGCGGCCTTTTCTTCGTCGTAGGCGAACGAGTCTTCGTCCATGTAATTGAGTTGCGCCAGTTCGAGTTGAATCGCGTCGACGCCTGCGGCCGGCTTTCCGTAGTTGCGCGTGATATGGCCGCCCTTGAAACGGCCATTGACGACGAACGAGTAGTCGCGCTGGGCCTCGAGCACGGCTACGAGTTTGCGCTGCAAATCCGCCGAGCAACTCGCACCGTTCGCCGTGCCGAGATTGAAGTCCGGCAGGCGGCCGTCGAACAGCCACGGCACGACGCTGCGGATCGAATGTCCTTCCCACAGGACCGCGCGACCATGCACTGCCTTGATCCGCGCAATTTCCCCGGCAAGCGCGCCATGGTACGGGCGCCAGAAGCGCTCGACGCGCGCGAGGACTTCGTCGTGTGCCGGCTCCTGTCCTTCGAGGTACACCGGCGCGCCGGAAAACTGCACGATCGGGCACAGTCCGGTCGTGTTCTGGCCCGGGATACAGCGACGTGTCGTCGGGCGGACGATTGAGGTCGACGACGTAGCGCGAATAGTGCGGCACGATGACCGAGGCGCCGAGTTCCCTGGCGAACGCGTAAAGGCGCGAGACATGCCAGTCGGTATCCGGCACGCGGCGCGCCGACGGCGTCATGCGCGCCGCAATGTCGTCGGGCAACAGCGTGCCATCGTGCGGCAGCGACACGAACAAGGGCGACGTACCGCGATGCAAGCCGGAATGTTTCCATGCGTCGTCTCCGCAGCGCGTCGGCGAAGAGCGCGGCAGGTCTATTTCTTCGGCGCGGCCACCTTCGCCGCGATCGGAACGTACAGCGCGCTCGGATGCTGGGCGTCGTGAAACAAGGTGACGTTCACGGTGCGCGCATCCTTGCCGGTCTCCTCGGCGACGACGCCGCCCGCATTGTAGTTCTTCTCGCTGTACAGCGAATTCATCGGCGCGATGATCAGGCGCAGCCGGCTGCCCTGCTGAATGCGGCGCGCGACGAACGTGAAGTTGTTGAAGTCGTAGCGCTCCGTCTTGCCTTTCGTGACGAGCTGCGCGGCGCGATTGCCGGCGCGGTAGCGCGCGCGCAGCATGTCGTCGGCGAGGAACACGCAGGTGCCGTCCGGCTTGCACTTCGAACACGGTGACATGGAAGTCCGTGTCCGGTTGATCGAGCGAAATCCACGCCGACAGCTTGAAGAACCCGGCGATGTCGAGATCCTGTGTGAACGCCGCGGTGTGGTAGATCAGGTACTTTCCGCTCTGCTGCAGGATCCAGCGCTGATCGGTGAGCATGTTCGGCACTTCGATCGCGTCGACTTTCTCCGAACTGGTATCGAGCGGATCGTAGACGTAGCGATCCGGACGCGTGCTGCCGCCCGCCTTCTCGGGCGCCAGCGCGCCGGAGGCGAACAGCTCGTTCGCACGCCCGTCGTTCGACGTGAGGTAAAGCGGCCGCGCCTCGGTCGTTATCGACTCGAGCGTCGGCGCGTAGCGCCAGTCTTCGGCGCCGGTGCCGAGCACGTAGTAGGCAACCTTGTCCTTCAGGAATTCGGGCTTGGCGCCGGACTTCATCGTCCAGTCGTACCAGTCCTTGTGCAGCTTGTTCATGTCGAGCAGGCTGGCCTTGCCGAACGTGATGCCGCCGACTTCCGCTTTCGGCGTCCGCGTTCCGGCGTGATCCCAAGGTCCGATGATCAGATAGTGCTGCGCTTTTGCGTGCTCGGAAGCGTGCGCCATCGATTCGTGATAGTGGGTCATTGCACCCGGTTGATCGCCGTCGTACTGACCGGTGATGCTCAGGATCGGCATGTCGATCTTCGCGTACTGCTCCGCGCTCGGGTTGTAGCTGTCCCAATACGCATCGAGCATCGGGTGCGCCACCCAGTTCTGGAAAACCGGCGAGGGGTTGCCGATGATGCTGTCGATCTCCTTGAATGCGCGATGGCCGACATAGAGTTCCTTGAACTTGGCCGCCCAGAACGCGCTGTCGGTGAAAATCTTCTCCTGGCCGGCCTTGCCGCTGGTAAACATCAGCCACTGCACGTCGTACGGGTAAGCGATGTTGTTGCGGCGTGGAAAGTCGACGCCGGCATACGGCGACGCGACCGGCACGATCGTCGCCAGGTGCGGCGGAAATTCCTTGGCCGTGGCCCACTGATCGTAGCCGGCGTAGGAGCCACCCCACATCGTCACCTTGCCATTGCAGTAGCTCTGCTGCGCCAGCCATTCGACGACGTCGTGACCATCGCGCGCCTCCTGCAGCATCGGCGTGAACTCGCCTTCCGAATTGCCGCGGCCGCGCACGTCGACTGTCAGGTACACGTAACCGTGGCCGGCGAAATACATGCCGCGGTCGTGGTAGCTCTGCGCGATGTACGGCGTCAACGTGAAGATGCACGGCACCGCGTCCTTCTGTCCCTGCGGCCGGTAAACGGTGGCATTGAGCTTCACGCCGTCGCGCAGCGGAATCTTCACGCCCCATTGAAAATCGACAGGGCCAGATTTGTCGGCGGTTTCCGCGGGTGCGGGCGTATCCGCCCAGAGCGGGAGCGGAATGTGGACAAGGCAACAAAAGCGACAAGATTGCGCAGTGACATCGGGAGTTTCTCTATAGGTTGAAACGAATCGGGGAAAACGGCGTCATATCGAGCTCGGCCGTTCGATCGCAGAGCAGATCCGCGATCAGCAGGCCGGTGGCTGCCGACATGGTGACGCCGAGCATGCCGTGTCCGGTCGCCAGGACCAGATTCTGCACACGTGCGGCGCGGCCGAGAATGGGTAGGTCGTCATAGGTCATCGGCCGCCAGCCGTACCATTCTTCGACCACCTGGGGTCCTTCCGGCTCGATCAGATACTCCGCTGCACCGCGCTTGAGCGCATCGAGGCGCGTGCGGTTCAGAGTGGCATCGTAGCCGGCAAATTCCATCGTGCTGCCGAGCCGGTAGCCCGAGTTCCAGCCGGTCACGCAGACCTGCCGCTCCTTCAAGGTCAATGGAATCCGCGGACAGCGCTGCGGCCGCGTATAGGTGATCGAGTAACCCTTGCCGGGCTGAATCGGAATGCGCAGGTCGAGCTGGCGCGCCAGCAGCGGCGACCACGCCCCAAGCGCGAAGATCACGTCGCGGCCGGCGAAGTCGCCGCGGTCGGTCGTCACGGCGGCGATGCGTTCGCGGTCGAGACGGAAACCGGTGACTTTCGTCGATTCGACGATGGCCCCTCCCTTGGCCTGCACGGCGCCGGCCAGCGCAGCGCCGTAACGATCCGGCCGCAGGTGCGCGTCACCGGGATTCAAATAGCCGCCGATGATGCTGCCGTTCAGCGCCGGCTCCAGCGCGCGGCAACGTGCGCCATCGAGCACCTCGGCCGGCATGCCGCATTCGACCAGCGTCTGCGGCAACCAATGCGACTTGGCGAACGCTTGTTCGTCGCGATACACGTTCAGCGTGCCGGTCGCCTCGAACTCGCAGTCGAAGCGTTCGCCGCGCACGAGTTCCTCGATCGCCTGCCGCGCCAATTTGAGCAGGGGCGCCTTGACCGCGGTCGTACGCTTGAATTCGTCCCATGTGCAGCGACGTGCGAATTGAAGCAGCCACTCGAGCAGCGCGAAGTCGAGCCGTGGCGCGACACGAAACGGCGCATCGCGTTTGAACAGCCAGCGCAATGCCTGGCCGATCTGACCGGGCATCGCCAACGGCATCGCATGACTCGGCGTGATCGTGCCGCAGTTGCCGTGCGAACACGCCGCCGCGGCCGTGCCTTGTTCGAGAATCGTCACGCTGCGCCCGGCGCGCAGCAGGTAGTGCGCGCAGGCCAGTCCGATCACGCCGCCGCCGAGAATCAGGACATCCGCATTCCGTTGCGCGGAAGCATCGCCTTGCGTCATTTGGCGACGTAGCCGGGGCCGCGCACGACCTGCCCCGGCGTCGCGCCGGTGTGCTCGCCGTTCTT
Source organism: uncultured Gammaproteobacteria bacterium (assembly GCA_963738115.1). Lineage (GTDB taxonomy): Bacteria > Pseudomonadota > Gammaproteobacteria > Xanthomonadales > Rhodanobacteraceae > Rudaea. The sequence goes on along the minus strand of CAVTVN010000002.1, from coordinate 294,305 downwards.
CAGCACCTGCACGCCATTGACGAACACGTCGCGCATGCCGGTCGCATATTGTTGCGGCCGGTCGAAGGTCGCGTGATCGTCGATTGCCGCCGGATCGAAGATCACGATATCGGCGAAGTAGCCGGCTTTCAGTTCACCGCGATCGCGCAGTTTCAGATTGTGCGCCGGCAACGAGGCCAGGCGGCGCACAGCGTCAGCCAGGCTGGTGACGTGACCGTCGCGCACGTAATGACCGAGGAAGCGCGAGAAATTCCCGTAGGCGCGCGGATGCGGCTGGAACTTCAGGAACACGCCCTCGGGCGCATACGATCCTTCGTCCGAGCCGAGCGCGACCCACGGCTGCGACAGGCCGAGTTTGACGTTGTCCTCGGACATCAGGAAATAGACCGTGCCGATGCGGCTGTGATCCTCGACGACGAGATCCATCGCCGTCTCCTCCGGCGACTTGCCGCGCAGCTTCGCGACTTCGGCGAGAGTCTTCCCGGTCAGCGGCTTCAGCGCTTCGGTGTTGAACGCCACGAGCAGCACGTTGTCCGGCTTTCCGGCCGCCACGAGCAGGTTTTCCCAGGCGTTGGTCGGTTCGCGCATTTCCTTCGCCACGCGCGCGCGGATGGCCGGGTCCTTGAGCCGCTTGATCCATTCGTCGAGCCCGCCTTCCTGCACCCATGGCGGCATCGCCGCATCGAGGCCGGTCGCGCCCGCGGTGTATGTGTACATGTTTGCCGAAATGTCGAGCCCCTTGGCGCGCGCCTCGTCGATCCTGGCGATCGCCTGACTCATTTTCGGCCAGTTGCTGCTGCCCGCGGCCTTGAAGTGATAGACCTCACCGTGGATGTGTGCGGCGCTTGCGATCTGGATCAACTCATCGAGCGACTCGATCAGCCGGTTGCCTTCGCTGCGCATGTGCGAGATGTACGCGCCGCCGGATTCGCCGGCAGCCTGAGCGAGCGCGATCAGCTCCGGGGTCTTGGCGTAGAACGCCGGCGCATAGATCAAGGCCGAACCGACGCCGAGTGCGCCTTCACGCATCGCCTGGCGCACCAGATCCTGCATGCGCTGAAGCTCGGCCGGCGTCGGCACGCGATCGACGTAGCCGACCTCGTGCTCACGAATCGTCGCCGCGCCGACGAACGATGCGATGTTCGGCGATATGCCTTTTTTCACCAGCGCATCGAGACCTTCGCCGAGAGTCGTCCAATCGATTGGATGCTTCAGGTCGCCCTGCGCGGCGAGATTGGCTTTGCGAATTTCGTCGGTCAGCGGGCCGAGCGATTCGCCTTCGCCGAAAACCTCCAGCGTCACGCCCTGGCGAATATCGGACTGCGAGCGTCCATCGATGTACAGCGAGTCCGGTGCCCACGACAACATGTTGACGAAGCCGGGCGCCACGGCCATGCCGGCCGCATCGACTTCCCGGGCGGCGTGTGCCTTGGCCAGATCCCCGATCGCCGTGATGCGCTGGCCGCGCACGCCGATGTCGGCCTTGACCGGCTGCTGGCCGCTGCCATCGTAGATCGTTCCATGGCGAACGATGACGTCGAATTCGGGCGCCGGTGGCTTGACCTGGCATGCAGCCAGCAACAACGCGAGTGCTATCGGCAGTAGCGGCATGCTGCGCATGAATCGGGATCCCCTTTTACGGTCGGTCCAAACAACAAGCCTGATCGAAAGCGCATGCGGAACGCAAGCGCCCAGACGGGCGCGCCGGCCAGATTCCAAATTTGTGCGCAGCAGGCGTTCGGCGCGACGAATCGGCTCTGCGAATCAGCCCGCCGCCCCGGGCGACGGCCATGTTTGCCGTCAGCAAGAACAGCGGATGTGAACCGCGTCACAAAGGCAAGATCATTGGCACCGATTCTGCATTTACAGTCTCGCCGACGAGGGTCGGTAGATATTCAGGAGTTGATCCAATGTCCGTCCCAACCAACGAGCTGTTACTGGCGCTGCGCTCCCCGACTTCGGGTTGGCTGGCCGCCATGATTTGCGCGCTGGAAGAGGCCGTGCAGGATCCGAGCTTCTCCGACCATCACCGTAACTTGGTCAGGCAACTGCTTGACTCCGATAAAATTCCTGCGCCAGTCAGCACCGCCGCCAACAGCCGCCTCGCCCGCTTCGAACAAGCCGTCGCCGAGATGCATGACCTGGTCACCGGCCTCGATGTCGAGTCCGTCGAGCAGCCCGCCTCGCCACTCAATCAGCGTCCAAAACTGACGCTGGTGGGCAGTGTCGCCGCGTAACAGAATGAACGGGGAGTCCAGAAAGGCCCGGGCAACCGGGCCTTTTTTTTGGCGGTAGTTTCGCGCCCCGGTTTCCCGGGAAAAACATACCGCGCCTGCGTCTGCGCCGCTGCCGGGAATCGGCAGCAACTACCGGCAGCGCACTGCCTCAGTGATGGTGGCCGCCGGGCCCGTGCACGTGTCCGTGCGCGCGTTCTTCTTCGCTGGCCTCGCGCACGTCGACGAGTTCGATGGCGAAGGTCAGCGTCTTGCCGGCCATCGGGTGGTTCAGGTCGACATCGATCACGCTCGAGCCGACCTTGGTCACGGTCACCGAGCGATGGCCATCTTCTGTCTTCAGCACGGTCGCCATGCCAGGCACCAGCCGGTCGCCGTCGCGGAAATATTTTTTCGGCACGCGCTGCGTGTAGTTTTCGCGGCGCAGCCCATATGCCTGTTCCGGCGGCACGACGACATCGAACCGGTCGCCGGCAACGTGTCCGGCAATCGCCGTCTCCAGACCCGGAATGATCGCCCCATGGCCGAACAGGATGGCGAGCGCTTCACGCCCGTGCGAGCTGTCGATTTCGACACCGCCTTCGTCGGTCAACACGTAGTGAAACGTCACGACTTTGTCTTTTTCGGCTTGCATGGTCTGCTCCGGTTCGGGCCCGCATGGTACAAGGTTGCCCCGCCTGCGTCATTGACAGTCGCACCGCTTTGACCGAACGTGCGCGACGATGCGTATGCCGGCGCCGACCCGTGTCCTGCCCTGCTGTCTGATCGCGCTCGCCGCGTGCAGCGCGCCGCATCCCAAGCCGGGGCCACTGCCCCGATTCACCGCGCCGACGCGACATCACGGCGAGGTCGGACCAAACGACATCCTGTTTCGCGCAATCGCCCTCGTCGGCACGCCGTACCACTACGGCGGCAACACACCGGAAGGCGGCTTCGACTGCAGTGGGCTGGTCGCCTATGTCTTCCGCGATGTTGCCGGCATCGTGCTGCCGCGGACGGCGGAGGAAATCAGCGAGATCGGCGCGCCGGAAGTCGACCACGAGAGGCTCGAATCAGGTGACCTCGTCTTTTTCCGCAATCACACACGCAGCATCAGTCATGTCGGCATCTATGTCGGCGAAGGCCGCTTCGTGCACGCGCCGAACGAAGGTGGCACCGTCCGGCTGGATCGACTCGACGACACCTACTGGCGCGAGCACTTCAGCGGCGCCAAACGCATTCCGCTCTAGGTTCACAAGCGCTATTTTTTTGCCGGCGGCGCGACGCGCAAGTTGTCCAACAGCGGCGTCTTCGGCCGTTCGATGACGAGGAAATCGTTGCCCGCCGCCTTGTGACAACCGGTGCAGGCAGCCGACAAAGTGTCGAAGGTCTTCTCGAATTCCGCCTTGCTGCCGTGGTCGATTGCATCGCGCAGCGCCATCACCGGCGCCTTCGTCATCGCCGGCAGGATGTCGGCGAGGCGCTGCGGCTGGAAAATGGCGTGCTCGGGATTCTGTTCAACGACGGCGTCGAACGCTTCCTTGATTTCCTGCAACTCGAACGCCGCCAGTGTCCAGTTCTGCGCCTGCCCGGCATACCACAGGCGCGCATGGCGAATTTGTATACCGAGCATCTGCTCGCCAAGCTCCGGGTGATACGCCGACTTTTTCAGCTCGGCGAGTTCTTTCCTGAGCGCGGTAATTTCCGCGCTGCTGTCGGTCGAGGCCGCGGGTGCCGACGTCGCAAACCACAGCGCGGCGACTGAAAGACTTGCCACCACGAGCGCGATAACGCTCGCCATTTTCCGGCGCATGAGCCTTGCTCCATCGCAGATGCGAATAGGAATAATTCGCATAGAGTGCCGGAAAGGTCGGCAGAACGCCAGCCACGATTCGCCCAATCGGCGCGGGACAGCATTTGACCGGAGTCTATGCTCCCTGTGCAGCCGCGGCGCCGAACCGCTGCCCCTTTGCTTCGGGCCCAAGCGCGGTGACGATTGCGAGCATGACCGCAATGCCGGCGATGAAGACCGCCATGGTCAGACCGTATTGTTTGTGGTTCGCCTCGGCAAGCGTGGTCAGCACCCACGGCACGCCGGCGGAAATGAAATTGCCGATCTGATAGGTGAGGCCCGGCATCGTCGCGCGCACCGCATCCGGCGACAACTCGTTGAGATGCACCGGCACCACGCCCCACGCACCCTGCACCATGACCTGCAGCCAGAACACGCCCAGGCCGAGCATCAGCGGCTCGCTGCTGAAGGCCCACAACTTGAGGATCGGCAGTGACAACAACGTCGCCAGGATAATCGCGCGCTTGCGTCCGATGCGCTCGGACAAGGCGCCGAAAACCAGCCCGCCCAGAATCGCACCGAGCGGGCCGATGATCGACAGCTTGCCGGTCAGGTCCGTGCCGTAACCCTTCTCGACCTGCAGGAACAATGGATACAGATCCTGGGTGCCGTGACTGAAACAGTTGAATAGCGTCATCAGGACGATCATGAACAAAGCGCGCCCCCAGTAGCCGCGCATTGCCTGCAGCGGATGGCGCTCCTGTGCGGACTTGGTCTTCTGCGTGTGCTCCCACACCGGCGATTCCGGAACGGCCGAACGGATGTAGAGCACGAGCAGCGCCGGCAGAAAGCCGACGACGAACATGCCGCGCCAGCCGATATGATCGAACAGCAGCCAGAACAGCAGCGCTGCCAGAAGATTGCCGCACGCATAGCCTTCCTGCAGCAGGCCGGAAACGAAACCGCGCGACTTCTCCGGGATGATCTCCATGGTCAGCGACGAGCCCAAGCCCCATTCGCCACCCATCGCGAAACCGAACAGCAGGCGGATGACGAACAGCGCAGTCAGATTCGGCGCAAAGGCGGAGGCCAGTTCGAAGAACAGAGAACAGGGCGACGTCGAGCATCAACATTGGCCGCCGGCCGAAGCGGTCGGCGAGCAGACCGAACACGAATGCGCCGAGCGGGCGCGCCATCAGGGTCAGGGTGACGGCGAAAATCACATCCTCGCGACCGACGTCGAAGTCGGCGGCGATCGCCTTCGCCGCGAATATGAGGATGAAGAAATCGAAGGCGTCAAGGGTCCATCCGAGAAAACCGGCGATCACCACCTTGCGCTGGACAGAATTCATTGCCATCAAAATTCCCCTTTGAACCGGCTCGATTGTGGTTGTTTTTGCGCGGCGCATCCAGCCGCAATGCACAACGCAGCGTCTTCGAATTCACATCCGACTTTCAATCCATCCGCAATCTTCATTACAGTTCGGAGGCCGCTGCGTTCGGACTGCAACGTTTTTGCAATGCGCCGCGGCGACCATTTGCGCGAGTCACACGGGGTCTGAAACACAATGCCGACACAACAGATGATTTTCCGCGGCGCAGTCGCGGCGGCGATTCTTGCCTTCATTGCCGGCTGCAGCACGCAGATGGCGACCCATGCGGTGGCGCCGGAACGAGCCGGCGCCAAGCCTGCGCACAGTGTCATCGTGTTCGTCTGGGACGGCATGCGCCCCGACTCGATCAGCGAAAGCGATACGCCGCACCTTGCGGCGCTGGCCAGGCGCGGCACCTTCTTCGCCGACAACCATTCGAGCTATCCGACCTTCACGATGATGAATGCCGCCGCGTTCGCGACCGGCGCGTTCTCCGGCAAGTCGGGCTTCTTCGGCAACACGGTCTACCGCCCCGGCGCTCCGGCGCGCACGTCGGGCGGCGACGAAGTCGATTTGAACGAACCGGTCTTTACCGAGGACTACGGCATCCTGAAACAACTCGATGCAAACCAGGACGAACACCTGATCCTGGTCGGCACGCTGTTCCAGGCCGCGCAGAAGGCCGGACTGAAGACGGCTGCCGTCGGCAAGTCCGGGCCGGCGTTTCTGCAGGACTACAAGAACGGCGACGTGATAATCGACGAAAAGGCCGCATTTCCGCTCGACTTCGCGCGCGAATTGCAAGCTGCGCACATCGCGCTGCCAGGCGCTACGGCATTCGCCTATCCGGGTGGCGCATTGAAACTGGCGGCGGACAACGGCGACCCGACATTCCAGCCGGGAACACACTACCTGGCCGATCACCTCACGCCGGATCCCGCCGATCGCAGCGGCGCACCGGCGGCGGCGGCGAACCAATATCTGATGTCGGTCTTTCTCGACTACATCCTGCCGCACAAACATCCGGACTTGTCCGTGGTCTGGCTGCGCAATCCGGACACGACGGAACATGCGTACGGTGTCGGTTCGCCCAACTATCACGCCGCGCTGCGCGCGCAGGATGAACTGCTCGGCAAATTGCAGGGCAAGCTCGTCGAGTTGGGCATCGACAAGACCACCGACCTGATCGTCGTCTCCGACCACGGCCACAGCAGCGTGTCCGGTCCACTCGATCTGTTTCCATTGCGCAAAGTGGAAAATGGAAAAATTGGAGACGTCGACAACGAGCATGGTTATTCGGTGTCCGGCGAAGTACGCCTGGCGCACGAGTTGACCATGGCCGGTATCCGCGCCTACGACGGCGGCGGCTGCATGTACGATCCGGTGCTTTCGGGAATCCGCGCAGACGGTAGCCAGCTGCACGCCGACAAGCCGGCAAATACCGCTTCGTGTCCGGATTACCGGTACGCCAAGTACACGACGCCGGACTACAACCTGCTTCATCCGTTCCTGCCGCGCGAGGCATTTGTCGTCGCCAGCAACGGCGGCACCGACTATCTCTATCAGCCGCAGCATGATCCCGATCGCGTTCGCGCCGCCGTACGTTTCCTGCAAAGCCACGAGGAATACGGAGCAATCTTCGTCGACGAACGCTACGGCGACATTCCCGGCACGCTGCCGTTGTCGATCGTGCACCTCGAAAACGCCGAGGGTCGCAATCCTGACATCGTCGTCGGCTACACGTTCGACGAGCACGCCATGATCCAGGGCATGCCCGGCATCGAATTCCAGGGCGTCTACAACCACATCAGCCGTGGCATGCACGGCAGCTTCAGCCCGATTGACGTACACAACACGCTGCTCGCGTCCGGGCCGGATTTCCGCGAAAACTTCACCGACACGTTGCCAAGCGGCAATGTCGATGTTGCACCGACGATCGCCCGGATTCTCGGCCTCACCCTGCCGCAGGCGGAAGGCCGCCCGCTGCTCGAAGCACTTCGGGGACGAGATCGAGCGGAACCGAAAGCCTACGCCGTCACACCCAAGACGCTCAGGCCGGCTTCCGATGCGACCGATCTTTCCGTCATATCGCCGGTTGGCGCGAAGACTGGCAAGACCCGCTATACCTTCGACTTGCAGGTCAAGGAACTGCACTACGGCGAGCATTCGTATACTTATTTCGACTGGGCCCGGGCGGATCGGCACTAGCCGCCTCAGCGGCTTAGAACCCGCGACCGAAGGCGGCCAACGCTAGGGATACAGCGATAGCGGCCGGACTTGCCAAGGCGGCAGGTCAGTTGCCGGCTCGACCACCCAGGCTAGAACCCGGCTCGACTTCCGCCATCGTCGATTGTTGATCGGCGAGCCGACTGCCATTTCATAAGACCCGCGGGTGCAACTCAGGCATACTGCCCGCAGTGAGCAACGCTGCGGTGCGTCGGGGAATCGGACCGCGGTTGAGCTGCGCAGCGAGTGGGAACCGCCGCATGAATCAGCCATCGACAAGCAAACTGTCGGGGGAGTCCGGAACGTCGACGCTTCGTTTCGACATCGTTTCCGGTCTCACCGCCGCCGCAGTTGTCCTGCCCAAGGCGATGGCGTACGCGACCGTGGCAGGTTTGTCGGTTGCCGTAGGCCTCTACACGTGCCTCGTTCCGATGATCCTCTACGCGTTGCTCGGCTCCTCGCGCGTGTTGAGTGTCAGTTCCACGACCACGCTCGGCATCCTGACCGGCGCCGAACTCGCGATCGTCGCGCCGGATGGCGACCCGGCGAAGCTCGTCATTGCGACGGCCACGCTGACCGCGTTGGTCGGCGCGATCCTGCTGCTCGCGCGGCTGTTGCGCCTGGGCTTCGTCGCCAATTTCATTTCCACGCCCGTGCTGACCGGATTCAAGGCAGGTATCGGCTGCGTGATCGTGCTCGACCAGTTGCCGAAGCTGCTCGGAATCCACATCGCGAAGCAGGGTTTTTTCCGCGACCTGTACAGTGTGGCGCGTCACATCCCTGAGACATCGTCGCTGACCTTCGCTGTGGCTGTCGCGACATTGCTTGTCCTGATCGGTTTCAAGCGCCTCTGGCCGCGCATTCCCGCGCCGCTGGTCGCCATCGGCGGCGCGATCGCTGCCGTTTGGTATTTCGGATTGCAGGACAAGGGGCTCGCCGTAGTCGGGTTGATCCCGCAGGGATTTCCCTCGCTCACACTGCCCGACCCGAAGCTGATCGAGTCGCTGCTGCCAGGCGCACTCGGCATTGCCTTGATGAGCTTCACCGAAACGATCGCCGTCGGTCGCGCCTTCACGAACCCGGGCGAGCCGCCGATCGACCCGAACAAGGAACTGATCGCGACCGGGGCAGGCAATCTTGCAGGGGCGATGCTCGGTTCGATGCCGGCCGGCGGCGGCGCGTCGCAGACCGCGCTCGTGCGCAACACGGGAGGCCGGAGCCAGAAGGCGTCGCTGGTCACGGCCGGCGTCGCGCTCGCGACGATGCTTTTCATGGCGCCGCTGCTGGGACTGCTGCCCCAGGCAACTCTTGCAGCGCTCGTCATCGTCTATTCGATCGTGCTGATTCAGCCGGCCGAGTTCGTCTCGATACGCAAGGTGCGGACGATGGAGTTCCGCTGGGCTGTTGCAGCCGCTCTCGGCGTGCTGATCTTCGGCACTCTGAACGGCATCGTGGTCGCAATCATTCTGTCGCTGATCGGCCTGGCGAGCCAGGCAGCGCAGCCGCGCCTGTCGATCATTGGCCGCAAGCGCGGCGCCGACGTGTTGCGTCCGCTGTCGCCCGAACATCCCGACGACGAGACTTTCGAGGGCCTGCTGATCCTGCGGCCGGAGGGGCGACTGTTTTTCGTCAACGCACAGTATGTCGGCGAGCAGATCAAGGCGTTGGTCGCCGAGCACAAGCCTCGCGTCCTGGCTTTGGACATGAGCCGGGTGATCGATATCGAATACTCGGCGCTGCAGGTGTTGATCGAAGGCGAGAAGCGCGCAACCGAAGACGGCGCCGTGGTCTGGCTGGCCGCGCTCAACCCGAGCGTGCTCGAGGTCGCGCGCAGTTCCGGACTGGCGCAACAGCTGGGTCCGGACCGGCTGCTGTTCAACGCGCGCGCAGTGATAGAACGCTATCAGGCAATGCAGGCCGGCAATGGCAGCCCGCGGCCAGGCGCATCGTCGAACCCAAGCGCACCGGCATGATGGCGAGTCGACCGGCCTGTTTGCCGGGCGTATCGTGCGAACTGTCGCGAGCCGACTGTCTGTAGCTCGAAATTTAAAGGAGACGAACATGGCGAAGAAGAGTGGAGCGAAGAAGGCCCCGCGCGCAGGCAAGGGCAACGGCAAGACGGCCAAGGCTGGCAGTGCAGATGCAAGCCAGGCAAGGCGAGATGTCGGGCAAGGAATATTCGCGCGAAATGAGAAAGTTGCATGTGGAGCTGGTCAAGCTCCAGGAATGGGTCAAGCTCAAGGGTCTCAAGGTCTGTATCGTGTTCGAGGGCCGTGACGGCGCCGGCAAAGGCGGCACGATCAAGGCGACTCACCGAGCGCGTAAGTCCGCGCGTGTTTCGCGTCGTTGCCCTGCCCGCGCCGAGTGAGCGCGAGAAATCGCAGATGTACGCGCAACGCTACCTGCCGCATCTGCCGGCTGCAGGTGAAGTCGTGATCTTCGACCGCAGCTGGTACAACCGCGCCGGCGTCGAGCGTGTGATGGGATTCTGCTCGGAGCAGGAATCACGGGAGTTCCTGCAGATGGTGCCGGCCTTCGAAAAGATCATGGTCAATTCCGGCGTCATCCTGCTCAAGTACTGGCTCGAGGTCAGCCCGGACGAGCAGACGCGCCGGCTCAAGGATCGCATCGAGGACGGCCGCAAGATCTGGAAGCTGTCGCCGATGGACCTCAAGTCCTATAGCCGCTGGTTCGACTATTCGCGCGCGCGCGACGAGATGTTCGTAGCCACCGACACGTCGTGGGCGCCGTGGTACGTCGCGAAATCCGACGACAAGGAGCGCGCGCGGCTCAACATCATCAGCCACCTGCTGCGCAGCATTGACTACAAGGAACCCCCGCGGCAGAAGATCAAGCTGCCGAAGCGGCAGAAGCCAGGCGACTACCGGGACCCGAACTATCCGTACAAGCTCATCGAGCAGAAATTCTGAACGCCTGACAGTCCCTTGCGCCGCCACGGACAGCTCGCGGACTGGCCGTCCGGACTGGCGTGGCGCGTCCTTGCTGGTTTCGCGTACACTGCGCGTCCGCAACACAGCGTCGCCCCTCCGTTTTTCCCTTACGGTCGACCCGTGCATCGATCCTTCTCGATCGATGGTCTGCGCCCTCGTGCGCCGACTCGTCACGATGGCCTGCACCACTCGGCAACGACGCCCCTGAGATTCCGTCCGGCATTACTGCCTGGCACTTCTCCCTTTTCACCTGCGGCGCGGTTTTGCTGGGAACGCTCCGGGTTTTTCTGATGCGCCGCCGCAAATTCTGCGGCGTGTATAACTTTGGAGTTTTCTACAATGTCTTTCGATACCCTCGGGCTTTCGCCCGCGTTGTTGCGCGCGCTGTCCGAACACGGCTATACCACGCCTACCGCCATCCAGGACGCCGCGATTCCGGTCGCGTTGTCCGGCCGCGACCTGCTGGCCGGCGCGCAGACCGGCACCGGCAAGACGGCCGCGTTCGCCCTGCCCCTGCTCGAGCGCCTGTTCGTCTCGCCCACGGCGCCGACCGGCGGCAAGCGCAAGCCGCGCGCCCTCATCCTGACGCCGACGCGCGAACTCGCCGCGCAGGTCCATGACAGCGTACGCGGCTACGCCAAGCACCTGCGCGTGCACAGCACGACGATCTTCGGCGGCGTCGGCATGGGTCCGCAGATCGATGCGCTGCGCCGCGGCGTCGACCTCATCGTCGCCACGCCCGGCCGCCTGATGGACCACATGGAACGCCGCGGCGTCGACCTTTCCGGCATCGAGATCCTGGTGCTGGACGAGGCCGACCGCATGCTCGACATGGGCTTCCTGCCGGCGATCAAGAAGATCCTGGGCACGCTGCCCAGACAGCGCCAGACGCTGCTGTTCTCGGCGACGTTTGCCGACGAGATCAAGCAGATCGCGGCGCAATTCATGCGCGATCCGCAGGAAATCCAGGTTGCCGCGCGCAACACGGTCGCCGCGACGGTGACCCACCTGGTGCATCCGGTCGACGGCGCGCGCAAGCGCGACCTGCTGCTGCATGTGCTCTCCATCGACAGCCGTCGCCAGACACTGGTGTTCAGCCGCACCAAGCACGGCGCCGACAAGCTGTGCGCGCATCTGGAAAAGTTCGGCCTGCGCGCCACCGCAATCCACGGCAACAAGAGCCAGGGCGCGCGCACGAAAGCGCTGAAGGACTTCAAGACCGGCAAGGTCACGGTTCTGGTGGCGACCGACATCGCCGCACGCGGACTCGACATCGACCAGCTGCCGGTCGTGATCAACTACGATCTGCCGATGGTTGCCGAGGACTACATCCACCGCATCGGCCGCACCGGCCGCGCGGGCGCCGAAGGCATGGCGATCTCGCTGGTCTCGCAGGATGAAGCCGGGCTGTTGCGCGATATCCGCCGCCTGCTCAAGCGCGACATCGCGATCGAAAACGTCGCTGGTTTCGAACCGTCGCAGGCATTGCGCCTCGAAGGCCCCGGCAGCAACGGCCGGCCGACCTTCGGCAAGCCCAAGCCGAAGACGCACGTGCGCCGTCCGCACTCGCATGCGCCGAACAAGTCGCACGCCGCTGCCAACAAGCAGCCCCGGCACTTTCGCGGCGACCGCAACGCGCGCAAGGCTTGACGCTTAAGCCCTCCCCTTCAAGGGGAGGGTTGGGTGGGGATGGTGTCGCATGACCAATCCCCGCCAAGAAAGCCCATCACCCTGCTAACCTCCCCCTTGAAGGGGGAGGAACAACGAGCGCGCACCTGGCCGCAACTTAGTCCAGCCTACCGTTCCTGATCCGTCGGCCGCATCAATATCTCGTTGACGTTCACGTGCGCCGGCTGCGACACGCAGTAAAGCACCGCATTGGCGACATCCTCGGGTTGCAACTGGCGCACCGACGCGGCGAACGCATCGATCGCCTGCTTCGTGCCGGCATGCGGGATGTGCTCGCGTAGTTCGGTCTCCACGATGCCGGGCTCGATCACGGTCACGCGAATCTTGTCCTTGTACACCTCGCGCCGCAGCGACTCGGAAAAGGCGACGATGCCGAACTTGCTCGCCGAGTAGCCCGAAACATTCGGATTGGCGATGCGTCCCGCCGTCGAGGAAATATTGACGATATGGCCGTCGCCGCGCGCGCGCATGCCGGGCAGCGCCGCCTGCGACGACACCATCGGCGCGAGCACGTTCAGTTCGAGCATGCGCCGCCAGTCGTCCGAATTCGCGCCGTCGACCGGGGACAACAGCATCACGCCCGCGTTGTTGACGAGTATGTCGAGGCGGCCGAAATGTGCCTCGGTTGCGGCGACGATCCGACGATTTTCCTCCTCTCGCAGGAGGTCCGCCGCGAGGACCAGCACCTTCACGCCCGACCTCTCCAGGTCGCGCGCCAGTGCGTCCAGGCGATCCTGACGCCTGGCAGCAATAGCGACGTCGGCCCCGGCGGCGGCGAGGGCGCGCGCTGTTGCGACACCGATACCCGAAGATGCCCCGGTCACCAACGCAACCCGGCCCGCAAGAATCTTGCTCATCGTCTGACTCCATGGAATTGAAGATCGCTACGGCGGCGAAGCGATATCCGGCCGCCGTGATCGAACTTGAGGTCGACGGGCCGTGATTCAATCCCGCGCGATGCTCTCCAATGCCGCGACGCAGCCTTTGAGGCGCGGGCCGATGTAGCAGTGCGTTCCGCACGCAATCAGCCCGGCCTGCGCGAAAGTAGACCGATACCACCCCGGCGTGCGCGCGATGAAGCCGTGTTTGTCGCCGTCGGGCGCATCGGCCGCCGTGAACAGTTCGAGGAACGCGACACCGTCCAGCATCTCGACGATTCCACGCAGCCCGCACTTCAACTCAGGCGTACGCACGTAGTGCAGCACGTCCGTGCACACGATCAAGTCGAATGTCGTTTCGAAGCGCAGTTCGGCAAGCTGGCCGAACGTCGCCAGGCGCAGATTGCGCGAACGGCCGTAGCGCGCGATCGCATATTCGCTGCTGTCGAGGCCGAGATATTCGATGCCGGGCCGCAACGAGCGCAGCGGAGCGCGCCAGACGCCCTCGCCGCAGCCGATATCCAGCACAGTGCTCACGCGCCGACCGAGGTAGTACTCCGCAACCGCAACGGTCAATGCAACCTTGCGCTCGAGTTCGTGGCGGGAGTTGACTGCATGGCGCGGGTCGCGATACCACTTCTCGAAATATTCGCGATCGTAGACTTTCTTTTTTTCCAAGTGAGTGTCCTTCAACTCCGTTTGCCCTGAGCGCAGGCGCGAAGCGCCGAAGTCGAAGGGTCACCGCCGTTTCGACTTCGCTCGCTGCGCGAGCGTAGCCTGTCCTGAGCTTGTCGAAGGCTCAACGCGAACGCCTCGTGGCACCAGCAGCAGCCCAATCAGCGCAGCGAATGGTTGATCTTCGCCAGGGTCGCCGCGCCGGGGCTCAGTTCCGTCGCGTCCAGCCGGTTGATCGGAACGTCGGTCGTGTTGAAATGCTCATGCAGGTCGTGCGCGTCGGAATCGACGTAGAGCAGGCCGGTGACGACCTCGCCCTTGGCCTGCCGCTCGTGCACGTAGTTCATGGCGGCAACGCGGTCGTTCGGATTGAAGTTCGAGCTGAGCTTGCGCAGGCGAATGATGCTGCCGTCGTGCTGCGTGACGTCGATCAGTTCGCCTTCGGCGAAGTCGACGGTGATCTCGGCGCGCACCTCGATGAAGTCGAGCCGATTGACCGCCTCGTTGTGCTCGCGCACGTATTCGTAGCTCTTCGTGCTGCCGGGGTGATTGTTGAATGCCACGCATGGACTGATCACGTCGATGAACGCCGCGCCCTTGTGCGCTATCGCCGCCTTGATCAGCGGCACGAGTTGGCCCTTGTCGCCGGAGAAGCTGCGCGCGACGAACGTCGCGCCGAGTTGCATGGCCAGGCTGACCAGATCGAGCGGGCTGTCGGTATTGACGACACCCTTCTTCGACTTCGAGCCCTGATCCGCGGTCGCCGAAAATTGCCCCTTGGTCAAACCGTAGACGCCGTTGTTCTCGACGATGTAGACCATGTTCACGCCGCGGCGGATCGCATGCACGAACTGGCCGATGCCGATCGAGGCCGAATCGCCATCACCGGAGACGCCGAGGTACAGCAGATCGCGGTTGGCCAGGTTCGCTCCAGTGAGCACCGACGGCATGCGCCCGTGCACGGTGTTGAATCCGTGCGACTGGCCGAGGAAGTAATCCGGCGTCTTCGAACTGCAACCGATGCCGGACAGCTTGGCCACACGGTGCGGCTCGATGTCGAGTTCCCAGCAGGCCTGGATGATCGCCGCGGAGATCGAGTCGTGGCCGCAGCCGGCACACAGCGTCGAAATCTTGCCTTCGTAGTCGCGGCGCGTGAAGCCGATCGCGTTGCAACCAAGCGTCGGATGGTGCAGTTTCGGTTTGGCGATATAGGTCATGGTGTGCTCTTTGCGCCGGGTTTGTCCGCCGCCAACGTTCGGACCATTCGATAGATGCTGTTGTTCAACGCGAATACCGCATGATCGGCGTCGATCGCGTGGAATTCGATTTCGGCTGCGCAGCCGGTCACCAGGCTCGCGATCGGACGTTTGGCAAAGCCGATCTTGTCGGCCATCTTGTCTGGCGTCGTCGACGGATCGCCATATTCGGCGAGCGCGCCCTGGAACAGCATGTCCGCATCGTACTGCTTGATCTCGTAGCGCGGGCCTTTGCAAGCAAGTGGCGCCGGTCCCGTGATCGCATTCGCCTTGAACTCGGCCGTCGCACCGGTCAGGCGCTTGATTTCCTTCGCATCGAGCATATCGGCCGTCTTCGCCCACGGCGCCGGTTCGCTTTTCTCGATTTTCCACACGCCGGCGAAACCCTCCTGTGCGTACGCGAAGTTCGCGCCGAGCATTCCGGCCAAACCGACGGCAAGCATCAATGCGGATTCCCGCCCGCAGGGAAACATCCCGGGAAGGCTAGTCACAGTCCTGTACCTCGGGGCGGACGAAGCTCTTTTCATACTTCTGCCGATAACCGTATTCGAAGTCGAGGAAATCGCGCTTGTAGTCGAGACCATCGACGTCGTAATTGACGGCGCGGAACGCGTACGCCTTGCCGGGTTTGCCGTTGACCGGCTTCTCGAAGTAGATCTCGATCGCTGCCGGCTCCTTCGCATGACCCTTCGGGATGATGGTCGCGCCGGCACACCATTCCGAACCGGCATCGAGCGGATTGAGCTCGTTGGTCAGCTCGCAGGCGCCGCCGCGCCATTCGATCTTCGCTGCCGTCTCGCCGGTGACGTCCTTCAGCCAGGTCTCGATATTGCGGTCGCCATCGCACAACTCGCGCCCGTAGTCGACCTCGGACAGCATCGCTGCCTTCGCCGCGGCGATCAGCGCCGCCGACGATACGCCGCGCCCCGGCGCTTTCTTCGGCGCCTTTTCCACAGCAGCTGCACCGCGGGTGGCCAGCAGCCCCGCCAACAACACCCAGCTCAATGATTTCACCGTGTCTCTCCGCTCGCGGCACGCGCGTGCCGTCGATGAGGACAACGCGGCAGTGGCTACCCTGCGAACATGCGCCGATTGCGCTGCAGCCGGTCGCAGCAGCTGTCGCGTCGCTGCCAACTTCGCTCGCATCACGCCACCCGGTCGCGGCTCAACGGCTTGACCACGTCGGCCTGCACCTTCTCGCCGATCTGGCCGACGATGAAGCGGGCGGTGATCGGCGTGCCGTCGTAGTGCAACACCGGCACAAGTCGCGCCGGGTCGATGCCAAATTCATTGACCAGCAGCGAGCGCAGCTGGCCGTCGCGATTCTGCTCGACCACGAACACGCGCGCATGCGACTTGATGAAATCGGCGACGAAGTCCGGAAACGGAAAGGCGCGGATGCGCAGCGTGTCGAAAATCTGATTCTGCTGCTTGAGCAGTTCGATCGCCTCGGACATCGCCGGACTCGTCGAACCGTAATAGATCACGCCGTAGCGCGCGTTCTCGCCGGTTACGCGCAGCAATGGTTGCGGCACGAGGTCCTTGGCCGTGTCGAATTTTTTCAGCAACCGCTCCATGTTGTAGATGTAGTCCGGGCCCTTCTCCGAATAACGCGCGTACGGATCACGCGAGGTGCCGCGCGTGAAGTACGCGCCCTTCTCCGGGTGCGTGCCGGGATAAGTGCGGTACGGAATGCCGTCGCCGTCGACGTCCTTGTAGCGGCCGAAATCCTTGCCGGCTTCAAGATCCTCGGCGGTCATGATCTTGCCGCGATCGTACTGGCGCGTGTCGTCCCATTCGAACGGCGCGGTCAGGCGCTGGTTCATGCCGATGTCGAGATCGCTCATGACGAAGATCGGCGTCTGCAGGCGGTCGGCGAGGTCGAACGCGAGCGCCGAAAACTCGAAACATTCGTGCGGGTCTTCCGGAAACAGCAGCACGTGCTTGGTGTCGCCGTGTGAAGCGTACGCGCAAGCCAGCACGTCGGACTGCTGCGTGCGCGTGGGCATGCCGGTCGACGGGCCGCCGCGCTGCACGTCGATGATCGTGACCGGAATCTCGGCAAAGTAGGCAAGGCCGATGAACTCGTTCATCAGCGAGATGCCCGGGCCCGACGTCGTCGTGAAGGCGCGCGCGCCGTTCCAGCCGGCACCGACGCACATGCCGATCGAGGCGATCTCGTCCTCGGCCTGCACGATGGCGAAGTTGTTGCGCCCGCTTTCCGGGTCGACGCGGTATTTCATGCAGTATTTCTGGAACGCCTCGGCCAGCGACGACGAGGGCGTGATCGGGTACCACGCGCAGACGGTCGCGCCGCCATAGATGCAGCCCAGCGCCGCAGCGACGTTGCCATCGACGAAGATCTTGTCGCCGACGTTGTCCGAACGGCGCACGCGCAGGCCGATCGGCGCTATGTGCTGCTTCGCGTGATCGCGTCCGAGGTGGAGCGCCTGCACGTTCGAGTCGAGCAGCTTTTCCTTGCCCTTGTACTGCTCGGCGAACAGCTTTTCGATTTCCTTCGCATCGATGTCGAGCAGCACCGACAATGCGCCGAGGTACATGATGTTCTTGAACAGCTGGCGCTGGCGCGCATCGGCGTAGGTACGGTTGCAGATCGCCGTCAGCGGCATGCCGATCGCGTTGACGTCTTCGCGGAACTTCGACGGCGGCAGCGGCCGCGTCGAGTCGTAGAACAGGTAACCGCCCGGTTCAATCTCCTTGAGATCGGCATCCCAGGTCTGCGGATTCATCGCCACCATCAGGTCGACGCCGCCGCGTCGGCCAAGGTAGCCGCGTTCGTTGACGCGCACCTCGTACCAGGTCGGCAGGCCTTGTATGTTCGACGGAAAGATGTTGCGCGGACTGACCGGCACGCCCATGCGCAGGATTGCACGCGCAAACAATTCGTTCGCCGACGCCGAGCCCGAGCCGTTGACGTTGGCGAATTTGACGACGAAGTCGTTGACGGCTTCGATGGGTTTCATGCGCGCCGTCGAGGCCGCTGAAACCTCCCCTCGGGGAGGGTCTGGGAATCGGGATGAGTTCGCTGAAGACTGGCAGTCGACATCAGCCCTACCGCGGACACCTGCTCTTGCACGGGAGGGAAATTCGCGACTCTCGCCGCCGATGCCGACTCCCGGCGTCCATGCTCATGCCGCCTCCCGCTTCGCATGCTTGTGGCAGCCCGGCCCGGCATGTGTCATCTCGAGCAGGAACTTGCGCATGTCCCAGGCGCCGGTCGGGCAGCGTTCGGCGCACAGGCCGCAGTGCAGGCAGACGTCCTCGTCCTTGACCATCACCCTGCCCGTCTTCAGCAGATCCGAGACGTACAGCGACTGGGTGAGATTCAGCGCCGGCGCGGTCAGATGGTTGCGCAATGCCGGCTCTTCATCATTCTTCGTGAAACTGATGCAGTCCATCGGACAGATATCGACACACGCATCGCACTCGATGCAGACGTCTTTGGTGAACACCGTCTGCACGTCGCAGTTGAGACAACGCTGCGCTTCGTTGAACGCCGTCTGTGCGTCGAAACCGAGTTCGACTTCGACCTTGATGCTTTTCAGTGTCTTCTCTTTTTCCCGCCACGGCACCGCGTAGCGCAGATCATTGGAGATGTCGTTGTCGTAGCTCCATTCGTGAATGCCCATCTTCTGCGAGATCAGCGTCACTCCCGGCTCGGGACGAGCGTGCACATCTTCGCCGCACAGCGTCTTGTCTATCGAAATCGCCGCATCATGGCCATGGGCGACGGCCCAGATGATGTTCTTCGGGCCGAAAGCAGCATCGCCGCCGAAGAATACGCGCGGGTTGCTCGACTGCATCGTGATCTTGTCGACGACCGGCATGTCCCACTCGCCGAACTCGATGCCGGCGTCGCGTTCGATCCAGGGGAACGCGTTTTCCTGTCCGACAGCGATCAGCACATCGTCGCACTCGACAAACTGATCCGGCTCGCCGGTCGGCACCAGCTGCCGGCGCCCCTTTGCGTCACGCTCCGCGCGCACCTTCTCGAAGTTCATGCCGATCAGCTTGCCGTCGCGGTGTTCGAATGTCTTCGGCACCATGTAGTTGAGAATCGGGATGCCTTCGTGCATCGCATCTTCTTTTTCCCACGGCGAAGCCTTCATTTCCTCGAAGCCGGAGCGCACGATGACCTTGACGTCCTCGCCGCCGAGTCGACGCGATGAACGGCAGCAATCCATCGCCGTGTTGCCGCCGCCGAGCACGATGACGCGCTTGCCGATCGACTTGATGTGCTCGAAGTACACGGAGGCGAGCCAGTCGAGTCCGATGTGGATGTTCGCCCCGGCTTCGCGGCGACCGGGAATTTCCAGGTCGCGTCCACGCGGTGCGCCGCTGCCGACGAAGATCGCGTCGAAATCCTGCGCCAGCAGCGCCTTCATCGAATCGATGCGCTGTGTTGCCGAGAAACTCGACGCCGAGGTCGAGGATGTAGCCGACCTCCTCGTCGATGACTTCTTCCGGCAGGCGGAAGCGCGGCACCTGAGTGCGCATGAAACCGCCGCCTTTCTGCTCGGCCTCGAATATCGTGACGTGATAGCCGAGCGGCGCAAGATCGCGCGCGACCGTCAGCGATGCCGGTCCGGCGCCGACGCAGGCGATATGCTTGCCGTTCTTGCGCGCCGAAGGCTTGGGCATCCGCGCGCGCACCGCTTCGACGTCCTTGTTGTCGGCGGCAACGCGCTTGAGCCGGCAGATCGCGACGGGTTCAGGTTTGCTCTTTTCGCCAGTGGCGCCGTTGTTTTCCTCGACCCGCCCGCGCCGGCATGCCGGCTCGCACGGGCGGTCGCAGGTACGTCCCAGAATCCCGGGAAATACGTTGGAGTTCCAGTTGACGATATAAGCGTCGGAGTAGCGTCCGGCGGCGATCAGGCGAATGTATTCGGGGACCGGTGTGTGTGCGGGGCAAGCCCACTGGCAATCGACGACTTTGTGGAAATAGTCTGGTACGCGAATATCGGTAGGCTTCACCAATTCCTCCACGACGGCTGCGGCAGCCTGCGTTGCCCGAGTCTACTCGCCCGCGAGCGGCGTGAGAAGCCGATACGTCACGCCTTTTACTATGCGGATTTGTATCCCGGAAGCTTGCTCGCCTCCTTGCTGCCGGCCAGCGTCAGTGCCTTCTTCACGGCGACCTCGAAATCCGCGCGCGTCGGGCCGATCCTGACCCGCGGACGGAAGAAATCCGCCCAGAGGAATTCGGCGAACGCGGTCGGCGTCTTCTCGTAGCCGCCGGCATTGCGCACGTACCCGGCCAGGCTGCGATAAGGATCGTCGCGCAGTTGGTCGATGTGCTTGGGCAAAGCCGTCGATACCGAGTCGCTTGCCGTGCTCATCGATGGGATGCACCCACTTGGCCGCATCCATCGTGGACCAGAACCGCTGCAGATCGAGCGACGAAAAGTCGGCCTCGATGAGAAAGAACCCATGCTCGATCTTCGCGTCGGACAGAGCCCGGCCGAGATGATGATGGTCGGTCAGGTAGAGCTTCTGGTCCGGGCCGAACACCGCCGGAATCGGATGGTCGCGCAGGAAATCCTTGACCTCATCGTGGTGGAGTTTCTTCAGATACTCGCGCTTGTCCTCGACCTCGATCATGCCGACCGTGATCTGCGTCGGCCGCAGATGCTCGATCTTGCATTCGTGCACTTTGCTCACAAATCCACCTCGCGCGGCGTGATGGCAACGATGGATCGATCAGCTTCCTGGCGACGGTCCGCGGATCGTCGCCGAATTGCCGACAAGACAAATGATACGCCCTGTCCAACGGGCAGGTGTTGGCGCGGCCTGCGGATAAACCGAAGTGGTACCCAGTGCCGGTTTTGCCGGCGCTCGAGCGGTTAACGTATTGGTGCGAAGCGCAAATACCGCCTGCGCTGCCGAAAGGAACCCCCTACTTTGGTGGCAATGCGGTTGTTATCGGTCGCGTTGCACCGCACAATAAGACAAAGCGGCTGCAGAAGACCGCCTTGCCCCGAGGAAACCGATGCTGTATCACCTGCACGAATTCAACCGCGCCCTGCTGAACCCGTTGATTGCCTGGTCCGAGGCTGGCGCGCGGATATTTTCCGGAAGCGAAAGCTGGATGTCGCGATTGCCCGGCGCGGACCGCGTGGCGGCCAACTATGAATTGCTTTACCGCCTCGGCAAGGACTATGAGAAACCGCGGTTCGACATCGGTTCGGTCCAGGCACATGGTCAGACCGTGCCCATCGTCGAACAAGTCGCCCTGGCCAAGCCGTTCTGCAACCTGGTCCGCTTCAAACGCTACAGCGACGAACTCGATACGCTCAAGGAGCTCAAGGACGACCCGCCGGTTCTCGTCGTCGCCCCGCTGTCCGGCCATCATTCGACGCTGCTGCGCGATACCGTGCGCACGCTGCTGCAGGACCACAAGGTCTACATCACGGACTGGATCGACGCACGCATGGTGCCGGTCGCGGCCGGCCCGTTCCATCTTGACGACTATGTCGCCTACATCCAGGAATTCATCCGCCACATCGGCGCGGAGAAACTGCATGTGATCAGCGTCTGCCAACCGACCGTGCCGGTGCTCGCAGCGATCTCCCTGCTGGCTTCCCGCGGCGAGCCGACGCCGCGCACGATGACGATGATGGGCGGCCCGATCGACACGCGTGTTTCGCCGACCAAGGTCAACGATCTTGCCGCGATACAACCGCTGTCGTGGTTCGAAACCAACGTGATACACGACGTGACACCGAACTATCCGGGCGCCGGGCGCAAGGTATATCCCGGATTCCTGCAGCACGCCGGCTTCGTCGCGATGAACCCGAGCCGTCACTTCCAGTCGCACTGGGACTTCTATCAGGATCTGCTGCGTGGCGATCTCGAGGACGCCGAATCGCACCGCAAGTTCTACGACGAATACAACGCCGTGCTCGACATGCCGGCCGAGTATTACCTCGACACCGTGCGCACGGTATTCCAGGAACATGCATTGCCGCGCGGCACCTGGCACGTGCGCGGCAAGCGCGTCGCGCCGGAAGACATCCGCAAGACCGCACTGTTCACGATCGAGGGCGAACTCGACGATATCTCCGGACTCGGCCAGACCGAAGCCGCGCACGCTTTGTGCACAGGTATAAAAAGCTCCGACAAGCAGCATCTGACGGTCAAGGGTGCCGGTCACTACGGCATTTTCAGCGGCCGCCGCTGGCGTGAGGTCGTCTATCCGGAAGTGCGCCAATTCATCCAGCGGCACATACCGAAGAAGCGCGCGCTTCCCTTGCGCAAGACTTAGTACTGCGCCGTCTTCACCAGGAAATGCTTGGCCAGCTGCCCCTGCATCTGGCCGATCCCGCGTGCCATGTGCAGCGTCAGGCACAGCAGCGCGATGCCGAGCGGCAAAGTCAGCGGCAGCGCCCATAGCGGCGGCGCGAATGAATGGTCGTCGAAGTTGACGATGCCTATGCCAAACAGGGCGTTCGTGATCGGACTCACCGCCAGTCCGAGCGACAACGACAGGCCGATGACCGCAAAGGTGAAGTAGATGATGCCGAGTGGCAGCTTCAGGAGCATGTACAGAAGCGTCGACCAGGTGCGCGGATCGGTAAACATCGCCTTGACGCGCTCGCCGAACGGCTTGCCGCGATCCGCATAGAGCGGCCTGCGCGGCATGCGCATGCCGAGCATCGATTCGATCAGTCGGCCCTCGACCAGGGCGAGCGCGCGCACCGTCGATATGAACAGCACGGCGAATGGAATGCCGAAGATCAGCACGCACAAGCCGAGTGAAAGGCTCAGGCCGGTGATCGCCCAGGTGAAATAGAAAATCCCGGTCGCCAGCGACAGCAGCATATAGAACAGCGACGAGTACGCCAGCGGATCGGCGAGGACCGAGAAGAATTTTCCCATCGATGAGTCGCGCTGCGGCGCTACCGGCGAACGCAGCGCGTTTTCGACCTGGGTTTCCTTGTCGCGATAGATCTCGGCGACTTCCTCCGGCGCACCGTAACTCGTCGCAACATTCGCCAGCATAGTGGCCTCGTCCCATTCGGGGTGCTCGGCCATCTCCGAGCGCAGGTACTCCTCCGCGTCGTACAGCGCATCCTGCGCCATAGCACGGTCTGCGGTCTTCAGCGCAGCCTGCAGCTGTTCGAGGTATTCATCGATGGTCTTCGGAGTGCTTGTCATCACACGGCTCCTTTCAATACGGAATCGACGAAGCGGCGCGTCGCCGTCCAGTTCGCCGACCATTCGTCGAACACGGCGCGCCCGAGCGCGGTTATGCGGTAGTAACGCCGCGGCGGTCCACTGACCGACGGCTCGACCTGGCTCTTCAGCAACCCCGCAGCGCTCAGATTGCGCAAGACGGGATAGAGGGCGCTCTGCTTGCCGCTCAACGCACCGTCGGCTCTCTGCTCGAGGCGCTTCGCGATCTGATACCCGTACAGCGGCTCCTCGGTCTGTGCGAGCACCGCCAGCAGCACGAGCGCAACCGTCCCGGAGCTGAGCTCCTTCTGGAATTTCTTCAGATGCGTCTCGGTGTCCACGCAGCAATTCGCAGCTTCGCTATAGTCTGGAGTCGACTATAGTGTTTACTTAACAGTAGTGGATGGGCCAGAAGTCACGGGGGCGCTGCGCTGGCCTCTCGTTCTTTGCTCGTCATTCCCGCGCAAGCCGGAATCCATCTTGATCTGGCTCTCTTCTTCTTCAAGTGCAGAGCTTCACTCGCCCTGCGGGCGAGCGGGTTACTTTTTGTGCTTTGCAAAAAAGTAACCAAAGAAGGCTAGACACCGGACGCGGTGGCGCGCTTCGCATCGTGCGATCCTGCCCTGCGCTTCTCGGGGTGCTGCGGGGTTCGCTCGACAGTACATCCGTGTACTGTTCAGCGAATCGCGGCGCATCCATCGTCGCGACCTCCTGCGGGCTTTTCCTACGCACGCCTCGATGCTCGGCACCGCTCACGGCGCCCTGATCCACGACATCCTGCATCCCTGAACTACGCTCGCTGGTACAGCCGAGCGAGCAGTGGCATCGTGCTCGGCTTCTGCGGCAGGATGCCGCCGTTCGCGGCCCCCGAGCATGCGGCGAGGCGTGGCAGGAAAAGCCCGCAGGGTGGCGGCGCAGGATGCGCCGCGATTGCGCTGCATGTACAGGGATGTACTGTCTAGCGAACCCCGCAGCGCCCTCGCGAAGCGCAGGGCAGTTGATTGCCCGATGCGAATCGAGCCGCCGCGCCGGTGTGCTTCTTTGGTTACTTTCTTTGGGCAATGCAAAAAAGTAACCCGCTCGCCGCAGGGCGAGTGAAGCTCTGCACTTCGAAGAGGAAGAAAAAGTAGAAGGAGCTGGATTCCGACTTTCGCCGGAATGACGAGCAAAGAAAATGACGAACAAAAGAAGGAGAGAGCCCATAGGCAGACCCTCACCCAACCCTCCCCTTGAAGGGGAGGGCTAAACCCGTCAGTGCGCTGCCGCGCCAGCGACCCTCACCGGAATCGGGACATTGCAAAGCTCGACGTATCCCGCCGGGACCTTGAACCAGTCGTCGTGGCGATTGCGCCGCGACTCGACCAGTGCGGTGAAAGTCGGCGTGTCGGTGCGCAGGACTTCGAGGTTCGTGCGTTCCGCGGGAGGCACGTCGGCCGCGACGCGAACCGATTTGATCGGCACACGCTGTTCGGCTTTCTCGTAGAAACCGAGCGGGCCGGTGCCGCGCGGCAGCACCGACAGCAGTTCCATGCCCTGCACGACGCGGCCGACGACGGTGATGTTGCGGTCGAGATGGCGTGGTGCGTTGCCGATCACGGCGTAGATTTCTGTGCCACCGCCGGAATCGGAATCGACGTCGCGCCCGACGCCGACGCTGCCGTAGCAGTGCGTCAGCCACGCCTGGTTCGTCTTCGGATCGCGCGCCGACCAGAAATCGCCGGAAAATCCAACCTGCGGTGCATACCCATCGATGTCGGGCAGGCGCGTGAACGGCAGATCTTTGCTGATCGGCACGGTGAATTCGGCTTTCAGCGTGCGCTGCGCCGTCTTGATCGGACGCGGCTGATCCTTGTCCTCGGCGCGTGAGTCGGCGTGCGGGTCGCCCCACTGCACGACGTAATTGTCCTGCGAACGCAACATGGCCAAGCCGTCGAAATACTTCTCGCGCACGAGCGCCTTGATGTTCGCGGTGTGACGCGGCGTGAACGCCGGCGACAGTTCGATCACGACGCGGCCACTGGCGAGTTCGAGGTACAGCGTGTTTTCCGGATCGAGTGCGTGCCAGTCGCCCGCTTTCGAGGCAGCGAGCACGTCGCTCATGGTCAATGGTTTGGTCGGAGAGGGACTGTCCGCGGCGCAGGTGAACGCGACGAGCGCCGCGCACAAACCTGTGAGGACACGTGTGGCGTGGTGGGGTGCGGCTCGACGGTTATTTTCTTGCATTTTCCCTCGCTCTGAAGTTTCAGCGCCGCCTATCAAGCCGTTCGCCCCGAAGTATCGAAGGGTGAACGGTGAATGCCGCAGCAGCGTTCGTAGTTCGATACCTCACCACGAACGGCCTTGTATGTCGATAGCGGCTTGACGGGTGATCAGAACAGCACGCGCGCATTGAGCAAGACTTGCGTGTCGACCTGGCGCGGCGCAAGCCCTTGCGCCAGCCGTTGCTCGCGCCAACTGTCGACGCGCAGTGCCTCGCCGGTCACGCGCAGCCACTCCAGCGGCCGCCAGTTCAGCGCCAGCGTCAGTGCGTTGCCATGCTCGCTGAGTCCTGCCGAGGACGCGGGGTCGGCGCGCGTCGTGAACGCATCGACGCGCAGCGCAGGACGCCATTTGCCGAAATCCAGCCCGGCAAGCAAATAACCGGCGGAAAAATGCGTCACGCTGCGGAAGCCCGGCGGAGCGATTTCCGTCGTGCCGCTCATCGCCTGCGCGATGAACGTGCAACTGCCGGCTTGCGTCTGCGCGCCGAGGCTGGTGAATTTCGTGCGCCACGCAAACAGCTGGTCGCCGTGATCGAACGAATGATAGTCGCTCGGGTCGGCGAGATTGTCGTAGTGCAGCAGCGTCGCGCTGCCATACGAAGTCGAGCGCCAGGTCACGTCCGCATAGGCGCCGACACGATTGTCGATCTCGAGGAACGGATCGTAGCGGCGCGGTGGCGTGACGCCGATGAGTTCGGCGTAAACGTCCGGCTCGCGCAGGCGACTGCCGAAACCGCTGACTACGTCATCGAGCGACCAGCCGCGTGATGCAATGATCTCGCCGAGGGGATCATTGGCGCCGACGAGCGCGACAGCGCCCTCCAGCGTGTCCGCGTCACCGCGATGCTCCACACGGAATTCGCCGCCGACGGTACGCATCTCCTCGCCGACCCAGGAATTGATCGCCGATGGCGTCAGCGTCCACAGGCTGGTCCAGCCTATGCCTTCGTTTTCCAGCGAGATCGGCGGGAAGAATTCGCCGAGCTTGAGCGACCAGCGCCACGCGCTGGTCGAGACCGGACGAAAACGCACGAACGCTTCGGTCAGCACAACGTTGGAACCTTCCTGCGGCTGGTAGCGCACATCCGCCACCGCACGCCATTCCGGCGCAAGCTGCCACGATGCGACCAGAGCCGCTGCGCCGACATGCGCGCCGTCTTGGCCGCTGCCGTAGCGCGTCTTGCCGAGTCCACCCTGCATCCAGGCTGTTTCATCCGGCGCGGATGCCACGCGGAAGTCGGCGAAACCATGCACGGCGAAATCCTGCGCATGCACCGGCGCGAGGGCTCCGCATAGCACCAGCAGCAATGCGCAACGCATGATCACGCCATCGATTCTCCGACCCGCTGCGGTTTCGCCGCCAGAAATGCCGCCAAGGTATCCGGCGGCAGGGCGCGCGCAATGAAGAACCCCTGAGCGTGATCGCAGCCGATTTCAGTGAGGTAGTCCAGCGTGGCCTGATCGTTGACACCTTCGGCAGTCACCCGATAGCCGAGGCGATGGCCGAGTTCGACGATCGAACGGACGATCGAACGATCCTCGGGACCGATCGCGAAGCGCAAGAGGAAACTCTTGTCGATCTTCAACTCGCGCACCGGCAGCCGGCGCAGATAGGCGAACGAAGACTGGCCGACGCCGAAGTCGTCGATCGCCAGGTCGATGCCGAGGTCGGCCACCCGGCGCAGCACGCGAACGGCCGCTTCCGGCCGCGCCATCGCCGCACTCTCGGTGATTTCCAGCAGGATCATGTCCGGCGCCACGCCGTGCACCGAGAGCAGTTCCTCGATTCGCTGCGGCAGATCGGGATCGTCGACGTCGCGTGCCGAAAGATTCAAGGCGATGCGCAGGCGGCGGCCGTGTACGTTCCAGCGTTGCGCCTGCGCGATGCCGGCGGCCAGCACCCAACGCGTCACGCGGCGGATGTTGCCGGTTTCTTCGGCCAGCGGAATGAACGAATCGGGCGCGAGCAGGCCCATCTTCGGATGTTGCCAGCGCACCAGGCCTTCGACGCCGTCGACGCTGCGCATCGCCAGGTTCAACTTCGGCTGATAGTGCAAGCGCAGTTGGTTCTGGTCGAGCGCCTCGCGCAGATCGCCCATCAGCGACAGACGTTCCGGGCGGTGCGGATCGACGATGGGATCGTAGACGACGACCGGATCGGCCGTGCCCAGCGCCGCGAACAAGGCGACGTCGGCGTGCTGCAGCAGCACGCTGGCCTCGGCGCCGTGGTCCGGATGCAAGGCGATGCCGACGGCCGGCGCGAGGTCGATCGCCAGATCCGCTTCGCGATAGGGTTCGGCAAGCTCGTCGATCAGGCGGAACGCCAGTGCAATCGCCTTCGCCTGATCGGCGGCGCGCTGCCAGACCAGAAACTCGCTGTCGCCCGCGCGCGCGACCAGCGCGTCACCGGCCGGACCGCGAATGCGTTCGCCGGCGTCGCGCATCAGGCGGTCGCTGATGGCATGTCCGACGGTCTTGGTAATCTCCGGCAGGCGCGCAAGGGCGACGACCAGCAGTGCTCCGCGCGCATCGGGCTCCGCAAGCAGCTGCTGTTCGATCGTCGCCTCGACGGCAACGCGATTCGGCAACCCGGTGACAGCATCATGACCACTCTGGAAACGGATCTGCTCCTCGCGCTCACCGATCGCCTGCGTCATGTTGGCGAACGCGGCTGACAACTCGCCGAGTTCGCCGCTCTGCGTCAGCGGCTCCGGCGGCCGATAGTCGCCGGAGGCGATGCGCCTCGCGGTTGCCGCAAGCGCTTCGACCGGGCGCGACACGCCGCGGGCGATCAGCAACGATCCCACGAGACCCAGCACCAGGCCCAGCGCCAGCAGCGCGGCCCAGGCAATTCCGACCGACCGATACGGCCGCAGCGCGTCGTCGAGCGAGTAGCCAATCACGGCGAGAATCGACGGACTGAGCGTCGCGGAACGCAGTCGCGTCGCCGACACCACGTATTCGCGACCGTCGACTTCACGAAGTACCGGTCCTTCCTTCGGCCACACGCCCCTGGACGAAACAAACTGCTCGGCAAGGTTGCTACGCTCGCTGCCGCGCGCGACCGGAACCCAGCTGCCGCGTGCGTCCTGCACGGCCAGTTCGATCGTGTTCGGCAGCGTCGATTGCTCCTGAATGTGCTTGAGGAACGCATCGTCGATCGGAATCGCGGCAGCAATCAGGCCGATCAGCGTCGGCGCCGACACCGGCACGACGACAATCCAGTAAGCGCGGTCGTCCCACGCGACGACGGCGGCTTCCGGATGCTCCAGCGCGGTATCGAGCAGGTCGGTGAACGGAAATTTCTGCAGCTTCGGATCGGCCTGCGTGTCGGCCTGGATCGCACCATCGAGGCCGACCAGCAGCATGCGCGTCGCGCCGACGCGGCGCCCGTGGTTGCGCAGCGCCGACAACACCGTGTCGCGATCGCGCTGGGCAATCGCCGAGCGCAAGGCGTAGTCGAGCGTGAGCACCGACACGTTGTCGGCCACGCGGACGGATACGTCGTCGAGCTGGCGCGAGAACGCCGTCGAGGCCAGTGCGAGCTGATGTTCGCCTTCACCGATGATCTGCCGCCGCGTCACTTCGTAGACCAGCAGCGCCGTCACGATCTGCAGCACCGCCAGCGAGGCAACGAGGAATGAAGCGAGGCGGAGACGGAAGGTCATCGCTGCCCGTCAGTAAGTACTGCGCTCGCGATCGGCAATGCTGCGCTGATCCGGCAAGAGGGTCAGCGTGTATTGCAGAGCCGCCGGCGCGGACCCGGCCGCAACGGCGAATGTCTGCGCGTTGTCGGGGCTACCCGGCCGCTGGCGCGGGTGCCACACGCGCACGTCGAAACTTCCCGCGGGCAAATCGACGTGCGCATGGCCATCACTGGCCGAGCGCGCGACGAACGGCGCATCGGTGACGTAGAAGTACGTGATCATCTGGTCGTGGATGTTGCAGCCGACGGCGATCACGCCGACTTGATCCAGTTGCAGGGGGGCCGAACTCTCGCCCGGCGTCAGCACGAACTCGAACTGGCGCGCGGGGGCGAACGAGTAGGCATGGTGGCGCGTGGTGTCGCTGTTGTGGAAGATCACCCGGTCGCCGGGACGGAACACTTCAATGTACGGGATGAAAGTCTCGTTCTTCTGGTCGATGACATGCAGCCTGGATTGCCCGGCCGCTGCCGGCGAGCCTGCGCGCGGCACGGCCGTGACGACAGCGTCGACGACCGGGGCGCCGCGGGCGTCGGCGACCTGCACGTCGAGCTCCGCCGGCACGGCAGGCGCCGGCAGCGAGCCGATGAGTCCAACCACCAGCGCGAGGCATCGCGTCATCCTTGTTGGTTCCCCTGTTGCAGCGGCCGGTTCAGAAGAGAGCCAGCCGCGAATTCATTTTTTCGGCGGCGCCTGCGCCTGTGCCGCGACACCGAGCCGGACCAACCGGTCCATCGTCACGCCGTTTCGGCTCAGCGTCAACGTGACGGGCTTGCCCATGTTCTCGCGCAGCATCTGCTGGAAGGCGGGTCGCCCGGCGATCGGCTTGCCGTTGAACTTGACCACGAAGTCGCCGCGGCGCAGGTTGGCTTCGGACGCCGGCGTACCGCCGACGACCTCGCCGAGCTGCACGCCGCCTGAGCCCAAGGCTTTCTCTTCTTCGGCCGTGACGGTGCGAAACGTCGCGCCGAACGGCAAACGATAGCGCACGTAGAACGCTGCGCGTGTCGTTCCGTCGGCTTCCGGCGCATAGACGAAAACCTTGTCGGCGCCGACGCGTTGGCCTTGTTGCAGAGCCCACGCTCGCGCGTCGCCGGACGGCACGAAACCATCGCCGATGCGCGCATAGCCGCGCCCGTTGAGCAGCGTCTCGTCGCCGGAAGGCGTCGTGCCATCGGCTACTTCCGGTTCCTTCGGTGCCGGCGCCGCACGCAATTCGGCGACCGTCGCCGCATCCTGCGCGAGCACCGGCTCGTAGCGCGGACCGGCAAGCGCGGGAGCAACCGGTTCCTGCTTCGGCGGCGTGACTTGCACTTGCGCGCAACCCGCCATGAGTGCGGCCACGGCAAATGGAACTGCTCTGCCCCATTGCGCCAGGATGCTGGACGGCTTCGCTCGCATCGGGCGATAGTAACGCCTCGACACGGCGTTCGCACCCGCACGTCTTGCCGTATCACTCTTGTCGTCTCTGCGGAAACGCCAATGTCCGAAGTGCGCAAGGCGCAATTGCAAATTCATTTCTGCGTGTTGCTGTGGGGATTCACGGCCATATTCGGCCGCCTGATCACGTTGCCGGCACTGGCGCTGGTGCTGTGGCGCATGCTGATCGTCGTTGCGGTGCTGGCGCTCGTACCGCGCGTATGGCGCAGCCTGCGCGTCATGCCGGTGCGATTGATCGCAGCTTACGCGGGCATCGGTGTACTGGTGGCGCTGCACTGGCTCACGTTCTACGCCGCCATCAAGCTGGCCAATGCGTCTGTCGGCGCCACGTGCATGGCGGTCGGTCCGGTATTCCTGGCAATCGTCGAACCGCTGATCGCGCGCAGCCGTTTCGATCCGCGCGAGTTGGTGCTGGGCATCCTCGTGATTCCAGGCGTCGCACTCGTCGCCGGCGGCGTGCCACAGTCGATGCAGGTGGGCCTGGTCGTCGGCGTCGTCTCCGCGTTGCTCGTCGCCTTGTTCAGTGCACTGAACAAGCGCCTCGTCGAGCACGCCGATCCGCTCACCGTGACCGGCATCGAACTCGCCGCGGGTGCCGTGCTGCTCGCCGCGCTCGCGCCGCTGTTGCCGCATGAAGGGCCGATGCTTCCGTTGCCGGATGTGCATGACGCGGTGCTGCTGCTCGCATTGGCGCTGGGCTGCACGCTGCTGCCCTACTCGCTCGCGCTGCACGCGCTGCGCCACCTGAGCGCCTACAGCGTGCAGCTGGCGACGAATCTCGAACCGGTGTATGCGATCGTGCTGGCGATCCCGTTGCTCGGCGAGCAGCACGAACTCGCGCTGTCGTTCTACGCCGGTGTTGCCATCATCCTGCTCTCGGTACTTGCGCACCCGCTGCTGGTGCGACGCGGGCGCCGCGTCGAGCACGCCGATGTGCTCGGCGCCGCCGAAGCGAAGGGTTTGGCGGATTGAAACGTGGGACGTCCGCCCGCCGGCGTCAAGTTGCCGGCGCGGCGGGTTGTTCGCGGCTGGCGACTGCTAGCCCTTCGACTGCCGTTTGGCTTCCTTCTCGGCACGCTTTTCCTTCAGGCTCTTGGCCGGTTTCTTCTTCGCGTCTTTTTTCTGATTCAGACCTTTGCTCATGGCGGTAGCCTCGTTCTCGGAATGATTGATGTGGTTCGCCCGGATCAGCCTTGCGGGCATGGCAATTGAACTGCCATTCGCTGCTCGAGCGCAAGCCGGTCGGAGCGCACGTGAAGCCCGGCAGACCTCGAGCGCTGCTGTATTTGATTCTGAACACTTTTTTTCACATTCCAAGTGCCCAAAAAAGGCAGTTCCTGACCTTGCGCGGATGTGAATTTAGGTAATAGCCGATACGGAGGATGTACAAACGGCTTCGTATCAGTATAAGGTGACGCCCATCACACTACTCATAGGTGGCATGAGAAGTGCTTATTTGGAGTTCAGTGTGACTTGCGCTTGGGCCGGGGTTGGTCCAGGCGGCAGACGGAATTCTCCGTAGAACCACCTGCAACAGGGGTATCTTATGTTTTCGATTTTTAGTGCAAGATTTGGCAGCCGTGCTGCCTTATTGGTCATTCTTCTTGCAGCCATCGCCCCCAGCCTTGCGCTGGCGGATCTCAACCGAGGAACAGAAGCTCACGCCGATCGGCTAACGCCGGTGCGCTTGCCGGCAATAGCTCCGCGATTTCCGACGACGGCTCCATCGCCGTGGTCGGCGCTCCGGGTGACGAGGCGGCCTACGTCTTCACGCGCAGCGGCGCGTCTGGACAAAGGTCGCCACGCTGACCGCCAGCGACAATGTCGTCGGCGACCACTTCGGCGCAGTCGGTCAGCATCAGCGGCGACGCAACCAGTCGCCAACGTCGCCGTCGGCGCTCCGGGCCGCGCTTCGGGCGCCGGTGGCGTCTACTTGTTCACCGGTTCGGGCGCTGGTCTGGGCCCAGAATTCGAACAGCCCCTTCACCTCGGCACTGACCAGCGCCGGCCACTTGGGCACATCAGTTTCGGTCCAGGGCTTTCGCATCGCAGCAGGTGCACCTAACAGCACGGCCGGCAGGGGCGCGAATGCTGGCGTAGCGATCGTTTTCGACTCGAACGACCTCGGCGTCACGTATACGCGCTCGACGTTCCGCGCCAACGGCGGCCAGGCACGCGTCGGCGGCCTGTTCGGCACGTCGGTTTCGCTTTCGGGCAATACCGTGCTGGTCGGCGCGCCGGGCTATCACACCGGCGCCAAGCAGAATTCCGGCAACGTGTTCGTGTTCGTCAACAACGGCGGCTCCTACACGCAGCAGGCGAGCATCCGCCCGGCCAACATCGCCAACAATTTCGCCGGCACGGCGGTTTCGCTGTTCAACGACACCGCAGCATTCGGCGCGCCCGGCAACAGCAACGGCGAGGGCGCGGTATACGTGTACAACCGCAGCGGAACCACGTGGACCCAGACCGCGGCAATTGCCGATCCGGGCAACACCGCCGGCGATGGCTTCGGCAGCAGCGTCGCCCAGCTCGGCGCGTTCGTCGTTGCAGGTGCGCCGGCCACCAATTCCAGTGCAACGGCGCCGCTTACGAGTTCGGCACGAACGGCTCGAACTACAGTCTCTTCAACCAACTGGTCCCGTGCGACCACCCCGGCCGGCGCGACATTCGGTTTCAGCGCGTCGGTCAATGCCGGTCGCGCGCTGATCGGCGCACCGGCCGACGGCGCGCCGGCTCGCCTACGTGTTCAAGTTCCTGGTGACGAGCGTAACGAAGATCACCTCGACTTCGGTCGATCCGGATTCCAGCGGCCTCAAGACCGGCGTGCGTACACGGTCAACGTCATCGTCAATCACGACGTCGGCGGCACCGGCACGCCGACCGGTTCGGTCCATGTCAACGACGGCGCGGGCGGCAGCTGCGATACGCCGCCGGTTGACGGCTCCGGCCTCGGCAGTTGCAAGTTATTTCCAACTTCTTCGGATTCGTCACGCTGACGGCGACATACAATGGCGATCTCACTTTCAGCCCTTCGGGGATGTGCGCCAGCTTGGACGTGATCGGCGATCATCTCGTCTTCAATCCTGCGCCACCGGCCGACGTGCCACAGGGCAATCGGTTCGCCGGAATCATCGAAGTTCATAACGGAGCCGAGGCAATCATTTCGTCCTATGACGGCTTTCCGGTGACGCTGACGATAACCGATACATGCGGCAACACCGACACCATTGGACCGGTGAACGTCGCTTAACGGAGTCGCGGATTTCACTGGCCTTGGCGACCGCTTCTATACGATCACCGTGAACGAAAGCATTTCTGCCAGCATGGATACGAGCGGGGCGACTCTCACCACCGCCGCCGCCGGCGCAGCGCCAACACCAATCTCAACGTCGTCGCGAACTTGGATTTCATTTTCTCCGACGGCTTCGAGGACTGCAGGCTCTAAGCACGCCGCGCGTCATGGCCGCCTCTCGGCGGCCACGACGCTGCGAACAGCAAAGCCCGCCGCAAGGCGGGCTTTTTTTTGGCTTTCGGCGGGCGAGCCCAGCGGGCTCCAGGACCGGTGTTTCGCACCCGTGACATGACAATCCTCAGGTGACATACCCAGCTCTCACGGAGTACGTTCGCTTTCGTCAATCGCACAAGGAGAGCGACGTGCCCGCCATTGCCGCCAACACCACCGCGACCATCATCCCGAGCCTGCGCTACCGCAACGCACTGGCCGCGATCGACTGGCTCTGTTCCGCCTTCGGCTTCGAAAAGCACGCCGTCTATGCCGACGGCGACATCGTGCACCACGCGCAGCTTATTTTCGGCAATGGCATGATCATGCTCGGCTCGGCCGACAACGAAAGCGCCTGGGGCAAGCGCATCGTGCAGCCCGACGAAATCGGCGGGCGCGAAACGCAGTGCGCCTGCGTCATCGTCGCCGACGCCGACGCGCACTATGCGCGCGCAAAAGCTGCCGGCGCGGTGATCGTCGACGAGCTCGAGGCGAAGGAATACGGCGGCAAGGGCTACAGCTGCCGCGACCTCGAAGGACATCTGTGGTGGTTCGGCACTTACGATCCGTGGAAGGCATTGAGGTTCCGGAACTTGCGCGTCACAAGGCCTTCGAGTTAATGCACAACAACACCATCCCCACCCAACCCTCCCCTTGAAGGGGAGGGCTTGAAGACACGCCAGCGCCGTGACGAAGCACTCAGGCACACGTAATGAACGAGTTGTCGAGTGGTCAAAGCAATTGGTTGACTGAGTCAACTAATTGCCAGATCATTGTCTGCAACGCAACTGCTTCATCACGTCCATGCGTGCCCCGGCGAGCGACATCGCAGCAATCCGCGCCTTCAACCGCTTCTACACGCTGAAGATCGGCGTGCTGCACGAGGGATTACTCGATAGCGAGTTCTCGCTGACCGAAGTCCGCGTGCTGTATGAACTGGCGCACCGCAGCAGCGTCACCGCCTCGGACCTCGCCAGCGACCTTGAACTCGACGCCGGCTACCTCAGCCGCATCCTCAAGCGCTTCGAAGCTCACCGCTATCTGATTCGGAAACCCGGAGACATGGACGCGCGGCGACGCACGCTGTCACTCACCACGAGCGGACGCCGCGCGTTTGCCACGCTCGATGCTCGCTCGCGCGACGACGTCGCGAAGCTGGTGCGTCCGTTGAGTGACAAGCAGCGCCACAGTGTGGTCAATGCGATGGACTCGATCCGCACCGCACTCGACGCCGAAGCGACATCCGCAACGCAGACATCCGCTACGCAAGTGATTCTGCGCCGGCACCGCCCCAGTGACATTGGCTGGGTCGTGCAGCGCCATGGCGAACTGTACGCAAGCGAGTACGGCTGGAACGAAGACTTCGAAGCCCTCGTAGCGCAGATCGCGGCCGAATTCATCCAGAAGCTCGATCCGGCACGAGAACGTTGCTGGATTGCTGAACGCGCCGGACGCAGGGTCGGCAGCGTGTTCGTCGTGCGCAAGACCGCAAAGGTCGCGAAGTTGCGGCTGCTGCTGGTGGAACCTGAAGCTCGCGGCATCGGTCTTGGCCGACGCCTCGTCGAGGAAAGCATCCGCTTCGCGCGACGCGCAGGCTATCGCAAGCTGGCGCTGTGGACACAGAGCAACCTCGATGCCGCGCGCCACATCTACTCGGCGACCGGCTTCAAGCTGACCGACTCGAAGCGGCATCGCAGCTTCGGTCACAATCTGGTCGCCGAGACCTGGGAACTGGCGCTATAGCCGACTGCTCGGGAGTGCCTTCGCTTTGAATTCCGTTCACCCTGAGCGGGGGCCCGTCAGGGCCGAAGTCGAAGGGTCGTCGGCGTTTCGATCTCACTCCTGCGCTCGTTGCGCTCAACGCCAACGGTCTTCGGCTCCGCAAGTTCAAATGAGCGCTAAGGACGGGAGACGCGTCGCATCCATGGCCTCGCCATGGCAAGATAACGAATGTTCTTGAGTCCCATCGATCATGACTGCACGCTCCAAAGCAGCGCCGCGCGCCGCTGCAGCGCGCATCCGCGTCGGCATCGGCGGCTGGAACTTCGCACCCTGGCGCAACAACTTCTATCCGGAGAAGTGGCCGCAGAAGCGGGAACTGGAATACGCGAGCGGCAAGCTCACGGCGATCGAAGTCAACAGCACGTTCTACCGGCCGCAGACGCCTGCGACCTACGCGAACTGGCGCACGCAGACGCCGGATGGATTCGTGTTCTCGCTGAAGGCGCCGGGTTTCGCCACGCAGACGACGGCGCTGGAAAACGCCGCGAAGGCGATCAAGCGCTTCGTCTTTGCCGGCCTTGCCGAACTCGGCGATCGCCTCGGGCCGATCTCGTGGCAATTCGCCGCGAACCGCGCCTTCTCGCGCGACTATTTCGCCGGGTTTCTCGATCTGCTGCCGGCCGAGTTGAATGGCCGCGCGCTGCGCCATGTGCTCGAGGTGCGCCATGAAAGTTTCATGAGCGCCGAATATATTGCCTTGATGCGCGAGCGCAACCTGCCGAGCGTGTTCACCGACTCGACCGAATATCCGTCGTTTGCGGATCTGACGGGCGATTTCGTCTACGCTCGCTTGATGCGCAGCGAATCGTCGGTCGCGACGGGTTATTCCGCCGACGCGCTCGACGCCTGGGCGAAGCGCGCACAGATCTGGGCGAACGGCGAGCAGCCGCACGACCTGCCCCGCGTCGAACCGTCGCGAAAGATTGCGGAGAAACCGCGCGACGTATTCATCTACTTCATAAGCGCCGCCAAGGAACGCAACCCGGCCGCCGCGATGGCGCTGATCGAACGTATTGGGGAACTTCCCGGATGATCCGGGTGTCGAAATGATGGCCTGACCGCCACTCAATGGAGGATTTATGAGATACGTCGATGGTTTCGTGGTACCGGTGCCGAAGAAGAAACTTGCCGCTTACAAGCGCTTGGCTGGCGTTGCCGGCAAGGTCTGGCGCGAACACGGCGCACTCGAGTACGTCGAATGCGTCGCCGACGACGTCAGTCCCGGCAAGGTCACGTCGTTCCCGCAGGCGGTCAAACTGAAACCGAACGAGGTCGTCGTGTTTTCGTGGGTCACCTACAAGTCGCGCGCGCAGCGCGATCGCACGATGAAGAAAGTCATGGCCGATCCGCGCCTGAGCCACATGATGGATCCGAAGAAGCGCCCGTTCGACGGCATGCGCATGTTCTGGGGCGGCTTCAAGACGATGGTCGAACGCTGAACGCGGCGGCGCCGGGCGCGCTGTCGCGCCCGGTTCGCCACGCGTTACCGCGCCAGTCGGCTCGCGTGGCTGGCGGCGATCTTCCAGTGTCCGTCGCGGCGGATCCACGTGTCTGTGTACTGGAAATCCGCTTCGAACGGCTTGCCGTCGGCCGTGCCTTTGACCGTGGTGATGCCGAGGATGATCGCTGTGTCGCCGTACAGGCGTATTTTCTGGTCGTGGTTGCGGAACACTTCGTAGCGAGGTTCTCGCCTTGCTACTTCGGCGACGTTCTGCTCGAAGTCGGTCACCTCGCCGCGCGAACTCGTCTGCGTGAACGTTGCGTCCATGTGCTTGCGCAGCGTCGCGGCGTCGCCGGACTCGAATGCGCGGCACAGTACGGCTTCGACGCTGCGGATTTCCTTCTCGTCGCTCGCCGCATCGCGCGCGAGCGCGGCAACGGCGGGCAAGACAGTGCGATCACAAAAAGGATCGTGCGAATCATCGAACCTCCGTGGCGGAATTGCGGTGATGCCAGCTTCGGGACTGCCGCCTGAATCCGCGCAACGGCGGCTGCTCATGGCGTTGCCGAAACTGTCAGATCCTTGCCGATGCGCACTGCGTCCTCGCGGCCGGAATAGTAGCGACGCACCGTTTCCAACTCGCGGTAACCGCGGGCTTTGTAGAACGCGCGCGCCACGCGGTTTGTCACCCGTGCTTCCAGGAAAATCAATTCGATACCAGCGGTAGTTGCGGTAGATTCTAGCCAATTCAACAGGCTCGAACCGATGCCGCGGTTGCGGTAGATCGGCTCGACGCCGAACAGCAGCAGATGCGCATCGACGTCGTGATACTCCATGAGGCCAAAGCCGACGATGTCCGTGCCCGATTCCGCCACGACGACGTTGGTCGCACGATTGCGGATGCGCCGGCCGACGCGCGCCGCGTCCCAGGCCCAGCCAAGCCCATGCTCGATGAAGTCGCGCGACATGACCGCGATGCGTTCCGCATCGATGCGCGGGCCAGGCGAATATCGCAGGCATCGATCATCGCCCGATGTTACGCCATCGGAATTTTGTTGGGGAGACGTCTCGCAGGCAAGCGCCACGGTGCGCGGCCGCCGATGTGACAACTGTCATTCGCGACAAATGCAATCCGCCAGTAAACGCCGCGCCGGCTGCGTGCTAACGTGTATCCATTGCGCAGCCGGAGTGCTCCATGCACGACCTCACCCAGGGTTCGATAACCCAGCACATCATCAAGCTGGCGATTCCGATTGCCGTCGGAATGCTGTTCCAGACTCTGTACTTCCTCGTCGACCTGTTCTTCGTCGCGCGGATCGGCGACGCCGCGATCGCGGGCGTGAGCGCGGGCGGCACTCTCACGTTCGTCGTGATGGCGCTGACGCAAGTGCTCGGCGTCGGCACCGTCGCGCTGATCGCACAGGCAGTCGGCCGCCAGGACCACGACGACGCCAATCTCGTCTTCAACCAGAGCCTGTCGATCGCCATCACTTGCGCACTGCTGACGCTGCTCGGCGGCTTCCTGTTCATCGCGCCGTACATGGGCACGTTCGGCGCGGACGAAGCGACGCGTGCCGCCGGCATCGACTACCTGTACTGGTACCTGCCAGGTCTCGCGTTGCAGTTCGCGCTCGTCTCGATGGCCTCGGCATTGCGCGGCACCGGCATCGCCAAGCCGACGATGCTGGTGCAGATGGTCACCGTTGTGCTCAACGCGATCCTGGCGCCGATACTGATCGCCGGCTGGGGCACCGGCCACCCACTCGGCGTCGCCGGCGCCGGGCTGGCGACGTCGATTTCGATCGCGATCGGCGTGCTCGTCCTGGCGCTGTATTTCGTCAAGCTCGAGAAATTCGTCGGCTTCGACCGCCGATTGTGGGCACCGCGACTGGAAACCTGGGGACGCATCCTTCGCATCGGCCTGCCCGCCGGCGGCGAGTTCGCGCTGATGTTCGTCTACATGGCGGTGATCTACCTCGTCATCCGCGATTTTGGCGCGACGGCGCAGGCGGGCTTCGGCGTCGGCGGCCGTGTCATGCAGGCCATCTTCCTGCCGGCAATGGCCATCGCGTTCGCGACACCCGCAGTTGCCGGACAGAACGTCGGCGCCGGCCGCTTCGATCGCGTGCGCGAGACCGTCCGCTCGGGAGCGATGATCAGCTGCACGATCATGCTGGCGCTGACGCTGATGTGCCAGATCAAGCCGGAATGGTTCATTCGCCCGTTCACGCAGGACGAAGGCGTTATCGGTGTCGCCGCGGAATTCCTCGGCTACATCTCGTGGAACTTCGTCGCCCAGGGACTGGTGTTCACCTGTTCCGGCATGTTCCAGGCGCTCGGCAACACCGTGCCGTCACTGATCAGCAGCGCCTCGCGTATCGCGACGTTCGCGCTGCCGGCGATCTGGCTTTCGCGCCAGCCTGGTTTCCAGTTGCATCAGGTCTGGATCACGTCGATCGTCAGCGTCTCGCTGCAAGCGCTCTTCAGCCTCTGGCTTCTGCGCCGGCAGTTGCAGCTGCGCATGCAGCCCGCAGCCGCTCCGGCGCCGGCATAGCGTTGCCGCGCGCCGCTGGAAAAGCGGTGCGCTGCGGTACACAATGCGGCAACTTCGGGGGCCGCATGAACGACTACGCATTCGCGGTCGAGGAGCGATCCGACTACCTGTACGCGACGGTCACCGGCCCGAACACGCCGGAAACGATCGTGCGCTATTCCGCCGACGTGCGCGACGCGTGCCTGCGCCTTGGGCAGATGCGCGTGCTCGTCGTCGTCGACCTGCACGGTCCCGGACTGAGCATGCTCGAGATCTACAAGGCCGCGGCCGAAAGCAGCGATCAGGCCGCCGGCATCGGCCTGCGCGCCGCCTACGTCTTCCAGAACCTGGAGCATGGCGCCGAGAACGTCCACCTGGCCGAAGCGGTCGCGGCGACCCGCGGAATTCGCGCGCGCACGTTTCGCAACGTCGCGCTGGCCGAGTCGTGGCTGCGCGGCAGCACGAGCACCGATCACCGGGCTGTGTAGGCCGCCGTACCCGCGGGCGG
This sequence comes from uncultured Gammaproteobacteria bacterium, assembly GCA_963738115.1. GTDB lineage: Bacteria > Pseudomonadota > Gammaproteobacteria > Xanthomonadales > Rhodanobacteraceae > Rudaea. The sequence continues at coordinate 253,882 of CAVTVN010000002.1, read as the reverse complement.
CGGAGCATCAGGCGACGCCGGTGATTTGCTTCAGCGCGCTTCGAAGATCTCGGTTGGCTGGCCGCCGGAGATCAGGTGGCGCTCGTTGACGATGATCGCAGGCACGGCGTGGATGCCGCGCTCCTGGTAGAAGCGTTCCTGGGCGCGCACGGCGTCGCCGAATTCACCGGAAGCAAGTACCTCGCGAGCGCGCTGCTCGGGCAGACCGACCGATACGGCGATGCGAGCCAGCACGTCGCGCGAACCGACGTCCTCGCTGTCGGTGAAGTACCCGCGCAACAGCGCATGCTTCAACTCCGCCTGAGGGCCTTCGCTGGCCGCCCAGTGCAGTAATCGATGCGCATCGAACGTGTTGTAGATCCGTTCGCGTGGGCCGAACGCGAATCCGAGCTCCGCACCGCGCTGGCATATCATCTCGCGGCGCTGCGCGAGCTGCTGCCGGTCGACGCCGTATTTCTCCCGTGCGTAACTTTCGGTGTCCTGGCCGCCGGACGGCATGTCGGGATTCAGCTCGAACGGCTGAAAGTGGATGTCGGCAACGACACGACCGTCGAGCCGCGCAAGCGCCTGCTCGAGCGACAACAATCCGATCGCGCACCACGGGCAGGAAACATCCGAAACGAAGTCGATCCTGACTCGGGCGGGAGCAGTTGTGGCGGCGGGCTGATTCATGCGTGCTGGCAATAAGGGATAACACCATGTGTGGCGCGAGGAGCGCCACATCAAGGTGCTCGTCACCACAGTCGCACATCACCCTTGGACATGGCACCGAAGTCACTGAGCCAAAGCCGACGAGTCGTGCGCGAGTCCCAGCCGACGCGTCGTGGGGTCGTCGGATGATGGTCGTGAGCATTCCCCGCGAAGGCGTTTTTCGATGGTGCTCCGGCACCCTGATCGCGCCGCAGATATTTCTCACCGCCAGCCATTGCACGCAGCCGTGGAGTCGTTCCTGACCAGCAACCCGGTTCCGTGTCTTACGTGACCTCGATCCAGCCATCGACGCAGCCGCCTGACCAGCACGCTATGCCGGACGCCGCGCACCAATCCGCTGTACGCCAGCGGCGGCAATGACGACCCGTTCGATGTTGCCGTGATGGTGCTCGATCAGTTCCGCCGATCACCCCGGCCCGCCTGCCAACCACGGTCTGCTCGACGCGATGAAAAACCGACCATTCGCTCGAACAGTCACAGTTCACCAGCGGTCGACTACGATTCGACGCGATTCCATGCAGAAGGTGAAGACATTCTCGACGATCGCGGAGCGCCAGAACATCAACAAGTTCAGGTCTCTCATGACCGCGTGGATTGACTTCACGATGCTGCCGACCAGCGCCAACGACATCGACGACACGTGCTATCGATATTCCGGTCGCCCACACTTCATCCACATCAACAGCGTCGAAAACGATATCGTCGCCGCGACGACGATTACCAGCGACGCGCGATGCAAGTCGCAGGACAAGGACCTGCTGCACACACCGGCGCGTGACTTTGTAGGCGGGTTCGTAACACTGCATAGCCAACACGCCGACGCGACCCGTACCCCACGCGCTGCGCTGACACAGCGGAATATCGCTCGCCACCGAAACCCATATGCTCGTACAGTGCCTTCGCGCGCGTGTTGCGGTGGCTGACGTGCAAGAACGGCAGATCGCCACGATCAAGGATGTCGTTGGTCAGCAGCGCTACCAGCGCCGCGCATAGCCGCGGCCCAGATAGGCCGGATCGGTGCAGATTGCGCTGAGTCCGACGTGACCGTCGAAGCGCATGCGCTCGCCGGTAATCGCCGCGAGCTTCGTGCCATCGTAGATGCCGAAGTAGCGCCCATATCGACCGTGCGTGGGCGGAAGTAATGCGGGTAGACGGCGACGTCAACTCGAGAACATCGGCGGCATGTCTGGCGTCAAGCTCGATTACCTGTGGCCCATCGGCGACCGCGAGCCGCGATTCGCATACCCCCTGTGGATATGTTCGAGCGGTTCGACGCGCCAGCGAGCATCAAATACAGGCTGCGGGCCGACGAACAGCATGGTTTCGCCGGCTTCCACAAGCCTGGCAAGCTGCGTCGCTGCACCGGAATCGAATGCACCGACGCCGGCGAACGGCGCAACGTCGGCCGGATAGCGTGCCGCATCGGCGTTTCTGCGCGCCAGTGCGGCGTGGCGGCTGGTCAGCGCGGACCAGACCGGATTGTCGAGCGGATTTGACATCGGAGATGGCAGCAGCAAGCGAACATTATCGCCAGCCCTTATAGGCTCATGCACTTTCGTTCGGACAATGTGGAGTTCCGTGCGCTGCGAAGGCCCTCGCGCCAGCTCGTCATGAGATAATTCACAGATGCAGGTTGTCCCGACATCGTTCGATCACCCACAGGAATCGGCGGAGTTCCGGCGTTCGGCCTTGCGCCCCGGCGTCGAGCTCTATCGTGCCCATATCGTCCGTCATGCATTTCAGCCGCATGCGCATGATGCATTCGGCTTCGGCGCGATCGAATCGGGTGTAGAGCGCTTTCGCTATCTCGGTGCCGAGCACCTGGCACCGACCGATTCGTTGGTGCTGATGAATCCCGACGAGCTGCACACCGGCCGAGCCGAATCCGAGGACGGCTGGCGCTATCGTATGATCTACATTGATCCCGAGGTGCTCGATGACGTCACCGGCGAGCGCGGCTGGTGGTTCGACGACGTGAGTCCGCCATGATGCGCGCAGTTGCGCGGCGTGTCACCCGGCTCCTCGACGGCTTGTGGCGGACGCGAATCGCTCGAGTTCGACAGCCTCTTGTTTTCCCTTCTCGCCGAGCTGCGCAACTACGCCCGTATGCCGCGTGCGGAGCGACCAACGCCAGCGTTTCGGCGAAGTAGTCGACTACCTGCACGCGCATCTGTCGCACCGAGTTTCGCTGGACGAACTGGCAACGGTGGCCGGACTCAGCCCGTTCCATTTCCTGCGCAGCTTCCAAAAGCAATACCACGTGACACCACAGCAGATGCTCATGGCGCTGCGCCTGCTCGAAGCCAAGCGCCTGCTCGCGTCCGGCGAATCCCCTGCGCAGGTCGCAGCCGCAACCGGCCTCACCGACCAGGCGCATCTGACACATGCCTTTGCGCAGCGTTACGGCGTGACCCCGGCGCGCTATCAGCGCCAGTTGCGCAACCTGACGTCCCGGTGGCAGCCGAGCCACCGCAATCTGCTACAAGACAGCCGATGCGCGACGAGGCAACATCGCGCCGCTATGGCACTCGGAACTCTCTTCGCGCTCGCTGCCGGCCTGATGTGGGGGCTGATCTTCGTCGGTCCCCTGTTGCTGCCCGAATATCCTGCCGCGCTGCAATCGGTCGGGCGCTATCTGGCTTTCGGCCTGATAGCGCTGCCGCTGGCGTGGTTCGATCGCGCGGCGCCGCGTGAGTCGAGCCGATTGGCTCGTCGCGGTCAAGCTCGCCATCATCGGCAACCTGCTGTACTACCTTTGTGTCGCCAGCGCGATCCAGCGCGCAGGAGGACCTCTGCCGACCATGATCATCGGCACGCTGCCCGTGACGATCGCCGTGACGGCCAATCTCTCCGCCGGACGCGACGGCCGGCTGCCATGGATTCGACTCGCGCCAGCGCTTGCGCTGATCATCATCGGCATGGGCTTTGTGAACAATGTGGAAATTGCCGCATTGCGCGATGGCGCGGCCGACACGACTCGCTATGCACAAGGCGCCCTGCTCGCCTTCGGCGCCGTGGCCTGCTGGACCTGGTATCCGCTGCGCAATGCCGTCTGGCTGCGCGCCAACCCCGACCCAATCCGCGCGTGTGGGCCACAGCTCAAGGCGTCGCCACGCTGCCGCTGGCCATCGCCGGTTACATGCTGCTCTGGGCGGGCCTGGGATTTGCGGGCAATGACTTTGCAATGCCTGCCGGCCCTCGGCCCGGCATGTTCATCGGGCTGATGGCAGCCATCGGATTGTTCGCATCCTGGCTCGGAACCTTGTGCTGGAACGAGGCGAGCCGGCGTCTGTCGACCACGCTGGCCGGCCAGCTGATCGTTTTCGAGACGCTCGCCGGATTGACCTACTCCTTCATCCAGCGCAACAAGATTCCGGAACGACAGGTCGTCCTGGGTATCGCACTGCTGGTTACCGGCGTGATCCTGGCTTTGCGCGTGAAACCGAAACCGGTGGCAGCGAAGAACGGCGGATAACGATCAGGTCTGCGCGAACTTCTTCGCGACTGGCCGCCGGATAGGCAACTATAGGACGAAGGTCATCGTCGCCGACCTGCCCGGATGCCGAGACTTCGCTACCTTTCGCATGTCGCGCCCATCGCCAGAACGCCGTATTCGGCTGCAGCGAGCGCTGTTGATCATCGACGGTCAGCTCGGCAGTGCGGCCGCCGCAAGAGATCGTAATAGACCTCGTCGTGCCCGAGTACGTGCAAATCCGATTGCGCGATGTGCAGTGCGAACACGAAGTGCTCGGCGTCGTGACGGCGCTGCACATGAACATCAGCAGCAACGCCTTTCGGCAACGCGCGCTTGCAGAAACACAGAGCCTTGCGATATCGTTGGCCTTGACGTCATCGAAGTAATCGCGACCTAGCCGTTTCGCTTTCGATTGGCGCCGCTGCCGTCGTGCGGCGCCGTTCGATCCTAGCACGTCCTTGTCCTGCGAATCCCTCGCCCGAGCTGCGCGGTGCCCTTCGCTCGTACTTCGTCCGTTCCGAGCGCCTGCGCGCGTTTCTGGCGGCACCTGCTCGTTGAATTCCAGCGTCAGGTCGCCGCCGCGGATCGGCGCGAGTTATCGACCACGCTACGACGACGACAACGACACCTCGTCGCCCAGCGCGCGCGCCCGCCGTCGAACTGTTCGCACGACAGCAGCCCGTTTGAACGCCGCGCACGGATCATGCGCCAGAACGGCCATCGAGGTCGGTCGCGCTCGCGACGAACTGATGCAGCAGATACCGAATCGGCGATCACGCTATCCGACGTTTCAGGCCGCTGGCGTGGCAGAACTCGCCGACCAACGCTTCGCCGCAGTTGCTACAAGATGCCAATCTCGGGCTCCAGAGGACCTGGCCTCACCTCAAGCTGCATCGGCATTTGCACATTCACACTCGGCATGACGGCGTCTCCCGATTTTTCTAGTCTGCAATCGCTCGCCACAGGCCAATTCGTAAATGGATCCATAGGGCGAAGTCTAAAGTTCGTTGGCTTACCAGCCACAAACACGAGTTCACCAAGCTTAGCCTTGCTTGCCGTACCTGGATGCCACGCTTCGCGGCGCGCTGCGTCCTTCTGATGCCAATTCAGTTTGTTCATGAGAGCGTCGTACGCTGCTTGCTGCATCCGATCGAGAAATTGGCGAACGGAATGTTCGTGACGATCATGCGTGCCTTTTTAGATCTCCGTGAGCCGCCGCACCTCGGTATCTACCCAGACAATACCTCATCTCGGGATTTTCTTCGTTATCCCCTTCAAAAATCCGAATTCTCTTTCAATTGTTCGGATGGGGTACTGAATGCATTCTCAAACCATTGACTGTAGCTGAGGAAGCGACCGATCGGGTGAGTTGTGCAGAGACCCTGAGCTAGTAGCTTTGCACCGATACTGCGCTCCTCCAAGCATGCCGCGGCCTCCTCAATCTTCATTTGAAGAATGTTTATCTGAGGCACGATTGGCATCTGCCTTATGACCCAATCGCCGCCAACGCGTGCCTTCCCATCGCTATCAGATGGCCAGTCAATCGCAAAAAATGGTGAGCACGACTCTAGTGCATATCCCGCTCCAACCATGGCACAGAGGATCGGCAACGCCTCAGGATTCCAAGCTCTGCCCGTTCACGAGCCGCAACAACATTTAGGATCATTCAACCCATCAATGGACTCCGCGTCGAAAAACACCTGCGCCCCCATGAGTACTTTCGGACTCGTGGGGTTCGACTCTGCCGGCACGAATCCAGACGTCCCCAACACCAAAGGCGATTTCCGTAGTCGGCAAATCAGGTTTTAATGGGGTTAGCGCAGCAAAACGTTGCAATCGAAATCTCAGACTCCCATCCACCTCGTTCTCCTACAATCCATGCGCGCCTAACGCCACGCAGGCAATCTCTTGCGAAAGGCCGGCGATCAAATCGCCATCGGCAACTTGAGTCCTTGGTCCTTCGCGCACTTCACAGCGATCTCGTAACCCGCATCCGCGTGGCGCATGACCCCAGTGCCGGGATCATTCCACAGCACACGCGCAATACGCTTGTCGGCTGCTTCGCTGCCGTCGCAGACGATGACGACGCCGCTGTGCTGGCTGTAGCCCATGCCGACACCGCCGCCGTGATGGAAGCTGACCCAGGTCGCGCCACCCGCGGTGTTGAGCAGCGCGTTGAGCAGCGGCCAGTCGGAGACTGCGTCGCTGCCGTCCTTCATCGCTTCGGTTTCACGGTTCGGTGAGGCGACGCTGCCGCTATCGAGATGATCGCGGCCGATCACGATCGGCGCCTTGAGTTCGCCGTTGCGCACCATCTCGTTGAACGCAAGGCCGAGCTTGTGGCGCTGGCCGAGGCCGACCCAGCAGATGCGCGCCGGCAGGCCCTGGAAGCTGATGCGCTTTTCGGCCATGTCGAGCCAGTTGTGCAGGGCCGGATCGTCGGGAATGAGCTCTTTTACCTTCTTGTCGGTCTTGTAAATGTCCTCAGGATCGCCGGACAGCGCGACCCAGCGGAACGGGCCGACGCCGCGGCAGAACAGCGGCCGCACGTAGGCCGGCACGAAGCCCGGGAAGTCGAACGCGTTCGCGCAGCCTTCGTCCTTCGCCATCTGGCGGATGTTGTTGCCGTAGTCGAATGTCGGCGCGCCCATCTTCTGGAACGCGAGCATCGCCTCGACGTGCACGCGCATCGACTTCTTCGCCGCGTCGCGCACGCCGTTCGGATCGGACTTGCGCCGCTCGAACCATTGCTCGACGGTCCAGCCGATCGGCAGATAACCGTTGACCGGATCGTGCGCGCTGGTCTGGTCGGTCACCGCGTCGGGCTTCACGCCGCGCCTGACCATCTCGGGCAGGATCTCGGCCGCATTGCCGAGCAGCGCGATCGAAACCGCCCTGCCCTCGCCGGTGTACTTGTGGATTCGCGCGAGCGCGTCGTCGAGATCCTTCGCCTGTTCGTCGACGTACTTCGTGCGCAGGCGCATGTCGATGCTGCTCTGCTGGCACTCGATGTTCAGCGAGCACGCACCGGCCAGGCTCGCGGCGAGCGGCTGCGCGCCGCCCATGCCGCCGAGTCCCGCGGTCAGGATCCACTTGCCCTTGAGGCTGCCGCCATAGTGCTGACGGCCCATTTCGACGAACGTCTCGTACGTCCCCTGCACTATTCCCTGAGACCCGATATAGATCCACGAGCCGGCCGTCATCTGGCCGTACATCATCAGGCCTTTCCTGTCGAGCTCGTTGAAATGTTCCCATGTCGCCCAATGCGGCACGAGATTGGAATTCGCGATCAGCACGCGCGGCGCATCGGCATGCGTCGGAAATACACCGACCGGCTTGCCGGACTGGATCAGCAACGTTTCGTCGTCGCTCAAGTTCCGCAGCGAACGCAGGATCGCATCGAAGCACTCCCAGTTGCGGGCGGCGCGACCGATGCCGCCGTAGACGACGAGTTCGCTCGGATTTTCGGCGACATCCGGGTCGAGGTTGTTCTGGATCATGCGGAACGCGGCTTCGGTGAGCCAGCTCCTGCACGACAGCTGTCGTGCCGCGCGGCGCGCGAATCGTGCGCGTGGTGTCGATGCGGGTGGGGGCGTTCATGCCGGAAAGCTCCAGGAGACTGAGGCGGCAATTATAAACCGGCTCCAGTTCTTTCCCTTCTCCCGCTGGCGGGAGAAGGTGCCCCACCTTCATGAGCCGCCAGCGAGATAAGCACTGCCCAAATGTTCAGCAGCTCATGAAGGTGGGGCGGCCCCTCTCGGCCTTCCATAGCCTCCAGGGCACTTGGGCTCCTGCCCGACGGATGAGGGTGGCGCAACCGGAAGCGAGATCGCCTCACCCAGGCAGTCGCGCTGCGCGCGCCGGCCTCTCCCGCCAGCGGGAGAGGCGAAGACGCTTGCGCCTACGAGTCTTTCTCGCCTGCGCGCCGCGCGGAAAGATTGCGCGCCTCGGCGATTGCGGAAACGCGATTGTGCACGCGGAGCACGTCGAAGATCGTGGCGATGTGACTCTTGACCGTGCCCTCGGAAATGTTGAGCTGCCGCGCGATCATCTTGTTCGAAAGTCCCTTCGCCATCAGCGCGAAGACTTCCTCCTGGCGCGGACTCAGCGCTTCCACGCGGCTCGATTCCGCGGGCTTTCGCATCGGCGGGTCGGCCGCGGCCGCTGAGGCATCCACGGATTCGAGCGTGGACATAAATTGCGGCGGCAGGTATTGCCCGCCAGCCAGGACGAGGCGGATGGCCGGCAGCACGAGTTGCCCCACCGCCGATTTCGGAATGAAGCCGACGGCGCCGGCGCGCAGGACTTCCTGAACCTGCCGCGCGTCGTTCAGGCCGGAAACGACGACGAGCGGAACCGCCGGATATTGGGTGCGCAACGCACCGATCGTGCGCGCGCCTTCCATGCCGGGCATCGTCAGGTCGACCAGCGCCAGGTCCAGGTCGCGATGCTGCTCGAACATGCGCAGCAGCGTGTCCGCGTTCCAGGCCTCGACGAAATCGATCGCTTCGGCGAGCGCGGCGAGTTCGCTGCGCAAGCCCGATCGGATCAAAGCGTGGTCATCAGCCAACAGGATCTTCATGACTCGACCTGCCAGGAGTTGTCATCTCGCGTACCTTCCATGCAAAGTTCATCACGACCGCACGCAGCTTGGCCGGGGAAACCGGTTTGTGCAAGAGCAGGTAGCCGGCCTCGTCGGCCGCACGCTGCGTCGCAGGTCCAATGTCGCCGGAAATCAGAATACCGGATATCTGCGCACCCGCCAGCGTCATTGCCTGGCGCAGCAGTTCGATGCCGTTCTCGCCTTCGCCGAGCCACATGTCGCACAGCACGAGCACCGGCTCGCCGGCAAGCGCCACCAGCGCGGCGAGCGCGCGCCGCGAATCGGAAACGCTCGTGACGATGCAGCCGAGTTCCTCCAGCAGCGTGCGATTGCCCGCGAGCACGAGGGGATCGTCGTCCACGACCAGCACGCGCACCGCCAGATCGGACTTCTCGGCGGCCGCGTGCGCAACCTCGACCTGCGCGACCGTTGCCGATTCGCCGCGCGGCAGGCGCAGCGAGAATACCGAGCCGCGCTGCAGAGCCGACCGCACATGCACCTTCGTCGCGAGCAGCCGGGCCAGGCGCGACACGATGGCCAGCCCCAGTCCAAGGCCCATGGCCTCGTCCTCACCGGTACCGCCGTTGCGGAAGAACTCGAGGAATATGTCCTCGTGCTTTTCTGCAGCGATGCCGATGCCGCTGTCGCGCACCTCGATCTGAACCTCATCGCCACGGGGCCGGCAACAGACCAGCACGCCGCCCGCTCGGGTGTAGCGGATCGCATTCGCCACCAAATTGGTCAGGATACGGTGCACGAGCAACTCGTCGGACAGCACCACCGCCTGCGTCGGGAGGAAGCGCAGGCGCAACTGCTTGCGCGCTGCAGCGTCGCCATGCTCGGCCGCGAGTTGCGCGAACAAGCGATCGAGCGCGAATGGCCGCGGGTTCGCGCTGAGCGCACCGGCATCGAGGCGCGAGATGTCGAGCAGCGAATTGAACAGTCGCTCCATGACACCGACGGCCTGCGCGAGGTCCGCGGCAACGGTTTGCAGCTCCTCGCCCTGCACGCGCCGCTGCAAAGCCGACGAGAACAGGCCGATCGCGTGCAGCGGCTGGCGCAGGTCGTGGCTCGCGGCGGCGATGAAGCGCGACTTCGCCCGCGTCGCCTGTTCGGCGGCGTCCTTCTGCACCATCAGCGCTCGTGTGGCGTCACCGATACGCGTCTCGAGCTCGCGCGCGTCGGCCTGCAGTTGCGCTGCCATCTGGTTGAAGCCCTCGGCGAGCGTGCTCAGCTCGCCGCCGCCGGCGGTGGAAATCGGCGTCACGCGACGGCCTCGTCCGAGTTCCACCATCGCATTGGCCAGGCGTCTGATCGGACGGATGACGCCATTGCCGATGAGCAGCGCGAGTGCAATCGCGAGAAGAACGCCGAGCAGGCCGAGCGCCAGCCCCGTCAGCAAGAGGCGGCGCTGCTGCGTGGCCGCGGCGACGCGCGACATGACGACGGTGATCTCGCCGATCTTCGCCGCGCTCTCGCTCGCCTGCATCTGCTCCGGAAAGTCGCCGACCGCGAGGCGCGTCTGCCGCACCGCTTCGGTAAAGCGCATCGACACATTCGCACCCTCGGCGCCGCTCGCGCCGGCGTGCGCCAATTCCTGCCCGGCTGCGTCGCTGATCGCAATGCCGCTGACATCGACTTCGCTCGCGGCTGCGTCAGCCAGGCGCTGCAGTGCGGCACGATCGCCGGCGAAAATCGCGTACTCCGTTCCCGGAGCCAGCCGGCGCGCGATCAGTTTGCCGCGCTCGACGAGCGACACGTTGACTTCTTCGATGCGCTGATAGGTGAAGTAGGTCACCAGCGACAGCAGGATCATCAGGCTCGGCGCCATCGCAAGGAACAGCACGCGAGTCCTGATGCCCCAATGTTTCATGGCGCGTCCCCGAGCGTTGCCGGCTTGCCAGCCGCGTCCGGCGCACGCTCGCTCTCGACATGGCCGCTCAGGGCGGCAGCCAAGGCCTCCTCCGTCGGCAGGTGCAGTCCCAGCGATCGTGCGACGCTGACGTTGACGCGTACGGTGAAGTATTTCGGATATTGCGGTTCGGGCAACGAGCCCGCACGAGCCAGCATTTCGCGCGCGATTTCGGCGCCCTGCCTGCCCTGCTGATGCGCTGTCGAATACAACGAGAGCAACGCACCGGCGTTCAACAAGCCTTCGGAAAATCCGATGACCGGAAGCTGCTCGCGATAGGTCGTCAGCAGCAAGCCGTAGACGGTGTCGGCGTTGGCAACGAGCGGATCGGGCAGCATCAACAGCAGGTCGCTCGCCGGAAGCACGTTCTGCAGCGCACCGTAAAGTCCTGCGCGCTCCGTGATACGGGCGACGGTCAGCGCCAGTGTGTGCTCTCGCGCCTGATTGCCCAGTTCGCTTTCAAGGTCCAGCGACGCCGGTCCGAGGATCACGCCGACGCGCTTCTTCTCCGGCAGTGCAACGCGAAGCAGGTCCATTTGCCGCGACAACGGCTGATCGATGAACACCGCCGACACGCGCGAATCGCGCGCGCGGCCGGCGGTCGGCAGGAGCCGCTCGAAGCTCTGCCGCGGAATCAGCAGGCACAGCGTGCGCGGCGGCGTGGGCACGTCTTTCTCGCGCGCCAGCGTCTGCTGGGCCGCTGCCAGGCCGATCGTCACCACCAGTTCATAAGAGTCGAGCGATGCCGTGTCGGAACTGGACATGCGCGAGGCTACCGCTGCGTCGACGCGCAGCTTTCCATCGCGCGACTGCTTCAACCCGGAGCGTACTTCCTCGGCAACCGCCTGATAACCGGCGGACTCGTCGCTGAGCACGAGCAGCACCTGAGCACCGGCCTGCGGCGCGCAAAGGCTCGCCGCAAGTACGAGCCAGGCGTGCAGAAAACGGACCCGCCAACGCGGTGCGTTGCAAGGCATCGCTTGCGCGCTGGCAGGTCCGGGGGCAGTCATGGCCACAACTTGTAGCGCAGCGTCAGCCAGATGCGCCGGCTGGCAACATCGTCGTGACGGTATTCGGTGTAGTGGTCGTCGAGCAGGTTCTCCACCGACGCTGAAATTTCGCCTTCGCCGCGAGCGAACGAGAATTGCCGTGCGACGCGCAGATCGACGCGCGTGAATGCCCGCTGCGGCTCGCTGTAGCCGTCGGCACGAAACGCGCTCTGGTTGTGCACGCTGATGCTGGCGTCCCACACGTCGCCGAACCGGTGCGACATGAGCAGGTGCAGGGTCGTGTGCGGCGCTGAAGTCGAATAGGTATCCAGGTTGTCCGCGCTGGCGATGTCCTGGAACGTCGCGGACGCTACCAGCATGTTGTCCGCCGATGGACGCCATGTGAACTGGCCTTCGATGCCGCGTTCGCGGGCGGCGTCGCCGTTCACCGCGTTCTGCGGAAACGTCTCGGCCGCGGAATCGGTGCGCGCGCCGATCAGGTCGATGAGATCGTGGACATCGTCGTCGAACAGCTTGATGTCGAGGCTCGCGTGCTGCTCGGGCCACTCGGCGACATAACTGATTGCACGCGACAGGATGGTTTCGGGCAGGAGGTCGCCCGGCGGACCGTAGCGCGGCGTGCCCGGCGGGCCGACGGCGAATTGACCCTGGTTCTCGATCACCGTCGGCGTGCGCAGCGCCCGCGACAGGCTGAAGCGCAGCGTCTGGTCGGTCGCCATCTGATAGTTAAGCGCCAGCTCCGGCGCGACATCCGTGCCACTGATGTTGTTGTTTTCGACCATCGCGCCGGCATTGATCAGGATCTTGTCGGCGGCGCGCCATTCGACATGGCCGAACAGCCGTTCGATATGCAGCGGCTTGATCGTGGCGAACAGCAGCGGGACTTCGGTCAGGTCTTCGCGAACGCTGCCGCCCCATACCCAGCGCACGTTCGGACCGGCGCTGAAGTTCTGCTGCAGTTCCAGGTCGGTGCGGCGCACGGCGCTGCCAGCGTCGATCGGCAGCGGCGGCGCCGCTCCGGGCAACAGCTGATCAGGCAGGAATACGTCGGTCAGGCGGAAATGGTAATAGTATAATTGTACATACATGCCCTCGTCGGCGTCGAAACTGTGCTCCCATTTCGCCTGGGCGTAGCCGGTTTTCAGGTCGACGCTGCGCGGCGGATCGTTCGCGCCGCCAAGGCCGGCGTCGTTGCTGCCGTTCGTGCCGCCCGCCTGCAAGAGCAGGCTGTCGCCGGCGCCGATCTGCCAGTCCGACCGCGCGGTCAGGAAGTTGCGGCTGCGGGAATCCTCGATATTGTCGAATCCCGAATCGGCGCGATGGCCGACGACGAACCGGTAGTCGAACCCTCCGGAGCCACCGCCGAAGCGCGCGGCGCCGTCGACAATGCCGTCGTTGCCGGCGGCGACGACCGTTTCGGCACCACGCTCCTGCAACGAATACTTCGTGATGAAGTTGATGGTCGCGAGGAATGCGCCGATGCCCTGGGTCGCGTTGCTCGGGCCGCGCACGACCTCGATGCGGTCGATATCCTCCGGGGCGAAGGGAATCTCGCTCCAGTCGACGCCGGCGAGCGTTGCGTTGTTGATCGAACGCCCGTCGATCATGACCTGCAGGCGCGAGAAGAATTCGCGCCCGAGGCCGTGATAAGTCACGACCGGCTGCATGCCCTTGACGTAGGTGACGTAGCTGACGGTGAAGCCCGGCACGAGGCGAAAGAGTTCGGCGAACTCGCGCGCGCCTGACGCCTTGATCATTGCCTGGTCGATGACCGTGACCGGTTGCGGCGTCTCGCTGGCGTTCTGGCGCAAGCGCGAGGCCGAAAGAACCGTCGGAAAGTCGGCGAGAAACTCGTGCTCGGAAAGCTCCTGGGCCCGCGCCGCGCTCGCCGTCGCCAGGCAACACAACGCACCGACAAGGCCGGCACATCTCACTCGCAGCGTTTTCCGCTCATCTCCCTCGCGACGCGAATGCCCCATGCCCTGTCGAACGCCCGAAGTCACGCCTGGCGTCGATTGGAGTCAGGCGGCGCAATATTGTCAATACATTTCATCCCCGCTGCGACTTTGTGGCTAGGCTTTGGCAGTCGCGCCGCCGGCGGGCTAGTCCGAACGGATGATTCACCGCCCTCGCAGGGTCGTCAATGATGCCTAGCAGTCTGGCTAGCCATTCGGGTGGATTGTGTGGCGCCGTGCCGCGGCGTAAAAAAAGCGACGCACCAATCAAGCCATGCGTTCTCTGGCGAACGCTCCGGCAGTACCCACGTTCCGTCTTCACCGGGGATCAACATGAAAGCAGCAAGCCCAGCCACCGGAACCTTGCAGGTGCTGCTCCTTGCCCTGCTCGGCCTGTTCTTCTATGTGTTCCTGTTCGGACTGATAGGCCTGCTCGGCGGAATGATCATCTCCCGCGTAGCCCACGCGCAACAGCCCACTGCGCCCGCCACTGGGATGTCGATGGGATCGTCCGCTCAAGCGCGCTCCGCATATAACGCGGCGGTGCTGCCGAGTGGAAAAATGATGTTGGTGGGCGGAACCAGACACACCGCGACGCGGTGCATCCCTAACTGCGAGAAAACGCCATGAGTTCATTCCGGTGTCTCCCTCACCGGCGCACACGCGCCGAGGCGATGGTTGTTCGCCTGATGTTGCCGCTCGCAATCGCAAATCTTGTCGGTACCGGCGTCACGTCGGCCGCGACGTTGCCCGTGGCCAATTGCAATGACGCCGGCGGCGGCAGCCTGCGCGACACGCTCGCAAGTGCGCACAGCGGTGACACCGTAGACCTGACCGGATTGACGTGCGGCATGATCTCGCTCGCAACCGGTGCGCTACACACTCCGGCCGAAAATCTCACACTGCAGGGCCCTGGTGCGGACCGGCTGACTATTGTCGGTGGCAATACACCAAACCATGAGTATTCCGTGATCAGTCACAGCGGATACGGCACCTTGCGGATCGACGCACTGCGCATCACTGACCCCTCGGCCGGCTACCATTTCGGCGGTCCGGTGAGTTGCGTCGCATCATATGGAACCATCGACCTCAATCGCTCGACGGTTACGGCGTGCAGCATGGGCGCGATCAACGCCAAGAAAGGTTTTTCCTCCCGCGACAGCACGATCAGCGATAGCTACCAGGGCGTGATTACGTGGCGCGGGAACGTCTCGATAAGCAACTCGACGATCAGCGGCAATCATGGCGAAGGATGTGTCGGTTTGGATCTGGGCCCGTTTGATGGCCAGCCAACGACCGCGACCGTACTGATCAGCAACAGTACGATTTCCGGCAATGCCGCCTCCGCTGGAGGCGGTGGTGGCGCCGGCTGCATCTTTTCGCCGACGACTATCCTCAACAGCACAATCGCTTTCAATCAGGCGGACAACACTGGCGGGCTGGTGATGGGCGCGGACGTCACGTTCCAGAGCTCGATCATTGCGAACAACACCGGTACTTCGAATTCGAACTCTCAGGACAACCTGCGACTGATGGGGGCCACTGCTGTCCATGGCAGCAACAACATCATCATGGGATCTTCGTACGAGGGGATCGGCGGGATCGGGATCAATGTGGACCCGCAGCTGCTGCCTCTGGCCGACAACGGCGGACCTACACGAACACATGCGCTGATGCCGGGCAGTCCGGCTATCGATGCCGGCAGCAACCTGGCAGGACTGGTGACGGATCAACGCGAAGCACCATTCGTTCGCGTCGTCGGCCCAGCGCCTGACATTGGTGCGTTCGAGTCCCAAACGCCCGCGGGGACCATCGATGCGACCTTCACTGGCAGCTGGTTCGACCCGACGCAAGGCGGTCACGGCCTGATGCTCGAGGTGCTACCGGGCAACCAACTGCTCGCTTTGTGGTTCGCGTTCGATCCGGCCGGCAAGCAATCCTGGTTCGGCGGCGTCGGCACGTATAGCGGGAACACCGCCACGATCACGGCCGCGCTGCCGACCGGCGGACGTTGGATTCCGAATTTCGACTCGAGCAAGATCGTCCCCAACACGTGGGGCACATTGACGTTCTCGTTCGCCGACCATAACCACGGCAGGGTCGATTTCAATTCCGTGCTCGGTTACGGCACAGGCGGCATGAACCTGCAACGACTGACGAACATCGGCACACAGCAAGCCACCAACACGCCGATCGGTTCGCCCGGCGCGGTGATCGCCGATACGTCCGGCAACGTGTACTTCAGCAGCAATCCCGATCGGGTATTCAAGGTCGACGCGCAGGGCATCGTTACCCGTGTTGCCGGTTCCGGCGCGGCAGGCTATTCCGGCGACGGTGGTGCGGCGAGAGATGCGCAGTTTTACTTTCCGCTAAGCTATCCCGAACTCGTGCACGACCCGGTCGACTTCAGCCCATTGGTCGGCGGACTGGCGCTCGACGCCGCAAATAATCTTTATGTCGCCGACGCGTACAACAATCGCGTGCGCAAGATCGACGGCAATGGAATCGTCACGACGGTAATCGGCAACGGCTTCCGCGCCAACGACGGAGACGGCGGCCCGGCATCGAGCGCCACGATTTACTGGCCGCAGGGCGTTGCAGTCGACAAGACCGGCAATCTGTATGTCACGAGCGCGTACGGACCGTTGCGCAAGATTCCGCCGAATGGAATCGTCAGTACTGTCGTCGGGACGATCTGCGGTGCCGGTTATCTCGGCAAGGGCCTATGTGCACCGGAGCAGATCGCGGTCGATGCAGTCGGCAACGTGTTCGCGCCGGATGGCTACTGCCGAGTCAGGCAAGTCCGCGCCGATGGCAGCGTCACCACAGTCGCGGGCGATGACCGCGATCCGTCGGGCGGCCTTGCCTTCACCTGCGGATATTCCGGCGACGGCGGACCGGCCACGAAGGCGGCCATGTCGGAGCCGTACAGCGTCGCGGTCGATGCAAACGGCACTTTGTACATCGCCGACACCGGCAACCACTGCATTCGCAAAGTCAGTGCGGGCATCATCAACACGGTCGCAGGAAAGTGCACCCATCCGGGGTTCGCAGGCGACGGCGGCGCCGCCAAGGACGCACTGTTGAACAACCCGCGCGGCATCGCCGTCGGCAGCGACGGCAGCCTCTATGTCGCCGACACGGACAACAACCGGGTGCGCAAGGTTGCAGCGAACGGTCTCATCAGCACGATCGCCGGCAACGGTGCGACGCCACCGAGCGCCGACCAGCGCGCGATCAATCCGGCGTTCACCGGCAACTGGTTCGATCCGACGCAGGCCGGGCACGGATTGATGCTCGAGGTCCTGTCGGACAACCGGCTGCTCGCCTACTGGTTCTCGTTTGATCCGGCCGGCGATTCCCAGGCGTGGTTCGGCGGTATCGGCACCTACAGCGACAATGTCGCCACGATCCCGCTCGTTGCCATACCGAGCGGCGGCCACTGGATCCCTAACTTCGATCCGAGCGCGATCACCGTGCAGAATTGGGGCACGCTCAAGTTCACGTTCCTGAGTTGCGACCACGGCCAGGTCGAATTCAGTTCCGGGCTGGGTTACGGCAGCGGCAGCATGAACCTGACACGCCTGACGCAGCCTGCCGGACTTATCTGCCCGTAGAGATCGTTGCGCCTACAGATCGCGCGCGACGCGGATGCCGACGCGCGCGCTGCGCGTATCGGCGGGTGCGGCAATGCGGAAGGCCGAGCGCGATTGATCCGGAGCGCTGCCCCATGATCCGCCGCGCACGACGTGCTCGGCGCAGCCGGGATTGACCCAGGCGCGGCTGTCGCCGGGCGCGCGCATGTAGTTCTCGTGCCAGCAATCCTCGATCCAGGCCGAAACGTTGCCGTCGATGTCCTGCAGACCGAATTTGTTCGGCGCGAAGCTGCCGACCGGCGAAGGTCCCCAGAAACCGTCGTTGTACTTCGGAAACGCATGGGCCCAGCTGCGGCGCAGGTGCGGCGAGCGGTCGCCATCGCCGGTAAGATTGGCATGGACATGCGTCGGATTCTTGTCGCCCCAGGGATAGCGCGTCGTCCCCCCGGCGCGCAACGCGTACTCGAATTCCGCTTCGCTCGGCAACCGGTAATTCTTGCCGGTGCGCGTCGCAAGCCAGTGCGCATAGGCGCGCGCATCGTTCCATGAGACATGCACGACGGGCAGATCGTCGGTTGCCCGCTCGCCGAGGAAGTCATCCTTCCAGCTGGCGCCGCGCCGGTCGATCATGCGTCCGGATTCCTCGTCGTAGACGGCGGAGCTGCCGAGTTTCTCCGCGTCGGTCTCGTAGTCGGCATCGCTGACGAACGCGCGGAACTGAGCGACTGTCACATCGTCCGCACCGAGCGCGAACCCGCTGCCGATCTTCACCTGACGCTGCGGCTCCTCGTTCGAACGATGGCCTTCCTCGGTGTCGGGCGAACCCATCGTGAACTCGCCCGTCGGGATCACGACCACGGCCGGAGCGCTCCCGCTGCGGTCAAGAAATTTGTCGTTGATGATCTGGCCCGGCTTGTAGCTGGCATAGAGCCGCGCGTTGCGCAGGTGTTCGTTGAACTCGTCGACACCGGCAACGTCCGGACTCAGGCCCAACGCACGTTGCGCGAGCATCTGGGCCAGGTCCGCGTTGCCGGCGTCGAGCGCCGAGTTGGCCTGCGCGAGCACGTTGGTCGCGCGCTGGCGGCGGATGTCCTCGATGCGCGTACGCGTGTCGAGTAGTTCCTTTGACCCGGGAGCGATTCCCGAACCCTCCGCCAGAATGGCATCTGCGCCGCTGAAATCATCCTGCGCGGCAGCGGCGAGAGCGCGGTCGAGGAAACCGCGCTGCACCTGCGCCAGCCCCTGTGCAGCGAGCTTGTTGTCCGTATCGAGCTTCAACACTTCGCGATACACGGCAAGTGCATTGGCGTCTTTCGGCGCGGTCGCGTGGCCCTGTTTCAGCAGGTCGGCAGCGCGCGTGAGCAACGGGCTGATCCGGCGCAACAACTTCAGCCGCGCCTGCAATGCATCGAGTTCGGACGCCTGAACTTGCGGCAGGCTGGCCAGCGCCGCGATCGCGCGTTCGGATTCGTTGTCGTCGTCCCGGTCGAGCGCCTCCTTGGCCTGGTCGAGCAACGCCTGATGGATTTTCTCGATGCCGGCCTTGGCCGCGGCATTGTCCTTGTCGCCGTCGAGCACTTTCTGATACTGCGCCAGGGCGCTGGTATCCCGCGGTTCGATCAGGTGCCCATCGGCGAATGCCTTGTCGGCCTTGCGCAGCAATGCGGCGATGGCTTTGGGCGGCGGCGGCGCAGGCGGTGCAGGCGCCGTTGCAGGAGCCGGTGCCGCCTCCGGCTTCGGCGCTTCGACGGGCGCTGTCGTTGACGGCGCCTTTGGCGGTGCCTGCACCGACATCGGCGCACCGGAAGGAATCGGCGAAGCAGGTTTTTCCGCTCCGCTGTAGCCGCCGCCGAACGACGGCAGAAAACGATAACCCAGCGCAAAAACCAGCAAAGCAATCCCTGCCGCGCTACCGAGCACGTTCTGCTTGCGGACGAATTCGTTGCCAGGCATTGCGCTTACACTTAACTCCCGGTTATGGCACCTTAGCCATCTGCCGCCGGCATCGCAACCGCGGTCACTGCCATCAGACCCGAACCCGTTGCGTGGGTTCCACCGAAGCGGAACCGCCGGAATGACGAATGCATAGCTGGATCGACTCGATCGAAGCGCTCGACGCCTGGCTCGCCGCGCGTGCAACACCGCAGCTGATCGCAGTCGACACGGAATTCATGCGCACCAACACGTTCGCTTCACGCCTGGCGTTGTTGCAGCTGTGCATCGGCGGCGAGATCGCCCTCATCGACACCGTCGCGCTGCGCCGGCCGCCATCGCTGGTGGCGCGCCTCGGCGACGCGAACACATGCAGCATCATGCACAGCGCCGGCGAAGACCTCGAGGCATTGCTGCCGCTGCTCGCCGATGGCCCGGGCGAACTTTTCGACACGCAGGTCGCCGCTGCGATGGCCGGCATCGGCTTCGGCGTGAGCTACCAGAAGCTCGTCAGCCAGTTGCTCGGCGTCGAACTGGCCAAGGCCGAGACGCGTTCGGATTGGCTGCAGCGTCCGCTGAGTCCGGCGCAACTCGAATATGCCGCTCTGGATGTTGCCTGGTTGCCGCAACTGCACGAAGTGCTTGCGCGCAAGCTCGACGAACTCGGCCGCAGCGGCTGGCTGCGCGAGGACTGCCGTGCTCTGATCGAGCGCGTGTGCCACGCGCAGCCGGACCCGCAGCCGCAGCGCGCGTTCCGCGGCGCAGCCGACTGGTCGATCGAGCGTCAGGCGTTGCTGCGGCGATTGCTGCTGTGGCGAGAAGCGGCGGCACGCACGTTCGACAAGCCCAAGCCGTGGCTGCTCGACGACGCGCACGCGCTCAACCTCGCATCGCAACCGCCGCGCGGCGGCGATGAACTGTTCGAGCGCACGCGCGGGCTGCGTGCGTTGCGCGGGCCGCAGCGTCAGGAACTGCAGGCGCTGCTGGAAACGCCCTTGACCGACGAAGATCTGGCGATCGAGCGCATCCCGCTGCCGCTCGACTCGGCGCAGAAGCGCGCCGTCGGTGAAATGAAAGCCGCGGTTGCCGCCATCGCCGAGCAACTTTCGGTTCCTGAGACGCTTCTCTGTGCTCGCCGCCACCTCGAGGCGTTGGTGACCGATCGCATCTGGCCGGCTGCGCTGGAAGGCTGGCGCAAGACGCTGCTGCAGGACGCGTTGACTCGATTGATGCCGTAAAGAGCAGGCATGAAGAAATCCTTGACACGGCCCGTGTCATTCGGTTCAACTTGCTGCATGTGCACAAACCTGTTCACCGGTACCGGTACGACGACCACGACGACGTGGGTGCGGTCGGCCGTTCGCGATTAAGACAAGCAAATCCGGCCCCGCACCTCGATCGAGATGCGGGCAGCCACCTTCCCGATCCCGATCAGCGCGGAGCCTCACCAGGAGGCACGATGAAAGCGCTTGAACGTGGCAGTCCAGAATCCGATTCTCCACCGGTTGCAGCCGCCGCCCGCCGCGCGCCGGTGCCAACGATCGTTGCGCACAAGTTCGGCGGTTCTTCGCTGGCTGATGCGGCCAGAATTCGCCACGTCGCCGGCCTGATCCGGGAGCGCGGCGAAACCACGCAAGTCGTCGTCGTTTCCGCGATGCAGGGCGTCACCGACACGCTGATCGGTCTCACGGCCAGCGCCGCGACAAAGGCGGCCTGGCGACCGCAATGGGAAAAACTGCGCGACCGGCATCTGCACACGGCCAGAGAACTGCTCGGCGCCGACGCGGATACGTCATGCACCTGGCTCGCCGCGCAATTCGACGCGCTCGCCGAAATGCTGCACGCGATCAGTGTGCTCGGCAGCGCGGGCCGCGACAGCAGCGATGCGATCAGCGGCCAGGGCGAAGTATGGTCGGCGCATATCATGCACGCCTACCTGTCTGCCGCCGGCGCCGCCTACGCGCTGCTCGACGCACGCGACGTGCTCGTCGTACATCACGAGGAACTCGGCGTCGCCGTCGACTGGGACGCAACGGGTTTGCTGCTGGCCGGTTGGCAAGCCGGGCATCGCGAATCCCGCGTCATCGTCACCGGCTACGTCGCGCGCAATGGCGATGGCAGGGCGACGGTGCTCGGCCGCAACGGCAGCGACTATTCCGGCGCGATATTCGCCGCGTTGTTGAACGCGCAGGAACTGCACATCTGGACCGACGTCGACGGCGTGCTCAGCGCCGATCCGCGCGTCGAACCCGAAGCGGTCACGCTCGCCGCGATGAGCTACGAGGAAGCCTGCGAACTTGCCTACTTCGGTGCCAAGGTCATCCATCCGCAGACGATGGCGCCGGCGATCGCGCGCAACCTGCCGATCTTCATCCGCAACACGTTCCGACCCGAGCATCCCGGCACGCGCATCGACGCCGTCGGCGACGCCAGCGGGCCGGTCAAGGGCCTCACGCTCGCGCATCATCTTGCGCTGATCAACGTCGAAGGCACCGGCATGATCGGCGTGCCCGGCACGGCCGAACGCGTGTTCGCTGCGCTGCGTGCCGCGCACGTGTCGGTCGTGATGATTTCGCAGGGATCGTCCGAGCACTCGATCTGCAGCGTCGTGCGCGCGGCGCAGGCCAACACCGCGCGCGCCGCGCTCGAAGGCGCTTTCGCGCGCGAACTCGCCGCCGGCCAGATCAGCGGCGTGCAGATGACCAGCGACATCGCCGTGCTCGCCGCCGTGGGCAATCGCATGGCCGGCGTGCCCGGCACCGCCGCGCGCCTGTTCGACGCGCTCGCGCGCGCCGGCGTCAATATCCGCGCAATCGCCCAGGGCGCGTCGGAACGCAATATCTCGGTCGCCGTGGACAGCGCCGACGCCGCTCGCGCACTGCGCGCCGCGCATGCGGCTTTCTATCTTTCTCCACAAACCATCTCGGTCGGCGTGATCGGACCGGGCAAGGTCGGCACCGCCCTGCTCGACCAGATCGCAGCCGCGGCGCCGCGGCTGAAGCGCGAGGCGAATCTCGACCTGCGCCTGCGCGCACTGGCAACGAGCCGGCACATGGCGCTGGATGGGCGCGGCAGCGACGGCAGCGACTGGCGCGAACGCGTTGCCGCGGCGGACGAACCCTGCGACTTGTCGCGTTTCGCCGGCCATGTGCACACCTCGCATCTGCCGCACGCGATCATCGTCGACTGCAGCGCCAGCGACGCCGTCGCCGCGCACTATCCGGCGTGGCTGGCAGCCGGCATCCACATCGTCACGCCGAACAAGCAAGCCGGTGCCGGGCCGATCGATCGCTACCGTGCGATCCGGCGGGCCGCGGAAAAAGGCGCGGCGCGCTTCCGCTACGAGGCGACTGTCGGCGCCGGGCTGCCGGTCATTACGACGCTGCGCGACCTCATCGACACCGGCGACGAGATCCTCGCCGTCGAGGGCATCTTTTCCGGCACGCTGGCCTGGCTGTTCAACAGCTACGACGGCAACACACCGTTTTCGCAATTGGTGCGCAAGGCGCGCGACCTGGGGTACACCGAGCCGGATCCGCGCGACGACCTGTCCGGCACCGACGTCGCGCGCAAACTCGTGATCCTCGCGCGTGAAGCCGGTTGGGAGATGTCGCTCGCCGACATCGAAGTCCAAAATCTCGTTCCGGAAAGCCTTCAGACCATCTCGCTCGATCAGTTCATGGCGCAACTCGAGCAACTCGATGCGGCCATGGCGCAGCGCTTGGTCGCGGCGCGTGCCCGTGATCGCGTGCTGCGTTATGTGGCGAGCCTGAAGCGCGACGGCAGCGCAAGTGTGGGCCTCGTCGAGTTGCCGCGCGACCACGCTTTCGCCAATATCCGCCTGACCGACAACGTTGTCCAATTTTCCACAAAGCGCTATTGCGACAATCCGCTGGTCGTGCAGGGTCCGGGCGCCGGCCCCGAAGTCACTGCGGCCGGTGTGTTTGCCGATCTGTTGCGCGTGGCCGGCGCACTGGGAGCCAGAGTATGAGAATTCTTCCTCCCTCACCCCCGACATAGCATGGGAAGAGCGCCGGGGTGAGGGAAGGCGCTCGCACTCTCGAAAACAACAAGGCACCTCTACGCTAACCTTTCGCCCAACCTGAGGCTTTATCCTGGGCTACCCTACTCATTCTTTCGCACACAAATTTCTGAAATGCAGAGTTTCGCCACCGCCTTCGCCCCCGCCTCCGTCGGCAACATCGGCGTCGGCTTCGATATCCTCGGCCACACCATCGCAGGACCGGGCGATCGCGCGACAGTGCGCCGCATCGATACGCCGAAGGTTCGGATCAAGTCCATTCGCCGCAGCACCGTGGCGCTGCCGCTGGAGCCGGAGCGCAACACTGCCGGCGCCGCACTGATCGCGCTCCACGCAGCGCTGAAGCCGCCGTTCGGTTTCGAGATCGAACTCGACAAGGGCATTGCGTTCGGTTCCGGCATGGGCGGTTCCGCCGCCTCAGCCGTGGCCGCGCTGGTCGCTGCGAATGCGTTGCTCGAGCAACCGCTCGCGGCCAAAGACCTCTACCCGTATGCGCTGGCCGGCGAGGCGGTCGCCAGCGGCGGCTATCATGGCGACAATGTCGGACCGATGCTGCTCGGCGGCATCGTGCTGGCAACGACGGACCGCCTCGTGCAGATAGCGGCGCCGGCGGCCTGGCATTGTGTACTTGTACACCCGGACGCAACGCTCGAGACGCGCCGCGCGCGCGAGGCGCTGAAGGGTAGCTACGCCCTGACCGAGTTCATCGGCCAGAGCGCGAATCTGGCGCTCGTGCTGCACGGCTGCCATCTCGGTGACGCCGCACTCGTACGCGCCGGGCTGCGCGACGTGCTCATCGAACCGCGGCGCGCACCGTTGATTCCGGGCTTTGCCCGCGTCAAGCATGCCGCGCTTCATCACGGCGCGATGGGCGCCAGCATTTCCGGCGCCGGACCGAGCGTGTTCGCCTGGTTCGAATCCGAGATCGCTGCCGAGCTCGCGGCACCGGCCATGCGCGCTGCCTTTGCCGAGGCCGGCCTCGCCAGCGAAAGTTTCGTCTCGCCGGTCAACGGCCCCGCCGCGACGCTCGTGCAATGAAATTCCGCAGCACGCGTGGCGCTGCGCCGGCGGTCGGACTGAGCGATGCGATCAACGCCGGACTCGCGCCCGACGGCGGGCTCTACGTACCGGAGACGCTGCCGCGTTTGGAATCGGAAGACTTCGGCGACGCCACATCGCTTGCCGTGATCGCGTCGCGCCTGCTTGCGCCATTCTTCGCCGGCGATTTGCTGGCGAGCGATCTCGATTCGATCTGCACCGAAGCTTTTGCGTTTCCCGCACCGCTGCGAAGGTTGGCAACGCGCGACGATCACATCCTCGAGCTGTTCCATGGACCGACCGCCGCGTTCAAGGATTTCGGCGCACGCTTTCTTGCCGCCTGCATGCGCCGAATCCCACGCGAGTCGTCGCAGCCGCTGACCATACTCGTGGCCACGTCCGGCGATACCGGCGCGGCAGTCGCGGCCGCGTTTGCCGGCCTGCCCGGTCTTCGCGTCGTCGTGTTGTATCCGGAGGGCCGCGTATCGCCGCGTCAGGCGCATCAGCTCGGTTGCTTCGGTGGCAATGTTTCCGCGCTGCGCGTCGACGGATCGTTCGACGATTGCCAGGCCATGGTCAAGCAGGCATTCGCCGACGGCGAGTTGCGCGCACGCGTGCCGCTGTCGTCGGCGAACAGCATCAGCCTCGGCCGTCTGCTGCCGCAAATGGCCTACTACGCGCAGGCGTCGCTGAGCCATCTGCGCACGCATGGCGACCTGCTCAACTTCGTCATCCCGACCGGAAATCTCGGCAATGCGGTGGCCGCGGCACTCGCGCGCGCGTGCGACTTGCCGATCGGGCGCATCGTGCTGGCGACCAATGCGAATCTCACGTTGCACGATTTCTTCGCCGGCGCCGGCTATGCTCCGCGCGCCAGCGTCGCGACTCTGGCCAACGCGATGGATGTCGGCAGCCCGAGCAACTTCGAGCGCCTGCGCTGGTTGTACCCCGACGACGCACAGCTGCGCCGTCACTTCAGCATGGATGCGATTGGCGACGACGCGATCAAGGCGACCATCGAGAGCCGCTTCGCGCGCCATGCCGAAATCCTGTGTCCGCATACGGCCACGGCGATACGCACGCTCGAGAGTTTGCGCCAGGAAGGCGCGAGCGGTCCGTGGGCAGCCGTTGCCACGGCGCATGCCGCCAAATTCGACACGGTCGTAGAGCCGCTGATCGGGCGCCCGGTCGATGTTCCGGCAGCTCTCGCCGAACTGCTGGCACGCCCCACCCACGCCGAGCCGATGGCGGCGGAATACTCGGCGCTACGCCGTTATCTGTTGGAAAACTGAGGAAATATCGCAATTCCGACTTGGCGCGCTACAGCGCACGCGGTATCATGCGCGCCCCTGCGGCGTCCCAAGCGGCGCAGGACGCCATGCAGCGCAACGCTCGCATGGGGAAGCCAGGATGGCTAGCGGACCACGCACCGTGGATGGTTCTGGCAAACTTGAATACGTGGGGCGGTAGCTCAGCTGGGAGAGCGCTGCGTTCGCAATGCAGAGGTCGAGGGTTCGATCCCCTTCCGCTCCACCATTAGATCATCCGCAGGTGTTCGTACAAGTCCGCAGAACTCCTTGAACCCCGCATGGCAGCGGGGTTTTTTGTGGGTCTTTCGCGCGCACTCCTTCGCCAGATCAGCTATGCACAGAATGACTCGATTCTCGGGAGATGACTCATGGTCGATCACTCGCAGACATAGTTACTCGGTGCCTGGCGTTGGCAGCTATCTGGCGGCCCGTAGCGATCCCAGAGCGCGGCGAATCCGACTTTGCGGGCAAACTCGGGGAATGCAAGCGCACGACGCATGTCACGCCCTCTTGGGCTCCAGAAATAGTTGAACAGGCCGGCGTCGTCCGTAGTCGGCCCCTGGGCGATCACCTGCAAGGCGCGCTCGGTCGGAGCCAATTCGAACAAGCCTTGTACGGCCCAGAGGGGAACCCTCTCCGGCTTCGTCGCGAGACATTCATCCACCACAGCCAGCGCTTTCGCACGCTCTGCCGCATCGCCCCCGATGGCCCCCTGCAAAAAGACCGGTAGCGAGGCACCGGGGTTCTTCAGGCAGGCGGTCTTGTCATTGCTGGTCAACATCCCCGGCAACAACAGCGCGCGGGCTCTTGCGTAATCCCGGCGCGCCTTCGCAACTTCCGCAAGGCCGACGTTGACATAGGACAGACCTGCATCGCCAGCGCGTTTCCACATGCGTTCGGCGGCATCCACATCGCCAGCGAACAGATACTGCATCGCTCGCCAGTGCAGCGCATTGGGCAACAGGGGATCGATTGCCAGCGTGCGATCCAGTCGTTCGGTACCCTGCCGTGTGTAGCCGGTGTTGATCAGTGCCTGCGCATCGTAGAAGTTCGCCGAGGCATCGTCTGGCGCCAGTGCGAGCGCGCGATCCAGCGCCTCCTGCGAATCCAGGTAGCGACGCTGCCTGCGCGCGAGGAAGCTGAGTGCGTACTGGGTTTCGGCGAGCTTCGGGTCAAGCGCGTACGCGAGCTTCGCCTGCCGCTCGGCTTCGTTTTCGGACGCGCCGTACTGGGCCCAACCGAGCACGTGGACCATCGCCAGGCGCGCATGCGCCTGGGCGAAGTTCGGATCGAGCCGGATCGCCTGTTCGAGCCAGCCAATCGCATCGCCCATGCGTTTGTAATCGCGGTGGTTCAGCGCGTCGGTCGCCTGAAGGTAAAGATTGTAGGCGTCGGTGTTGGTGGTCCCTACCTGCACCAGCCGTTCCTTCTGCTTGCCTGTCAGCACGGCCTTGAGCTGATCGGTGATCGCGCGCGCGATGTTGTCCTGCAGAGTGAAGACATCGCTCAGGTCGCCATCGTAGTCGTGCGACCACAGGTGCGTGTCGTCCGTCACCTGGATAAGCTGCGCGGTAATGCGCACCCTGTCGCCCTGCTTGCGCACCGAACCTTCGAGGATATTGGCGACGCCAAGGGCCTTTCCGATCGTGCGCAGGTCGGCGTTGCGACCCTTGAAGTAGAAGGACGATGTGCGGCCAGTGACTTTCAGGTCCTTCACCTGCGCCAATGCGTTGAGGATTTCCTCGGACATGCCATCGGAGAAATACTCCTGGTCATGCATCGGACTCAGGTCGATGAAGGGAAGGACGGCAATGGATTTTGCCGGAACGGGCAGCGCGGTTTCCTTGCTCGTGTCGTTGTCGTTGTGCAGTACGAAAGTGTTGGCCAGCAGCAATACGACAGCAACGCCGAGCACAGCGATGATCCAGCGGTCGAGTTTCCTGCCAGTTTCGCGCGTAATCGACTCGTTCGGTTCGACTTCGTTCTCGCGCTGGATGCCCTGCGGCGTCCATTCATAGAACCATGAGAACAGCATCGCGAAAGGAAACCCGATCATCGCCGCGATCACGAACCAACGCACCACCCAGTTCGGGAAATCGAACGCCGGCAGCAGTTGCGCCACGCCCTGCGACAGCGCCCACGCCGCGCCGATGTAGAGCGCACTCGCGCGCAAGACGTTGCGGCGCTTGAGTTCGCTGAAAAAAGACCGCATTCGCGCCCCTGGGTGTCCGCGGATGCGGGCATCATAAACGATTCGTCTCGGATCCAATTCGCTGCGGGGCATCACCGCGATTTTGGTGTGACGATGCGACACGTTGTTATCTGGGCGTTTTTCTGGCAATACGCGCGATCCGCGGATTCGCCTTTGGTGAGACGCCGCGACGCTACGTTGGCGCCATGCCTGATCGCCTGCTCGAATTTTCCTCGGTCGCTGCGGGCGGCAGCGAGTACTGGCACGTCTACTACAACCGGTATTACGTCGGCAGGATTCTTGGGGCGCCTGGAAATTGGAGCGTCTGGCACGTCGAACTCCTGCTTGGGGACTTCGCCGAGCTCGAGGATGCGAAGCGGGCTGTTGCGGAGTGGTACTACGGGCCTGACGTCGATCTTCCCAAATGAAAAGCGTTCTATACGCCCGAGCGCCTATGACGATGGCCGAAGCGTGCCGTGACTGAACGTCGCCCGTGCGTCGCACAAAGGACATGCAAGCTCGATAGTGCCGCTGTACAACGTGATGCCCAGCACGCGTTCTTCATGACAGATGGTGCAGTAGCCGCGCGCAGTTGGAACGGCTTCAGCATCGGTCTTGATGCTTACGTTGTCGAACGGCCGGTTATCCATGCATCTAGCTTGCAAAAAAGCTCTGCAGATCGTCAACCTGCGCGTGCTGCATTCGGCGCGTGTGCAGTTATGCCAAGCTACTTTTACAAACGTTAACGCTGAATTTGTACGCTGCCGTACATACACACCCGCGGCGCTTTGCATAACATCACGAATCGCATAAATGCCAAGGCGCCCTGGGGAGCCCTTCGCAAGCTCGGAATATTCGCGTGAACTGGCCTGTTTCGCTATTGAGCGGAAGCGCCGACGCGATGGGAGGCACAACGTGGCTAATCTCACTCAAGTCAGCAATCCTCAGAACGTGGCTCCGCTTCCGTGGCCTTCGCTCGACGACTTGCAGGAAACCGCACTCGCTAACGGCTGCACGCCTGCGCAGTTCAAATATGCAGTGGACGTCCTCGCAGAAGAGCCGCTCGACGTGATAGCTCGCTTCCTTGAACGCCATGGATTCACATCATCGCCGATGCTGAAATCATGGTGAGTCGGCCGAAACTGTTGTGACAGGGAGAGCAGAAGCGTGGTCGTCATTTCCGTCGTCGTTGGAAGCACCCGCGAGGGCCGTTTCTCCGAAAAGCCCGCGAACTGGATTTTGCAGCACTTAAAGAAGCGCGAGCGTGTCGACGCTAGGCTCTTGGATCTTCGCGACTTCCCGATGCCGTTTTTTGATCAGCCAGCCACGCCGGCCACGCCGGGTCGCCCGCCGTACAAGAACGAGATCGTGGAGAAATGGACCACCGCAATCGCGCAGTCCGATGGCTTTGTCTTCGTCACCCCGGAGTACAACTACGGAACTTCCGCCGTACTCAAGAACGCGATCGACTGGGTATATCGCGAGTGGAATCGCAAGGCTGCTGCCTTCGTGAGCTATGGCTCTGCCCTGGGGGCACGCAGTGTCCAACAACTGCGCGAAACGGCGATCGAGCTTCAGCTTGCCCCGATTCGCTCGTCGGTCCACATTCCCGTCGCGACTCTGTTGGCTCACTACAAAGGCGGCGATGTCGACGCAGGGCTGGCCGAGCTCGAGGCGCCGGCTACGAAGCTGATCGACGATCTGCTGTGGTGGACCGCCGCCTTGAAGACGGCTCGGGCAAGCCAATCCTGACGGGCCGCCGCGCGGCAGAGTCCCGTCGCGCATGCGCCGGCCGAGAATCTTCTATGGGCCACTTTCGTTCAAGCTGACCGCTCCGAGCGGAAGGGCCGCACATGACTCTTCTGCGAATGACCTTCGTTTTCGTACTATCAATCGTCGGGAGCACTGCACGAAACGGCGGGCTCACAATTGCTCGATGGGTGCCGCTCGTTTTCGCCATACTGCTCGCGCTCGGACCGACTAAGCCACGACGCTAGACAGTTTGAATCGCTCGTTCGCGCGTAGGAAGCCTCCTACCTACCACATGGTCGTTCTCTGATATCGAAGGTCAATCAGAGCGCGCGGACTTTAGGGGCATCAAGTTTTTTCTGCTACGTGACGGTGCTCACATTTCCCGCATTGCGCCGCGCGACGGGCCGGGCGCAGAATTTGCGCGACCATTGGTTCCGGGGGGAATCCACGATGTCGACACTCGCTCTGACGGACGAGCTGGCGAATTGGCTGCGCGGCCTGCTCAATTCGAACCCGACGCATGACGCCGGGATCAATCGCGTCGCGATACCAGACGACGTTCGAGACGCGCTGATCGAAATGCAATTCGTGAGGCAACAACCCGACTCGGTTGAGGTCACGGACCATGGCATCGACGCAATGTGGCAGTACACGCTGTCCCAGAGAATCAAGCTCTCGTAGCCCGCGCGAGCATGGCGGCAAAAACTATGTACCGAAGCATGATGGAACCCCCTGCTCTCCCTTCGTTCGAGCAGCGTATCACCGTGACGCACTGAGCCGACCCTGGCAGCGGTGAAAGACGGCAGTAACTTTGACGGTAACTCGCTTGGAACCGAATCACGAATGACGCCGAGGCGCGATCAAGCGATCGTGCGCGCGCAGCCTTGCGAAATTCCCCGAACTACGAGTCCGGGGAATTCGACCGGTTGGAGCCTGTGCCGCGGCTCCAGTCGGCGGTCAACGGTCCGTCAGTCAAATCCCCAGACCTTGAGGGTGGCCGTCGGCGCACCACCGAGGATCTTGTACTGGACTACCACGCCCAAAAGGCGCCCCTTGCGTCCCGGAGCATCCCTCTCAGCCGTTTGTCCGCCTGCCTTGAGCACGCCGACATTCGCCATGTTGTCGTCCTTGCGATTGTCCCATTCGAGGACGAGACTCGTGATTTCCACGTCAGCGCCCTCGGCAGAGATCTTCACCTTCTTGACATCTTTGTCCCATCGACCCCCTTCGCTCTTGATCGACACGCTTGGATCGGCAGACTTGATCGTCTGCGTACTGAGCACGAACCATGTGTCATCAGCTCTCGCGCTGCCCATGCTGCCCAGCAGGGCGACACACGCGACAACGAAAGAGGCCATAAGGATGTGGATTTTCGTCTTCATTGACGTCTCCTCTTTAAGATTTCCGGTCATCCCCAATAGTCGCCAGCCGCTGGAAGCCATTCAGGGCAACGGCCGGCGAGACAAAAAAGTTCAGGCAATCATCCCCGCGAACGGGCAGACTATCCACCGCAAGGTAATCGTCAGGTGAAGGGCGGCCAACGACTATTAACGCGGACCTAACAATTCATTCGACCCGGCCCGGCTCCGCGGCTCGGCTCAATTCACGCGTCGGGCGTCTCATGCGCGTTCTCCTATCCATCGCATTTTTGGCGACGGATGAGCTCGCATGAACATGATTGAGGCTATGCGGCAAGCAATAACGAACGGCGAAACGGAATTCAACGCCGGTACCCGGCCGGATGAGCAAGCCGGATTCTCCCTCCGCACGGTATTCGCCGTACTGGCCAGTGGTGCTTGCTACTACGTGGCGACACGAATCGCCTGGGTGCTGTGTTTTCCCGACAGCAAGGTATGCCTTTTCTTTCCCCCGCACGCTGTCCTCGTCTGCATCCTGTTGAGTGTCCCCACGCGGCACTGGTGGGCCTACACGCTGGCCGCCGCCGGCAGTCATTTCCTCGCCACACAGCAGGCGGATTGGCCGACTCTCTACGCGTTGCACTGCGAGGCTTTCGATGCCGTGCAGAATGTGTTGACGGCCGCCGGGATTCGCCTGTTCATCAAGTCGCCATTTCATCTCATCACCCTTCGCGAAGCCGTCATCTTTGTCCTGATCGCGGTGGTCGTCGTTCCGGTCGGGAGTGCATTCTGGGGGGCCGCTTTCACCATCTCCAATCACTTTGGAACTCACTACTGGGTCGAATGGCGCAACCTCAGCATTTCGAATGGAGTGACCGCAATCGTACTGATTCCGGTCATCCTGATTGTCGTCCACCAGCTAACCACAAAAGGGACCAGGGCCGCACCCGGACCCGGGCGCATTCTGGAAGCATGCTTCCTTACCGTGGGCATTCTCGCGGTCGGATACCTCGCCTTTGATCGGTCGCCGGCGGGACCGGACACTTCGCCCATACTCCTCTACGCGCCCATTCCCCTGCTCATCTGGGCGGCTCTTCGCTTTGGACTAGGCGGCATGAGCGCCTCCATGCTGGCCGTCACGGTCCTGGCGATCTGGGGAACGATGCACGGGCGCGGGCCGTTCCTGACGCAAACCCCCGCGGAAAACGCGCTGGGCGCTGCAGTCGTTCCTCCTGATGATGGCCACTCCACTGATGTTGCTCGCGGTCGCCATTGACGATGAAAGGCGATCGACGGAAGCGTTGCGCGTCAGCGAGGAACGCATGAGCCTCGCGGTGGAGCGCGCGCAGCTGGTGCTATGGGACTGGGACATGGCGAACGACAAGGTCTGGATGACCGATGAAGGCCGAAGGTTTTTCGGCTTCGAGCCTGGTCAATCCATCGATCATGCCACCCTGGCCGGGCGCATCCATCCCGACGATCGCGCCGCGCGTGCGGCCGCGATCCAGAACGCGCTGGCGACAGGCAGTTCCTATGAGGTCGAGTTTCGCCTCATCCTGCCCGATGGCTCGGTGCGATGGATCGCCGCGCGCGGCCGCAGCCACAGCCACTCCGTTGCCGGCGCAGCTCCGCGAACACTCGGCGTCTCGATGGACATCACGCACCAGAAGCAGGCGGACGCGGAGGCACAGCAGCAGCGTGAGGAGCTGGCGCACCTTTCGCGCGTGGCCGCCTTGAGCGCGCTCTCGGGCTCCCTCGCGCATGAGTTGAGCCAACCGCTCACCAGCATCCTCAGCAACGCGCAGGCGGCCCTGCACTTCATGTCGCGGAACACGCCCGACCTCGACGAGGTTCGCGCCATCCTCGCGGACATTGTCCGGGTGGACCGCCGCGCAGGAGAGATCATCCGACGCCTGCGCTCCATGCTGCGGCGTGGCGAGGTCGCGCTCCGGCCGGTGAATGTGAATGACAGTCTCGAGGAACTACTTCGCCTCACCCGCAGCGATCTCATTGTGCGCGGTGTCTCTGTCTCGAATCTCACCACCGGCGACCTGCCGCTGGCCATGACGGATCGTGTGCAACTCCAGCAGGTCCTCCTCAACCTGATCGTGAACGCGTGCGATTCCATGGAGTCGAATCCGCGTGAAGAGCGCAAGCTCACGCTCGCGACTTTCGTCGCGCAGAACGAGGTGCGCATCGGCGTACTGGATTGCGGAGTCGGTTTGCCGGACGATGTCGAGACCTTGTTTCAGCCGTTCCACACCACCAAGGACGGTGGCCTGGGCATGGGTCTTTCGATCTGCCGCACACTGGTTGCCGCGCACGGCGGTCGGCTGTGGGCGGAGCGCAGGGCCGAGCGCGGCACCGCGTTCTATGTCGCGCTGCCTCTGGCCCAGGCGGACGCATGATCGACGCGGCAACCATCAGCACCGTCGACGAGCCCGCTGGCACTCGTTGAGTCAATTGGGCGCATAGGAGGACTGTATCGTGCAAACGCTTGGCTCCAACGGTCCGCGGCCTGCGCACCGCAAAACCGCACTCCGCACGGGCAACGACGGCATGCCCCTGCTGCTCTCGCTCGCGGCCCTGTATTGCGCGGCCAGTCTCGCGCACTTTGTCCACAATGCCGAGTACCTGGCCCAGTATCCAAACATGCCGGTTTGGCTTTCGCGTCCCAAGGTCTATGCAGCATGGCTTGCGATTACCGCCGTGGGTGCACTCGGACTCGCGTTCGTTCGCGCTCGCCACGCGGTGTCCGGCTTCCTGCTGATTGCGATCTATGCCGCTCTCGGCTTCGATGGCCTTGGCCATTACGCGCTCGCTCCCGTTTCATCACACACTCTGGCGATGAATCTGACCATCTGGTTCGAGGTCGTCGCAGCAGCGGCCTTGCTGTTCGTCGCGCTGCGCTGCATGTTCCGCGCAGGGCAACGATACGGTTTCGGGTGACAGAGCGCTGCCGATGGATGCAATACAACGCGGCGTCTTGGCAGGCATGGCCTCCGCTTTTCTCGCGGCGGTAGCCATCTTCATTGTTGCCGTGGCCCTTGCTGGACCCGGATTCGCTTCTCGCGCCTCGCTCGATTTCCGTGTCGAACTCCTCGCCGCGTCCGTCATGGCGCCCGCGCTATCGCTATTCGTCTGCATTGCGCGCCTGGCCAAACACCGCTTCTTCACTCCCGCAGACATCAATGGCAGCGCACTCACCGACGGAACCGCGCGCGCCAAGCTGCTACAGGCCCTTCTGCAAAACACGCTGGAGCAAGCCGCACTGGCTGTGCCGATATACCTGAGCTGCTCGTTCGTTTGTACCGCCCGGTTCCTCGGTATCGTTCCGGCCGCGGCTGCCATGTTTCTTGCCGGGCGCCTTGCGTTTTTTGCAGGCTACGCAAACGGCGCATCGGCACGTGCGTTCGGATTCGCCTTCACGTTCTATCCAACCGTGATTCTGGGGTGTGCCACGGCCATCTTCCTGATCACTCGTTGGATACCCTGACGAGCGCTCGGTCGACAGGCATTCTCATTGGCGACAAAACAGAGGAAACGCCCATGGCCGAGAACAAGACCAAGCCGACAAAGACCAGCGTCAAGGAATTCATAGCCGCGATCGAAAACGACGCGCGCCGCGAGGACGCCAGGACGCTGCTGAAGACTTTCGAGAAGGCCACCGGGTGGAAGGCACAGATGTGGGGCCCGACCATCGTCGGCTTCGGCGCCTATCATTACACGTACGACTCGGGACGCTCCGGCTCCATGTGCGCGGTCGGATTCAGCCCGCGCAAGGCGAATCTGGTGATCTACGTCTTCGACTTTCCCGGCAAGGCGGACCTCCTGCAGAAGCTGGGCAAGCACAAGGGCGGCCTCAAGCAATGCCTGTATCTCAACAATCTCGCCGACGTCGACCTCGCCGTTCTGGAGAAGATGCTCAAGGCAGGCGTTGCTGAAACGAAGAAGGCATGGCCGGTGACGGCGAGCTAGAGCAACAGCGGGACTCCTGACGAACGCGACATCGACGCTGACGGACATGCTGTTCTTTCCCTACAAGCTCGACATCAATCTCTATCGCCTTCCGTTCCTCACCATCCTGGTGTGCATCGTCTGCGTTGCGACGTTCGCGTCACAGCTGAGGTCGTCGGTCGCGTTCGATCACAATCTTCAGGCCTATTGCACCCAGTACACCGACGTCAACCTGCGCGCCATGCTGGCCACTATCGACGACGCGGAATTCGGCAAGGGCTGCGAGAACGTGTTCATGAGATTGCGCGAGTCGCAGGACCGCGAGCAGAAGATCGAGCAACTAGCGGCGGAAGTGCGAGGCCTGGATTTCTACGGCGACCGGCAGCAGGACATGCGCTACAAGCAGGACGCGATACGCGCCGGCCTTGCCGATTTCGACAAGTTCGTGCCCAAGGAGTTGACGGACAAGCTGGCCTACCGACCCGACCGCTACGACGTCGTCACGATGATCACCTCGACGTTTGCCCACGGCAGCTGGAGCCATCTGATCGGCAATCTCGTCTTCTTCTTCATCTTCGCCTCGTGCGTCGAGTGCGCACTGGGCGTGGTCAATTTTTCCATG
Organism: uncultured Gammaproteobacteria bacterium; assembly: GCA_963738115.1. Lineage (GTDB taxonomy): Bacteria > Pseudomonadota > Gammaproteobacteria > Xanthomonadales > Rhodanobacteraceae > Rudaea. The sequence continues at coordinate 218,418 of CAVTVN010000002.1, read as the reverse complement.
GCTTTCCTGCTCATGGCCGTCGTCACCAGCCTGGCGTACAGCCGCAGCGTCGGCGCGGAGGACGCGCTGCCGGCAATCGGCCTGTCCGGGGTTGCGATGGGCATGATGGCGCTGCTGACGACCATCCTCCCGCATGCACGCATCTGGTGCTTCTTCTGGTTCATTTTCTTTTTCCGCCGATTCACGCTGCCGGTGCTGGTCATCGCCGCGTGGCAGATCGGCTGGAACGTCTATGACCTGCTGCACAAGGACCCGCTGTCCCATATCAACTACGTCGCGCATGTCAGCGGTGCAGTCACCGGCATCGTCCTGGGCGTCGCCTACCGCTGGTTTGCTCCACGGCGGCTGGAAGAAATCGCCGCCGAGACCTGAGCGGACGATCGCGCAGGCCTAGGCGACACCACCTGATGCACGCGGAAGCCGCAGCCGGATGCAGGCTCCGCGTTCGGGGCTGCCGCCGACGCTCAAGGTTCCGCCATTGGCGTTCACCAATTTCTCCGCGAGCGTCAAGCCGAGGCCGGCATTGCCTTCGTTACGGCGTGTCGAAAAGAATGGCAGCATGACCTTGTCGCGTAGTTGCTCGGGAATGCCGGCACCGTCGTCGATGAAATCGACGACGACGGCGCCATCGGCTTCGCCGACGACGATGCGCACGCCCGCCGAACCGGCTTCCACCGAGTTGCGCAACACCTCCACGACGGCACGCGCAAGCGCAGCGCGATCCGCAACCAAAGTCACGTCGCTGCCGGCGACTTCGACTGCCGGCGTCGCCGATCCCTCCTCGACAAGAATCGAACACGCCGCATCAGCCAACTCCGTCATGGTGACCCGTCCCCTGTCCTCGTGATCCGGTCTGATCCCCGAGCCGAAACGGCGAATCCCCTGGAGGAGGCGGCCGCAACGCGCGCAATCCGCCAGCAGCGCAGCCAATCTTTCCGTCGCAGCTTGCGTGTCATTGCGCGCGATCAGCAACTTCGTCGCCTCGGCGTTCAAGGATATCGAGTGCAGCGGATTGCCCAACTCGTGGGCGAGTCCGCGAGTAAAGGCCGCAAGATCGAATTCGGTAGCACCGATGGATTCGCGTCCGTTTGTCTTGTCCATGGGCAGCCTCGAACCAGATGCGTGCCGGCCACGCAGGCAAAGAATTATGCGCCCGCCGGCAGTGGCGACATACAAGCGCCTGCCACGCGTTATCACGCTTGGGAGTGGTACGGGGTTCGATGTTTATCCGGGATTCACCTGAAAACAACAAAAGCCTCGCATTTTGCATGGTTTGCGCGAGGCGGATTGCCAAATGCACGATTCGTGCGAATCGCGTTCGAATTTGCACTGGATGCGCTTCTGGAAATGCATGAAATTTCGGCGCTTAATTGCGCAATTCGCGACGGCTGCTTGCAACTTCGAAACTTGGTCGTCCTCGGCCAGAATCGACGTTGCGGTAATCGGTTTGTAGCATCTCGACGATGGACCAGACTCAAAACAGAGGGGTTAGGATGGCTGGCGCAACTTCACGTGTTCGCACCGCGGCCAAGGCCGCAGCAACAATCGGTCCGTTGGAACAACTGCTCGCTGCAATGGCCGCCGTCGGCGACGGCGATTTTTCCGTGCAGCTGCCGCGGCATTGGGATGGCGTCAACGGCAAACTCGCGGAATCCTTCAACGCCATCGTCAGTCACAACCGTCGCCTCGAGCGCGATCTCGCGCTGGTCGGCGAAAAAGTCGGACGCATGGGACAGACGCGCCATCGTCTGGCTCCGACCAACCGTCAAGGCGCCTGGTCGAACATGGAGCAGTCGATCAACGGCCTCATCGATGACCTGGTGCGGCCCGTCGAGACCATGACGGCAGCGATGGCCGGCGTCGCCAAGGGCGACCTCACGCGCACTGTTCCGCTCGAAGCCGACGGCCGGCCCCTGCTCGGCGAATTCCTGAGTTCGGCGAACATCGTCAATCGCATGATCGAGCAGATGAAGGAATTCAGCTCGGAGGTCACGCGCGTCGCGCTCGAAGTCGGTACCGCCGGTCTGCTCGGCGGCCAGGCCAAAGCCAAGGGCGTCTCCGGTGTGTGGAAAGACCTGACCGACTCGGTCAATCAGATGGCGAACAACCTGACTGCACAGGTGCGCAACATTTCCGAGGTGACGATCGCGGTTGCGAACGGCGACTTGTCGCGCAAGATCACGGCGGATGTGCGCGGCGAAATCCTGCAGCTCAAGGAAGCCATCAACACGATGGTCGATCAGCTGCGCGGCTTCGCCTCGGAAGTCACGCGCGTGGCGCGCGAAGTCGGCACCGAGGGCAAGCTCGGCGGCCAGGCCATCGTGCCCGGCGTCGCCGGCACGTGGAAGGACCTGACCGACTCGGTCAACTCGCTGGCCTCGAACCTGACCTCGCAGGTGCGCAACATCGCCGAGGTCACGACCGCGGTGGCCAAGGGCGACCTGTCGCGCAAGATCACGGTCGACGTGCGCGGCGAAATCCTGCAGCTCAAGGAAACCATCAACACGATGGTCGATCAGCTCAACGGTTTCGCGGCGGAAGTCACGCGTGTCGCTCGCGAAGTCGGCACGGCCGGCCTGCTCGGCGGACAGGCGCAGGTGCCCGGCGTCGCCGGCACGTGGAAGGACCTGACCGACTCGGTCAACCAGATGGCGAACAACCTGACGGCGCAGGTGCGCAACATTTCCGAGGTGACGATCGCGGTCGCGAACGGCGACCTGTCGCGCAAGATCACGGTCGACGTGCGCGGCGAAATCCTGCAGCTGAAGGAAGCCATCAACACGATGGTCGATCAGCTGCGCGGCTTCGCTTCGGAAGTCACGCGCGTGGCGCGCGAGGTCGGCACCGAGGGCAAGCTCGGCGGCCAGGCCATCGTGCCCGGCGTCGCCGGCACGTGGAAGGACCTGACCGACTCCGTCAACTCGCTGGCCTCGAACCTGACCTCGCAGGTGCGCAACATCGCCGAGGTCACGACCGCGGTGGCCAAGGGCGACCTGTCGCGCAAGATCACCGTCGACGTGCGCGGCGAGATCCTGCAGCTGAAGGAAACCATCAACACGATGGTCGATCAGCTCAATGGCTTCGCCGCCGAAGTCACGCGCGTGGCGCGCGAGGTCGGCACCGAGGGCAAGCTCGGCGGCCAGGCCGAAGTGCCGGACGTTGCCGGAACCTGGAAGGACCTGACCGATCACGTGAACTCGATGGCGTCGAACCTGACTTCGCAGGTGCGCAACATCGCCGAGGTCACGACCGCCGTGGCCAAGGGCGACCTGTCGCGCAAGATCACAGTCGACGTGCGCGGTGAAATCCTGCAGCTGAAAGACACGATCAACACGATGGTCGACCAGCTCAATGGCTTCGCCGCCGAAGTGACGCGCGTGGCGCGTGAAGTCGGTACCGAAGGCAAGCTCGGTGGTCAGGCGCAGGTGCCCGGCGTCGCCGGCACGTGGAAGGACCTGACCGACTCGGTCAACGCGATGGCCTCGAACCTGACCTCGCAGGTGCGCAACATCGCCGAGGTGACGACCGCGGTGGCCAAGGGCGACCTGTCGCGCAAGATCACGGTCGACGTGCGCGGCGAAATCCTGCAGCTGAAGGAAACCATCAACACGATGGTCGACCAGCTCAACGGGTTCGCTGCCGAAGTAACGCGCGTCGCGCGCGAAGTCGGCACCGAAGGCAAGCTCGGCGGCCAGGCGCAGGTGCCCGGCGTCGCCGGCACGTGGAAGGACCTGACCGACAACGTCAACTCGATGGCATCGAACCTGACCGCGCAGGTGCGCAATATCGCGCAGGTGACGACCGCGGTCGCGCGCGGCGACTTGTCGCGCAAGATCGGCGTCGACGTCAAGGGCGAGATCCTCGAGCTCAAGGACACCATCAACACGATGGTCGACCAGCTCAACGGCTTCGCGGCAGAAGTTACGCGCGTCGCGCGCGAGGTCGGCACCGAAGGCAAGCTCGGCGGCCAGGCCCAGGTGCCTGGCGTCGCCGGCACGTGGAAGGACCTGACCGACAACGTCAACTCGATGGCCTCGAACCTGACGACGCAGGTGCGCAACATCGCCGAAGTCGCGACCTCGGTCGCGCGCGGCGACTTGTCGCGCAAGATCGCCGTCGGCGCGCAGGGCGAAATCCTGCAGCTGAAGGAAACCCTGAACACGATGGTCGACCAGCTCAATGGCTTTGCGGCGGAAGTCACGCGCGTCGCGCGCGAAGTCGGCACCGAAGGCAAGCTCGGCGGCCAGGCGCAGGTGCCCGGCGTTGCCGGTACTTGGAAGGACCTGACCGACAACGTCAACTCGATGGCCTCGAACCTGACGACTCAGGTACGCGGCATCGCCAAAGTCGTTACCGCAGTCGCGACCGGCGACTTGCAGAAAAAGCTGACGGTCGAAGCCAAGGGCGAGATTGCCGAACTGGCCGACACGATCAACAGCATGACGCAGACCCTGGCAATCTTCGCCGACCAGGTGACGACGGTCGCGCGCGAGGTCGGCACCGAAGGCAAGCTCGGCGGCCAGGCGCAGGTGCCCGGCGTTGCCGGCATCTGGGAAAACCTGACCGGCAACGTCAACCAGCTTGCCGCCAACCTGACGACGCAGGTGCGCGCGATCGCGGAAGTCGCCACCGCGGTGACGCAGGGCGATCTGACGCGTTCGATCCAGGTCGACGTGCGCGGTGAGCTGTCGGATCTCAAGAACAACATCAACTCGATGATCGGCACGCTGCGTGCGACGACGGAAAGCAACCGCGAGCAGGACTGGCTGAAGACCAATCTCGCCAAGTTCACCGGCATGATGCAGGGTCAGCGCGACCTGATCACGCTCGGGCGCATGCTGCTGACCGAACTGGCACCGCTGATCGGCGCGCAACAGGGCCTGATGTACGTCGTCGATCCGGAAGCGGCCGGGCGCAGCCCGCGGCTGCGCAAACTCGTCGGTTATGCCGATGCCGGCGATTCGGGCGACCAACGAGACCTTGAACTTCGGACAGGGCCTGATCGGCCAATGCGCAGCCCAGGCGCAGATCATCCAGATCGGCGATGTCGCGCCCGGCGAGGCGGCGATCCGCTCCGGCTTAATGAGCGCGACGCCGCGCACGATCATCGTCCTGCCGGTGCTGTTCGAAGACCAGGTGAAGGCAGTCATCGAGCTGGCGTCGCTGACCGATTTCACGACCTCGCAACGTTCGTTCCTGGAGCAACTGTCCGGCAGCATCGGCATCGTGCTCAACACGATCGAAGCGTCGATGCGTACCGAGACCCTGCTGTCGCAGTCGCAACAGTTGGCCGGCGAGTTGCAGTCGCAGCAGAAGGAACTGCAACAGACGAACGAGGAGATTGCGCTCAAGGCGACGATGCTCGCCGAACAGAAGGCCGAGGTCGAACGCAAGAACCAGCAGATCGAATATGCGCGGCGTGCACTGGAGGAAAAAGCGGCCGAGCTGGCGCTGACCTCGCGCTACAAGTCCGAATTCCTCGCCAACATGTCGCACGAACTGCGCACGCCGCTCAACAGCATTCTGATCCTGGGGCAGCAGCTCGCGGAAAATCCGAACGAGAATCTCAACGAACGCCAGGTCGAATTCGCCAAGACGATCCATGCCGCGGGCACCGACCTGCTGCACCTGATCAGCGACATCCTCGACCTGTCGAAGATCGAATCGGGTACGGTTACGGTCGACAGCGAGGAGATCGCCTTCGAGCACCTGCGCGAGAACATGGAGCGTGGCTTCCGCCATGAAGCCGAGCGGCGCAACCTGGAATTCGCCGTCGACTTCCCGGTCGGCGTCGGCAAGTCGCTCAGCACCGATCCCAAGCGCCTGCAGCAGATCCTGAAGAACCTGCTCTCCAATGCGTTCAAGTTCACCGAACGGGGCAGCGTCCACCTGTCGGCGCGTCTGGCGCATGCCGGCTGGAGCGCAGGCCATGCCGTGCTCGACAAGGCGCCGACCGTGGTCGCGTTCGAAGTTACCGACAGCGGCATCGGCATCTCGCCGGACAAGCAGCGCATCGTGTTCGAGGCGTTCCAGCAAGCCGACGCCGGCACGTCGCGGAAGTACGGCGGTACCGGTCTTGGTCTTGCGATCAGCCGCGAAATCGCCGGTCTGCTCGGCGGCGAACTGAAATTGCACAGCGCGGTCGGCAAGGGCAGCACCTTCACGCTGTATCTTCCGCTCGACTACGTCAGCGCCGCGAACACGTTCGAGCCGGTCGGTTCGCGCAAGCCGCGTTTTCACAGCGAGGAACGCCCGCCCGCTCCAACCGAGACCGTGGCCGACGATCGCTCATCGCTCGCCGCGACGCGGCCGACGCTGCTCGTCGTCGACGACGACACGCGCTTCGCCACGATGCTGCGCGATCTCGCGCGCGAGCGCGGTTTCAATGTCATCGTCGCGCAGCATGGCGCCGACGCGTTGCAGCTCGCCAGCGACTACCACCCGACCGCCATTTCGCTGGATGTGTTCCTGCCGGACATGCTCGGTTGGGCCGTGCTCGCGCGCCTGAAGCACAACGTCAACACGCGCCACATACCGGTGCAGATGCTGACCGTCGACGAAGAGCGCCACAGCAGCCTCGAACGCGGCGCGTTCGGCTTCCTCGCCAAACCCGGCACGACCGAATCGATCGGCGACGCGCTCGAGCGCATTCGCCGCTACACGCTGGACCGCAAGAAACGCATGCTCGTCATCGAAGACGACACGCGCGAATCGCAAAGTATCGTCGAGCTGATCCGCGACGACGACCTCGAGATCGATACCGCAGAAACCGGCGCCGAGGCCCTGGCCAAGCTCGCCGAATCGCGCTACGACTGCGTCGTGCTCGACCTGCGCCTGCCGGACATGACCGGCTTCGACCTGCTCGAGAAGATCCACGCCGATCCGGCCGCGCACGACGTGCCGATCATCGTCTTCACCGGGCGCGAACTCAACGCCGAGGAGGATCGCCAGCTGCGGCGCGCAGCCAAGAGCATCATCGTCAAGGGCGTCGAGTCGCCCGAGCGCCTGCTCGACGAGACGGCGCTGTTCCTGCATCGCGCGGTATCGACGATGGCGCCGGCCAAGCAGAAAATCGTGCGCCGGCTGCACGAGTCCGACGAATCGCTGCGGCGCAAGCGCGTGCTCGTCGTCGATGACGACGTGCGCAACATCTTCGCGCTGTCGAGCGTGCTCGAGCGCCACGGCATGGACGTGATCACAGCCGGCACCGGCCAGGAGGCGATCAGCAAGGTCGCCGCCGATGAAGACATCGATCTGGTGATGATGGACATCATGATGCCCGGCATGGACGGCTACGACACGATCCGCGCCATCCGTGCCCGACCCGAATCGCGGGTGCTGCCGATCATCGCGGTCACCGCCAAGGCCATGAAGGGCGATCGCGAAAAGTGCCTCGAAGCCGGCGCTTCGGACTATCTCGCCAAACCGGTCGTGACCGATCAGCTCCTGGGAGTGCTGCGCCAGTGGCTGCATCGCTGAATCTGAAGGAAGCCCCGATGTCGGCTCCCGAGAAGGTCAACATCCTGCTGGTCGACGATCAGCCTTCGCGCCTGGTCACGTATCGCGCCATTCTCGGCGACATGCAGGAAAATCTGATCGAGGCGCACTCCGGTACGGAAGCGCTGAAGCTGCTGATGACGCACGATTTCGCCGTGATCCTGCTCGACGTCAACATGCCGGTCATGGACGGCTACGAGACCGCGAGCATGATCCACCAGCATCCGCGCTTCGAGAACACGCCGATCATCTTCGTCACCGCAGTCAACATTTCCGACCTCGATCGGATGCGCGGCTATCGTGCCGGTGCCTTCGACTACGTGACGGTGCCGATCATTCCGGAGATCCTGCGCAGCAAGGTCGCCGTCCTCGTCGAGCTGTACCGCAAGCGCCGCGAACTGGAAATCGTCAACCGCAACCTGGCCGCGACCAATCAGGCGTTGCTCGAGGAAAAGGCGCGCGAGCTCGAGGCCCTGAACGAGTCCCTGCGCCTGGCCAACAGTGAACTCGAGCGCCGCAACGCGCAGCTGCAGTCCGAGATCGCCGAGCGCACGCGCGTCGAGGCGCGCCTGGTCGAGCAGGATCGGCGCAAGGACGAATTCCTTGCCATGCTCGCGCACGAGTTGCGCAATCCGCTGGCGTCGGTATCGAACGGGATCAATGCTTTCCGCCTGGCCGACACCGCGCCTTACGCGCTGCATGACGCGATGTCGCGGCAGATCAAGCTGCTGGTCCGCCTCATAGACGACCTGCTCGACGTCGCGCGCATTCGCCGCGGAAAACTGACGCTCAAGGAGAGTTCCACGACACTGTATGCGATCGTCGACTCGGCCATCGAAACGATCGAGCCGCTGCTACACGCCGGCCGGCACGAACTGATCGTCGAGCGCAAGGTAGACGACGTCGTGCTGCGCGTCGATCACGAGCGCCTGTCGCAGGTGTTCTCGAATCTGATGAGCAACGCAGTGAAGTATTCGGACAAGGACAAGCCGATCCGGCTGACTCTGGAACGCGCCGGCGAGGCGCTGGAAATTGCCGTAATCGACCAGGGTATCGGCCTTTCAGACGATCAGAAGGAATGGATATTCGACCTGTTCGCGCAAGTCGACACGACGCTCGAACGCGCTCGCGGCGGCCTCGGTATCGGACTCACGCTGTCGCGGAACATCGTCGAAATGCATGACGGGCTACTCAGCGTCGAGAGCGACGGCCTCGGCCACGGCAGCCGTTTCACCGTGCGCTTGCCGGACTCCGTCGTGGCGGTGAGTACGCCGCCGCCGGAGCGCCGCGCGGCGGCGCCGCAAGCGACGTGCCGCGTGCTGATCGTCGACGACAACGCTGACTCTGCCGACTCGCTGGCGACGATTCTGGATCTGCTCGGGCACCCGGCCAGGAGCGTGATCGACCCGCATGAGGCCGTCGCAGTCGCACGCGACTTCAAGCCCGACGTTGTCTTCCTGGACATCGGCATGCCTGGCATGAGCGGCTACGAAGTTGCCCGCGCGCTGCGCGCAACCGAGGACCTGTCGTCGATGAAACTGGTCGCACTGACCGGCTGGGGGCAGCCGGATGATCGTCGCCGATCCGCAGAAGCCGGCTTTGACCACCATCTGGTGAAGCCGGCGGAATTGAGCGAGATCGAAAGCATCTGCAATGCCGCGGCGGTGCACGCGCCTCCCCTGCCCGACCCAGCCAGCGCCGTCGCATCGCCTCAGGCTTCCACAAATGCCGACCAGCCCGCCACGATTCAGACTCGTTCGAATCCCGCTTGAACACCCGATACGGAAGACCGGAACATTCACGTCAGTACCCAACAGCTCGACGCGGAGCGCTCCGCACGCAAGTGCAGCGCTGAAATCGCAGTTCCGCCTTCGCGCTAGCGCTCGGCAGCTCCCGCCTTCACGAGGTAGCCGCCGGACTTGTCGTCGTGCTCGAGCACCAGCAACCGTTGCGCCTGCGCTTCCTCGAGCAACGCGTTGAACGACTTGAATCCGTAGTAGCTTTCATTGAACCCCGGCTTGCGCCGCTTCAGCGCCTGCTTGACCATCGACCCCCACAGCTTTTCGTCCTCACCCCGCTCGCTGCTCAGTGCCTCTACCGTTTCGAGCACGAGATCGAATGCTTCCTGCTTCTTCACCGCTTCGGACTTCTGCTTCGACGCTTTCGCAGCAGCGACTGTCCCGGCCGGCGTAGCAGCTGTCGCTGCGACCTGGGTCTTCTTCTTCGGCGCCTGACGGCTCTTCTGCGCGCGCACGAGGTCGTCGTAGTAGATGAACTCGTCGCAGTTCGCAATCAGCAGTTCCGAGGTCGAGTTCTTCACGCCGACGCCGATCACGGTCTTGTTGTTCTCGCGCAGCTTGCTGACCAGCGGCGAAAAGTCGGAGTCGCCGCTGATGATCACGAACGTGTCGACGTGTGCCTTCGTGTAGCAAAGGTCGAGCGCGTCGACGACCATGCGGATGTCGGCGGAATTCTTGCCGGACTGACTGACGTGCGGCACTTCGATCAGTTCGAACGATGCATAGTGCATCGCGCTGCGGAATTCCTTGTAGCGCTCCCAGTCGCAATACGCCTTCTTGACGACGATGCTGCCCTTCAGCAGCAGGCGCTCGAGCACCTTGTTGATGTCGAACTGGGCGTAGCGCGCATCGCGCACGCCGAGCGCAACGTTCTCGAAATCGCAGAACAGCGCCAGGTTTCTCGCATCGGGTTGCATTGCCATGTTGATTCTCCATACTCGCCGATACGGCGCACGGCGTTGCGGCCGTGCGGGGCGTTCAGCATAGCCTGAATGAACCGGGAGTAGTGCGTGCTAGGCCGCCAGCGTGATCGTAAACGTCGTACCGCTGCGCAACTGCGAGGCGACCGCGATCTCGCCGCCGTGCTGCGTCACGATCTCCTTGCAGATCGCCAGGCCGAGTCCGGCGCCGCCGCGCCTGCCGCCAATCTGCACGAACGGCTGGAAAATCAGCGCCAGCTGCGTCGACGCGATGCCCTCGCCGGTGTCGCTGACGATCATCGAAACCTGTCCACCGGAGCGCGCAGCGCGCAGCGTAATCGAGCCACCCGGGGAGGTATGGCGCAATGCGTTGTTGAGCAGATTGTCGAAAACCCGATCGAATGCGCTGCGGCACAGCTCGAGGCGCGGCAGCCCCGCTTCGATCTCGGCATGCAGCGCAATTTCGCCGCTGGCCGCGGCCGGCGCGAAGCGCTGTTCGGCCGCGGAAACCAGGTCGGCGACATCGGTTGGCGTGCGTTCCATCGTCTGCTCGCCGACGCGCAGTCGCGACAGATCGAGCAGGTCGGTGAGGAGGTTCACCATGCGCTTGACCTCCTCCTGCACGGTTTCATACAACTCCTCGTCACGCGACCCTGGCGCAAACTTCATTTTTTCGCCGAGCAGCCCGAGGCCCATGCGGATGCTCGCGATCGGCGTGCGCAGTTCATGCGAGGCGCGCAAGACGAATTCGCTGCGCATGCGGTCGAATTCGCGCTGGATCGTGACGTCGCGCATGACCATCACCACGCCCGGCCGACCACTCTGGCTCTCGACGAACCGGTTCAGCGTGTACGCGAGCAAGCGCCGGTTGCCGTCACGCTCGATCTGCATCTCCAGCTGCGCCGATCCGCCGAGTTCGCCGTGCTCGAGCAACTCGCGCACCTGCGAGGCCACGCGTGCCGAGCCGATGTCGTCGAACGCGCGGCCCAGGGCTGTGCCGTGCTCGATGCCGAGCTGGCGCTCGGCGACCGGGTTGATGCGCTCGATGCGGCCGGTGTCGGAGAAAATGACCAGGCCGTCGTCGATGTTGTCGAGCACGGCATTGGAGCGGCGCTGCTCGACAACCGTGCGTTCGATATTCGTCGCGCGGAAGACGCGCAGCGCTTGCGCCATCGTCTCGAAGTGTCGCCCGAGAGCATTGAAATCGGCAATCCGCCCGGCCTCGAAGCCGATCTCGAAGTCGCCGCTGCTCATGCGCCGGATCAGGGCATTGAGCTGGTCGACCGGCTCGGCGATGGCGCGGATCTCACGCAACGTCGCCGCGATGCCGATCAGCAGTGCGGCGAGCGAAATCGCGATGACGAGCACGAACATGGAACTGGCGAAATCACGCGCGCTTTGCGCGGCATTGGCCAGCGCGGCGGTCTTGACTGCGCGCATGCGCGCAGTCGCGTCCACGAGCTCGGCAAAGTGTGCCGGCAGATCGGTCGTGTCGAACGAGCGGTTGCGGATGTCGGTGTCCAGCCGGGCGAGCTTGTCCTCAAAGTCCTGCAAGGCCGCCCGTTCATCGGCCGACTGGAAATACGGCCTTGCTTCCTCGATCGCCCCGTGCAGCTGCTGCTCCGCCGCGTCGCTGCGGTCGGTCGCTCCGGCCATGCTACGCAGCAGTTCGCCCACCTCCACGCCGACTTCGCGCCGAATCTTCTCCGTGGCCTCGATCGCGCGCACGTTTTCCACCGCAATCGCATCGACCTGGACGACGAAACGGTGCACTGCGTACAACGCCAGCGGAGTCACCAGCAATGTCAGCGCGATGATGATCCCGTGGCTCAGAATCAGGCGCGAACGCAGTTTCATCTGCGGCGGTCTGTACGGCCGCTTGTCACAACCCGTACTCCTTGCGCTTGCGATACAGCGTGGACACGTCGATGCCGAGCGTCGCCGCCGCGGCCTCGAACGACGGACTGCCGGCGATCACCGCGCGGATGTGCGAGCGTTCCACGTCCTCGAGGCTCAACGCGTCGCCGATACGCGGACGCGCCTTGCGTTCCGGCGTTTCGGCAATCGACAACAGATCGATATCGACCATTTCGCCCGCGCACAGGATCACCGCGCGCTCGACGACGTTTTGCAGCTCGCGGATGTTTCCCGGCCAGGGATACGCCAGGATCGCGTCGCGCGCCGCCTTGGTGAAGCCGCGCGCCGGCCGGCGATAGCTTGCGGCGTAGCGCAGCAGGAAACGCTCGGCAAGTGTTCCCAGGTCCTCGCTGCGCTCGCGCAGCGGCGGCATGCTCAGCGTAATGACATTGAGCCGGTAAAGCAGGTCCTCGCGGAAGCGGTTCTGCCGGACCATCTCGGCAAGATCGCGATTCGTCGCCGCGACGATGCGCACATTCGCGCGCCGCGTTACCGGATCGCCAACGCGCTCGTATTCGCGGTCCTGGATGAAGCGCAGCAGTTTCGGCTGCATCACCAGCGGCACATCGCCGACCTCGTCGAGGAAGACAGTGCCGCCCTCGGCCTGGTCGACGCGGCCGAGCTTGTTCTCTATCGCGCCGGTGAACGCGCCCTTGCGGTGCCCGAACAACTCGCTCTCGAGAAGTTCGGCCGACAATGACGGGCAGTTGACGACGACGAAATTCTCTTTGGCGCGCGGGCTGCAATTGTGGATGGTGCGTGCCGCGAGGCCCTTGCCGGTTCCGCTCTCGCCGAGAATCAGCACGGTCGCGTCGGTATCGGCAACCTGGCGCAGCGTCTGCAGCACCAGATTCATCGACGGGCTTTCGCTGTCCATTTCGGCCACGCTCGTCGCGCAGTCTTCCTTCTCCAGCGCTTCGACGCGCTGTTCCAGCCGGCGCGCATGCAGCTGCTTGGTCGCCGCCATGCGCAATTGCTCCGGCGAGCACGGCTTGACCAGATAGTCGACCGCGCCGGCGCGAATCGCGTCGAGTGCGCTGTCGATCGACGAATGCGCCGTGACGATGACGACGCGCATCCACGGGGCGTACTGGCGCAGCTTCGGCAGCAGGTCGAGGCCTGATGTCGCGCCGAGGCGCAAATCCAGGAAGCACAGGTCGAAAACGTCGCGCTGCACGATCTCTTCGGCCTGAACCGCGTCGGACGCGGTGCGCACACGATGGCCGACGTCCTCCAGGCAGTAGCGGAACGTGCGCAGTATGTTCTGCTCGTCGTCGACCAGAAGAATCCGGGAGGTTTCTTCCTGGGTGGGTTCGGCCATCGCTGAGGTTCCTCGGGTGGTGATCCTGATGGGGTCAAGCCGTACGTCGCGTGAACGGGTCACTCGCATTGCCGCTTGCACTGCGCCGCTGGAGTATCCGCTGCAAAACGCAATGCGCCAGGTCGCGCGCGTTGGCCGAAAGCCGCAATTCTACTGGGTTTGTGCATTTGGCACGTCAATTGAAATCTTGGCACGCCAATTGAAGTCAGGCGATTGGAATCCGCAATGGCAAATCGCAATACCGCGGGCGCAGCTCGCATTTTGGCGCAAACAATACTCGAGGAACTTCGAACATGAGCAGATACCACGGCGATCAGTATTGGACCGAAATACAGACTCGGGCGATTCGCGACTGGCGCGGCTTCAGCGACGACGACATCGATGCCTTCCATGCGCTGCGTCGCGAGCGCGAGGTCCGCACGCGCGACGAACGCGCCAAGGCCAGAATTCACCGGCGCGGCGAACGCCGGGAATTCGATGCTTGAACGCGTGCCTCCATCATGCGGCTTCGCTGGTACGGTACCCTCCTGCCATCGACGATGCCGGACCAGCGAAACTGCGCAGATGCGCCTGCCTCACAGATGCATAAAAAGGTATACCAGCACCAGAAGTCCGGCCGGAACACCCAGCAACCACGCGATGAAGTATTTGCCCATCTCGATTTCTCCTGCTTGAACAAAAGTTGGGTTGAACAAAACTTGGGTTGAACAAACTCGGTCGAGCTGTTGTGACCAGAACTGATCGCGAAGGTCGACAACACGTTTGCGAGGAAGTGCAAGTTCCCGGCCAATGCGCGCCGCGCGTGTTGTCTTCGTTTATTCCGGCGTTACGTAACGCCGCAAGAACCGTGGAGTTGCGGCGTGTGCGCTTCGCAACCGTTTTTCACTTGCTTGCCAATAGCCCGTCCTGCTTGCGCAAAACGACATGGCTGCCCATGCAATTCGCACGATCACACATGCCGCACCGGGCAAAGTGAATCGCTCCACTCTTGATTCAAGGCGTCAGCGTCCCTTTTTCGCTTGGCAATCGTCTGGCACATCCCTTGCGATATCGACTGGCGAAGACGATCTTCGCAGGCAGCGATCATGGCTGCGCATACAAACACAAGCATAAGGAGAAACAGCTATGAGTCTTGGCACAATCCTCCTGATTGTCCTCATCCTCGCGGTGGTCGGCGCGTTGCCAATGTGGCCCTACAGTTCGGGCTGGGGCTATTACCCGACCGGGGGCCTCGGCCTGCTGGTCGTCATCATCATCGTTCTGTTGTTGCTCGGCAGGATCTGATCCTGCCTTCGGTTACGCGCCGGCCACACGCCGGCGTCGTAACCCATCCACTTCTGCGCAGTCCCTTCCCGCTCGATTCCTTTCGCACGGCACGATGCCCTGGACGGGCATCGGGCGCGCATCGCGCCGACGCATATTTCTCTACATGCGGACTGATGTCACGAACCGGCCCCAGTTGGTCAACACTCCGAGCGTTTCTGAACCTTGCATGCAAAGCGCAGCGCCGATAGCACCAGGCCTTGCAATTTGCATGATCGTGACATATTTATACTATTGATTTATATACTTTTTTATGCGGTTTTGGCTTGGAACGCGGCTTGCACATGAATGGACTACAACAACTTTGTTTTGAAGGAGGGGATCGCAATGTTCAGTGCCAAATTCCTGCTTACATATGCCGTTGTTGCCGCCAGCGCCTGGGACGCATCGATCGGCCCGGACCATTGGCAGCTGCTGTTTCAGGTCGCCTGCGCCGTCGTGATGTCACTGACGATTTTCTTCGCGATCCTGCGCGCTACCGATGCGGACACAGCCGATCCAATCGATTCCAACTACGCGCCGACGCGGGCCTCGGTGGTCGTCGTCGCCGCGCAGCCGACGCGACGCTAAAGACGCGCGGGATGCGATCGATTCAGGCTCGCTCGTCGCGCCGCTGAGCGCGTCGCAACAGTCGCTGCAACGCTTTCTCCTGGGCCGACAGATGCAATCCTGCTGCCGTCCTGCGCGGAAGCTTCAAATCTCCCATGCAATAGGCTTCGATGAGCGCAGGATGGACGTAGCACGAGCGGCAAACACTGGGGGTGTTGCCAAGGCGCTCCGCCACGACCGCCGTCGCCGCCGTCACCTGCGTCCTGGCGCTCGCCGCGTTTTCAGCAGGGCCAAGCGCGGCGAGGGCGCGGGCCATCTCCAGAGTGCCGGCCCAAGTCCGAAAATCCTTGGCGCTGAACGTGTCGCCGGCGATTTCGCGGATGTATGCATTGACATCGGCGGATCCGATCGACTGCACCCCGCCGTCCACATCCTGATACTGAAACAGGGCCTGTCCCGGTAGGTCCTGGCAGCGACGTACGATGCGCGCCAGGCGCGCATCGTCGAGGCGGACGTCATGATACTGGCCGCTCTTGCCGCGAAACGCGAAGCGCACATTTTCGCCGCGCACACGGGCGTGGCGGTTGCGCAGCGTCGTCAGCCCGAACGAGCCGTTAGCGCGCGCATACTCGTCGTTGCCGATCCGGATCAGGGAGGTCTCCAGCAGGCGCACGAGCGCGGCAAGCACCTTTCGCCGCGGCAAGCCGGGCAGGCGCAAGTCTGCAGCGACGCGCGTACGAATCTTCTGCAATTGATCGGCGAACGCGGGCATGCGGTCATACTTCGCTGCATCACGCGTTGCGCGCCACAACGGATGGTAGCGATACTGCTTGCGGCCACGCGCGTCGCGCCCGGTCGCCTGCAGATGGCCGTTTGCGTGGCGGCATATCCACACATCACCGTACGCTGGCGGAATGGCGAGGCGGCGAATGCGATCGAGCACCTTGGGGCTGCGCAGGCGCCGGCGCGTTACGCCGAAGTATACAAATTCCTCTCCGACGCGCTCGCGCCGAAACCCGGGCTCCTGGTCGCTCACATAGATCAGTCCGCCGCTGCTGGAGCTACATCTGTTGGGTGAACTCATTGGCGTTTCTGTGCCCATGCGTGGAGGATTGAGATGGAGATTCTTCTTCGCAACTGCCGTGCCAGCACCGCCGCCGGGCAAATCACCATGCCACCCGGCCAGTACCTGCAATTTGCAATGCTCGATGACTGTGAAGGCGGGATTTAGCTGAACAGCGCTTGAATTCTCGTCTGCGTTTATTCACCTGAGCGGCGCCGAGGTGCATACTGGCCGCCGAAAAATCCTGCGCGGAGCCGTCCATGCAGAAGAAGATCCTCCTCGTCGAAGACGACCGCAGCCTGCAACTGGCCCTGCGTTATTTTCTCGAAGACCTTGGCTACGAGATCGTAGTGGCCGAGAATCATGCGCAGGCTGCGCTGGTGATGGGCGACGGTCCGTATGACGCAGCAATCGTCGACTACTTTCTCGGCGACATTCCAAGTTCGCGACTTATCGCCGAACTGCAACGCCGGCATCCGGGCATGCCCTTGGTCTGCTCGACTGCAGCGAGCGTCGACCAGATTTTTATCGAGGACGGATCAACGCCGCCGACGGCATATCTGTTCAAGCCGTTCGGCGTCGACGAGCTGCGCAGCACGCTGGAATCCCTGATTGCCGGCGCGGCAGGCAAGTGATCCGCAAGCTGAAATCGGGTGAATTCCGCCTGTACTCGCGCAAGGTCGACGCGAAGAGCGGCAAGCGTCGCAATCTCGGAACGTTTCCTACGCGTGCGGCTGCGGAAAAGCATGAGCGCGCCGTGCAATTCTTTAAGCGGCACTAAACCCGAGCGCAAATGAAGGAGCAAATGCCGGCGCGGCTCACCTCGAGCCCGCGCCGACATTGAGGGGCGTCCGTTCTCAGTTGTTGCTGGCCTGCGCGTTCTTCTGCGCTGCGTCCTTCGCGGCCTTGGCCGCCGCCACGGACGAATCATAGGTCGCCTTCGCACTGTCCTTGCACGACTTGTTCGCCTCGCGGACCTGGCTCTCACATTGCGCGATCGCCGTGTTGTAACTCGCCTCGGCCTTGGCCTTGTCGACATCGTACCGTGCATCCGCGAGCTTCTCGGTCGCGTCCGCATGCGCCTTGGACATGTCCTTGGCGGCTTCCTGATTGGCAGGCTCGACCCTGGCGTTCGCATCGACCCGAGCGTCGGTCAGATCCTTGCGGGCTTCGGCGCTGGCCTTGTCGAAGTTGGCCTGCGCGTCGGCAATCTTCTTTTGTCCTTCGGCCTGAACTTTGGACACATTGGTGCGGACCTTTTCCATGTCCGGCTGCTTGCTGCACGCGCCGAGAGCCAGCGCGGCTCCAAGCATGACTGCTGCACTGATGCGTATGTTCATTTCTGGCAACTCCTTTGTTGATGGGTCGACGTGATTGATGTTTGCAATGCAACGGCTTGCGCCTCGTCTGGGAAAAACAAGGCCGCTCGCATGAGCGCTACGCAATGCGCGGGACCAGCTGCGTGCGAGCCGCGCGCGGCCGCGTGAGAAAGCGCCGGATTGCCGTGGGATCGGGTCCGACCTCATCGACAGCGCAATACAGTCGCAGCGGCGTCGTTCCCAATAACCTGCACCAGTAATCGAGGCGACCGGGAGCGTTCAGATCGACGATTGCCGCGTGCTTGCGCCGCGATTCGCCATCGCCTTCGCGCTGGTTGAGTGCGGGCGCATCTTCGCGAATCGTTGCAGCCATTTCCCACAGGGTGGACATTCCGTCTTCTCCTAAATGAAGTCACAACGGACATGTAGGGCAAGTGCTGTGCCATGTGCCGAAATGGCTCTGCCGCGCCATTTGACCATTGTGGCGCCAGACCGGCGGCGTGCAATTTACCCTGGCGCCAAAGGCGAACATTGCAAAATCGGCTGCCGATTTCGTCATGAGCAACCCATCGACTTGCACGCGCGCCGGAGTTATCCGACGATTCAGGTGCACTGAACAATGCTTGACGTTGCGTCGATGGTCCGACGCATGACTTGAAGCGAATACCTTCCGATTGGCAATGGCTGGAGGAAAGTGATGGCAGGCAAGGTCGGGAAGAAAAGAGCGGTGGGCAAAGTGCATCGTGCAGCGCAGAAGAAGATCGGCGCGCGCACGCGCAAGACATCGAGATCGAAGGTTGCAGCGAAGAAGAGTTCGCGCGCGCGCACGCCGGTCAGGCCGGCGAAGGCAGCGAAGCCTGCGCGCGGCACACCGGTGAAATCCTCGTCGGCAAAAACGACGGCGAAGCCGAGCAAGCCGCGCGCTGCGCAAGCCGCATCGGCGCGCACACGCACGCCAACCGCTGCCGCCAAGGTCAGGCCGACGAGTCCGCCAGCGCCGCGGAAGCCTGCAATGCCGCACAAGCCTGCCGCCTCGCAGAATCGGGCAGCGCGACCGGAACCGGTGGCGGCGCTGAGTCCCGCAGCGCAGAAGAAACTGGCTGGCGAACATCTGCGCTCGCTGCTGGAGCAAAAAAAGCGCCGCGCAACGCAGACGCCCGCGTGGCAGTTGATCGAGCACCATGACAACGCACCGCGCGAGCCCGCTCATCAACCTCACGGCGACGGTATGGCCGGCGATGGCGGCGAAACAGCGCGCGACCCGGAAGATCGCGGCGAGGACTGAAGTCGCGCGCTAGAATGCAGGCGTGGAAAACAGAGCCGAAGGTCGCTACGCACTCAGTCCCGAGGTTCGCCGGCTCGCGCAACAGGCTTTTTGCCGCGCCGGCGGCGCGGCGCTGGTCGGCGGCAACAGCGTGCAGTTGCTCATCGATGCCGAGGCGAACTACGCCGCATGGCTCGCCGCACTGCGCGCGGCACGAAGCGACGTGCTGCTCGAAAACTACATCATCCGCGACGATGCCGTCGGCCGCGAATTCCTCGACGCCCTGGTCGAGCGTGCGCAGGCTGGCATCAAGGTGTTCGTCGCCTACGACTGGCTCGGTTGCCTGGGCCAGTCGAAGGCGCATTTCTGGCGCCCGCTGATCGATGCAGGCGGCGAAGTCCGCAGCTACAACCCGTTTCGCTTCGGCAGTCCGTTCGGCTGGATCAACCGCGATCATCGCAAGCTGCTTTTGATCGATCGCGAGGTTGCGTTCGTCGGCGGCATCTGCATCAGCGCCAAATGGCTCGGCGACAAACGTCGCCGGATCCCCGCGTGGCGTGATACCGCGGTCGCCGTCCGCGGCCCGGCCGTGCTCGAGTTCGAGCAAGCATTTGCCGACACCTGGGCCCAGCTTGGCACGCCGCTGCCGGCATCATCGTTGGGGGCGCCATCCGAACAGGGCGCCACCGACGTGCGCGTCGTGGCGACGCAGCCCGACACGGCCGGCATGTTCCGCCTCGACCAGTTGATCGCCGCGCTGGCGCAGCGCTCACTGTGGATATCCGACGCCTACTTCGTCGGCCTCGCACCGTATGTACAGGCACTGCTCGCCGCGGCGCGCGATGGTGTCGACGTGCGCCTGCTGGTTCCCGGCGCCAGCGATCTGCCGATCGTACGAACGATGTCGCGCTCGGGCTATCGCCCGCTGCTCGAGGCCGGCGTGCGCGTGTTCGAGTGGAACGGTTCGATGATGCACGCCAAGACGGCCGTCGCCGACGGGCGCTGGGCACGCGTCGGATCGAGCAACCTCAACATCGCGAGCTGGATCGGCAACTGCGAACTGGATGTCGCAGTCGAGGATGCGGCGTTCGCCAAGTGCATGGAAGAACAATTCCTGCGCGATCTGGAAAACACCACGGAAATCGTGCTGCGTGCGAAGCGGATGCGGCGCGATCCGCCATCGGTGGAAACGAGGCGGTCCGGCGGCAGTGCCGGCCGCGCCGCCGCCAGCGCGTTGCGTCTGGCGCACTCGGTCGGCAGCGTACTGGGCAATCGCCGCGTCCTCGATCAGGGCGAAACTTCGGCACTTCCATGGTTCGTCGCTGCGGCCCTCGCGATCGCCGTGACTGGCCTGGTCTGGCCGCGCATGCTGGCGTGGCCGCTTGCGATCGTCGCGGCATGGATCGGCTGCGGTTTGCTCGTGCGCTATCTGGAAATGCGCAGGGCGTTGCGCGCAGCAAGGAAAACTTCGGGCAAGACTGCTCCGGCCCCCAGCGAAGCCGACAGGACGAAGGCGTAACTCGATCGCAAAAGTTGGTGCGTAAAAAAACCGACGCCCTCTTGGAAGGGCGTCGGCGTGCGGCCCTGCGTCAACCGATCACTGCCGAAGGGAGGGACGGCCCGCATGATCGATAGGCGCAAGGAAGGCCATCCGTGGCCCGGTCCATGTCCATCCGGACATCAATGCAGACTTTTCTGGAATTCCTTCACCTGCTTTTCGGCCACGTCCCTGGCGATTCCGTAACGCTCCTGGATCTTGCCGGCAAGATATTCGCTGGTTCCTTCGGCGCGCTTGAGATCGTCGTCCGTGAGCTTGCCCCACTTCTCCTTGATCTTGCCCGAGAGCTGCTTCCACTGTCCTGCAATGCGATCCTCATTCATCTACTTTCTCCTGATTGGACTGCCTCTTTTGCGTGACTGACGTGTTCAGTCCATCGTCTCGATCGCAAATTTCGATCGCGCGAGGATCAGTTGCGCGACTTCAGCGCCGACGAATCGACCTTCTGCACGCCCTTGACCGCCTTGGCGACGGCAATCGATTTCTCGACTTGCGCCTTGGTATCGACAACGCCCGCCAGCGTGACCACGCCGTTCGTGGTCGTTACGCTGATGTCGGTCGACGGAACGTCCTTTGTCGTCATCAGTTCGGCCTTGACCTTGGTCGTGATCCAAGTGTCGGTGCCGGGCTGATCCGAGGATTCCTGCGCGGTCGCCGTCGTGCTCGGTGGAGCGGCGGCCCATACCGCAGCCGAAGAGCCCAAGGCCAGCGCGACGCCGAGGGTGATGCTCACGAAGTTCTTCATGTTGCCTCCTTCGTTCTCAAAGCTGATGGATTGACGCGCTGTTCAGGCGCGAGAACGCAGCGCATGGCTGCACAGGAGATACTTCAAGTTGCGTGCCAGACGGAATAGTCAGTTGGGCCAGAGACTTACGAATACATAACGCGAGCGCACGCATGCAGATTGCAAACGCTAAAAACGGACTCCGTGCGACTTGCACGGGGGTGCGCGAAGGACGCGGATCCGCGCCGGTTTATTTGTATACTTCCTGGCGGCCGGGCCGCGGCTGCAGTGCGCGCCGATTACAGGCCGAGATCGCTCAAGCCCGGATGATCGTCGGGTCGTCTGCCGGCTGGCCAGTGGTATTTGCGCTCGCTCGCGGCAATTGGCACGTCGTTTATCGACGCATGGCGGCGAACCATCAGTCCGCCTTCGTTGAACTCCCAGTTCTCGTTGCCGTAGGCACGGAACCAGCTGCCGGAATCGTCATGCCACTCGTAGGCAAAACGCACGGCGATGCGTGCGCCGTCGTGTGCCCACAACTCCTTGATCAGGCGGTAGTCGAGTTCCTTGGCCCACTTGCGGCGCAGGAAACCCTTGACCTCTTCGCGGCCGTTGAGGAATTCCGCGCGATTCCGCCACTTCGTATCGACGCTGTAGGCCAAGGCGACGCGTTCCGGATCGCGTGTGTTCCACGCATCCTCGGCCATGCGCACTTTCTGTCTTGCGGTTTCGGCAGTGAACGGCGGAAAAGGCGGCTTGGTGTCCATGCGACCTCGCTTTCGATGATTTGTCGAATCTAGTGGGCAGACCTGTCGGCGACAAGTGGATCTTGCGCCTGTGAGCCAGGCAACGCCACCCTGGCCTGCGTCAATCCGCGGCGACGGCGAGGCCGTCGGGACTTTCCTGCGCCAGCGCTGTACGCAAGTTGCCGAGCAGCGCTGCCGGCTCGCTGTGATCAATGACCACACGCGGCGTGCCGTGCCATGCAGCGCAGGCACGGATCGCGCCGGCAAGGTCGTCGATGAGGCCGGCGTCGGCCTTGATGCCTTTCTCGAGATAGAGTTTCTTCACCTCGAACGGGCCACCGTCACGGTGCGCTTTCGCGTCGAGGCGACCGACCAGCCGGCCGCGGCGCAGGATCGGCAGCACGAAGTAGCCATAGCGGCGCTTCGGCTGCGGCGTGTAGCACTCGATTGTGTAGTCGAAGCCGAACATCGTGCTGGCGCGCTCGCGATCCCAGACCACCGGGTCGAACGGCGACAGTAACGTCGTATGCGTTGCGCGAAGGCGGCCGCGGCGAGCCTGCTCGAGCAGGCCGGCGTGATCGCGATGCACGTAGCCGCACTCTGCCCAGCCCTTCACGCTCACACGCACGAGTTCGCGGCTATCGACGAGCGGCTGCAGATCGTCGTCGCTGAAGCGTTTGCCGCTGCGGAAGTAGTCGGCCACCCAGCGCGCCTGCGCGACGCCGAGCGCGCGCACGGCACGCGACATCTGCGCCCGCCGGATCTCCGCCGGGTCCAGGGCTTCCGGCATCTGCATGCCGATGCTGTCCAGCACGCGCTCGGTCAGATCGTAGACGCGCTGGAAATTCTCGCGGCGCAGGATCATCAGTTCGCCGAGCGCGAACCATGCCTCGAGCCAGCCCTTTTCGTCCTTCCAGCCCCACCACCCCGCCTGGCCCTTCTCCTCGCGTTCGAAGTCCGACGACTTCACCGGGCCGTTGTCGCGGACGTGCGCGAGCAGCCGGTCCATGTTGGCGCGGTCTTCGCGATGCAAGCGCTGCGCGCGCCGGTAGGCCCAGTGGTGATCGCGCGGATTGGTGCCGTGCCGATGCAGCGCAAAGTCCGCGATGGGGGCGAAGCAGGCTTCGTGCGCCCAGCATTCGAAGATGTCTCCAGCGGCCAGCGCGTTGTCGAGCCATTGCGGCGGATAGGCCCCCAGCCTGGAGAACAGCACGAAATACGGACTGCGCGCGACGACGTGGATAGTATCGAGCTGGACCAGCTGCATGCCCTCGATTGCGACGAGCAGGCGCCGCCGGGTTGCGCGCGCACGCGGTGGACGCAGTAAACTCTGTGCCGCAAGATGCAGGTTGCGGGCCTGCTGGACGGTCAGGGGTGTTTCGACGTTCATCGTGTTCGGGATTGCCACAGCTACCTGACTGAAGACGAAACGTCCATTTCAGCATAACTGCGGCCCGCAGCGGAACTCGGTTAGGCTATTTGCGACCAAAGCGAATGTTCGAAGATGGGCAGACTGTCCCTCTACGTACCAACTTCAGGAGTATCGCCATGCAAATTCGACTACACACCGCTGCCCTGCTTGCCGCCGGCAGCCTCTTCGCGTTCTCCATGGCCGCAACGGCCCAGACCCAGACCGACACGGACAAGGTTTCGCACTACACGGCGCAGGACGGCACACAGGTGACACTGACGTCGGGCCAGCCGAAGCCTCGTTCGTACGGTCCGAAGCCGGCATTCGAAGAACTCGACACGGACCACGATGGCATCATCAGCCGCGCCGAAGCGCAGGCCTACATGCCCCTGTTCAACGACTATGATGATCTCGTGCATCACACGAAGGGCATCACCAAGGGGATGTACGCGCACTGGGATCACGAGTAGTCCAGTCGGCTGCACGCCGTTGGCAGGCGCGGATAATCGTTCGGGAAGATCGCGGGACGTCGGCGTCACCGTCCCTCTTTTCAGCGGCGGCCTGATGCTGCAGCATGTGCGACCGTTCGCACGGAGGGGACCATGGTCACAAGCGGGAGCCCGGAAGTGCCGGCTGGCCGACTGCGCAATGCCATGCGCGAGGTCAGGCTGGCCCTGGGCGATTTCATCGGCGGCAAGCTCGATCCGTCACACGAACTGATGCTGCAGGTACTGTTCGGCATGCTCGGTGCGCTGGCGCAATCCGACGGTCTGGTTTCGACCGAGGAAGCCGACTACACGAACACGCTGATGGAAGAACTGGAACTGGGTGCGCGCGCACGCCAACTCGCCACGGAAGCGTTTCAGTCGGGGCGGCGCCGGAAGATGGACCTGGAAAAGGAAATCCAGCGCTTCCTGATCTCGTTTCCGCACGGATCGGTGGAAGTCGACCGTCTGTACGAAAGCCTGCTGCGCCTGGCCGCTGCGGACCATCGCATCCGGCCCGGCGAGCGCGAGTTTCTCGACCGCGTGACGATCGGCCTTGGCTATATGCCGGAAGTGCTCGATCAGCGCCTCGCGAGCATCCTCAAGTGACAGACTGCGAATGAAAAACGCGCCGCGGAAGCGGCGCGTTTGTCTGCAGCGTTGAATGCGGCTCTAGTGTCCGCTGATGGCCGCCACCGCCGCCGTGGTAGTGACCGCTGGCCGCCATGGCCACCATAATGTAGCCGTAGCCGAAACCGAGGCTCAGGCCGACCGGCCACCACGGATAGTAGCCACCGTAGTACGGACCATAGGCGTAGCCCGGATAGTAGTAGCCGGACCACCGTAATAGCCACCCGGCCCGCCGTAGTAATACCCATTGTCAGAGTAATACCCGTTATCGGAGTACCCCTGCCCCGAGGCCACTGTGCCATTGTCGTAGACGACGCCGGGATGACCGTAATAGCCGTAATAGCCCGGGGGATAGTAGCAACCACCGAGCGCCAGCAGCGCTTGCAGCCGCCAGTGCGATGCGGGGCAAGCGACTGGTGAAGCGTTTCATGATTCTTTCTCCTGCCATTGTCGTGCCAAGCATAGCGCGTGACGGGTAAATCCAGCCTGACTGCCTGAACGGCAGATTACCGGACGACATGCAACGCTACCCAGCCTGCAAACGTCTGCATGAACTTGGCCAGGAACTCCCGCATCGGCGGATTCGACAACTTGCCGGCTGCCGGTTCGATCAGCGCTTGTCGCCATCTTGCGATTCAGCAACACGCGCCGCTCCCATCAGCCGGCAATCCAGATCATGGCCTGATCGATTCCTTTCTGCGCAGTCAGTGATTCAGGCGAAACTCCGGGTGAGCCAGGGTCGCCAGGAACAACGAGAACAGATGCGGGTTCATCAGCAGCGTGAACGAAACGCCGAAGGCCGCACCCCACAAATGTGCGCTGTGGTTTACGTTGTCCGACGAACGCGAATCCATATAGATCGAATAGACCACGTAGAGCACGGCGAAGACGATGGCCGGCACCGGAAGGAAGTAGAAAACGTAGATCGTCGCCCACGGTTTCAACAGGACGAATGCGAACAGGACGGCCGACACCGCGCCCGAAGCGCCGAGGCTGCGATATCGAGGGTTGTCCCGATTGGCGAGGAACGTCGGCAATATCGAAACAATCAATGCGCCGACGTAGAACACGAGGAAGCCGAGCTTGCCCAGAAATATCGTGTATGCCTGTTCGATCAGCGGGCCGAAAAAAAACAACGTGACCATGTTCACCAGCAGGTGCCCCGGGCTGGCGTGGATCAATCCATAGGTGACCAGCCGGTCGTACTGGTGCTGGCGACTGATCGCCGGCGGCCAGAGGATCAAACGCTCGAGCAGTCGCGCGTTGTTGAACGCAATGAACGAGACGAGGCAGGTAACGGCAATGATGGCGAGGCTGAGGGTAACGTTCACGGGCAGTCTTGTCGGGATCGGATAAGCCGGATCGGGTAAGCTTGAATCAATGGTAGAGGAAAACCTGTGCTGACATCGTATCCGCAGGACAAAACACAAGCCGGCCGCCAAACCCCGCCACCGGTATGGCTCGACCTTGTCGACCCGAGCGAGGAGGAACGCAGCCGGGCAACCGGATTGCTCGGCGCCGAGCTGCCGACACGCAAGCAGGTCGCCGACATCGCGATGTCGAGCCGCGTGCGCACCAGCGAGGAAATGCTGCGCATCAATATCCCCGGTTTCGTGCGCGAAGACGGCGGCAAGGGCGCGCTGACGCCACTCGGCGTGATGCTGACGCCGAAGGTGCTGGTGACGCTGCGTTACGCCGAGTCGCTGGCCTTCGAACGGCTGGCCGCTACCGTCGCACAAAGAACGGCGACCGAGTCGAGTGTCGAGACGTTCGTCAGTCTGTTCGAGTCAGTCGCCGAAACCGCGGCGGACCGCATGCAGACGCTCTCGGGCGAATTGTCACAACTGTCGCGCAACGTATTTGCCGACCGCGACGGCCATTCGCGAATGCTGCGCGGCGTGCTGTTCGAAGTCGGCCGCATCCAGCGCCAGCTGACCCAGATCCGTTCCGCCCAGCTCGGCGTCCAACGCGGCCTTTCGCACCTGTGCGACGGCGCGCCGAAGTGGATCGACAAGGCGCAGGTTGCGCGACTGCAGGTCGTGCAGACCGACCTGCATTCGCTGTCGGAGTTCGACCAGCAGCTGGACGACAAGGTGCAGTTCCTGCTCGACGCCACGCTGGGCTTCATCAACAACGATCAGAACGACCTGATCAAGGTGCTGACCATCGCGTCGGTCGTGACGATTCCGCCGATGATCCTTGCCGGCATCTGGGGCATGAATTTCAAGTCGATCCCCGAATACAACTGGGCGAACGGCTATGGCTTCGCCTGGGCGATGATCGTATTGAGCATGATCCTGCCGCTGGCCTGGTTCAAATGGAAGAAATGGTTCTAGGCTGGAGCGTTGGAAGGGCGACCAGCACGCCCGCGCCGATTCTTGGGGAAGCATCACCAAATTCCGCAATGCGCGAGGTTGCAACGGCGCGTCACACCATCAAGAGTTCACATCGGATGCGATGCGGGCGCCAATGACTTCCTGCAGTTCCCGCGTTGCACGCAAGCTGACAGGCTTGACATGCGCACTTTCCGTGCCAGGTGATTGCAGGTGATGCATGCGTGTTTCCACAGGATTCGTCCTTCTCCCGTTGATCGCAGCTGCTGCCGTCGTCGCCGCAAAGCCGGCGCCGCCGTCGACCGGCTGCCCCGCGGCGAGCAACCCGGAGCAACACCAATTCGATTTCTGGATCGGCAAGTGGGAAGTCACCGGTGCCAACGGCAAGGTCGCAGGTCACAGCCGTATCGAACCGATCAGCGATGGATGCGGCATTTCCGAACATTGGGACGGCGCGAGCGGAAGCCGCGGCGTCAGCTATAACGCCTGGGATCCATCGACCGGGCACTGGCACCAGTTCTGGGTCGGCAATAGCCCGGGCGATGTCCTGTATCTGGAAGGCGGCATCGATGCGGGCAAGATGATCATGCGTGGCGTGCGCCTGAATCCCGCAACCAGCAAGCCGCAACAACAGCGCATCACCTGGACGCCGAACGCCGACGGGACGGTACGCCAGCTCTGGGACACCTCCGATGACGACGGCAAGAGCTGGGTCATCTCATTCGACGGGCTCTACCGCAGACAAGCAAAGTAGTCGCTGCGTTGCCGCTGCGAAAGGCGCATGGCAGTCAGCAGTCCATGTATTTCCAGTTGCGTGGCTTGCCCTCGGCCATCCACGCGATCGCCTGCGCCAGCCGCTTGTTGCGCGTTTCGTCGCGCTTGGCGTCGACGATCCATTCGACGTAGTCGCGCTTGTTGGTCGGACTGAACGCTGCGAATGTCGCCGAGGCCTTGCGGTTCTTCTTCAGCGCCGCCGTCAGATCGGCGGGCATGGCCAGTGCGCGCTTCTTCGGCGTCGCGCGCGGCGCCTTTACGCCGTCTTCGTTGAGCTTCATCGCCTTCTTGATGTATGCGGCCAGCGCCCTGGCCGAGGGCAGATCCGACACCTTGGTGACCTTGCCGAACTGACCCATGCCCTGCGGACTGCCGGCGAGTTCCTTGCCGACGACCAGTTCATGCTTCCAGAAACCGAAGCTGCAGTGCTGCTTGAACGCCGCCATGCCGGCCAGCATGCCGTGATACATGAAGGTCGGCATTCTCCACTTCAGTGTCTCTTCCACTTGTGGACAATTCCGGTGCATGACATCGCGCAGGTGTGTAAGGATCGGTCTGGCAAATTCCGGTGCGTTGGCGATGTACGCATCGACACGCGGATCACGCTTGGCCATAGCCTGTTCCTCTCTCGGTTCAAGCGGCAAACGATACCCGCGGCGGCGTGGCGAGTCGAGGCACGCGGCGGCGATCGCCTTCAGCCCGCGACGGCGAAGGCGCCGCCTTGTTCCAGCGCGCGCTGATAAGCGGGCCGTGCATGAATGCGTCCGAGGAATGCCGCCAGTTTCGGCCGCGCCTCGCCGACCAAGCCGCGCGCCTGGCCCGATTCGATCGGAAAACTCATCTGGATGTCGGCGGCGCTGAACTCGTCGCCGGCGAACCAGATGCTGCCGGCCAGTTCGCTTTCCATGTAGTCGAAATGCAGCTTCAGCTGCGGATCGACGTACGACGACTGCACCCTTTCGGAAAGGCTGCGCACTATCGGTCGCGCGAAGAACGGCATCGGCGCCTTCGGCATGCGCCGGAAAATCAGGCTCAGCAGCAGCGGCGACATCGCCGACCCTTCCGCATAATGCAGCCAGTACGTGTAGCGCAGACGTTGTGGAGTGGCGACGGGCGGAATCAGCCGATCGTTGCCATAGCGGCCGATGAGATACTCGATGATCGCGCCGGATTCGGCGATCGTGGCGTCGCCGTCGCTGATGACCGGGGACTTGCCGAGCGGATGCACGGCGCGCAATTCCGCCGGCGCGAGCAGTGTCTTCGGGTCGCGCTGATAACGCACGATCCGGTATTCGAGATCGAGTTCCTCGAGCAGCCAGAGCACGCGTTGCGAGCGCGAATTGTTGAGGTGATGGACCGTGATCATGCTCGGTTCGAAGCTACTCTTCGTGGCGGCTACTGCCACACCGCGGCAACGAATTGTCACATGAAGCGGACGACGACGGTTAACCTTGAATCCGTCGGCCATGCGCGGCCCAGTCCAGCGGACGGCCCGGGGACGACCGTTGAAGCCGCGATTGATCTTTTGCGCCTGTGCGAGTAGATATTGAGCTAGAACGAGGGAGATGCTGGATGAGGCGTCGGGTTGGTTGCGGTCCGCGTCGTGCCGGTACCGCTATTCGCGCTCGCGGCTGATGCGTTCGTGACGGCGAACCCGAGCCAGCGCGCCGTCCCGACGCATTCTTTCCTGCCGCGGATTCAACGCAGACGAAGTACGGCAAGGCGCTGAGCAATCACGGTTTCATGTATAACTGCGCGCGGCGCAGTGCTGCGGTTGTGAACGAACCACGCGGCACTCCCGCAGAGTGTTGCCTCTCACGTGTTCAAGAATCGACATCCACCTGTTTGAAGGAGTCCACATGATCGGCTATGTCACACTCGGCACGCAGAACCTCGCGCGTGCAGCGGCCTTCTACGACACATTGCTTTCGACGATCGGCGCATCGCGCTTTATGGAATCCGACCGCTTCATCGCCTGGGCAGTTTCGCCGACGACGCCCTCACTGGCTGTGGCGCTGCCCTTCGATGGCAAGTCGTCCACGGTCGGCAACGGCACGATGGTCGCGCTGGTCGTCGACAGCCGGGCCAAGGTCGATGCGCTA
Source organism: uncultured Gammaproteobacteria bacterium (assembly GCA_963738115.1). GTDB lineage: Bacteria > Pseudomonadota > Gammaproteobacteria > Xanthomonadales > Rhodanobacteraceae > Rudaea. The sequence continues at coordinate 188,683 of CAVTVN010000002.1, read as the reverse complement.
CACAAGAAAGCTCTGGAACTCGGAGCAACCGATGAGGGCCCGGTCGGTCCGCGCGGCGACGGCTTTTACGCCGGTTATTTCCGCGACCTTGACGGCAACAAGCTCAATGCGTTCTGCATGGGCTGAGCAGATCATGCACTGAACATCCACCGCGGTGGAGAAGCATGGCCTGCGATGCACACTTGCTGACCAACGTCTCGCTCTTCGAGCACCTCGAAGAGTCCGACCGCGAGCAGCTTGCCGGATTGATCCACGAGCGGCGGCTGGCCGCCGGCGAGACGCTGTTCAAGACCGGTGAACCGGGCGAGTCGCTTTACGTCGTTCGCTCCGGCGAGGTCGAGTTGTTCATCAAGGACACCGCCGGCCAGAAGATCGTCCTGGCCATCGCCGATGCCGGCGAATTGTTCGGCGAACTCGCATTGCTCGACCAGGGCCCGCGCACGGCCACGGCCGTCGCCGTCGGCGAAACACACCTGCTTGCGCTGAAGCGCCACGATCTGCTGCTGCTGTTCCAGAAGAGTCCGGCCGCCGCGTTGCGCGTGCTCGCGGCGATGAGCCGGATGACGCGCAAGGCCGATGAATTGCTGCGCACGCGCGTTTCGCGCAATGTGAACGAGGAGGTCGAGGAAAAGATCAGCACGTTGCAGCGCCTAGCCGACTGGATTTCCTGGTTCAGCGGCAGCATGACCTTCCTCGCCCTCAATGTGATCTGGTTTGTCATCTGGATCTCAGTCAACGTGTTGCCGCTCGGCGTAGCGCAGTTCGATCCGTTTCCGTTCGGCCTGCTGACGATGATAGTTTCGCTCGAGTCGATCTTCCTCACCTGCTTCGTACTGATCAGCCAGAACCGGCAGGCCGAAAAGGACCGTGTGCGCGCCGATATCGAGTACGACATCAACATCAAGGCCGAGCTCGAGATCGCCCATCTGCACGAGAAGACCGATCGCATCTACGCCGATATGCTCGAGCAATTCATGCGCCTGGAAAAGAGCATCACATCGCGCCCTGCCTGAAGCTTTCGCCGCTTAACAAAATCTTTTCTTCAGCTTTCTGAAGCGTAGCCAACCGCTCACATCTCGGCGGTGAACCCGCTGTATTGCATATCGGAATCCACAGCCGGCGACCGAGGCGAGGCATAAGCCCCTTCGTTCGCTGTCCAGGGGGCAATTCGCCTGTGGAGAACCGATGATGAAACACATTTCAAAAATTGCCCGTCGCACTTCTACTTTGCTCGCACTCGCTATAGCGCTCGGTTGCGCGCAACCGGCGCTCGCCGATTCGGTCTACCTGCAACACAACCTCGTCTTCGACGGCGCGCAAAATCTGACCGCCGACCATACCGACGCGAACCTCGTCAACGCCTGGGGAATCGCATTCGGATTCGGCAGTCCGGCCTGGGTCGCCAACAATGGCACCAGCACATCAACTCTTTACGACGGCAACGGCAACGCGATCCCGCTCGTCGTCACCGTCACGGGCCAGGATCCGACCGGTATCGTCTGGAATGGGTCTAGCAGCTTCAACATCGCGCCGATGACACCGGCAAAGTTCATCTTCGTAACCGAAAGCGGCACCGTCGATGCTTGGGCGGGCGGCCCCGCCACGACGGTGATGCAGACCGTCACCGGCGCCGTGTTCAAGGGCGTCGCAATCAGCGGCGACGGCAGCGCACTGCAGTTGTACGCAACCGACTTCGCGAACGGACAGATCGATGTCTTCGACGGAAACTTCCAACTGCTTCCGCCGAGCGGCAACGCTTTCAAGGATTCAAAGCTTCCTGCTGGCTACAATCCGTTCGGTATCCAGGCGATCGGCGGCAACATCTACGTCACTTTCGCAAAAACCCAGACGGGCTCCACTGACTAGGCACACGGGCCCGGCCTCGGCTTCGTCGATGTCTTCGATCCATCCGGCAACCTGCTGCATCGGATCGCTTCGACGGCGTCCTCAACGCGCCGTGGGGCCTGACGCTGGCGCCAGCGGGCTTCGGCTCCTTCAGCGGCGCCTTGCTGGTCGGTAATTTCGGCGACGGCACGATCAATGCGTTCAATGCGGTGAACGGTGGCTACATCGGCACGCTGCGCGGCGCCAATCACAAGCCAATACAGATCGACGGCCTGTGGGGCATCGCGTTCGGCGACGGCGCCCAGAGCCAGCCGGTCAACACGATGTTCTTCGCGGCCGGACCGAACGACGAGGGCGACGGCCTGTACGGCCGCATCGACGCGCAGCCCGGCAACGGCGGCGACGACCAAGGCGACGACGACAATCAGGACTGATCGCGAGTGCAAGGAGCGCAACGAGGCCGGAGTTCATCCTTGGACCCTGCCTCGTCGCTGCGAGGAAAGGGGAAGGCTAGTTGAAGCGACAGGACCTGCGGCGAAGTACCTGAATTGCGGAGCTGCGCCGGCCAACATTGACGAGCCGGCATACCACAATTGTGAACAAATCATAAGCGCCGTTCACCAACCTGACGCGGCCATGAACCTCATCGATCGGTTGTGAAACTCACAGCATGCGCGGCGGTCGCCCTCGCAGGTGCCTGCCGTCATCAGGGGGCAATATGCCTGTGGAGAACGGACGATGAAAAGTATTTCTAAAATTGCCCATGGCAATTCAGCAATTCTGGCATTCGCAGTCGCGCTCGGTTGCGCGCAGTCGGCATTCGCCGATTCGGTCTATGTGCAGCACAACCTCGTTTCCAATGGTGCCGCGAACGTACCGGCCGACCACGTCGACAGCAACCTGCAGAACGCCTGGGGCATCACCTTCGCACCCGGCAGTCCGATGTGGGTCGCCAACAACGGCACCAGCACGGCGACGATTTACAATGGCAGCGGCGTCGCCGCATCACTCATCGTGGCAGTGACCGGCATGGATCCGACGGGCATCGTCTGGAACGGCTCGAGCAGCTTCAACATCGCGCCGACGACGCCGGCGCGATTCATCTGGGCCACCGAGAGCGGCACGATCGATGCTTGGGCGGCCGGAACCAGCACGGCAGTCATGCAGACAGTCGACGGCGCCGTGTTCAAAGGCGTCGCGCTCAGCGGCAACGGCAGCGCGCTGCAGTTGTATGTCACCGATTTTGCGAACGGGCAGATCGACGTGTTCGACAGCAATTTCGCCCCGGTCACGCTGAGCGGCAATGCATTCAAGGATCCGCAACTGCCGCCGGTGGGCAACGGCGATACGTCATTCATCAACCTGCTGCTCGGTGTCGGCACTTACCACCCGTTCGGCATTCAGGCGATCGGCGGCAACATCTACGTGACCTACGCGAAGACACAGACGGGCTCCACCGACGAGGCACACGGGCCCGGTACCGGCTTCGTCGACGTCTACGATCCGAACGGCACGCTGATCAATCGCATCGCTTCACGCGGCGTCCTGAACGCGCCCTGGGGCGTGGCGCTGGCACCGGCGGGCTTCGGCGAATTTGGCGGAGCGCTGTTGGTGGGCAACTTCGGCGACGGCAGGATCAACGCGTTCGACCCCGTGGGCGGCGGTTACATTGGCACATTGCGCGGTCCGGATCACCAGCCGATCGTCATCGATGGCCTGTGGGGACTCGCGTTCGGCGACGGCGCCCAGAACCAGCCGGTCAACACGCTGTTCTTCGCAGCAGGACCGAACGACGAAGCCGACGGATTGTATGGACGCATCGATGTGCAATCCGGTAACTAGTAATAACGGCGGCGGCAATAGTCAGAACTGACAGCGACAGCCACGAGCGCAACGAGGCCGGAGTCACCCGACTCCGGCCTCGAGTCTTCAGTTGAGCTTCTTCGTCGGCGCCTTTGCGTCGGGACGCCAGTTGGAAATCGTCTGGAGGTCCAGCGGGACTCCGTACACGTCCACGAACTCGCCATTCTGATATGTCGCCTGCAACCACTCGCGGTTATTGACGCACACTTCTACCACTTGGTGATCGTTTGGTAGCTTCTCTAACATTTGCCTTCTCCTGTGGAACACGGTTATGCCGAACCACTGTGCACCCACAACAATGAATCCAGCCTTTCGCCGCACTTCGCCGCAGGCAAGCGTTCAGTGATGCGATGGCACTGCGACGATCGCAACACGTGTTCCGCCTGGCACGGTGGCACGGCCGGTTATCTCGCCGGCGTCGTTGATGTCGTTGGCGAGCGCAATGACATTGGGGTAATCGCCCTTCAGGTCATTCAAGTCGCGCAGGCCGTTCGCGGCATCCCAGACAAATCCGTGCAGGCTGCCGTCACCGGCGACGAAATAGCCCGAAACCTGGCGTTGCGCGTTGATGCCGGTCGCCGTGCTGTTGTCGCTGGCATCGGTGTTCAGCAGCTGCATGCCACCGTCGCGCGTCCAGATGAACGCATGCGTGAGGCCGGCGGTGATGTCGCTCGGATCGCCGGCAAAGCCGACCACGTCGCCGTGCTCATTGATCGCCATCGGCGTATTCCAGAACGGCGCCGGCAGCACGCCCGCGCCGATGTCCGTCACCGTGCCGTTGTCCCAGAGCACGGCATGCGCCGCCGTGTAGCGGCCGACTGCCTGATCGCAGCTGCCGGAAATTCCCACGGCCTGGCCGTGATCGTTGATTGCGGTCGCCGCGCCCGAGCTGTCGCCGGCAAGCAGCGGCAGCGACTGGATTGCGTCGTCACCTGGCCCATAGATCACCGGCAGGAATTGCAGCACCTGTCCGCTCTTGCCCGGCCCCGGACCCTCGCAGGAAGGATCGAGTGTGCTCGTCTCGGCCCAGCCGGTAATCTGGCCGCGATTATTCGCGCCGGCTGCGAAACCGTTGTTGCCGCCGAGCGTAGGCAGCATGCGCATCTGGCCGCCCTTCCAAGCGAAGCCGCGACAGATGAAACCGGTCGAACCGGCCAGGAAACCGGCGCAACTCCAGGTCTCGCCCAGCGGTTCCGGGGTTGCTGTCTGCGATATGCCGGCGATCAGGCCGATGACATTCTTCACCGGCCAAGCGACATCGCTGTTGGGGCCGCCGAGCGTACCCAGATCATGGATCTGGCCGCCATACCATGCAGTGGCAAATCGCTGCGAATTGCCGGCATACGTGGAAAATCCGGCGACCCAGCCGCGATTGTTGATGCTGTTGCCTTGCGTGCGCGTGCCGCCGAGCGTCGGCAGGTTGCTGACGAGGTAGCTATCCGTATCGGCGGCGACCATGCCGGATGCAAGTGCACAGCAGACGGCAATCGTGATGGTGCTGAAAGAAACAGTGCGCATGTGCTTCTCCTGTTGGTGTGGGTTGCAACGCAACCGCAAGCTTGGCGAGCGTGCGGCGGCATCGGGAGCTCCACTTCTGCGACGCTTGCTGGTCCGGTTGCGTCCTTGTCTGGGAAGCTCTGAACAAATCTGCACAGGCGTCACCGATCTGTCTGCGTGCAGATCAAGGCGCGACGGCGAAGGCAGACTGGCCGTCTGTCGAGCCGGCGCACCGATGAGCTGCGCGCAGACAGATCGGCCCCAACAATTTGATTGATGTAATGCCGGGGTGATGTCCAGAAGGTCCTCAGCCCGCGCCGCGCGCTTGCCCAGGCAGCCAGCCTGGGCGGCGCCACGCAACACGACCTGCGAACCTTCTGGACATCATGCCGCCTATGCAGATTTGTTCAGAGCTTCCCTAGCCGATGGAGAGGAACGATGCGTCGATGGGAACTGAGCGTGGGGCTGGATGCGAGTCGCGACCAGCCGCTGTTTCTGCAACTTGCGAGCGCCGTCGCCGACGAGATTCGCAGCGGACGTCTCAAGCCCGGCGATCCCCTCCCCGGCTCGCGCGAACTCGCCGGGCACCTCGGCGTCAACCGCAACACGGTCGTCGCCGGCTATGGCGAATTGGCTGCCGAAGGCCTGGTCAACACTCGCGTCGGCGGCGGCACGTTCGTCAGCGCGCCGCTGGCCCGCCTCGGTGCATCATGGCTCCCCTGGCGCAGTCCACCGATTTGCCGACGTATCCGCTCACACGCCCGTTGCAGCCGCCACGACCCACGTGGCAACGGCGCCAGGCATGTTGACGCTTGCGATGAGCATGGCCGATGTACGGCTGTTTCCCGCACCGGCGCTCGCGCGCGCATTTCGCCGCGCGATCAGCCCGCGCAGTCCTGCGTCATTGGGTTACGCCGAGCCATGCGGCCACATCCGCCTGCGCCGCGAACTTGCCGTGATGTTGTCACGTTCACGCGGCCTGGCGGTGACGCCGGACAACCTGATGGTTACGCGCAGTATCGAACAGGCGATCGATCTGGTTGCGCGGACATTGCTGGCCCCGGCGACGTCGTCGTCGTGGAAGCATTCGGCTATCCGCCGGCGTGGAATGTGTTGAAGCTCGCCGGCGCGCATCTGGTCCCGTTGCCGCTCGACGACGACGGACTCGATATCGGCGCGTTGGAACAACTCCTGTCGCAACTCACCGTGCGTGCCGTATTCCTGACCCCGCATCACCAGTATCCGACGACATCGGTGATGTCGCCGCGGCGGCGCGTGCGCCTGGCCGAGCTTGCGCTGCGCCATCGCTTCGCGATCATCGAGGACGACTACGACCACGAATTCCACTATGCCGGCAAGCCGGTGCTGCCGATCGCCGCGGGTGCCGGCCGTGCCAACACGATCTATGTCGGCTCGCTGGCGAATCTGCTGGCGCCGGGAATCAGCACCGGCTTCGTCACCGCGCCGGCACCTGTCTTCGAGCGCCTGCGCGCGCTGCGCGAAGCCAGCGATGCGCGCAGCGACGTGGCGATGGAATGTGCGATCGCGGAGTTGTTCGAGGATGGCGAACTGCTGCGCCACATGCGACGCATGCGGCGCACGTATGCGACGCGGCGCGACGTGCTCGCAACAGCTCTGAAACACCATCTGGGAAGCGCGCTGACATTTCGCGTTCCCGATGGCGGCATGGCGCTGTGGGCCCGCGCCGATGAATCGATCGACATGGCCGGCTGGCAGCGTGCCGGCGAGCGCGAAGGCGTGCTGTTCCACAGTGCTCGGCGCTTCGATTTTCTGCAACGCGAACAGCCGTTCATGCGCCTGGGCTTCAGTTACCTCGACGAGAGTGAATTGGCCGAGGCCGTGCGGCGCATGGCACGCGCGCTCACGCGCGCCCGCACTTCGCAAATCGGCGCGGCAGCGCGCGAAGCGCCGGCAGCACCGGGGCCGGCGCCGCTCGAGCACGACCGGCGGCCGGCCGACTTGCGTCGCAGCGCACGCTAGACGCCGGACGCAACCGATCGCGCCGATTCGGCGCGATGTTCAACGCAGTCCGAAAGCTCTCTTCTTCAGCGATGCGAGCTGGCGGCCGGAAACCGGCCGATTGTCCGATTTCGCCACTAAAATGGCATTTCCGCCACTGCGCATGCTAGGCTTCGCGGCGCACAGTATGCGCACAGTCGAAGCAGATATCTGGCGCAAATCGGGCCGGCATTTCGTTCCAACTATGTAGGTCCCGCGCGAAATTTTCAGACGCATGCCCGACGACCCGCTTCCGGAGGAACGCATCATGCTCAAGCATTCGCTAACCATACTGATCGCAACGACCGCGCTGAGCGCCGGTGCGCCGGCGAGCGCCACGCCGGTCTACGAACCGATCTACATCACCGACGGGCAATACACCGCGACGTTGCTGCAGCACTCGCACCGCTGGCGCTTGCAGCCGCTGCGCGGTGACGAAGTCGATATCGTCGACCACTCGAAAGCCTGCGGCAGCAGCACGCCTGTGCCCAACGGCCTGTGGTATGTCAGCCAGGACGATCAAGGCCACCCGCGGCTCGTTGCACCTTCGGTTACGGCATTGCCGACAGGATTCCCGCAGCACATTGCGCTGCGCGCCTGCGGCGAGAAAGTCGATGGCGACGTGGCGTTGTATGTGCCGGCGGTCGCGCTGAACTGGATCAACGACTATGTCGGTTCCGTTCTGATTGCCGACTGACCGCGCCGTTGCGGATCAACAGCTAGAGAGTCATTGCATGACCGTATTCCGACTTGGCTTGATGGCGCTCGACGGCTGCATGCTGTCGAGCCTTTCCGGACCCGCCGACGCGCTGCGCGTCGCGCAGACGCTTGCGGATATCCGCTCGCCGGGAAACGCACCGAAGTTCGAAAGCACGGTGTTCAGCGTACGCGGCGCCGAGCGCGTGGTCACGGAATCCGGCATCGAGATCAGCGGCATCAAGCCCCTGGCGCGTAACGCGCGCTTCGACCTCGTGCTGGTGCCGGGCATCAACCACCATCGCCCGCGCGAACTGCTCGACCGGCGCGCCGAGTTCGAGCCCGAGCTGGCCGCGCTGCGTGCGCTGCACTTGCGCGGCACGCGCATCGCCGCGACCTGCAGCGGAACCTACCTGCTGGCGATGGCCGGATTGCTCGATGGCCGGCGCGCGACGACGAGTTGGTGGCTGGCGAGCGCTTTTCGTCGCCACTTTCCCGCCGTGCAACTCGAAGAACAGGCGCTCGTCATCGAAGACGGCAACCTCGTCACGACCGGTGCATCGACCGCCGTCTATACGTTCGTCGTCCGCGTCGTCGCGGAAGTCGGCGGCGAGGAACTGGCGCAGCAGACCAGCCGTATGATGCTGCTCGACATGGAGCGCCAGAGCCAGGCGCCCTACGTCAGCCAGGCACTGCTGGAAAAGCCGCGCCACTCGCTGGCGGAGAAGATCACGCGCTTCCTCGAGAAGGAGCTGCACGACCAGATCAGTGTCTCGCGCCTGGCCTCGCATTGCGGCACCAGCGAACGCAGCCTGCTGCGGCACTTCCGTTCGCACTACGGCACGAGCCCGCTCGGCTACATCCAGCACCTGCGTGTCGAACGGGCCAAGGCGCTGCTGGAGGCCACGCAGCTGAGCTTCGACGAAGTCGTCGAACGCTGCGGCTACAGCGACGTGCCGAGTTTCCGCAAGCTGTTCAAGCGCGAGACATCGCTCACGCCGGCCGACTATCGTCGAGCGCTTCCGCCTGCGCGCGCGCTGACTCGTCGCGCGAGCCGATCAGCGCTGTTGCGCGCCGGGCAACCGGCGCCGCATCGCCTGCACGAGATTGTCCGAAACGCGCTGCTGCAGCTCCGGTGTGACGACAAACGCTTCGCTCACGCTCGCGCCGATGGCGTCACGGCAGCGGCAGCGCGGAGCGTCGACGCACCGCCCGTTGCCGATACCGCCGGCGCCGCGTAGATATCCGTGCGATTCGACGAATCGCCCGCGTTGGTCTGTGTGAACAACGGCTGGAACAGCGTGCCTGCGCTGGTGAGTCCCTGATAGTCGCCGAGGAAGTCTCCCGATCCCGGCGTCGACACGACCGGCGCAAGATTGAGGTCGAACGGACCGGCAATCTGGTTTTCCTGCCAGGTCACGGCGTCCGCAGAACGCGTCAGCCAGTATTCGGTCGGCAACGTCGCCGTGTTCGTCGTATTCGCGCGAAAATCATAATAGGTCACGCCGATCACGCCATCGCCGCGCACGTGCACCATCGGCGAAAATGCCGCGACCGACGCGCTGCCGTTGACGCGCACCGGCGCCGACCAGTTCACGCCGCCATCGTCCGAATGCGATACAGCGACGTCGTCGCGTACGCCGTTGCTGAAGCGCGAGTCCTGCCAGACCACATAGAGCTTGCCGCCGGGCCCGAGCCGCGATTTCCGGAATCAGCGTACTGTCGCGGATCAACGCACCGGTGTCGGGGTCCCGCGTGCCGACGCTCAGCGAATCGGCGACCTTGATCGGCGCCGACCACGTCGCGCCGCCGTCGCTCGAACGGATCACGGCGATGTGCGCCGTGAACGTCGTCGCAGACGTGGCATCGAGTTCGAGGAACATGGTGACGAGCGTGCCGTTCGGCAGCACCACCAGCGCATTGCTGATCGTCTGGTTGGTGACGCCGGGATCGTAGATCGCGCGCGCCGGTTGCCAGGTTGCACCACCGTCGGCGCTGCGCGCGAAATACGTCGGGCCGACGTTGTCGCTGGTCAACCGGTCCCATACCGCGTAGACGAAGTGCGCATCGGTCGGGTCGGCGGTGATGGCGTCCTTGTCGTTGAAAGCGATGTCCGCATCGACGATCAGCGTGCCCGTCGCATTCCAGGTGTTGCCGCCATCAGTCGAACGCGCGGCGAGCACCGCGCTCTTCGATCCGGCCGCCAGAACCAATCCGTTGAACGCGATGGCAACGACATTGGCAGTGCCGTCCGGTCCGATCGTGACCCAGGGATTGCTCGCACGCTCGTAGTCGCCACCGTTTGCTGGCGTACCACCGCCGCAACGCGTGAACGGCAGCGCGTGCCGGGTCCAGTTCTTGCCTCCATCGTTCGACACGCCGGCGACGATCCCGCGTGCACCGCCCGTAGACCAGCGATCCTCCTGCCAGACCGCAACCAGATGCTGCGAATTCAGCGGATCGGCAGCGACATAGGGTTCGACCTCGGCATTGACATACACGGTGCCATTCGCCGCAACGCCGTCGCAGCCATTCGTGAATGGCGACACCGCAGACGCCAGGTACACCGGATCCAGACTAGGCGGTGGCGGTGGCGGTGGCGGCGGAGGTGGTAGGGGCGGAGGCGACATCGGCGTCGAACTGCTGTTCGAAGAGCCGCCACCGCACGCAACCAGGAGCGCCATCAGCGCCGAAATGCCGAGCATTCCCAGTCGTCGCGATGCGTTCATGCCCTACCCCATAGGCCGAAAGCCAGAGCCTCAGGGTAGCGCCGTTTCCCGTGCCGCGCATGGGTTATCAGTCATCATTCGGGCAAATTTCCAACAACCTGGCCTGCGCTACTCGACACCCCGAACCGGCAATTCGATCCGGTCACCAGGGTCGTGATCGAGGCGAACATGCAGGTTCTGTCCCTGATAGGCGTAGACGACGTCGTACAGCATCTGGCCCTCCTCCTCGGCTTTCGTCACTGGCCGGCAATGCTTGACGACGCGCGTGACCGTGTCCTGATCCTGATGATTGCCCTGCACCTTGCGGCCGATTGCGCCGCCGGCTACCGCGCCACCGACCGTCGCGACGGTGCGCCCGCGCCCGCCACCGAACTGACTGCCGATGACGCCGCCGGCGACGGCACCGATGACCGTGCCCGCCACCTTGTGCTTGTCTTCCGGCTCACGTCGTTCGACCACGGTCTGGTCGGTACAAATCTGCTTCGGCCCCGGGATCTTCTGCACGCTGATGACGCGCGCAAATTCGACGCCGTCGGGGGCGGCCGCCGCGTTGTCCGCACCCGGTTCGGATCCCGCTGCGACTGGAGCCGCAACGGGCTCTGCCGGCGGTGATGGGTTCGCCGACGGCGTCGATCCGGCGAGCAATTCGGCAACCGAAGCATTCTGCTGACCGTCCGCGGGCGGCGTTGTCGAAGGCGGCGGCGATGGTGCCGGCTGCGACGGAGTTTGCGCGTCTACTGCGTTCGACGATGCGGCGTTCGACGGCGGCGCATTGGCCGACTGATTGCCGCAAGCTACCAGCAGACCGACAGTAAAGCAGCAACCGGCAATCCTCGCCACTCTGGATCTGACAGCGAACATCGCACGCCCTCCTCTACTTTTAGTCTAGCGTGAATCTTAGCCAACGACCTGCAACACGACGTGAAGACTTCGTCATCGCGATCCACGCGCAATCCTCGCAGAATCGGCGCGCGTGCCCTATGCCGTCAGCGGCCAGCGCGCCAGCACCTCGTGCTGCGCATCATGGCTGTCGACCAGCGCGAACGCCTTGATCCGCGTGACGACGGGCTCGATGGCGATCGGTTCATCGAGTCTACGGTCGACGTAGGCGATGGTCAGGTGCGGCACGAAACGACCCGCCTCCCCGCGCACATCCGACGATGCGGCACCAAGGTCTCGCCAAAGCGCCTCGATAGCCATGTCCGATTCCGGCGTGCAGCGAACCACGCACGGCGACTGGTGACGTCCGCGGAACGTGACGATGCGATCGAACGTGAGGTCGAACGGCGCGGTACGCACCGGTACCGCGGCGGCCCTGGCACGCGCAATCACGACAGTGGGATCGGCATGATCGCCGAGAAAGCGTGCGGTGACGTGGTACTTCTCCGGCGCCATCCAGCGGCCACGCAAAGCCTTTTCCGCTTGCAGCCGCGCAGCGACGCGGCCGATCGCCACCAGTGCCGGCGGCTCGGGAAAAATTGCGAAAAACAGGCGATGCATCTGCGAAACCATCTATACCGATGAGACCTGTGCTCGTACGGCGCCGGATGCAGCGCAAGGCAGCGAATATCCAATAAGATAGCGCATCGGGGATTGCCGCCGATCGAATCGAGGGAGGGACGTTCCGGAAGACCTGCAGCGGCAGGCGTTCCGGGCGCTGCCACGCATGCAGTTACGCCTCAAGTTCAACCTGGTGCTGATCATCGTGTTTGCGCTCGGCATCGTCGGCGCCGGTATTTTCTATCATCGTTACCTGCAACAGAATGCGCTCGACGAAGTACGTTACAACTCGCAGGTGCTGATGGATACCGCGCTGGCAATCCGCAGCTATACGACCGAGGAGATCAAGCCGCACCTGGATCCTCTCAACGCGGAGACGTTTCTGCCGCAGACCGTGCCGGCCTTCGCGGCGACGGAGACCCTGCATCGCCTGCGCGATCGATATGCCGGCTACGAGTACAAGGAAGCCGTGCTCAATGCGACCAACCCGCGCGACAAGGCCAGCGAGTGGGAAGCGCAGTTGATCGAACAATTCCGTTCCGGCCACGCGCAGAAGGAATTGAGCGGCGTGCACGGCGACGGCATCGACAGCGCGCTGTACGTCGCGCGGCCGATCCAGATCAAGAATCCGCAATGCCTCGCCTGCCACAGCACGCCCACCGCGGCGCCGGCATCGATGCTCAAGGTTTACGGCGAGCAAAATGGTTTTGGCTGGAAGCAGGACGAGATCGTCGGCATGCAACTGGTGCAGGTGCCGATGCTCTACCCGGTGGAAAAGGCGCGGCAGACGTTCCGCAATTTCATGCTGTCGCTGCTGGCGATATTTGCCATGATGTTCATCGCCATGAACCTCGCGCTGTCCGGTCTGGTCATCGAGCCGATGAACCGGCTCAATCACCGCCTCGAAGACATGGCGACGCGCGATTTCCTTACCGACCTGGTCAACCGCCGGCGTTTCTTCGAGCGCCTCGAGGCCGACATGGCCGAGGCGCGCATCAAGGGCCATGGCTTGTCAGTGATCATCCTCGATCTGGACTTCTTCAAGCAGATCAACGATGCGTTCGGCCACGACAGCGGCGACATGGTACTCAAGCACGCCGCACTGCGCGTACGCGAACTGATGCGCGGCTCGGACTGCGCAGCACGCTTCGGCGGCGAGGAATTCATCATGGCGCTGCGCGAGACGCGCATCGATGCGGCGGCGGCAATGGCCGAAGCCGTGCGCGCAAAGATCGCCGACGTGCCGTTCGAGTCGGTCGGCCACGTCAGCGCAAGCTTCGGTGTCGCCGAGTGGGACCACAAGGAAGACGCGCGTTCGATGATCGCACGCGCCGACAAGGCGCTGTATGCCGCCAAGGAGGCCGGCAGGAACCGGGTCGCACGCGCTGAAGCGCCGGACCTTGCTTGATTGGATCTTGCCTTATTGGATCTGGCCTGATTTGGACCTTGCCTTATTGGATCTGGCCTGACCGAACGGGTCGCCGGCGAATTCTTTCCCGCGACGCGCGCCGTGGCTGCGGCCTAGGTCTTGGAAATGTCCCATTCCGCGTAGGGCGGCGGAGTATTTGACGGCGCATCGACGGCGGGCACGTAGGATTCCACGCGATCGCGGCCGTTGCGCTTGGCACGATACAGTGCGCTGTCGGCGTGAATGAGTTGCTGGCGCAGGTCGTACCCCGACTGTGCCGTGGAGGTCACGCCGAAGCTCGCTGAAACCGTGATCGTGACGCCGGCCTGGGCAAAGCCGCCGATGGCGGCGCGCAGTTCCTCGGCGCGGGTGAGCGCAGTCTCGAGCGTGCAGTTGGGCAACATGATGCCGAATTCCTCGCCGCCGAGGCGGCCGAAAAGATCGGCCACGCGCATGTGCAGCTGGAACATCTCCACCGTCTGCTTGAGGACGCCGTCACCGGCGACATGGCCGTGCGTGTCGTTGACGAGCTTGAAATTGTCGAGGTCGACGAGGATCAGGCAGACCTCGCGCTCCGATCTTGCGCAGGCCTGCAGCATCGCCTTCGCCTCGTCCATGAAATGTTGCCGGTTGACGATGCCGGTCAATCCGTCGCGCCGCGCCAGCTTCTGGAAGCGCAGCTGCGAGCGCTTGAGACGATAGGTCCACAGGATGATGAAGCCGATTACCAACAGCAACAACAGGATGTACAGGCGCTCGGCCTCTCCCGATTTCTCGGAAACCTGCTGATTCAGGCGAAGCAGCTGGTTCTTCTCGCTCAGTTCGTCCACCAGTCGCTTCTTGTCGAGCACCTGCTGATTGACCATCTGGAACGCAAGCGCGCGCGTGCTCGTCTCACCAAGGTAACCCTTGTCGGCTGCGGCGTATTTTTCGTGGTAGGTGAGCGCGGCCTGAAAGTCCGATCGGCTTCGCGCGATTTCATACAGCACCTGGTAGGCGTCGACCAGGGGTTTTGTGATCTCGTCCCGGACACTCTTGTCCACGGCGCTGAGCGCGTAGCGTGTCGCCTGATCCAGGTCGCCCGACTTGAACCACGCCCGCGCCAGAATGGAGTCCACTTCCGACGTCAGCCGGCCGTAGCGGGTGCGCTGTATTTCCGCATAGTTGTCCTGGAAGAGCTTGATTGCCGACGTGGCGCGCTGTTGATCGATCGCGAGATTGGCGATGAAGGTGCGAATCAGGTTGGCATAGGTTGGATCAGCGATACGCGCGCATGCGGCGAGGCCGTTGCGCACGTCGACACTGTCCGTGGCGAGTCTTCCGGTCCGATAGAGCGCTTCGACCTTCAGGTAGTTGGCCTTGCAGCCGCCTTCGTCTTCGCCGTCCTCGTTGAGCCAGCGCTGCGCGTTCAGTATGGCGAGGTCGTACTGACCCGCCTGGTTGTACAGCAGCGCGGCGATGCCGAAACCCAGCATTCGCGTCGCCTTGTCCTCGATCTTCGGCTGCAGCTCGAGCAACTCGTTCAAGTGCATGTAGGCTTCTTCGAAGTGTGCCGACAGCGCCAGGATATTGGTCAGCGTGATGCCGGCGCGAAAGCGCATGACGACATCGTTCGACTCCTTCGTGATCGACGTCAGCTGCGGAACGGCACGGTCATAGTCGCCGCTGAAGGCGAGCTTGTATGCATCGAGGTAGCGCAGATACATCTGCTGCGCGGACGACAGGTGCTCGCGATCGGCATCGAGCCGTTGCAGCACGTCGAGGAACTCGGCATGGTTCGAGGTCTTGATCTCGTCGGCATGCTTGAGCAGGTCGCCCGCGTCTTCAGCAGCGCATACCGCTGCCGCAGTCAACCCGAGGATGACCGCCAGGCAGACACGCCCGATCGTAGAACGCAGTGCGCCAGCCAGCGGCATTGATTCGGCCTCAACTCCATTTGGATCCTGGCGCGAACCCTCCGCGCCCCCGAACAAGCCGGGTACTTGAGGCGATATTGCACCGAACCCGGCCGGACGGCAACGTTCGGGACTCTGACTGTGGTTCAGACGCCTGGCGCGGACGCCACGGTGATTTCACCCTTGAACACCTGCACGCGGTTGCGGCCGGCCCGTTTGGCTTGATACAGGGCGCTGTCGGCGTGGATCAGCATCTGGCGCAGGTCATAGCCTGATTCGCGCGTCGACGTGGTGCCGAAGCTTGCCGACACGGCAATGTCGGGCTCGGCCCTTACGCTGTCGGCGATAGCCCGGCGCAGTTCCTCGGCCCGTTTCCGCGCGGTTTCCATGCTGCAATCCGGCAGGAGCACGCCGAACTCCTCTCCGCCGAGGCGGCCGAACAGATCGACCGACCTCATGTACTGCTGGCAGGCGGCGACGGTCTGCTTCAGCACGACATCGCCGGCAACATGGCCATGGGTATCGTTGACCATCTTGAAATGATCCAGGTCGATCAGGATCAGGCTCACGTCGCGCGCCGACTTCGCGCTGTACTTCAGGGCGAGCTTGGCCTCGTCCATGAAGTGCTGGCGATTGACAATGCCGGTCAGCCCATCGCGCCGCGACAGTTTCTGGAATTTCACCTGAGACCGCTTGGTGCGATATGCCCACAGCGCTATCGAGACGAGCCCCACGATCAGCAAAGTCACGTACAAGCGTTCAGTCTCCGCGGCCTTGCTCTGAACTTCGCCCTGAAGCCGCAGGACTTGATTCTTTTCGTTCAGCACGTCGATCTGGCGCTTCTCTTCGAGCACCTGCAGGTTGACCATCTGGTAGGCCAGCGATCGCGCGGTCGTGTCGCTCAGATAACCCTTGTCGGCGGCCGCATACTTCTCGTGGTAGGCGAGCGCCCCTTGTACGTTACCTTCCCTTTTCGCCACCTCGTACAGCACCTGATAGGCCTCGACTATCGGCCGGATGACATCGTTCCTCGCGCCTTCCTCAATTGCGCGACGGGCGAAGTTCCTTGCCTGCGCAATGTCTCCGAGATTGATGTAGGCGCGGGCCAGGATCGAATCTAATTCGGAAAGCAGCAGCGGGTACTGGGTGCGCTGCGCTTCTTCGTAACTGCCCTTTAGCAAATTGATCGCTTCCTGGTTCCGGCCCTGCTCGACGTCGAATCCACCGACGAAACCGCGAATTCTGTTGGCGAACATCAGTTCGCTGCTCTTTTCGCACGCAGCGATTCCCTTGCGCACTTCCTCGTCGTGATTGCCAAGCTTGCCGCTTTTGTACAAGGCCTCGGCCTTGAGAGAAATCGCCTTGCAGATCCCGCCGCTTTCGCTCTCTTCGGCCAGCCAGCGGTCCACATAACCAATGGCGACATCGTATTGGCCGGCCTGGTTGTTCAGCAGCGAAGCAACCGCAAATCCCAGCATGCGTGCGCCGCGGTCGCGGACCTGCGGCTGGAGGTCCAGCACGTCGTTGAGGCGTCGGTAGGCTTCCTCGTAACGTCCTGTAAGCGCGAGGGTATTGGTCAACGTGACGTCCGCCCGGAAGCGCAACGTGATGTCGCTGGATTCGTCGACGATCGCCTTGAGCTCCGGGATTGCGACGTCGTAATCGCGGTCGTAAACGCTTTTCCAAGCCTTGAGATATCGAATGTAGGCCTGCTGTTCCGCGGGCATCGCCGCACTCGTTTCGTCGAGTTGCTTGAGCAGTTCGACGAAACGCGGAAAGTCGGCGGTCTTTATGTCGTCCGCTTTCCTGATCAGTTCCCCGGCATCTTCAGCCGCGGCGGCGACCGCAGGCGCGGCAACGGCTGCCGCGCACCAGAGCAGCACGAAGCAAAGACGCAACAGTGGCACGAATATCGTCAAGCAGACCCCATCACATGACGCACCGGCGCACGCATCAATGCGCGCGCGGCGACTCGCTTTCGTTGTGGGCCCGCCTCCGAGCAACCCCCCGCCTACTTTTTCTTGACGCTTCCCTTCTTCGCCTTCTTCGCCGGTGCCTTGGCGGGCTTCTTGGCCGGCGCCTTGCCCGGCTTTTTCGCCGGCGGCTTGGGCGGCTGCTTCCTTTCCGGAACCGTCGGCTTGAATACCGAACAATAGATCCTGTTCTCGGCATCGAGAAGCGCGTGCAAGCGCACGACGCTGCGCCCGAGAATTGCCGACTGCAGGGAAGGATCCACTTGTGCATGCTTCATTGCCGCGATCAATTCGGCCTGCTTCGCATGGCGCAAATTGGCATCCTGCCCGACAAGCTCGAAGAACTTGATGACGTTCGACATTGCAAAACCCCTTAGTTGAGGAATCAGAATTCCGAAATCAGAATTACTCTCGCGGTCCGCACGAGGCGGCTGCCGTTGTTGCCCCGTCCAGGAACAATCGCAGCGGGGACACCGGAAAGCCAGCCGTGCGATCCAGCTTCCGACGATATTGCACTGAAAGACCGTCGCACAGCAATGCTTCGAAGGTATGAGGTCGCCTGCTTGGCGCATATCGCTCGCTGCCAGGAGCGCCGCGATCCGAATCCAAGTCAACGCTTTGTGCGCTTTTGTGACGCCGTTTGCACTCGCCGGCGCTCATCGAGGCGCGCCAGGCGACCGATCAATTCCGCATTTGCCTCCAGGGCGCGCGCCGGCGGAATCACCAGTGTATCGGCAAGGTCGATATCCACCGACGGCAAGTCTATCAACGGCGTTTTCAGTACGTGTGGTCTTTCGATCGGCAACGTTGCTGCACGATAGAGAATGACCTCGTGCTCGAGCGGATAGTCCTGCCCGAGCACGTCCAGCAGCACGCGGCGGTATTGTGCGCCAGTCGAAAAGCGTGCCAGCGACCGATCGCCGACGATACCGATCTGCCACAGGATGAGATAGGCCGACGGATCGATGCGGCGCTTGTAGAACAGGAATTGGCTCGCCTCGTAGTGCTGGCATCCGAACGTGCCCGGATCGATGCCAAGATCGGCGTACAAGCAGTCCTCGGCGGAAATGCCAGGCTCCATGTGCGCCGCATAACCTTCGCGACGCGCAATCGCGATCGCTTCATGCGGCGGCAATGCGAAAACGCCGGGGTGGCCGTAGAACGCACCGCAGACTCTCTTGCCGGCGCGCACTTCCTTCAACATGGCGTCGACCATCTGGCGATACGTGCGCGCGCGCGACTTCCCTTCACGGTAGAAGTGCTGCAGGCTGCGCACGTCCGGGTGCATCTGCTTGAGCCACAACTCGACGATGCCGTCGGACACGGCCATGAAGACGACGTCGGCATTTTCGATATGGCTGCGTGCCAGCGGGCCAAGGTGCGAGCCGAGCGTCATGCCCACGCCGACACATACCAGGCTGCCCTGGCGTTTGCGATCTGCGCCTTTACGTTTCAATCACTCCCCCTTGACCAGTTCGTCGGCGCGGCATTCCAGCATCCGACGATGCGATTTGCAAATCCGGCGTGCGACCGACACGGATGCCGGGAAATCCCGGCATGCCTCGATGCTTTATGCTGCGCTTCGCCCTGCCGTCGAGGCCACCATGAAAACACTCCACCTTTGTCTAACGCTGTCTGTCTCGATCGTCCTGACCTGCGCCGGCATCGCGCAAGCGAAGCCGCGCGCCCGCGATCTCGGCGTTCCGTTCGATGGCACACCGGGACAGTTCAATGCGATTACCGACGTCAAAGGCGTCGAGGTCGGCCACACGACGCTGATTTCCGGTTCAGGCAAGCTCGTCGTCGGCAAAGGTCCGGTACGCACCGGAGTCACGGCGATATTCCCGCGCGGCAAGGCCAGCATGGACGCTGTCTTCGGCGGCTGGTTTTCGTTGAATGGCAATGGCGAGATGACGGGCACCACCTGGTTGGAGGAATCCGGCGTCCTCGACGGCCCGGTCATGATCACGAATACGCACAGCGTGGGTGTCGTCCGCGATGCGGTCATCGCCTGGCGCATCAAGAAGGCACCCGCCGGACGAGGAAGGCTACTCGTGGTCGTTGCCGATCGTCGCCGAAACGGCAGACGACGATCTCAACGACATGAACGGCTTTCACGTCAAACCCGAGCATGCCTGGCAGGCGCTCGATTCCGCACACGGCGGCGCGGTCGAAGAAGGCAATGTCGGCGGCGGTACCGGCATGATCTGCAACGAGTTCAAGGGTGGCATCGGGACGTCGTCGCGCATTCTCCCGGCGAAGCTCGGCGGCTATACGGTCGGCGTGCTGGTGCAATGCAACTACGGCCGGCGCAGCCAGTTGCGCATCGCCGGCGTGCCGGTCGGCAAGGAAATTCCGGATCACACCGTGCGCGAGGAAGACATCGGCTCGATCATCATCGTCGTTGCCACCGACGCGCCGCTGATCCCGACGCAGCTCAAGCGTCTGGCGCGCCGTGCGACTCTGGGGCTCGGCCGCGACGGGAGTTTTGCCGGCGACGGTTCCGGCGACATCTTCATCGCGTTCTCGACGGCAAATCCCGGCGCCACGGCCGGCAAGGGAGTGCGCAGCCTGACGATGCTGCCGAACCAGCAGCTGAACCCGATCTTCCTCGCCACCGTGCAGGCGACCGAGGAAGCGATAATCAATGCCATGGTCGCCGCGGAGACGATGAAAGGCGCGAATGACCTCGAGGTCATTGCACTACCGCACGAGCGTTTGCGCGAGGTGCTGA
The DNA here is from genome assembly GCA_963738115.1 of uncultured Gammaproteobacteria bacterium. Classification (GTDB taxonomy): domain Bacteria; phylum Pseudomonadota; class Gammaproteobacteria; order Xanthomonadales; family Rhodanobacteraceae; genus Rudaea. The sequence goes on along the minus strand of CAVTVN010000002.1, from coordinate 168,524 downwards.
AGAAATACAACCGGCTCGCCGATCCCGAGCCAAGATGAAGGAAGAGAGCCTTGAACACGGATTACACGGATTGAAGAGCGCATTTCGCCGATAGAGCAATTCCTTCTTCTCAGCGGCGTTTGATCGCGCTCGATCCATCACAATCTACATTGCTTTCGCACTATCCGCGTTGCTCGGCTCTTATCCGCGCTCATCCGTGTTCAAGGTTTGCGCTCGGCTGCAGTCGCATCGCGAGTAGCGCGGAATTCCGAATCGTCCGACCAGTTCGGCCATTGCGACGAGTTCGCCAGGTCGCTGCCGACCTTGTACAGCACCGGCAGATCGTGGGCCATGCCGCTGAACGTCCAGCTCGCCTGCCATTCGTCGGCGGGCTGATGGTAGTGATTCTGGATGTATTCCTTGCGCGCCGCGTCGCCGGCCGCCTTGCCGCCGTCGACCAGATCGTCGCCGGAACCGAACGACAATGCCGGCACGCCACGCTTGGCGAACGGGAAATGATCGGAGCGGAAGAAACCGCCGGTTTCCGGGTGCGGGTCGGGATTGAACTCCAGGCCTGCCGCCTTCGCATCTGCAATCAGCAGGTCGAGAAGTCCGGACTGCGCACTGCCGGACTGCGAGAAGTTGCGCGCCGGCCCTTTCGGGCTCAAGGCGTCGGTATTGATGTCGGCAACGGTCTTGGCCAGCGGATACAGCGGATTCGCCGCGTAGTATTCCGAGCCGAGCAACCCCTTTTCCTCGGCAGTGACGTTGAGGAACACGACCGAGCGCTCCGGTTTCGCTCCATGCGCGAAGGCGCGGCCGAGTTCGATCAGCGCCGCGGTGCCGGTCGCATTGTCGACTGCACCATTGTATATCTTGTCGCCTTTTGCATCCGGCGCGCCGATGCCGAGATGGTCCCAGTGCGCGGTGTAGATGATGACCTCGTCGGGCCGCTTACTGCCGACGACGCGGCCGAGGATGTTCTGCGAGGTGATCTCCGACTGGTCGACGGCGAAGTCTGCGGAGAACGTCGAATCCTTCAGCGTTACCGGCTTGAACTCGCGCGTTTGCGCCTGCTTCTTCAAGGCCTCGAAATCGAGGCCCGCGCGCTTGAACAGATCGACGGCGAGATCACGCTGGATCCAGCCTTCGACCTTTGTGTGCTCCGACTGCGCGTTCTTGCGCACGATGTCGAACATCGTATTGGTGTTGGAATTCTTCACCGTCGCCCAGCCGTAGGCCGCCGGGTCGGTCTCGTGCACGATCAGGATACCGGCGGCGCCCTGGCGCGCGGCTTCCTCGTACTTGTAGGTCCAGCGGCCGTAGTAGGTCATCGCCTTGCCGCCGAAGTCGCCGACGCCGGTCTCGAAGTCCGGGTCGTTGATCAGCACGACCATGATCTTGCCGTGCAGGTCGACGCCCTTGAAGTCGTCCCATTTGCGCTCCGGCGCTTTCACGCCGTAGCCGCAGAACACGAGAGGCAGGTTCGCCAGCGCAACCGACTTCGATCCATCCAGCGACGCGCGCACGGAGATTTCCTCACCCTGCGTCAGGCTCTGCGCCTGGCCGGCCACGCTCAGCGAGAATTTCGGCGTGCCGGAAATCTGCGCGCGGGCCAGCGGCACCGCCTGCGTCCAGGCACGCTTGCCGTCCTTGAGGTCACCTCCCGGCTCGAGACCGGCAGCCTTCATCTGCTCGATCACAAAGGCGACGGTCTTGGTCTCGCCGGGCGTGGCTGGGCCACGGCCCTCGAATTCGTCGGACGACAGCGTCTTGACCTCCTGGGACAGGCGCTGCGGATCGAACGTCGGCGCCGTTGTCGGCTTGTCCGCGCAAGTCGCGGCAGAGGTAAAGGACAGTGCAATCGCTGATGCCAGTAAACGCTTCACTACGCGGACTCCGGATAAACAAACTTGGGGGCCCGCGATCTTAGGGCCGTATCACCGAAGCGTCCAGTTGTCACAAGGCATGCGACGATGGTCTATGAATCGTCCGACCCGGCAGTCCCGCCTCGCTTCGGCGATCATGGGCCGGCGCTGACTCCTTGTTGCTAACCGAATGGCCGATCCCCGCATCCAAGTCCCCATGGCCAATGACGAGGAACGCTGGGTTGCGGCAGCCCGGCGCGGAGATCGAAGTGCTTTTCGACAACTCGTCGAGGCGTATGCGCGCGCGCTGTTTGCGCTGTGCGTGCGCATCACGCGCGACGCGGCGCTCGCCGAGGACGCCGTGCAGGAAGCGCTGTTCAATGCCTGGAAGCATATCGAGGATTTCGATGGACGCTCCAGTTTCAAGACCTGGCTGCACCGCATCGCCGTGAACGCGGCGCTCGAGCAGATGCGGCGCAACGCCCGCCACGAAACGGTGGACCTTGCCGCCGAAAGCGACGAAGGCGGCGACGATTTCCTGCTGCAACGTTCGGCCGATGACCCCGGGCCGGAACAGCAAGCCCTCGGCGACGAAATCGGCCGCCATGTCGAGGACCACCTCGGCCGCATGACGGTGATCGAACGTACCGCGTTCGTCCTGCGTCACGCCGAGGGCAATTCGATCGAAGAGATTTCACAAACCATGTCGATGAACGCCAGCGCTTCCAAGCAGGCGATTTTCCGCGCCGTGCGCAAGCTGCGCGGTGCCCTGCAACCCTTGCGGTGATGAAAATGAACCCCATCAGCGACAATGATTTGATCCTGTATTTCTACCAGGACGGTCTGGATGCCGGGCGGATCGCCGAAATCGGCGCGGCCCTGCGCGAATCGGACGCCCTGCGCGCGCGCTACGCCGAACTGGAGCACACGCTGCACGCCGTCGATACCGGCAGCGCGATCGAGGCGGACACCGGCTTCACGCAGCGCGTCTGGCGGCGCCTCGAACAGCGCATCGAGGCGACCTCGCCAGCGCCCGTGCGCAAGGATTGGCGCATGCGCCTGCACGACCTGTTGCAGTCGCTGCTCTCGCCGCGCTTCGCACTTGCCGCGACCTGCATGCTCGCGCTCGCCGTCGGCATCGGCTACTACGCCGGACGCAGCAGTGCCACCCATGAATCGAGCGTGCGCGAGAGCGCCATGGCCGCGCGTGTGCTCGATGCCTACGTTGCCGAACATCTGCGTGCGACCGAAGGCCTGTTGCTGACAGCAGCGAACTCCGACAGCAACGATCTTCACGCGAGCAACAGCGATGTTGCCGCAACGCTCGTCGAATCGAACCGCCTGTACGCCGCTGCCGCCGCGCGTGCGGGCAACACGCGGCTGGCTGATTTTCTGCGCCAGCTCGAACCGGTGCTGATCGACCTTGCTAACCAGCCGGCCGATGCATCCGTCCAATCACGTGACGGCCTGCGCGACTACTTGCGCAAGACCGACCTGCTCTTCCAGGTGCGCGCCACGCAGGCACGCATCGACAGCGCAGGCAAGCACAAGACATGACACGTTTCCAGGAGCACAGAACAATGCAGGTACTGACCCGATTGACGCTGCGCGCGCTGTTCGCCGCAGTGCTGGCTGCGGCAACCGCTGCGGCGCCGCTGTTCGCACATGGCATGTCCGAAGATGCGATGGCCCCGGCCGGCAAGGAGCTCAACCAGCTTTACTGGCAAGGGCAGGAGTCGCTGAAGCAGTCCGACTGGAACACGGCGCTGAAGCGCTTCGCAGACCTCGAGAAGCAACTGCGCGCGAAGGAGCCGCAGAATGCCGACGTGGCCGTCTATTGGCAGGCCTACACGCTGATGCAGGCCAAGCGCACGACGGAAGCCAAGGCCGCGGTCGAGCGCCTGCATCACGACTACCCGTCCAGCCGCTGGAGCAAGGATGCCGACGCATTGCTGCGCCAGTCCCAGCCTGCGGCCAAGGCAGCCGAGACGGCGGCCGGCAGCAACGACGAAGACATCGCCGAAATCGCAGTCGAGGGCTTGATGAATGCGCCGCCCGAGCGCGCCGTGCCGTTGCTGAAGAAGGTGCTGCAGAGCCAGCACTCGGACAAGGTGAAGAAGCGCGCGTTGTTCGTGCTCAGCCAGATCGACGAAGACGCCGCGCTCGACTCCGTCGTCGACGTCGCCAAGAACAGCAACGATCCCGGCCTGCGCGAGGAAGCGATCCGCATGCTCGGCGTCAGCGGCGAGGATCGCGCGATCAAGCGCCTCGGCGAGTTGTATGCGACCAGCAAGGATGCCCGCGAGAAGCGCGCGATCATCCAGGCATGGCTGGTTGCCGACCGCAAGGACCTGATCCTGGCATCGGCGCGCAACGAGCCCGACTCCAGCGTGCGCCACGCAGCGATCGAGGCACTGGGCGCGCTCGACGCATCGAGCGAGCTGAAGCAGTTGTTCGACAGCACGAAGGACGCGGCCAACCAGCGCGAGATCATCCAGGCGCTGGGTGTCGCCGGCGACGTGAAGTCGCTGACGGCGATCGCCGATAGCACGCAGCCCGACGACATCCGCGTCGAGGCGATTCATGCGCTGGGCGTGGCCGGCGACGAAGGCGGCAGCGCGGCACTCGTGAAGCTCTATGCGAAGGCAAACTCGCCCGCGCTGCGCGAGGCCGTGCTGCAGGGCCTGCTGATTGCCGGCGACAGCGATGAGCTGTTGCAGCTGTACAAGCAGGCGAAGACCAAGGAGGAAAAACAGGCCCTGCTGCGCATCATCACGGCGACCAACAGCGATGCCGCGCTCGACGTGATCGAATCCGAGTTGAAGAAGTGAAGGAGCGCGTCATGAATCCAAAAACATGGGTCAGCCTGGCGGCCGCCTTCCTTATCGCCGGCGGCGCCTCGGCCGCGACACCAGCCGACCTGGGCGGACGTGTTGCGCAGCAGGATGGCTGGGCGGCATGGCAGGTGCCGATGGCGCAGAGCGTCGGCATGGCGTGCTGCTTCGCGTGGCATCAGGGCAAGCCCGCGAGCAATGGATGCGATCTGGATGGCCGCAGCTGGAACATCAGCACCAACGACGACGACCCCCACCCTGCCGCCGGGGACAACCTGAGCATTTTCGTGCATGTCGCGCACGGCCAGATCGACAAGGCGCGTGCCTTCAGCGCGTCGTGCGAACTGCGCAACGCCGATCAGGTGCGCTGGATCGATCAGGTCGCCAGTGCCGACAGCATCGCGTTCCTGGCCGCCGCCGCCGGAAAGTCGACGGAAGAACTCGCCGACGTCGAGATTGCCGCTGTCGCGATGCATGCCGATCCAGCCGCGACGACGAGGCTGGCCCAGCTCGCCGATGCAAGCCACCCGCGCAAGCTGCGCGAGCAGGCGCTTTTCTGGCTCGCTCAGGCGCGCGGCGCTGAGGGTGCCCGCATCGTCGAGCATGCGGCAACGACGGACGGCGACGCCGAATTGCGCGCGCATGCCGTGTTCGCCTTGTCGGAGGCGCACGATTTCGACGGCTACGCCAGCATCCACCGCATCGCCCAGCACGATGTGTCCGAACACGTGCGCGAGCAGGCCTTGTTCTGGATGGCACAGACAGGCGACAAGCGCGCGAAGAACGACATCTTCGCCGCGATTGTCAGCGAACCTTCCGACCGCGTACGAGAACAGGCCGTGTTCGCGTTGTCGCAGCTGAAGGAAGGCGAAGCCGAAACAGCATTGATTGCACTCGTCCGCGGCGACTATCCGCGCAAGGTCAAGGAGCAGGCACTGTTCTGGCTCGGTCAATCCGGTTCGACGCAAGCGATCGATTTCCTCGACGAAGTGTTGACGCGAACGCCGGCGAAGCCGGGCACACAGTTGAAGTCGGGGTGACCGCATGGGTGCGGTTGCAACCGGCTACGGTTACGCAGCACGTGCAATTCAGGTATGGCGAGCGAGCACCGCGCGCACGCCAGCCAGGTAGCTAGTCCCGAACAGGTTCAGGTGGTTGAGCAGGTGATACAGATTCAGCAGCCGCGCGCGATCGCGCCAGCCGGAATCGCGGTGCGCTTCGTCCTCGTACGCGGCGAAGAATGCGCGCGGCGGTTCGCCGAACAGCGTCAGCATCGCGAGGTCGCATTCTGCCCAGCCGTAGTGGACGGCACCCGCGTCGATCAACGCGAGTTCGCCGTTCGCGCAGGCGTGCAGATTGCCCATCCACAGATCGCCGTGGATGAGCACCGGCGCAGCTGCCGGCAGCAGTTCGCGCAGCCTTCCGCATAACGCTTCGACGAGACGCAGTTCGTTTCGATCGAGAAGACCTGCATCGTGCGCACGCGAGGCCTGCGGCAGCAGACGCCGCTCGGCGAAGAAATGAATCCCCTCGACGTCACGGTCGTTCAGTTGCGGGCTGTCGCCGCAATAGCCATCGGCGTGGAAGCCGAAGTGCGACGAGCTCACCTGATGCAATTTCGCCAGTCGCCTTCCAGCCGATTCCCAGTCCGCCGCTTCGGGCCGGCCGCTGCCCAGATCTTCGATGACGATGCCGTGGGCGGACACGCCGAACACGGTGGGCACGCGCAACGCCCCCGGTTGCGAAAGCGCGGCAAGGCCACGCGCCTCCGCGTGAAAGAAGTCCGCGGGCACATCGCTGCGGCGCTTGACGAATACGCGGACGCCATCGTCGAGGACGACGCGTCGATTCGCCGATGGCGTCTCGAGCAAATCCTGGATGTCTTCGCGACTCACCTGCGCGACGATCGCGCAGCCAACGGGCCAAGGCAAGAACACGTTGCCGGAGACCGGACTCGAGGTGGATTTCTTTACCGGATCGCCTGGACAACTCGGATCAGGCCCAAGCCCATCAGCCACGCGGCGTCCGCGAGCTTGAGCGCTCGCGGAGCCGCGGTTTCGGTGATCTCAGTGACCGCTGCAGGAGCCTTCCTTGCCCTTCTTGTCGGCCGAGCAGCTGCCTTCCTTGCCCTTCTTCGCCGGCTCGCTCTTGTTCAACAGGTGATAGGAATCGAAATCGGCCTGGGTGAGGAAGCCCTGATGCTTGGCGTCGGCCTTGGCGAACTGCGCCGCCGTCCAGCCCGCGGCCATTGCTTCTTCCTTGCTCGCCTTGCCGTCCTTGTTGCCGTCGCACTTGTCCATGCCACACTTGCCTTCGCCGGCCTTGTCGTCGGTCCCGGCGGCGGCGAACGGTGCCAGCAGCGGGTTCAGTTGGAAAGCGGCCGACGCGTGCGCCATCTGCGCCAGCGAAACCGAACCGACGAAAGCTGCGCCCAGCGCCAGAGTCAGCGGCTTGATGATGTTGTTCGACATATAGGTTCTCCAGGTAATTGATTGATCGAGTAAACCGGATCGCCAGCCATCGCGTCCGCGAATAGCGCGTGACGTGGCGGGCGGTACTGGCCCAGGGTGAATGTCGAGGATCGATCGCGCCGGAATGCAAGGGTTCTCCCGGCTCATTCGGTCCGTTCCCTCCCCGATGAAGTCGTACGGGAGATTCGACGAGGCAGACCGGGATTCCTTACATGGCGACCAAAACCCGCGTTGCGCAGGCTTGTCGATCGGCGAAGGTCTTGTCCTTCGCCGTCGAGAATCGCAGCCCGACTCTAGGCGCTGCGCAAGGTCGTGGCCGGCTCGCTGTCGCCGTGCATCGCGCGCAGGTACTGGCGATCGAACGCGGCGAGCTGGCTCTCGAGTTCCGAGTACGGACCTGCTTCCCATGCGCGCGAGATCACGCCCTTGTAGGCATTGACGCACAGATCCCAGTCCTGGCGGTTGGTCATGTCCCAGAAATCCACGGCTGGCTTCGGATCGAAGCCGGGCGCAGCGATCGCGTCGGGATGGAAGTACCACTCGCAGACGATGCGCGTGCGATCCTTCGCCAGCGGAATCGCGCGATGCACCATGATGTAATCGGGATGGAACGAGAGGAATGCACCCGGGAACAAAGTGTAATAGTACACTCGCGCGCGTTCGTCGGCATTGAGGCCGGGAAACGCCGGTGCGCAACGCTCGCCGCCGATCGTCATGCTGCCGTCGCGGTTGTGCATCCACATCGGGCCGCCGAGCACCGGACCTTCGTCGAGGTCGTTCTCGGAGTTGCGGAACGCGGTCAGCTTGTTCAGTTGCGGGTGCGCCAGCGGGCAGTGATAGCACTCGCTGAAATTGTGGAAGAACATCTTCCAGTTCGCATCGACCTCATAGATGCGCCGGTCGGCAGCGCGCAGTTCCGATGGCTGCCATTGCCTGAAGCGGCCGACCAGGCCCGGCAGTGCCTGCTCGAATGGTTGCGGCTCCTTGGCGAGATTGACGAACAGGAACCCTTCCCAGTTCGCAAGCGCAGCCCGATGCAGCGGATAATCGGCCGCATCGAACCCGGCGACGTCCTTCATCGCCGGCACGTTCTTCAGCGTGCCGTCAAGGTCGTAGGCCCAGGCGTGATAAGGGCAGACGATCGCACTGCCGAGCGTGCCCTGCGCCTCGCGGCACAGGCGGCTGCCGCGATGGCGGCAGTGGTTGTGGAAGGCGCGGATCTCGCCCTCGCGGTCGCGCAGCACGACCACGCTTTCATGCTCGAGCTCGAACAGGAAATAGCTGCCCGGCTGGTCGAGCTGCGAAACATGCCCGGCAAGCAGCCAGGAGCGGAAGAAGATGCGTTCGTGCTCGGCCGCAAAGACCTCGTCCGAAACAAAATACTGCCGGTCGAGCGTGTGCTGGCCGAAGGATGTGCGTGTTTTCATGCCGATGAATCCGAAAGACGTTCCAATAGTGCAAGCGTACACGTCGCAGGGCGCAAAGGCACCTGCGCCGGACTTGAATCGTGACGCCATCGGACCACCGGCGCCGTTGTCCCGGCGGCGGCCGCCTCACATCGCCCCACGTCGCCGTGGTGCTTGGTATTCCGCCATCGCGGCGTCATATTCGAGGCAGCCGTCCGGTCCGTCGACGACACGCACGACCTAAGCTACGTGACACAGAAGGAGCCTCCGATGACCGCTTTCGATCTGACCCCGCCGACCGATGCGCAGCGCCGCTCGCTCGCGGATGGCCTCAGCGACGACGAGCGCCGCGTGCTGCTCCATCACGGCACCGAAGCGCCGTTCTGCGGCGCCTTTCTCGACAACAAGCTCGACGGCGTCTACACCTGCCGCTTCTGCGGCCTGCCGTTGTTCCGCTCGAGCGCGAAGTTCGATTCGGGCACCGGCTGGCCGAGCTTCTTCCAGCCGTTCGACGCCGCGCACGTCCGCGAGATCCGCGATACGAGCTACGGCATGGTCCGCACCGAAATCGTCTGCGCCCGCTGCGGCAGCCATCTTGGACACGTGTTTCCGGACGGGCCGCCGCCGACCGGCGAACGCCATTGCCTGAACTCCGTGTCGCTGGGCTTCACGCGCAACGGCGAGCGGCTGCCGGACCCGTTGCGGCGCGCCGGTGCGGAAGACGCTGCCGCCAGTTAGCGGACAACGGCGCGGCGCGCTCCTATAATTGCCGCCCTCGTCGCAGCGACGATTCACCGCATCACGCAGGAATTTCCAATGGGTAGAGGCCCAAGCATCGAAGGCCGCAAGAACGCCGAGGACGCCCGGCGCGGCAAGATATTCACCAAGCTCATCCGCGAGATCACGATCGCCGCACGCAATGGCGGCGATCCGGCGACGAACTCGCGCCTGCGCGCCGGCATCGACAAGGCGCTGTCGGCGAACATGACCAAGGACACGATCGAACGCGCGATCCGGCGCGGCTCCGGCGCCGAGGGCGCCGACGACATGCACGAACTGCGCTATGAAGGCTACGGCCCGTCCGGCGTCGCGCTGATCATCGACGCGATGACCGACAACGCGCAGCGCACCGTCGCCGACGTGCGCCATGCGCTCGCCAAGCATGGCGGCAACCTCGGCACCAGCGGTTCGGTCGCGTTCCAGTTCCATCGCGTCGGCGAGATCGTCATCGACACCAGCAAGCCGGGCAGCGAGGACCAGGTGCTCGAAGCCGCGCTCGACGCCGGCGCCGACGACGTGCAGACGGAAGGTGCGCAAACCACCGTGCTGAGCACTGCCGACAACCTCGAAGCGGTGAAGAAGGCGCTGACGTCAGCCGGATTCGTACCGGCGCGCGCCGATGTGGTCATGCGCCCGGAAAATCGCGTACCCGTCAGCGGCGAAGTCGCCGAGACGCTGCACGACCTGATCGAGTGGCTCGAAGAACTCGACGACGTGCAGGAGGTCTACCACAACGCCGCCCTGCCGGCCCGCGAATAGGCGCCGGCACCACGGCGCATCCGCATCGATCAGACGAAGCGCGCGTAGGCCTCGAACGGCAAACGCTGGATATCCGGCACGCGGCATTCTTCGCTCGGGTGGCCGACGACGAGCAGCAGGTAAGGCATCTGGTTGCGCGGCTGTTCGAGGATGTCGTTGAGGAATCCCATCGGGCTCGGCGTGTGTGTCAGCGTGGCGAGGCCAGCGCGGTGCAGCGCGGCTATCAACATGCCGCTGGCGATACCGACCGACTCGTGGGGGTAGTAGCGCTTGTGCCGGCGCCCCTGCGCGTCCATGCCGTAGCGTTCGTAGAAAACCGCGATCAACCACGGCGCGACTTCGAGGAAGGGCTTTTCTGCGTCGGTGCCGAGCACGGCCAGCGCCTGCAGCCATTCCTCCGTGGCGCGATGCCGGTAGAACTCGCGCTCCTCGGCTTCCGCGGCCGAGCGGATACGGCGCTTGATTGCCGCGTCCGACACGGCGACAAAACGCCACGGCTGCTGGTTTGCACCACTGGGCGCACTGCCGGCGGCGCGCAGGCAGTGCTCGATGACCGCGCGCGGCACCGGCGTCGGCGCGAAGTCGCGCACCGTGCGCCGATGCGTCAAGTCATCGGCGAATACGCGCGCGCGCTCGATACGCTCGTCGTCGGTCAACGCTTCGCGTTGTGGAAGCGGAATGCTGACGGGTAACGGCATGGCCCCTCCCCCGTATATCCCTATGCCGTGTGCATTCTCGCACGAGGGCGGGATCCCGAGTCTTCAGTCGTGAGGAGGACGCACGTCCGGCCGACGCGACCAGTCGAAATCGAACACGAGTTTTTCCGCGCTGCGCGGGTCGACCGCCTCCACCCGCGCAGGCCGCCCGCTGCCGTCGCAAAGCCAGGCTCGCATGTCGCCTTCACCGTTGGCTCCGGGCAAGCTGCCGCTGCTGTGGAAACGGTACACGTGCGCTGCGCACTGACTCGTTTTTGCCGTGCCCTCTATGCGCGCCTCGCTGATCGAGGCAATCGCCCGGCGCGTTGCGGCCATGTCGAATGCGGTGACCGGCAGGAGCGAGCGATCGGTCGGCGTCCAGAAGCCGAACGTGTTGATCCAGGCGCGGTCGGCCAGCGCGACGAACTCGATCTCGTCGGTGCGTACGTGAATGCGATCGGGGAACAGCACGTCCACCTCGCCGGCAAGAGCCGGCAACCCGGGACCGAACACGCGCCCCTGCGCGCTGCCGCGAAATCCCCCGGCGGCGAGTACACCCTCGAAAGCGCGTTGCAGGTCCGTGCGCGGGTCGGCGCTCGCCGATGAGGTCGCCACAACACACAGAAACAACATGAGCACTCTCACGAAAGCTCCCGCAGTATCAGGGGATAAAGTATCTCCCTGAAAGGATGAATGGGCTGTTAGTCTGGACAGACGACGTCCTTCGCCAGCGGAATTCGCCGGAAAAAGACGCTCAGCAACCGATCTTGACCGCTGCGACCCACCGGGTCTTGAATCCGCCTTGCACACAGCTGGAGTTTGCCGGCCTGCCGAAGGCACGGCCATCAAGCGATGTTTCACTCGAAAACTGGCACGCAAGTCGCAGTTGGCGAATGATTTCTTAACCGCAAAAGCCATTCCTTTCGCGCCGCATTAGGCGTAGCCTCTGCCGTCCCATAGCAACACCAGGAGCGCCGTCATGGCCCTGTGGAAAGAGCAGCTGAAACAGACCCCCTCCGCAACTCCCGAGCCGCTGAACCCGGCTCGCTTCGACGTGCCGGTGGAGGCCAAGCCAGATCCGATCGCACCTTCGGCTGTACGTGCACCGGTGCCGGTGCGCGAAAAGGCGAAATCGGAATCGCTGATAGCGCCCGACATCACCATCGAAGGCAAGATCGAAGGCACCGGCCATGTGCGCATCGCCGGGCGCTTCAAGGGCGATGTCGACGTGCGCGGCGATCTGACGATCGAGTCCGGCGCCCACGTGACCGGCAGCGTACGCGCCGACAAGGTCATCATATCCGGCGAACTGGTCGGCAATATCGAAGCGGCATCGCATGTCGAACTCATGCAGAACGGTGCGCTGACCGGTGATCTGAAGGCCGCCTCGCTCAGTGTCGCCGCCGGCTCGCGCATGCGCGGCCAGGCCGACTTCGGCTGGGAGGACTCACGCGCCACGCACGGTGCGGTCAAGAGCAACGGCAACGGTACGGATCACGGCCACAACGCATGACCGCGCAGCGTTCGGGCACGCCCGGCGCGACGCGTACCTGCCCGCACTGCCGCGAGACGATTCTCGAAAGCGCGGCAGTGTGCCCAGCCTGCCGCCACCACCTGCGCTACGAACCGCGCGCAGCGGACGCGGCGACGCTGCCCGAAGCGACGACGCCGCTGCGCGTCGAAGGCAGCATCCGCAATCCCGGTGAAGCCGGCGTGTGGGAATATTCGATGGTGTTGACGATCCGCAACGAACGCGGCGAGGAAATTGCGCGACGCCTCGTCGGCGTCGGCGCGATCCAGCCCGATGAACAGCGCACCTTCACGCTGAGCGTGGAGATGGTCGCGGCCGGCGAGGCCAAGCGCCGGCATTGATCGTCGTCGCACAGGCTGCCTGATGCGCTCGTCCAGCGCGCCGCTTCCGCACGAAACCGAGAGATGCAACGCATCGCGGATTGACAGGCCGTCCGCAATGAAGTCCGGGCAATGCGCTCGGATTACTGCGATCATGGCGCATGAGCGCATTCTCTTCGCTACCGATTTCAGCGGCCTTGCACAAGGCGCTGGGCGCGCTGGACTTCGCCGAGATGACACCGGTGCAGCAGGAGAGCCTGCCCGCGATCCTCGCCGGCGGCGACGTGATCGTGCAGGCACCGACAGGCAGCGGCAAGACGGTAGCGTTCGGCCTCGGTCTGCTGCACCGGCTCGAGCCGACGCTGCTGCGCGCGCAGGCACTCGTGTTGTGTCCGACGCGCGAGCTCGCCGACCAGGTCGCCAAGGTCATCCGCCAGCTGGCCATCGGCATGCCGAACATCAAGGTGTCGATATTCACCGGCGGCATAGCGATCGGTCCGCAGCTGGCATCGCTGCGCAAGGATCCGCACGTCGTCGTCGGCACGCCGGGGCGCGTGCAGGAACTCATTGAAAAGCGCGCGTTGACCCTGGCCAAAGTGCGCACGCTGATCCTCGACGAAGCCGATCGAATGCTCGACATGGGCTTCGAGGAGGCGATTCGCGAGATCGTCGGGCACACGCCGCCGTCGCGGCAGAGCCTGCTGTTCTCGGCGACGTATCCCGAGGCGATCCGCACCATGGCCCGCACAATCCTGCGCGAACCGCTCGAAGTCACCGTCGCCGCAGCAATCGAACAGCCGGTAATCGAGCAATGGTTCTATGAAGTCGAGCCGAAGAACAAACCCACGACGCTGGCCGCGCTGCTGCGCGAGCATCGTCCCGAATCGAGCGTCGTGTTCTGCAACACGCGCCGCGACACGGCCACCGTCGTCGAAGCGCTTGCCGGCCTCGGCATCGACGCGCTGGCGCTGCATGGCGATATCGACCAGCGCGATCGCGACGAGGTACTGGTGCGTTTCGCCAATCGAAGCTGCAGAGTGCTCGTGGCCAGCGATGTCGCCGCGCGCGGTCTCGACATCAAGAACCTCGCCGCCGTCTTCAATTACGAACTGCCGTCCGATGCGGACATCTACCTGCATCGCATCGGCCGCACCGGTCGTGCCGGATCGGGCGGGCTGGCATTGAGCCTGTGCGGTCCGAGCGAGATGCCGCGCGCCCTGCGCATCGAGGCGCAACAAGGCGGCCGGCTGCAATGGCGCAAGCTCGGGCCGATCGACCTGAAATCGCCGGACGCGCTGCTGGCGCCGATGACTACTCTGCGCATCGATGGCGGCCGTGGCGACAAGCTTCGCCCAGGCGACATCCTTGGCGCACTGACCGGTGACGCCGGCCTGCCCGGCGATGCCATCGGCAAGATCGACGTGTTTGCCACACGTGCCTATGTGGCGATTGCGCGCGACCTCGCCGGCAAGGCGCTGAGCCGTCTGCGCGCGGGCAAGATCAAGGGCCGCAGTTTCCGCATCGAGCGCGTCTGAACTCTCAGGCCGCCTCGGCTTCCTCGCGCCCCTGCTGGCGGATGATCGCTTCCTGGCGCGCATCCTCGATCGACATCATCACCGCCTGCACGTCGGCGGAATGCTCGTCGAACACGAACGCGCCGGTCAGCGCGCTGTCGGCCTGCAATTCGCTTTTCTCATACAGCGCCCACATTTCCTCGCCGTAATGCGTGGCGGAAAGTTCGGGTGCGCTGCGCGCGAGTGTGTCGCGAATGTTGTGCACGTCGCGCAACAGCATCGCGCGTGCTGCATTGTTGCCGGCTGCACTGACGACCTGCGGCAGGTCGATGATGACCGGGCCGCGCGGCGTGACGAGCACGTTGTATTCCGAAAGATCGCCGTGGATCAGACCCAGGCACAACATGCGCACGACATCGCGCATCAACTCGGCGTGAAACGCGCGCGCGCGTTCCGGCGCGAGCTCGACTTCACCCAGGCGCGGCGCATTGTCGCCCTGCTCGTCCGTGATCAACTCCATCAACAGCACACCATGGAAGAATCCGCGCGGTTGCGGCACGCGCACGCCGGCTCCGGCCAGGCGGTAGAGTGCATCGACCTCGGTGTTTTTCCATTCGGTCTCCTGTTCGCGGCGTCCGAACTTCGTCGACTTCGCGATCGCACGCGCCTGACGGCTACCGCGAAACTTGCGTCCTTCCTGATACTGCACGCGCGCCTGGAAACTGCGGTGCGCCATGTTCTTGTACACCTTCGCGCATAACGTCTCGGCGCCGGAACGAACCACGTAAACGGATGCTTCCTTGCCGCTCTTGAGCGGGCGCAGGACGGCGTCGATTACACCGTCGTCGATAAGCGGCTGCAGGCCGTGGGGAATTTTCATCAAAGATCGCGTGGCAAAAGGGTCGCGATTATCGCATCTGCGCACTCTCCCCGCCCGTCATTGGTACACCGGCCGTCACCCATTTGAAGCCGCCGGCGGTCCGCCCGGCAGGTTGAAACAAGCGGCACCCTGCCCGGGATTGCCCACGAAAAAACGCGCCTTGAGCTCGTTTCGTTCGGCCGATACGCATACGCGGCCCTTCTGTGGCGCGTTTGCGCACACCGGTGCAATGGGAGGATACTAAAAAATCCACCTTTTCAACTTCGATCGCACGCAAGAACCAGCAAGCGAGATCGACCGATTGTTGCGCGTAGTCCGGGAACATCACTCCACCCAGCGAGGAGACCGAAATGGCCAAATACCTGCTTCAGGCGAATTACACCACCGACGGCGTCAAAGGGCTGCTCAAGGAAGGCGGCACGAGCCGACGCGATGCTGTCAAGAAGGCTTACCGATCATTGGGCGCCAAGGTCGAAAGTTTTTACTTCGGCTTCGGCGAGACTGACGTCTACGTCATTGCCGACGTGCCCGACAATGCGACCATGGCGGCACTCGCCCTGAACGTCAGCGCGACCGGCCTTGCAAGCGTGAGAACGACCGCCTTGCTGACCCCGGAGGAAATCGACAAGGCGGCAAAGAAAACGCCGAGCTACCGTCCCCCGGGGAAGTAGCGCAGGCTTACTGCGCCGCTTTCAGTTGGAGTGGGCGCGGCGCTAGTCCCATCGCCTTCCGATAGCGGGCGTACAACTCGCCGACCTTGGCAACGTATTCCTGGGTCTCGCCATACGGCGGCACGCCGCCGTACTGCGTCACCGCGCCGATACCGGCGTTGTACGCCGCTGCGACGAGGACGCGGTCGCCGCCGTACAGATCCTCGAGAGTTTTCAGATGCCGCGCGCCGGCCATGATCGACTGCTTCGCCGAGAACGGATCCTTCACGCCGTAGTCGCCGATCACATCCGGCATCAGCTGCATGACGCCTTTCGCGCCTTTCGTCGAGACGGCATCCGCAGCGTAATAGCTCTCGGCATGCGCGATGGCGCGCAACCAGGCTTCGTCGACGCCGGTGACGCGCGCGGCGCTTTTGAACTCGGGCCGGAAAGGATCGAGCTGCGGCTGGCCGATCCGACCGAGACCCGCATGTGCCGGCGAGGCCGACGGCGTCGCCACCGTATATTGCAGCACCTTGGTCGAACCGGGCAGATTGCGCGTGCTGTAGACGATCTTGCCGTCCTGTTCGCGCTGATACAACGTACCGTGGAATACGCCCATCCTGCCCCACAGATTCGGCAGCGCGGCAGCGTTGTCGTCGATTGTCCTCGCGCTGCACTGCGAGCCCGGCTCCGGCGCAGTCGCAAGGCTTACCGTGCCATCGCGAAGGCAACGCCAGATGGTGCGGGCACTGACATCCGCGGCCAGCAATACAAACAAAGCCAGTACAAGCAAGGCACGACACAGGTTCACTCTTGACGACATCGGGCTCCGATAACGAGCGAGTTCTGCTTGGTATTGCACCACAAGAACACTCCTGCCGCTGAATATCGACAATTCGCCCCATGCAGTCATTCAGCAGGCGTTGGCGGCGATCGATGGGCAGCGCGCCGATGTCGGGCGACTGCCGCGGCGGATTCCGGTAATGTTGCGCGCACCATAGGGGGTGCCGGTGCGTTGTCACGCAAGCCAACTTCCTGGATTTTTTGCCGAACCGGCAATTTCGCGGAACTGGAGCACGCGATGAATGCACTGAGCCTGCAAGATCCGTTGTTCGTCACCTACGCCATTGCCGCCGCACTCATGATCCTCAAGGCTTCCGGCATGTCGTGGCTGGTCGTCGCGCGCATGATGCAGGAGAACGGCGGCTTCCGTGCACCGGAAGACCTGCGCAAGACCGTGTTCAATCCAACGCCGCGACCGGACCAGACCGCACCCAACGAGCGCGTCGAACGCGTACGACGCATCCAGCTCAACGATACGGAGAACCTGCCGTATTTCCTCGTTGCCGGCCTGCTGTTCGTCCTGACCGGCCCGCCGCTCGTGCTCGCGCGTATACTTCTATACGGGTACGTCGTGTTTCGCTTCCTGCATTTCGCCGTCTATCTGCGCGCAAGCGACCACGAAACTCGCGCCTTCTTCTGGACCGTCGGCTGGTGCTTTCACCTCGTCATGATCTGCTGGGTCCTGTTCGCCGCGTTGCGTGCATGAACGCGGCGAACCGATGCAAACATCAGCCGTGGCTTGCTCGACTCAATGGCCGTTGGCGACGACGAAATCACCGACCGTCTTCTTGAACTTCGCCATCGACGCCGGGTGCACGTACATCATGTGGCCGGCGTCGTAGTACTCGATGTTGACGTTCGCCCGCAGTTCCGGCGCGACGTCGAGATGGTCGACGACATATTCGACCGTCCGGTACGGCACGGCGAGATCGAAATAGCCCTGCTCGATGAGGATTTTCATCTTCGGATTCATGGTCATCGCCTGGGCGAGGTCGACCGCGGTGTTCGCGACTGGCGCCTTGTAGCCGCCGAGGTCGGGCTGCGCATGACGTTCGTCCCAGTTCTGATTGACGTCGCCGCCGGACAGCACGTACTGCCGGTCTGACTCGACTTTCAACTCCTGGCGGTAGTAGTCGTTGAACGAGGCGACAATCGCTGGTGCGACCGCCGCACCGTACGGGTCGTAACGCATGCTCTCGGACAGCGCGTCGATCGTCCCGCCGGAGTAGCGCGAGTCGACACGGCCGACCACCTTGCCCTTGCTGCGCAGCAGCTCCTGCAGGAAATGGCCTTCGTCCATGCGCAGGTTCGCCTTGTCCCAGTAGTCGGCGGAGATGCCGGTGTAGCGCACCAGGCCTTCGAGCACTTTTTGCCGCTCGGCCGCGCTCGCGCGTCGGCCCTTGAACAGCACCGGCGCATAGACGTCCTGGGCGAACGCCTCGACTTCGCGCAGGAACGGCTGCAACTCGGCCGGCCGGTTGGCGATGGCCTGGTGGTACCAGGCCGTCGATGCGAACGTCGGCAGGAAATTGACGTAGGGTTCATCCAGGCGCAGGCCCGCGGCTCCCGCGACGACGTCGAGATAAGGCGACACGAGGATCACGCCGTTCAAGGCTACGTTGTGGCGCGTCAGCAAGGTGAAGCTGACGCCGCCGGTGCGCATGCCGCCGTAGCTTTCGCCGAGCACGAACTTCGGCGAGGCCCAGCGTCCGTATTGGGAGAGGTACTGCACGATGAAGTTCGACACCGACGTGACGTCCTGGTCGACGCCCCAGAAATCCTTGCCTTCGGCCTTGCCGACCGGCCGCGAAAAACCGGTGCCAATCGGATCGATCATGACCAGGTCGGCCTGGTCCAGCGGACTGAACTCGTTGTCGACCGTGCGAAACGGTCCGCGCGTGTTGTGCTCGACGTCGGTGAGCTGCGTGCGCTTCGGACCGAGGATGCCCATGTGCAGCCATGCGGACGCCGACCCGGGGCCGCCGTTGTAGGCGAACATGATCGGACGCGTGCGGATGTCGGCGCCGTCCTTGACGTAGGACGTGAATCCAAACAGGGCGATTGGTTCGTCCTTCTCGTTCTTCATCAGCATCGTGCCGGCCGTCGCCGTATAAGCAAGCGTCGTCGCGCCGATGCGGACCTGATGCTTGGTGACGGACACCTTGGCCTCGGGAATCTTTTCCTCCGGCTTGCCCGATTCCGCCTTCGCCGCGTCCTTGGCCGGCGCATCGGCGGCGAAGACGTGCGGCACGGCGGCCGCCAGGAGTCCGAACAGAAACACCAGCGCGACTGGTCGTGTCATGAGTGCGATTTCCCCGGGAGTGAAACCGTACTCTAGCCGTCGATGAACGAGGCAGCGTCGGCCATTGGTCACGGCAGGTTCACTGCGGCATGCGAAAAGTCGTTCGCAGGGCGAACAGTTCTTGTGGGATGCGATTCGACGTGACGAGGCGCTCCGCCCAGCGCCTGGCAGACCGGCGCCCTGCAGTGGCGCATAAACGGCGCAATTTCGATCGCCTCGCCACTTCCGCAATCTCGTATGCTGTTGCCGCCCTGGCCGCCAGCGGAGTATACGATTGGTCATTGTGAGGCGCTGCACTCCAATACGCCTGTTGGCCGCGACGGTCACGGTGGGCATCGCCCTCTTTGTTCCGATGGATTCTTCTGCGGCCCAAGATGCGCCGGCCGTCGCAACGCCTCTGCCGGCCAAGGCCGACGTCATTGCGGCGCCCGAACGGCGATTCGTCGCGCCGACCGAACGCGACCGGATCGGACGCATCTGGGCGCCGGTGTTGATCAACGGCAAGGGGCCGTTCCGTCTTGCACTCGATACCGGCGCGACGAACTCCGCGGTCACGGTCGACGTGGCACATGCACTCGGATTGCCGATACTGGATTCGGACCAGGTCACGCTGCGCGGCGTCACCGGCTCGGCCACCGTGCCCACGATTCCGATCGATGGCATGGTGATCGGTGATCTCGAGCTGTCGTCACAGCGACTGCCGATCGTTGCCAGCGCGCTCGGCGGCGCCGACGGGATTCTCGGCACCGAAGGGCTGCTCGACAAGCGCATCACCATCGATTTCCGCAACGACGGCATCAGTATCGTGCGCTCGCGCAAGGAGCGCGCTGCGTTCGGTTTCGTCGCGATCCCTTTCAAGCTCGTCGACGGCCTTGCCGTCGTCGACGTGCAGATCGGCGAGGTCGCTGCCAAGGCCATCGTCGACACCGGCGGACAAGGCACGATCGGCAACGTGGCATTGCACGAATCGCTGTTGCGCCGCTACCGCAAGGACGCGCCCGTGCCCGACGGCATCGTCGGCATCACGCTCGATGTGCAGTCCGGAAACCGCATCGCCATCCCGCCAATCGTGCTCGGCGGGGTTGCGATCGAACACGTGAAGATCACCACCGGCGAAATGGAGATCTTCAAGCTTTGGAAGATGACGAACAAACCCGTCGTCCTGCTCGGCATGGACGTACTTGGACTTTTCGACACGCTGATAATCGATTACGCGCGCCGCGAGCTGCAAGTGCGCTTCGCGCACCGCCCGTAGCTGTCGACCCGATACCGACAGCGACGCGCTGTGTCATCGCTGCGCTCGAGCCGACATGCGCTCACCGCGCTTTGGACCGCCTTGCATCTTCGAGACGGCGAGCAGCGACTTCGGCGCCTGCGTGGCCCAGGCGTCGGCAAGCAGCTTGCGCAACTCGATGCGGCCGATCGCTTTCAATCGGACGAGCACTGCGGGGAAGCCGTCGTAATGAGGTTCGGTGAAGAACTTGTCCCCGTCCGCCATCAACAGGATCTCCTTGGCATCGAGATTGGCGACGCGAACAGTCAGGACCTCGGAGCAAGGCACGCGCGGTTTCTTCGGATGGATGCGCTCCATCCACACCCAGGCGAAGCCCTTGTACTTCTTGCCGTTGAGCACCTCGAACGCGAAGTGGCCCTCCTGCTCTTTTGTCTCAGGGAACGAGAGCGCGATCTTGCGGACATCGGATCGTGTGGCCATGGTCGGACAACAAGTGCATCAGGCAGGAGCCATCAGATTGCTGAGCGTACCGCGCGCAAAGTCCGCACTTCAACGCCATGCGACCTGCACTCCTCTCAGGTATGGCGTATCCGCTTCCAAGCGATGTTCGAATAAGGCACTCTGATGGCCGCGCGGGCGCCGTTCCAAGCAAACCCGCTTCGACAAGCCCCTTGGCACGAGAAAAGCGCATGACCACCGCTACTCTGTTCAACTATTCGTTCTCGCTGACGCAGCCGAATCCGCAGGCGCACGTGCCACCGGACATCCGCAAGGTCGTCATCGTTGGCGGCGGCTCAGCCGGCTGGATGGCGGCGATGATGTTGGCCGACGCGCTGCTGCCCAGAGGCGTGGAGATCGAGGTGCTGGAGTCGCCGATCGTGGGCATCATCGGCGTCGGCGAGGGATCAACGCCGTGGCTGCGCGGCTTCTTCGACAAGCTTGGCATCGAGGAATCCGAATGGATGCCTGCCTGCCACGCCACCTATAAGTGCGGCATCACGTTTGACAAATGGTCGACGAAGCCGGGCTTCGAGAGCTATTTCCATCCGTTCGCCTCGATGCTCGACAACTTGACGATGACGCAGTTCGTGCACAACGTAAATGGACGCGTTCATGGTGCGAACCTGTATGCACGTCCGAATCGTTTCTTCATCTCGGCAACCCTGGCCGACCAGCATCTGGCGCCGAAAGCAAGCCGAAACTTTCCGTTCGATGTCTGGTACGGCTATCACTTCGATGCCGTGCTGCTCGGCCAGTTCCTGCAGAAGAAAGCGATCGAGCGCGGCGTGAAGTACAAGGTCTGCCACGTCAAGCAGGTGCAGCTCGGCGAAAACGGCGACATCGCCTCCGTGGTCACCGACGGCGGCGAAACGGTCGCCGCGGATTTTTTCGTCGACTGCACCGGCTTCGCGGGCCTGATGATCCAGCAGGCGCTGAAGACGCCCTTCCTCAGCTTCTCGAGCAACCTGTTCAACGATGCCGCCGTCGCGATGCCGACGCCGATCGGCGAAGAAATCCCTTCGCAGACCGTGTCGACCGCGATGAAACATGGCTGGGCCTGGAAGATCCCGCTGACCGAACGCTACGGCAATGGCTACGTCTACAGCTCGGCCTTCTGCTCGGCGGACGAAGCCGAGCG
The DNA here is from genome assembly GCA_963738115.1 of uncultured Gammaproteobacteria bacterium. GTDB lineage: Bacteria > Pseudomonadota > Gammaproteobacteria > Xanthomonadales > Rhodanobacteraceae > Rudaea. The sequence goes on along the minus strand of CAVTVN010000002.1, from coordinate 146,816 downwards.
CGAGCTGCGCGAGCACCTCGGCATGCTCGATTCGGATACGCCGGCGCGGCACTTGAAGATGAAAGTCGGCCGCGTCACGAAGCACTGGAATCGCAACTGCCTCGCGGTGGGACTGTCACAAGGTTTCATCGAGCCGCTCGAGGCAACGGCACTGCTATTCATCCAGAAGACCGTGTCGAATTTCGTCGAAGTGCTAGAGGCCGGCGACATGAGCGAAGCGGCGCGCGAGCGTTACAACAAGAGCATCAACGACCACTTCGAGGGTACCCGCGACTACATCGTCACGCACTACAAGACCAACAGCCGCACCGACACCGACTATTGGAACGCCAACGCGAAGAATGCAAACCTTTCCGAGCCGCTGCAGGAACTGTTCCGCATGTGGCTTTCGGGCAAGAACATCGTCCCGGACGTGACACGGCAGGCGCTCGGCAAGGGCTACCCGGTATTCTCGTGGTATTGCATCCTGAGTGGCATGGGCATTTTCCCGGATAGCGAGGAACTGCGGGCACCGACGAAGAAAGAGGCACGCTACAAGATGGAAGAGATCGACAATCTGCTGGCGCGCAGCGCGCTCAACTTCCGCAAGCAGAAAGACGTGCTCGCCGACATTCCCAAAAAACCGCGCGAAGAGGCGTTACAGATCTACTTCTGGTAACGCCTCTTTCGCTCGCGGTCAATCACCATTCTTGACCTTCGCGCCCGGCGGTCCGGCGCCAGGCCATTCAGCTGAGAATCGGTGCGAGGGCCGCACCAATCCGCTCGCCCTGCGCCGGCGTGATCATCCCGTGCAGCAATTCTCCGAAATGCTTGATCTGCACGCCCGACACGATGTATTGAAAGCGATAGGCGGCAAGTACGGTGTCGTTTACGGCCTGGGCTTCAGCCGCCTTCATGCGCCGGCCGCAGATTTCGAGGAAGTAGTGCGTGTCCGCCGCGGACTGCACCTGCAGGATTCCGTCGACTGCGCCCACGAGCGCGATCAGGTCGTCCACGGCTGCATCGCGGGCCTGCGGAGTCAGCTTCGCGTCCTCTCGCAGCCATTCCATTTCATCCAGGATTGCGTGCTGCGATTCCTCTTTCCAGTGGTACAGGAAAATATCCTTGAACAGCGGCAGGAGGTCGCCGTCCGGGGCAATGCTGGCGCGGTAGTGTGCCTGCGAGAACAACTCGATGAGACAGGTCAGCGCGAGCACCGCCCAGGTCGACTTGCCCAGCACGATAGATGCGACCTCGTTGGGCTGCGGCAGGAACGAATATCCCGCCGGCATGCCGATACCGATCATTGCCTCGATCCGGCGAAACAGCTCCTGGTGCTTGAGTTCTTCGTCCGTGAAGCGCACCAGCGCTTCCAATGCAGTCTGGTCGCCGAGCCAATGGTCGCCGCTGATCTCGAGAACCTTGGCGCCGATGAAGCGCTCGACCAGGCCGAACATATTGGCGTAGGTGCGACCCTGCACCTGCGACAGCAGGCGTCGCTCCCCTGTGCTGAGAAACGGCAGGCGGTCGACGAGCGACAAACCGTCCGGCAGGAATTTCTTGGTGAAATCGAATTCGCGGCCGCGAATCACATCGCGGTCGATGTGCCAGCTGATGCGCTTTGAAACTTCGATGCATTTGGCGTATCGCGCTGTGTTGACGCGGGGCGCCTGTTCGGACTGCACGGCATTCATGAAACGTTTCCTCACTCTTAAAGTAATGGGAGAAAAGTCTGGTCGCGCCTGCAGGCTGCTGCGAGATCGTCGACGGTTGCCGCAGGCATTGCCGGCGGAACTTTTCTGGTTGCGTATTACGTCGAACGAAGTTCGGCCGTGATGTGCGCCAGCCCGATCGATATTTTTGGCGGAGGTCCGTCGCGGTCCGGTGCTCGGCGTGCGCTATTGAGCAGGCCCAAATCGGACAGAATGTTCCGGTGCCGGCGATCGTGAGCGCTGGCTGAAAAGAATCAGGAAAGCCCCAGCCTCATCAGGCATTCTGCCGCCGCAACGATGGCATCTTCGCGCGAACGCGACGCCCAGCCGAGCAGGCACATGGTCCTCGACTCTGACGCTACTTCTTCAACAGCTGGCGCAGGTTCGCGAACGGATTGCTCGTCGCCACGGGCGCGGCATCCTCGGCGTCGACCGCGCTGCCACCAGTGTGATCGATGTAGCGGGAATGTTCGTTGTCGTGGCAATACACGCACAGCAGCTCCCAGTTGCTGCCGTCGGGCGGATTGTCGTCGTGATTGTGGTTGCGGTGATGAACCGTTAGTTCCTGCACGTTCGCGCGTGTGAACTCGCGTGCGCAGCGGCCGCAGATCCAGGGGTACATCTTCAGCGCACGCTCGCGATAGCCCTGTGCGCGCTGCTCGGCGTCGCGGCGCGCCTGCGCGACGTGGCGATCGAGCTTGTCCTGGTTCAGGGTTGGCTTGTGCGTGGCCATACGCAAAATTCTACGCCAAAGAATCAGGCCGCGTCGTGAGCTCCGCGCCGGCGCGCCGCTGCCCTGCGCTGAACACTGCCGGGTCGCCCCGCTGGGCTCGCCGCAGCACCAAGTTCTTCGCGCAGCAAATCCAGTCTTTCGTAAAACGCTGGGGTATGCTTCGACCCGTTCAACTCATCTTGGGGGTGCACGTGGAATCAATGTTCGGACACCATCGGATTGCGTCCGTTGTTCGAGTCTTCGCCGCTGCCTGCGCCATTACCTCGACAGCTTTGGCTCGCGCTTCGACGGGCATCGACCTGGAAGTCGACGCGCGGGACGTACAGCGCGGTATCCAGCACGTGCACATGTCGCTGCCGGCCGTGGCTGGCGAGATGAGTCTGGTGTACCCGAAATGGATACAGGGCGAACATGCGCCTTCGGGCCCCATCGTGCAGGTCACGGCGGTGAAGTTCACCGCCGGCGCCCGCACGCTGGCATGGTCACGTGACCCGCTCGATGCGTTCCGCTTTCGTGTCGGCGTGCCCGAGGGTGTGCAATCGATCGACGCGGACTTCGACTACCTGTCGCCGCCGGCCGCTTTCAACAGCAGCTACGGCGGCACACCGAACATGACGCCGCACCTGGCGATCGTGCTGTTCAATCACGTGCTGCTACTGCCCGAGTCGGCCGACGCGCGCTCACTTGCCGTGCGTGCGCGCGTACGCATTCCGGACGCCTGGTCGTACGATGCGCCGTCGCGCGGCGAGCGCCAGGAGCCCGGGCTCGTCGTGCTGCCCGAGATGTCCGCGGCGACGCTGGTCGACTCGCCGTTCTTCGCCGGCGAATTCTCGCGCACCATCGCGCTGACGACGAAGGCACCGGCCACACGCCTCAGCATTTTCGCCGACGCATCCGCCGACCTGGCGATCAAGGATGGCGACGTCAGTCGGATGCGCCGCGTCGTGCACGAAGCCGAAGCCCTGTTCGGCGCCCGGCACTACAATCAGTACGTATGGCTGCTCGGACTCGGCGATACGCTCGACAACAACGGCGTGGAGCATCACGAGTCAACCGACATCCGCATGAAGGAGGCGATGTTCACCAAGCCTGAGTTCCTCGAGCGCTGGGCGTCGATCTTCGCGCACGAATACGTGCACTCGTGGAACGGCAAGTACCGCAGGCCGGAGGGACTCGTACGCAGCAATTTCCAGGAACCGCTGGTCGACGATTTGCTCTGGATCTACGAGGGCATGACGCGCTACCTCGGCGATTTCGTGCTGCGCGGACGCGCCGGTTTCGGCTCGCCGGAATTCATGCGCGACTACCTCGCTTTCATCGCCGCACAGCAGGAGCGCTTGCGCCCCGGTCGCGCGTGGCGGCCGCTCGCCGACACCGCGGTCGGCGTGCCGGCTTTCGGCGACGCACCGGACGAGTGGACAACGCAGCGGCGCGCGCTCGATTACTACCCGGAAGGCGCCCTGATCTGGCTCGAAGCCGACGTGCTGATTCGCGCGCGTAGCGGCGGCAAGCGCTCGTTCGATGATTTCTGCCAGCGCTTCTTCGGCGGCGGCGACAGCGCGCCAGCGGTGCGCGCTTACTCGCGCGCCGACCTGGTCGCTGCGCTGAACGCGGTCGAGCCGTACGATTGGGATACATTCCTGCGCACGCGCGTCGAAGACGTTCGTCCGCACGCGCCGCTCGACGGCATCAGCAACGGCGGCTGGACGCTGGTACAGAGCGATCAAGCGAATCCCTATCTCGATGCGACTGCGAAAGTGACGAAGGCGAGCGACTTCTCGCACTCCCTCGGCTTCTGGGCCAAGGAAGACGGGAAAGTCATCGACGTCGTGCAGGATTCGCCGGCGTTCGCCGCCGGCCTCGCGCCGACGGCGAAATTGATCGCCGTCGGCGGACGCAAATGGAGCGAAGACGCCGCCAAGGAAGTCGTGATCGCCGCCGAAAAGAACTCGCAGGCGATCGAACTGATCGTCGAAAGCGGCGACACCGTGCGCACACTGCGCGTCGACTGGCACGGTGGCCTGGCGTATCCGCACCTCGCACGCGATTCCGGCAAGGCCGACCTGCTTTCACGCATCATTGCGCCGAGGAGCAAGACCAAAGACTGAAAGCGGTTCACAACACCGTTCCTTACCCAATGCCAACGCCACGGGCGGGCGCTGATAGGCAACTTGGCCTTGCCCATCCTTTGGGCGTTGACGGTAGTGCACTGCGCGCGGCGCAGCGTTCAGGATAGCTGTCGTAAGTTCCCCTGCGTGAACTGGGCGGCGCAATGCCGCTGTTCGTCGCGCCGCTGCGACGGCGCAAACACTCGTGCAAAGGAGAACACCATGCCACGCGGAGACAAATCAGCCTACACGCCGAAGCAGAAGCGCAAGGCGGAGCACATCGAGGAGAGTTACGAGAAACGCGGCGTCGGCGCGAAGGAAGCCGAGGCGCGCGCCTGGGCTACCGTCAACAAGCAGTCCGGCGGCGGCGAGAAATCCGGTGCCGGCCGCAAAAAATCCGCAAGCAGCAAGGCGGCGGCGCGGCGTGATTCGGCGCGGCGCGCGGTGGCCACCAAGCACGGTCATTCGCCGAATCGCGGCAAGGCGGCGGTGCGAAAGAAAAGCACGAAGGTGCGTCGACGCAGCGCGAGCTGAACGGTTCGCGCATCATCTTCAGGCACCTGAATTGCGTGCCTCTCGCACGCCGCACGTTTTTCCTGCAACTGCTTCGTGAATCTCGATTCAGGTCGGGCGGCAGTCGATTTCCTGCCACACGCTGAACGGCTTTTCGTGAGGCCTTATCCGGGGTGTTGGTATTCAGTGTGGTTGCGCTTAGATAGCGTGCGACGGCCATGTGCCGTACGACACGCCGCCGAGACGGCGTGAAACGAGCAACGTTCTCGGGGTCATTCGCGCATTGCGCGGCAGAGGAGTTTGCAAAATGTATACTATGCAGCGTTTTCTTGTTGTGATGATCGGCGCGGCGCTCGCGTCGGCGGCCGGCGCACAGTCGCTGCCGTACCAGGGCGCGCCGGACGACACATCCTACGCACCGGCGAACGCCGGACAGTCACAGGTCGATCCACCGACGCGCGTGGCGCGCCTGGGTTACCTTTCCGGCAACGTCAGCTTCACCCCCGCCGGCGAGAACGACTGGGTGCAGGCGCAGGTCAATCGTCCGGTCGTCACGGGCGACAAGTTGTGGACGGATGCCGGCGGACGCGCCGAGCTTCAGATCGGCGCAGCGACGGTACGGCTCGACCAGAGCTCGAGCTTCGACGTTCTCAACCTCGACGACCAGCTCGCCCAAATGGAGCTGACGCAAGGCGCATTGAATCTCGACGTGAGCCGCCTGCGCGGCAATGAAACCTACGAGATCGATACGCCGACGATCGCGTTCGTTGCCAATCGCGTTGGTGACTACCGCATCGACGTCAACCCGGCCGGCTATACGGTCGTGACGGCGCGGCGTGGCGGCGGCGATGCGATTGGCGAAGCCGGCAAGCGCATCCGTATCGAGGAAGGCCAGTCGGTGCGCTTCAACAATTCGCAATTGAACGTGAACGACTATCAGGTCAGCCAGATCGGTGCGCCGGACGCGTTCGACAGCTTTGCGACCGAGCGTGTGCAGCGCTATGCGCAGGCCGCACCGGCCCGCTACGTTTCCGAGGACGTCGTCGGTTACCAGGATCTGGATCAGTACGGTACCTGGGACGACGCCCCGCAATACGGCCACGTCTGGTATCCGAACCAGGTAGCTGCGGGCTGGGCGCCATATCACGACGGCAATTGGGCCTGGGTCGATCCATGGGGATGGACCTGGGTCGACAATTCGCCTTGGGGTTATGCGCCGTTCCACTACGGACGTTGGGCCTATATCGGCTCGCGCTGGGGTTGGGTACCGGGTCCGCTCGATGTCGCGCCGGTGTATGCGCCCGCACTCGTCGCCTTCGTCGGCGGCGGCGGGTTCAGCGTCGGCATTTCAATCGGTGGGCCGATAGGCTGGTTTGCGCTCGGCCCGAGCGATGTCTACTTCCCGGGCTATCACTGCGGACGCGACTACTTCGGGCGCGTGAATTACGGCAACAGCGTGTATATCAACCACACCGTCGTCAACAACTATTACGGCAACTGGTCGAGCGGCCGTCTGGACTATGCGCAGATCAATTACACCAATCGCACGGCGCCGGGCGCGCTGGTGGCGATGAGCGGCAGCGCGTTCGTCGCCGGCCGCTCGGTGCGTTCGTCCGCGGTGGCGGTGAACGGCACGACGTTCGCCAATGCCCGTGTGCTGCCACGAGCGACGCTCGCGCCCACGCGGGAGAGTCTGGTTGCCGGCCGCGGCCGCGCCTCGGCGCCGCCTACTACGGCGCTCAATCGCCCCGTCATCGCGGCGAACCGCCCGGCGGCGGCAAAGCCATCGTTCGCGCAACGTCAATCGCTGTTGCAGAAGAGTGCCGGCGAACCTTTGACTACTGCGCAGATGCACACGCTGGCTGCGCATCCGGGCAACGCGCGTACCGCGGCAGCAGTCAACAACAACGTGCGTGTCGTCGGCAATCGCGGGCAGGAAGGCGCGGCGCGCAGCACGACTGCGCGTTCGGATCGCGCAAGCGAGGTCGCCAATGCCAAGGCCAACGGCACGTCGCCGAGCCGCGCGCCGGAGATGAATCGCTCGCCGGCGAACGCCAATGCGCAGTACCTGCGTTCGGCCGGCTTCGCCCATCAGGGCGTGGTCCCGGGTTCGGAGCGTTCGACGACGGCCGAAGCGGCTCGGGCCGGTGCCAAAACGCAATCCCGTGCGCCTGCGCAGGCTGACTCACCCATAGTGCAGGGATCGGCGAATCGCAACACTCAGCAGCAGGTCTCCAGCGCAAATCGTGCGGGCGGCAACGGCAGCAACGGCAACGATGCCGTCAGGACACAGGGACACCTGAATTCCTCGTCCTATGCGCAGCACACGCAGAACGGACGCGGCGCGACAAACGCGGACGCGCGCAACAGCGAGATGCAGCGCAGTGCTGCGACTGCGGAGTCGACGGCGCGCAGCGGGTCGGGCAATTCCAAGCAGGAACGGGGCGCGGTGCGCACAACGCCGGGCAATTCGGCACGCGCGGTGACGCAGCAGCGTTCGGCTGAGCCGACCGAATCGCGTGCACGCAGCAGCAGCGCCATATCGCCGCAGACTGCGCGAACGGATGCAAACACGCGCTCGAGTGCGCAGGAGCATTCTCGTTCTTCGTCGTCGTCCAACACGGCGCGCAACTACCGTGCGCCCGAGCAGCAGCGCCCGTCGACGAATGCAACTTCGATCGCGCAGCACGCCACGCCCACGCCGCAGCAGAATCGCGCGCCGGCGCACGTGGAGTCCGGGCGCGAGAACCGCCCGGCGGTCAGCCAGAAATCGGCCCCTGTCCAACGTGCCGAACCGGTGCAACGCGGTGCGCCAGTGCAGCGCAGCGAACCGCCGCAGGTAGCGCACTCGGCGCCGCAGTCGCAAGCACGCAGTCAGCAGAGCCAGGCGCGGCAGGTGGCAAGGCAGGCGCCGCAGAAGGAACCGCCTGCCAAGGACAAGAAGAACGAAAAGGATGGCGGCGGCTAAGGCAGCGCTGATCTAGAAAGTTGCAGGACATCGCGGCGCTTCGGCGCCGCGATTTTTTTGGGTAGCCATAAAACCAGACCGCCACGGCCAGTGCAGTCTCTGCTACCGGCAGGTCGGCGCTGCGGATGAAGAAGTTCGATATCGAAACATTGCGCAAGGCCGCCGCATAGGACGTCCCTGTCGCGGCGTGAGTTCCGCCGGCGGCCCTGGCAATGAAACTACGTAAATCATCGTAATACCGGCTCGATCGGTTGTCAACGAATGCCTTCGTATGTTATCTGGCGAAAGTCAATCGCAATCCGGATCAAGCAAGACGCCCGCACGGAGCAGCGGCACGCTGGCTGACATTGCGGCATCCACCTACGAACCTCCTCGTTGACAGATGCGCCGCGTGGATGCAACGATGCGGCGTGTTTTTTTACGCGGCAAATTTCACCTTTTCAGCGGAGGAAAAATGATCAGGTATCTGGTGCTTGTCGCCCTCGCGATATTGGCGCCGGCATTTTGCGCCGCCGACGCGCCGATCGAGAAGGCCGTGGTTGCGCAGACGCTCGAGTCATACGAAACGGAAGCGGCGACCGTGCGCGACGGCATGCAACCGGGCGGCGTTTACGGCTACATCAAGGCTGTGCAGACAAGGCACGCGTGGACGCCGGCCTCGAGCACATACAGAAGCTGCTACAGGACCACTCTGGGCAACCCGAGTTGTCGCGCGAGGACAAGGTGACGCTGCTCAACGCGCAGGAGGAGGTCAATGCCATTCTGCTGCAGAACGACAACAACCGCCTGATCTGCGAGCGCGCGGCGCCGACCGGGTCACGCATCAAGGCGACGACCTGCCACACCCATGGCGAACTCGCGGCGCGCGAGAAGCACGATCAGGACCTGCTCAGCGATCGGCAGGCACAACCGCAGACGCGGCGCCAGGGTCAATAACTGCCGAGCGGCGCGCGCCGTTGAAGCCCGACCAGACGATCAACGCAACTGGCTGTCCTTGCTGCCGCGCCGGTTGTAGCCGCTGAACGCAGCCTGTTCCTTGTCGGCCGATTCCTGACACGACACGCACAGGCGCACGCCCGGCACGGCCTTGCGCCGCGCCTCGGGAATCTTCGCATCGCACTCCTCGCAGTGCTTCAGACTCGGTCCCTTCGGCGCCTTGCTGCGCGCGCGCTGGATCGCGTCCTTGATTGTCGCGTCGATCTGGTCCTGTACGGCGTTGTCGCCTGCCCAGCCGGTGGCCATGGTCGTTCCGGTTTTCGCTGCGTGTTGCGGCATCCGGAATCATGGGGTCGAAAGCGTCGTTGGACAAGCGCCGCGCATCGCGCGTCACCAGGAGACAATACTGTAGGTTCCGGCGACCTTTCCAAGTCGCCCGTATTGCACGCCAGCGCCGACAGTATGCCTCAGCGTGCTGCCAGCGCGTCGACAATGCTCAGATTTCGTGCGCGCAGCGCCGGCAGCAGTCCAACGGCGAGACTGAGCAGCAGGATGGCGACGACCCCCGCACCCCAGACGCGGTAGTCGACGGCAACCGGCACGTTGGTGGCGCTCTCCACCGCAAGCCCGGCCAGCGTCGCCAGGCCCAATCCCGTCAATCCACCCAGCGCGCACAGGGCCACCGATTCGGCGAGCACGAATCCGAGTACGCTCTCGTTGGAGAAACCCAGTGTCTTGAGCACGGCCAGTTCGGGAATGCGCTCGCGCACGGCCTGCGCCATCGTGTTGCCCACCACCAGCAACAGCGTGAAGAACACCGCGAACAGGATCCAGCGCACGATCAGCGCGATGTCGCCGACCTGCTTGATGAAGCCGATGATGAACTCCTGCTCGGTCTGGGTCCTGGTCTCGTCCGGCGAGTTTTCGAACATGCGGTCGACCGTTTGCGCGATGGTCTGCGCCTGGTTCGGATCGGCCAGGCGAATGATGAAGAATCCCGCGTTGCCCGGCCCGAACTGGTTGGCCTCGTCGACGTAGGCATAGTTGAGGTACACGCGCAGCGTCTGCTTCCGCGCGGACTCGTCACGGCCGTCGAAGATGCCGACCAGATCGAACGCCCAGTCCTTGCTGCCGTTGCGCTGCGGAAAGATCTTCGACTTGATCGGAATCTTGCTGCCGATCTTCCATCCCTGCTGCTCGGCCATGAGACGGCCGGCGATCATGCCGGTTCGCGTACTGGCGAAAGCGCGCCATTGCTCATCGGGCATCACCCACTGCGGCGACACCGCACGCAGGCCCTCGGGATCGATGGCGAACGCGCCGATCTGCGTGTTCTCGCCGAGCACGCCGGCGAACCAGAGCGAATGCGTCACCGCCTGCACGCCGGGAATCTTTTCGATCTGCGCCTGCAGCCGGATCGGCAGCGGTTGCGTGATCGAGACCTTTGCTTGCGTGATCAGACGCGTCGCGCCGACGAAGCTGACATCGGCCTTGAGCAACACGTTGACGGCCTGGAGCAGGCCGAATAGCAGGAACGCGCACATCACCGACAACAGGGTGAGAGTGGTGCGCGCCTTGCGGCGAAACAGGTTCGCCATGACAAATCCGGTCTTGGTCATCGGTTGCCAATATTCCTCGCTAGCCTATCCGCCTGGATTGTAGGCGTGCCGAAGAAATAGCGCGACGCGGTCGCGCCAGCGATAAACACCGCCCAGATCAATACCGGCATTGAGATCCCTCCCCGCCTGTGTCGACGAATGAGCCAGGACTCGCCCTCGGGGAAAGGGCGAAGCGAATATCCGGCGCAAATGATGACCTGATTGCGCCGTCGATTCCATCTCCTTCCTGCGGAAGGCAACGTACAATCGACCGAGTTCCTGCCAAGGGGGAGTTTGCCGATGTCTTTCCGCAACGGTTTCGTGTTTTCATGCGCCAGCCTGTTGTTGGGGAGCCTCTCGGTCTGCCAGGCGGCTGCGGCCGGCTACGACTTCATTATCCGTAACGGCCACATCGTCGACGGTACCGGCTCGCCCTGGTATGCAGCCGATATCGCGGTCAAGGACGGACGCATCGCGGCCATCGGCCGGCTGGACGCCGCGAGTGCCGCGCGCTCGATCGACGCGCACGGCATGGTCGTGGCGCCGGGCTTCATCGACATGCTCGGCCAATCCGAGATCTCGCTGCTCGTGGATCCGCGCGCGCCGTCGAAGATCTTCCAGGGCATCACGACGGAGGTCACGGGCGAGGGACAATCCGTCGCGCCGTTGAACGACGCGATGCTGAAGGAGAACCAGTCCGGCTACGATCACTACCACGTGAAGGCCGACTGGCGCACGCTCGCCGAGTACTTTGCCCGCCTCGAAAAGCAGGGAATCGGTATCAACATGGGCACTTATTTCGGCGCTGCCTCGGCGCGTGCGATGGTGATCGGCTACGGCAATCGAGCGCCGACAGCCGAAGAACTCAAGCGGATGGAAGGCCTCGTCGAACAAGGCATGCGCGACGGCGCGCTGGGGCTTTCCACTGCGCTGCAATATCCACCTGCGCCGTATGCCAGTACCGAAGAGCTGATCGCGCTGGCGAAGGTCGCGTCGCACCATGGCGGCATCTACGCTACGCACATGCGCAGCGAAGGCGACGCGGAGGATGCGGCTCTCGACGAGACATTCCGCATCGGCCGCGAGGCAAACATCGGCGTAGAGATCTTTCACCTGAAGACATCCGGCCAGGAAAACTGGGGCAAGATGCCGCATGTGATCGAGCGCATCGAGAAGGCGCGCGCCGAAGGCATCGACGTGGCGGCCGACACCTACGCGTATACGGCATGGAACAACGACATGGCCGCCTTCACGCCGCCCTGGGCCAACGACGGCGGCAGCGAGAAACTCGTCGAACGGCTGAAGAACCCGGCGCTGCGCACGCGGATGCGCAAGGACATGACCACGCCGGGGCAGGACTGGGACAACGAGTGGCTCGCAATCAAAGGTCCGCAGGACATCCTGATCTGCTCGGTCAACAACCCGGAACTCTTGAAATACCAGGGCAAGCGCATCAGCGACATTGCGGCAGAGTGGAAGAAGGATGCGATCGACACGATCTTCGACTTCCTGATCAAGGACAAGGCCGGCACCTATGTCACCGTGTTCGGCATGGACGAAGCGGACGTCGCGCTGGCGCTGCAGCAACCCTGGATGTCGGTCGACAACGATGCGTCCGGCACTTCGCCGGATGGAATTCTCGGCAAGGATCACCCGCATCCGCGCGCCTATGGCACGTTTCCGCGCATCCTCGCGAAGTACGTGCGCGATGAACACAAGCTCAGCCTCGCGGATGCCATTCGCAAGTTCACTTCCCTGCCCGCGCAACGCGAGCATCTCGCCGATCGCGGCGTGATCAAGCAGGGCATGTGGGCCGACCTCGTCGTGTTCGATCCAGCGACCGTGCACGATGAGGCCACGTACGCGGAGCCGAACAAGTTTTCGGTCGGCATGCAGTACGTGGTGGTCAACGGCGTACCGGTGATCGAGGAAGGAAAGATGACCGGAAAGCTGCCTGGCAAGGTGTTGCGCGGGGCGGGCTATTCCGAAAAACACTGATCAGGAAGGATTCGCTACCCGCCGGCGCACAATCAACCGCGTATGGCCAAACGCAGCTCGGGAATCCTGCTGTACAAGCGCAGCGCCGGTGAACTACTGGTGCTGCTCGCGCACCCGGGCGGACCGTTCTGGCAGAAGCGCGACTGCGGCGCGTGGACCATTCCGAAAGGTGAATTCGATTCCGACGAAGCACCCGAGGATGCGGCGCGCCGCGAATTCCGCGAAGAACTCGGCGTCGAAGCCGTCGGCACGTTGCAGCCGCTCGGCGAAATAGTCCAGAAAGGCGGCAAGCAGGTCATCGCCTTTGCGCTCGAAGGCGATTTCGATGTCGCAGCGCTGCGCAGCAATACCTTCGAGATCGAGTGGCCGCCGCGCAGTGGCCGCATGCAGGCATTCCCCGAAATCGACAGGGTTGAATGGATGGCACTCCCTGCCGCACGCGAGAAGCTGTTGCCGAGCCAGGCCGAGTTGCTGGACAGACTGGCCAGTCTGCAAGTCTGAACGAGCAGATAGCGCCACCTACATGGTCCCGCTTTTTGCGTTTACTCAAGCGGGGGCATGAAAGGAGTGAACGCATGGAGACCAATGGCTTTGCCCCGCAGCGCAACTGGACACACCGCCTGGCGCGGGTGTTACAGCGCCAAGACGAGTTGTTCACTATCGGGCTGTTCGCGATCGGCCTGCTCGCGGCAAACGCAGCCGAGGCTCACATATTTTGCGTCGGTACGGCCGTGGACCTGCAAAGCGCTTTCGACGCCGGTTCGGATGGCGGCATCTACAACAGCGAGGACAATATCGTCGAACTGCAGGCGGCGACCTACTTCACGACCGCGCTCGACGGTGGAGCGTTTCAATTCCATTCGACCACCACGCACGACCTGCAGGTGCTCGGCGGCTGGAACCAGGACTGCACGACGCAGTCGCTCGATCCGACCCTGTCGGTGCTCGATGGGGCGCAGACGACACTCGTACTTTCGATCTTGAGCGGCGGCGCGACCACGATCAATTATCTGACCATCCAGAACGGACGCGAGCCGGCCGGCTCGTTTGCCGCCGGGCTGACGCTGACTTCGAGCACGGACACGGCCATCGCGACAATCTCGTACAACATCATCCAGAAAAACTACACCACGGTGACGCTACGGTATTTCAGTTCCCAACCGGCCGGCATCCTTGCCAATGCACCGGGCGGGCTCTACTTCATGAACAATCTCGTCGCCGGCAACACTTCCGAAGGTACGGATGCGGCCGGCGAAATCGCCTTCGACGGAAACGACTGCGTGACGAACAACACCATCGTCGACAACAAGGCCACGAATGATGGCGACGATGGCGGCTTGTTGCTGTACGACGTCGGCGGCGCCGGGTACGTGATCAACAACATTTTCTGGGGCAACACGCGCGCCGGCCTGATCGTCAATGACGACTTCGAACTGCTGCTCAACAACGACTATGGTGTGCTCGGCGGCGGCTCGCCGGGCACCGGCAGCGTAAACAACCTGAAAGTCAATCCATCGTTCGTCGATCGTCCCAACGGGAATTACCGCCTGGCTGGAGATTCACCGCTGCTCGGCAAGGGCAATAGCGCGCCCCCGTGCGGACTGCCGGCGCGCGACCTCGACGGACATCCGCGTGTCTTTCACGGCACCGTCGACATGGGCGCTTACCAGGAGTCGGTCTTCAGCAGCGGCTTCGATCCGGCAACCTGATACGCACCGCTACCCTATTTGCTACTTCGCCGCCACCGGTTGCGCGAACGCCCCGATGCCGAGCACCGATTTCGCTCGGATAGTGCGTTCTTCAGGCGACTTTCTTCACTGTGCCATTGTGTTCGGACCATTCCTTTCCGTCCGATGCAAACGCATACAGCTTGCCTGTCGCCAGGTTCATGGCGGTCGTCAGCGTGTAGCCGTTTGGCCCTATGTACGAGCCGACGTAGCAATCCTCGCCGATTCGCACCAGCCTGCCCTCGCTGGTCGTTTTCTTGGCCGAGCCGACCGCGCCCCAGTCGACCTTGTCGCCACGGAACGTGTGATCGAACTCCTTGCCCTTCATCGGACCGTCGTCGAAATGGAAACGCAGCGTCTTGCCCTCGGCCGATCCGCTCGCATGCGCCTTGGCCATGGTTCTGTCTCCTTGCAGCTCTGGCGGAAGCATGACCTTAGCCCGGCATGCCTGACCGCCGGCTTAGGCGCCGACTTCGAAGACTTCGCCTGAACCATTCTGTTGCGCAGCGTTCACTTCAGAAGTCGTCGGCAGCAGGGCCGTCGCGGCGGGCACTTCATCGCGCGCTCTGTGACACGGGTCATTTCAAACATCCCGGCACGGACGCCGTATCATTGCGGTTCATTGATCGCATCAATTCCGGGAGAAGCCTGTTCATGACTGCAATCCGATTCGGTGGCCATCGCCATACCCCTGCCGCCCATGGACGCATTGGGGACCCAATGAATGCACTGCGCGCGTTGTTGCTGGCGGTGGCACTGCTCTTGTTGCAGGCGTGCGCGACGACGCAGTCGCGTCCCGAAACGGCGCCGGCAAACCTCGGCGAACTCAAGGCTGAGCTGCGGGCGTATCACGACAGCGGCCGCTACCAGGCAGAAATCGAGGCAGTGGACGCGCGTGCCAGCGCCTACCTTCTTGCACACGCCAAGGACGTCGCGAAACCCGTGCTGGTGCTGGACATCGATGAAACCTCGCTGAGCAACTGGGATCAGATGGTGGCCGACGACTTCGGCTACTTTACCGACGGTCCTTGCGACAACCTGCCCAAGGGGCCGTGCGGCGCGATGGCATGGAACGCAACAGGCTATGCGACTGCCATTGCACCAACGCTGCGCCTGTTCCGCACAGCGCGCGAAAACAACATTCCCGTGTTCTTCGTCACGGGCCGCTACGAGAAGGAGCGCGACGCCACCAAACGCAGTCTTGCGCGTGCCGGTTATTCCGACTGGGCCGGCATCCGCATGCGCATGGACGGCACACCGATCGGATCGACCGCCGAGTTCAAGGCATCTCAGCGCGCGGCGATCGAGGCGCAGGGATACACGATCGTCGTCAACATGGGCGACCAGCCGAGCGATCTTGCCGGTGGCCACGCGCTGGAGGGGTTCCTGCTGCCGAATCCTTTTTATCGAATCCCCTGATCAAATCGCCGCCGCGTCGAACCGCGAATTCGATACTCCACCTCAGTGATCGCTCCGCACATGACTGGCAAGTTCGGGAAACGATGCAGCGATCTCGGCCGCAACGATCCCGGAAAACAACACGGCACCCTTCGGGCCGAGGTGCGTGTAGTCGAATGCGGGGACATGCGCTCCGGTTGTGGATGGTGCCGGCTTCTCGACCTCGACGGTCGTGCCGGTTGCCGCCGCGGCGACGGCGGTTTCCGGCGGCGGCAGTTCCGCCAAGTACAGTGCCTCGACGGCACCCAGCGCAGTGACCGCAATCGTGCTGTCGCGATGCAGATCTAGCAGTGCGGTGTTGGACTCACGCGCGACCGCAGTGGTCGCTTCCGCCCACGGCCCGAGTCCGTCGACCAGTTCCCTGTTCCTGAAAGAGCGCCTCGCCAGCGGTGTGATCAGCACCGGCACCGCGCCAGCCGCACGCACCTCGTCGACGTAACGACGCATGTTCGCGCGGAACTCCGGCAACGTCGTCGATCGCTCTGCCTTGCCCGGCTGATCGTTGTGGCCGAACTGGACCAGCACGTAAGTGCGATGCCCTGGCTCGCGCGCATGCGCGAGCGCCTCGTCCCAGAATCCCTCGACGCGATACGACTTGGAACTGCGCCCGTTGCGTGCGAGGTTGTCGCAGCGGGTCCGCGCATCGAAGCGCGCGCACAGCGCATCGCCGTAACCGGTTACGCGTGCCATCGTCGAGTCACCGACGAGGATCACGTGGATGTGTTCGCCTTGCTTCGCACCGGGCGCACAGGATGACAACGCAGCGGCGGCCAGCACCACGAGCAAGCTCCCGCACACCCTTCGCACGACACGACTCCTGCCGGAACAAGACCGCTTGAATATCGGGCAGGGCTGATACCGGTGTCAATCTCGGTGGCGTTCCGGGCCGATGCGATCGTCGGGCTTGGCGCGCAGCGAGCGAAGGCGAACCTGGCGTGACAAGCCCCTAACCCGTCGCGCTCGCCTTCGCTCTGGCCGGCAGTCGCCATCCGGGCCGCGCAAAGTGGCAGGTGTAGCCAGTCGGAAAGTTTTGCAGATAGTCCTGATGCTCGGGCTCGGCTTCCCAGAAACGCACCCGCAGGCTCGACTTCGGTGACGACTTTGCCGGGCCACAGTCCGGATGCATCGACATCGGCAATCGTGTCTTCGGCGACGCGCTCCTGCTCGGCGCATGTGTAATAGATCGCCGACCGATAGCTCATGCCCAGGTCGTTGCCTTGCCGATTCCTCGTCGTCGGATCGTGGATCTGGAAAAAGAATTCCAGCAGCTGGCGGTAACTCAGCTTGGCCGGATCGAAAACCACTTCGATCGCCTCGGCATGTGTGCCGTGATTGCGGTAGGTCGCGTTCGGCACGTCGCCGCCGGAATATCCGACGCGCGTGGAGATCACGCCGTTCATGTTGCGGATCAGCTCCTGCATGCCCCAGAAGCATCCGCCCGCGAGAATTGCACGTTCCGTAGTCATGATAGTTCCTCCAGATGGCTCGAGCGCAGCCAGCCTAGATGGGGCCGGACCGCGCTATTTCATTATGAGAACCCGGAAGCGGCCCCCTCCTTTCGCGCGTCCCGGCTAATGCTTGGCGGCGAACACCGCCAGTTCGATGAGCGTGGCCCGTTGCGCTTCGGTCGGCTCGCTGGTGGGCACCAGCGTGACATCGAACATGCGGCCCGTGGATACGAACTGGATTTGCGCGCGCGGATTGCCGCCGCTGCAGTGATGCGAGATCCCGGCGATCTTGCCGAGCTGCGGCAGCGGATCGACTGTGCAGCCGTTGCTCTTGAGCATGTTCGATACCGCCTGTGCCGCCTGCGCGGAGCGCGTCGCCGACACCATCAGCACGCTGCCGGACGCCGAGACGACGCAGCTGTCCTTGTTCGGCACAGAAATTGTCACATCGCCTGCCGGCAGCAGACGCTTGACCAGGCCGTCGTCGAAATACGGGCAGTTCGTCTCCTTCGCCAGCGCTTTCGCGTTGCTCGCCACACCGAGCGTCGAGGCGATCAGGTTCGCGGCGAAGTCGCGCTGCGCGACGGTAACCGCGCCCTTGAGGTTCAGATAGCCGGATACGCCGACCGGACCACGGTGGCCGTAGAAGAACATCGACGTTTCGTTGAATCGGCCTGCATCGTCCTTCATGTTGTAGCCGATGCCGTATTCGCCGAGCGCCGGAATCGGCTCGACTCGGCTGGTCGGCGCGACGGCGTCCTTCATCGACAGTGCCGCTTCCGCGGCCTTTTCGGTCGACTCCGCAACCATGTGCGAGAAACCGAAACTCACGCTCGTATCCTTCGCCGAGAAGCTGCACTCGCCCTGCCCGCCGGACATGACGCGCCACGGCGCACCGTCCGGCAACCCCTTGTTCAACAGTGTGATGTCGATGAACGGGCACTTCGTCGCAGCCGATGCGGTAGTGCCGGCAACGAGCAGATACAAGCCGATCAGGAACAAGGTTCTCACATGATTTCCCCAGTTGGTGGAACTGCCGCACTCCCCGCCTTCAAGGTACTCCAAACACGGCCGGGATGCTTCATCTCGATCGCCACCCTGACCTTGTCCCGCACGAGTGGCTCATCCTGTGAGCCCTGGGAATGCCCTGCACGGTTTTGCGTTAATGTAGCGCACGCTGGACGCGCCATCTTGTCCCGCGACCGGTGCCTTTTGCCAGCGCCGTCAACGAACTGAAGGAGAGTATCGTGAAAAATTTCGTGTCGATGTTGCTGCTCGCGCTCGCTCCTGTCGTGGGATTCTGCGCGACGCCCGCGCAGGAAAAAGCCTTCGTCGACGCCTACAAGAAGGCATTCGAAGCGAAAGACGAGAAGACCCTGACCGGATTTCTCTACAGCAAAGGCGCGGACCCGCAGGCGCTCGAGTTCTACAAGATGATGATGACCAGCGAGATGGGCGGCAAGATCACGTCCATCCAGCTCGCCGATCTCGACGCCAAGGACAAGGAACGCGCCAAGGGCGGCCCCGGACCGGACGGCAAACCGATGAAATTCACGCTGCAACCCACGAAGAAGCTGGTGATCAAGACCGAGACCAAGGATGCCAACGGCTCATCGAGCAGTTCGAGCGAAGTGTTCGTGGCCGAAAGCGACGGCAAGATCGTGATACCCGCACCGGGACCCGCGAGCTGACCGAAATTCATGGAGCGACCAGTTCCACCGACGCGACCGCAGCAGCGGCGCGTCGGGCGCAACCGGTGAACCAGTTTTGTGGACCCGCGAATCGAACGGAAGCCGCAACATCCGGCTCAACATCCAGGACCATGCTTGAGCCGAGGCGGCATGATTGCCCGCTGCGCGCTGATCGCGATGTGCGCAGTCGCCGCGCACGTGCGTACGGCTGCTGCCGTCGACTCTGCCGTTGCGACCGGCTTGCACCGCGACATCGCCTTCACTGAATACTCGCCGCTATCGCGCACGTCCGAGATGGTGCGCCGTCTTCTCAGTCCAGTCCAGGCATGGCGCACGAATCTCGCAATCGAAAAGCGCGGCGACGTGCGCGAGCAGTCGATCGATCTGTCGCAGGAGAAGTTCGCGCTCTACGTACCGTCGACCAAACCGCCGGGTGGCTATGCGTTGCTCGTATTCGTGCCGCCGTGGGAACAGGCAATCGTGCCGTCGCAGTGGATCGCCGAACTCGACCGGCACGGCATGATCTTCGTCACTGCCGCGCATTCCGGTAACGACGCCAGCGTGCTCGATCGGCGCGAACCGCTCGCCCTGCTCGCCGCGCACAACATTATGCAGCGCTACCCCATCGATCCCGGTCGCGTCTACATTGGCGGTTTTTCCGGCGGCTCGCGCGTGGCTATGCGTCTGGCGCTGGGCTACCCGGATCTGTTTCGCGGCGCGTTGCTCAATGCCGGCAGCGATCCGATCGGCAACGCGCAGATTACGCTGCCTCCGGCAGACCTGATGCACGAATTCCAGCAGTCGACGCGCCTGGTTTACCTTACCGGCAAGGACGACGCGGCCCGGCTCGATATGGACGCGCGCAGCCTCCGCTCGATGCAGGAATGGTGCGTGTTCGACATCGCAACGGTGCAGGTCACGTGGTCCGGCCACGAAGTACCGAGCACAGCGGCGTTCAAGAAGGGGCTCGATGCGCTCGAGACTCGAACGAATCCGGCCGCGGAGAAAATTGCGTCGTGCCGGCAGCAGTACGAAGCGCAACTCGACGATCAGCTGCGTGCGGTGGAGCAAGCGCTCGGCGGCGGCAGGACCGCCGAGGCCACGACGATGCTCGAGAAAATCGATACGCGCTACGGGGGCCTTGCGGCACCGCGCAGTGTCGACCTTGCGCAGAAACTCGAAGCGCCGCGGTGATGCGTTGCCGCGCATGGTCGCGGGCGAGCTGCGGACCTCGTCGGCGGGCGACCGCTTGCCTGAACTCCGATGTATATTTCGTCGTCGGCTTCTGCAAGAAAGTTAATCATGGCTGCAAACGATCCGGGTACCGAGAACAAGACTGGTCAGAATCCTCGCCTTGCGGGTTTTCAGTCCCTGCTGCAAGCCGGCCGCCTGCAGGAGGCCGAAGCCGGCTTCCGTGAATTGGTGCGAAACGGCGATGCGCAGGCAGCCGCGACACTGGCGACGCTACTGCTGCAGCAGGGCCGCGACAGCGACACGGTCGAACTGATCGAGCCGATCGTTCGCGCCTCTCCGGACAACGGCGAGATGGTCGTGAATCTTTCCATGGCGCTGCGCCGGCTTGGCCGCCTCGACGAGGCTTTGCAGCACGCGCGGCGCGGTACCGTACTGTTGCCGCAGGCTGTCCCGGCGTGGAACGCGCTGGGTGTGGCGGCACTGGAATCAGGCCGGCTGGACGAAGCACTCGCTGCGTTCGATGCGGGATTGAAAGCGGCGCCGCAACATCCCGCATTGTCTCTGCATCGTGCCATGGCACTGCGCCGCCTGGACCGCAATGAAGAGGCTCTCACGGCATTTGCACAGCTCGTTCGCGCTTTTCCACAAACACCTGAAACATGGCGTGGCCTTGCCGACGTGCAAACCGCGCTCGGCCAGACGGACGCGGCGTTGCGCAGCAGCCAGCAGGCGCGTGCACTGGCGCCGCGCGATTTCGAAGTCGCCTTCGAGCACGCGAAAGCCCTGCTGCGGGCCGGCCACGCGCTCGAGGCCACCCGCCTTCTCGAAAGCCTGCTCAAGGCGCGAGAAGACCACGCCCAGGCCTGGGTATGGCTTGGCCGCGCGCAACTGAAGCTCGACGATGTTCCCGCCGCGCGCGTTGCATTCGAACGAGCAAAATCGCTCGACGCCGATGATCCCGGCATCGCGCATTTTTATGCAGCGGCGACCGGCACGCTGCCTAAAGCCGTCGAGACCGACTACATCCGCAATCTGTTCGATGATTTCGCCGACGACTTCGAACATACGCTCGTCGACCTCCTCTCGTACGACACGCCCGCACTGCTTGCGCGTTTTCTGCAACGGCAGGGAGCCGACGCAGCCACACGCGTCCTTGATCTGGGCTGCGGTACCGGACTGCTGGCGGTGCATCTCGCACGTCCCGGACGCGTCATTGACGGCGTGGACCTGTCGCCGCGCATGCTCGAACGCGCTCGTGCGAAAGGGCTGTACGGCGAATTGCACGCGGCGGAAATCAGCGAGTTCCTGCGCGCCACGCACGAAAACTGGGATCTGATCGCAGCAACCGATGTCTTCATCTACATCGCCGACGCGGGCGCTTCGTTTGCGCCGACGCTGGCGCGGCTGACGCCGGGCGGATGGTTCGGGTTTTCGATCGAGACCAGCGCCGGCGACGACACCGAGCTGTTGCCGCAAACCGGACGTTACCGTCAATCGCCGGCACGGATGGCGCGCGAATTGTCCGACGCGGGATTTGTGGATATCGCTCAGGAATCGATCGTTCTGCGCACGGAGAGCGGCAAGCCGGTCGCCGGTGCGTTGTTTGTGGCGCGAAGCCCGGCCGGGTGAAATAGCCGCGCCGTCACGGGATTCGGAAAGGCGATTCCGATGTCGATTCTTTTGGAGTCTTGTCATGTCTGCTGCGACGAAAAAGTCCTCGAAGCACCAGTTGCCGGCCGATTCGACGGCGGCAGTCGACAAGTTCATGGCGGAACTCGTGCATCCCTTCAAGAACGAAGTCGAAGGCATTCGCCGACTCATGCTCGGCGTCGACCCCTCCATCGCCGAAGGAATCAAATGGAACGCTCCCAGCTTTCGCACCACGGAGTATTTCGCCACCACGAACCTGCGTGCGAAAAATGCCATCGGCGTGATCCTCCATCTCGGAGCGAAGGCCCGCGACCTGCCGGCTGGCGAGATGAAAATCGACGACCCGAAAAAATTGTTGAAATGGCTCGCCAGGGATCGCGCCTCCGTCGAGTTCGCCAGCGGCGATGCTCTGAACACGCAATTCGCCGCCTTCCGGGCCGTGCTCCGGCAATGGATAAGGTACGTCTGAACAGACGCGTTGCGGGTGACCAAATATGGCGGTTTGAAGCCCGAGGCAAGCGCTTCATTCAGTTCGTTCCTGGCCTAGAACCACTTCCGGCGCCGTTAATAATTCCGATATATGCTCGTCAGCGCAGCGTTGCGCCGGCTTCCTTCGCGTCTCGACTCAATCCCACTGCGCCTTTCGCAAGGCAAGGGGGATCGATGTCGTCTGGACTTCGAGCATCCGCATCATCGCCGTCGTTCTCACTGTCAGCCTGACGCTGGCGGCCGATGCCGTGGCCGACGTCACGTTCATCGTCGTTGAAAGACGGACGTGCCTAAGGTGACTTGAAACCGTAGCGCGCAAGCAGCGGTTTCAATTCGGCGATCCAGATCGCGTAACCAGCCGGCGACATGTGCAAGCCATCTTCGCGCAGCAGTTCCGGCCGCGGACCGCCGTTCGCGTCGAGCATCTTCGTTGCAATGTCGACAAAGCGCACTGATTCCTGCGTCGCGGCCCAGCGCGCGATGCCGTCGTTCGCCGCACGCATCTGCGGCCAAACCCGCGCGCGCGCAACGGTCGGCTTGATCGAGACGAAGGCGACGACGGCTGCCGGCAGGCGGCGGTGCACCTGGGCGACGAATGTCTTGAAATCGTCGATGACCTGCTGCGCGGTACGTCCCCCGTCGATATCGTTGTCGCCGGCGTAGAACACGATGAGCTTCGGCCGGTACGGTACGACGACGCGGCTGATGTAGTGCGTCGAGTCCGCGATCATCGAGCCGCCGAAGCCGCGATTGATGACCGGCAGGCCCGGAAAATCCTGCGCCAGCGTTGTCCACAGCCGTATCGAGGAACTGCCGACGAAGAGCACGCCGTCGCGTGGCGGCGGATGCGCGGCATCATCTGCCGTGAGCGCGTCGATCTCGGTTCGCCAGGCGTCGGGCTTCGTCTCCTGCGCCATGGCGTTGCGGTCTGCGCAACAGGCGGCAACCAATGCGAGACAGAACGGAATCGTCCGCATCAATGAACCAAGCAAGCGCATAACCGATCCAGTCAAAAAAGCCGGATCAACGATAGAGGTGTGGGATCGATCGTGCAACGCAGAGGCGATTGAATTTCGTCAGCCATACCAGCATGGCAGTGCAACTGACACTGTTCGGCCGTCAGTGCCAGCCGTGCCGATTGCTGTTGTTGAAATTTCCCTGGCCTGCGCCAATGGAAATGCCGATGCCACCGGCTGGGTTGTCGCAGCTGCCGAACGCCTTGGAGACGTTGACGACGCCGCTCTGATAGTTGCCGCTGACGTGGTTGCCGCCGACCACGCCCGCAGTCACGGCACCATGAATCTGCGGTTGGGTATAGGTGGCATCGTCGCATCTCCGCGCCGCGGCTGCTTCGGGATTTTCGGACATGCGGTACGGACCGTCATATTGCATCCCTGGCTGCATCTGCGCCGGCTCGGCTGTTGGGCTCGGTGCATCCAATCCAGCCGGTGCGCCGGCAGCCGAATTCTCGTTATTGCTCTGCGCTGGCGCAGCGCTTGTACTTTCGGCCGGCACGCTTTCAGGCGGCAGCTTCAGGTTCAGCGGCCGGGGCGCTGATTGTGCGCAAGCCGACGTGGCCACGACTGCGGCAAACAATGCTGTGACGTGACGCTTGATCTTCATGCCGGCTCCGGAGTGAACGTGCTTTGCAAAAAGTATATAAAGCTCGAGTTGTGCGCTTCTGGCAACTCATTGGCGGTACCCGGCAGTAAAGCCGTGAGGTCTCTTCATTCCTCCCGAAAGAGGCTGCCGCAGGGAGAGTGTACTCGAGCCTTGTTATCAAATTCTCCAACGCTAACAAACGTTTACTCTGCCGTTTTTGAATGCCAGCCGGAAGACCAGTAAACGTCGACGGCAAACAGCAACGCCTGACCCTGTCTTGGCGACTTCCCGCGGTGTACGGTGCACCGGCTTTGCATCGTTGCGACAGCAGATTCAATCACGGGGATGAATCCCATGTCGCTCGCAGAATGGTCCAATTTCGCGCAGGTTGTCGGCACCGTTGCGGTCATCGTGACCCTGCTCAGTCGCCGTCGTAGCCATCGGCGAACAGGGTGTCCTCGTACGCACCGAAGTCCACTTTGCCGGATAGGGGAATCGAGTGCCCCTCGATGTCGTACGGCTCGAGCACGCCGCTGTAAGGCGCGGCGGCCAGCAACGGCGAGCCCGACTTCAGATGCAAGTCCGGCGGCATGGCGGTGTAGTCGACGAACAAGGGGTCCGTCTGCACGAATCCGGTCACTGATCCAGGCACATTGCCACCGATCGTGCCACAGTCGACGTAATACAGTGAGCCGTTCGTATTGGCCAAATAAAGCCCGACGTTCTTGTTGTGCGCGAAGATGCTGAAATTGACTATCAGGCTGCCCAGGCCACCAAGATATAAGGCGCCGGTTGCTCCCATCGCCGACGACGTGTTGTTGACCACGTCGTCTGAAACCATATAGACGAGGGAATTGGCGTCGCGTGCGACCAGCTCTCCAGCACCATAGTCGACGTCCGCGCTGTTGTTGATGATGACGGTGTTCCACATCGAAACGCCAGCGTTCATTCCGCTGGTGAGGTAGACACCTCCGCCCTTGGCCGTGGTGTGATTGTTCTGCACGATCGAGAAGTTCAGCGAGACGCCCCCTTCGTCCGTCGGCGCAGCGTTGACGCTGATGCCACCGCCGTCCAGCGTGCTTTCTCCGTCCTGGATCGTGACCTCGGACACGATGAGGAATGCCGCAGCATTGCTCGCGTGACCCACGATGACCGGGTTGTGGTTGTGCCCGCTCAGTACCGTGTCTTTCGGGTTGAGCGTGAAAGTCGCGCAGTTGATGCTTCCGCCTCCCATCACGTACGTGCTGTAAGGCGCCGTCGAGGAGTAGAAGAACGGCAGATTGCCGTTGTTCTGCGTGCTGTAGGATCCGGCAACCAGATTGATGGAATTGTCTTCATTGTTGTAGGCGCCGCCGTCCGATGCCGCGGTCAGCGCGGCCTGGAACCCGGCTTCGTCGAGCACGCAAAAGTTGTGGGCGTGAGCAGAAAGGCAGGGGGCGAGCGCAAGGCAGAGGAACGGCAAAACCCAAGTCGTCCGCAAGTAGGTGCGTGATGTGAATCGCATAAATCCCTCCTTTCGTGGCCCCCATATGGATACACGCAAAATCCCGGGAATTGAGGGCGCCCCCGTCGATGCAGGCAGGTACCCGGCGGAAAGTCCGTTCTAACCGTGTTTTTCCTTGACCTCGCAGCCTGAACATCAGGATGATTGGGTCGTCGGATACCCATCCACCCACGTCCGGGCAGACATGAAAAAAATCATCAGTTTCCTGTTCCTCTTCCCATTCATTTGCGGAAAAGCGCATGCACTCGACGGATTCGAAAAAGTCCAGTGTGGGTCGGACATTCCTGCTGCCCTTATTGGTCAACGCATGTCGGATGAACCGGCTGCCGCGGTTGAAGCCCGGCATGGCGCCTTGGGGCTCAAGGACCTGGGCGGATACGAAGCTTCGGAGCGCCTGTTTTCGGCATCCTGGCTAATTTGTGGTTCGGAGTTCCAGTTGATTCTGGACAAACACTCCGTTATCCGTGACGCCTTGCAGTTCCCATCGCATTCGAAGAGCGCGCCCGGATTTATCGGGTCTTGTAAGACCAATGGCAAGAAAGTGCCGGAAACCATCGTCGCGGTCCTGGATAACAAGGAGGGGGCGGAAATGCTTGCCGCAAAGGCGGCCTGGAAGATTGATGAAAAGAGCGCGAAGTTCGTCAAGATGCCTGCCGACGGGCTTCGTTGCCCGCGAGATGGAATTTTTTCCGTGGATGGCGGCCAGTGAGCTGATCCTCGCTGCATCCATCACTTTTTGATGGCCGGGCGCCCCGGTTTGCGTACATGACAGGGAAGGCCCATTGCGGGCCGAGAGGAAGTCTCTGCCATGTCCGCAACACGTTTTGTCTTTACGTTGATCCTGGCGACGGCCCTCGGCATTCTCGCGCAGGTGCCTCGCGCGCAGGCCACCATCGAGTGGCGCGACGGACTGATCATCGAGACGTACACACTCAACTGCCTGAGCCAGAACTTCGAGTACGGCATTGGCGCGTTTGTCGGACAGCTCTACGACACCAGCTACGCCGAACCCTATGTCGGCGAGCGGTTTTACATGCGTATACATATTGCGGGGCTGGGGCATCCCTGCGCCGACAATTATCTGGACGTGCAGTTCGTCCCGCCTGTCGGGGTGACCGCGTCGAGCGCGGACAATTATCCGGTCCGCTGCTTCTACCAAGCTCCCGGCAGTATGCAGTACACCGAATTCGGCGCAGCCGATGGCTGCCCGCAGCCGCCTTTCGGCATTGCGGCGAACAGCGCCGGCACCGGCTACCGTATTGACCGTCGCCTTCCTGGCAATCCCCTTCCCGCCTGGTTTCTCCCCGGCGGCGCAGCGTACGAGTTCTGGATTCCGGTGGTGTCGGACCGACCGCTCGATGGCCTGCAGATCAATACGGAGTTCGATGCACCTATTCAGGCCGTCGATGGCGTCGGCAACTATTGGATCTATCCTTGGCAAAGCGTCTACGTAGCCGGCCGCCAGGATCCGATCTTCGCCAATCACTTCGAATGATTTCGTCGAGTTTCGAACTCTCGCGGCGCGTGTTCCACAAGCCCACCGCCTGGCGAGGACGATGCGCCGAACAATTGGTGTCAGAAGTGGTAGTGCAATCCGACCGAGGCCAGTTGCGTTGCCTCAAGCTGCAGGCCATTCACGCGCTGGTACACAGGCGCCTGCACGAACGCGTACGTGGAAAACCGCCTTGAGATATTCCAGGTGGCACCGGCACTCAGGTAGACCAGGGTTGCACCGCTGTTTTCGATATCGGCTTCGGCACCCTGCTCTCTTTTCTCGACGCGCGCGTTGATCTGCACCTGCGGCACGAAGACCGCGCTTGCCGTATAGCGCAATCCAAGGTTCAGATTGATGCCCGTGCCGGGTTTGAAGTCGTCGCGTGAATCCAGCGGTTGCTGCAATTGCAATTGTCCGAAGTAGCCCCAGTCCGGTGTCAGAGAGGCGAAATTGTATACACCGAGCAGCAGGTCGGTCGTCCCGGTGCCCAGTTGCAGGCCGCGATCCAGAAGCTGTCCCTGCTGCGGCCCGCCATCGAACTGGCTGGTGAATTGACCGGTCGGCAGTTTGATGCCGAACTCGATGCCGGTGCCGCGCTGCGCGTCAAAGCCTGCATAGCGCGCCATGAGGCGCAGGTCGCCGATGCCTTCGTCATGCGACGTCGAGACGCCGGTATCTCCGGCCGCGATGGTGGCATGTGACCGATCGAACCAGGGCAGGATAGCGGTGAAGCCCCAGTCCTTGTTCGGACTGTAGTCGAGCGCGAACGTGTAGTTGCGATTGATGGTGCTCTGCTGCACTTCCTGATCGTTCGGGAAAGTGAAATCCGATCGCGGGACGCTCTCCGTGCCGGAACGCAGCTGGTCCTGTTCGAAGAAGTCGTAACGCGCGTCGAAGCGCCAGCCATTGCTCGCTGCCAGGCCCTGGCTGGCCCAATCGGAATTGAGTGTGCAGCCGCAGGCCGAGCAGGCAGTAGCTATGGTCGGGACCATCGTTGAGATTAGCGTCCCTGCCATCAGGACATGCTTTGAAAGACGCATGATTTCTCTCGTATGAAGGCGATCTTGCAAATGCCGGCGTTTGTGGCCACGCGCAATCGTGCATCCACTCCGGCGTGAACTATGTCTGCGGCAGAACATCGAACCCATTGTTGAAGAGAGCGTCGCCGACATCGACGTGGACGTTGTCGAGCCAGTAGCCCTGGTAACCGGGAGGCCCATTGCCGTCGGAGCCGAGGCGCCAGCGCAGTTGCACAAGCCTGCCGTCCGCGGAATCCGGCAGATTCACCAACACTTCCGAATAGCTCAGGCCGTCGCTGAAGGGACCGCTACCGCCAGTCCATGCAAAGCACTGGGCAGACGGATCAGCTTCGTGGCACTCGAATTCGATCGGATTGCGAGTCGCACCCTGCAACAGCGTACCGTTGTAACCGCCGAAGACAAATTCGCCACCGGCGGCAGTAATCTCCGTAAAGGGACCGTTGCCAAGAGTCGTTGCGCTGGCGCCAATCTTGATCTCGAGTATTGCGCCGTCATAGTGGGTTTCCAGGCTGAATCGATGATCAAACGACAGTTGACCCGAGCGCACTACCAGGAACGGTGGCGAATACAGCAGGCTGTCCGATTGCGCAGTGCCGTTTGGCGGCGCGTCGTCTCCGTTGGGGTCGATCGCGTGCGCACCGAATGATGAATCGAACGGCGGCATATCTTTCGCGACATACCAGCCGCTAGTCGCAGCCGACGACGTGAAGTTGGCCCATCCCGCTGGCAATGCCGGTGGAGAAAAACCGGGTTCATCGAACGTTTCGTCAGGTGGAAATGCGACCTGAAGCATCTGGGCCTCGCTGATGTCCACGATGGCCTGCTGCAGTGTTTGCGTGTCGCAGGGCCTTGCACCTGCCGGAAAGCAGGGTGAGGCAGCACGCGCTGATCCGATCACGGCCAGGCTCAATGCCGCTATTGCGCACGACGCGCAAGTCCACGCAAAACGATGCATGTTTTTCCCCTCAGAGATTGCGTGTTACCGCAGGTATGCACGAACAACGAAGATCGACGTCGGCGTGCGCCATTACGGAGGGGGTCGGCGTGGCCGCGCCGGCACTGCGAGGCATCACCTCTTACGACGCTGGGAGCGCATGGCGGACGATCATGGCAATCAGCGTGAAAAAGCAGGCCAACTGCACCAGAAGGAACGTGAACCGCACGGCCACCACGGAATCGGTTTGCGGCACACAAACGTGCACCAGCGACTGCATCACGCGAGCAGCGAGAACTCCGATGGAGGCGAAGTCAGCAACCGGTCCGCCGGTGCCGCTGACGTGGAGAGCAAGCACGATGGCCGCGAACACCGGAAGATTCTCGACACAGTTCGCGTGGGCGCGCATCGAACGCTTGTACCAGTCCGCCCCTTCCGGCTGATCGGCGCGGAATCCACTGATCGGCGCCCGTCCGGCAAAAATCAGCGCCCATCGGTACACGCCAATTGTCGAAGACAGCAACAGGATCGTCCAGGCGGCGAATCCCAGGAGCATCCAGATCGGCATCGTCATGGAACGACCTCCATAGTTGGTGCAATGTCGCGCGCAATGCCATGCGTCACGAAAATTTCCCGCTTTTGGTGCAGCGCTTTCGTGACACGACCCTCGGTTTGGTCTTTCGTCCGCCGCATTCGTCAGACGCGTCACGAGTGTTACTATCTCGAGATCCCCGACGCCTGCCCATGACTGGTCCGCCGGATCTCATGCTCGGAACGCCGCAAACGTAGCGGGAGGCAGTTTGGACGCGCTTTCTGACGTGCTCAGGCTGGTGCGCCTGACGGGTGCCGTGTTCCTCGACGCAGAGTTCACCGCGCCGTGGTGCATCAGCGCTCCCACAGGCGTCGCGGTGTGCACGCAGCACATGCCGCAAGCGCAGCACGTAGTGACTTACCATCTGATCACGGCGGGAAACTGCGAAGTGAAGTTCGCAGGCGAAACTCCGCACCCTGCGCAAATCGGCGACCTCATCGTCATTCCGGGCGGAGAAGCGCACCTCATCGGCTGCGACCTGGCCGCGCCGCGCGCGGACCTGGCGCGATTGGTTGCGCAGACGAATGCCGACGACGTGCCGCGAGTGAGCCATGGCGGCGGCGGAGCGGTGACCCGGATGGTGTGCGGCTATCTCGCGTGTGATTCGGCGCTGTTCAAGACGATATTCGCCGCGCTACCGCGCCTGATGATCATCAACATGCGCGACGGTACCCGCGGGCAATGGCTGGCGTCGTCGCTCGAATTCAGCCTCGCCGAATACGCGGCGCCGAACGCGGGTGCGAGCACGGTACTCGCGAAGCTGTCGGAGCTCATGTTCGTCGAAGCCATTCGCCGGCACGTCGAGAATCTTCCGCCTGGCCAGCAGGGATGGCTGGCGGGGCTGCGTGACCGCTTTGTCGGCAGAACCCTCGCACTCATGCACGCAAAGCCGGCCCACACCTGGACGGTGGACGAATTGGCGAGTGACGTCGGGCTTTCGCGCTCGGCACTTGCCGAGCGGTTTACCGCGCTGATCGGACAACCGCCGATGCAATATCTCACGCGCTGGCGTCTTCAGCTTGCCGCCGACCTCCTGCACAGCAGCCGGCAATCAATCGCCGCGATCGCTGCCGATGTGGGCTACGAGTCGGAGGCCGCGTTCAGTCGCGCGTTCAAGCGCGAACTTGGCGCAGCGCCGGCCGCATGGCGTCGCGCCCAGGAGGCGCGATGACGGACCCGCGCTGAACCGTCTTCAGGCGCGAATCCTGCGCGGAAACATCTACCTGACTCCTTCTTGCGTCAACCGCCGCCGGCACGGTAGGGGCTATGTTCGACGACGGTCGCGAACAACGGTTCGAAGTATGGGTCGTACTTTCCCGCCTGCTGATCGAACATCAGTTTCATGATCTCGGCGTGCGTCCGCGGCTTGTGATAGGGCCGCACGGTGGCCATGGCGTCGTAGCTGTCGGCGATGGCGACGATGCGCGACATCGGCGGAATCTCTTCGCCACGCAAGCCGTTCGGGTAACCCTTGCCATCGAAGCCCTCGTGGTGATGGAGCACGACGTTGGCGACAGCCGCAACCTGCGGGTCGGGAATCGAGGCGAGAATGTCATGGCCACGCTGGGGGTGACTGCGCATCACCTGCATTTCCTCGTCGTCGAGGCGGCCCGGCTTGAGCAGCACGCTATCGGGTATGCCGATCTTCCCGAGATCATGCAGGTGCGCCGCGAGGCTCAATGTATCGAGGTCGGCGGCGGACAGGCGGCAAGCCTTGCCCAGTTCGATCGCGAGGACGCGCGTGCGGTCGCTATGTCCACCGGTGTTGTCGTCGCGCTCGCGCAACGCGCGGATGAGCGCAACCGTCTTCGATACGAGGTCGTCGATGTCGCTCATCACTCAGTGCCTGAGTCGCTTGCGGCGCGCATGATTTGCGCCGTTCCAGCAAGCTACGCCGAATTTGCCGCAGGCTCAAGCGCAGAGCGAGAGAGTGAGTGTGCACTTTTCGGCATCGACTCCTGCTAATTTCCCATGGTCATTCGTGGCGTTCCGCTGGATCGCCCAATACGGCATGGTCGAGGTCAGCCACTCTTATTCTCGCCGAAGCGCCGTTCGAGGAAGGGTTCCTCGCCGTCACTGGAAAGGTACTCCACCACCTCGCGCGCCGGCGCATCGGCCGGAACGAGCTTGCCTTGCGCATGGAAATCGACGAACAACCGGTTCCACGGGCGATCAGTGCGCGCCGACTCCTGCATCGCCGTGTCGACGACGCCTGGCGCGTAGCTGAGGATCGATGTGTCGGGTCTTGCGCCGCCGGGACGCTCGCTTGATACGAGCTCGGCAGCGAACGTCATGCTGGCCAGGCGAAGAGCGGCCTTGCTGCTGCCGTAATCGCCGATTCCGGGAATCGCCTGCACGGCCGCTCCAGTCGATACGTTGACGATGCGCAGCGGCGTCGGCGGCGGCGCCGTCCGGACAACGAAACCGGTCAGGAAAATAGGCGCGATCACATTGACGGCGAACACCGATGCGACTTGCAGCGGATCGGCCTGTTCGAGTGCGCGCATCGAGCCAATCGCACCGGCATTGTTGACGAGACCGATGCGGCTCCACTTCGGCGCGGCCACGATCGGCGCCAGTTCGCTTTCCGCGATTTCGCTCAATCGAGGCAGATTCGCCAGGTCGATCTCGATGTGCCGGTAGCCCGGTGAGGATAAGTCGGGCCGCCTGCGGCTTAGACCAACGACTGTCCAGTCTTGAGCGAGAAGAATCCGCACGATTGCAGCGCCGAGTCCGGCACTCGTGCCGGTCACGATCGCGAGACGGTCGTTCGACGACATAACTTCGATCCAAATGAAAATGGGGTCGGGTTCATTTTCCACGAATCACCACGAAAATGAACCTGACCCCTTTTTTCTTATCTACCCGGACCCCTGTTTTCCGCCTTCCGGCATGACCTGCAGCAGCACCGCCGGCGTGACCGAAATCTCACCGGTGAACGGTCGACTGTGAGAGGCGAGCAGCACGACCGCGACGCCGACAGCTGTCGAGAAAATGCCGAGGATGATTTGGTTCGCCAGGCGATTGTCGCTGTGGACCATGCCGATCGTGATCAAGGTCAGACCGGCCAGCAGCAACAACGCAGTCCACTTGACCCAGTTGATCGACGACCGGCTCAGGACGATGCACTGGCGACGCGCCTCCAATGCGGTCTCCAGGGCAACGGTCATCTCACGTTGGGCCTCGACCTGACCCTCACCCCGAGGCGCGAGCGCAAGCGTCAGCGCGAGCGCTTCCGCCAGCGGCGCGGGCGCGATCGACAGCGTGGCGTCCTGTCTGGCCATGGCCGGCCACTCCTGCGTTTCCGCGTCATGGATGTAGCGGCGGACGAGATCGCGCAGCCGCGTCTCCGGCTCGCCCGGAAACGCGCCGGCAAGCAGAATGGTCGTGCGCAGTGCGCTCGCCTCGCGATTGACGGCGGCGCTCGCACGGTCTGCATCGTTCCACACCTGCGAGGCCAGGAACGCGACGAGCAGCGCAAAGATGATGGCCAGCGGCGGCAGCACACCCGGCGAGATCGCCTTGAATGCGCGTGCGCGCTCGCCGACCGCAAGTGCCATGATCGAGAGATGAATTGCCGCGGTGACTGCGTAGATCGCCGCGAAAATTACCGCGCCCATCCAAAGGACCGGGAGACTCAAAAGCCAGTTGCTCATCGTATTCCCCGCTTGGTGCGTCACCGAAAAAGGGCGGAGTGCGCTTTGCCAGCTGATGGCGGAAAGGCCACTCGGACCCTGATTTCACCCCATTCCATTATCCCGGTTGAGGACCTTGACGCGCAGATGCTGGTTGAAAAACTCGATGGTCCGCTTCCACGCGAGCGTTGCAGCGGCTTCGTCGTAGCGAGGCGTGGTGTCATTGTTGAAGCCGTGCTCGACGCCCGGATAAATGTATACCTGATAGCTTACTCCTGTGGCTTTCAGCGCCTGCTCGTAGGCCGGCCAACCTGAATTGACGCGCTCGTCGTTTCCGGCGTATTGCAGCAGGAGCGGCGCCTTGATCTTCGCGGCGTCTTCGGCCGCGGGCTGGCCGCCGTAGAACGGAACGGCTGCCGCCAGATCCGGCACGCGCGTTGCCAAAAAATTGGCGATTCCGCCGCCGTAGCAGAAACCGACGACGCCCACCTTCCCACTGCCTTCAGGCAGGTGCTTCAGGAAGTCCTCCGCCGCGAGGAAATCCTCGCGAGTTTTGGTCTGATCCAGTTTGCCGAACAGGTCGCGAGCCTTGTCTTCATCGCCGGGATAGCCGCCGAGAGGAAACAGCGCATCCGGCGCGAAGGCAATGAAATTGTCGAGCGCGAGTCGACGCGCGATGTCCTCGATATGTGGATTGAGGCCGCGATTTTCGTGCACCACGAGTACTGTCGGCAGCTTGCCCTTGGGCCTTGCCGGCTGCGCCATGTAACCACGCAGCGTGCCGTAGCCCTTCGGCGACGGGCATTCCACGTAGCGCGTCTTGATCCGCGCGTCGTCGGCCGGCACCTGCCGCGCCTCGGCAAAGCGCGGGCTCAACGCCGACAACAGGGCTTCGCCGGTTACGCCCGCAGCGGCGAATTGCGCCGCGCGTTGCAGAAACTCGCGTCGCGAAAGCAGGCCATGCACATATTGATCGAACAGCTTCAGCGCTTGCGGATGAAAATCTTCGGCGGTCTTGCGAGTCATTCGACAGGTCCTCTCCTATGCCTGGCAGAGCGCGCCTGGGTGTCGCTGGCGGCGCTTGCAGAAAAAAATCGAATTCGATGCGCAGTCTGAAAGATCCGCTGGGACAAAGTGTACTCCGGCCCCCCGTTTTTCCACACGCTGCTTGGCCGGCGTGTCGTACTTCATAACCTAAGTTCGTTGTACGCGCCTGAGGAATAACACCTCATGCCCTTTTCGGGCACGAATAAAAACTGATCCGCACTTCCACCGCGACGCCGGTATACCACCGGAAAGGGAACCGAGAATGAAAATGAATCTGCCTTTCAAGAATCACATCAGCTCTTTCGTCTGCCGTCTGCCGCTGATTTCGCTCTCACTGGCAATTCCCCTTGCCATGACAGCGAACGCTGCAACAGCGCAACAGGCGCTCGGGCCGACGCCTCTGATCGACAAAGTACGTCTGGCAACTGGACGCTACCTGGATGTCAACGCTGCGAGGCAGGATGGTTTTGTGCCGGCCACGCCCTGTGTCAGCGGCCCCAGCGAAGGGGCAATGGGCGTTCACTTTGTCCTGCCGGCCCGACTTGGCGACGGCGTATTGAACGCCGAGCAGCCCGAAGCGTTGATCTACGAACCGCAGCCCGACGGTTCGTTGCGCTTTGTCGGCGTCGAGTTCATCGCCCTCGCATCCACGGTGCAGGGTGCGCCGAGTCTGGATGGGCACCTGCTGAACTATGTCGGTGAACCCAACCGCTACGGCCTTCCGGCATTCTATGAAATGCACGTGTGGGCGTGGGAAGACAACCCGAAGGGAAGCTTCGCTGACTGGAACACGAATGTAACCTGCGACGCGCAGACGCCTGGTTGACCTGCACTCGCAACCCGCCGACGCGTGGACGGACGCGCGCACGCGTCGCCGAAGCGGTCGGTGACCAGCGGCACGGAGCGCGGCTGCACATTCACGGGCGTCGACCGGTCTTCGGCGCCGGTCGACGACGTGTCGATCGGCGCGGCGATGCAGAATGACGGTGGGACTGCACGCGGGCCACGGCAGCGGCTTGAAGAAAGGACACTCCTGCCCTATTAGCTCTCCCAGTGCTTGGCCGCGCGGCGAAACGTCACAAAAATTGACACTTCTTCACGTCCGGTTGCCTCGAAACGTATCGTCGAGCACTGGCCTTGTAGATCAAGTTGGAGAGACAATCCGCGTCGCAGCAGGACGATTTTCGTCAGGAGCATGACGACGATGCGCAACAGGGAGAGATACGCCAAATATTGTGCTGGCATGATCGCGATGTTGTCTCTCGCTGCGCTGGCACATGCCGAAGACGATGCACTCAAGGAGCCCGGCGTACAAAGGGCGCTGAGCGCAATGACCAACGCGTCGACCGTGGGTCATCCGGACCTGTACGGCGAGTTCTCGGGCATGCGTCATTACTCGCGCCACGAATACAAGCAGGCGCTCAAATATTTCGAGATCGGCGCCCTGTATGCCGACAAGCTTTCGCAATTGTGCCTTGGCCTGATGTACATGAACGGCGAAGGGGTATCGAAAGATCTTGTGACCGCATACGCGTGGATGGACATTGCCGCGGAGCGCGATTATCCCGATTTCGTCGCCACGCGCGACGCGCTCAAGGCCAAGCTGACACCCGAGCGGCTCGCGCAAGCAATGACGCTGCGCGGCAAGCTCGCCGAGAAGTACGGCGACAACGTCGCCAAGCACCGGCTCGGCGTGCAGTTGCATCAGGGCCAGATGAGGCTGGCCGGTTCACTTACGGGTTTCGACTATGGCGTCACCTCGATAAAGACGAACCCGAATTGCGGCCCGACGCTCGTCGTCGGCGGCCAAGAGCAGCCGCAGATCGGTTGCGGCGGCAGCGTTTTCGCAAAGGCATACTGGGATCCCGATCTCTATTTCGCGGCGCGCGACCGCGAATACAAAGCGACCGTCAACGTCGGCGCGGTGCAGGAGCTGGGCAAGGCGATCGACAAGCCACCGCACCAGAGCGAGGCCGCGCCGAGTACGACACCTGACCCGAACGCAAATCCGCTTCAACACTGATGGCGCAGGCGATGCGCTCGCCGATTGACTCGCACATGGACAACGACAACGCCCCTTACCACGCTCACATCTACTACACGGCCGAGACCCGCGCTATCGCGCAGGCGCTGCAGCAACGTTTTTTCGCAGCCAAAGCCTCTGGAGAAATTCCGGCCTTGCTGTTCGTGGGCACGTTGCGCGATCGCAAGGTGGGCCCGCATCCGATCCCGCAATTCGAGATCCACTTCCCGCTCGCCATGCTGCCGCTACTGCTCCCGCATCTGGAAGCCTCAGGCCTGACGGTGCTGGTGCATCCGCTAACCGACGACGACCTCGCCGATCATACGACGCTCGGCCACTGGATCGGGCAACCTTTGCCGCTGCCGCTCGACCTCGGCACGCTCGATCCGCCCGGCATGAACCAAGGCATCGCGCGTTACGGCAAGACGGATTTCTGAGCGCTCCCGATTCAATCGCTCTCCGTTTTCTGCCCGTGCTGCTAGTGCTTTCGGCGTAGCGCCTGATTGACCACCTTGCGGATCAGGCTCGGGTAAGTGATGCCCGCCTTCAGTGCCGACTGCGCGAGTTCATCGTCCTTCGCGATGCAGGGATTGACATTGGGTTCGACCACGTAGATCTGGCCGGACGCAGTCACGCGCAGGTCGAAGCGCGCATAACTGCGCAGGTTGAGTGCGCGATAGGCACGCTTGCAGACCTCCTCGAGGCGCTCCTGCAGTTCCGCTTCCAGCGCGTCCGCGAAATGGTTCTTGATGCCCCAGCGCTTGCGATAGGCATCGTCCCACTTGGCTTTGTAGGTGGCGATGCGCGGTTCGTCTTCGTCCATCTGGCCGAAGGTCATCTCGCGTGCGGGCAGCATACGCAACGCGCGGTCGCCGATGATGCTGACGTAAAGTTCGCGCCCGTCGATGTACTCTTCGGCGATCGCATCCAGATTCATGCGCTCGTGGATCATCTGGACGCGGGCAAGGAAGCTCGTTTCGTCGTCGACGATCGAGGCCTGAGAAATGCCGCGCGAGGCTTCTTCGGTCAACGGCTTGATGATGCACGGCAACTTCAGTGTCTTGGGAAGCCACACCTTGTGACCACGGTAGAAGGCGTGGAATCGCGGCACGCGCACGCGGTGGAAGCGCAGGATCTTCTTGCACAGCCCCTTGTCGTTGCACAGGAACAGCGCGCTCGAACTGGCGCCGGTGCACGGCACGCCGAGCAACTCCATCGTCGCCAGGACGTTCTTGTCCCAATGCGTGACATGGTGGAAGGTTTCGCAGAGATTGAAGATCACATCCGGCTTGACATCGCGAACGGCGTCCAGCAGCGGCCTAACGTCGTCGTACAAGCTGAGGCGATGCACCTCGTAGCCGCATTCGAGCAGGGCCTGATAGACATCGTTCTCGGTATAACTGCCTTCCGGATCGGCGAACTCGGCGGCAAAATCGTAGTCGGGTTTCACTGCATACGGCAGGTCGAAGACCATCAATACTCGGGTGGCCATGCTAAAGCTCCCCTCGCAGTCGCGTCGTGTAGCGGTAGTTCATCATCAGCGTCGTCAGATACGTCGCAAACCGCAACAGCGCGACCGTGTCCGCATCCTCGGTGACAAGGCGCAACGCCCGGCTGCGCTGGAGCACCGCCTTGTAGACTTCGTTGACCATGAAGCGTCGCTCGCCGGTCCAGTTCGACACCGTCGCCACGAGCGATTTGCGATGCGAATGCAGCAGCTTGGCGACCGCGCGGCGCGTCTCGCCCTTGCCCTTGCCCTCGCTGAACATGCGGCGCAGGTTGGCGTCGTGGAATTCAGGGAAATCCTCGGCTTCGCTTATCCGTCGCTTCTGGTAATAGCGCCGCAGCGTGCTGCGGATCGCCGCGATCTTCCATAGCCGGCGACCGGAGGCGCGCAGCGGCGGCTTGCCGGCGATGCTTGCCATCAGCTTGTCGACGAATATCAGCTTTTCGAGCGCCTTCCAGCCGGCATACTTGCTGCGCCAGTCCAGACCCGGCGTCAGCCAGACCGCGAACGTCTCGACGAAATCCTCGTCCGGATGGTACTGCGCGTAGTAGTAATCGAGGTGGCGGACGAAGCTCTTGCTGTACGGGCGGAAACGATAGGTTTCCCCGTAGGCTTCGGACGGATGTCCGAAGACGCGTTGCCAACTGCGCTTGCGATTGAGGCCATAGGCATAGGTGAGCGCATGTCCTGCTTCGTGGCGCAGCAGCTTCATGCACCACTCATGGGTGTCGCCTTCGGCCTCCAGCAGCATCTTCTTCTGCAACTTGATCAGCCGTGGATGCGCCAGATAGAACGGCACCCCAATCACCGGCTCGTTCTCCGGTGTCAGCCACTCGTCGGCAAGATAGCAGACCGGCGCGAATGGGATATTCCTTGCCTTGAGCTCGTCGTGAAGCTGCGCGATGCACGCCTCCAGCCACGTGCCTTCGATCTGCACCGGCAGTTCCGACAAGCGCAGGCCGAGCAGTTCCTCTTCGGGAATCGCCGCCAGATCGATAGCCGGCCTTGCGGCCGGATCGATCCGGTCCTTCGCTGCATCCTGTTCGGTGGGCATCTTTTGCTTCATCCTCACGCGAGAGTGCCTTATCGTCTCAATACTGGCGCCAGAAAGACACTCCGACGCCGTTACTCCAGACGACCCGCCGAGCCAAGCCTCCGTCTGCTTCGGGGAAAGTGTACTCTGACCCTGTTTTTCCCGATCATGCCGCCCATGTGCTGCCCACTCCCATGATCGTAGACCCCGAACCGCCGGCCGAGTCGGCCGAGGCTATCCTGCAGGTCGCTGCCGCACGTCGCGGCGCAATGCAACGGCGCATCGTCCGCATCATCGCGTTCGGCGCCGTGCTCATCGCGCTTGCGCTGCTTTGGCTCCACACGCCGCTGCGCGAATGGGCCGACGTTCCCCGCCTGGTCGACGCCGCGCACCAACTCGGCGACAGCCCGCTCGCTCCATTCGCCGTGCTGGCCGCGTTCGTCGCCGCAGGCCTCGTCGTCGCACCGGTCAATGTGCTGATCGCCGCGACGATGGTCGTGTTCGGGCCCCTGGTTGGCATCTGCTACGCGCTGCTCGGCTCGCTGTTGAATGCCGTTGTGCTGTACGAGATCGGCCGCCTGTTGCCGGCGGCGAGATTGCGCGCCCGCCTCGACGGGCCGCTGCGCCTGCTGACGGGGCGCATGTCGCATCAGGGTATCCTCGCGATCATGCTGATCCGCATCGTCCCGGTCGCGCCCTACAGCGTCGTCAACGTGATTGCCGGCGCGGCGCACGTCGCGCGCGTTCCGTACCTGATCGGTACGGCGCTCGGCATGCTGCCCGGTATCATCCTCAATGCGCTGCTGATCGATCGCCTGATCGCCGCCTTCATGCAACCCGGTCCGTGGACCTGGGCCCTGCTCGCGTTCGTCGGCGTCGCCATCGCCGGCATCGTCATCGCCATCCACCGGCGTTTGCGCCGGGCCGGCGCGGACGCGTGATTCCGGCCGCATGCGCAACAGCGCCGTCATCGTTTCGTACAACACGCACGGCGCAGTCGGCATCGACCGGCGCTTCGCGCCGGAGCGCGTCGCGCGCGTGCTCGCCGAGATCGGCGCCGATATCGTCGCCTTGCAGGAACTCGAATTGCGCGCAAACGGATTCGACATGCTCGCCTACCTGCAGCGTGAGACCGGCTTCCACGCAATCGCGGGACCGACGATTCGCAGCACTGATCGCGACTTCGGCAACGGCCTGCTGACGCGCTTTCCGATCGTGTCGGTGGACCAGATCAAGCTCGATGTCGCCCGCCGCGAGCCGCGCGGTGCGATCGACGCGGTCGTCGACTGTGACGGCGCGCCGCTGCGCGTGATCGCCACGCATCTCGGCCTGCGCCCGTCCGAACGCCGCGAGCAGGTCCGGCGGCTGCTCGACACCGTACGCGCCGGGCCTTTGTTGCCGACCGTGCTGCTCGGCGATCTGAACGAGTGGTTCCTGCGTGGCCGCCCGCTGCGCTGGCTGCACGAGCACTTCGGCGAATCGCCCGCGCACGCAACGTTCCCGTCGCCGCTGCCACTGCTCGCGCTCGACCGCATCTGGTCGTCGCCGGCGTCGCTGTTGCGGCGCGTGCGCGTGCATCGCAGCCGCCTCGCGCGGCGGGCTTCCGATCATCTGCCGCTGGTCGCCAGGCTTGCCTGGGATTCGGACTGAATCGACTCGTCGCACCACGGGGCCGCTGCGAAAAAAGTGTACTTTCATGCAGTTTTCCGGAAGAATGAAGTTGCCCTGACCGCATGTCGCGCCCGCGATGGCAGGCAACGATCACGGCAAGCGTTGCGCCGATAGACACGCACGTTTCGGGAATCACAGCCGGCTCAAGCTGGAGCCTGTCGCCGAAACGAACTTGACTCCTTCCCAGGGCAACTGCGGCGATGCGACTTTGGCTCATTCCGCTGACGTACGCGATTTTGGCTACCATCTTCGGATTCACACTGCCGCGGCTGGAGCACGCCTATCTCGCGTCCTATGCCACCATTTCCGTGTCGTCGGCGCAGGCTTTCCTCTCGGCCGTGGCTTCCGGAATGATGGCGCTGACCGGCATCGTCTTCTCGGTCGCCTTCGTCGTCGTCCAGTTCAGCGCGGTAGCCTACTCGCCGCGGTTGGTGTTGTGGCTTTCGCGCGACCCGCTGCTGTTTCATTCGCTAGGCATGTTCATGTCCACGTTCATCTATTCGCTCTCGGAACTGGCCTGGGTCGACCGCGGCGGATCCGGCAAAGTGCCGCTGTTCTCGGCGCTGGGGGTCGCGACGCTGCTGCTGCTCAGCATGTTCCTGTTTTCGCGCCTGATTCAGAGCCTGCACGACCTGCAGATCTCGAACATCCTGCATGCGATCGGCAGACGCGGCCGAGCCGTCATTGCCGATATGGCGGAGCGCCTCGACGAGTTGCCCGAGAAAAGCCGGCAATCGCCGATGTCGGCAGAGGACACCTTCGGTACGGTGACGCAAACCGTGACTTACTCCGGCGAGCCGCGCGCCATTGCCCGCTTCGACATAGAGCGGCTGGTGCGAATCGCGCAGCAGGCCGACGCCGTCATCGTCATGGCCTGCGCGGTCGGCGACACGATCTTCGATGCCGGCCTGCTGCTGTCGGTGCACGGCGGCAACGCAACCATTCCGAAGCGCGAACTGCTGCGCGCAGTGGAACTCAGGCCGGAGCGCACCTTCGAGCAGGATCCGAAGTATCCGATGCGTCTGCTCGTCGACATTGCGATCAAGGCACTGTCACCGGCGGTCAACGACCCAACCACAGCGGTGCAGGCGATCGATCAGATCGAGGACCTGTTGCGCCGCCTCGGACGCCGCGAACTGGAGGCCGGCCAGGAACGGGACGCAAGCGGAAACCTCCGCCTCGTCTATCCGATGCCGAACTGGGACGACTACCTGGCGCTGGCCTTCGACGAAATCCGCCAGTTCGGCAATTCGTCGGTGCAGGTCATGCGGCGCCTGCGCTCGACGCTGGTCGACCTCGTCGCCATGCAGACCGACCCCGAACGCGCGGAGGCCGTGCGTCGCTACCTGCTGCACCTCGATCTCGGCATCGAGCGTTCGCCGTTCGATGAGAAGGATCGCGTGACGGCACGGCAAGAGGACCGGCAGGGACTCGGCATGACGCGGCGGAACAGCGGTTCCGTCAAACTCTCCTGAGCGGGTTCGTTCCGACTCGCATCATGCATCGTCACCGTCGCCCTGCTCTACCGGGCCGGCCGGTGTGCGGAAATTGTCGATCAGGATATGGAGACTGAGGAGTAAGACCCACAACGGCAGGACCATGAGGCTCCACGAGATGTAATAGCTGCCGAGCAGCAGCAGCGCCGCCAGCGCGTAGCCGAGCAGCGCGATCCAGCGTGGTGCCATGCGGGTGTACACGATCACGGTCGAAGTCGAGATCATGAAAACGCCGGCCATCTTGTTCGCATAGATGTTCACGAAGTTGTAGGCGAGCGCGCGGGCAATCTTGAACGTCATGGATTCGAGCATGTCGCTCGGGTTGGCCGCGAACACGAGGATGATGGCGCCGATCACGGCAGCTGCCGCGAACACCATCGCCAGGAACAGCAGACCGCTGCCGAGAAACACCGTCGCGAAGAACCGGTCCTCACCCATGCCGAGCCGGTCGCGCAGCACGCCGATGAACCAGAGAAACGATATGCCGGCAATCGGCACGAGATTCAGCGCCAGCGTGACAGTGCGCGAACTGGTCGATAGCCAGGCGCCGGCCTCGAGCGGATTGGCAGGAATCGACAAGCGCAGCAGCACGAAAATGAAGATCATCAGCACGGAGAACACGATGCCGGCGACGGCCGCCGCCTTCGGCGTCTTCAGCCCTGCCCGTTCGACGATGTGATCTTTCAACATGGCTCGGCTCCCGCTGCGCGCAGCCGGCGATTCCGGAAACTCCTCCGGGCATCGCTCGCTATGCCAGCATACCGGAAGCCGCGTCGCGCTGACGTACCGTTGCGCCGCGACTGGTCAGCATCAACATGCCGAGAAGGTTGCGGGGCAATTCCTGAAAAAAAATGAACCTGACCCTTTTTCAGACCCGTTACCACGACGAAGGTGTACTGCCATCGCCAACTGCCGCGACGCGGTCGAACTGTCCTATTGCGACGATCCAAACGCCGGAAGCTTGAAATGCAGGGCTGCACCACGCGCGCCGTTGTTCGTTGCCCAGATCGTGCCGCGATGGGTCTGTATGATCGACGTGCATACGGAGAGACCGAGGCCGATACCGCTGGTCTTGCTCGTCACGAACGGCGAAAAGATACGCTCGAGGTCGCCTTCGGGGATGCCGCGCCCGATGTCCACAACTGAAACCTCCACGCCGCCCGAGTCGGTCGATTGCGTGCGCACCGTTATTTCACTGCCGTCATCGATGTCCTCCATGGCATCGGCGGCATTCATCACCAGATTCAGCAGCACCTGCTGCAACTGGACACGGTCGCCTTCTATCGCAGGCAGATTCGGCATCAGCTCGAGCTTGATGTCCACCTTGCGGTTCAGCAGGTCGCTGCGGATGATGCGCAATACATCCAGCACCACGTCGTTGATGTCCAGGTGCCGATGATCGGCGCGATCCTTGCGCAGCATCGCCCGCAGCCTGCGGATGACTTCGCCGGCGCGCTTGTCGTTCTCGACGATGTTGACGAGGCTGTCCCGCACCTCATCCAGATTGGGCGGCGAGTGTGCCAGGAACCGAACCCCTGCCTGCGCGTTGCTCAGGATCGCCGTCAACGGCTGATTCAGTTCGTGTGCGAGCGAGCCGGATAACTCCGCCAGCAGTATGACCCGCGACAGGTGCGCTAGTTCGTCGCGCTGCACCGCCAGTTCACGCTCGGTGCGCTTTCGTTCGGTAATGTCGGTGACCGACACGAGAATGGACAGGCCGGTGTCGCCATGAATAGGACTGAGCGCCACTTCGATCGGAACCTCGCTGCCGTCCTTGCGGAGCGCGAACAATTCGCGCTCGGCTCCGATTCGCCGCACGTTTGGGTGGGCCGTATATCGGGCGCGCTCCTCGATATGCCGGCCGTGATA
This sequence comes from uncultured Gammaproteobacteria bacterium, assembly GCA_963738115.1. Classification (GTDB taxonomy): domain Bacteria; phylum Pseudomonadota; class Gammaproteobacteria; order Xanthomonadales; family Rhodanobacteraceae; genus Rudaea. The sequence continues at coordinate 103,166 of CAVTVN010000002.1, read as the reverse complement.
CCGACTCGGAACGAGGCTATCGACGCTCATGCCAACCAGTTCATCACGCGAATAGGCGAATACGGTTTCGGCCTGACGGTTGACGAGCGTTATGAGCCCCTGCGTATTGACGATCAGCAAGGCAGTCGGAGACGTTTCGACGACCAGACGCAGGGTCTCTTCGGCCTGACGGCGTTCGGTTATTTCGCTCAGCACGCCGCGCATGCGCAGCGGCTTATGGTCCGCATCGAAATCGACCTGGCCGCGCACCATGATCCAGTGGATCCTGCCATCAGAACCGGTGATCCGGTATTCGGTGTCGAATTCACCGCTGCCCCGAATCGCCTCCGCGATGGCGGCTTGCAACTTGTCGCTGTCCGCAGCAGGCAAGCGCTGGTAGAAGCGATCGAGGTCCCACTTCTCGTTGGCGTCGAACCCGAGCAGGTGCATTCCGGTCTCGGACACCCACGAATCTTCGTGCACGAGGTCGCGACTCCACAGCCCCACGCGTGCACCTCGCACTGCCATCTCCATGCGCTGCTCGGTGTCGCGCAACCGTGCTTCAGAAGCACTCAGGCTTTGCGCCAACTGCGCGGCGCGCAGCACATCGCCACCGAGTTCGTAGCTCATCGCCAGCAGTACGGCGAGGAACGCCGGATTGACTGTCACTGGCGCATGCAGCGCGCCGCTGATGACGCTATACAACCACACGGTCGAGAACAGCATGAACGCGAGCATGCTGCCGCAGACCAGAATCAGTCTGCGGCGGTCCTCGCCCCGGCGGTTTCGCACCCCGGACACAAGCGCGTCGAGCAGGAAGATCAGGAGCAATGCGACGGTGGCCACGCCGAGCATCGACCACGGGTTCGCCACACCGACCGGCGCCACGACCGAATGACCGCCCCAAACGTGGATCTGCCGCAGCGCCGTGATCTCGGTGAAGTTGAGATTTACCCCGGTGAGAAAATTGGGCAGCAAACAGAGCAGGCGTCCGACGCACACGAGCACGCCCAGCCAGAGCCTGCCGGCCTGCAGGTACAGCCGCACGAAGGCGACGATGCCGATCATCATCACCGTGAACGGAATTTGCGCCCAACGCAGCACGATGGCGTAGCGATCCGGCGTCGGCGCCCGCATCATCAACAGTTCGAAGATCGCCACCGCCGCGACCGACATCGCGGTCACGGCGAACATCAGATGCGCGGTCTGGCGGCCTTGCTTGAACCAGACGAGCAGATGGATCAGCGCGAGCGTGAGGCTCGCCGCTCCCATCATCGGCCAGACGATATCGATCCAGTTCATGTGCGGAACGGCCCCCTGCTCCGGTTGTGCCTACCAGTCTAACCCAATGCACCGACTGCTCTTCTGCTTTGCCGCCTCAAGTCGTTTCGGGCCGTGGGCCGTGATCCTGGAGTCCATGCTGCGCCCAGGCAACCAATCGGGAAGCAAAATGAGATCGGAGTTGGCCGGAGTACAGTTCCCAAGCGAAGCTGCTTCGCCCAAACCGTGTACTCTGACCCCACCTTCCAAATGTACCTGGGGACGCCTTGAACGACGGGACGATCCGCTTCGATGACGGCGCCGGCTACGAGTTGATGATGGGTCGCTGGAGCGTGCTCGTCGGCGCACGTTTCCTCGACTGGATCGCGGTGCCGAACGGCGCGCGCTGGCTCGATGTCGGTTGCGGCAACGGCGCATTCACTCAACTGCTGGTCGAACGCTGCAGACCCGCCGATGTCCAGGCCTTCGATACATCAGCCGAACAGCTTGCCTATGCGCGCAATCGCCTGCCCGCGGACGCTCCGGTAACGTGGACCGAGAGTGACGCGATGCGACTGCCGGTAGCGGACGCTCGCCGCCGACGCAGCCGTGATGGCGCTGGTGCTGTTCTTCGTGCCGAAGCCCGCCGTCGGCGTGGCGGAAATGTGCCGTCCGTGCGCTCGGGCGGTATCGTGGCGGCCTACCACTGGGACGTCCTTGGCGGCGGCTTTCCGTTGGCGGACATCGCTACCGAGATGATTGAACTGGGCATTCACCCGCACATGCCGCCCAGCGTCGAAGCATCCACGATCGACGCGTCGACTGCGCTGTGGCAGGAGGCCGGATTGCATCAGGTGCGGACCTGTCAGATCGCCGTACAGCGCACCTTCGACTGTTTCGATGACTACTGGAACAGCGCCAAGCCCAGCAACACGCTGCGGCCGATGTTCGAAACGATGGATGCCGATCGTCGCGCGCTCCTGAAGGCCAACGTGCGGCGCCGCCTGCGAGTGGGCGACGGCCCGCTGACCGTAGGCGCGCGAGCGAACGCGGTCTGCGGCATAAAGGCATGACCCTCCTCGAGTCGACTTGCGCCGGGAAAATTGCGAACGCTTTCTCCGCTGCAATTTCCTGAAGCGTGTGCCAATCGTCGCTGCCGCTCGGGATACGGTGATACAGTCTGAAAACAGGGGCCTGCAGTCACGGGGCCAGGAATGGATTCCGATTGATGTACCTCCTCCTTTCCGGCCCAAAGAAAGATGAATCTGACCCCGTGCTTGCGTATTTCGTTTCGTTGCATATTGGCGTCGCTGTTGCTGGCAGCTACGACCGGGCTGCACGCCCAAGCAAATGACACCTGGGCCAACCGCACGCCGATCACGCTGCCGTTCGAGGTCACGACGCCGATGAACGGCGCGACGGTCGATGCGACCGATCCGGTACCGCCCTGCCAGGGCCAGAGCCAGTCGTCGACGGGCACGATCTGGTTCGGCTACACGACGGGCGCGACACCCGAGATCCTCACGTTGCGCGTCAAGGGCGAGTTCCAGATCGCCACGGTGTTGGCGGTCTATACGGGCAGCCCCGGCGCGTTCCGCCTGGCGCCCGGCGCGTGCGCGTTTGCCGGCGGTTCGCCGAACAACGCACAGCTCGCCGGCGTGCGGCTCGCCGCGAACACCGCGTATTCGATCCTGCTCTCGGCACAATCGTCCACCCAAGTAGGCCTGAGCATCGATTTCACCGTGACGGCGGCGCATCTCTACAACGTCACCAAGACCGACGACACGTTCGACGGCACCTGCGACGCCGACTGCTCGTTGCGCGAGGCGATCGAAGCGGCCAACGTCGCGACGACCAACGGCGAGGCCGGCGCCGTGATCGTGCCGGCGGGTCACTACGTGCTGACGCGCGCCGGCACCGGCGAGACCGACAACGCGACCGGCGATCTCGACATACGCAACGACATGGCCATCTATGGCGCCGGCATGGACCAGACCATCATCGACGCAAACAGCATCGACCGCGTGATCAACGTGGTGACGCCGGCGCAGGACGCGAACACGCTGATCCTCGGCGATCTCACGCTGACACATGGCAACGCGACGGACGCCGTGTCCCGCGGCGGCGCGATCAACAACAATCCACTGACGCCCAGCTTTATCGGCCTCGAGCGCGTCGCGCTGGTCGACAATCACGCGGCGCAGACGGGCGGCGGACTCGACACAGCGGGCTCGGGCACGATCCGCGAGAGCCGCTTCTCTCTGAACGTCGCCGGGGCGGCCGCCGGCGGCGCCTTGCTCTTCAACCCTCAGAATCGCCCATTCGAGATCGAGTCGAGCACCTTCGACGGCAACGACGGTGGCGAGACCGGCGGAGCCATCCAGACCAACGGCAACCTGCAAATCACCAACAGCACGTTCAGTGGCAACCACGTGAGTCAGTATGGCGGCGGCATCCAGGTCAACAACGGGCCGTTCGTGATGTCGAGCACGACGGTGGCGTTCAACCGGGCCGGCAACGCGCCGTACACGAACCTCGGTGGCGGTCTCTTTCTCGCCAGCAGCTTCAACTACGAGCTGTTCAACAACATCGTCGCGGGCAATATTGCCGACGACTGCCTTATCTTCAGCAGCACGATCGACTCGCACCACAATCACGTACAGAACCCGAACGGGTGCACGTTCGCCGGAACCGGCGACGTTGTCGGCACCGATCCACAGCTCGACCCACAGCTCTCGGACAACGGCGGCCCGACGCCGACGCACGCGCTGGCGTTCAAGAGCCCCGCGCGCGACGCCGGCGATCCCGCCGGCTGCAACGCGCCCGACGGCCTGCCGCTCGCGAACGACCAGCGCGGCGCGGGCTTCCCGCGCCTGGACGGCCGATGCGACAAGGGCGCGTACGAGCAGCAGGTGCTGTTCGCGAACGGGTTCGAGCAGTAAAAAAAAGCGGCCAGCATTACCACGCTGGCTGCGTCATCGCTCTGAAAGGTTATTCTCGAAGCGCTCCGACAGCGTCATGTCTTGTGGTGCTTGAGGAACAGCACGTCGAACGCCGGCACCCAGGTCGTGCCGCCGTCCGTCGACATCATGCCTGTCTCACGCACACCGCCCTTTTCAGCCTTCCAGGTGATCCGGTGCGGAAGATCCCTGCTCTTGGTATGTGATGTCCCTTCGAGCGTCAGCACACCGTCCTTGAAAGTGCCGGTGAGGAACATGTAGGCGCCGAAGTTGGTCACCCAGGTCTGCTGCCACTTCCTGGTGATCGAGTCGTAACTGAGGAGGCTGTCGCCGATGAGCCCGTCGGTCTGCTCGTAGAGCTCATGTACGACGCACCCGGCGAGAATGGAGTCGACGTGGGCGCGCGCCTGCGAGTCGCCCGGCGCACCCTCCGGCTCGAACGTGTCCCAGTCGCCAAGCCAGAAGTCGAGCTGGTGGCGCTCCGGTTCGGTGCAGCCCGGGGTCCGCGCTGTTGCGACCGGTGCGGGTGTCGCATTGGCAGTCGCCGCCGCAACGTCGGTCGGGGCGATCAACTGTGTTGCCAGCGCAAGGAAAGTGCTCAGCATGATCGATCCTCTTGAATGGGTCTCGAGCAACCGGAGTGAAAAGTTGTGCATGAGAACAGTCCTGGTCGACATCCCAGCAAGAGCTGCGCCGGTCATTGCGGCCTGCGTCATCCGACTTTTCCGGACCGCTTAGATTGCTGCGAGGCCGCACGCTGCGAGGCCAGAACCTGCGCTGACGATTGTGACTATCGACCGTGGAGTTGGACTAGGCCGGAACGGGACATTTAGCGGACGAATCCGGCAGCGGACAACGGGGGTCGGAGTACGCTTTCTACCGGTTGTACTCGCTCAGCGTCGGCTGACGAGCGCCGCATTACAGAGGTCGCGTACGCACGCCAGCAGCGTGGTGGTCGCTTCCTTCGGAGTGAGCAACTCCGAGCTGACGAAAGCGCCGTTGATCAGCAATGCCAGTTGCGCGGCAAGCCGTTCCGGGTTCGCCGCCTTCAGGCGCCGTGCGATCGCTGCCAGCCGCGCACGCATGGCCTGCATGTGCGACCGCGCCACCCCGCGCGCGGGATGCTCATGCTCGGCGAACTCCGCAGCCACGTTGATCTGCGGGCAGCCGCGGTAGTTGGACCGCGAGAGACGCTGCCCGATCCAGCGCATGTGGGCGTCCAGTTCGGCACGCGGATCGTCGGCGTGCCGGGCGGCGACGGAATCCCACAGCCCCCAGAAATCCTCGTCCTCCCTCTGCAGGAAGGCGACGATCAGATCGTCCTTGGTCGGGAAGTACCGATAGAGGCTGGTCTTGGCGACTTTCGCCTCGTCGACCACGAGGTCGACGCCGACGGCGCGCACGCCGCGCTTGTAGAACAAGGCGGACGCGACCGCGAGGATGTGCGCACGCAGGTCCTGAGGTACGGTTTCGCCGTCGCTGCGCTTCGCGCTTCTCGAGACAGGAGTGCTCATGGTTTGCTTCCGTTGGACGCTTGACATGATACAGACCTGTATGTATCGTTTCAAGAACAGACAGGTCTGTATCGTCCCGAGGCACAGCATGAACCAGTTTCCCTCAACCATTGCGGTCTACGGCGCTGGCGGACACACCGGCGCTTTCGTCATTGCCGAGTTGCGACGTCGCGGTCTGCCCATGGTCGCCGTAGGCCGCGATGCGACGCGCCTGCCGCCGGACCTGCCCGGCCGCTCGGCGTCGATCGACGACACGGAAGCCCTGCAGCGAGCGTTCGCCGGTTGCTCAGTGGTGATCAACTGCGCCGGCCCTTACCTCGACACGGCGGATCCGGTCATCGTCGCCGCCCTGCGCGCGCATTGTTCGTACATCGATCTCAGCGCCGAACAGGCCGCCACGCGATCGGTCTTCGACACGTGGGACCAGACCGCGCGTGCGCACGGCAGAAGCGTCATTCCGGCAGCCGGTTTCTATGGTGGCCTGGCCGACCTGCTCGCCTCGGCGCTGGTGGCAGTCGCGCCAGCGGACGAGATCACGGTCGCCATCGCGCTCGACCGCTGGTGGCCGACCGCGGGAACGCGGCGCACGGGCGAGCGCAACCGCGCGCCCAGAGTCGTCGTAGACGACGGGCAAATCGTCCCGATGTCGACGCCCGCGAGCCGGCTGGAATGGACGTTCGACGCGCCATTCGGTATCCAGCGCATGCTGGAACTGCCGTTCAGTGAAATCATCACGATCACGCGCCACATCGAACTGCGCCGCCTGCGCAGCTACCTCAACGAGACCGCATTGGACGATGTAAGGGATCCCGCCACGCCGCCGCCGACCGCCGTCGATGCACAGGGCCGCTCGGCGCAACGCTTCGCGATGGACGTCGTCGCGACCGGACCAGGCGGAACGCGTCGCGCCAGCGCGCGCGGACAGGACATCTATGCGGTTTCGGCGCCGATCGTGGTGGAAGCCGCTGCGCGTCTGCTCGATCCTGCATTCGCGCACCGCGGTGCACTCGCTCTCGGTCAGGCATTCGACGCAAGAGATTTCCTGTCCGCTCTCGCACCGGCCCACCTCGCGATCGAATTCGATCCCGACTGTTCCCCTAACACGTCAAGGAAACTTCGCCATGCAGCACAAGCAACATGCGCTGCGGCTCACCGAGCTGCACGTCAAGGGTAATCCGCTGATCCTCTACAACGCCTGGGACGCCGGCAGTGCCAAGGCGATCGCCAATGCAGGCGCGTCGGCGATCGCGACCAGCAGTTGGGCTGTCGCGGCGGCGCACGGCTATGCCGATGGCGAGTCCATCCCCTTCGCCTTCATCGAACAAATCATTGCCCGCATTACCGGCGCGGTCGATGTGCCGGTGACGGTGGACGTCGAGGGCGGCTACAGCGAGGATCCCCGGATATGCTCCGGCAACGTCGCGCGCCTGCTCGATCGCGGCGTTGCCGGCATCAACTTCGAAGATCGCGTCGTCGCCGGCAAAGGCCTGTATCCGATCGATGCGCAGTGCCGGCGTATCGCAGCGATCCGCACGATGGCGGAAGCCCGAGGCATTCCGCTGTTCATCAACACTCGCACCGACGTGTTCTTCGGCAGCGTCATCGCAGCGGAGCAATGCATGGCCGAAGTGCGCGGGCGGGCGAAGGCGTATGCCGATGCCGGCGCCTCCGGCTTGTTCGTGCCAGGCCTCGTCGAGTTGCAGGCGATCGCTGCTTTGTGCGCGGACGTCGCCTTGCCGATGAACGTGATGGAGATGGCCGGCCTGCCCGCGGTCCGCCAGCTCGCCGATGCCGGCGTGGCGCGCATCAGTCATGGACCATCGGCCTTCGTCAAGGCGATGGAATCCGTCGAGCGGGCGGCGCGGGTCGTCCTTGCGTAAATCGGAATGAACGACCGCACCGTCGGTAGCGACAGCGCGACTCGCGGGACTTCGTACACGTGCCGCATCACGCACTCGGAGAGCACTCGACGCGGTTGTTCCAGCAGTCTTATCCGCCGGACGCGCCCTGCTCTATTCCTTCAATGCCGTTGCGCACGGATTCGGGTCGGCCGTGATCTTGCGGAACAATGATCCGGCTATGTTGCTCAATCCGGGTACAGCGACGGTGGCGCCGATCGCCGCCGCCGACCTTATCGCTCCGCCGGCGGTGAGGCCTACTGCCGGGGTGGAAAACGTGCCGCTCAAACTCACGATCGTGGGTATTTCGGTGAGGCCAAGACCGCTGGTCACCACCGGCGCTACCGCAAGGTCAAGACCCTCGGTGCGCAGGTTCACGGTGCCCGTTGCAATCAGGTTGTACTTCGCCGTTTCGATTGCGGCATTGTGTTCGGATTTGAGAGTGCCATCCTTTACCGGCACGCGCACAGCAATGCACTTGACCTCGGTGTCCGGGTCGGTCTTCTGGAACGGGTTGGAGGCGCTGAATATGCGCGCGATCAATCCGCTTTGCACGTCGATCGCGACGTTGTTGATGCGGTTCGGGCCGATGCGCATGCGAACGTTGCCATTGAGCGAACCGAGAACAGCGGGAAGAGTCTTGCCGTGGCCCTGCACGTCGAGCTCCACATCGGTGCTGCCTCCGGTCACGAGCTGCGGGTGCCCGAAGCGGGTAAGCATTTCGCCCAGATCGATGCCGCTGCCGGTGAGCCGAAGCGTCCAGGCGGTTTGCGCCGCATCTGCAGTTACCGATGCGTGCAGCACCTGTACGGCGCCATTGGCGAGTTCCACCGGCTCCGCGTTCAGATGGCCATCAGCGATCGTCGCGCGCACCAGCAACGGACCGACCTGGGCCGCATCGCTGAGTTTGAGCGCATCGACATGCAGGTCCAGGTCTGCGTCGATCGCGCGCAGGAGATCGAGTGGCAAGATCACGTCGGGAATCATGCGTGCATCGGATGCGGCAGGCTTCGCGGTGCCCTCCGACGTCGCAGCCGGCTGCAGCGCCGTAAAATCGAACAGCGGGGAGCTTGCCTTCGCCTGCAATTTGAAGCGTTCTGCGCCGCGCACGAGACTGACGTCGCCGCTGATGGTCGTTGCCGCGAATGCCAGCTTCACACCACTGAACGCATAACCGTCGGGCACGTCGGTCACCTTTCCGCTCGCATTGAACGCGCGCAATTGCCGCAGGCCGCGCAGTGCAGCGAACGAGGCGATGCCTTCGCCGTTGCTGGCTTCGACATTCACGGCCATCGCAATCCCTGCCGGCTTCAGCGGATCGGCGATCGTGCCGTCGATGGTCGCGGTCGTTCTGTCCAGCGCGATGCTGAGCTGCTTGAATTCCAGCGCGCCGGCGATCAGGTTGATGGCTGCCATGCACCGGCCCGAGTTCGCGCCGATCGGGAAGCACAACCCGTTCGAATTGAACATCCGCGTCGACATCGGCGCCAAGCAACGGGTTCGAACCGTCGGACTTACGCTGCGACGACGATGCAACGGAAAGATCCAGCAACGGGCCGCCGAGCTTGAGCGTCAGCCGCGGCCGCACCTCGCCCGGCACGAACGCCGCGCTTCCGCGCATCGAACTTCGGCCGAACGCAAATTCGAGATCGTCGAATGCATAACCGTGCGGCGCTTCGGCACTGGCGTCGACGGTTATTCCGGTCGGTGCTTCGGCCGTGTCGCGCAATTCAGCGCTTCCGTGAAAGCGCCCCAACGGTGCGATGGGTTTCCCGAACCATTGGAACAGCTCGGCGAGTTCCTTGCCTTGCAGTGCGATCTTCAGATCGAGTCCGGCGAGGTTGTGCGGATCGGCAACACTGCCGTCGATTTGCATCTTCGTGCCGGCAAACGTTGCCTGCAGAGCGCTCGCCTGGAGGTGACCGTCGACCAGCGCAATCCTGCCGCTGCCTGCCTCGAGCTGGCGGCCGCTCGGCAGCACCAGGCGCTCGAACGTCAGTTCGAGATCGGCGTCGGCAAGATTCCAGAAACCGGCCGACGGCCGCGACCTGACGCCGGCAGTGGCTACGGCTCCGCCGCCGGCCTCCGCTGCCGGGCGAGCCAGATCCATCATCGGCAGCTTCACCTTACCGGTAACGTGCAAGCGCGACGCGACCTTGGCGACGTGCAGCGACGCGCTCACGCTGCTCTCTGCAACCTTCAGTTCGAGGTCGTCCAGGCGATAACCCTGTTCTGACTCGTGCAGGCGGAGGCTGGCGTGAAACGGCGGCAGTCGCGTGGCGCTCGTCGCGTCGAGGCGCCACGACTTGGTCGCCGTCGCATCGACCTTCAGGTCGATGCCGCCCGCGACACGCACGTCGCCGATCGAGCCACTGACGTTGACTTTCGGCATGCCGTCGCCACCAGCCGCAACGTCGATCGCGGACAGGGCCGGTGCGGCCAAGGTACCGGAGGCTCGCGCGCTGATGCGATATGCGCCGAGTGCGGGCAATGATCGGTCAATCCACGCGGCGAGGTCGCTGAGTTGCTTTCCTTCGGCGACCAGGTCCAGGCCGGCGCTGCCCCACTCGTAGTCGCCAGAGGCAGAGACACTTGCCTGCAACTCGCCGCGCGCGGTCAGACGCATCTGCTCGGCGCTCCCGGCTTCGATGTCGATGTCCTTGATCTGCGGAGCTGCCGCGGAACCTGCCATGGATGCCGATCCAGCAAAAGGCCCGAGTGACGGCACGTTTGCGCCGGCGAGCGCGGCAAGCCCAGCGACATCGGGCGCCTGCGCGCGCAACGCGAGATTGAACGCGCCAAGCGTGCGCGGCTCGTCTATGGTTCCGTGCATGCCGATGCTGGCCGCGCCGATCTTGCAGTCCAGATCGACGGGATAGGCCGGGGCGTTTGCGATCAATGCGGCAAGCGCGCCGAACGTACCTGTCGCCGTAATTTTCGTCGTGCCAATCGCACCTTCGGCGCGCACGTGCATCGGCTGCGATGCAGTCGAGGCGGCCAGCTCGAAGGCGGCGAGACGCAGCGACCGCGTCGTGCCGGAAACGCCGTCGCGATAGCTCAGCGACAAGGCTCGCGACGTGAGCGCGTCGAGCTCAGTGGTGTCGAGCCACGCCGACGCGCGTGCTCCAGTGGCTGTCGGAGCCAGCACCCAGTTGCCATTGCCGTCGGCATCGGTCTCGATCAACACGCTCGCATCCGTCAGCGCGATTTGCCTGACGTGCAGCCGATGCGACAACAAGGCCCCGACATCGATCTGAACGTCGACCCGGCCGGCCTGCGCCAACCACGGCTGCGAGCCCCAGGCCGCGTTGGCAAAACGCACCTGGCGCAGCGTGATCGCTGGAAGCGGCAGCACCGATACACCAATCTCGTCGATGCTCAATTCACGGCCGGTATCGGCCTTTATCGTTTCGGCCAGATTCGCAATCAGGCGCGGGACAAGCACGTGCGCAGCAATGCCAATCGCCGCGACTGCCGCGATGAGCACGAGGCCTGTCGCCAGTGCCAGCCGCTTGATGCGCAAGGATCAGCTCCGACAATACGAGGAATGACGTGTGCCCGGCCGATGACCAAAAAGTTTGTCAACTTTCAGAAAAGCGCAACCGCCCGATACACATGACCTTCGGCCGACTGCAGCATAGGGACCCGCACAGGCGCGTGGTAATTGGACCTTGGGGTCACCTGAGTGTCTGCCTGAACGAGACCCGGTCCTGCCGGTCGACGATAAACGGCAGCGACTCGTTCGAGCGTCGCATCGGATCCTTGCTGATACGGCGCAACGCGAGGATGCCCTGAGCGGAGTCAGCGTGACTTCTCGACGACCAGAGCAGCACGAGAAAGGCGCTCTGACACCCCGCCCACTTGTTCGGCAAAGTGAACGAACTGTATACCTTTCAGTAATAGGGATTCGTATAGAGTGACGCTTCAACTTCCTCTTCTTCGTTCGCGCCAGTCCGGTATCTGGATGTGAGGAGATGCGCTCATGACCGCACTCGCCGCTTCGACGCGCAGTGCCATTGCCGAAGCGCTGGAGTGGAAAGAGCGCCTGCGTGACGGCAACGTCGTCCGCATCCGTTCGATCCGTCCCGGCGACGCCAAGCGCGAGCACGCGTTCCTGGCACGTCTGTCACCGGAAGACCGCGCCTATCGCTTCATCGCCCTGATCAGAGCGCCCGACAAACGCGTCGCGCGCGACCTGACCTGCACCGATCCTGCGTCCGAGGTCGCGCTCGTGGCGCTGGCAGGCGGCGGTGACCGCGAGACGGAAATCGGCGCCGCCCAGTACTGCACCAGCAAGGACGGCAAACGCTGCGACTGCGCCGTAGCTGTCGATGGCGAATGGCAACGCCGCGGCGTCGGCCGCCTGCTGATGTGGCATCTGATCGACATCGCGCGTGCGCGCGGCATCCGGCACATGTATGCCGTCGATCCGGTGCGCTGCGCCGGCGCGCATCATCTCGCTGAGCGCCTCGGATTTCATTGCCGGCCTGATCCGGAAGATCCGGTCGTCACGACATTCGAGCTGACCCTGGGCTAACCGTCCCTGTTATTGTTTTTCATGGGCGCCGCCCGGCGGAGCATCGGGCATTACATGCAGATAGCTGTAGAGCGCGGCAATCTCCGCATCGGTGAGCAGCGACACTTCCTCGCGCGCGACCGCCCCCATGGTCTTGACCTCCCTGCCGCCTAGCGCAACGCCCGTTCGCAGCAGCTGGGTAAACGCTTCCGCCGGGTAAGCGGCAACGACCCGCAAGGTCGGACTGCTGAAACTTGGATTGGAATCACCACGAAGGTCCGTGCCGTGGCAGTGGGCGCATATGGTTCGCGCCAGGTAACGGCCGAACGCGGGTTCCTCGCCGGCGACCTCCGGAGGGGGAACGGTTTCGGCAATGCGCTGGCCTTCGGTCTTGAACTTGCCGGTGGCGACGCCGATGCGCCCAAGCGGTCCGAGCGAAATTGAAGGGCCCGGACCAGGACGCACGGGCACGCTCTTCAGAAACGCGAGGATGCGCCCGAGGTCTTCGTCCGTCAGTCCGGCGAATGCACGTGACGGCATCACGAAGACACTGTGTCCGTCCGGCCTGATGCCGGCGCGGATGATCCCGGCGAGTTCCGCATCGCTGTAAGTACGTACCGCTGCGGTCAGATTGGGCGCAACCAGACGCGCGATCAGTGGCTCATCGAACAGGACCTCTCCCTCGCCGTCCTTACCGTGGCATCCGCCGAAGCAACCGCGGACCACAGCCAATCGCCGACCCTCTGCAATCGACGCGGCATCGGTCGGTAGCGACAGCGCGACTCGCGGAACCTCGTACACGTGCCGCATCACGCGCTCGGAAAGTACGTAGACGATGCCGTAGGCGATACAAGCCAGGCCCGCCAAAGTTGCCAAAGTCACGCCGATCCAGCGCAGCAAACGCTTCATCGCCCGCCCCCCCGTGGTGTCCGCGCGAGTGTGATCGTCACTTGGGTCGAACGCAACCGATTCGATTCGACGGCCAACAGGCCTCGCAATGAACACCCGGCGACCCGGAATTAAGAGCGGCTCTACTGCTTGACTAAACCTGCCGCAGCAAAAAGTGTACTCTGACGCCTGCTTTCGCAAGATTCGGCGCGCTTTCGCAGACGTTTCGAGAGGCCCTATGTCCATTCGCCATTTGTGCTTTCGTCAATTTGTCGCAGCCCCGACCCGGTTTGCAAAGGCCCAACGGTGCGTCTTCGGCCTGTTGTTGTGCTTGGCGCTCGGATGCCAAGCGCTTTGGGCATCACCGCGCAAGATCGACGATTACCATTGGGATCAGGTCGACCGCATCGTCGCAATCGGCGATCTGCATGGCGACTACGGGAATTATCTGAAGGTGCTGGAGGGCGCTGGGATCATCAATGCGCGGGGCCAGTGGATCGGCGGAGAGACGCACCTCGTGCAACTCGGTGATATTCCGGATCGCGGCGATGACTCGCTCAAGATCATTGCGCATCTGAAAAAGCTGGTCGCCGACGCGCCCAAGAAGGGCGGCATGGTGCACACGCTGCTCGGCAATCACGAGGCGATGAACACCTTGGGCGATCTGCGTTACGTCTCCCCGGGCGACTTCGCCGCGCTCGCCGGCCGCGACTCGAAGCAATTGCGCGACCGCTACTATGAGAATGTGCTGGCCGACATAAAGGCACGCGAGCCGCAACGATTTGCAGCGCTGCCGGCAGATTTCCGCGAAACCTGGGAAGCCAGCCATCCGCTCGGCTGGGTCGAGCATCAGCGCGCCTGGAATCCGAAATGGAATCCGAAGGGCGAGTACTACGAGTGGACACTGCAGGACAAGGTGGCGATCCAGATCAACGACCTCGTCTTCCTCCACGGCGGCATCAGTGGCGCTTATTGCCAGAACAGCCTGGCCTCGCTGACCGAAAAGGCGCGCGCTGCGTTGGGCCAGAGTGACCCGGCGGCGCCAAGCGTGATCACCGACGAGAATGGCCCGCTCTGGTATCGCGGGCTGGCAGGCGTCGAGCCGGTCGCACCGCCGGAAACGGTACAGGCGATCCTCGAACACCTCGGTGCGCACCACATAGTGATTGCGCATACGCCGACCCGCGGCGCCATCTGGCCGCGCTACTCCGCAAAGGTAATCCAGGTCGACACTGGCATGAGCGCCGTCTATGGCGGTCATGTTGCATGGCTGGAGGAGACCAAAGACGGGCTCTATGCCGGCTATCCGTCCGGCAAGGTCAAATTACCTTCCGACGATGCAGGACGTGTCGACTACCTGAAACAGGTCATAGCCCTGCAACCGGGAAATACTGGTCTGCAGACGCAACTGTCGGCCTTGGAGCATGCAGCAAACGGCAGCGACGGCGACACGATCAAGGCAACGGAAACGACCCAGGGTGGAACCGATGCCGCAAAAGCGCCTGCGGCGCTGCCTATTTGCGGCATTTCGCCGTGATGTCGCCGGCGAACTTCTTGTCGTCGCGCAGAACTTCGAACCCTTTCGTCAGATAATCGCCCGCCCACTCCCTGCTCCGCGCGTCGAAACCGGCTTGCGTGCGGGCGAGTTCAAGTACCTTCGGTTCGAGGCGCCGGAACTCGCCACGGGCAGCCTCGAGCGTCGCATTGTCCGCGCAGAAACCCCGGTATACGCGTTCGCGGTTGCTGCTGGTGTGCAAGACCGCGTTGGGCGCCGAATAGTGCGCGTCGACCAGGCCGGACGAGTCGAAGTCGTAGGGCACGGCGAACACCTTCGCTTGCACGTTCTCACCGATCAACACGGTGTTGTGGCAACAATGGTCTTTGGTGGGGCCGTTGAGCACGGCGAAGTCCGTGTTGCCGATCAGGTACTCGAACAGCGCGAGCCGGCTGCTCTCCAGCGGCTCCAAATGCTCCAGCGGCACCGCCGGTAGCTCAAGCCTCTCGAGATGGTTGCGCTTGGCCATCGCGGAATCGTCCTCGAGCAGAAAGCCGACGTGCGGCCCATCGGACGAGTGGTCGGCACTGTCGACGTAAGTGATCGACAACGCACGCACCTTGAAGCTGCGCTCCGTCACCAGGTTGTAGATGTGGTAGGCCAGCATCTCCTTGACGACATACTGCGTCCAACGATCACCACTGTCGCAATGCGTCGAGAGCTTGAGCGACTTGTTGCCGCGAAACGGCGTGCCCTCGACGGCCGCCTTTTCGAAGATCAGCTTGATCGGGGGAAGCTTGCACACCTTCAGCCGATTGTGCCCGCGCGCCTCGACCGCCACCGGCACGGAGTGCTTCGCTCCGGATTCATCGACGTACTCGAGCGTTCCCGGATAGGGCTTCTTCGCGTTCTTGGTGTGCATGAATTCCTGCCACGGCGCGGTGAGCGTCATGGCCAACGTGGCGTCAGTCGTAAAGAGCTTTGGCGATTTTCCCTGATCGCCGACCGCCGGCGCGGCGCAGGCGTTTGTAAGCCAGATCGCCGGATGCGCGGCGAAAAGCGCGACAAGCATCCCGAGGATCGTCGCCTTTTTATATTTGTGTATTGCCTGCATGCATGCGGCTCCGTCGGCCATCAGGGCTGAGGTGAAATGGCTGGTTCAATCATCGTCGTCGTCCTTCGGGGACGGACTCTCTGCCGGGTGCTTGCGATGTTTCTTTTCCGCTTTCTTCCTGGCCAGGTAGTCCGACTCGAGGCCATCGCCGAAGTAATGGACGTAGAGCGTCGAATAGGTGAAGAAGACCGTAAGCACGGCGGCAATCTCCAGAGCGCGGATTCCTGCCGCGATGCCGGTGCCGATCGCCACGAGGATGAACAGGGCGTCGAACGTGTCCTGCAATGCACGCCGGAATTGCACCCCGGCAACGATGCCCGCCAGGCTGAAGGCGAGCGCCAGGCTGTGCTGGACGATGAGCACGAGGGCGGCAACGATGCCAGGCAGAATCAGCACGGTCTCGTCGAGCGAATGATCGTGGACACTGGAGCGGTGGATGCCCTTGTGCACCCACGAGATCGGCAACATCAGCAACCAGGTTCCGATCAGAATTATGATCAGCTGACGCCCGGAACCGAGGCGGTCGAGTGCATGGCCTACCGATGGGGCGCTGTCGGCGGCGCCCGTTTCAGCGGGACTCACGGGCAACTTGTCCAACTTGTCCTTTCCCGCGGCTACTTCCCCTGCCTCGACAAGTTTCTTGACGCCACCGATCGGAAGATGGTGAACGAAACCCGGAAACACGGCGGCGGACAGCAACAGGCAGGCCGCAAGAGCTACGTGGTAGATGACGAGACGCCGAAACAGGCGAACGCCGTGGCGGCGATGCTCGCTCCAGCCCTCAGGATGCCCTTCAGAGGGCATCGGGTCACGTTCCGGCAAAGATTCCAACACGGTATCCCCTAACTCACCGCAACAGTGTCAGCTTGTACTCAGGTACCGATTAGCGCAAGGGAAATTACAGAACGGACGAATCGAACGTCTGAGCGCGCACTCGATCGAGCCCCCTCAGCGACCAGGGAACACGATTTCGCTCAGCGCAGTTCCGATTCTTTTGGCCTCACTGCTCCAACGCAGTTGCGCAGGGGTTGTGGTCGGCCGTGATCTTGCGGAACAGTGATCCGGCGAGGTTGCTCAACCCGGGTACAGCGAAGGCTCACGGCGGGCGGAGCGATAAGGTCTGCGGCGGCGATCGGTGCCACCGTGTCGCCGCGCTGTGGGATACGGCACGCGCCGGCTCGACAATGACCGTTTGCCGCGAGCGACTCGCCTTTAAAGATTACGCAGCGACGGGTCCCGGACAAAGCGCAGGTACGAGCGCACTTTGCGAAAACCGCCCTGGTCCGCGAACATACGCTCTGCCTCCTCATCCGAGATGAAGGGCAGCACCACCGTGTCGTCTCCCGGCTGCCAGTTCGCCGGGGTCGCCACGCGATACCGCGCCGAGAGTTGCAGGGCATCCAGGATGCGCAGAATCTCGTTGAAGTTGCGGCCGATGTGCGCCGGGTAGCTGATGATCAATTCGACGCGCTTCGCCGGCGAGATGATGAACACGCTGCGTACCGTCATGGTCTCGCCCAGGTTCGATCCGTGGCGGAACGTGGTCGGATCGAGCATGCCGAACAGCATCGACACTCGGCGATCCTTGTCGGCGATGATCGGAAAGTTCACGCGCGTGTGCTGGGTCTCGTCGATGTCCGCGATCCAGCGCGCATGGTCCTCCGCGGTATCCACGCTGAGCCCAACGACCTTGGCATTGCGCTTGCTCCATTCTTGTTCGAGTTTGGCCGTCATCCCGAACTCGGTGGTGCACACCGGCGTGAAGTCCGCCGGGTGTGAGAAGAACACGCACCAGGAGTCGCCGATGAACTCGTGGAAGTGGATCGGGCCCATGCTGCTCTCGGCAGTGAAGTCGGGAACGTTGTCGCCGATGCGGATATAACCCTGCTTCTTGAGCTGCTCATGCGTTTTGTTGAAGACGGCGTCCGGTCCCATGTACTTGAACTCGAACGCGTGATGTCCGACCTCATCCACATTCGGCATCAGCGTCTCGTACTCGTAGCCTAGAAGTTTCACCGTCCGTTTATTGACCGCGCCTGCAAATGCGAACGTGCCGTCCGGCCGCCGGATCAAAGGCAAGTCGAAGCGAAACGAACTGTTCTCCATGAAATCTTCTTCGGCCGCCGAATTCGTTCGCTGCAGGATCTTGTTGCGATGGGGATACCGGCCGAAGCGCTTGATCACGGCGACGTGCCTGTGGAATATCTCATGGAAGACGTTGAGCGGATCATCCGGCGCCAGCTTTTCGACGGCTCGTTCCCATTCCTCCATGCACAACAGATGGTCTTCCAGCGTCTCGGAATGCGTCAGTGCCAGGCAGAGGAAAACCCGCTCGATCGGGCGCAGGTGCCTGCCGATGCCGACGCGCAGCCCGCGTCTGACCAGCGTCTGACAACGCGCATCGCACGCGTACATCTGCGCGGTGTCGCGGTATAGATTGCGCGGGAACTGGTCGAGCAGGATCACCAGCGCAATCAGCAGGCGCGGATGCTCGGTGCTGAGCGCCCAGTGGTCGTAGTGACCCCTCGATGCGAGCGAGACGTCCGTACCGAACCGATGCAGGATGTCCTGATCCGTCTGCTCGGATTTGCCGAACCACAGGTTCAGGCACTCTTCGATGTTCGGCCGCAACATGTATTGCAGGACTTGTTCGGCCTTGGCCAGTTCCGCGCTCGCGATCTGAATGTGGTCGATCTGCAGCAACATGCGCAGCTCACGACCCAGGGCCTCCAGATCGGCGCCAGCGAGCGAGTCGCGCTCATCCAAACCGGCGAGAATCACCTGCAGACTCTGCTGGATACGTTGCCCTTGCACGTCCACGGATGCGAGAGAGAGCAGATTGCTGAACTCGCGCAGCCTACGGACCAGCGCCTGCATGAACATCATGACCCGGTGCGGGCTGTCCCGCATCAGCGGTGCCAATTCGTCGTAGGAGATCTCGAGGCATTCGATGTCCGTCACGGCAACGACCGTGGCCGAGCGCGGGCCCGGCTCGATCAGGCACATTTCGCCGAACACTTCCCCCTTGCCCATCGTGCGGATGGACTTGGCCGCCGCTGCGCGTGTGATGCTGAGCTCGATCGAACCCGACAGGACGAGGAACGCAGTATCCCCGTATTCGCCCTCGGAAATGACGGTGTCCCCGGCGCTGAACTTGACGGTCTGCATTGCTGCTACTTCCGAAATAACCGACGGGAACGGCGGTCAGATTACACTTTCACGCGACAGCGTGCGCACATGTTCACCGTGGCGATCGGATCAGAGTGGTCTTCCGAGCGACAAAAGCACGCTGACGCCGCTACGCAACAGCAACTCAAAGCCACTCTGTACCGTCGCAGGACTTAACCGCCGCCGCTCGAGTTGGTCCGACCTGACTCGGACTTCGCGCTAATTCCGAGCTACGGCGTGCTCGCAAATGACCTGTGCACCTTCGATCACAGGGAGGATGCCGAAAAATCGGGGAAAAGGCCGCGCTGCGGTATGCCGGCAAGCTCGAGACCTGGTGCTATTCGAAGGAATTGGTCGCCTCGCGCCGAACGCAACCGACAGATCGCCGAAGAGCAGACGGGCCGGAGGACGCGACGTCGGCCGGCTCCCGGCCGAGCGACTCAATAACCGGGACGTGGCGACGCAGACTTATTTCGCGGCGCTGTACGAAGCCACGGACGATTGCCGGCGCGTCGATGCCTATCGAAAGGTCGCCGCACTTTGCGGAGAACAGAGTTGCGATGCGGAGCAACGCGGCGTGGCCGCGAAATTGTCGCTGCCGAACTTGCCCAAGGCATGCGCGGAGCAGTTCGCGGCCTCACCTTCCGCATCCCCTCACTGAAAAAACAGGGGTCATGGTCGACCCCTGTTTTTCAAATCCGGAAGAATGACCTGGCCTCTTCTTCGAAGCCGCTCACGCCCTCGCCCGCTTCGATTGCATCAGCGCAACGATGTGCAGCATCACGAACAGCGGCACCATGAATGCCGGAACCAACACGAGCGGCAACTGCCCCATCGGCCCGATCGTAGGCGGAACATTCGTGGTGATGGTCATTGCGCAGATGGTAGCCGTCGTGAAGGCGATGACGAAGTCGAGGATGCCCAGCGCGTTCCACAGTCTGAATCCGGAAGTTGCTGCAGCGTCCGGGTTCTTGCTCAACACAATGATCCACCATGGCGCGGCGAGCCCGATCGCCATGTCGCCCAGTCCCGCGGGCCACGCAAACAACCCCGGCAATACATGATTCGCGTATAGCGCGATAAACCCGAAACCGGCATAGCGCCAAGCTTGCATGGCTACGATCAGGCGCGTGTCGAGTGCGAGCAGGAATTCGCGAAATGCCTGCGATGCGCGCATCGCGATTGCAAACACGATCAGCGGCACCACAGCTCCGGCGAACACCGGCAGCGGCGGCTGGCCAGGCGCACCAACGAAGACGCCGCTGGCGCCCGCGATCAGTACGGCACCCAGCCACACGGCCAGTGCCACCTTTACGCCTTGTCCGACCATCGGTCTCGGGCCACTTCCGAACAACGTTGCGGCTTGTGAAGCTGAATGGGTCATGGCATATCTCCTTAGTCACTTGCACTTTGCAAGTATGTGGACGCTACGCTACCATCGATACTTGTGATATGCAAGTGACGAAAGATGAAGTCGACAATCCGTGCAACAAACGCCGCGCTGCCGCGCCGATCCGCCTGTGCGGTAGCGAACACGCTTGACCGCGTGGGCGACAAATGGTCCCTGTTGCTGGTGCGCGACATGCTGGCTGGCAAGACCACCTACGGGCAATTCCTGGAATCGCCGGAAGGTATCCCGACAAACATCCTCGCCGATCGGCTCAAACGCCTGGAACGATTCGGGATCATCACGAGGTCGGCCTACCAGGAGCACCCTGTCCGCTATGCCTATTCGTTGACGGACGAGGGAAAGCAGCTTGGCCGCGTGCTGCGAGCGCTGGCCGATTGGGGCCTGGAGAACATTGCCGGCACAAAAAAAGAGCTGGTGCCGGGTTCATTTGTCAGGTAATCCTGTTGCCCTGAATTCAGCAACGCACCGGCATTCTTCAAAATGATTGGGCGGGAAGCCTGCTCTGAACTCTTTCCGTGCGACACGTGCTCACTGGGGCGAACAGGAGACAACTATGACAGCCAAGATCCAACCCTGCCTGTGGTACAACATGAATGCCGAAGAGGCGGCGCATTTCTATGCCGCCACTTTCCCGAACAGTCGAATCGATGGGGTCCATCGCGCTCCGGGGGACTACCCCGCCGGCAAGAAAGGCAACGTGCTGACAGTCGAGATGACGATTCTCGGAATGCCGTACCTGCTGTTGAACGGCGGCCCCGCATTCAAGTTCAACGAAGCGGTAAGCTTCCAGGTTGCGACGGAAGATCAGGAGGAGACCGACCGATATTGGAAGGCGATCATCCATGATGGCGGCGGAGAGGAAAGTGCCTGCGGCTGGTGCAAGGACCGCTTCGGTTTATCCTGGCAGATCACGCCGAAGCGCTTGATGCAGCTGCTGGCCGAAGGCGGCGAAACGGCGAGCCGTGCATTCAACGCGATGATGGAAATGAGGAAGATCGACATCGCCGCGCTCGATCGTGCGGTCGAGGGCATCAAGAAGTGATGCTTGGGGTGTTCCAAGGTCTTGCTCGCGCACCCATGTTCAGTGGATAAACGCCGCTTTGCATAGAAAAAGGCGGCAGGTTTGTTTCGGGCAGAAGTGCATTTTCCTGGCCCAGAAATTCAACTTGCCGCTCTTTTTGTAGAGCCGCGGTCTTTTTTTAGCAGAGCGCCACGATACAAAGCGCTTCCTGTAGGCCACCTGCAAGATTTTGCGAGCGGACAAATCGATGACTGCGAGCGCGGAGCGGAACGAACGCCAGATCTCGCGCAGCTCCACCGTGATCGCGGCACTGTCGACGATCGTCGAGTGGTACGACTTCACTCTGTATCTCTACTTCGCCACCGTGCTGTCGCGGGTCTTTTTCGGCGGCGGCGAACTCTCGCTGCTCGCAACATTGGCCGGGTTCGCCATCTCCTATTGCATGCGTCCGCTGGGCGCGATCGTGTTCGGAATCGTGGGCGACCGCTTCGGCCGCCGCCACACGTTGCTGCTCTCGATGGCGTTGATGACCGCCGCCATGTTCGCGACCGCGATGCTGCCGGCCTGGGACCGCATTGGATCTGCGGCGGGCGCGCTGCTGCTCCTGCTGCGCTGTGTCATGGCGTTCTCGGTCGGTGGCGAGTACACCGGAGTCGTTGCGTATCTGCTCGAAGGCGCGCACGAGAGCCGCCGCGGCCTGATCACGTCGCTGGCTTCCGCAGCGAGCGAAGTTGGCGCGTTGCTGGCGCTTGCGGTCGCGGCGTTGACGGTCGCTTTGATGAGCACCGCGGACCTCGATGCCTGGGGCTGGCGCGTTCCATTCTTCGTGGGCGCCGCCCTTGCCGGCAGCATCTGGATCGCGCGCTCGATGATGCAGGAGTCGCCGGACTTCGAAAGACAGGTGGCACAGGGAACCGTTCCGGCTTCTCCGATTCGTCACACGCTCGTCCATCATCGCAGTGCCTTGCTGCGGTCGTTTGCCATCTCGGCTCTCGGATCGATCACCTACTATGTCGGTATCGCATACGTTCCCGCCTTCCTGAGTTCGACCGGGACACTGGGAGAAGCCGAGTCACTGTCGCTGTCGACCATTGCCGCGCTTGCCGTCATTCTCGTCACGCCGTTTGTTGGCGCCCTGTCCGATCGCGTCGGACGCAAGCCGGTCCTTGCCTGGCTGGCCGCCCTGAGCATCGTCCTTCCGCTGGCGATGTTCGCGTCGATGGCCGGCGGATCCCGCGGGCAGATCGTACTGGGCGCGGTCGTATTGGCCTGTATCGCAGGTGGCGTGAGCGCCGTCGGCGCGCCCGCGACCGCCGAGCAGTTTCCGGGCGAGGGCCGCCTCAGCGGCTTGGCGCTGGGCGCGACGGTTGCCACCGCCATCTTCGGCGGCCTGACGCCGTTCCTGGCCGAGTTGCTTGTGAAGGCCACGGGATGGGCCGCGCTGCCCGGCGCGATGATTGCTCTTGTCGCCCTTGTCGTCCTGCCGGTATTGCTGACGATGCCGGAAACCAATCCCAGCATTCGGTAAATAATCCCCAGCAAGCCGCCACTTTTGGTTGTGTGAGCCGCTCAAAAAAATAGCTTAAGCGCAACTCCTTCCTGCCTCTGTTGCCTTTTTTCCCTGCATGCGGCATCACGCGGCAGGGCATTCATCGGCGAGCCACGTGGGCTCGTCTTCTCCTTCAGCATCTGGCGGTGGAAATGCTGTCTTGAAGGTGAATGCCTGCGGTGTCGGCCCGTCCTCGCGCAGCTTTTGCAGCCTTTCAATCGCCTCACCAACAGTTGGCGTATGACCGCGCTGAACCCACCAGAGGACGAGGAATGGCTGATCCATGCGCTCGAACCATTCGCGACGACGGCGCATGAGCTCGACATGCGCCGAGCGGTAGACATATTGCGTCAGGGTTTCGAGGCTTTCCCACACCGACATGTTTACGAGCATGTTCTCGTCGTCAAACGGCCGGATAGCGGTGGCGTCGCCCTCGTCCGTCTGCAGGCGCCACACGAAGCCCGAGGACCGCTCGGCTATGGCATTTATGCGATCGAGATTGGCCTTGAAGTCAGCCATGACTGGGGAGTCCATCGGGCCCTTGATGACACCGATGTTCAGCTGTGCGAGATGGTAGGAGGACACTGATGTTCCTTCGGTCGGTCAAAATTGCAGGCGCCGCCCACACTTGAAAATTGGGCGGCTGCGGCCGCGTTCCACATGATGGTATACAAATGACAAAAAGGGGTTGCAAAAATGGGCGGAAATGGAGACGGGGTTACCAGCTCTGTCTTGGTTGTCTTGGCACCGGCGTTCGCTCGCCCAGCCCGAGAAATCAGTCAGGTAAATTTCCATTCGTAAAAAACACTGCGGCGCTCGGGCAGATGCAAAAACAGGGTCGGAGTACCTCTCGCACGGTGACGTCCAACAGGGCGCCCTGATCCGTTTTTCAGACAGCGCCGGAATGCGTCTGCAGGCTGGCGTTGTATTCGTCGTGAGTGCGCACCATTGGCAGGGCGAACATCAGGACCAGGTAGATCAGCACCGGTATGCCGCCGCTGAATACGGACACGATGATGAAAATCGCCCGCACCCACTCGACGGCAATGCCCGAGTAGGCCGCCAGTCCCTGACAAACGCCGAAGATCCATTTGCCTTCTTCGATTCGGCACAGGCGGCGAGGACGACCAAATTGACTCGTGTCTGCGGCATCGCCGTTGCCGGTGTTGACGGCACCGATCTCCTCCAGCACCACTTCCACCTCCCTGCGGCTGACGACGCGATTCTCCGAGCGCAGCGACTGCGCGAGTTTCTCGCCGATGGATTGCTCGAGATCGCGAATCACCTCTTCGTGATCCGGATCGCGTTTCAGGCGCGCTCGAGCGCGCTCGAGGTATGCCTGCAGCACCGTGTAGGCGCCTTCCTCGAGCTGGAACGTCCTCGAGTGCCCGCTCAGGCTCACTTGAATCACTGTTTGCATGATGGTTTACCCAACTCGTCGATGAGGCTCGTGAGGGATTTCCAGTACTCGCGAAACTCCGCCAGTTGCTTGCGGCCCGTCGCCGCGAGTTTGTAGTACTTGCGCGGAGGGCCCGTATCGGATTCCTGCCACTCGTAATCCAACAGCTGCTCCCGACGCATCTTGCTCAACAGCGGATACAAGGTGCCTTCCTGAGTCGCAAAATCGGTTTTGCTCAGGCGCTGCATCATTTCCGCAACGTATACGCGGCCGGATGAAACGATCCCAAGGATCAGGAATTCCAACAGGCCCTTGCGCAACGTACTGAATTTTTCGGAATCCATACAGAAAATCAGCTACCTTTATATACCAAGGTAGCTGGATATGCGCTCAATGTCAAGCGGCGCAGGATTTAAGCACGCGTAAGCGAACCTGTCCGCTTCTGGCACTCAATCTCCGCGCAACGCTCCAAAGACAAAGGATTGGAAGCGGGTTTGGAGACGCGACGTTCTTGCCGTACCCGAGCCGTGCCTTCAACAGGGTCTTCTCGATCCACTGCATCTACTTCTGGGCGAACCCGCTGCGGGCATTGCGCGAGTTCCAGTGCGTGTTGGCACCCACGGAGAGTGTCTTGCGGCGCGCAAGGAGTTCGCGCAGGCGCGTGCCGCCTTGCAGTCGGCGCTGTCGGACCTGGAGCGCGTGCGAGGCGCCGATCATTGGATGACGCTGCCGGTGCGCCAGGCGCTGCAAGCGTTACCCAGGACATAAACGGCAGCATGCCTACGATTGGCCGGATATCGCGCGTGTCCAACGCCATTGGCCGATTCCGAGTGCTGCTTCGCAAGCGACGCGTCAATACCTGATTTGCGTACCAAACGCGCGACGTTGGACTGCGACATCCGTGTAAGATTCGCAACTCCGTCCGTGGCAGTGCCGAGGAATTCGATGAAGTTGAACATCAAGGCCACAATGTTCCTTAGCGCAGGCACGCTCATGCTGGGCATGGTGCACGCCGTGGCAGAGCCGGTTGTCATTCGCGAATACGACGCGCTAGCGCTCGCGCCGGCCGGCGATCGCATCGCCGATGTCGAGGCGCTCGATCCCGGCAACCTGCCGGAGGAAGCTCACGGCGCCGTCGTCGTGCGTGCCGCCGGCGGCAAGCTGATCGCACAGTTCGATCCATGCAAGACCTGCAAGTACAGCGACACCGCGTGGTCGCCGAACGGCAATCTACTCGCGTTCGTTGCCGCGGACTCGGCCGCCGGCAAGACGACGTTGTACGTCGTCGAGAATGGCGCGGCACGCGAAGCGTCGAGCATCGTTGGCGTCGCCAATACCGTGCGTTGGTCACCGGACGGCACACGTATCGCGTTGCTGATGACTCCGGGTGCGCACAAGAAGACCGGCGCGGTCGAGGCCGGCGCGGCCCAGGTCGGCGAGATCGGCGTTGCCGAGGACGAGCAACGAATTGCAATCGTTGCCTCGAGCGGCGGCGAGCCAAGGCTCGTGTCTCCGGCTGACACGTACATCTATGAGTTCGACTGGGCGCCGGATGGCAGAGGTTTTGCTGCTACCGGCGCGAAGGGCAATGGCGACAACAACTGGTGGATCGCCACCCTTGACTACGTCGACGCCGAGACTGGAACCCTGCGTGTCGTCGCCGCACCGAAGATGCAGATGAACCTGCCGCGCGTTTCGCGCGACGGCAAGACCATCGCCTTCATCGGCGGCCTGATGAGCGACTGGGGCTCGATTGGCGGCGACGTCTACACCGTTCCGATCGAGGGCGGGACGCCGACCAACCTGACGCCTGATTTCAAGGGCACGTTCCGCGGCATCGCCTGGCGCGGAGCGGATCTGATCACATCGGCGCTGATCGACGATCACCATGCTGTCGTCACACTCGATCCGGCGACGCGCGTCACGCGCACGCTATGGTCGGCAAAGACCGATGCGAAGGCGCAGCAGTTCGACGGCGCGATCGCGTTCAGCGCCGACGGCTCCATCGCCGCGACGATCAGCGAGGATTTCACGCATGCGCCGGAAATCGCCGCCGGCCGCCTTCCGAAGCTCGCGCCCGTCACACGTGAGAATGCCGGCCTGGCCGCGAACGTCACCGCGCAAAGTGTGCACTGGACCAACGAAGGCTTCAACGTGCAGGGCTGGCTGCTCGGGCCGAAGCGCGTTTCCGGCAAACAGAAGCATCCGCTGGTCGTCATCGTGCATGGCGGTCCGAGTGCCGCCATGACACCGCGCTACGTCGTAGCCGGCGGCCAGCATGGCACGCGCTTCGATTTCATACACGACCTGATCACGCGCGGCTACTACATCTTCTACGCCAACCCACGCGGCAGCTACGGCCAGGGCGCAGCATTCACGCGCGCGAACATCCGCGATTTCGGCCGCGGCGATCTGCGCGACATTCTCACCGGTGTGGATGCGGTCGAGAAGATCGCGCCGGTCGACGATGCGCGCCTGGGCATCTACGGACACTCCTACGGTGGCTGGATGACGATGTGGGCGAACACGCAGACGCCGCGTTTCAAGGCCGCCGTGGCCGGCGCCGGCGTCGCGAACTGGACCAGCTACTACGGCCAGAATGGTATCGACCAGTGGATGATTCCGTTCTTCGGTGCATCGGTCTACGACGATGCGACGGAGTATCGCGCCGCGTCACCGATCGAGTTCATCAAGCAGGCGAAAACGCCGACGCTGATCTATGTCGGCGAACGCGACGTCGAGTGCCCTGCCGCCCAGTCGCTCGAGTACTGGCATGGACTGAAAGCGCTCGGCGTCCCGACCCAACTCGTCATCTATGAGGGCGAAGGCCATCGCTTCCGCAAGCCGGCGAACCTGGAGAACCTGCGCGGACGCATCGTCGGCTGGTTCGAGCAATATTTGAACGAGGCGTCACCGCGAGCGTGACCGCACAGGACCGCTTGGTCCTTGCTGCTCCTTCGCCGGAGGGTGAGTCTGTGAAATGGGGCCAAGTTCATCTTCTCAGCGCTGAAAATGAACCTGACCCTTTCTTCGCACTCCTTCAGCTGCACGGTGCTACGATTCCAGCACAGGGCCAGGTCAGACTGGAGAAGGCAATGGATCAGATCAGCGAACTGAAAAGATCTGAAAAGAAACAGAAAGAAGCATTGTTCGCAGCCTTGGTGCTACTCGAGGAACTCGTCGCCGAGTTGAATCTGGAGCCGACGAAGGCAAATCGCTTCAAGGAGAAGATTCGCGGGCTCCTGTTGTTGATGAGGTAGGGAAACAAACGCGTCTTTAATTCAATCCACCGCGCCCAACAACTTTTCACCCTGCTCCGCCGCATGACGCCACAATGCAGGCCAGTGCTCGCAGGCGTCAGCCATCGCCTCGAGCTCCGAGCTCAGCATGTTCGCGCAGCCGGCTGCGTCGATGTCGTGCTGCCACTCGGCCAGACGCGGCGCAGCCCCGGCGGCCAGTAGGCGCTTCGCATTGGCCTGCACGATGGCGCGGACGTCGGCTTGCCAGTACACCGGCGCATCGGTCGCCGCCTCGAGTTGGCGCTGCAGACGGTCGATAATGTCGGCATGGACGAAATTCAGGTATTCGCGCAAGTGGCCAATTCGATTACCGACGCTTGCGCGCGCCAGGTCACGCATTACGTGTGCGAGAAAGGCAAGGCGTCGTCCGGGTTCCTGCACGACCGACATGCCGAATTGCCGCTTGACGAACTCGCGCAGGAAGTCGTTGACCCGCGGCGCATTGGCCTCGCGCGTGATCGGAAAACGCGCGCGCAGGGATTCCTGGACGTGGCCGATCGCCACTGGCAGTTCCAGCGCGACCGCATCGGGCCGGCAGTAACGTGTCAGCGCGCTGCCGAGGCTGTCCTCAGCGCGGCCGACCGGATTCGTGCACGGCAACAGCGAGCTGTTGTCAAACGCGAACGGGGTGAATCCGGGAACGTCGAGCGCGCGCGCCTTGCTCACGGCATAAAACACGCAGTGGGCATCGCTGTTGCGGTAGTAGCTCTCGCGGTCTTGCCATAGTTCTTCGCGGCCGATGCGATCGATTGTGTGATAGAGCCATAGCGTCGACTCGCTGCGCGAGCTGCCGCAACTGCCGTGGTGGCTGGTGACGATGCGCGCGTCCGCATCGAACAGTTCGAGCCGGTCGAGGCTCAGACCACGAAGCGCGTCGCGCTTCAGGTCGTAGCGGCCGTTCGCGCAGGCGCCCAGCGACTGGCCGCAGACGTCGAGATGCAGTTCAAACGGATCCTCCTCGATCTCGGTGCCGCTGCCGAGGGCCTGCTGCATGTTTTCGAAAAAACGCGCACATACGATCGCGTCCGGATTCGGATCGAGTCCATCGCGCGCGAAATCCGGCCTGCGCAACGGCAAGCGCAGATCGTCGTCGAGCAGCACCAGGCGCGCGCCGGCCGACAGGAGAAGTGCGACGTTGCGGCTGCGGCCGCCGCCGAAACGCTGCGCCTGCGGATGTGCTTCGCGCAACAGCAGCGTGCGAACGGTCTCGCGCGCGTCGGGGCAGGCCTTGCCGAGCCGGTCCGCGAGCATTGTCGATCCCGATCTACCGACATAAGCGACTTCGCATCCGGTCGAGCGCTCGAACCCGCGCAGCAGGTCGCGCTGGGCATCGCCGCTGGCCGGCTGCGCGGAATCGTCGATCAGCACGTAACGGCGCTTCGCTCGATGGCGCCGCTCGTAATCGGCCAGCGAGGACAGCAGGCTGGCGAGCCGATCGGGCCGATCGCAGGCGCGGATGTAGACGGCACGCATGGGCGGCGCGTCGCGGCGCGGCGTGCTGCGAAGCCGCGTGAGGAAATCCTCGTCGCGCAGCAGCAGTCCGCGACGCACGAGGCCGTCGAGCACGCGCCGGATGTCGTCGCCCTTGCCGGCCAGGTTCGGCACGTTCGCTTCGATGCGCACGACGTGGTCGTCGAGCGTGCGGAACTCACGACATTGGTGGAGCGCCTGCAGCACCTGCATCGTCATCACGTGCGGGGTGTTGTCGCCCCTGACGAGGAAGACGCACTCCTGACTCGACAACGGTGCGACGCGGCCGTTCTGCGACGCGTAAGTCGGCGCCCTCGGGTCCCATCGCGACGAGACCGTTCCGGCTGTCGCCGTAGCGCTCGTATTCAAAGTAGACGTATCGTCCATCGTTTTCGATCAGCCGCGCCGGCTGAGCACGAATGTAGGGCAGCGGTCGCCGAGTTCGTGCTTCCCGAAGGTGCATTCGATTTCGTCAAAGAGCATACCGACACTCTGCCGGAATTCGGCCAGCGTCGGCAGGAAATAGCGCGCTTCCATGTCGCGGTACGACTCGATCCCGGTTATCTCTTCCGCAGTCCAGCCGCGAACTCCGGCAAGCGCCGCGGGCAAGGGCGGTATCGACCTCCATGCTCGCCACACGTCGTCGAGACGGCTTCCCGCACCGCTGGCGCCGTGCAGCGCGGCGAGCAGGCGCAGTTTGAGCGCATGCACGCTGCCGACCTCCCCGGTGGCCACGACGCGGGCGATATGGTCTATGGATTCGGGCCGGTCCGGCCGCAGGAACACGCGGATGACGAATCGTCCTCCCGGCCGCAGCACGCGGTGGACGGCGCGCGTCAGGCTGTCGTACCCGTCCGGATGTGCCAGCAGCACGTAGCAGCCGTCGCCGGCGACGAGATCGATCGTGCCTGGAGGGATCGGCATCGCGCACCAGTCGGCGAGGATCACTTCGGTGTTCGCCGGGCCCCGCGCCGGTGGCCACAACGCCTCGATCATCTTCGGACTGTGGTCGACGGCGGACAGCCGGACATCGGCCGGCCAATCGCAGCCGATGATCTCTGGAGTCAACCCGAGCACGACGGCGTGCGCCGCGGCGCCGAGTCCCGCCACGGCGCGCTGGACTACTTCGGTGTCGTCGGGCGACGGGCGCAGCGGCGGACCGAAGTGCGACCACTGCGCAGCGATTCTCGAGAAATGGTCGCGTGGCGCCGTGGCGGATTGCGTGTCGTTCGACATCATTTCCTCAACAGGGATTCGAGGCCGCCGGCAAGGCGCGCATTGGACGCCTCGATTTCCGGATTCGGCGGCGGAGCGGACGGCGTGCGATTCGCGTCGAGCAGTAGCGCCTGTTCATCGCGCACGACGAAATCGAACTTGCCGTAGTCGAAACCGAGCCGTTCACGCTCGGCGCGCAATTCATCCGGCACCGGTGCCGGCTCGTGGGCAACGATCGTCCCGCTCTTCACGATCGGATGCGTGCCGCGATAACGCGTGCAGCGTTCACGGTCGCCGAAGAACACCCAGGCGCGAACCCAGTATCCCAGCGCGTCCTGCTCCGGAAGAAAGCGTTCGACGACGAAGCCGGGATTGTCCCAGACATCGGCGGGAACCTCGCCCGGCGATCGGTGTATCGGGTACGGTCGTGTCGTCGAAACGATCGGGCCCGGGGGCAGGTCCGCCGGTTTCCCGTCGCGGCGAAAACATTCGGCCGCCTGCTTCTCGGGGATGCCGCTGAAGTTCAGGTCGGTCTTGATGATGACGGGGCCCGTCCAATCATCGTTCCGCGCCACCAGGCTGCGACTGACAAGCCTCTTGCGGACATCGACGGCCGCCCCATTGACCACCACCGGGTAGCGTGTCGCCGCTTCGGAATAGGCAACAGGGACGACGGAAAGATCGACGTGCATCACGGCGACGTCGCCGTCCGGCCAGTTGCCCAGACCTTCGACCAGGCTGATTTCATGTCCCGCTTCGAGCCAATGGCCCGCGAGGTTGCGCACCAGGAAGTCGCGATCGCGAAAGTTGTCGTAGACATGGGTGATCAGGACGATACGAGCCATCGGACCACCTGGGACAAATCGGAGCACCGGCGGCAACCTTCTCCCTGCTCAGCTAGGCATGCGAAGAATTCGCACGCGACATCGCCGCCGTGGCGCGCATTGCAATGCAACGCGCGATCACCGCGAGTGGCCTCGTGCCGGGATATCCGCCTTGTACTCCCCAACCCACATTATACAGCGCCTGAACTTCACTGCGTCCGGATTTCCGCAAGCTCCGACGTCACAGCTTTCGCAGGAGTACCACATCCTGCCCCAATCTTGCTGGCGAATACTCGATCACCTGAAGACCTTGTGCAAAAATCTGGCGCACGTAGTTCTGTGGATGGAATGCCGCACACATATTGCTACCCGCCATCTTGGAATAGCGCACGACCAGTTGGCCGCCATCGAACGACGACTGCTCGTCGGGAGTCATCGACGTCCGAAAGGCGTCGCCGTGCAGTGTGATGAATAGATATCCTCCCGGCGCCGTAATTCGAGTGAGTTCGCTGATCCAGGCGAGTTGCAGGTCTGCCGACAAATGCGTGAAGACGGAAAATGCGTAGACCAGATCGAATGAGCCGCCCTGATAGTCAAGAGGCGGATCCAGGCGATTGATATCGAACTTCGCAAAGGGCAAGTTGCGGCGACACCAATCAATCGAGTCTCGGTTGTAGTCCGTACCGTGAAGTGCGACTCGATCTCCTAGGGAGCGCCATTGGCGCATCACTCGCCCACATCCGCATCCGAAATCGAGTACGGCCTTCATCTGACCCACATCGGAGCCATTCGTGGCCAGCATGTCGCGGATCGTTCGCGCTACTTCCTCGCCTCCAAAAAGGAACGATGATGCATCAGAGTGCCCGCCGACCAGCACGATCAACTTTGCAGGAGGCACAGGCAAGCCATCGCTGGCATGCAAAGGCTCTGATCTTCGTCGACTGGCCAATTCAAGTGACTTGACGAATTCTTGAAAACGAAACGCGACCCCTAGCAATCCCAGCCGTTGCACAATCCACTTCACGGCCTTTCGTAATTTATCTCGCATGGACAATCAAACTCTCTTCATAAGGAAAAGCCGCCGGTCTTCATGATCGGGAGTTGCCACGGGTCAGAGTACGCTTTTGAGCATTCGGCTGGATGCTGCGCCGGTACTCCTCACAGAATCGTACAAAGAACCTGACAGGTTTCTTATATACCCTGCCCTTTTTTGACCTGTATAAAGCAATCTACACGACCCGGTCCGTGGGAGCATTCGATGAAGATCATTTTCATTTGCGCGATCGCATTGTTGAGCACGTTCAGCGGAACTGCTGCGTGTGGAGAGATACCGGGCTACGTGGCCAGGGCAATTGCCAATCCGACGCGCAGCAAAGCCGAGCGCGATGCCGATATACATCGCGTTCCCGCCCAGACGATCGCGTTCGCCGGCGTCGCGCCGGGTATGGTAGTCGGCGAATTGATCCCCTCTTACGGATACTTCACGCGCCTGTTGAGCGATGTCGTCGGGCCCAAGGGCAAGATTTACGGCATCGAAAACATCAACTGGTCGAATACCGCATTCGACAAGAAACTCACAGGCCAGCGCCGAAACGTGTTCCTGCAACGAACGAAGTGGGGCGAATTTGACCTTCCGGAAAAAATCGACCTGTTCTGGATCACGCAGAATTATCATGATCTGCATGTCGCCGAATATGGCCATGTCGATATAGCGGCGTTCAATCGGCGCGTGTTCGATGCGCTCAAGCCCGGCGGTATCTATCTCGTCGTTGATCAGGCGGCGAACCCGGGGGCGACCGAGGACGAGATCTCGGCCCTTCACCGCATTGACAAAGCGCAGGTGGTCAGCGAAGTGACGGCGGCCGGATTTACCCTGGTTGGCGAATCGGATGCCTTGCACCATGCAAACGATGATCACACACGGAGCGTCTTCGATGTCATCGTCAGGGGCCAGACCGACGAATTCATGCTGAAGTTTCAGAGGCCCTGATGCGCGCCGTGCGCCGCAGCAAAGGAAAGCCCTGCAGCATCGGACGCGACCCTGCACCGACGCATGCGCGGCTTACCAATCCAGGGACTTGGTTACCTTCGTCCCTTCTTCCGCCCCAGCGCCCGATCGATCGCAGGCAGTGCCAGGCTCGTCATGATTGCGTAGCCGGCAGCAGACGGGTGCACTCCATCGGCCGCAAAGACGGCATCCATGCCGCCCTGCGCATTGGTCAGCCGCGAGTGGAAATCGACATAGGTTACGCCGGCCGACTGAGCGTAATGCTCGATCCAGGCATTCACGGCGCTCACCCTGGCTGCCGGTTGCAATCCGGGTCGCCACGGATAGTCGTTGGCCGGTAGCAGCGATGCCAGCACGACGGGAATCTGATTGGCGTTCGCAAGCTCGACCATCGAGCGCAGGTTGTCCTCGATCATCGTCAACGTGGTCGCGCCGGTATTGCCGGCAATGTCGTTTGTGCCGGCGAGAATGACGACAACGGCGGGATGGATGCTGATGACGTCCTGACGAAAACGCAGCAGCATTTGCGCCGTCGTCTGACCTGAAATACCGCGATTGATGTATTCCCTGTCTGCTGACGGCGGAATCCGCGAGTGGAGGATCCAGTCCTTCGTGATCCAATCCTCCGTGATCGAATCCCCAAGGAAAACGATCCGCGACACGGCCACCGGACTTTGCGCCAGCCGCTCATTGTCGGCGCGGTAGTGGGCGAGCTGGGCGAAGTCCGCCAGGCGCGTCTGCAAAGCCGCTATCTCCTCCGCAGAAAGCGATTTGGGCGGCGCAGTGAATAGGGGATCGGTGCCCAACGCTTCTGCAGCCGACCCACGTCCGGCACTTATCAACGACGACATCAACGCCACCATTAGGCCAATGAACAATCTCAAGACGGCATCTCCTGAAATGGGGTCAGGTTCATTTTTTAACGCCGGAAAATGAACCCGCCCCATTTTTTGAAGTTAGAAGATTTCCTGCAGGCTCTTCGCCTGCGGCAGCAGCAGTCGGGCGCCGTCGTCGGTGATCAGCATTTCATCTTCCGTGCGGATACCGAATTCGCCGACGATGTAGATGCCCGGTTCATTGCTGAACATATTGCCGGGTGCCAGCGGACGCGTATTGCCGCCGACCAGGTAATACCACTCGTGGCCGTCCATGCCGATGCCATGGCCGAGCCGATGGGTGAAGTACTTGTAGCCCGGACCGTAGCCATGGTCGGCGATGTAGGCGCGCGCGGCGGCGTCGACTTTTTCCGCCGGCACGCCCGGCTTGGCGGTCTTCAGGGCCGCGTCCTGAGCGCCGCGGACGATCTCCCACACGCTCTTCATTTTGGCGCTGGGTTCGCCGAATGCCATCGTGCGGGTGATGTCGGAACCATAGCCTTCGACCTGGCAACCGCCGTCGATCAGCACGTTGTCGCCCGGCTTGAGCAGGACTTCCCGCGTCAATCCGTGCGGATAGGCCGAGGCCTCGCCGAACAGCACGAGCGCGTCGCCACTGACGCCGAACTCGCCGTAAAGCTCGGAGATGATCGCGCCGAGCTCCTTCTCGCTCATGCCTTCGCGCAACTGCTTCTGTGCCTGACGATAGACCTGCGCGGTAATGTCGTTGGCCACCTGCATCAGCTCGATTTCGTGCGCCGACTTGACGCTACGACAACCGGCGGTGACCGGCATGGCGCTGCGCAGGGTCAGCGTCGAGAGGCGCTGCTGCAGCTGTTCGATCGGCGTAGTAGCGGGTCGTTTCCTCGAGCCCGAGAGTAGCGCCGAGCAAGCCGCGGTCCTGCATGCCCTGGCGGATCCGTTCGATCGGTTTCTCGTGCTCTTCCCAGGTGTAGATCTTGACGTCGCCGAGCTTCTCGCGCGAGCGCCCTTCCTCGAACTTGGGCGAGACGAAGAACGGCTCGCCATTCCGCGGCAGCACCATCGCGAACAGGCGTTCGCTCAGCCACCAAGAAAGCCCGGTGTAGTACTTGAGTGTCGTCCCGCCCTCGACGAAGATCGCATCGATCGCGTTGTCCTTCATGTAGCGGCGCGCCTGTTCCCGGCGCGCCTCGAATTCGCTGGCGCTTATGGGACGGATGCGCTCGCGCATCGTCTTGATCGTGACGGCGTCGAAATGGGCGCTCGTAGCGGCGGCGGGCTTCTGAGCGAAGGTCTGGCCGGCGCCGAGCGCGGACAGGGCGACGGTGGAACCGGCGGCGGTGAAGAAGCGGCGTCTGTCCATGGAAGGTCCTGATTGTCTGGAAGATCGTTTTAGGCGGGCAAGTATCTCGGAAAATGACGACGCTTGCTGATCCCCGGGCCAATTGACCTTGAAAACGCACTCTGACCCCTGCCTTCCTCACGGAGTCAGAGTGACCTTGCACCAACTAGATGTGCTGACTCCGCTGTCTCACGCCGTCGTCTTGCCGGAAATGCAACTAGCGCTGAAATCGATTGAACCAGGCTGTGATCCGCTGCTGCAACTCCTGCCCTGCGGGGGAGCCGCCGAGATTGTGCGACAACCCCTCGATGACAACGTACTGAAAGCGATCGGCCGCACCGACCGTGGCGTAGCGCAAGGTCATCGAATCTTTGAATCTGCTCAGATCCTCGGGCGTGATGGTCTTGTCTTCGTCACCCGTGATCGTGAGCAACGCCGGAGGCTGAGGGTCCATGGCGATGTCGGCTGCGCGATCGGCAATGTCCGAACGCTGGGCGAGTTTTCTGCTCGCATCAGTCCACGCGTATGGAAGGCCGGTTGCGCGCTCGAAAGCGTGGACAGACGCGGACAATCCGGTGGATGGATTCAACACGACCACAGATCTCACTTTCACCTTATGCTCGGCCAGCGAAATGAGAGCTGCGGTCCCGCCTGCTGAAAATCCAAAAAGGCCGATCTTGTCCCCGGCCTTCATGCAGCCAAGTCGTTCAAGTGCAAAGACGACAGAAGGCAATTCGTCTACCGCGCCCCATACGACAGGCTCGAATACCAGCAGGGCAACATCCTTCTTTTGCCGGCGAACAAGGTCGTCCGTTCCGCCAGCAGGCGCGCGCTTTCCAAACAGCGGAAGCCCCAGATAGACCTTGATCGCGGGCACTTCGTCGAGCGGAAATCGGGACATCAGTTCCGACTCGCTCGCTGGCGAACCAAATCCGTGCCAGAGGACGATAGGCGGCATCGAAACGTGGGGTGGGATTCGAAGCGTGGCCGGCACACTTCCCAGACTGGTGACCACCGTGCGCACGTCCTGCGTGTTGACGACACATTCGTCCTGTAGGGCAGAACCGGATTCGATCGGCGCCGCTAGTGCCTGCGGCTGGAATGCATTGAGAAATTGAACCAGTCCGATAACGACGAATCGCCGCAGTTTCCACGCAATGTTCATTTGGCCCCGCTTCGTAACGCCAACTTCGATTCTGGAACACAAATCTTGCGACAATCTCGTGAAAAGTTGCGCGGACAGGTTGCGCGGCCCGCGCAATTCCCACAGCGCAGCCGAGCGCTATCGATCGTCGAGGGTGCCCATGGTCAGGTTGACGGTTGTTCCGGTCAATCCGATCACCTTGTCTGACGCGACGCTTTTTCACTGCGAAGAAAGTGTACTCTGCCGCTTGCTTCCATATTCACCAGGAGAAATCGCCTTGCCCACCCTGCGATCCGCCCGAAGATTCCTTCTGCTGCTCGCGCTGCCTTGTCTGCTCGCAGCGATCGCTGCGCACGGCGGCGATGCGAATCCGCCCGATGCGGAGCACACGCGCACCGAGATCGCCGCGATGCTGACGACGTTCCTGACTCCGGCCGTCAACAACACCGCCGCGGGCCACGAGCGCTTCTGGGCCGATGATCTGGTCTACACCAGCTCGACCGGCAAGGTCATGAGCAAGGCCGACATCGTGAAGTCGTTCGCAGAAGAGGCGAAGGCCGAGCCCGGCAAGAAACCCGGCCCCATATTCACCGCCGAGGACATCCTCGTGCGGCCGTACGGCGACATGGCGGCGCTGACGTTCCGCCTCGTCGAACACGACCCCGACGGCAAGATCAGCTACTTCCGCAACAGCGGCACATTCCTTCTGCGCCACGGGAAGTGGCAGGCTATTACCTGGCAAGCGACGCGCGTGCCCGTGCAGGACAACTAATGCGAGGGCCGGGGCGATCCCCCAGAAATGGCAGAAATGCAGATCGAGGTAGTTGGTGATCGCTTGATTGCCTCGGTCTCCTTTTCTGTCTCAGCCTGACCCTGTCTGCTCTTTCCTCCAGCTACCTTGTTCGGATTCTGATGGGCTTACGTCTATACAAGCCTCAACGGCCCATCCTAGAGGTAGATTCATGTCCCGTTTCATACGTGTCGTGCCTGGATTCGTACTGGCAACCGCAGCGGCGTCAGTCGGCGCCCAGAATCTGATCACCAACCCCGATTTTCCGGCGGATCTGTCGAACTGGGCCACCAGGACAACGGGTTCGGCTACCGTAACCCATGTTTCCGACAGTGGTTCACCTGCGGAGGGAGCCGTCCATCTGACTGCGACGAACGGCGAGACCGCGCAGCTCAATCAATGTGTCGCGGTGACGGCTACCACCCTCGATCTGATTGCACGCGAGTACATTGCCCAATCGGTGTCCGTGCAGACCGCCGGTGCCGACGTCACGCTGTACGATCAGCCCGACTGCGCCGGGAACATCGTGGGATTTTTCGCATTCGATCCCGTTCCTGAAACCGGCTATTTCGCAGGAACCGTTGCGCCCGGATGGAACGAGATCTCCGCGCTGCAGAAGAATGTGTCTCCTTTTCTCCCGGCTAGTGCGCTCGTCTCCCTTTTCGTGGTCGCTGCCGCCGGCGGCAACGCAGACTACTATTTCGACAACGTCCGCTTCGGTCCCAGCGGCACACTGCCGGTGAAGCTTCAAGCGTTTGACGTGCAGTAGCGAGACACATTGTCGCCACAGGCAGGCGGACGCAGGTTCACTGCGTTCGGATTCGCCGCGCCGGCAGGGCGAATAGCGCAGCCGGCGCACTTGTATCGAACAGGTGCAAGCGAACCTTTCAACGCATCTGATTTCCGAGACGGCGCGAGAGGCCAACCTTGACGGTGCCTGTCAAGTCATAGCCGCGCAAGAGCCGACAGAACCGTTGCCGCTCATCGACAAGACAAGCGCTGTGATTTCTATCGAGGCGATCCAGCAGATGCGGCGCGCGGCCGCTTCGCGAGCGATCTGTCCAGAGCGGACGACGATCGGCAGGAAGAGCGCTTGCTCCTCCCACCCTCAAAATATATCGGACCGGGGGGCTTGCGGCAAGACCCGGGGCGTGGTGCAGATTCCCCGGCCGAGGCCGTAACGGCGGGAATGGGAGTTGCGAAATGCGTGTGTTGTTGTCGATGTACCTATCGCGCGGTGAAGTTGAACCGATGGTCAGAGTCGCCGCACACTCGCCGGCGTTCATCGCGGAAGTGCGCGAGTACGCGAAGTCGGATTTCGTTGAGCTACCGGTCCGTTTCGGCGTGCCGCTGGCGCCGATCGGAGCGTGGCGATGACTGCGCATGCGGTGGTGATCGCCGGCGGCGGTCCAACCGGGCTGATGCTGGCGGGCGAGTTGGCGTTGGCGGGCATCGACGTGGCCATTGTCGAGCGACGCGTCAGCCAGGAACTCGCGGGCTCGCGGGCCGGCGGTCTGCACTCACGTACGATCGAGGTTCTCGATCAGCGCGGAATCGCCGATCGGTTCGTCTCGCAGGGACAAAAGCATCCGGTCGTGCACTTCCACGTGCCCCTGGATA
Organism: uncultured Gammaproteobacteria bacterium; assembly: GCA_963738115.1. Lineage (GTDB taxonomy): Bacteria > Pseudomonadota > Gammaproteobacteria > Xanthomonadales > Rhodanobacteraceae > Rudaea. Next base: position 64,425 of record CAVTVN010000002.1, on the reverse strand, counting down.
TCAGCGACTTTCCCACCCGGCACAACTACGTTCTCGGTCTGTTTCAGAACCGCATCGAGCGCATCCTGGCCGAGTGGGTCGGCGAGATGCCGGTGACGATCCATCGCGGACGCGACGTGACGGGCTTCGCGCAGGACGACACCGGCGTCGACGTCGCGCTGTCCGACGGTCAGTCACTGCGCGGGCAATACCTCGTTGGCTGCGACGGCGGACGCAGTCTGATTCGCAGAGCCGCCGGCATCGAATTTCCCGGATGGGATCCGACAACGAGCTGGCTGATCGCCGAAGCCGCGATGGCCGAGGAGCCGAAGTGGGGATTTCACCACGATGCATTCGGCACTCATGCGATCGGCAAGAACGATGGCGGGTCGGCCCGGATCGTGCTGACCGAGCAGCAACTGCGACTCGACAGCGAACCTACCCTGCGCGACGTCAGCGAGGCGCTCATCGCCGTCTACGGAACCGATTACGGAATCCACAGTCCCACGTGGATATCGAGGTTCACCGACATGACGCGGCAGGCCGCAGCCTATCGTGACAGACGTGTGCTGCTGGCCGGTGACGCCGCACACGTGCATCCCCCGGTAGGCGGCCAAGGTCTCAATATTGGCGTGCAGGATGCGGTGAACCTCGGATGGAAGCTCGCCCAGGTGATCAAGCGGACATCAGCGGAAAGCCTGCTCGATACCTATCACGCCGAGCGCCATCCGGTTGCAGCCCACGTGCTGCGCAACACGATGGCGCAAGTCGCCCTTCGCCGCCCGGACGACCGCAGCAAGGCGCTGGGCGACACCGTTGCCAAACTCCTCGGCATGCACGAGCCGCGCAGACGAATCGCTGCGGAGATGTCGGGCCTCGGAATTCATTATGATCTCGGCGAGGGACGTCCGTTGCTCGGACGGCGCATGCCCGATCTCGACCTGGTCACTGCCGACGGCCCACTGCGAGTCTTCACCCTGCTGCACGATGCCCGGCCGGTGCTCCTCAACCTCGGTGTGCCGGGCGGCATCGACATCACGCCCTGGGCAGATCGCGTTCAGTTGATCGACGCCAAGTACGATGGCACTTGGGAGCTTCCGGCTATCGGGGTGGTCACTGCTCCCACCGCGGTGTTGATTCGGCCGGACGGATATGTGGCGTGGGTGGGAGACCAGATCCGGCTCGGGCTCGCTGATGCGCTAGCGACCTGGTTCGGATCGCCTGCTGGGGCATAGTGCAAAGCTTCCGCTCGTTGTTGCATCAGAAGCGTCAGCGAACGTGTCACCGTTTATGGGTCAACTGGTAGCAGCGTCGGCGCCGACCGTTCCATACCGCGAAGCCGGATCGACCGTCATTCACCCAGGACCGCATCGATGCGATCGCGACGCACCACCACGCGCGCGTGTTCGCGGCTCGTCAGGATCACCGAATCAGGTCCGATTGCCGTGACGTAACCGACAACACGTTCGCCGCCCACGATCAGTTCGACGCCCTTCTTCTCGGCCGCACTTTTTTTCAGCGAAGTGGCTGCTTCGACGTCGAAGCGATCGGCCTGCGCGGGCGCCGCCGCGGGCTCGGCAGCATGGGTCTGCGGAAGGAATGCAAATGCGAAAGCAGACAGGACGATGCGTGCAGCGGTCATGGCAAGTCTCCGACGTGGGTCGCAGCCAGTGTATCGGCAAAAGCGAAGAAGAGGTCAGTTTCATTTCGATGAGTAACGGAATCGGAGTAACGGGCCTTGCCCTTGCGCCGATCCGAGTTGATTTCTTGCGCATCAGTGAGTCGTCCACCGCCTCAAACGGCGCTTAGATGGCGAGACGATCCGCCTATGGCCAAGCTTCCGCATCCCGCAACTGACGTTGTAGAAATGAAAACTGAACGCGCGCCTAACTCATAACAAAATTCAAACACCAAGCCCCGCAACGCGTGCCACGCTCGGCTGGCTCGGGGGCGCCCGCTGTACGCTCCCGCAACGAGAGGAGGCGCAGTCATGATCGAGTCAGGACACAATGCAACTTCAGACAATTCGCCGCTTGCGAGCAACGCACCGCGCTCCATCGGCGCTCCGCTGATCGCGTTGTTCATCGCGGCCGTACTCGTCGCCAGCAACTGGTTCTTCTATCAGCAGGGTCAGCGCGATGCTGCAGTCGGGGGTACCAACGTAGTGACGGACGCCACGCGCGACGCAGTCACGACGCCGTCCGACACGGTTGTACAACCGGCCAGCGCAAACGACAGTACGACCATGCCTGCAACATCTGACGACGCGGCGCAGCCCGCGGCTGACGCCATGAGCACCGGCACGATGGTTGTGCATCCGCCGTCACCGGCCGCCAAGGCGAAACCGGCTGCGAAGAAGAGCAGCCTCGCCAGTTCGGCCAAACCATCGCACTCTGTCGTCGTCGAACCGGAAAACCGAAACGTGGCGTTGCTCGGCCATCCCAAGCCCGCGTATCCCCGCCAGGCGCTGCGCGAACACGAAGAAGGCACCGTGCTCGTGTTCGCGCAAGTCGATGTGCACGGCCACGTCAGCGATGCACGCGTGATCCGGCACAGCGGCTCGTTCGCGCTCGACCGCGCGGCGACGAATGAAGTCCGCAGCTGGCAATTCCAACCCGCGATGCACGATGGCAAGCCCGTAGTCGCAAGCGTGCAGGTTCCGGTGAGTTATCGGCTGGACCAATAGGCCCGACTGGAAAACACGTCACGAGCCGATCCAGGGATGGATCGGCTGTTGAGGCGTGCACAGCCTGAGTCGATCAATGGAATCCTGGAGTACCCGCTGCAGACTTGAAGGGAATCGCGCAGACGGCAATGGACGCCTGGCCTTTGCCGCGAGTCGGCGGGAAGCAAAAGGCCTGATATTTTCCAAAACCCACAATTGCAGCCTTACGGTTGGGCAATCTTGCTACATCAAGGGTCACTTTCTCGTCCTGACGAACCTTATGTCCCAAAGCCATCCTTGAAAATATCATCGCTCTCGGTCACGCACGGCCCCATCTCCGACGTATCGCCATTCGTCGCGGTCGCGGTTGCCGCGAGCACGCCGATGGGGTCGGCTCCATTCGCCAACGTCACGGAGAAGTGGCCGTGGCCGCTCGCGTCGGTCGCTACGTTGCCGTGTCCGACATAGTTGGTCGCATCGCCGCGAGCGACGCCGCCGAAGCTCCGACAGCTTGTGGATCGATAAAAATCGAGTCTGAACGTGGCGTTCGCGCCCGAGTCGAGATCACCGACAATCGTCACTGTGCTGGCGTAGCGAATGGCGCTGGTCGGCAACGGAAAGTTCTGCAGATGGTTCGCGCCGGTATCGCTATCTGGGCTGGCGTCGTTCGCTGTCGGTCCTGAAGTGCCTAAGTCGATCGCCAGCGCGGCATTGCCATAGATGCTGTCGCCGAGTATTCGGTTCCCCGCCCCGCCGCCGCTGACCCACACACCCTGCGCGCCGCTGAAGGCGATGGTGTTACCGCCGCTATTGGCCGACTGCGACGCGCCGATCGTATTGTTGGCTGCGCCCGCATTGAGCAGGACGCCAGTGCCGCCGTTGCCCTGGCTGCCCAGGATGGCATCGACACCGATGTAGTTGCCTGAAACGAGGTTGGCCAACGACCCGATGCCGCTCAACGTCACGCCCTCGTGCACATTGTCGCCGATGAAGTTGCCGACGATCGTGTTGTGCGGCGAGTTGCCCACGTACACGCCATAAGCGTTCGCCGCGCTGCCGGTGCCGCTGGCATCGAGGCCGATGATATTGCCCTGCACGGTTACCTTGCCCGCGGCATTGTCGATGTATACACCGACGCCGCTCGAATCGGCGATCCAGTTGCTGTCCTGCGCCGCGGCGCCGCCGATCACCGCGCCGGTTGCAGCACCCGCGACGGTCGAGTCGGTGACGCGGATGCCATCCTTATTGACCGGGACGAGCGGGACTGCACCGATCTGATTGCCGGCAATGAGATGGCCGCCTCCGGTTTCCAGGCGAATCGCCGCATCGCTGAATCCGGCCAGGCCCATGCCGGTGACGGTCAATCGGCCGTTGCCGGCTGTCAGGAACGCATTTGCGACCGTCCCCTGTCCGTCGAGGAACTGACAGATGACCGCGTTGAAGCCGCCAACACTGCTGTTTGGCATCGCGCCGTTGACGAGCGCGCCGGCGGAATTGTGATAACCATCGATCGTTACGTCCGTGGTAATCGCGGGCAGCGCCTTGGACAGATAGAAAAATGTGAAACACGGAGTGGAAAACGTGATCGTCGATGCGCCGGGATCGGCATTGGCCTGCTTGATCGCCCAGCGGATCGACCCGACCGTCGGCGCCACGTCGTCGTTGTTGTCCGCATTGGTGAAGACCAGCAGGTTCGTCACGTTGTCGATGCTGCTTTCGTACGCGCCCATGTCGATCAGCGTGCCGGGCGTGATTCTGACGCCGCCGTCGTTGTCCTGTGCGGGATACGTGTAGCTCGGAACCGCGGCGGCACCGGCATTGATCGCCGGCGAGGCATTCGCCAGGTGATAGTCGCCGCTTGCGGGATTCAAGAAAAGCGGATCGAAGGCTGCGCCAACCTTGTTGCTCTGGGTGAAGATCGGCGCGAGCCCGGAGTAGACCGTGTATACATTGTTTGACAACAAGACACCGGTATTGCCCGCCGTGCCGGTGACGATGATGTCCTTCAGATAATTGTTCCAGACGATGTTATTGAATACGTAGTACACCTGGCCACTGCCACCGGCTTCGAACAACCGCATTCCGGCCACGTTCGCACCGTTGTTCGTAATCGTGTTGTTGACGACATAGGCATAGCTGGAGTCGCTCTGCGCGATCAACAGCGCCGAGTCGTCAAAGGTGCCGGTGTGGGTGGGCTGCGCATTGTTGGCGAACACATTGTCGTGCACTGAAATGCTGGAATTGTCGCCATCGATCAGGTACAGCGCGCCGGCCCCATCGGCCAGCGTGTTGTTGCGAAACGCGGAGAAGCGCACGGTGATCGTGTCCAAATCGCTGACGTGGTCGCTGCTCAACTCGGCTTCCACGCCTTCCGGCATGCGCGTGAACGTCACGCCTTCGATGAGGACATTGCTGCGCGCGTTGATCGCGATGCCGACGCTTGCCAGATTCTGCCCGTCGATGACCGTGTTGGCCGCGTTGATGATGCGCGATCCGCAGCCCGCCGCGTAGCCTCCGAGCAGCGAAAGCTTGTAGGGGCTGCCTGCCGAATCCAGGAATCCGCTGCCGTTATATGGCCAGTCGTACAGATATGTGCTTCGCACCATCTTGATCTGGATGTCGTCGCCGGGCTGCTGTGTGTAGGTCTTGAGGGCGAGCAGGAACCCGGTCGAGTCGGACACGCAATAAACCTGCGTTGCTTGCGCCAGCGGCGCGGTGAGCAATGCGAACGACAGCAGCCAGCGCAAGGCGCTGCGCGCATGCGATGTCATGACGGATTCCCCAATGAATGGCGAGACAACTCTTTGAACGCGGCACAGACCGCAAACCGAACGGGGAAAACGGCGTCACGTTCACTTTTTTGTATTTCGTCAGGAAACTGCAAGGTGCGCGGCGGAGCCTTGCAAGTGGCGCAACATGCTAACGTGTGCGTTCGTTCGGGAAATCTGCTGTTGTCTCGCGCGAACGCCGCCTATCCACAAGGGAAGCGCGCCATGTCCCAACGAATCGGCTCAATCGCCGTCCTGTTGATTTGTCTGATCCTGTTGGTTCGCCCCGCGGAAATCCAAGCGAGCCCGAGCAGAGGGGAGAACGTCTGTCCGCAGGCGCAAACGAACCACTACGGTTGTTCGCTGGTACGCAATGCCGAACCGGCGGCGTCGCCAGAATCGCCCTCGACACTCATGCCGGGCTATCACCCGGCCGACTTGAAAAGCCACTACGTCATCGATACTACCCAAGGCGCGCGGTGAACATCGCGGCGACGGAGCCGGACAAGGGTAGACCCCGTTTTGTGAGCAAAGCAGGACGTCATGAACCAGTTCGCCAATTTCTGCTCCACTGTGCTGCTGACATGCCTCGCGCTTGGGGAAGCTACCACTCTCGCCCGTGCGGCCGCTGCCCCGCAAGCGCACGAAGTCAAAGTCGTGCGCGCAGGCAACGTGGAATTGCACTACGTCGAGCAAGGCCACGGTATACCGGTCGTCTTCGTGCACGGATCGGTGGACGACTACCGCAGCTTCGAGCCGCAACTCGAGCCGTTGTCGCAACACTACCGTGTGATTTCATACAGCCGCCGCTACAACTTCCCGAACACAGGCAGCGTCCCATCGCGTCACCACTCCGCTCTGGTTGAGGCGGCCGATCTGGCCAATCTCCTCAAGGTGCTTGGCGCCTATCCCGCGCACATCGTGGGGCACTCGTACGGCGCTTATACGGCGCTGATCCTGGCGATGAAGCACCCCGAGTTGGTGCGCAGTGTCGTGCTCGCCGAGCCCCCACTGCTTCGCTGGCTGCCCGACCTGGACGGCGGCAAGGCTCTCTATGCCGATTTCATGGACAACATGTGGGTTCCTGCCGGTCGTGAATTTCGTCACGGCAACTCCGAGCAGGCGATGCGAGTCACGATCGACTGGTTCGGTAAGAATGGCTACCTGATCGACGGCAAGGCGGCACGGTTCGACACGCTGCCGACAGAAATCCGTGACTTCATGATGGCGAACGTGCTCGAGTGGCAAGCACTCACGACCTCCTCGGACGCCTACCCGATGCTCGACCGAAAGGCAGTGAAAGCGATCACCGTGCCGATCCTCCTGATGTCAGGCGAAAAGACACTGCTGATGAACCAGCGTATCGACGCCGAACTCCAGCGGCTGTTGCCCGAGGCGGAAACGCTGGTGATCCCGGATGCGACGCATGAGATGTGGGCGGAGCAACCGGACTTATGCCGCTCGCGAGTTTCGGCGTTCATTGCGAAGCATTGAATGGCTGTAACGCCGTGTGTACCGGATGTCGCCGGCCTCGCATGCGTCACCGCACCAGGCGCCATTGGGGGCACTTGCGTGGACAAGATCTTCGCGAACGGCTTCGAATAAGCATTAAGAACCGGGGCGGATCCGGCGAAACCGGTCAGTGGCCGCTTACGGCAACGAGTCAGCCTCGAAGACTTCGCGGCGAATGTGATCGTAGTCGCGCGCATAGACATGGGAAGTGCCCGAATTGTCGTAGCCTGCGCAGAAAAGATGGTAATCCGCGGTGGCACAGGATGTGAGTCCTACGCCCGCGTCCAGTTCTAGCTGCCAGGACTGTCCGCCGTCGTGGCTAACGTAGGCGCCGCCGGCATCGCCGGCCCCCCCGGCGGCCCAACCGTCCTTCGCATTGACGAAAATGATCTCGCGAATCTGCCAAGGGGAATTCAGCGTGCGCCCGCTCCACGTGGTGCCTCCATCCGTGGACCGGTGGACCCATCCCGCCGTCGGAATGCTGATGACACCGCCGCCGACCCAGCCGCGCTGGTCGTCGAGAAAGAACGTCGCAAAATCCGAAACGGAATCGATCGAGGGGCCGCAGTTCCAGGTGCTCGCGTAGTCCAGGCTCTCACAGTAGGTGATACCGGACATGCGCACATGTCCGTTAGGCAACGCGCTGAACTGGCGGCCGAACCAGCCGCCGTGCGGATCGATGACGGACGTGGTCCAGTCGGACAACTGCCACCCGCCCGAGGTCGTGCGGAACTGCAGATTCGGATTGCCAGTGATAGCTGTCGCGAATCCGGTGTCGTAATCCCAGAAGTGGACGCGTTGCGCCCAATAGGTCTCGCTGAGGACCAGGTCCTCGGACCACGACGCGCCGCCATCGTGGCTCCAACGAACAACGGCATGCTGAACGCCATCGTTGCTGTCGAAAAATCCGGCAATGACGACGTCGTCGGCGCTTAGCGCCTGTACCCCGTACCAGTAATACGGATAACCGAGGGTCAGCACGGCATTCCAGTTCGCGCCGCCATCAATCGTCTTGAGTACCAGACCGCCTTCGGCCGCGGCGAATCCTACTTGCCCGGTCACGAAAGACAGATCTTCGATAAACGTCGCCGGCAGGCTGGCCAGCGTCTGCCACCCCTGCGGATCCGGTTTGTCCTGCGCGTAACCCGCTTCGCCGCGAATGCCCAGTGCAAAGCACAAGACCAACATGCCTGTTCGTCGCCACAACCGAACATCCATTTCCGCGCCTCCCTGTGGTGCAACGGACGGAATCCTATCATCAAGCGTCAAGCGCTTGAAAGTCCCTGCCACATACGTTCAGTCCCGTAGGTCTCGCGTGACACGCTGTGCAATTGTCTGATCCGCTCCAGCAGGCGCGCGTTGTCTAACATCCGCGCGCTCGGCTTGCGACTGCGCCTGGCGTAGTACCCACTCGTCGAAACATCGAGCGTCTGGCACATCGTGCGCACGTTGCCCCTGCGGCGACGTGGCAAGCCGCGCGCTCATGAGCCGGACCATTCAAACGGATGACTCCTACATGCCTTCTTACTTCTTCGGCTTGTAGATGCCCGCTCCGAAGATGTAGCCGTCGTGACGCACGACCCAGCTCGACTTCGGCAGTACCTTGCCGCTTGCCGGATCCTTCCATTTGTAATCGATCCAACTGCCGGCCGCGGTCGACTCATCCATGAACTTGGTGCCGAAATGTACGCCGCCCCCACCGACCAAGCTGTCGGCGTCCGTTCCGACCAGCGCGGGATCGCCGCCGTGCGCGACGATCGTGCGTTTCGGCCCAAAGACGAAGACGTAGAGGTCGCGATCCACGAAGCCCCCCTTTGGGTCCTCGATCGCTGCGAACGCTTTTTCACGCCCTTCGCGGTCGTACAAGGCAATGGCCTTTGCAACGAGAGCCTTGGCCTCTTCGGCCGTTCCCCTGTCAGCGGCCGTCGACAAGACGGGCGTCAACAACCCCAGCACAAGTGCGATTGCGGCAAGACTGCGGATCAAGGGCATTTTCGTCATGGCGTATACCTCCCCATTCGGAACGTAGAAGACGGAGGTAAGAATACGCTGTTTTCTCGGCACCGCCATCGCAACGGCGCTATCAAGGGGACGCCGTACGTTTCGGCTCCCAGAGTTCGATCTTGTTGCCTTCTGGATCGAGAATCCAGGCGAAGCGGCCGTTGTCATCGTCGGTGCGCTTCAAGATTGCGACGCCTTTTGCGCTCAGCCGCGTGAGGAATGAGTCCATCTCGTCGACAGCATAGTTAATCATGAAATCGCCCGTCGACGGCGCGAAGTAGGTTGTCGAGGCGGGGAACGCATTCCAGATCAGCACAGGAGGATGCTTCGGCGCGTCGTAGCGCAGCGCCGCGCTGCCCCAGCGTTCCAGCGGCAGACCCAGCACGTCGCGATACCACGCCGCGAGTGCCTTCGGATCCTTCGCCTTGAAGAACACTCCGCCAATGCCGGTAATGCGTCCGGCGGGCTCGCCAGGCACAGCCTCGCCCGCATTAGCCATCATGACAACACCCAGGCACAGCACCATGATCGCTCGCACTGCCATCGTCCCCGTCCTTGCAGCGTCAGTCTCCGCCGCTCCAACTGTAGGCCCGCATCGCGCGGGTAACAAATCGAATGTAATCGCCGGAAAGTGTACTCCAAACCCTGTTTTGCCCAGGACCTCGCTGCGTCAAACGGAACGCGCCGCGCCGAGGGCCTTTGCCCTTTCGCGCAACACGAACTTCTGAATCTTGCCGGTTGTGGTCTTAGTCCATTTATCCGTTTCTCGGAAGCGCTGACCAATCGGGTCGCAGCCATCAGACCGCGAGGCAGGCCGAGGCTGGCGCCCATCGCTGGAGAATGAGCCTGACCTCTTTTCTTCTTAAGGCACTCTGACCCCGTTCCCTCCCGTTCCCTCTAGAAATTCACCGTTACGCTCGCGCGGTAGAATCGGCCAACTGTATCGTACGTATAGACGTCCGTATTGGCATTGGTCACGTTGGTCTGATACAGCAGCGGTGGCTGTTTGTCGAAAATGTTGTCGACGCCGATCTGCACGAACGCGTTGATCGGCTCGATGTGGTAGCCGAGCGACGCGTTGTGATACGTCACCGCGCCGGCGTGTAGTACCGGGCCGATGGGATTCGGATTGTAAGCATCGCTCAGGCTACCCGCACCCACGCCGGACGGGCCGAGGCCAGCATTGGCGTAACCTACCGTTATCGGGGCGATGTAACGCGTGGTCCAATTGGCGCTGAGCGGACCCATGTTCCAATCCAATGTCGCCAGCGCTCGCACGCGCGCGAAGTTGCCATAGGTCTTGTCGTAGTGACCCGCCAGATGCTGGGTAAATCCGCCCTGGCTGACGTTGTACTTTTCGATATAGGTACCATCGAAACCGACGATGAAGTTGCCCCATGCTGTTGCCGGCAATCGGTAATGTGCGCCAACATCGAATCCTTGATCGACCAGGTTTCCGGAATTGAACGGGGTCTCGGTCACGAACTTGATCGAACCGTCCGGACTGCGCACGATATTCCCGCATACCGGCCCCTGTGTGTTGAAACACTGGTTCAAAATGGTCTGGGCGGTGTTGCTGCCGAAAACAATAAGATTGTCCAGGAGGATGCGGTAGTAATCCGCATTGAACGACAGTCCCCGAAGCCAGTCCGGATCGTAGACAAAGCCGTAGTCGAAGGACTTTCCATTCTCGGGCAGCAGGGTGGTTCCGCTGCCCAAGCCGTGCTCGGTGGCGAACTGCGAGCCCATCGTGTAAGCGGTCAACTGCGAGAAGACCTGGGGCGGCACGCTGATGCCTTGGCAGGCCTTGTTGCTGGCGAATTGCGGATTGCCGGCGCAAGGATCGATGGCCGTCGGCGCGTCCGAGGTTGGTCCGGCGAAGAGGTTGGTCGGGGTCGGCGCGCGGAAAACCTTGGAGGCTGTCGCGCGCAGCAGCAGGTCCTCTATCGGTCTGTACTCGATCGCGGCCTTCCAGTTGTTGGTGCTGCCGAAGTTGCTATATTTCGAATAGCGATCACCCAGGTTCAGATTCAGCGAATGCACGAAGGGCAAATCTTTCAACACTGGAATCAGCAACTCCGCATAGGCTTCCTTCAGATTGAAACCGCCCTGAGCGGGAGACGTACAAAGGGAACCGGGCCCTGCACAACTGATTGTCGGAATGCCGTTGTTCAAGGTGAAGGTTGAGTCGAGCAGCGGATCGACCTGATAGTCCACGTACTCCTTGCGATACGAAACGCCAAGCGCGGCCTGCACATCACCCGCCGGCAGACTGAACAGCGCCCCGTTGACCGAGGCGTCACCTTCCTTCATCTGATATAGATAAGAGAGGTATGGATTGATCTTGGCACTCTGCAGGATGGCATCCGTGGTTGGATCGGATAGGTTGAAGAGGTCGATCGGCGTGCAGGAGCCGGCGCCGGGCGCCGTGGCGCAACTGAAATCGGGACGGATTGAAGAGAAATCGATGTAATTCTGTTCAATTTGCAGTTGATCGTTCTTGCCGTAGCTCATGTGAGCATCCCAATTCCAACTGGTGTCGCCGAAGTTCCCCTTCAGGCCGACGTTTGCCAGTTCAGTGGTATCGGCAATTTTGAGACCGCGATTACCAATCGTACTCAGGCGCAGGGTGATGTCGTCGCTTGAACCGAGCTGACCGAATTCCTCGCCGAACGGGTTGTAGTACTGGTTCGCCGGCACAACAAGATTGTTTTGAGTCAAATCGAAGGGATAGGGGGCAAACTGGGCGTGTGCGACCATTTTGTGGTACACCAACTCGGCATAGGCCTCGACGTTGTCGGTGAGCCTGTAGCTTCCGAGTACAAACACGCTCGTGCGCTCGTTCGGCAACAAGTTGTAGTTGCCAACGGCCTGGAAGTTGAACCCGTCAGTTGTCGGGTTGTAGCAGCGGAAGTCGTTCTGCGTGGGCGGTGTAGTAAAGGCTGGCAGTTGGTTGCCGGAGACCGTGACCGAATTGCAGCCGAATTTCTCGATCAGCTGCGAACCGGCCGGGAAATGGAAGCGGCCGCCCGGCGTGCGCGACGAGCCGGCGTTCGTGTTAATGCCTGTGTTGTAGATGTATTGGGCATTGTGCGAGAACTTGCGATTCGCCGCAAAAACCGGATCCTGCTTGTCGTATTGCACGCCGAAAATGATGTTGCCCTTGTCGGTGGTCTGACCGATCAGCAGGTGGGCGGCATGTCGCTCGCCGTCATCCTTGTCCGAAATGCCGTAGTCTGCGCCAAATTCCGCACCCTGGTAGCTCGTCTTCGTGATGATGTTGACGACGCCGGCTATCGCATCGGAACCGTAAATCGGCGAAGCGCCATCGTTCAAAACTTCGATGCGTTCAACGGCGGACACTGGAATGACGTTCAGGTCTTGCAGCTGAAACGGAATGCGGTGGCCGTTGAGAAGCAGCAGAGTGCGAGCGGAGCCCAAGCCGCGCAACGAGACGCCGGCATTTCCCTGGGACCCAATTGCTGTTTTGTTGGAACCGTTGTTCACGGCCGGGTTCTGAGCGTTGCCAGCGATAGACGGCAGCGCTTGGACGAGATCGCCAAGATTGACCTTGCCCGACGCCCGGATCTCGGCACGGTCGATAGTAACAACCGGGCTCGCAGTTTCAATGTCCACGCGGCGAATGTTGGACCCGGTTACGACGATGGTTTCAAGCTTTTGAGTATTTTTAGTGGTGTCTGCACCGGTATTGCCAGTGTCCTGGGCAACAACAGGCAAGGCTAGAAATCCAAGAGCGAAGGTCGTACCTGCAAGCGAATACGTGCTACGCAATACACGTGCAATTTCTTTTCTCAGCAAACTCGACATCTCTAGTTCTCCGGTAATCGGACAGAGCAACGATCTGGAACGCATCAAGCGTCGACGTAATGTTAAAAAGTCGTGTTCGCCAAGCCTTGTCTGTTTCAGCGATATGGTTTTACCAACGCAGCGATTTGGTGACTCAATCAGTGCTGGCAATTGCTCGCCGCGGGCGCGAATCGGTTCGCAAAATTGTTCTCTTCACGCCAAACGCAAAGAGGACTCGCAAGCACACCACTTGAACTTCGAGTAGCGACGCATTGCCTTCAGGTGGCTCACCTTGATGATTCGCGCGCAAACGCTCCCGACGCGGAAGTACGCGACGCGAAGCAACGAAAAGAATTAGGCAAGAATCACTATTGCAGTGATTGGATGTAAAGAGACTCGTAGTGCAGCAGTTCTATAAGTGACGACAACTCAAAGACCGGCGCCGATCAGGCCTCCGCATTACAAATACACGGCAGGCACGAAAAATGGCGGCCCCCAAGGTCCCGGCCCAGGGGCCGCCTCCTGATGCCCGTTGGAGAGGGCAGGAGAAGCTTGGAATAAAACTGTTGCTCTGTGGTGTTGATATCCGCGATTTTGCATACCAAGCGCTGCCTATTGCGTTTGCAAGTAGAGTGAAAGTTTCCAAATTCATCAAATCGGAAGATGGATAAATTGGCCTTCATCCACCAGCGCAATGCAAACTGATTTGACGCTATCAGCTACGCCCCTCACATTGAGCTGACTTTTCGGCCAGGGCGAATACCGTACGCGGGAATTCCCCTACCAGTCTGGCGAATCGATAGCGCGGTGACGCCGAAATACTTGTGAAATAGTCGACTGAAAACACTGCGATTTTCAAAACCGCTGGCGCGTGCAATCTCGGTTATCGCCAGGGGGCTCGTGTCCAGAAGACGGCGCGCACGCGTCAAGCGCTGAATCAACAAGAAAGCATGCGGTGTTTCCTGATAGGCGTCGCGAAATAGACGAATAAAATGCCATTGAGAGTAGTTCGCCATTTTTGCCAGTTCACGATCGTCAAGATCCAGGTGGCAGTTTGCAGCAATGTAGTTGCGCACTCGTTGTAAGCGAACAAATACCAAGCGGCGCTGTGAGAAGGTCCGTCCCGGGCAACGGGAAATACAACTTGCAAACCCTTCCTGTAAGCCAACGGCCAAGTCAGTCGCGACACTTGCAGATAGATACGCATTACTGCTGGACGCCAGCCGCACCAAAGCAATTGTCCTTCTTCGAAATTCGCGATCGGCAATGTGGCGCGCTGGCAACAGCATTGGGTTGCCTGTGGGGAAGTCCATTGTGTCCCAAAGAGCAGCGCGCCACGCGCATGACGTACCGACCAAACTCGCCCAAAGCGAATTACCACGGCCACTCGCGCAGACCCTGCTCTCGGGCTCGGTAACGAGGATTTCTCTCGGCGTCACCATCGCGTCGCCAGCGGCACTTTGCAGATGCAAGCGGCCACGAATCGGCATCCATATACCGGCAGCTTCGCCATCAACTTTGAGCAAGCAACCGCGACCGCCGCCGATCACGAGTACGAGATATTCATCCGCGCCTTTGCCCGGAGGAGCCATTGAGAGGTTGAGGCTCGAACCGTGATCCAGACGGTGGGTTAGAATCTGCAACATGGCGCGAGCTCGTTTAGCTCAGTTTTGTGTGTCGTCGTCATTGCGGATCGCTATAAGGCGATCAAGATCGCTTACGTCACGCCGTCCGCTTCGAGATGCACTAAAGTCCACCACTCTACGCACGCGGGTCAACGAAAATTCTGCGAGCGGCGCGAATTCATCGTTGAACGGGCTTGCCACCTTGCGCGCGCTAATGCAGGCTGCGCATCATGAGTATTCCGCGAATCAGCACGCTCGGGCTCGCCACTGTCATCCTGTGGGTGTTGGGTTACGCCATGTGGTTGCCAAATTATGTATTCGAACCGATTCCGTTCCAGCTGGATCATTCACTGCGCGGCCTCGCGGTATTCGCACTCGGCGCCCTGCTGAGTTTCGCCATCGGCCGCATGCTGAACAAGCTGGAGGGCCGTGCCGACGTGAGGACCCTGACGGGCGTAGTCGCGGCCACAATATTTACCGCTACTGCCATACTTGCTTTTTTCGAAGTACTCGTCATGCACGTGATCGCGCCACGCTGGGGTGGTCCTACGTGGACGAACTTCCTTGAACAGATACCGATGGCCTGGATCTTCGTCGCATGGATGTTGTTGTATTTCGCCCTTCTTTCGGATTCCAAGCGCCGCGATCGCGAGGTCAGGTTGGCGCAAGCCGTCACCACCGCCATCGACGCCCAGCATCGACTGCTTGTGCAGCAAATCAACCCGCATTTTCTGTTCAATGCGCTCAACACGGTGTACGCGCTCGTCGTGGATGGCGATGACACGCGCGCTCGGCGCTGTCTGCTGGCGTTGTCGGCGTTTCTTCGCCGCTCCATCGACCCCGATGCACCACGCGAGGTACCGTTGTCGGACGAACTCGCTTCGATACGCAATTATCTCGAGATCGAACTTACCCGCTTCGGCGAGCGTCTTCATCTCGACGAATCGATCCCGCCCGGCCTTCTTGGCTGCCGCGTGCCGGCTCTTATCCTGCAACCACTTGTGGAAAATTGCGTCAAACACGGGCTTACCGGTCACACAAGGCAGATGACGATCTGGTTGTCGGCCTCGCTCGAACACGACAAACTGGTGCTGAGCGTGGAGGATGATGGCCGTTCGCCACCACAAGATGGAGCATGGTCATTTGGCGTCGGCTTGAACAACGTGAGGCAGCGCCTGCAATTGCTCCATGGCAACGCCGCACAGTTCACGGCCTGCGCCCGGTCCGATGGCGGTTTCATTTCACGCGTGCACCTGCCAACCGCATGAACGAGTCCCTGCGCGGGTTGATCGTCGATGATGAGCCGCCGGCGCGCGGTGTGTTGATGCGGCTGCTCGCGGAGATTCCTGGCATAGAGGTGATAGGCACGGCGGCGAACGGGATCGAAGCGCTCGCTGCCTTGGCCCACGGCGATGTCGATGTGCTGTTCCTCGACATAGAGATGCCGGTGCTGGCAGGCATGGAACTGGCCACTCGACTGCATCCCACGCCAACGCCCGCGGTCATCTTCGTGACCGCATGGCCGCAGTATGCGGTTGCCGCCTTTGATGTGGATGCCGCCGATTACTTGTTGAAGCCGGTCGATCCCATGCGCCTGGCGGCCGCTGTCGCACGCGTGCGAGAACGGTTGACGAGGCAGGAACTGGACGCTTCGTTGCGTGTCCTGCGCGCGCGGCAGCCGGCGGAAAACTTGCTCGATCATGTGTGGGTGGAACATGGCGGCGCGCGCTTGCGTCTATCACTCGCCGACATTGAATGGTTTGCCGCCGATGGCGACTACGTGTGCGCGCATACAGCTGAGCGTGGCTATTTGATGCACGCTTCGCTTAACGCGTTGGAGAGCACGCTTCCGACGGCCCGTTTCATACGTATCCACCGTTCGACGATCGTCAAAGTCGATGCGGTGTCACGTGTCGTCTCAAACCACGGCCAGTTGTCGCTGATCACATGCTCTGGTGCAACACTTCATGTGGGAAGGCGCGCCCGCCGACGAGTGCGACAGAGCCTCGATCAGTCGTCTTCTTGTTGACGGTTGCACTGGACCCCGTTTCCTCTGTCCATTGGAATCCTGGGAACTCCACTCAGCCCCCTTTTTGCTTCTTCGGCTTGTAGATACCCGCGCAGAAGATGTAGCCGTCGTGACGCACGACCCGGCTCGACTTCGCCAGCACTTTGCATCCGTCGCCTTTTTTTCCCTCCTTCAACGTGAGCCGGCAGACAGCTTCTGCAGCCGCGCGCGCAATTCCGTCTTGTAGGGATACTCGTTTCCGGCGAGTGGATCATGCAGGTCACCGATGAGGGTCGAGACTTCGTCGCGCTTGCCGAGCGCCATCAGCGTTTCCGCCAACTGGATCTTGGCCTCGATCAGGCGCGGACCGTGGACGGCTTCTTCGTCCAGGGCGAGCGTGGCGATCGCTTGACGCAACATCGTTTCGGCCTCGGCATGTCGGCCCTGGGCAGCTTCGGCGCATCCGAGCAGGAACTGGGCCCTGCCGGTGTTGAAAATGTCGGGCGGATGCGATTCCAGCATCAGTGCGAGCGCGGATTGCGCCCGGGTTTGTGCGTCGCTGGCGCGATCCAGCCGGAGCAAGGCTTCCACGAACGCCATCTGCGAGGCGGCAAGAATGTAGCGTTCGGTTTCGTTGGTGGGCGCCGGCGCATCGACTAGAGACTCGACCAGCGCGATCGCTTCTTGCGGCTTTCCGGCGCGCGCCAACACGAGGGCCAGCCGGACGCGCGAGACGCTCACATGCTTGGAGGTTTCCGGATAGTGCAGCAGCGCCCTGCGCAGCGCGCTGCGCAACACCACTTCCGCATCCGCATTGCGACCCTCGATGAGGAGCACACTGCCGAGATTGATCTCGTTGGCCGCCCCTAGCGCGCCGTCCGGACCCTCGATCTTGGTCCAGATCCCTGCCGCCTCCTCGTATGCCGCTTCGGCCTTGGCGAATTCGCCGAGTTTTCTCCACGACGTACCGAGACTGCCGAGCGCATGGGCGACGCGTTGATCGTCGTCGCCGAGAACCTTGCGCGTCCGTGCCAGATTGTCCAGCAGCAGCGGCAGCGCCTGCAGATACTGTCCGTTGCTTTGCATCGCCACCAACAAGTTTGATTGGTACTGCAGCGTATCCGGATGATCAGCGCCTTTGATGCGCATCGAAATCGCCAATGCTTCCTCGTGCGCGCTCACGGCGGCGGGATAGTCGCCGGTCACGCGCAGCACGATGCCGAGCGAATCGAGCATGCTGGCGACGCTGGTGTGCTCGTTTCCATGCATCGCGCGTGCGATCGCCACTGCCTTGCGCGCTGCCGCCTTGGCTTCGTCATCGCGGGAGAGGCTACGCAGAATGTCCGAGAGCGTGTCCCAATCGTCCAGCACCTGTTGGCTGTTCTCGCCAAACTGGGCCAGATCGTAAGCAAGCGCCTCGCGCGCGAGGGCTTCGGCAGCGACCGGGTTCGCCAAGCCTTCGATCGCGCTGCGACGTCGACGCAGCTCCGAGACGTCCAGCGGATCCACACCGGTTCCACTGGTCGCAACGGTCAGCCCCTGTGCCAGATACGCTTGCGCAACAGGAAGGGTGCCGCGCCGTTCGGCGATGTTCGACAAGCCGATGAGACTGCGCAACCGGACGGCATCCGGAATGTCCTTTCGGTTTGGATCGATGTTCGCCTCGTGCAGCGATTGCGCACGCTCGTCGTCGCCGATATCGGCATAGAGCCCGGCAATGACCTCGGTCAGGTCGGCCTTGACCTCGGGCGGATCTTCCTTGTTCTCCGCGAGTTGCCTGGCGCCCGCGTCGAGCAGCTCATGTGCGGTAATGGACTTGCCCTTGTTCTGGTCCGGGCTGGCCTGCTTGAATACGCCGACCAGGAAGGCACGCACGGCCTGCGCGCGCGTTGCCTGCTCGAGCGCATTGCGAGCCTGCCGCAGGCTGATGATCGTCGCCGCGATGCACACGGCAAACACAAACAGCGCAGTGGCGACGGTCCACCAATTGCGCCGCACGAATTTGCGCAGCCGGTACATGGCGCTGTCGCCACGCGCGGCAATCGGGCGGCCGTGCAGATAGCGCTGCAAGTCGGCCGCCAGTGCCTCGACCGAAGGATATCGGCGCTGCGGTTCTGCCGCGAGAGCGGTCAAGGTGATGCGATCCAGGTCACCACGCAGTTCGCGCCGGCGCTTGCCGGCATCGCCGGTGGTGCGATCGAGAGCCGCGCTGGGCGCTGTCACGTCGGCGACCGGATCGATCGCGGTCGAACGTGCGTCTCGCTTGGGCCGGGCACCGACCAGCAGTTCGTATAGAACGACGCCGAGTGCATAAACATCCGTTGCCGTCGTGATCGCGCCGCCGTGGAACTGTTCGGGCGCGGCGTAGTCGGGCGTCAGCAGGCGTGCCGCAGTTTGCGTCTGTGCGGCAGCATCTGTCGTCGCCAGCACCTTGGCGATGCCGAAGTCGAGCAGTTTCGGGGCGCCGTCCGTGCCGACCAGAATGTTCGACGGTTTCAAATCGCGGTGCACGACAAGGTTCTGGTGCGCGTACTGCACGGCGCCACACACCTGCAGAAACAGCTGCAGACGCGCGCGCAGGACGAGGTTCTGCTCACGCGCGTACTGCGTGATGGGAACGCCGTCGACATAATCCATCACCAGGTACGGCGAACCGTCGGCGGTAATGCCGCCGTCGATCAAACGCGCGATATTCGGATGCTCCAGCCGCGCCAGAATCTGCCGCTCCTGACGAAAACGCTGCAGCAAACCCGGAGTCGGATATGACAGTTGCTTGATCGCGACGCGCTGTTCGAACTCGCCGTCGTTGCGCTCGGCCAACCAGACCTCGCCCATGCCGCCGCTGCCGATTTTGCGCACGGTGCGCCACTGGCCGAATTGGGGCAGCACATCGACGCCGTCGGCCGAAGCGTCCATGGCGGCAGCGATCAGCGCCGGCGGACGCTCCATGAATTCGCCAGCGCGCGCATCGGCGCGCAGCAGACGTTCGAGTTCGGTGCGCAGCGAAGCATCGGTGCCGCAGGTGCTGGCAATCCACGCGTTGCGTTCTTCAACCGGCAGCTCCAGAGCCTGCTCGAACAGATCGGCAACGCGATCACGATTCATCGCGCCGCGCCGTTGCTTCACGCCGCTTCACCGCCAAGCCGCTCACGCCCGCCCCTTATCCTGCTGCCCCGCGCTGAGTCTATCCGGTTGCCTACTCCGTGTCGTTCTGGCGAAAAATGGTGCCAGGCACACTTTTTCTACCTTCAAACGAGCGTAGGTGAACCTGGCACCGTTTCTTTCATCCTTAATCTGAGGACGCTGAACCGCCCGGTTGTTGTGCGCGCTCGCGGCCCGGAGGATTCGAACGGATAATTCCTCCGTCCCCTTTTTTTTCGTTTGGCCCCAACCGCTTCTGAGATGCCATCGAGACCCAGCTCGGCCGTCGCGCCAGCCCGGCGAAGATCCGGCGACCGTCGCCTCGAGAGCGGGAAAGTGTACCCTGACCTACTCTGACCCCTGTTTTCGCCCGACTGTGTGTTCGGTACCGCACAGAAGCGGGCGGCTGATGCGTGGTACTAATTGATCCGCGGAAAAACAGATTCCGCCAACTGCCGCGCGTGAGCGCCGCGAAGCAAGGACAGTTTTTAGCCAGGACGGCATCGGGACAGTAGAAAAACGCAAAAGCGTCGATCCGCTCCCCTGGATCGGCGCTTTTTTTTCAACCAAAACGGGTTTCGACGGGCCTGTTACCTGAGTGCGAATGCAAATGCCGAAAGCATTTCCAAGCGCCTAGGTTGACCTCCGTCGATGTCAATTCGTGGTGCGAGCCATGTTGTACGACAAGCCCAAATCCGGCCCGACTACCGACCGTGACGACGGGTATCAACCGGAGGACGCAACATGCGTTACTTGATCCTTGCAACTTCGATGCTGCTTTGCGCAGCAGTCCCTGCCCACGCTCAAGTAAGCGTCGGCATACAATCTCACGGTGTGAGCATCGGCTTCAACGTGTCTGCGTACCCGAGGATGGTCGCGGTACCGGGCTATCCGGTCTACTACGACCCACATATGCATTCGAATTACTTCTTTTACGACGGCCTGTATTGGGTGTACCAGGACAACAACTGGTATTCGAGCGGCTGGTACGATGGCCCGTGGGACCAGATCGGACCGCAGTATGTGCCCGCGTTCGTGCTGCGCGTGCCAGTACGCTACTACGGTCAGCGACCAGCCTATTTTGCCGGCTGGAGCGTGGATGTTGCGCCGCATTGGGGCGAGTACTGGGGCAACGACTGGCAACAGCAGAGAAGCGGATGGGATAGTTGGGACCATCACTCCGTCCCGCAGGCCGCGCCATTGCCGAGCTATCAGGCTCAGTACTCCGGCAGCCGCTACCCGCGCGCCGTAGATCAGCAGTATTCGATTCAATCCACGAGCTATCACTATCAGCCACGCGAAGCAGTAGCGCAACAGTATTATCAGCAGCATGTCGTAACGAGCGCCACGCGCAACGCGACGGTGCAACAAGCGCCATCGCAGCAGCAATCGCACGCCCAGCAGCAACAGAAGCAAGAGCACGCCAGGGACCAGGCACAGCAGCAATCGCACGCCCAGCAGCACCAGAAGCAGGAGCGCGCCACGGAGCAGACGCAGCAGCAATCGCATGCCCAGCAGCAACAGAAGCAGGAGCGCGCCACCGCTCAGGCGCAGCAGCAATCGCATGCCCAGCAGCAGCAGAAGCAGGAACGCGCCACCGCTCAGGCGCAACAGCAATCGCATGCCCAGCAGCAGCAAAAGCAGGAGCACGCCAGGGACCAGGCACAACAGCAATCGCATGCCAAGCAGCAGCAACAGCAGCAGCAGCGCGCTCCAACGATCAGGCACAGCAGCAATCGCATGCCAAGCAGCAACAGCAGCAGCGCTCCAAGGATCAGGCGCAGCAGCAATCACATGGCCAGCAGCAGCAACAGCAACAGCAGCAACATGCCCAGCAGCAGGCGCCCGCCAAGCAGGGCCCGTCGAATCAGCATCAACAACATCAGCAATCTGTTGCAAAAGACAAGAACTCCGGGCAGAAGGCTCCGCAGCAGGGAAAGGAGAAGGGCGACAAGAAGGATGGCGGTGGTGGTGGGGGCGGTGGCCCCGACCACAATTGATGCGCGGAGCGGGTCAGGATGCCTAGTCAGAAGTGAAAATGGGGTCAGGTTCATTTTCCGACCGTTTACCTGCAGCTCGCCGACACGGCGACCCTGCGCTGCGAACGCTACCGCGCGCCGGTCGCCGATCGGATTCTTCTGGAAGAAATCGACGAGATTCGCACGTACACCAAGCAGCAGCGCGTCTATGGCAGCGAGAGATCCGACAGCAAATCGAAGCGCTGACCAATCGGGTCGCTAGCATCAGACCGCGCGGCAGACCGAAGCTGGAGCCCGCCGCCAGAAAATGAACCTGACCCTTTTTTCGCTGCGAGCCCACAACTCGTAATTGCGGTGCCGAGACCGCCTAGTGGCGTTCGCCGCTGTGTGGTTCGAATCGCGGATCGTCGAATCCTGCTTTTGCCAGCTGTTGCGACAGTTGCGTAGCCAGCTCCGAGTTGCCGAGGTCCGCGGCCAGCAGTCTTTGGAGTGCCTTGACCGCGAGATCGTCGCCCGTTTCCGATCCGAGGCCGGCGAGCGCCTGCGTCCAGATCTGCACGGCTGCGCTCCGGTCTCCATTGGCCAGGGTCGCGGCGCCGAGAGTCTCCTCGACCTGTGCCGCGGTCACCTTCAATTGGGCCGGCGCGCCCTTGTCGGCGACCAGCTTCTGCATGACCTCGTGCGCACGCCGTGCCGACTCGAGCGCAGACGCCGCATTTCCCTGCGCCAGCGCGCCCAATGCCCGCAACCGGTCGGCCGAGGCAATCCTCGACAAGATGGTCTTGTTGGTCGGATCCTTGTCAGAGAGCGTCAGCAAACCGGCAGCGGTTGCGTCGAGCAGCTGGCGCGTCTGCGGCGTCCATGCGTCTGGCGCCGACACGGCGACCAGGTAATAGTCGGCAAGCAGTGCGTTCTGGTGCCAGAAGGCATTGCTCGGATCGTTTGCAAGCAGACCCTTGTAGATGGCCCGGGACGATTCGATCTGTGCGGTTGCCGTGGCAACCTGCCCCAGGCGAAGCTGGGCGTCGGCGAGCAGCACAAGGAAGTCCGCATATCTGGCAGATCCAGGCGAATTCTTGCCCTGCTCATGCACGCTGCGCATCAAGTCCGCTGCCTTGGCGGCAGCCTCTTCGCTTTCCTGCAAGCGACCCAGGTCCTGCAGGGTCGAACTGATCCACGACCACATATCGGCCAGATCGGTTGTCACGCGTGCGTCGCCGGGTTTGGATTTCAGTTCGGCTTCGCTGATTGCGGCGGCCAGCCGGAACTCGCTCAGCGCCTCGTTCGCATGCCCCTGCGCCCTGGCAACACTGCCCAGGTTGTTGTGCGCATACGCGAGTTCCATCCGGTACGCGGCATTGTCCGGCGCCCGGTCGCTCAGTTCCTGGCTATAGCGCATGTACCTTGTCATCGACGCATGCGCCTGGTCCAGGTCGTTGCGCTGCCAGGCGACATAGCCGACCCAGAACTCGGACTGGCCGAGTTCGAAAAGGTACTCGTTGCTGTCCGGTTTCGCGTCGTGAAGCGCGAGCACTTCCTTGAGCGATTGCTCAAATGCAGCCAACGCCTCCGGCAGATGGCCCTCATTGAAGCGCACGTCGCCGATTTGCCGCAACGCCTTGGCACGATCGAGCATTTCCTGCGGGGTGCCGCGCGTGCCAAGCGCGGCAAAGTAACTCATCGCCTCGTCGCCGACAGAATCGAGCACGTCGAGCTTGCCGATCGGTTCGAGCCTGCTGCGCAGAGTGCCCAGCATGAACCCGATGAGCTTCTCGCCCTGTTGCCGGCGAATCTCCGATTCCTGGCGCGCGATCAACGCCGCAATGGCAAAGCCGATCGTAATTACCGCAACTCCGAGCGAGCCCCCCGCAACGGCTGCCCACACGCGCGCCCGCCGCTGCGCGTAGCGCCGCTTCAATTCATCGATGCCGACATCGAGCAATCCGGCGGCGATCTTGAGCATGGCATTGCGCTTGCCATCACCGCCCGGGCTGACGTCGGCAGCCAGCGGCTCGCGTGCCGTCTTGCCTTCGTCGCTGCGCAGCAGCGCTGGCGGAAAGGCACAGTCGGCAGCTCCGACTTTCGGGCTTCCGCGTACCAGCAGGCAGAAGATCCGATCATCACCGCGCGTTTCGCGGAATCTTCGGACCTCTTCGTTGACCCAATGCGACTTCGCCGACTCGGGCGAGCAGATCAGGATCATGGCGTCGGAATCGGCCATGGACCGCTGGATCGATTCGGACAGATCAGTCGACGAAGCCAGTTCGTCCCGATCGCGAAAAATCGGAAACAGACTGGCCGGCATTTCCGGATGCGCCGCTCGCAGCGACTTCGGCACCTTGTACTTTTCCAAGGCACGCTGCAACCAGCGCGCCCAGCGTTCATCGCCATGGCTATAGCTGACGAAAGCCCTGTACCGCCGCAGTTGTTGCACGCTACCCCCCGGATCGCGCAGAGTTGGCGGCGTCCCTGCCCGAGTTATTCGGCAACGAGTCTACTTGGAAAAAGTGGAAAAAGGGTCAGGTTCATTTTCCCCACTGCGAAAATGAAAAATGGGGTCAGCTTGACGCAACTAATTCGACTTACCTACCTCCGTCCCATTTTTTTCTTTGGGATTCGCTTAGGCCGTAACCTCAGTTCGCTGCGCGGCGCCAGACCGAATAAGCCGTTGTGCCGCTGCCTGATGCAGAGGCAGGCACGGCGTAACTCAGCACGCCATTCTGATATGTGTAGTCTCGTACCTGGCGTTTCCCCTCCCAGTTGGGAAACGATGCAGCTTCGACGTCGAAGATCAGCTGGTGCTTGTTTCGGTCAATTGATACTTTGCCGATGTGCGTACTTATACCGACCAAGGCGGCCCGATACTCTTCGGGCGTCCCCTTCGTTTTGTCTCCGCTCGCGAACGCAGGTCGGCCGACCTTGAAAATCTGCATGTTGTAGCGTCCGGCCGCACCTACATTCAGTAAACCCACTGGGTGCTCGCCATAATTGGTTGAGCGAGTGCCGTCGGCGTGAGTTTCATATGCGGATTCAAGGACCCAAGTACCCTGCAGCGACTGAAGATCGTCTGCCCGAACGGGGCCCGCCATGGCGGTGATCAAGGCCGCGAGGATCACGAAGAATGCTGCTCTTGCGCGGGGCACGGTGTTCTCCTTTACTGTAACCTATCTGATAGGTTACAAGTATGCGTTACACTATGAAACCTGTCAATCTGGTTACGAAGATGACCGATATACCTGAAGATAGAGACGGCTTCCGTTTTCGTGGTGGCTGCAGCGCCATCGATTTGCCTGCAACCTTGCAAGGCAGATTGACGTCGTCGCCCCGAGAGCTTCTGAATACACCGATGGACCTGGTCCGCTGGCTGACTTCATCGGGATTGGCCAGGGAAGTTGCGAAGACAACAGACAAGGATCTGCTTCTCGCGCGCACGCTGCGAGAGGCAATTTATTCCATTGCGAAGAGTCTCCATGATGGAAGCATGTCCAGGAAAGCACGGACGGAACTCAACAAGATTGCCGCCGGCACCGACGCGGTACCTCAATTGCAGGACTACGGAGTCGCAATTCTGCGAGGGGAAGCGAGCGCGTTGTTAGCCACGTTGGCGCGACAGGCTGTTTATCTCTTCGGTAGCGACGCAGTAAAAAGCATCCGCCAGTGCCAGTCGCCTACTTGCACCCTTTTCTTCATCGATAAGTCGCACAGGGGCGATCGTCGCTGGTGCTCCATGGCTGCATGCGGCAACAGGGCAAAGCTCGCCAAATTCAGAGGCCGTCACCACGCAAGTTCGTAAAGGCCCTGCGAGACTCTACCTCGGTAACCGTCCGGTTTTCATTGTCTGGACAGGTGTGAAAATGAAAGTCATGGTCCAGGGTCATCTATTGGCGTTCAAACATGAGGATGTTCGGCTCATCTCGGCCTGCAGTGTGAATGGTGATGGTCAACGCCTTGAGGTCGGAGGAAAGCTTGAACTGCTGAGTGTCGTAGAGTTTGCCGTTGCTCTTCTTGTCCGTCAGTTCGAGTGTGTGCTCGTCCAGCCTGCGTAGCGAGGACGCAGCGATCACGGCTGCAGTCGCGCCTGTATTCGGATAATCCTTGCCGTCTTGTTTCATGTTCCTCGTCAGTTGCGACGAGGAATTGATGATGGAAAGGCCATCTTCCTCGTATGGCTGGATCTGGAGCACATAAACGAAGTTCACCGCCTGGCTCGTGCTTACCCATGTGCCCGCGAAACCCGATCCCTGCCCCTTTCTCTGGTACACATAGTCCACCGTGGAGATCGCCCCATCAGGCGAGACTGCGTTGAAGTTGTCGGTGAGCACATTGCCGTCTTTGGAAAGCTCCCAATTCGCCGTGATGATCACGCGGCCATCCTTCTTGCGGACGACCTTCCATGCATCAGGTCGCTCGACGCTGACCGCCAGAGTAGTCCCAGACACGCCGGACTGGTCCGTCCCATCGATCACGATCGTCTCGGGGCTGTCACCAAAATCAAAGGCGTACTTGTTGGAGCCGAGTCTCTCCACCTTCATCACATCCGTGAGTTTGCTTCGGGACGGGTCAAGCTTCCAATCGCCGATGAAAGGGTTGTTCGCGGCCCATGATGCACCAGTTGCCAAGGCCGTCGAGATCGCAACCAAGGCCATCGAAATAAATGTCCGAGGCGTAAACTTCATGTCGGAGAGTCCTTCTGCAGGGGTTTGAACGCGGGGCACTAGATTCGTCAGGACGCGTGCGTAAATCCGGCCTGGACGAAAGCACTCACAATTCCAGACCACCGAGCAAGGGGGTCTCGGGTGTATACGGCCAGCGCGCCTTCGGCACCGCCGTTTGCAAGCGTAAGGCTTTCAGCTGGATTTGTCCGAGACCGCGCCCGGTTCGCGCGGTGGAACGCTCAAAATGTGCGACGAACCACCGAAACCGCACAGGAAAAAGCTGCATCGACGGCCGTAGGAGTTGCACCGTAGCAGGAAAAAGCTGCATCGATGGCCCTTAGAAGCTGCACAGCAACAAGTTTGGAATCGCCTTCATCACTGTGCAAGACGAGGACTTCATTTCTTGGGAATATCACGCCGATAGGCTAACGCGGGACCCCAGGACGCCATTCAGGCAAGCCTGCCCGCCAGAATATGAAACTGTAAATATCTGCGTTTTCCTGATCAGTTTGGGTTTTGCTCGCGCCAACAACGCCGTGGCCGGCATCCGCGTCGACGCGCAGAAGCACCGGATTGGGCGTTCCGGATGCCTGCAACTGTGCTGTCAGTTTTGCCGGCTCCCATGGCGCAACACGCGCGTCATTGAGGCCAACGGTGATCAGTACCGCAGGATAGCGAGTGCCGACTTTGACGTGTACGAGCGTATCCATCGAATAGAGTGTCTTGAAGTCATTCTTCGAAGTCACCGTGCCGAATTCGGGGATGTTCGATGGTCCGTTCGGGGCGAACTCCGCACGCAGGGTGTTGGCTGCGGGGACGCCATCGATTACGCCAGCGAACAGATCGGGACGCTCTGTCATAGCCATGCCGACGGTAATGCCGCCCCCCGAGGCGCCCTGTATGAAGAGCTTGTCTTTGCTGGTGACGCCGCGAGCGATCAAGTCCTCCCCACAGGCAATCAGATCACGCCATGTGTTGGGTTTGTTGGCGCCCCTTCCGGCCAGCCGCCAAGATTCACCAAGCTCGCCGCCGCCGCGCACGTGGCACGTGGCGTAGGTGCCTCCTTCCTTTACAAAGCCGACGGCTCGAAGGTTGAAACTCGCCAGTCGCGCGCTGCCGTAAAACCCGTAGGAATACAGGTAGGTGATCTGCGGGCCCACGACGCCTTTCGGCTGAACCAGCGAAAGCGGCACCATGACGCCGTCGTGAGACTTGGCTTGGAGATCCTGCACAACGAATTGCCCCGGATCAAGCGTGGGCTTGACTGTCAGCGCAAGATCGCTGAATTTTCCGGTGGTCGGGTCATAGCTCAACTCTGACGGTGCGACAACCCAGCCTTCCAGACTGAGCGACACACCAGGCACTCGCGGATCGGAAAACGCATTGCTGATATAACCCTTGAAAGGCAAAGTGATCTCCTCTGCCTTGTGGCTGCCGGCGGGAATACGCAGCAACTGCGAATACGCGCCCTGCCGCGCGACCACGTAGAGTGCGTCGGACGCTGCATGAATGGAATCGATTACGCGGTCCTTTTGCGCCGCCAGCAGCGTCTTGGCGGAAGCAAGCGGCTGCCCGGCCCCGAGACTGAGAATCTTGAAGGTCGGTGCATTCTTGTGGGACAGCAGGAAGATCTCATTGGCGCGCATGTCGAAACTTGTCACGGCATCCGAACGCACAGTGAACGGTTTCCAGACTGTCCGAGGATTGTCGATCTCGCTCACCGGAGCCAGCCACGTAGCCAACTCACGTTGCACGCCGTTTGCGTTTGTCGCTACGGCCACCGTCCCACCCGGAGAAAGCTGGAGGCCTGGAACATCGGTCGGCGAGAACTCGGGGCCGTGATTCACCATAGAGCCAACAACGGGCACCGGCTCGTCGTGGAGATTCCAGCTGTAGAGTGTCAAATCCTTGTACTTCTCGATCGTGGTTTCGCCGGGTGCCAGCAGCTTCAGGCGAATGAAATACAACGTCGTGCCGTCGTCACTCCAGGCGCAGGCGGCATATTCAGCGCGATCGATAGGTCCGGCGATCGTGGCTCGGGTAGCGACATCGACCACCGTGAGCGACGCGTCTTCCGAACCGCCCGAGGAAATACCCAATGCGACCTTCGTGCCGTCGGGTGATACCAGAAAGTAGTTGATGGCGAGGGATCGCTCGCCTTGTGCCGCACGCAGCGCTGCAACGTCCACCAGCTTGTGTGTGCCGGAGGCATCCGTTTCAATCAGGTCGAAGTTATTCGATCCAGGTTGCCGCTCCTGGTAAAACGACCTGCCGCCATAAGAGACATACCCCCGCGCGATTCCGAAGCTGCCCGTGAACTGAGCTATGCGTTGTTCCAGTGCTGCTCGCGGTTTGATGGCGGCAAATACTGCGCGGGTGTAGTCGCCCTGCTTCTTTATCCAACTTATGGTGTTTGGATCAAGTGCTTCCATGTAGCGGTACGGGTCCGTGACCGTAACGCCCCAGAGCGATTCGTTGACCGACTTGGTTTCCGCAACCGGCGGCGTCATGTCAATCCCAACCGCCGCTAGCGGGTCGGGACGATTGTCCGCAGCTGAAACGCTAGCCGACCGAAAAAAAATAGCGATGACGACGCAGAGTACAAAGCGCATGCCTGTCACCTGGAAAAACGAAAAAGGGCGCCTCGCGCAGTCGGAACAACACGTATACATTCTCGGCCGCTACGCTTCCGTCAGGCCTGCCCATCGCCCGCCAGCCCAGAAGGCACTCTGACTCCGTTATTGACTCCGAATTGCGACTGACAAGGCACGTCGCGGGCCTACTCCATCCCGCTGTAGAAAATCTCGTCGTCTACGATCTGTCGCTCGTACGCACCAATGTCGGCGATACCGTTGACATCACGGGTGTACCCGCGCTGATCCGTGCCGAACCCGTTCACATCGTTGCCATGATCGATCGCATAGCTGGTCGGCGACAACGCGTGCGTCGGCGTTGGCCCGCCGTGATTGCCCAGCGGCGTCAGCTGCGGATCGCCGACATGCGTGTCGCCCGGTAGGGTTACGCCGATGTCAGCAACGCCTACGATATTGTTCGTTCCGCCGCCGAACCCGGCGCTGACGTCGTGACAGGCGGGACTTGCCGACGTCGCAGTGTTGTTGGCGATGATCGTCGAGTTGATGGAGCCACCGGAAGTCGTGAGCAGGCCACCGCACGAACCGCCCTGATTGAAGGCGATCGTGCTGTTCGACACCGTCGCAGAAGGGGACGCCGCGATACCTCCGACCCCATAGTCGGCCGAATTTCCCGACACGGTGCTGCTGACGACGAAGACGAAGAAGCTGGTGCCGAAGATGCCGCCGCCGGCGTGGCTGGCATGGTTGCCGACGATTGCACAGCGAGTCACCGGCATGCTGTTCGAGTAGATGCCGCCACCGTTGCCGAACGGCCCGCTCATGCCGCCACCGGAAAGCACGCTGCTGTTCTGCACGAGGCTGTCGGTGCAACTGACCTGGCTACTCGCATATACCGCGCCGCCCTGCGCGTCCGCATTGGCGGATGATGCGAGGCTGTCGGTGATGACGCTGGAAGTGAGGATCACGTTGACGGCATTCACGGCACCGCCGTGCGCGATCCGCGTCGTTCGACGTCGCATGGCAGTCGGTCAGCGTCGAGTTCTGCACATAGACCTGATACGCCGCCAGAACGCAGCCGCCATTGGGATCGACGCCCGGAGCACGGCCGTGCTCGATCGCGAGGTGATTGAGCGTCAGCGAACTGCTCCCACCGGTATCGACAAACGCGCGGTCGTTCGTGCCGGCATCGATCGTCGTCAATCCGTCGAGCGGCCCATTGATGGTCAGGTTGAGCGCCGTCGAAATCGCGCCATGCAGGAGGGTGATCGTCGAACACTGCGAGACGTCGATATAGTCGTGGTCCAACGCGCTGGCGACCACGCCACGCAGCGTCGTGGTTGCGTCCTGCAAGTCTCCACAATCGGTCACGCTGCCGGCGTGCGCATGTGTGGCAAAGAACGGAGCCACGAAGACGAACGCGGCCATTGCACGCGTAGAAAGACGAAGCATCGGAAGCCCCCCCGAATGGCTCGGCCAAGAGTATCCGCAGATGAGGGCCAGCGCAATTTATTCGATGCAGCCAACGGTCGGCCACGCGGCCGCCAGGGCTGGTGGCCGAAAAATAGTGTCAGGTACGCGCTGGTACGCCGTGTCGTTTCGCTGTCGCGCTTCTCGTATCTATAAGGGAAGTGGCGAGGAAACCCGATGAATAGTTATCTGAAGATGCTGGCGCGCACTGCTCTGGTGATCAGTGCTGTGGCCATCGCAATTCCGGTATCGGCTATCCCGCCGACTCCGCCGACATTCACGGTGAACGATCATGCGCATGACCTGCCCGACGATAACCCCGGCAACGGCACCTGCCACACCACGGCCGGAACGTGCACGCTGCGTGCCGCGATCATGGAAGCCAATCGCAGCGCATCCGGCGCGATCATAGTCGTGCCGGCGGCAACCTATACGCTGACGATTCCGACCAGTTCGTGTGCAAGCGATGGCGAAGCCTGCGGCGATCTGAACCTGACCACGCCGATCAGCTGGAAATCCAACCATCACGATCACCGGTGCAGGCGCGGCGACAACCACGATCGACGCCAACAAGATTGATCGAGTGATGCTTGTCAGCAGCGGGCGCAGCGTGGAGATCTCCGGCGTGACCATTCGCAACGGGTATTCGCAGCTCGACAACGGCGGGGCAATCTACAACGACCACGGCACTGTTCATCTGAGCCATTGCGTGCTTGACAGCAATGAGGCCAATGGCGACGGCGGCGGTCTTTACACGTTCGGCACTGCGACCGCGAGCGATTGCACCTTCAGCAACAACAAGTCGACGGATGACCTGGGCGGTGGAATCAGCAACGCCGGCACATTCGACCTGGATCACAGCACCGTCACCAGCAACACTGCGATTTCGGCGGCGGTGGCATCTACAACGACGGTACGCTGCATGTGACCACCAGCACCATCAATGGCAACAACATCAGTCCTGGGAGGAGGCATCTACAACGACATCGGCAGCGTATACGTGAGCGCGAGCACGATCAGCGGCAACACGGCGACCGCGGACGGCGGCGCGATCTATAACGGTAACGTGCTCTTCATTGCCAACAGTACGATCAGCGCGAATCAGGCGTACGCGAATGGGGGTGGCATTTTCAATTCGCTTTCGGGCGTCGCCAATGTATACAACATTACCGTCGCCTACAACGAAGCGGATTCGGATCTTGATTTTGGCGGAGACGGCGCTGGCATCTACAACGACGCTGGTGGCGTATTCAATCAGCGCAACAGCGTGGTCGCCGGCAACTATTTGTCCGGGCAGCCGGATTACGAGGACTGCTACGGCGAGATCGGCATTTTCGGCAGCAACCGGTTCTACGCGACCCCGCTGCAATGTGGGCCCGCGTTGAATAGCCTTGGTAGCGCCCTTTACCTGGACTCCCTGGACGAACTCGATATTCTCCGTAATCAAGGCGGTCCGACCCAAACGATCGCGTTGATCAGTCCCAGCAGCCTCATTGCCAACGCGGTCGGCTGCTTCGACTATGTGGGTGCTCTGCTGACCGACCAGCGCGGGCGACCACGTCCGCCGTCCGCCAGCAATCTCTGCGACATCGGCGCATTCGAATACAACGAGATATTCGCCGATGGGTTTTGACCACGGAACGATGTCTTAATCAGCGCCACACTTGGTAGCCTGCTTCCGAAAACAGGGGCAGGTGCCTCTTCGGCGATTCGCTCCACGATTCACGCACCCATGCCGACAGTGAGCCGCGGTGACCCGCGGGAATCTATGCCGCAAGGCTCGGCTCCCGCAACTGGACATTGCAGGCGTTGCGCAGCATGTGGCGCAGCGTGGCAACGACCGCGTGAGAAGTTCCGACAGCAGATCGAAGCACTGACAAATTACTTAATGGGCCAGATTCCGTTAAACCTCCATAACGGAATTCGGCCCCTTTATCCTTAATGCTTACTCGAAGCCGTTCGCGAAGATTTTGTCCACGCAAGTGCCCCCAATGGCGCCTGGCGCGGTGACGCATGCGAGGCCGGCGACGCAGTCGCTGGAGGTCGTGCACACGCCGCCCGCAGCGCTTGCTGCCGCCGCGCAGTGCCGCACACCAGTGACGATCCGGTACACACGGCGTTCCGCCGCAGCATTCGTCGGAGAAGGTGCAAACGTTGCCCGCGGCGATACAGCACCCCGGGGTGTTGGCCTCGTAACCATTCGGGCATGACGCCGTGCTGCCGCCGTAACAGCGGGAACCACCGGAACTGTCGGCCCTGCAGCAATTCGAGCTCGGCGGCATGCAGCCGCAGCAGTCGGTACGGCCGCCCAGGCCACCGCATACATCGCCTTCCGAGTTGCAACCGACGGGGTTCGAGCAGGTGCCGACAGGCGGATTCGATCCAATGAGAACAGTGCAGACGACATTGCCGGCTCCAGCGCCTCCACTGCCTGCCGCCCCACAACACGCGGCGTCGGATGTGCACAGGTTGCTGCGAACGTGGCAGCCGCTGTCGGCCTGGCACGCGTTGCCGCCGCCCGGCGTAGCCGCACAGTTCTTGCTGCAGCAGGAATCGCTCGACGAGCAGGGTTCGCCGTCGATCGTGCAGGTGCCTGCACCCAGGCTGGCGAGTGACGCGCAGGTGCCGCCCGTGCACTGGCCCGTGCAGCAATCCGAACCGGTCGTGCAGGTATCGGAGTCGGCGTGGCAACCCAACGGACCGCTGGCGTTGATGCAGATACTGCTGCTGCAGGTCAGGGAACAGCAGTCGCTCGGCGACGTGCAGTGGTTGCCGAGGGTCTGGCACGCCGCGGATGGAGCGAATGGGCCGGCAAGGGTCTCGTTGGCCGCAAATGTCCGGCTCTCGCTCAGTAGCGGGTTGGCATCGCGAGCGGACTGCAACAAGTCCGTGCCGGACGCGCCGCCGGCAGCACCGATCAGTGCCGCTGCGGCAAGAATCGAACCCATGCACTGGTAAATTCTGAACATGGCGCCCCCCGTTTGACTTAATGGGTCAGATTCCGTTAAACCTCTATAACGGAATCCGACCCCTTTACCCTATGTTCGCTAATGGCATTCCTCGAAGACCATGGTCGAGTAGCCGCTGGGTACGCTGCGGGGGATCAACGGACATAGATTTTGGCTCGTTGCGCGCTCATCCAGGAGCGCATCGCGGACGAACGCGACCAGGGCCTCGAACTCTACGCCCGTAAGAGGGATCGGCGTTTGAAGGAGCGGGTCGAGGCGCGCGAGCACCGGTTCGATCGGTCCCAGTCGGTACCGAAGATCCTTGTCCACGCCCGCCTTTTTCGGATCGTAGCTGCGTGCCGAACCGAACACATCCAAATGATGGTAGATCGCATCCTCGATGCGCGTCATCGACCCGTTATGGAAGAACGCCGGCTGCAGCGCAGCGTTACGCAGCGGCGAGCTGCGGAATTTGTATCGATCGGCCGCATTCCCCGTGACCTGCTCCAAGCCAAAGTCCTCGTCCTGACCCGGTCCATCGAACAGCACGTTGCCCTTGCCGACGCCGAATTCAGGCGCGATCTGCGGCACGCCGATCACGTGCATCTTGAAGTCGCTGAACATCTCATTCGATTCGCCCGCGACCGAATGGCACTGACCGCACCTTCCCTTGCCGAAGAAGATGAGCGCACCACGCTTCTGCTGTTCGTTCATCGCATGCGAATCGCCGCGTGCGAATCGATCGACCGGTGCGTCGGCGAAGATGAGCGTGAATTCGAACTCCGCGATGGCGCGGGCAAACATGGAGAAGTCGATTGGGCCGCCGGCGCCAACTGACGGAAAGATCGCGCCGAAGAGCTGCTGGTATGCCGGACTTCCGTTGAGCCGTTGCAGCACGACCGCGCGGATAGGGTCATTTCGCGTTCCCGTTGCGTCGGCCGGAGGCAGGCACGCCCCTTTGCCGTCGTCGAACTGATCGAATTCGGGACCGATCGTCCCGGCCGTACACGTATATCCCGCGACCTCGGTCAGTTCGGTCGGCGGCATGTGCGCCTGCGCGATCGACAAATGCGTCACGATCGGATCGTTTGGCGGGAACCGCGTTGTTCCCTCGGGAAACGGAAACTGGAATCCGAGTGAGTTATCGAATGGGTTGCCGGAGATCACAGAGAAGCGACCGTTCCACATCAAGTTGGGATAGAACGGCGTGTTGGACGCGAATGGCGTGCGACGCTGGTTGCGGGGGCCCGCGCGATCGCGCCCGACGACATTGTTGTTCTGGATGCCGATCGCGATCGATTGCGTGTCGCCGAATGCCCGGCTCGGCGAGTGACATCCACCGCAAGTATTGTCGTCGTGGAGACCGCCCGACTTGTCGAACCAAAGGAGCCTGCCGAGATCGGCAAGTTGCGGGTTAAGGGGTCGCCCGAGCCGCGGCAAAAATTGTGATTGGATCGTACCGGTGAAACCCGCGCTATGCAGCGCGTCTTGCACCTGTTGGTCGAGGTCCGGTTGCGCGAACGCCAGGGACGCAGCCATCAACGTTGCACCGCAAGCAACGGCAATCGGCAACCGACCGATGAGGTACAGGCTTGATCTCGTCGTCATAAATCCTCCCTACCCGTTGAAAGCTCGGCGTCCCGCCGGCCTTGCCAGTCGGGGCGCCGATAAACATTGACGACCGTCAAACCGTCGAACGGCGGTCGCGCCGGCTGCGGCAAAAAGCCCGCGTGCCGCCTCTGCCTTACTCTCCGAATTCGCAAGTTGTCCGACCGACAATGACGCTCGGCGTATCCTCGTTGTCGAGATCGGAAGCATTGTTCTTGCAAAACAGACCACCGTTGATGACGTCGGCTGATACCACTGTGAGACCCGCGTTGTTTGCGAGGTGCACGCCGCCCTCAATGACGTCGCGCTCGATCGAGATGGAAGGCGGACCTACAAGAACGCCTGGCCCGGTATTGCTTATCTGGACTCCACCGCGAATGTTGTTACCGGGACAATCAAAATTCGCCGGTGGTACCTCTTCGTCCGCCCCGGCGCCGATGAGGACATTCGCTGCCCCATTGGCGACGAGCCCGCCGTAGATGGTGGACCCGCAGGTAATCAATATCCCGCCCGGGTTGACCTGCACACTGTCGTAGACGGTCGCCTCCATCAAGACGCAAACATCGCCGGCATTGACGACCACCCCGCCGGTGATCGTGCCGGACAGAGGCGCTCCGTTGCATTCGGTCGCCGCCATGGCGCCACTGCTGAAAGCTACAAGCACCAATCCTCCTGCCAATGACCTGCCAAGCATCTTTGCCACGGAAAAGGCGCTCTGTTGCACACGAGCGGCGGATTTGTTGGGTTTGTTGGCTGACATAATCTGTCCCTTTCTCGAAATGGTCTGATTCGACCGTAGCTCCCGGACCGCGTTGACGCTGATTCGAACGAAAGTCAAGCTTGGGAGTGGCAGCATGAAATTCGGCGTTTCAGTAAGACCTACGGAACCCACCGGTGGCGATTACAATAGGAGCTTCCTCTGTAGGCTGGACCCAAACTATTGGCCATCGCGCAACGGTGGCCTGATTGGCATGCAGAGAGACTGGAGTCGTCCCGGCTGCCTGGTCCGATGGGCAGGCGGCTGGCATTATCATGTCGTATGCACGGACGGCGCTCGGCCGGCCGCGTCGGGGGTGCCATGAACGACCCGGTACTGCACTTCGACAATTGGGATACGGCATTGCCTGCGGACGCACAGGCTCTGGCGGACCGGCTGTTTCCGCTGTTCTACGACGATTTGCGCCGCCTCGCGCAGCGCGAACGTCATCGTGTCGGCGCCGGCGTCACGATGCAGACGACCGCCTTGGTCAACGAGGCCTACCTGAAATTGCGCCGCGGCCAGGGCTGGAACACCGATGCGCATTTTCTGCGCGCCGCGGCCCTGGCGATGCGCCACGCGCTGGTCAATCATTCAGCCGCGCGGCAGGCCGCCAAGCGCGGCGGTGGCGCCGATGCCCTGCCGCTGACCGGGGGGTTGGACGTGGCGATCGAGTCCGACGCGGCAATTCTTGCGCTCAACGACGCGCTGGGCCAGCTCGCCGCCAAATCGCTGCGCCTCGCGCAAGTGGTCGAGTGCCGCTACTTCGCCGGCTTCAGCGATGTCGAAACCGCCCGTGCGCTCGGCATTTCCGAGCGAACCGTGCGCGCCGACTGGACGCTGGCGCGCGCCTGGCTGCACCGGGAGTTGGACGAGAACCAAGCGCGATGATGAAAGGTAGCGTCTCAAACCACCGCTCACGCTGAGCTTCGCTCGTATCAGCGAGCGAAGTCGATGCACCGCACATGCCGGCCTTCCGACTCTTTCGCATCGGGCCTGCGCCAAGACCGAGCGGATTCTCAGACCGCGCTATTTCTTCGCGAACTGGTCGATCCCCTCGAGCACCGCGGCGGACTCCGCGATTTCCGCGCTGGCGGGATCATCGTGATGACGGTACGCATCGAGCGCGCGTTGCGCATAATCGCGCGCGGCGGCAAGATCACCGGTGCGCGCAAGTGCCTGCGCGTGGATGCGCCACAGATAGCGCTCGTTGCGCGGATTGTGGCTACCGCTCGCCGTGCCAATTACACGCAGCGCCTCCGTGCTCGCGCGCAGGGCGGCGGTCGCATCTCCGCGCAGCAAGGCCAACTGCGCCAGGCCGCCATGAGACAGTGCGGTGAAATCGAGATTGCGACCGTGATCCTGGGCGATTACTTCATCGAACTGCCGCACCGCTTCTTCGGGCTCGCCCTGACCGAGCAGGAACAGGCCCCAGCGCGCGCGTGAGTTCATCAGCCTGGCGTTGTCGAGTGCCCCGATCTTCGCCGCATAAGCGATAAATTCGTCCAAGGCTTGCTTGAGCACGCGGCGCGCGTCGCCGCGACGTCCGGCTCGATCATAGGCGCTGCCGAGGATTTGTCGCGCATATGCCAGGTCGACAGGCACTCCGATGTACGGTCGTTCGATGTACTGTCGTTCGACGGCCTCAAGTATTGGAATAGCCTCGCGCGGGCGTCCTTGAGCAGTCAGGCAGGAGCCGTGGACTTCCTCCGCCCTGGCGACATGGTAGGCCTCTTTCTCGTCCGGTTTGGCGGGCAGCGCCTGGCGCATCCTCTCGAACAACTGATCCGCCCGTTCGCGATCGCCCTGACGACAAAGTCCATCAGCCCAGTTCGACAACGTCACCCAATACCAGTGATCGCGCTCCCCGTGGGTCTGCAGGAACAGTGTCGCCGCACGCTCGTAACTCGCATACGCCTCGGCGAATTCACCCAACCCTTCCAGCTCGATGGCAAGATTGAATTCGATGAGCGCTGCTTGCGCGTCGTTGCGTTCCGGCAGCAAAGCCAGAGCGGATTTGGCACGGCGATGAAATTCGAGCCCGCGCGCGACATCCCCGCGGTCGCCGCTGTAGACGTTGCCCAGGTAGAGCAGCGCATTGACGTACTCCAGATCCGCGGGATTGGTGCTCTCGTACAACGCGATCGCACGCAGCAGCATGGCTTCGTATTCGGCCTGCTGCTTCGTGTCCGAGCTGATGGTGCCGGCCTTGAGTGCCCACCAGCGGGCGCGCACGGGTGACCGATCCAATCCCGCTTGTCGGATCAGCGGATCGACGCGGTCGAGCAGCCGTGTTGCACTTTCGAAATCGGAGGCGTCCTTGGCCTCCTGCAGATAGCCATCGATGACCCGGGGATCCTGTTCGCCGTAACGTTGCCGCGCGAGTTCCATGTACTTGGCGTGGAGCGTCGCATAGCGCTCCGACTCGAACAGTTCATGGAAGATTTCCGCGATCGTGCCGAGCAGTTCGATCTGCAGCTCAGGTTGCGCAGCGAAATCCAGCTCGATGCGCGGCGCGCTGGCATCGAGCAGTTCGCGTGCGGTGATGCCGCCACGCGGCTTGTCCGATGCCTGGCGCGGATCGCTGGCCTTGAACACGCTGAGCAGGAAGTTCTTGGTGGCCTCCGCGCGCGAAGCCTGCGCTTCGGCGACGCGTGCCTGCGTGGCAGCCTTTTGCGCCTGCCACAGCGTGCCGACCAGCCCCGCCGCGAGCGCGAGGATCAGCGCCGCCGCACCAGCCACCGGCCAGCGGTAACGGTGCAGCACGCGCCCGAGCACGTACAGGCGCGCGCCTTCGCGTGCCAGTACGGGTTCATGCGCCAGATGGCGTCGCAGATCGAGCTTCAGGGCGTTGACGGTATCGTAACGGTGCGCCGGCTCGCGGCGCAGACACTTGGCGACGATCGCGTCGAGATCTCCCGCCAGCGCGCTCGCCGGCAATGGCGCATCGGCCTTGTCGCGAATCGCACGGCTCGGCAACGGCGCGATGCGGTCGGTCAACTGCGCCAGCGCCTGCGCCGAAGGCAGGCCGCGCAGGCGCAGCGGACGCTCGCCGGTGAGCAGTTCGAACAGCAGCACGCCGAGCGCGTAGACATCGGTTGCCGTGGTCACGCGTTCGCCGGCCAGCTGCTCCGGCGCAGCATAGTCGGGCGTGAAAGGCGCGACGGTCATCGTCGGATCTGCCGACGCTTTCGCCGAACTCGCGTCGAGCAGCTTGGCGATGCCGAAATCGAGCAGCTTCACCTTGCCCTCGGCATCGACCAGCGTGTTGGCCGGTTTCAGGTCGCGATGGATGACGAGGTTGCGATGTGCGTAGGCGACCGCGTCGCAAACCTGCGCGAACAGTTCGAGACGCTCGCCGAGCGAAGCGCCGCGCGCGTTGCAGTAGTCAAGCAGCGACACGCCGTCGACGTACTCCATCACGGTGTACGGTCGGCCATCCGGCGCCACGCCGCCGTCGAGCAGGCGCGCGATGCCGGGATGTTCCAGCCGCGCGAGAATCTGCCGCTCGGCGTGAAAGCGCGCCTGCTCGCCGATCGCTTCGAAGCGCAGCAGCTTGAGCGCGCCGCGCTGGCTGAACCCGGCTGCATCCCGCAGCGCGGCGTAGACCTCGCCCATGCCGCCGCGCCCGATCAGCCGCTCGATGCGCCAGGCGCCCACGCGCGTGTCCGCGGCGAGCGAAGGAGCGATTGGCGCGGCGTCTGCGGCATCCGCGATCAGCAACGGGGTGTCGAGCATGCCTTGCCCCGTGTGCGCGCCGAGCAATTCCGCGACTTCGCGCTGCAGTTCCACGTCGTCGCCGCAGGCGCGCGCAAGCCGTTCCGGCCGCTCCTCTGCGGGCCAGTCCAACGCCTGCGCAAACAAATGTTCGAGCCGCTCCCAGCGTTCGCGTTGCACGACAAGTTTCCCGTATGCGGTTCCGCCAGCGTGCTTATACAACAAACGGCCGCGAATCCGGCAATGCACCCGCAGTGACTGCGGCGGCGCGTGCGGCGCTGCCGGATTTTGCGCCGTTTCCTGTAACGGTATCTCGAGTGCGGCAGACACGCTGTACTGCGGAGGTAAAGAAGATGGCCAGCAGGACTGACCGACAGGCGCGCGCAGTACAGGGCTTGGCCGCGCCAAAGCGTCGCCTCGCCCGCGCATTGGCATCGGCCTTGGGGCTGAGCGCTGCACTGAATTTGCCCGCAACGGCGCTGGCAGGCAACACGTTCATCGTGAACACCACGGGCGACCCGGGATCGCCAGGCACGCTGAGCCTGCGCCAGGCGGTTGCGGCCGCTGATGTTGCCAATGGAAACACGGTGCAGTTCGATCCATCGCTTTCGGGCAGTTCGATCACGCTGGCGACCGGAGCGATTTTCGTCACGCACTGCATGAACATCCTCGGCCCCGGTGCGGCCAAGCTCACGATCAGCGGTGGCGATGCGGGCGCGATTTTCAGCTTGAATTGCCCTGGGACCGAAACCGTCGAGATCTCGTCGCTGACGCTTGCGCATGGCAACGTGGGCTACTTGTACACTGGCGGCGCGTTGTTTTCCTCGAATTGCAGCCTGGATCTGCATGACGCCGTCGTCACGGCCTCGCGCGCCGGACGGGGTGGCTGTATCCGCTTCAACAACGGCGTGATCGGGACTCGGTCGTGTCCGGTTGCCACGCGGACAAGACCGGGGGCGGCATCCAG
This sequence comes from uncultured Gammaproteobacteria bacterium, assembly GCA_963738115.1. GTDB lineage: Bacteria > Pseudomonadota > Gammaproteobacteria > Xanthomonadales > Rhodanobacteraceae > Rudaea. The sequence goes on along the minus strand of CAVTVN010000002.1, from coordinate 24,227 downwards.
ATCGACGGCGGCCCGCTCAACACCAACATCAACACGTCAACAGTTGCTTCGAACACCGCCGGCAAGGCTGGCGGAGGCGTCAGTGTAGAGGACCTCAAATCCTTTGGGCGCGAGGCCAACATCTATCGGTCGACGATCAACAACAATTCGGTGACCGCTCACGATGCGTCCGGAGGCGGTGGCATTTACGCCTACAGATCCACGTTGTCGCTCGGCTATTCGACAGTGGCTAAGAACTCCAGCTACACGGCCGGCGGCGGTATTACGCTTGCCGATGCCTACTCCGCGAGCAACTCTACGGTGTTTCGCACCACCGTGGCGCTCAATTCCGCCCAGAAGACGTCGGGTAACGGCATCTACGCGGTCGGCGCCACCGCATCCGTCCGCTACAGCATCGTCGCCGGCAACTTCAACAAGTACGGACTCACCGATCTTTCCGGAGGCTTCACGGTGACCCAAAGCCTGGTGCAGAGCCCCGATTCCGCGACCATCGGCGGGAGCGGTTCCCTGCTTGGCGTCGACCCGATGCTCGGCGCTCTCGGCATCAACGGGGGCCCGACCGCGACCATGCTGCCGAATTCCGGAAGCCCTGCCCTGGAGGCGACCACCGAGTGCCTGTTCACCGACCAGCGCGGTGTGTCGGGCTGCGTCAACGCCAAGTCGGACATGGGCGCTGTCGAACGGCAGACCCCGGAGGTCATCATCTTCCGCAATGGGTTTGAGTCAGGATAGCCGTGCCTTGAACCCAGAGGTAAGAAGTGGGATGTAGTAATTTGACGCGCAATGAAAACGGTGCCCAATAAAAACGGTGCCAGGTACACTTTTTCTAAGCGGGATTCAAACGAGCGTAAGTGAACCTGTCACCGTTTCCTGCTGTCGCGCAGCGCGGCGTAGACCTCGCCCATGCCGCCGCGCCCGATCAGCCGTTCGATGCGCCAGCTACCCAGCCGTGTGTCCGCGGCGAGTGAAGGAGCGATCGGCGCGGTGGTAAAAAAGGGGACGCAGCTAATTAAGTTCGTCCTGCAAGTTCCGCCGCCTACTTTTAACCGTACTTTTGCGCGTAAGAGAAAGGGGTCAGGTTCATTTTCCTGTCGAAAAAATGTACCTGGCCTCGCCGTTCGATTGCCATCATCAGGGCCGACGACGCCAGTTCCTGATCCTGGCGGTGTGACATTGCCCAACCATGACGCGGCGTGCGAACAGATCGAGCACTGCAGCCAGGTAAAGCCATCCTTGCCGGTCGGAACGTGGGTGATGTCGGTGACCCAGACTCGATCGCGTGCAGGGCTTTGGAACGGCCAGCGCAGCAGATTGGTGCCGGCTGATCGAACTGGTACGGCGCTCTTGCCCGCAGGTGGCGACGGCGGCGCTTGGTGGTCACGCTATGGCGGCGGCGTTGCCGCGCCACACGATGGCTACCGCACTGCTCTCCGCGGTCACGTAGCTCGCGCCATAGCCTCTCTGTACCGTACGCTTCCCGATACTCGCGATGCACGCACTGAATCGTCAGTACGAGCCGTGCGTTCTCGATCGCACGTGAACTTGGCCCGCGGCTGCGCCAATCGTAGAAACCGCTGCTCGACACTGTCAACGCCCTACACAGACCCCTTTTTTCTTCAACAAACGGCCGCGAATCCGGCAACGCACCCACGGTGACTGCGGCGCCGCGCGGCGCTGCCGGATTCCGCCCCGTTTCCTGTAACGGTATCTCGAGTGCGGTCGACACGCTGTACGGAGGTAAGAAGTTGGCCCTCGAGAGGATGTCCCGGCGCACCTGTCGGTCGGTCCGCAGAAAGTGGTCCCTTGTCGTCGGCGCGAGCACCTTGCGTGGCGGGCAGGAGACGAAGATGGACGAAAACAATCTGGCGTCAGCGTTGCGCGGGATCGTTTCACGCGGACATCGCGATTCGACCGTGGTGTCGGCGCTCGCCCTTGCGGCAGCGCTCAGTTGTGCTGCAACAACGGCGCAGGCGGGCAATACGTATGTCGTCAGCACCGCGCTTGATCCGACGGGCCCGGCCAATAGCCTGAGTCTGCGCGAGGCCATTACCGCCGCGAATATCGCGGATGGAAACACCATCCAGTTCGATCCAGCGCTCGCTGGCAGCACGATCACGCTGACGACTGGCGAAATCCAGATCAGCCATTCGATGAATATCGTCGGACCCGGAGCCGGAAAGCTCGCCATCAGCGGCGGCGATGCGGGTCGCATTTTCTACCTCTCGTGCGCGAACGCGACCCAGCACGTGTCGATCTCGGGCCTATCACTGCGCAATGGCAGCACGACGGGCGACGGGGGTGCCATCTCGTCAAAGCGCTGCTATCTCGACCTGTCGGGGGCCAACATCAGCGCATCACATGCCAAGGGTGGCGGCGGAGTGTCGTTCAACAATGGCCGCATCGCGCGGACGGTCGTGTCCACCTGCAACGCCGACGCGGGGGGCGGTGGCGTTCTGGAGGTCATGGGAGAAGGGCCGCAGTCGATCGAGTACAGCACGATCAGCTCGAACCACGCTGGTGGGTTCGGTGGCGGAGTCGCGATATTGTTCACAGGGTCGAGTGTCATCAGGCGTTCGACGATCGACCACAACTTCGTCCCACCGCCGCAAACCGTCTCGGGGTTCGGTGGCGGCGCAATCGCAGTTACCAACGCGGGGCTGAAACTCTACTTCTCGACGATCACCAACAACCACTCCTACAAGGCGGGTGGCGGAATCTCATTCGGCGACTTCGACACCGCCAACGCTGCGTCGGTGTATCGCTCGACCATCACTTCGAACTACAGCAACATGACCGAAGGTAACGGCCTGTATGCGGCTGCCGGAAGACCGACTGTCACGGCGAGCATCGTCGCAGACAATTTCAACAAGTACGGCGGGACCGACCTTTCCGGTTCTTTCCTGTTGGTCTACAGCCTGGTGCAGAACCCGGGCAACGCGACGATCAGCGGAATGGGCTCGATCTTCGGAGTCGACGCGCATCTCGGTGAACTCGCGGTCAACGGGGGCGTCACCCAAACGAGGCTGCCGTTTGCAGCAAGCCTGGCCGTCGACGGACTCCCCGGCTGCGGGAATCCCGGAGTCGACCAGCGCGGCGTGGACGCGTGCGTAAACGGCAAGAGGGACATCGGCGCGGTCGAGCGGCAGTCGCCCGAGGTGATCATATTCCGCGACGGGTTTGATTCCGGATAGCGCCACGACGTTCTCACTCGGGCGACCGCGCTGCCCCGCTCCGAGCATCCTGGATGCGACCACGATATCACTCTGTCGGCCGTAGTACAGCAGTTCTTTCTTTGATTCCCGCGCGGCGCTGCCGGATTCCGTGCCGTTTCCTGTAACGGTATCTCGAGTGCGACAGGCGCGGTGCGCTGCGGAGGAAACATGGGCTTCGAGAAAACGTCGACACCTTTACCGCAACTAATGCCTCAATGTTGCATAGACGCTGCCAGTCGCATGAACAAGCGGCTTGGCGGAGCCGACTGGAGAATCGTCGTGGACAGCGGCGGGCGTACGCTTGCGCTACAAGACTTCGGCGTTCGGGCGCGCCGCCTGGCGCGCGCATTGGCCTCGGCATTGGGGCTGACTGCGGTCCTGAATTGTCCGTCAACTGCGCTGGCGAGCAACACCTACATCGTCAACACGACGGGCGATCCTGGCCCGATCGGCAAGCTGAGCCTGCGCCAGGCCGTTGCCGCCGCAGCACCCGGGGACACCGTGCAGTTCGATCCGTCCCTCACAGGCAGCACGATCACGCTGGCGACGGGTCAGATCAACATCGCGCACGCGGTGAACATCGTCGGCCCCGGCATGGACAGGCTCACGATCAGTGGCGCAGGTTCGGGCCGGATTTTCTACCTCTCTTGCCCGAATCCGGCCAGTGTCGTCTCCATTTCATCGCTGTCGCTCACAAACGGAGCCGCGATCTCCGGCGGCGGCGCTATCGGTTCGTACGATTGCTATATGGTTCTGTCCAACGTCCGCGCCACCTCATCGCATGCCACATCGGGAGGTTGCATCACTTTCAACGGCGGGAAAATCACGAACTCGATTGTGTCCGGATGCAGTGCCTCCTCGGTCGGAGGTGGCATTCGAGGTCACTTACGGCTTCGCAAATTCGCAAATCTACCAGTCCACGATCAGCTCCAATACCGCCGTCCTCGGCGGCGGAGGCGTGTTTCTTGACGACGCCAGCCATTCAAATTATTTACGCTCGACGATCATTTCCCAGTCGACGATCAACAACAACCGTGTAACGTCCCAGAGCGACCTGCAATACGGGGGCGGCGGCATCGCCGTGCTTCATTCACATACTTTCCCTGCGGTACTCGACGGTGACGCAGAACCAAAGCCACAAGACCGGCGGCGGCATTTCATTCGAGGATTCCTACTCCGCGAATCGATCCAACGTGTTTCGTGCCACCGTGGTGCACAATTCCGCGTACAAAAACCCCGGAAACGGCCTCTACACGGTAGGTGGAAACCTGTTAGTCCAGTTCAGCATCATCGCCGACAACTTCAGCAAATACGGGCTCACAGACCTGTTCGGCACTTTCGACTTGTACCACAGTCTGGTCCAGAGCCCCGGCAATGCGACGATCACGGGGACAGGCTCCCTGATCGGCTCAGACCCTGATCTTGCGAACCTCGACGACAATGGAGGGGCGACGGCGACGATGTTGCCGAATCCGGGAAGTCCGGCGATCGATGCGATTCCGAGCTGCGACATCCCCATGGACCAAAGGGGGCTGCAGGGCTGCGCGAACGGCAAGTCGGACATGGGCGCTGTCGAACGACAGGTCCCGGAGGTGATCATCTTTCGCAACGGCTTTGAGTCAGGATAGTTGCAGCTCTGCGAAGCGCTGGTGGCAAAAAGGCCGCACGTAGCTAATTAAGTTCGTCCTGCAAGTTCCGCCGCCTACTTTTATCCGTACTTTTACGCGAACGCGACCGTCGGAATGAGCGCCGGAATGCAACAGAAGCTGCAGGATGCCACCGCGCACCGATCAGTCTGTCCGGCCAAGTAGTGCAGCGAGGCGCAACTCGGCGGCAGAGACCATGGCCTGGAAGCGCGGATCGTCGTGCAGGAACTCGAAATCCGGATCGGCTTTTGCGTAGGGCAGGAATGAATCGTTGATCGTTTCGAACAGCGGGCCGAGCATCTCCAGAGCGGCCTCCTTGTCCCGCAGATAAACGCTGATCGCGCACGCAAAGTTATAGCGCATGTTGAAGTTGTCCGGGTCGATCAGAAGGGCGCGATTCATGCGCGCCTTGGCCCGCTCGCCCTCCCCCAGCGCGGCCAGCGCATAGGCGCTGTAAGCGGTGACCAACGAATTGTTGGGTTCACGGGCCAGGACACTCTCGGCTCGCTTTAGGGCAAGTTGCGCCGCGCGTGTCGCACCGGCGGCATCGCCCAGTGCGGTGTAACAACTGGTCAGCATGGACGCAGAGTTGATGTCGGCCTCCATCAATTTCGTGGCCTTTTCATAGAAGCGAATGGCATCTTCGTGGCGATGCAGTTGATAGCTCAGTCGTCCGGCAGAGCGGTTGACCTCGTAGGACTCCGGATCCAGCGCCAGCGCAGTGGCGACTTCCGCAGCTGCGGCGTCGGCGTCGCCGTCCTGCAGCAGGATTTGCGCCTTGACTGCATGCGCCTCGGCCAGGCTCGGGTCCAGCGTCAACGCGCGTTCCACGGCCACCAAGCCGTCATGCGAGTTGCCGCCCTGCGCAGTGCGCAACTTGCTATGGCCGATGGCCATCAGGGCCCAGGCTTCGGCGTAACGCGGATCGATTTCGGTGGCGCGCGCAGAAAGCCGGATGATCGCCTGCGCACCCCGAACATCGGCTTCCTGGCCGGTGATATAGACCTGCCGCGCCATCAGGTAGAGATCGTAGGCCTCGGCATTGTCGGTGCCGCGCCGCTCGATCGCCTTCTTCTCCTCGGGCAGCAGGCTGAGTTTCAGCGCCTTCACGATCGCTGCGGAGATCTCGTCCTGGATGGCGAAGATGTCGGTGGTGTCGCGGTCGTAGCGTTCGGCCCAGATGTGGTTGTTGGTCGCGCCATCGATCAGCTGCGCGCTGATGCGCAGGCGCCCGCCCGCCTTGCGCACGCTGCCTTCCAGCACGTGGCTCGACCTTGAGTTCGCGAGCGACTTTCGGCACGTCGACGTGCTTGCCCTTGTACATGAAGGCGCTGTTGCGCGAGATCACCGCCAGCGCCGAGACCTTGCTCAGGTCGGTGATGATGTCCTCGGTGATGCCGTCGCTGAAATACTCCTGCTCCTGGATCGCCGCTCATGTTGGCGAACGGCAGCACGCAGATCGTGAAGCGCGCGGGTTGCTTTTCCGGCGCGGCCGTCGCGCCGCCCGCCTTTGCGGATTTCGCCGCCTGCGTGCGCACGATCATCGCGGCCAGCGCACGCAGTAATTCCTGCGCCTGCGGGCTGTCCGCATCCTCGCCCCAGCCGTCGATATCGGTCGTATGGATCGCGCGCACGTCCATCGGCAGGCGCGCCTGATCGAATCGCACCGGAACAAGGATGCCCCGCTCGGCTGCTTCGCGCGCTTCGCCACGTACCCAGCGCGACGCCACCGACGTCGGCGTCCAGATCACCAGCACGGCCTTGGCCGCATCGATTTCCGCCTCGATCTGGTCGTCGAACTGCTGTCCGGGCGTGATCTCCGGGTCCCACCAGACCGACCAGCCCTTCGCCTCGATCGCTGCGACCAGCGGTGCCACACGCGCCTTGTCGGTGCGGGCGTATGAAACGAAAACGTCAGCCATGCCTGCCAGACCTCGGATTGGATAGGTCGCAACACCCCCTGTGGGCCGCTGAATCATACGCTAAAGGAAAACGGGGTCAGAGTGCCTTTCGGCGTCAGGTTGCAAACAACTGTCCGGCTATATCCTTTAACGACTTGAACTCCAGCGCGTTGCCCGAGGGATCCAGGAAGAACATCGTCGCCTGCTCGCCAGGTTGTCCCTGGAACCGGATACAAGGCTCGATGACGAACTCGACCTGTCGAGCGCGTAGTCTCTCGGCCAAAGCGCTCCAGTCCTGCATTTCCAACACGACACCGCAGTGCGGTACCGGAACGCCGTGCCCGTCCACCGGGTTGTAGTGGGAGGTGATCCGGCCATCCTCGCCAAGGTTCGGGTTGAAATGACACACGAACTGATGGCCGTAGAGATTGAAGTCCACCCAGTCCGTATCACTGCGTCCCTCGGCACATCCAAGGACATCTCCATAGAATCGCCGCGCCTCCGCGACATTGCGGACCTGCAAGGCGACATGAAATGGCGTAAGCACCGTCAGCTGCCTTCTTCACCGAGCCCTCATCGCTTCATTATGCCGCATCTTCAATCGAGCGAATTCCCTGCGCCGAAATAGCTAACTCGGTCGGCATATTGAAGTTCGAAAACGGTGTCCGCCGAAAGGCACTCTGACTCCGTTATTTCGTATCGGAGCCTTGCGCCACGACCTGTACGATTCTTCCGACGACTTAATTTCCTCCGTCCCCTTTTTTCCCGTGCCGCACGTCGCTTTCTCGCAGCTCAGTCGAACGTCCCGGCAAAAATCCGGTCAGTGGCTCCGACTTCCACGGCGCCGACGTCGCAGGCGCCAACGTTTCGCGTGAAGTCGCGTTGATCCACGCTCTCGCAGTCGTTACCACCGCTGTCTATCAGGACGCTGAACGTCTGCGGTAAAAACGTGAATGTGTATCCGCCGTTGTCGCTCGAGGTGCCCAAATGCAAATCGGCATCTGGAACCGAGACGCTGTTGGTTCCGGCCGGCAACGCGCAGGTGTTGCCCGGGCTTTCGATCGAGTTATGCGCAACCGGGTTCGTGAGTCCGGCGCAGGTTCCGCTGATCAGGCTATTCGTGATCGCGATCGCCGACGCCGCGATCGTTCCAGAAACATACAGTTCGCTGCCGGCCGACGACGCCGAATCCGCTCGCATCGTTACATTGTTGAGTAACGTCGAGCCCGATGCCGGGTTGGCTATCGCGATGGCTCCGCCTGTCGGCGCCTGGTTGCCGGTAAACGTCGAGTTGCGTACCGTCAAGTTGCCGCCATTGATGTAGATCGCACCGCCCGTGTTGTTCGGGGCCTTGTTCGTGTCGAACAAAACGCGATTGATCGTTACCGCGACGCCGTTGGAATAGATCGCGCCGCCGGCACCGAGAGTGCTGACGAACTGGTTGTTGTGGAATCGCGTGTCGCTGACTGTGAGGCTGCCGGTTCCCGGACCATCCATTGCGATCGCCGCGCCGTTCACCGACGCGCTGTTGGTGTCGAAGACGGAGTGCATGATCGTCACCACGGACCCCGTGGCGGTAATCGCGCCGCCGGCTTGGTCGGATTGGTTGGCGCTGAATTTCACGTTGTCGACCGTGAGTGTTGCATTCGTGACGCTGACAACGCTGCGCGGCGCACTCCCTGCGGTGACCCCATTGAGGCTGAACCGTAGCGCCGTCCGTGACTTGAAACCGCGGCACGATCGGACTTCCACCCATGAACAGGGCCGTGCCGTCGCCTGGGCCGGTGAAGGTAACGGACACCGCGCCGCTGATGGCGTGGGGCTGTAGAACATTGCACAAGCCGCCGCCCGTCGACAACGTAATCGCCAGATCGCTCGGACCGCTGGGCGAAATCATCCCCAGCGCCGAATCGATGGCGGCATCGATCTGCCCGCTGCAAGCGATCGTGACATTCACTGTCGCCGCCGAGACGATGGAGGGTGCGCCGGACAGCAGAAGTGCCGCCGCGTAAAGCGATCGTGTATTCATCGAGGATTTGATTGCCTTTTCTTACGCGTCGGGCACGCCGTCTGTTCACTTGCCCGGCAGTTGATGGCCCCCGATGCGAGGATAGTCGAAAAACCAGAAAAGAAAATGGAAAAGATAGGGTCAGGTACATTTTTAGATGATGGAAAATGTACCTGACCCTTTTTCTGGCCGTCTCACTCACCAGTGATCGATGAATCCTTGTGCTCAAAGCACAGCGTAACAACTCTGTCGCCCGCCGGCCTTGTCCTGTGCAGGACGTTTTGCGGCACAACGACGAATTGGCCTACGTCAATGGTCATCGACTGGCCTTCGAAATCGACAATCAGACTTCCTTCCAGCGGCAGAAGCACTTCGTCCGAGTTGGAATGTCGATGCCAATGAAAATCGCGAGACATCACGCCGATGCGGACGACATGATCGTTCACGTTCGCCAACACCCAATTTTTCCAGTCGCCCGAAGCTGAGGACGCCTCACGTCGCAGATCGATCTTCGCGATGCTTGTCATTAGTGGGATCTCATAGTGCCGAGAGGACTCGGAATATTACTGTCGCTCGGCGGTCAACGAGAAGTGAAGTTATTTACGCAACGTGTGAGGGAAATTCACTCTGACCCTGTTTTCCTATTCAACACGCCGCAGGACCTGGCTCCAGTTGACCTCCCAGGTTTTGCCGCCGTCGCCCGAAAAGGCCTGTTCCCAATGCGCAGAGGTCGGCGTGATATTTGACCAGAGAAAACGCACTTTGATCGGCTTGCCGCGCAGCGTATCGTCAGCGTAAAAAGTGCCGACGCCGTGAATGAAGCGACCCTTGACCGGTGGGTCTACGGCACCGTGAGGATTGCGGCCATCAATCCACCAAATGGCCCAGAGTCCCGTTTTGGGATCGTATGCACGCGGCGCGACGCCACGATAGATGCCTTCCGGCATGTCGAATTCCGTATCGTCGACATTGGCCATGCCGTTCATGAGTTTGAAGCAACGGATCGTGCCATCGAATTCTTCCCAATCGTGACTGCCCGCCAGCCGCTCCTTCAGCTTGCGACTATGCGTCTGCCACTTGCCCACAAAGAAATCGAAATCGTGCACTCCGGAAAGATCCTGGGTCGGGGTCGGTGGCGGAACGTCCTGTGAAGCGCCTGCTGGAGTTCCCGCGCCAATCGCTGCTGCACCAAAGCAAGCAATTAAAGCCTTGTGGAAATATCTCATGCGGAACTCCTCTAGAACTCTCTACTGAGGGAACGTAGGAATTATCTGTTTCAAAGCGCAAACCCGAAGGCACTCTGACTCCGTTATCGGCATCGACGGCCGTGGGAGTTGGACCGTCGCAGAAAAAAGCTGCATCCATGGGCCTTGGAAGCTGCATCGATGCAGGAAAAAGTTGCAACGAAGCAGCACGGGACCCGCATTGCTGACGAGGATTTTGTCATCAATCCACAAAATACCTGCATCGATGACCGAAATTGGGTCATGAGTGCAGGAAAAACCTGCAACCATGGACGACTAGCCATTCACCGCCGCAGCGATTTCCTGAAGCAGAGCAGCTGTCGACGCCACGCGAGCAGGTACCCGCTGCAACGCCGGAATTTGCTCCTGCAATTCCGGCATCCCCACCATCGATGGCGGAGGAAAAAAGAAAAAAGGGGACGTAGCCAATTACGGCGATTTAATTGGCTACGTCCCCTTTTCTTCGTGGCGGACGCGGTAGCGCAGCGGGCCGTCGTCCGGCGTGGCGCCAAGTAAAAGGGCACGGAGGTAATTAATTCGAATTAATTACCTCCGTCCCATTTTTTCAGCAAGGTTTCCTTCACACAGCAAGGAGCAGAATTTCGCCGCTTGTCTTGTGGAGGAAAGCTCATGCGCGCGATGCTCATCGGCTTGCTCGCCGCTCCGCTGCTTGCCGCGGCGGCCGACGGCGACCTGGATGCAACGTTCGGCAGCGGCGGCAAGGTGCGGCTCACCTACGGCAACGTGCAGCCGGGCGACATCGCCGAGCAATCGAACGGCAATCTCGTGCTGGTCGGCCGGCGCACGGATCTCAACAATTTCGCCGTCGTGCCGCTGTCCGCCAGCGGCGCCGTCTCCGGCTATTTCGGAATCTCCTGTTCGGGTACATGCGGGTTCGCTTCGGTGGTCATGCGCGCGGACGACAGGATCGTCGCGGGCGGAACCGATGGTTCGAGCGGCGTGGTCATGCGATTCACCGCGAACTACCCTTTCGCCTTTGATACGTCTTTCCATGGCTCCGGGCAGTTGTCTCTTGCCCCTGACACCGCGGGCGACGCGATCGGAATCAAGCGTATCGCACTGGACTCCAGCGGCAACGTGATCGCTGCCGGCAGCTATTACCACGCCGGCACCGGCGACAACGACTTCTACATCGCCCGCATCAGCGCCGACGGCAGCAGCGTGACTTCGGCGAAGTATTCCTTCGCCACGGCCGCGACCAACCAGGACATCGCCTACGACATGGCACTCGCCGCCGACGGCAGCTACTACCTCGCTGGCACGGCGACTTCGAGCGCCGGCGACCTCGACTGCGCGATAGCGCATTTCCTTTACGACGGCACCACCCTGCAGGCGGATGCCACCTTCACCGGAAGTCCGGATACGGCCGGCCTGACCATCGGGCTCAACTACGGCGGCGACAACAACGACAATTGTCTCGCGCTGGCGATCCAGCCTCCTTACGGCGACCTCATCCTCGGCGGACAGGCGACCGCCGTGCTGGGCGTTACCTGGAATGTCGGGTTCGTCATCACCCAGCCGCCGAGCGGCCTGCCGAACCAGCGCGTCACGCACGACTTCTGGTACGACCAGTCGTCGCCGCCGCAGTCCGGCCAGGCCGATACCGTCAAGCGCGTGCTGATCGAGCCATACGACAAGCGCGTGCTGCTCGCCGGCGACGGCCCGGATCGCACCGCTGGCACTTCGCAGGACTTCGGCGTGCTGCGTCTGTCCGGCCCGAGCACGCCGGACACCTCGTTCGGCAGCAGTGGCTTCGCGTTGTACGACGTCGGCTCGGGCATCAACCCGAACCCCAACTACGCCACCTCGGCCGTATTGACCAGCCGTGGCTTGGTAATCGTCGGCACCGCGCAGGACGACACCGCCGGCATCGACGTCGCGCTCGTCCGCCTGGCGCCGTTCGACGGCATCTTCAAGAACGGATTCGATGGCTTCGCCATTTTTTGAAAAAGGTAAAAAAGGGCACGTAGCTAATTAGCGTCCCCTTTAGTCCCTGTATCTTGAAATTTCCGACGTTTCAAGAACACCCCCTTTTCTCCCGCCCCTCACACCGCCAGTCCCGCATCGCCCTCCACCACCGTCTGCTGCATCTTCGGCCGCTCGCCGGCCTTCCACAGCGCTACTTCGTGGCGGACGCGGTAGCGCAGCGGCCCGCCGTCCGGCGTGGCGCTGCGTTCGATCGGCCGCGGAATGCAGACGAACTCGGTCACCATCGTGCTGGCGTCGACGCGCACGGTGGCGTAGCCGTGCCCGCCCACGTCGACGAAGGTCAGGTGCGGCGCGAGGTCGGGATTGCGCACCGCGTGCGCCTTCGCCAGGTCGCCGCTGCTGGCGTACTCGAGCGCCGAGCGCACGCCATGGTGCAACAGCAGGTTCTCTGTGCATTGCGGCGGTCCGCCGCCCGGATTGGCGACGTACAGCGGGCGCAACGGATCGTCCGCTTTCAAATTGTGTTCGTTGGCTTCGGCCGAGCCAATTGAACTGATCGAGCCGCCCACGAAACTGACGCCAACGGGCTCGAACGCGGCGGGCGGCAAAGCCTTGGCCGCGTATCCCGCCCAGAAGCTGTGGCGATCGCCGGCGACGATCGCGAAACCCGTGATGCCCGCATCGCGCACGGCATCGAAGATCTCGGCGCGCTCGTGGTACATGGCGCCCCAGTCCCAAGTGCCCGCCAAGCCGTAGCCGGCGCCCTTCCACTTGCCGAGTTCCGGCGGCAGGTTCTGCGGATCGACGCGCTGGTCGGGCTGTCCCAGCGTATTGCCCCAGATCTTCCAGGTGCCCTTCGCTGCGCGCAGACGCTCGAGGAACCAGGCTTTCTGCTTCGCGCCCAGCATCGTCTGCGGGGCTTCGCTGGCGCGGTAGTTATCCACGCTTTTGTCACCCATCGTCAGCTTCGCGGGCGGATGGCCGTTGGCGTAGTCGCGGCCGGCGTCGAGCTGCGCCCACAATTCCTCGGGAACGAAGCCGAGCTTGTCGCCTTCGAACAGCGGGTTGAGTTCGTCGTGGTTACCGGGATCGCGCGAGCGGTAGCTGCGCTGGTCGGTGATGATCAGGTCGATGTGCCGACCCCAGCGCAAGGCGCGATAGCCGATCAGGCTGTTGATCGCGGCGAGGTTGTTGGGCTCGGTGCCCAGGCCGGTGTCGTCGAAATCCTTGACCAGCGTGTCGACCACGTGCGGCGCACTGAAGGTGTCCAGCTTCGACCCCGGCGGCAACACGCGCGCCGGCTGGTATTCGAACCACGCCTGGTTCGCCGCGACCTTGAGCGTCTGCGCGGGGACCCAGCCCTCGGTGCCAGCAAATTCCTGGATCGACTGCCAGCCGTTCCATGAGAATTCGTGGTTGTCCCAAATGCACACGAACGGAAAGCGCGCGCGCGCGTCCTGCAAATCCGGGTCCTGCAGGTAGGCGTGGTAGGCGACGCGATAATCCTCCAGCGAGTCCGGCACCCAGAAGCGGTTCTTGGCGACCACCTTGCCCTTCGGATACTTGATCGGGAACGTGACGAGGCGGTCGTAGCTATGGCCGTTCTTCACCTGGTCCGGGTACGCCACGACTTCGTAGATGAAGTCGCCCAGGTGCAGCACGAAGCCGAGCCTGTCCTCGGGTGCGGCGCGCTCATCTTCCCAGATCATCCGCCGATAGGCATTCAGGTAGCCCTCGCATATGTCCTGGCAACTGACGAAAGCGAAACGCGAAGGCCTCGGATCGTCGGGGCTGGGCGCCGTCAGCGTGCGGCCGATCCGGCTGCCGTTGCCCTTGTCGTCCACGAAGCGGTACCAGTATTCGCTGGCCGGTGGCAGGTGGCCGACCAGCACGCGGCAAGTCCAGTCGGACTCGGCCGACACCTGCGCCGCCGTCGTCGCGATCACCCGCGTGAAGGCCGAATCCTCCGCCACTTCGACCAGCAGCTTGGCGCTCTTGCGCCCGTCCGCGTACGGGCGCCGCGTCCAGAGCAGCACGCTGTTGTCGTCGGGATCGCCCGACGCGACGCCTTGCGGATACAGCTCGCGTCGCTCGCGCCAGCCGCTCTTCGAGGGGCGCCCGAACGCTCCACCCCAGGCCAAGGCCGCGCCCATGGCGGCGGAGAGTTTCAGGAACTGCCGGCGTTCCATGGTTGGCATAACGGCCCCTCCCCGCTTCGGATCGCGATGATCGATGCGTGGGAACGCTAGTCCTGATTGCGGGCTGGGGAGCGTGCCGAAAGTATCGCCGGAGCGCTGAAGCGCGCTCGCGCGGTTTGGCCCGTCCCCTCCGCCCAATGCCAAAGATAAAACCTCTGACCTCGGCGGATCGCCCGTCACGGATGTAGTAGTTTTCATATGTCTGTCTTGCCGAAATTCCGTTCTCCGATGCGGCGCACGACGTCAACGACATGAAATACGACTGCGCTGATACGGAGCACGGCCTCGGCGATGTGGGAAACGACGTTGCCGATGCGGCGCACGACATCGCCGACATGGAAGGCGACTCCACTGATTCGTAGCACGATGTTGCCGACGTGAAGCACGGCTTCGCCAGTTGCCGCACGAGATCGTCCAGATGGCTCCCGATGTCGCTGATGCGGAGCATGACGTTGCCGACGTCGAGCACGAGGTCGAGGATGTCATCGTCGACCTCGGCTATGTGGCGGTTTTTCCTTTAATGTAGCGCCCCAGCACCGGCGCTTGCTTTCACATACCTACGATGGGCGCGCCCACTTTTTGACCCGCCTCGCACGCGCCAAGGTACTTGTGATCGATGGTCATCACTTGTGCTTTGCCAGCACCATACGTCGATTGGATCTGAGTGTGAAAGACTTCATCATTATGCGCGGTCATTTCACTATGACTGACAACATGCGTCCCAGAAAAAGTACACTCGTTGTCAGCAATCCATGTATCGCCTTCCCTGCGCAAACTGTTCTTGCTGCAATCATTCTTTAGATGCGCATCCGCGCTTGCTTTGCCCGCTGCCACCGAGGCGGCGTCCTGGCACATCTTGTAGCTCCTGGAGCCGCCTGGCAATTTTTCGCCCGTCATCGTGATCCGCCACAACCCCGGCTTTTGCGTAGGCATCTCCTCGCCGCTGGCGAGCGCGCTCGCATTCAACAGCATTGTTGCAAGAATGAGTGCAATCTGAACTTTCATGTTGCTTCTCCAAGAGGATCTCGACTGTAGCAGGTATCGATTGCACAGTACCGTCGTCCTCAAAAAGGTGTCAGGTTCACCCTCCCAGGATGCGCCAGACAGGATGTGACAGCCGAAGCTCGCAGTATTCAAAACAAGCGTAAGTGAACCTGTCACCGTTTCTTATTTTCAGAATTCGGAGAAAGGCACTCTGACCCCGTTTTCGTTGAGCAAAAACTCGGCCGCTGTGCATCAATCAGACCGCCTCATCGCCCGCCCGCTCCGCCGAAGTCCACTGATAAGGCACTCTGACCCCCTTTCCATGTCGCAACCTCCTTCGAATGGGCGTTCTCCGGTACAACGCCATCGCTCGCCGGAAGGATGCACATGCCACACTCGCCGAATGCCCCCGGATTTCGGACACAGCCCATCGCAGCTGCGCTGGTTGCGGTTTTCGGCGTCATGCCGCTCGATTGCATGGCGGTGCAGACCGTCGGCAATTGCGCAGATGATGGCGACGGTAGCCTGCGCAAGGCGCTTTCGCTCGCCGGCGAAGGAGAACTCGTCGACGCCACCGGCCTGTCGGTGATCTGCAGCAAGATTTCGTTGACCAGCAACCCCCTGATCGTTGCCAACAATGCGCAGAAGATCAACGGCCCGGGCCGCGACAAACTGGTGATCGACGGCGCCGGCATCCACGGCGCGCCGGTCTTTTTCCACAATGGCAGCGGAACGCTGGAACTCGACAACCTCACAGTGACCAACGGCTACAAGTACCGCAACGCGGCCCCGACTTCGGGCGGCTGCATCAACTCGTCCGGCAGCGTCAAGCTTGATCATGCAACCGTGTCGAACTGCACGATGCGGGCCGCATCCAATCTGTTCGCCAAGGGCGGCGCGATCTACGCCGCAGTCGACCTGACCGTCACGGACAGCATCGTCACCGGCAGCAAAGCCATCGGGTCGTTGCCGTACGTGGAGAACACCTACGGTGGCGGCCTGTTCGCCAACGGGCAAATGACGATCACGCGCAGCACGATCTCGAACAACCAGGCCACCAGCGGCGGCGGCGTCTACTCGCCCGGCAATGCCAAGATCTACTACAGCACCGTTTCAGGAAACGACGGCCAGAGCGGCGGCGGCATTTCCTGCTTCTGCGGACTCGAGCTGAAGGGGTCTACGATTTCCGGAAACAGCGCGGAGTTCTCCGCCGGCTTGCGCGTGTTCACGGCCAAGGTCACGCAGGCCGATCCATCGTTCATCGCGAACAGCACGATCACGGGAAACATCAGCACGTCGTCGGCGGGCGCGTCGATCGAGATCTACCAGCCGATGACGATCTCCAACAGCACCATCGCGTTCAACCAGGGACCACCGAGCCTGTTCACCGCCGCCCTGTACGCGTACGGCCCGAGCATCGAGCTTGAAAGCACGATCGTCGCGGAAAACTATCCCGCCGACTTCGACGTGGAGGAAGGAACGACGACGGTGAGCGGCGCGAACAACCTGATCATGTTGGCGCTGCACTCGGTACCTGGCGCAACAATCAGCAGTTGTCCGCGGCTGGAGCCACTCGCCAATACCGGCGGACCGACGTCGACCCTCGCGATCAAGCACGACAGCCCTGCGATCAATACCGGCAACAATCTCATCCCGCTGATCACCGATCAACGCGGCACGTTCGCGCGCGCCTACGGCGTGAGTGCGGACATCGGCGCGTGGGAATGGCAGGGCGGCGCCGACAACAACATCTTCCACGACGGATTCAATCCGGCTCCGGGGTCTTGCCTGTAACGGGGTCAGAGTGCCTTCGGGCCCGACACTGATAACGGGGTCAGAGTGCCTTTTCGCACTCCAGAAATGTTTCCTGCGCGATCCAGTCGCCGACGAGTTGCCTGCGGCGCCGCATTTCCGATTAGGGGACGTAGCCAATTAAATCGCCTTAATTAGCTACGCCCCCTTTTTCTCGGCCGGGGAAGACCAGCGGCCAAGCGAAGAAAACGCCCGTACCTGGTGCGGAGGAAAGTGTACTCTGGCCCCTGTTTTCTTCTCAGGTGCGCAGTGAACTTGTCGCCGTTTCTCAGAGGTCATGAGCTCGACTAGTTACTTCCGTCCCTTTTTCGGACAATTAAATTGACGCAATTTTAGCTACGTCCCCTTTTTCCGAATTCGTCTTAATTAGCTACATCCCCTTTTTTTCGGTCTTGGTCCCCTTTACACCTTTACGTCAGCCCGCAAGCTACGGCCCGACGACGATGTCGGATGCGCTACGCGGCAGCAGTTGATAGACCGGAGTGCTGCTCACCCCATCGTACTCGTTGAGCACGCCAGTGATCGAGCTGAAATGAGTACCGACGGTTGCACCGTAGTGGTACAGGAAATCGTTGACCAACAGATAAGTGCCGGAGTCGACTCCGTCGTAGACCTCGAAGCTATGGGTGCTCGTCGCTAGCACAGTGACATTTTGGAGGGTCACCAGCGCGCTTTCATCGGATTCAGCGCCGAAACCCGGCTGATTACCGGTCATTCCGGGGTTCGTGTCCGTTGCGACATAGTCGATCGACACGGGTATCGGCGTGGGTGTCCCTACTACTCCTCCGAAGTACCCGCAATCCTCCAGATGAGTGTCAGGCCACCAGATCATGGCTGAGATTTCGGCGGCGCCCCCAAAATCGACGAACGTTCCCTTGACGCGCACGCAGTCGCCCACGGCAGGCGGTTGCCCGACCGCGTCGCCAAACGCCTCGATCGCGCTCCATTGAAAACTTCCAGTTCCGTCACTAAGAAACAACGTCAGCTTGGTATTGCTGCTCGTCAGCATTGTCGCTGTGACAATCGCAGGTGCGAGTTCAGCCAACTCGCCCGGTACAAAGTTCGTGTTGTAACGCAGCGACTCGATCGGAGTCGTGTAATCGAAATCGCCGACGAATATGACATCACCGGCGCACGCCGGACCGGTGGCAAGCGCGGCCAGCAGAACGAGGCGGCTATGACGGATGCGAGTTGGCCATACGAATGGCTTTGCGTTGCTCTGGTATGCCAGAGCCCCACGTCGTCGCATCGCAGCCTTGTAGCAAGCGAAACATAATCCCACGGCCAGAGCTATCGGACGCCGGCAAACCGCGAGCGCCCGCCTGATGGTGGCTAATCCCATATCCGTCCTCCGGTAATCTGCACAGGAGTCCGGGAAAAGCGGCAGCTGATTACATGTTGCGCTCGATCCGCCTACGATACGGCTTGGACCACGCCCTTGGCGCCGAACTGCGGCCTTTGACGCAAGCGAAACAGAAAATTAAAGAAAAGGGGTCAGGTATATTTTGGAAGCTGGACCATGCCGCCGAAAAATGAACCTGACCCCTTTTTCAGGTTCATTGTCAGGTTCATTGTCATGCTCGGAAAATGAACCTGACCCCTATTTCAGTCTGTGGATTTAAGGTAGCTCAGAAACAATCTGGGTTTCGGGCGTGGTCAACGCGTGTGGTCACACTAATGGCGCGGCAACTTACTTGCTAGATAGGCTTACTTGATTCCTTCGCCGACGCCTTTTCCACTAAGTATGTCATTCAGAGCCGATCGCGCTAAGGCACATTTTGTTGTGTTCTGTTGTGGGTATTTGCAGTCGGTATCGACGGCATCTTTTGCAAGTTGAACCTGCTCGAGGTCGCCCTGAACGAAGCTCACTGTGAGGGAATTTCCAGTTGTTGACTTCGTTTCGCTGGTCGCGCCAGCGGTTATTATTCCAGCATCGATGGACACACCACCCGAGCCATCTGAAATGATCGAGAGCGCCATTTTGTAGGTATTGCCCGCGTCACCTGCTGGCTTGTCGAGGTTGAAATCCGCAAAACACGGTTGCTGCTGTCTATCTTTAGGTGGGTCGAAAGAAAAATCCTTCTTTGTGGCGCTCAAGATAATTGCGGTTCGAAGGGCGATAAGCGCGCGTGCGATCGGGGCTGCCGCCAATTCAGAATCACTTATGCGTTCCACCTTCAGATGTTGTAGCTTCGCGGGAAGCAACCAGAGGTTATAGTCGAGGACTTCGGTGTTGGTGATGTCGCTCTTGTCTTCTAGACTTGCGCCGAGCGTCACGGTGTGAACCGGTATCGAGAGTCCGACCTTCCGGTCAGTGATCCGTTCGTTTGTAACGGTCAGTTCCGCTTTTATCGATGAGATGTTGAAGGCGATCAGCCCGGTACCACACCAAAACGGGTCCGGGATTGTCGACAGTTCAACCGTCTGTTTGTTGACTACGACTTTGATCGGCTCAATCGACGCTCTGAGATATATGCCGACTTGGCGTTTGATTTCGGCTTGCACTGCTTGTATCGCATTGGTATCGATTGCTTGAACAACTACAGGCTTCGCGAAACAGCCTGAGAGAGCGCAGATCGAAGCCATGAGCATGGCAAGTTGAAGCTGACGCAAGGTACACCCCCGTGTTATGGCAATGCCGAACCAGAATCTCAGCTACGTCCAAAGGTGTACGAAGTAAAGCAAGTGTCTCACGTACTGGCGGCTGAATTGGTGCACAGATGCCCTCCCAATCTCTTCAGGAGGGTCTCAGATATGGGTGATTTGTCTCACGGTCGGCCCTTGGCTGTTTGACTGCGCTGCCCCGCAGGCGGAAACTCTGTACGACAGGGGCCGCATAGGGACATGTGCTGTGGGAAAACGAAACGAATCCGGGATGGATATCGTCGCGGCGTTACCGTGGCCGGTTGGCATCGTTCTCGGGATCATCGCGTTCCTCGGCATTCGCTACGGCGTCGGGGCGTACCTCTCGTCCACACCGACCGGCGTCTTTCGACAAATCGGCCCTGCCCTTTCCAACTCGCTTGCGCCGTTTTCCTGGATCGCCTTGATCGCTTGCTGGCTCGCTGCCGGTTTCTCATTCGCAAAAGCGCAGCGCCGAAAGAAGCTGCTGGAAACCCAGACTGGACTCGAAAGCATTGCGGCAATGGACTGGCGCGACTTCGAGCGGCTAGTTGGCGAAGCGTTTCGCCGAGGTGGCTATGCCGTCGAGGAGACAGGTCTCGGCGGCGCCGACGGAGGAAGCGACCTGATTCTGCGGAAGGACAGACGCACGGAACTCGTCCAGTGCAAGCAATGGCGTTCGCGCCAGGTCAAGGCGAGTGTCGTGCGTGAAATGTGGGGACTCGTCGCGCACCACAAGGCTGATGGCGTAAAAATCGTTTGCGTTGGCGATTTCACACGTGACGCTAACGAGTTCGCACGCGGCAAGGCTATCGAGCTGATCACCGGAGAGCGCTTGCTCGAAATGATTCGGGAAGTGCAATCTACGCCTGAGAGGGCACGCATTGCGGAGCCCGTACCTATCCAGACGACTACGTCAATTCAGCCCGCGCCGTCCTGCCCAAGATGCGGCGGCACCATGCTCCGTCGGATTAACAAGACGACCAAATCCGAATTCTGGGGCTGCGCCGATTTTCCGAAGTGCAGGGGAACGCTCGAAGCGGTGGCCAAATAAATGAACCTGACCCCTTATTTCGCAAGCTGGAGCCCGCCGCCGGAAAATGAACCTGACCCCTTTTCTGCAAACCAAATGGCTCTCTGACCCGCTATTTCCTGACTCCGTTATCGGCCTCTGTTCAAGCCGTCATTACGCTCTTAGCGTCGTACATCTTGACGTCCAAAGTCGACTTAATTTTCTTTCGAACGGCCACTGGGAAATCGCTGAAGTCGTGCGAGACAAATACTTTATCTATTGAGTTTATTGCGACCCGGAGAAACGTTCGATCCCTCTTATTGTCGGGAACTAACTTATTGCACAATTTAATGAGAGGTGGAGACACATTCCTACCAACAACACTAATTCGCTTATTTAAAGCGAGTGTCATTAGCACGTGGTAGCTGAGAGTTGTTGGCGGGATCCACTTGAGATATTCGTACCCGATAAGGCTTTTGTTTTTCGACGGCACTACGTCAAACATGTCATCGATGCACAATTTTGTGTCGGCTTCCAGGAGTCTCTCTATAAACTGGACCGAACTTGCGAACCACGCTTCAGAGGCCTTGCAAGCGTGAACCAAAACGTTGGTGTCAATGATTATGTCTTCCACGACGTTTTTGGTTACCCCCTCCATTCTTCACCTGCGCAGTCGCCAGCGCTAAGGATTCTCTTAGCCCGTCCCCAAAAAAACCACTCGGCCAATCTTCGGGCTGAATTGACCCATCTTGCTCGATTGGCACCTCTCGAAGACTCCGACACACCAGACTCCTGTTCTACGTAGTACACCCCCAAGTCGGCTGCATCAATCGCTCTTTCTGCCACCAGTCTCCTCAGTCGGATCAGCAGGTGTTCACTGTGAGTCTCAATCAAAACTCTGTGTTTTGCATTGGCCATTGCGACGAGCAGATCCGCAAGGACGCATTGGAGTTTTGGGTTCAAATGTATTTCAGGCTGCTCGGCAATTGTCAAGCTGTCATCCGATGCTGCGAGCCCTTGGATGAGTAACGGCAGTACTTGCGATGCTCCAAACCCAGCGTCAGCAACATTCAGGAGCGACCTTCCCCGCTTGAAGTAGAGAGCGAATAGATCATCGGTAACATCCTTGCATACGATCGCATCTCCAAACTCAAATCGTTTTACCCACTCGTCCAGTTTTGGCTTTAAGGTGCTTTGCTTGCGTCGAAAGAGATTCGCTGCATTCTCTCCACGAGAGCCTACCGTCCTAGGTGTATCACCTGAAACATTGTAGTAACGCTTTGGTCGGTCGCGAAGAGGACCGATATAGCTCGTGTCTACGAGCATTGCACGGATTTCAGAAAAGCTCGATCCAACCGCGCGAAGGTAGTGCGCAAATTCATCTGAGAAGGGACGATTAGCTGCACTCGAATCGCGGCCCTTTGCGTTTAAAAGGTTGATCGTAGTTGTAGGGGAGAATAGAAAATTTATAGGCTTTGTGGCATCGACGGCCTCCCTTCGCGCTTCTCCATTTTGCGCTTAGAAACGACCCCGCTCAAATTGTAGCGACCGCTTCTCGTTAGAGTTCTTCTCAAGTATGGACGATTAAAAATATCTTTCAATTCTATCGACTTTAAAGCGGCATTACTGGTCTCGCCTGCGCTTATCTTTGAGCGAAACGTCAGCTCTACTGCACCCGGCGGATAGCTTCCGACGTTCTTGACTCTTTTAGGAAGGTCATGAACGTGATATCGAAGTCCAAGCGAGATGGCTTTGGACACATCGTGCCCGTATACAAAATCTTTGTAGCCTCCGACATCCGCTAGGGGGCGTCGCGTGACTAGAGCCGCAGCAGAATCCGGCGATCCAATGGTCTGTCTGAGCAAGAGCAAGGGCGAGATTACGCTGCTTTTGCCGCTGTTGTTGGGGCCAATTAGAATTGTAATTGGTTTTATTGTGATCCATCCGGTATCTTCAAACGCTCGGTAGTTACGCCACCGGACCTGATAGTTGATGTGAAACGACTTCTTCGGCACCCTTGCTCTCATGCCCGTTCCCTTATGGAATATTTACGGTAGACGATGAACTCAAGCATTCGCATTCGGTTACATATTCCTCCGATACTCCCCACCCACATCATAAAGGGCATGACTGATCTGCCCCTCCGAGTTGTACTTCACTGCTTCCATCAATTGCTCGAAGACGTTCTTGCGGTCGCGGGCGGCTTGCTGAAGAAGAGTAAGTGAGGCTGGGGGGCGGATGTCCCACCTGACTCGCCTCCACCCCGGCCCTCCCCCGCAAGCGGAGGAGGGGGAAGAGCAGCGTTGCGGTTTGCCCTGAATGCTTCGACATTCGCGATCTGCTGATTCTTTTCTTCCTCGGTCGAGCGGATCAGCTCGATCGTCGTCGTGATGTCGCCGGCGTGTTCCTTCGGCAGGAACGTGTTGACGCCGATCAGCGGCAGGCTGCCGTCGTGCTTCTTGTGCTCGTAGTACATCGACTCTTCCTGGATCTTGCCGCGCTGGTACATCGTGTCCATCGCGCCGAGCACGCCGCCGCGCTCGCTGATCGCCTCGAATTCCTTGTACACGGCTTCCTCGACGATGTCGGTCAGCTTGTCGATGATGAAGCTGCCCTGCCACGGGTTCTCGCAGAAGTTCAGGCCGAGCTCGCGGTTGATGATCAGCTGGATCGCGACCGCGCGGCGCACCGATTCCTCGGTCGGCGTCGTGATCGCCTCGTCGTAGGCGTTGGTGTGCAGCGCATTGCAGTTGTCGAACAGCGCGTACAGCGCCTGCAGGGTGGTGCGGATGTCGTTGAACTGGATTTCCTGCGCGTGCAGCGAGCGGCCCGACGTCTGGATGTGGTACTTCATCATCTGGCTGCGCGGCCTCGCGCCGTAGCGCTCGCGCATCGCGCGCGCCCAGATGCGCCGCGCGACGCGGCCGATGACGCTGTACTCGGGGTCCATGCCGTTGGAGAAGAAGAACGACAGGTTCGGCGCGAAGTCGTCGATCTTCATGCCGCGCGCGAGGTAGTACTCGACGATCGTGAAGCCGTTGCTCAGCGTGAACGCGAGCTGCGAAATCGGATTCGCGCCGGCCTCGGCGATGTGATAGCCCGAGATCGACACCGAATAGAAATTGCGCACCTTGTTGTCGACGAAATACTGCTGGATGTCGCCCATCATGCGCAGCGCAAATTCGGTGGAGAAGATGCAGGTGTTCTGCGCCTGGTCTTCCTTGAGGATATCGGCCTGGACGGTGCCGCGCACGGCCGACAACGTTTCGGCGCCTTGATCTTCGCGTAGGTTTCGGCGTCGACAAGCTGGTCGCCGGTGACGCCGAGCAGGCCGAGGCCGAGGCCATCGTGGCTCTTCGGCAGCGTCACCCGTATAGTCGGGCGTTTTCTGCCTTCGAATAGTTTTTCGATCTTTGCCTGCGCGTCGTCCCAGCGCGTCTTGTCTTCGCGCAGATATTTTTCGACCTTCTGGTCGACCGCGGTGTTCATGAACATCGCGAGGATGATCGGCGCCGGGCCGTTGATCGTCATCGACACGGATGTGTTCGGCGCCGACAGATCGAAGCCGGAGTACAGCTTCTTCATGTCGTCGAGCGTCGGCGACGTTGACGCCGGAGTTGCCGATCTTGCCGTAGATG
>CAVTVN010000001.1:0-302729 GCA_963738115.1 uncultured Gammaproteobacteria bacterium | reverse complement strand
AGTAACCCAGATTGTGCCGATCGGCCAGCTCAACGATCGCTTCTGCATGAGCTCGGACGCCCGGGACATCGCCGAGCAGTTCGTCCAGGCCGGCGCCGGCGAAGTTGTGGACGTGCGCTGTGAGGTTCGCTTGATCCAACTCAGCCGCGCAGCGGAACGCCTCGTTACTCGAACGACGCGCCTCTTCGGGTAACCCAAGGATCCAGAGGACCAGCGCAAGATAGGTGAGGGCCGAGACCTTCGGGTCATGAACGTAGTGCAGCGGCTGCGATCGGTGCTGGCGCGCGTCGTATAGCTGCAGGATCGCCTCGAACTGGGACCGTGCCTTGGGAAACGCCCCGAAGTGCATGGCCGTGATCCCGGCCAAGCGGTGGCTGGCAAGGCGAAGCACCGGATTGGCAGGCGTTCGGATACCTGCCGAGCCTCATCGGTCAGTCGCCGCATCATGCGATAGTCGCCGCGCACGAAGTAATAGACGAACTCGCCGCTCAGCGTCGCGACGAGAGGCTCCGCTTCGCCGAGACGCTCGCAGAGAACGCGTGCCCGGCTGTAGGCGGCGCCCGTTTGCGCCGCGGAATAGCCGTGCACGGCGATCAGGGGTGTGCCGACCGCAATTTGAAATGACAGTTCTTGCCGATCCCGTTCGGGGCTTTCCGGAAGCGTCTTCAATGCTTCCAACCCCCGGGTCAGATGGCGGATGGCTTCGAGATTGGCCGAGCGTTCGGCGGCGCGCTCGCCGGCTTTTAGCCAATAGCCGATGGCACGCTCGATCTGGCGAGCTTCCGTCAAATGATGCGCCAGGAGTTCAGGCTCACGCGCGACCCGCTCGGGAAAGCGCCGCTCCACGACTTCGGCGATGCGCGCATGGAGCTGCTGCCGATCGCTGCGGAGAAGCGTGCTGTAGGCGGCATCCTGCACCAGAGCGTGCTTGAAGGTGTAAACGGACTCCGGCGGCGCTCCGCCTTGGAACACCAGTTCAGAAGTGACAAGCCGAGCCAGTTCGTTCTGCAGATCCGGCTCGTTTCGGGCGGCGACGGCGCCGAGCAACTCGTAAGAAAACTCGCGGCCGATGGCAGCTCCGGTCTGTGCCACCTGTTTGGCAGCCGGCCCGAGCCGATCGAGCCGCGCCAGGAGCGACGCGTGCAGCGTCGCGGGGAGGGCGAGCGCTGATCTGGATGCCCCAGCGAGCGCGCCTTCGGCGTTGCCTCCGCCCGCGCGGGCCTCCAAAACAGCTTTTGTCAACTCTTCGACAAAAAGCGGCACGCCGTCGGTGCGCGTGACGATCTGTTCCACCGTATCGACAGGCAGAGCCTTGTTGCCTGCGACCCGCTGCACGAGCATCGCGCCCTGGCGCCGGTCCAGCCGGCTGAGAGCGAGCACCGTCACGTGCGATCGTCCGCTCCATGGCGGCTGAAACTCAGGCCGGAAGGTAATCAAAAGCAGCATTGGTAGGCCTGCCGCGCGGTCTATTACGCGATCCAACAGCTCGCGCGAGCTGGGGTCGATCCAGTGCACATCCTCGTAGATCATCAAGACCGGCTGGTGCTGGGCCAAGGCTACGAGTTGCCGGAGCAGCGCCTCGAATGTCTCCTCCTTCTTTCGCTGCGGATTAAGTTGGCGTGGGGCGTACAGATCGTCGCCGGGAATGTTCAGCAATTCGGCAAGGAGGATCACGTCCGCGATTGGCGACGAAGTCTGTGTGAGCAGCGCCTCCAGCTTGTGGAGCTTGGTCTCGGGCGTGTCGTCCCGCTCAAACCCGGCGGCTCGTTCGAGCTGCACGATTGTCGGGTGGAGAGCGCTGTCCTGGTGGTATGGCGAGCAGAAGTAGCGCAATCGGACGCGCGGCTCATCGAGCAGCCGCTCTTCGAGCGCAACGCTCAGGCGCGACTTTCCAATACCCGGCTCGCCCGTCAGCAACACGACCCGCCCTTCACCCTCCTTCGCCTGTGTCCAGCGCCGGAGCAGCAGCTGAATCTCCTCCTCGCGTCCGACGAGCGGGGCGAGGGCGGCGGCCGAATGCAAAGCCTCGAACCGGCTTTCGACTGCGCCTTCGCCTCGTACGCGCCACGCTGCCACTGGCGCGACGAAGCCTTTTAGCTCCACCTCGCCGAGTTCCTCGTACTCGAAGATCTCGCCTGTCAGCTTGTGCGTGCTTGCGGCGATTACGACGCTGCCTGGTTCCGCCAGGGTTTGCAGGCGTGCCGCGAGGTTGGGCGTCTCACCCACGACACCGCGCTCGTGGGCTTCGCCGGCACCGACAAGATCGCCCACAACGACGAGGCCTGTGGCAATCCCGACCCGCACCCGCAGTCTCCCGCCCGGCGCAACCGGCACCAGCCGCGCGGTCGTCACAATTTCCAGACCCGCGCGAATCGCCCGCTCGGCGTCGTCCTCATGTGCCTGCGGGTAGCCGAAGTAGGCCAATACCCCGTCGCCCATATACTTGGCGACGAAGCCATCGAAGCGGCCCACCACCCTCTCAACGTCTTTGTGGTAGTCGCCGATCACCTCGCGCAGGTCTTCCAGATCGAGCCGTGACGCGAGCGCGGTTGAGCCAACGAGGTCGCAGAACATGACCGTGAGTTGCCGACGCTCGGCACCTGGAGACACCGGCTTGGCAGGCGTGCCGACAGCTGATGATCTTTCCGGAAGTGCAGCACCGATCAAAGGAGCGCCACAGTTGCCGCAGTAACTATTGCCACTCGGATTCTCGCGGCCGCAGGCGCGACAACACTGCGGCAGCGGCGACGGCCAGTCTAGCAGGGAGGCCCGAAACGGTAGCGATATCGTGCAATGAGCGAACGGCGCCACGCCACTACGTGGTAAAATGCTGGCTTCGAGTCGGCAGAAGAAGATGCGCAGCGCGAAAGACAGGGGTTGGGCGATCAGCAGCGGCCGTGGCGCGCGTGCTCTTAGTTCGAGCCGGCAAGCCGCCTGACGCCCTACTGCGGCATTCGCATGCACCGCTGCGCTTACTTCCTGCGTCCGATATCCGGCGCGACAGGCCCGACGTGACCCGCATCCTCGGCATCGACCCGGGCTCGCAACGCACCGGTATCGGCATCATCGACGCGGATGCGGTCGGCGCCGTGCATCACGTCTTCCATAGTGCGCTGAAGCTGCTCGACAACGAGACGTTTCCGCTGCGCCTGAAACAGATCTTCGACGACGTCTGCGCGATCATTGCCGAGCATCGGCCGAGCGAAGTCGCGATCGAGCGCGTGTTCATGGCGCGCAACCCCGATTCGGCGCTCAAGCTCGGCCAGGCGCGTGGCGCCGCGATCTGCGCCGCGGTGCACAGCGGCCTGGCGATCACCGAATACGCGCCCAAGGAGATCAAGCAGGCGGTCGTCGGCGGCGGCGGCGCCGGCAAGCAGCAGGTCCAGCACATGATCGGTATACTTTTGAACATCTCGCCGAAGCTGCAGGCCGACGCGGCCGACGCACTGGCGGTCGCGATCACGCATGCGCATACACGCGCAAGCGTGCAGCGCATCGGCATTCCGCGCACGGCGTGGCGGAGGCGGCGATGATCGGCAGGTTGAAGGGAGTGCTGGCAGTCAAGCAGCCGCCCTGGCTGATCGTCGACGTCGGCGGCGTCGGCTACGAGCTCGAGGCGCCGATGTCGACGATATTCGACCTGCCGGAGACCGGCCGCGAAGTCGCGTTGTTCACGCACTACGCGGTCAAGGAGGATACCGTCGCGCTGTACGGCTTCCTGCGCGAGGCCGAGCGAACCCTGTTCCGCACGCTGCAAAAGGTCAGCGGGATCGGTGCGAAGACGTCTCTGGCCGTGCTTTCCGGCGCCTCGGTCGACGAGTTCGCGCGGCTGGTGCAGACCGCCGATATCGCAGCGCTGACGCGGATTCCCGGCATCGGCAAGAAAACCGCCGAGCGCATCGTCGTCGAACTGCGCGACCGCGTCGATGGCATCGCCCTTGCTTCCGCAGGAACGAGCAACGGCGGCGCCGGCCCGAAGGATCCGGTTGCGGAAGCCAGCGTCGCGTTGCAGCAACTCGGCTACAGACCGGTCGAAGTGGCGCGCCTGGTGAAGGACGCTGCCGCGGCCGGCGACGATGCCGAGGCGATCATCCGCAAGGCACTCAAGGCGGCGTTGCGCTGAGCACCCGATGAAAGCCGAATCGACCATGACCCTCAGTGGTGACGCATCGACGGACCGGCGCAAGGCGTTCGCCAAGCTGGCGCTCGGTGCCTTGGGCGTGGTCTATGGCGACATCGGCACCAGCCCGCTGTACACGATGCAGCAAACCTTCGGCGAGCACGGGATCGCGCCGACGCCGGAAAACGTGCTCGGCGTGCTTTCGCTGGTGTTCTGGTCGCTCGTGCTGATTGTCGCGGTCAAGTACGCCGGCTTCATCATGCGCGCGGACAACAAGGGCGAAGGCGGCATCATGGCGCTGAGCGCCCTGGCGCAGCGCACGATGCGCGACAACCCGCGCGTGCGCTGGATCATCATGATCCTGGGCCTGTTCGGCGCGTCGCTGTTCTTCGGCGACGGCGTGATCACGCCCGGCCATCTCGGTGCTGTCGGCGGTCGAAGGTCTCGAGGTCGCGGTGCCGAAATGGGGACACTACATGGTGCCGTTGGCGGCGATCATCATCGTCGCGCTGTTCTATTTCCAGAGCCACGGCACTGGCCGCGTCGGTGCTGTCTTTGGCCCGATCATGATTCTGTGGTTCTCAAGCCTGGTCGTGTTCGGGCTCGGTCACATCGCCCAGCATCCACATGTGATGGTGGCGCTGTCGCCCTACTACGCACTGAATTTTTTCGCGACCAACGGCTGGGTGGCGTTCTTTTCTCTTGGCACCGTGGTCCTGTGCATCACCGGCGCCGAGGCGTTGTACGCCGACATGGGGCACTTCGGCAAGAAACCAATTCGTTTCATGTGGTTCGGATTCGTGTTGCCGGCGCTCGTCGTGAACTACTTCGGCCAGGGCGCGCTGCTGATCGCCGATCCGTCCGCGGCCACCAATCCGTTCTACCTGTTGCTGCCGCAGGGCATGGTCATACCGATGACGATACTGGCGACTGCGGCCGCGGTCATCGCCTCGCAGGCTGTCATCTCCGGCGCGTTTTCGGTGATGCGCGAGGCAATCCAGCTGGGCTATCTGCCGAAAATGGAAATTCGCCACACCTCGACCGAAACGATGGGCCAGATCTACCTGCCATGGATCAACCGCTTGCTGCTGGTGCTGACGCTGGCCGTGGTGCTGGGCTTCCGCTCGTCGACGAACCTGGCCGCTGCGTACGGCATCGCGGTGGTCGGCACGATGACGATCGATTCGATCCTGGTCATGTTCGTCTTCCGCAAGATGTGGCACTGGAACTGGTTCCGGGTCGTCGTTCTCGGCGGCTTGTTCCTGGCCGTCGATGGCGCCTTCCTCGGCGCGAACGCGGACAAGGTCGAGCATGGCGGCTGGCTGCCGCTGGTACTCGGCCTCGCCGTATTCACCGTCATGAGCACGTGGCGCCGCGGCCGCGACCTGGTGCTGCGCGAGCTCAAGCAGAGCGGACTTGCGCTCGAACCGTTCATCGCCAGCGTGACCTCGCACCCGCCGTTGCGCGTGCCCGGTACCGCCATATTCCTGACCTCGAACGTCGACGGTGTTCCAAACGCAATGCTGCACAACCTCAAGCACAACAAAGTGCTGCACGAGCGCAACGTGCTGATGACGGTGGAAACGCTCGACACGCCGGTCGCCGAATACGGCGAGCGCACCGAGATCACCGCGTTGGGCCACGAGTTTTTCCGTGTGACGATCCGTTTCGGTTTTTCCGAGGACCCGGACATCCCGGCGGCGATGCAGTCGTGCGCGGCCAAGGGCATGGGCTTCGACATGATGGACACGACGTTCTTCGTCAGCCGCGAAACCGTCGTCGCGACCGACCGGCCCGGCATGCCGCTGTGGCGCGACAAGCTATTCGCTTTCCTCGGCCGCAACGCCACGTCGGCGACGGCGTTCTTCCGCATTCCCGGCAATCGCCTGATCGAACTCGGCACGCAGGTGGAGATCTGAAAGCGGGGCTAAGGGCTGAAGAGAACCGAATGCGTTGTCGCGCGGCAAAGCAGGCGATGGCGATGTATAATTTTTATCATCGACCCGAAACGAGCTTGTCTCAACCTCGCGGCAGATGTTGCCCCTGTCATAATTGCTCTCAGCCCTCAACCCTCAGCCCTCAGTAATGACCGAACCCCGCGTCATCTCCGCCGCCGCCAATCGCGAAGACGAGGTGCTCGAGGCATCGATCCGGCCGAAAAATCTCAGCGAATATCTCGGCCAGCAGACTGTGCGCGAGCAGCTGTCGATCTATATCGAGGCGGCGCGCCGGCGTGGCGAGGCACTCGATCACGTGCTCATCTTCGGACCGCCGGGTCTTGGCAAGACGACTCTGTCGCACGTCATCGCCAACGAACTCGGGGTCAACCTGCGCGCGACGTCCGGGCCGGTCATCGAGCGCGCCGGCGATCTCGCGGCGCTGTTGACCAACCTGCAGCCGCGCGACGTGTTGTTCGTCGACGAGATCCATCGCCTGTCGCCGGTCGTCGAGGAAATCCTCTATCCGGCCCTGGAGGATTGCCAGATCGACCTCATGATCGGCGAAGGACCGGCCGCGCGCTCGATCAAGCTCGACCTGCCTCCGTTCACGCTGGTCGGCGCGACCACGCGTGCCGGCCTGTTGACGAGCCCGTTGCGCGACCGCTTCGGCATCGTGCAGCGCCTGGAGTTCTACACGCCGGACGAACTGGCGGCGATCGTGCGCCGCTCGGCGAAGATACTCGGCATCGCCTGCGCGGAAGATGGCGCGCGCGAAATCGCCAATCGCGCGCGCGGCACGCCGCGCATCGCCAACCGGCTGCTGCGGCGCGTGCGCGACTTCGCCCAGGTCAAGGCCGACGGCCATATCACGTCGGCCGTCGCGATTGCCGCCCTGGAAATGCTCAAGGTCGATGCCGAGGGTTTCGATGCGCTCGACCGGCGCCTGCTGAACCTGATCATCGACCACTTCGATGGCGGCCCGGTCGGCGTGGAATCGCTCGCCGCCGCGTTGTCCGAAGAGCGCGGCACGATCGAGGACGTGCTCGAGCCGTTCCTGATCCAGCAGGGCTTCCTGATGCGCACCGCGCGCGGCCGCATGGTGACGAGCAAGGCGTATCGGCACTTGGGGCTGAAGGCGCCGAAGCGGGCGGTGGTTGAGGACCTGTTCGACGAGCCGGGAACCGGGAATGGGGAACCGGGAATCGGGGCAAAGCGATGAGCCAGAGAAGCTCCCGCGTCCGCGATTCTCCATTCCCGATTCCCGATTCCCGTCTTCACCTGGCCCTTGCGCGTGTACTGGGAAGACACCGATGCGGGCGGCGTCGTCTATCATGCGAGTTATCTGCGCTTTCTCGAGCGCGCGCGAACCGAGTGGCTGCGTGCGCAGGGGGTCGACCAGCGGCGCGTGCGCGACGAGCAAGGCGTGGTATTCGTCGTGCGCGACATGGCGATCGATTTCCTGCTGCCGGCGCGACTCGACGACGAGCTTGATGTCACCGTCGAGACTGGCGAGCGACGTTCAGCTTCAATGCTGTTCAGCCAACGTATAGTTCGCCGCGCGGATGGGGCGGCATTGGTCGGCGCGCGTGTGCGCGCCGCTTGCATAGACGCGGCGACATTCAAGCCGTGTCGCATTCCGAATCACTTGTTCGAGGAGAAACCCAAGGCATGAGTGGCGACCTGAATATCCTGGCACTTGTGCTCGGCGCGAGCCTGCCCGTCAAGTTCGTGCTTGGCGTGCTGGTCTTTTTTTCGTTCACTTCCTGGGTGATCATCTTCCGCAAGAAGGCGATGCTCGATCGCGCGATGCGCGGTGCCGACGAGTTCGAGGAGCGCTTCTGGTCCGGCGCCGATCTGGCCGGCCTATTCCGCGAAGTGACCGCCCAGGGCGAGCGCATCACCGGCATCGAGAGCATCTTCGAAGCCGGTTTCCGCGAGTTTGCACGCTTGCGCCAGCGCCGCCAGATGGATGCCCGCGCGATGCTCGAAGGCGCCCAGCGCGGCATGCGCGTGGCCGAGACGCGCGAGATCGACCGGCTCGAACAAAACCTCGAGTTCCTCGCCAATGTCGGCTCGATCAGCCCCTACGTCGGCCTGTTCGGCACGGTCTGGGGCATCATGATCGCGTTCCAGGGCCTCGCCAACGTCAAGGAGGCGACGATTGCGATGGTCGCGCCGGGCATTTCCGAGGCGCTGATCGCCACGGCCATGGGCCTGCTCGCCGCGATTCCGGCGGTCTGGGCCTACAACCGCTACTCGAACAAGCTCGAACGCGTGAATACGCGCTTCGACAACTTCGTCGAAGAATTTTCCTCGATCCTGCAGCGCCAGGCACACGTCGATGAAGGTTGACCCCGTGCGCGGTGCCACGCGCGTTGGAGTATTGAATCATGCAGACCGGACGCCGCAAACGCCGCAAGCTCAAGGCCGAGATCAACGTCGTGCCGTACATCGACGTCATGCTCGTGCTGCTGATCATCTTCATGGCGACCGCGCCGCTGCTCAACCTCGGCGTCGACATCAAGCTGCCGCAGTCGGCCGCCAAGGCGATGCAGGTCGACAAGGAGCCGATCATGATCAGCGTCGACAAGGACGGCGGCTTCTATCTGACCCTCGCCGGCGGCCAGCGCGAGGCAATCGAGCCGGATGCGCTGGTGACGAAGGTGGCTGCCTTCGTGCGCCAGGATCCGCAGACGCCGGTAGTGCTGGGTGGCGACGAACGCGCGTTGTACGGGCAGGTCTATCGCATACTGCCCGGCCTGCAGCAGGCCGGCGTGACCAAGCTGTTGTTGATGAGCCAGCCGGTACAGGCGGCAACCCGCTAGTCGATGGAAAGCTTCGGCGACAAGACCCGGGCAGTCCTCTACGCACTGCTGGTGCATCTGATCACCTTCACGCTCCTGTTCGTCGGGTTGATGTGGGCGCAAGTGGCGAAGCCGATCAGCATTCCCGGCGCGGTGATCGAGGCGACGCTGGTCGGCCCAGCCTTCGGCGCCGAAGCCGCCGGCTGCAAAGGTCAAACCCGCGCCGCCCAAGCCGGAGCCGCCTGCGCCGAAACCGCCCGAACCCCCGCCGCCGCCGGCCCCGCCGCAGCGCAACGACGCCCTCGAGCGTGAGAAGATTGCCGACATCGCGCAGCAGAAAGCCGAGCAGGCCGCGCGCGAGCAGGAGGAAAAGCACCACCAGGAGCAGATCCGGCTCGAGGACCAGCAGAAGCAACTCGAAGACATCAAGCGCCAGCGCGAAGTGGCACAGAAGAAGCTCAAGCTCGAACAGGAGAAGCTGGCGCAGCTCAACGACCTGCAGAAGCAGCAGACCAAACCGGTCAAGCCAACGCCCGCGCCGCTGCCCGAATCGGACCAGCCGCGCACCGGCATGGCCGGCCAGGACGACAGCCTGTCCGCACAGTATTACGCTGCCATTCAGAATGCCGTGACTCAAAATTGGCTTCGGCCGGATACTGCGCCAGCGGGCCTGCGCTGCATGTTGCGCATCGTGCAGATTCCCGGGGGCGACGTGCTTTCGGTCGACATTGCCAGTCCATGCAACGCCGATCCGCAAGCACGAACGTCGATAGAACAGGCAGTCAAGCGTGCGGCACCCTTGCCGTACAAGGGTTACGAAAAGGTTTTCCAGCGCACGATCAATTTCAACTTCACCTACGACGGATAGACAACTGACGATGACCAAGACACTCGCAAGATTCACGATTGCCTGGCTGCTGGTGCTCTGCGCCAGTGTTGCCACGGCTCAGGGGCTGAACAGCGACGTGCCGACGATCGACATCAAGAACGGAACCGCGACCGCGACGCCGATCGCGGTGGTGCCGTTCGCTATCGACGGCGGCGGCCTGCCGCCGCAGACCGACGTGGCCGATGTCATCCGTGCGGATCTCAATCGCTGCGGGCAGTTTCGCGCATTGCCCAAGAGCGACATCGTCGAGTTCCCGACGCGCGGCGAGGAAATCAAGTTTCCGACCTGGAACATGCTCAAGCAGGCCTACATCGTCGTCGGTCGCGAGACTCAGGCCGCGACCGGCGAGATACGGGTCGAGTTCGAACTGTTCGACGTCGCCAAGCAGCAACGCCTGCAGGGCCTGTCGATCAGCGGGCAGGCGTCGGACCTGCGTGGCGTCGCGCACCAGGTCGCCGATCTGGTCTACGAGAAGATCACCGGCGTGCGCGGCGCCTTTTGGACGCGGATAGCCTACGTCACGTCCAAAGGCACGGGCACGAACATCGCCTACGCGCTGATGGTCGCCGACTCGGACGGCTTCAATCCGCAGACCGTGGTCAATTCGCGCCAGCCGCTGATGTCGCCGGCGTGGTCGCCGGACGGGCGCAAGATCGCCTATGTCTCGTTCGAGCGCGGCAACTCGTCGATCTACATCCAGGAGATCGCCACCGGTTCGCGCGAAGTCGTTTCCGCGAACAAGGGCATCAACGGCGCACCGGCCTTTTCGCCGGACGGGACCAAGCTGGCGCACACATTGTCCAACGGCATCAATCCGGACATCTACATCATGGACCTGGCCAGCCGGCACACGACCCAGATTACCAAGCATTTCGCGATCGACACGGAGCCGGTGTGGAACCCGGATGGCCAGAGCGTCATCTTCACCTCCGATCGTTCCGGCAAGGCGCAGTTGTATCAGGCGCCGATCAGCGGCGGCGATGCGACCCGCATCACTTTTGCCGGCGAATCGAACGCCCGCGCTTCGGTCAGCTTTGACGGCAAGAAAATTGCTATGGCGCAAGGTAATGGAAATGTGTATCGTATTGCGGTTCTGGATCGTGCCACCGGCGAAACGAAGCCGATTTCGACGGGCGGTCTCGACGAATCACCGAGTTTTGCGCCGAATGCGAGCATGATCCTTTACGCCGCATCGGAGGGATCGCGCGGCGTGCTATTCGCGGTTTCGGCCGATGGCCGGGTCAGTCAGCGTTTGGTCCTTGCCGATGGCGACGTGCGCGAACCGGCTTGGTCGCCATATCGACAGCGCGGACAATAACGGCAGGTTTGATGCCGCAGAAAAAGCTTCTCCCCTTTTTGACAACGATCGAGGCAAAAAACTATGAAACTCCCGATTCGCTTACTCCTGACCGCCGCCGTTGCCAGCGCCACGCTGGCGGCCTGCGCCGGCAAGACCAAGCCCCCCGCTCCGGCGACGGATACCAGCACCCAGACCGAAACGATGACCACCCCGCCGAGCACCGGCGGCGCCTACAAGGTCGGCGATCTGGACACCGATTCCTGCCTGCGCCAGCGCATCGTCTATTTCGAATTCGACAAGACCGACATCAAGTCGCAGTTCCAGGCCGCGATCAGCTGCCACGCGAAGTACCTGCACCAGTTCCCGGGTGCGCGCGTGACGCTGGAAGGCAACGCCGACGAACGCGGTACGCGTGAATACAACCTCGGCCTCGGCGAGCGTCGTGGCAACGCGGTCTCCAGCGCCCTCGGCACCGCCGGCGCGTCGGTGAGTCAGCTCAACGTCGTCAGCTATGGCGAAGAGCGCCCGGTGTGCAAGGAACATGGCGAAGATTGCTGGCAGAAGAACCGCCGCGTCGAAATCGTCTACACGGCCAAGCAGTAAGCGGCGCAGAACCGGCTGCTGGATCCACCGCGAAACGTTGCCCACCCGGAGAAATCCGCGGTGGAAACGTCAGGGAAGGTCTGAATAATCTCGACGAGGCGATTTCTCCGCTTCCTGAGTCCCCTCGAGTCGAGGGGACCGGCCTCCTGCAGGGAGGTGTTTTGGCGGAGTGACGCCACTGTCGAATCCGGGGCAGCCGGGCCCTTATTCAGAGACTTTCGTCGAGGTGCGTTGATGCAAACCCTATTTCGTTCCATCTGTGCGGCGGCCCTGTTGGCCGCCGCTGTTTTTTGTCCGCCAGCGCACGCGCAGCGCCTGAGCCTGGCCGAACGCGTCGCCAAGCTCGAGCAGGACGCCCAGGGGCACAACGGTGCGTCCGGAAACATCGATCTGGTCAACCAGATCAACGCGCTGCAGGCCCAGGTGCAGACGCTGCAGGGGCAGGTCGAGGAATTGCGCCACCAGCTCGACGAAGCCAAGTCGCGCAGCAAGGAACAGTACATCGACCTCGACTCGCGGCTTGCGCGGCTCGAAGGGCGCGGCGGTTCGGCGGCTCCGCCGGCTGCGGCGCCGGGCGCCGCGAACGGCGGACAGCTTCAAGACATTCCTCTGGCCAACGGATCGCCTCCGCCAGCGGCCCGCGCGGATGTGCCCCCTCCCCGCAACGAGGCACCGCCGCCGCAAGGCGCTGCGCCTCCGCCATCCGACACGCCTCTGCAAGCCGCTCCGGCAGGCGCCGCCGACGAGAAGGGCGAATACGATCAGGCATTCAACGCACTGAAGGATGGACGTTATGCCGAGTCGGCGCGGCGTTTTCAGGGATTCATCGGCCAGTACCCGAACAGCGAACTGACGCCGAATGCGTACTACTGGCTCGGCGAATCGTATTACGTGACGCAGAACTATCCGATCTCCCTGGACACGTTCCAGAAACTGCTCGCGCAGTTTCCCAACAGCCAGAAGGCGCCCGACGCCTTGCTCAAGGTCGGCTATTGCCAGTACGAAATGAAGCAATGGGACCAGGCCGAGGCGACGCTGAACCAGGTCGTGCAGAAATATCCGGACACGACGGTCGCACGTCTGGCGCAGGGCCGCCTGCGCGCACTCAAGCTCGAGGGTCGCCGCTGATACCGGCAATATCGCCCATGACGCAGAGGGCGGAGTCGAAACAGCAGCCGGCCGCAACACACGACCGGCTGCGCATCACCGAGATTTTCCACTCGCTGCAGGGCGAAGCGCGCGATGTCGGCCGGCCCACGGTGTTCGTGCGCCTGACCGGATGTCCGCTGCGCTGTGTCTGGTGCGATACCGAATACGCCTTCCACGGCGGCGACTGGCGCGACATCTCCGACATTGTGGAAGAAGTTGCAAAGTATAAGACGCCGTACGTTTGCGTGACCGGCGGTGAGCCGCTGGCGCAAAAGCGCTGTCTGGACCTGCTAAAGCAGCTTTGCGACGCCGGTTATGAGGTTTCACTGGAGACGTCCGGCGCGATCGATGTCAGCGATGTCGATCGTCGCGTCGTCAAGGTCGTCGATCTCAAGGCACCTGGATCCGGCGAAGTGGCGCGCAACCTGTGGTCGAATCTCGATGCCTTGACCCGGCGCGACCAGATCAAGATCGTCCTGGCCGATCGCGCCGACTACGAATGGGCCTGCGGCGTGCTCGCCGAACGCTCGCTCGCGCAATATTGCGACGTGTTGTTTTCGCCAGTCCACGGCAAGCTGGAGCCGCGCGATCTGGCCGAATGGATACTCGCCGACCACCTGCCGGTGCGCATGCAGATTCAGCTGCACAAGCTGCTGTGGGGCGCGGAGCCGGGGCGATGAGTCGCCGGCGCGGAGCGAATTGCAAATGGCGATGGGCAAATCGCAGCGAGCCGCATGGGTCAGAAATTTTCGCCATGCGCATGCTTCGTGACGACTTGGCGGCTTGACCGTGTCGATTACCTCCCCAATTCGATGCTGCCGTCGTGCTGGTATCCGGCGGCATGGATTCCGCCGTGACGCTTGCCATCGCGCGCGAGCAGGGATTTGTCTGCTACGCGCTCAGCGTTGCCTACGGTCAGCGCCACGTGTCGGAACTCGCCGCGGCAGAGCGCGTGGCGCGCACGCTGGGCGCCGCCGAGCACAAAGTCGTCACGGTCGACCTGCGCAGCATCGGCGGTTCAGCATTGACTGCCGACGCGATTGCCGTTCCGGAACATGCGGTCAGCGGCATACCGGTCACGTATGTGCCGGCGCGCAACACGATCATGCTCTCGATCGCGCTCGGCTGGGCGGAAGTGCTCGGCGCGACTGCCGTCTTCTGCGGCGTCAACGCTGTCGACTACTCCGGCTACCCGGACTGCCGGCCCGAGTTCATCGCCGCATTCGAGCAGTTGGCGAACCTCGCAACGAAAGCCGGCGTCGAAGGCAGGCGATTGCGCGTGCAGGCTCCGCTGATGCGGCTGAGCAAGTCCGACATCGTGCGTGAAGGTGTGCGTCTCGGCGTCGATTTCGCTGCGACCGTATCGTGCTATCAGGCCGATGCCGACGGCCGTGCTTGTGGCCGCTGCGACGCGTGCCGCCTGCGCGCCCAGGGTTTTTCCGATGCGGGCGTAAAGGATCCAACCCGCTACTTTTGACCGGAAACCAGGGCTGCCGCACCGATTTGCTTGCCGCTACCGCCGTCAACGAATAAACTGCGCGGCCGGTCGTCTCCGGCGTACTATTCCCCTCATCCCTTACTGTCTCCGCAGGCGGGAGAGGGGTAGTGATCGTCGCGCTGGTGCGGCAGTTGTTGAAGCGCCGTTTGCCCCAGCACCCCCTCACCCCGTACCCTCTCCCTCGAGGGAGAGGGGGAGCGATCCTCACGCTCCGCGTGAGATCATTGTTTGATGGAAGCGGGCCGTTAGCTCAGTTGGTAGAGCAGCGGACTTTTAATCCGTTGGTCGCTGGTTCAAATCCAGCACGGCCCACCAACAAACTCAATAAGTTATTGCCGAATTCTGCAATATCGAGCACGTCCAAACCGATACTTTAGGCGATACTTTCTCGTTTTTCCCCGGTTTACGCCTTCTTGCTGGGCTACTCGCTAGCAGCATTGTCACAGCGCTTTCAACTCCGTCAGGCTCATCAGGAGCACTGCAACGCATTTGCACGGCAGCCTTTTGGTGCCTACGCTCGGACAGCCATTGCAGTCGTACTTTAGTTAGTAGTGACAAAACCAGCCTTCGGCTAGCCTCAAACAATTCATTCAAGCCGACCGCCGGGGTTGGGCTGGTTTGTGAGCAACCGCTTCCGGTCGGCGGCGGCTCAATTCAGGTGTTAGGCCTGGTGATGAAAATGGCTGAATCCGTGCTGGACCATTTCCTCACACTGCGAAGTCGCCACCCCGACGCTGCTGCGGCCGAAGTCGACTGCAGTTCCATTTGACCTGGAGTTTTGACTGGCCATGCCTGGGATGAAGCATTACATACCGATTTTTTTGGGGATGGCAGCTGTCCTCCCTCACATTGGCGTTTTAGAGGCGCAGGCGCAAGTAGGCATCGGGCAGAGTCACCTAATGAGGTATGTCGATCAGTCCGTAATCCGACAGGAGGCAATTTTCTGCCTGGAAAATTCTTCGAGGCGAAAGCTAGAGGATATTTGGATAAAGATGACACGACCGCATTGGCGGCGTTTGAGCATGCGGCATACTACGGCAACAAGGATGCCCAATTCGAAATTGCAATGATGCGTTTGAAGGGCACCGACAAAATTCCAATTGATGTGCCGCTTGGCGTCGCGTGGCTTCGGATCGCCGCCAAATATGGCCATTCGCCCTCTGTCGATGCGTTGCAAAAACTCGAACCTGAATTAACGCCCGGCCAACGGGAAGCGTCTATTCGTGATTTTCAAAATCTTGAAGGTAAGTATGGCGTGGCAGCAACGCGGCCGCGTGTCATGAACGCCTATCAGCTTGAACGCGGTCACTCTGCTTTCTTCCAGTGGATATGCCAAGACGGAGTAGCCATGCCGACTGATAAATACCTTGCCCAAGTTGATCAGGAATTTACCGACTACGTATCTGCGATGTACGGGAAAGTGACGGTCGAGCCCCTGCAACCCGTATCAGTTCCGGACAACGAGAAGTAGGCGCCTGCCAACGTGCATATGATTCTGCGGCGGACGGACATGGCCCGTCGCCTGCAGTGGGGAACAAGTAGCCGCCGGCAACCACCGGCCAGCGGCAGCGGTCACTTTTCTTTTTTCCAGATGCGCCCGGACAAATCGCCGGAACGACCGTCACAACGATCGTCGAGGCTGCTGAAACTCAGGGCTTCGCCCTCGTATTTCCAGCGATAGGAACCGGTCGCCTCATCCTTCGGGCACGCCATCGGACCCGATTCGTCGGTGAGCTTGATCTGATCCGCGTTCGCCACGAATCGACCGTCGACGAGTGTGTGGTCGCCTTCGCTCACCTTGACGTGCCCGTGATCGTCGAACTGGATCGAGATTTCGCCAGCAGTGTACTTTCCTGTTGGGAACGTCGGTGCCGCAACCGCGACCGCCATGGTGAGCGTCGAGATGACCGACGTGGTCCATATGATGACTGATCGAATCTTGTGCGCACTCATGTCTGCCTCCTGATATACGGTGAACGGTTGGGTAACGCCGTTTCCGGCGCGGTTCTAGTACGCTGCGAAGATCCGGTTGCATAGCGCACCGAGAATGTGGATCGCGGGATCGTCCGCGCCTCGGGCGTTGCCCGGGCCGGTGATCTCACACAGCAGGTCGCCTTTGCGCGCAATGACGCGGTTCAGCAGCAAACTGCGCACGGCGGCGTCACCGACACCTGTCAACGGCACGCTCTGCTCGAACTCGCCCATTTTCCCCGATGTGTACATGCCGACAGCTGCCATGCCATGGCCCGGGCGCACGCTGATCGTCACCGACGAAAAACCGGCGGTGCTGAATTCGCAGCTCTGCGGATCGCCGGGAATGGTCTTGGAGGTCGCGACAGGCACGGTGAACAGCGCCGCAACATCTTCTGCAGTGATCAACTTGCGCTGGCAGGCGTTGCCCGCCGCGGCGCTGGATGAGCTGGTCGCCTGCCCACTGCTTGCGCCTGCACCCGGCGCTTGTTGCGAGCAGGCGGCAAACATGCAGCAGACGCAGGCTGCGGCCGCCGAGAGCATCCTGGAATAAGCCATGTCGTGCTCCGGATCGAAGTTGTCGGAAGAATCGGGGACTAATACGAAGGTGTTTCGAAGGCGTTCTTGAAGATGCCGTCGAATGGTTTGAGCCGTGCGATCGCGATGTCGGTGCCGCCGCGCGGATCGTCCGCATAGCCGACCACGACCAGGCGTCCTTGCGCGTCGAATGCGCCGGACTGCGCGCGATCGTTGCTGGTGAACGAGCACGACTGCTGCCCGCATGCGCTGTAGTCGACCATCGTGAAGCCGTGGCTGGCGCTCATTCCGCCGTCGAAGCTCGTATCCGCCACGAGGCCAAGATAGCCGTCGACCACTACGCGGCCGATGCCGAAATCCTCCGTGGTACCCGGAAAGAAGATGCTGTCGAAACCATGGCCGACGGCCATGAAGGCCGGAATCCCGGTGTCGTAGCGGTCGAGCAGAAGGCGGTTGATCGTGTTGAAATCGCCGTTGCCGGGATTGCCGTCGTAGGCGAACGCGTAGGTGACCTGATAGGTCAATCCGCCGCGCGTCGTGGTGAGCAGAGTTCCGTTGCTGTCGAACAGTGCGGTGATGCCGGAATCGTAGCTCTTGCCCCCACTCGCGGTGGAACCATGACCGCCGAGAATCAGGTACCCGCTGGGAGTAAGCGTCATCGCGTCGCAGTAATCGTTGTTGTGCGTCGCCATGCTGAAAGTCACGCTGGTAGCGCCGCTGCTTCCCCAGCTTGTGTAAAGATAGGCTTGCTTGAACGCGGGGTTCGTTACGATCACGGTGCTGATTGCCGCACAATGCACTTCGCCGATCGCGGAGGCGGCGAAACCGCCGATGATGATATTGCCGGTCACAGGTTGCACGGCGACGCTGGTCGCCGATTCGCTGACGTTGGGACTGGCGCTGGCCTGAAACGTATTCGATACGCTGGTGTAGCCGTCCGCGGAAATTCCCCCGTAGAAGAAGTTGTTGTGGCCAGATGCGTCCGTGTATTGACCGACCGCATATAGGCTGCCAAGCGCATACGGATCGATCGTATCGAGCACGATCGCGCGCGTCCGCGTCGAAGTCCCGGCGCCCGGCGTGAAGTACACCGCGCCATTGTTTCCCCACGTCGTGTCGGTGCTGCCGTCTGCGTTGAGCTGGATCACGACAGCAGTGACACGCCCGTTGTTGGAATCGTTGATCGTGCCGCCGACGACGATCTTGCCGTTCGGGCGCAAAGCAACGCTGGATGCCTGATTGTCCGCGGGCCCGAAAAGGTAGTAGTACACGATACCGTTCTGGCTGCTGCCGAACGTGTGGTCATACGAGCCGTCTGCATTGAGACGCAGGATGACCCATTCGCTCGTGCTCGCGGCAGCGTAACCGGCAATCACGATCTTGCCATCCGGCTGGATGACGACGTCGTTCGCGACCAGCGTTGCGCCGATCGGCTCATTGAACGGGTCGACCGGGAGCAGGAGCTGGCCACCGTTGCCGAAGCTCGGGTCGAGATCGCCATCGGCGGCGCGCACGGAACAGGCGCTGCTGGCGCAGAGAGCGCAGAAGAGAAATCGTGCTGAAATCGAAACCTGGTGACGCATGGCTCGGCTCCCGTCGACGAGCGGGTAGGGCTCGTCTGCTGCCCGCAGCGACAAATTCGGCCGCTGCCGGTCGCCGCGCATAGTGCCGAGCGGCCTGTTCATCGTCCTCTTCGTTTTTCTGGTATTTTTCTGGCAGATTTCCTGCAGTGGCCAAATCCTTGTCTGCGCTCGAAAAGCCGGTGTACCGCTTTGTCGATTGCGAGCTCGATCCGCAAGAGCGACGGCTGCTCGCGCACGGGCATCCGGTCACTTTGACCCCGAAGGTGTTCGATACGCTGGTCCTGCTGGTCGAGCGCGCGGGACGCGCGGTCAGCAAGGACGAATTGATGACTGCGCTGTGGCCGCGCGGTTTCGTCGACGAATCAAACCTGACCAAGCACATCTGGCTGATCCGCAAGGCGCTCGGCGACCGCGAGCACGAGGCGAAGTACATCGAGACCGTGGCGAAGGTCGGTTATCGTTTTGTCGCGCCCGTACGATGTGTGCAGATTCACACCGATGCGCACGCTGCGGCGCTGCTTTCGCACTCGCCGCAAGCGAGCGACCGCGATGAGGCGGTTGTGCCCATGCAGGCACCCGCGGTCACGCCTGTCGATGCTCGCGGCCTCGATAGCGCAAGCCTGCCTGTCGCGCCGCGCTGGCGGTTGCGCGGTGACATCCGCGTTGTGATCGTCGGAGCGGCAGTAGCGACCTTGCTCCTGATTTTCCTGATCCCGCGTCGCACCATGGAGACGGCCGAGTCGCCGCAGAGTTCGGCTGGTGATGCGATTGCGATTGTGGAGTTTTCCAATCTGTCACAAAACCCGAAAGACGCATGGCTCGGGCCGGCGTTGGAGGAGATGCTGGCGACCGAAGTCGGTGTCGATGGCAGGCTGCAAGTCGTCGCGGATGAACTCGTGCGGACGGCTCGCGTTGGCCTCGCCGCGCCGACAGCCGGAGGGTATGCGCCGCAAAGCCTGGCGACGCTGCGCAAACGCCTCAACGCCAGTTTCGTGCTCAGCGGCGGCTATCTGGTCTCAGGCAGCGCGGATACCCCGCAGTTGCGGCTCGACCTGTGGCTGCAAAGCACCAGGGACGAAACAGTCCACGCGAACTTTGCGCGCAACGGCGCACTCGCGGAGCTGCCGAAACTCGTTGCCGATGCCGGGACGCAGCTGCGCGGCAAACTCGGTATCGCCGGAATCGAAGCGCAATCGCTGCATTTGACCGCCAATGCGCAACCGCCCAGCGCTGAAGTTGCACGCCGGCTCGGTTATGCGCTCGACGCCTTGCACAAGTTCGATCCTGCGCGGGCGCGCGACGAGCTGCTGGATGCGGTCGCCCAGGCACCGGGTTACGCGCCAGCCTATGCGTATCTAGCCCGGGCATGGTCGTCTCTCGGCTACAAGGCCAAGGCCCTCGCCGCAGCTGAACAAGCGGCAGTGCATGCGGAAAATCTGCCGGACGAGCAGCGCGCCGAAATCGACGCTCAGTTGCACGCGGCGCAGTTCGATTGGCCGAAGACGGTCGATGCATATGCCAGGTTGGTCGAACTGCGGCCGCAGAACTCGGACTATCGCCTGCAGCTGATCGATGCACTGCTGGCTGCAGGCAAGCCGGTCGATGCCGAGGCAGCAATGATCGAATTGCGTAAATTGCCTGGTGCGAACGACGATGCACGTGTCGAACTCGCGTCGGCGAAAATTGCCGCGG
This sequence comes from uncultured Gammaproteobacteria bacterium, assembly GCA_963738115.1. GTDB lineage: Bacteria > Pseudomonadota > Gammaproteobacteria > Xanthomonadales > Rhodanobacteraceae > Rudaea. Next base: position 282,643 of record CAVTVN010000001.1, on the reverse strand, counting down.
ATCGCGACGATACGGTTGGGGTAGTCGACCACGCCAAGCGTGCGCTCGTCCTGGCTCAGTCACATGAACAGGCTGGATTGGTTGCCGCGGCCGAACTGCAACTCGGCATCGAGACCAGCGATGCCGGACCGGGGTCCGACGGTGAATCCCTGTTGCGCCGTGCAGCCGCGGACTATCAGCGCATCGGCAATCCGCATGGCGAAGCACAGGCACGGCAGAACCTGGCCAACCGCCTGCTGGACGCGAACCGATTGCAGGAGGCGCGTGAAGAATACCAGCGGGCCATGGTGACCTATCAAGGCATCGGTGATCTGGGTGGCGTCGCAGCAATTTACGCGAATGTGTCGCGCATGCTGTGGACGTCGGGTGATCGCGATGGAGCGGAAACCGCACTGCGACATGCCCTCGACTTGCGTCGCGAAACGGCCGACCTGCGCGGGCAAGCGTGGGCGCTGACAGGCCTGGCAACGTTGAAATCGGACGAATCAGCCAGCGACGAGGTCGCCGACATGTACCGTCAGGCGATTGCCCTCGACGAGCAGGCAGGCGATCATGGCCATCACGTGTTCGCGTTGGCGCAACTCGCCGACGTGTTGCGGGTTCGTGGCGATCTGCTGCAAGCGCAGGAAACGTGCGAGAAGAGCGAAACGGAAGCGGCTGCGCTCAACGATCATGGCGGCGCGGCACTCACTGCCGCTTTCGAATGCGGTCAGGTAGCGCTCGATCGCGGTGACGTCGATGCAGCAGTTGCACGGTTCGGCAGCGCGCTTACCGCGGCTAGGCGCCTGAGCGACCCTGCGGTTCAGGTGAACAGCGAAATGGCCTTGGCGCAGATAGACATGGCGCACCAGCAATGGCAAGTCGCTCGTGCACGGCTGATGGATGCGTTCGAAGTGTCCAGGCACGCAGGGCTCTCGACAGGAGAAGCCGATGCCGAGGCGTCGCTCGCGCTTTGCGAACAGGCGCTGGGCGACGCTGCCGCGCGCGAAAAAGCAGCCGCGAATACGCGCGAGCTGCTCAAGGGCATATCAGAGCGCGGCGAGACGTTCGAAGTAAGGATCGCCCTGGCGGAACTCGATGGGCTGACCGGCAATCGCGATGCGGCGCTTGCGAGCCTGCGCGAACTGGCTGCCGATGCGCAGGAACGGCAGTGGGTGGAATGGTCGCTGGATGCCCGCCTCTCCGCCGTCAACGTACTCGGAAAAGCAGACGATTCCGCAGCCGCGAAGATGCGCGGCGAACTGGAAACCGACGCACGCAAATACGGTTTCGGCTGGGTGGTCATGCGGCTGGAAAACAAATCGGCCGGCAACTGAAGGCGAGAAGATATTCACATCTGGGCGTCCAGCGTCCGCGCGCTTGTGGGCACCTTCGCGAGCAACGATTGAAAACGGCCCGAGATCCTACGTAGCAAGGACGCTTCGCGCCGGGTTCGGCCGTCGCGCGGACACCAGCCAGCGCGTCGGATTCAGGGCGGTCGCGGCCCTAATTCCGCAGCGCAGCATGGTGTTTTGCGGGTTCGCTGGTAGAGTTACCCAAATTAGTGGTAGCGCTAACATCTTAGCCAGGAGGAGCTCGTGAGTCTGTTCGTCGGACTCGATGTTGGAACCCAGAGCGTCAAGCTCGTCGCCTATGACCCGGAGACCCGGCGCGTCGTTGCCAGCCATGGATCGCCGTTGGATCTGATCGCGGGCGACGATGGCAGCCGCGAGCAGCGCGCCGAGTGGTGGACAGCCGCGATCCGGGCGTGCTTCGCGGCCCTGGAGCCGGCGCAGCGCGCGCGCGTGGCGGCCGTCGGCGTGTCCGGACAGCAGCACGGGTTCGTGCCTGTCGATGCAGACGGCGCCGTGCTGGCGCCGGCGAAGCTTTGGTGCGACACCAGCACGCAGGCCGAGTGCGACGAGATCATGCACAAGGTCGGTGGCGCGCGACGCTGCGTCGAAGTCGCGGGTAACGCCATCCTCGCCGGCTATACCGCGTCCAAATTGCCGTGGACGCGAAAACACCGGCCTGAAGTTTACGCGCGCCTCAGGGCGATCCTGCTGCCCCACGATTACGTGAATTTCTGGTTCACCGGCGAACGCTGGATGGAATACGGCGACGCTTCCGGCACCGGCTGGCTCGACATTCGCACGCGCACATGGTCGCCGCAAATGCTGGCGGCTACCGATCCCGATTTCAATCTTGCCCCGTACCTGCCGCCACTGGTGGAGCCGGACGCGAGCTGCCAGATCGCGCCGAAGGTTGCCGACGAACTCGGATTGCCGCGCACGGTGCGAGTCAGCGTCGGCGGCGGCGACAACATGATGGCGGCAATCGGAACCGGCAACGTCACCCCAGGGGTGCTGAGCATGAGTCTGGGCACGTCGGGGACGCTGTTCGCGTTTGCCGACCGGCCGATCGTCGATGCCGCTGGCGGCTGGGCGGCGTTCTGTTCGTCGACGGGCGGGTGGCTACCCTTGATCTGCACGATGAACTGCACGGTTGCCACCGAGAGTATCGGGCGGGCGTTCGATTTCAGCAGCCGCGACGGAGACGTCGTCATGGCCGGCACTGTGCCGGGTGCGGGCGGGCTCGTGATGCTGCCGTTTCTCAACGGCGAGCGCACTCCGGATCTGCCGCACGCTCGCGGCGCACTCCACGGTATCGATAGCGCGAATCTGACTCGTGGCAACATTTACCGCGCGGCGATGGAAGGCGCGACCTATGCGCTGCGCAACGGCTTCGACGCACTCCAAGCAGCGGGATTGCAGTTCGCCGCGATTCGCCTGACCGGCGGCGGAAGCCAGAGCCCGGCGTGGCGGCAGATCGTCGCCGACGTGTTCGAACTGCCGGTCGAAGTCCCGGAGCAGAGCGAAGGCGCCGCGTTCGGCGCTGCGCTGCAGGCACTGTGGGCACTTGGCCGGGCGAATGGCAACACCGTCGACATTGTCGGCATCGCTCGCGAACACGTGCGCGTTGATTCCGCGCTTTCGGCACATCCCGATGCGGGCGATGCAGCGGCCTACCGCGGCCACTACCGGCAATTCCTCCGTCACCTCGATGCGGCAACATTGTTCTACGCGAGCCCGCGCGGCGGGAGCATCCCATGATGCTTCATGCGGCTGCCGATCGGCGTTCCTCATCTTCCTACCACTAACCTCGATACCATCATGACCACTCCATTCGTCGGCAACCAAGAGTATTTTCCCGGCATCGGCCGGATTCCTTTCGAAGGCCGGGATTCCGACAATCCACTGGCGTTCAAGCATTACGAAGCAGGCAGGAAGATCGGCGACAAGACCATGGCGCAGCACCTGCGCTTTGCCGTGTGCTACTGGCACAGCTTCTGTAACGCCGGCCATGATCCGTTCGGTCCGGGCACGCGCAGATATTCATGGGATGCAGCCGCGGCACCGCTGGTGCGCGCTGAGGCGAAGGTCGATGCGGCGTTCGAATTCTTCACCAAGCTCGGTGTCCCGCACTACTGCTTCCACGACATCGACCTCGCGCCCGACGCCGACGACATCGGCGAATACGAGAAAAATCTCAGGCACATGGTCGCTTTGGCCAAGGAGCGACAAAAGGCCACCGGAATGAAACTGCTGTGGGGAACGGCAAACCTCTTCAGCCATCCGCGCTACATGAACGGCGCAGCGACAAATCCCGACTTCGCCGTGGTCGCGCGCGCTGCCGTGCAGGTCAAGAATGCACTTGACGCGACGGTGGAGCTCGGCGGCGAGAATTACGTATTCTGGGGAGGCCGCGAGGGCTACGCTTCGCTCGTCAACACCAACATGAAGCGCGAGCTGGATCACTTCGCGCGCTTCCTGACGATTGCCCGCGACTACGGCCGCAGCATCGGATTCAAGGGCAACTTCCTGATCGAACCCAAGCCGATGGAGCCGATGAAGCATCAGTACGATTTCGACTCGGCCACGGTCTCCGGTTTCCTGCACAGACACGGTCTGGAAAAGGATTTCAAACTCAACATCGAGGCAAATCACGCGACCCTGTCCGGGCATACGTTCGAGCACGACCTGCAGGTGGCTTCTGATGTCGGTCTGCTCGGCAGCATCGACGCCAATCGCGGCAACGCGCAGAACGGTTGGGATACCGACCAGTTCCCGACCGACCTCTACGACACGGTCGGCGCGATGCTGGTCGTGCTGCGGCAGGGTGGACTGCAGCCGGGCGGGCTGAACTTCGATGCGAAGCTGCGCCGCGAGTCGACCGACGCCGAAGACCTCTTCATCGCGCACATAGGCGGCATGGATTCGTTTGCGCGCGGCCTCGAGGTGGCGCACGCGCTGCTCAATCACTCACCCTGGGAGACTTGGCGTGCTGAACGCTACGCGAGTTTCGACAGCGGAGTGGGGCGCGATTTCGAGCAGGGCAAGCTTGGGCTGAGTGAACTTCACGCAGTTGCGGTCAGGTCGGGTGAGCCGGTCCAGCTCAGCGGCAAGCAGGAGCGCTATGAAAACCTGCTCAACCAGTACCTGATGCGCTGAAGTCTCGTGCACGTCGTCGAGCACGGCTTTCGCGATGCAAGAAGTCAACGCCGCCGCCATTCGACTTCGGCATTGCGGGCTGCTCTCACCGTACAACCGCGATAGTCAGGTCCAACGCAAACAACGGGAAGTCAGTGCATGAATAGCGCCACGGTCGAAGACACGCTGTACGGGAACAACGCGGAAAACACGCGCCTGATCATCCTGATCAGTTGCGTGGCTACGATCGGCGGCTTTCTGTTCGGTTTCGACAGCGGTGTCATCAACGGCACTGTCGAGGGATTGCAGCAGACATTCCGTTCGAGTGCGTCAGGAATCGGATTCGCCGTCGCTTCGATGCTGCTCGGTTGCGCCATCGGCGCTTTCTTTGCCGGACGGCTGGGCGATCGCTGGGGTCGACGCACCGTGCTGATCATCTCCGCGGTGCTGTTTCTGCTGTCCGCGCTGGGTGCAGGATCGGCGATGACCTCGTGGTACTTTGTCGCCGCACGCGTCCTCGGCGGTTTCGCCGTCGGCGCGGCCAGCGTCATGGCGCCGGCTTACATCGCCGAGGTCGCTTCCGCGCGCTACCGCGGCCGGCTCGCAACGGTGCAGCAGATCGCAATCATCAGTGGCCTGTTCTGCGCATTCCTGAGCAACTACCTGCTGGCGAAGGCGGCCGGTGCGTCGACCGGAACGTTGTGGCTGGGCGAGGCTGCGTGGCGCTGGATGTTCTGGATGCAGGCGCTTCCGTCATTGCTGTTCCTGCTGTTGCTGTTGCCGATTCCGGAGAGTCCGCGTTACCTCGTGGTAAAGAAGCGCAACGAGGACGCGCTCAACGTGCTGACGCGCCTCTACGGCGCGGTCGAAGCGCGAAGCAAGATGGGCGAAATCGACGCGTCGCTGTCCGCGGACCATCATCGTCCGCGATTGTCCGATCTGATCAGCAAGACCACGAACCGGATTCGTCCGATCGTCTGGATCGGCGTCGGCCTTGCCACTTTCCAGCAGCTGGTCGGCATCAACGTCGTGTTCTATTACGGCGCGGTCCTGTGGCAGGCCGTCGGCTTCTCCGAGAGCGATGCGCTGCTGATCAACGTTCTGTCAGGCGCTCTGAGCATCGGCGCCTGCCTGGTCACCGTGGTACTGATCGACCGGGTCGGCCGCAAGCCGCTGCTGTGGGTCGGCTCGGTGGGCATGGCGATTGCCCTGGCCCTGCTCACCGTCGCCTTCGCCAGTGCCGCCGTCGACGAGCATGGCAAGCTGGCGCTTTCTTCCGGCATGGGCGTGCTGGCACTGGTCGCCGCGAATGTCTACGTGATCTTCTTCAACATGTCCTGGGGACCGGTGATGTGGGTCATGCTCGGCGAGATGTTTCCGAATCAGATCCGCGGTTCCGGGCTTGCCGTTGCCGGCGCCGCGCAGTGGACGTCGAACTTCGCCATCACGGTCACGTTCCCGATTCTCCTTGCCGGCATTGGTCTGGCCGGTGCGTACGGCATCTATACGATCGCCGCGGCCGTCTCGACGTTTTTCGTGCTGCGCTACGTGCACGAGACGCGCGGCAAGGAACTGGAACAGATGGAAGGATGAAACCGTGCGCAGCCAAACTTGCGCCAGCGGCAATGTCGTTCCGCATCGGCACCACTTCGCTGCTCATCCGCCTCGCGTCAGCCATCGCGCTGCTGGGCAGCAGCCTGTGGGCACGGCCGGCTCTGGCAGAAGACGGTTACGATTTGTGGTTGCGCTACCATCCGCTCGCTGCGCCATCCGCGCAAGCGCAACGGCGTTTTGCCTCGCAGCTGATCGCCGGCGCCGCGACGCCTACCCAGACCGTGACCCGGGCGGAACTCCAGCGCGGTCTCGGCGGACTGCTGGGCGCTCCGATTGCGCTTGCCCAGGCGGTCGCACAGGACGGTGCGATCATCGCCGGCACGGTTGCTGCCTCGCCACTCGTTGCGAGTCTGCACGTGCCGACCGGCGATCTGGGCCGCGAGGGTTATCGGATCCGCAGCGTCGTCGTCGACGGCCATGCCGCGACCGCGATTGTCGGCAACGATGACATCGGCGTCTTGTATGGCGCGTTCCATTTCCTGCGCCTGCTGCAGACCGGCCAGTCGCTCGAGCATCTGGACCTGAGCGAAGCGCCGCGCCTGAACCTGCGCATGCTCGATCACTGGGACAATCTCGACGGTCACATCGAGCGCGGCTATGCGGGCGCATCGATCTGGGACTGGCACAAGCTGCCGGACTGGCTCGACCCGCGCTACACCGACTACGCGCGCGCGAACGCCTCGCTCGGCATCAATGGCGCGACGCTCAACAACGTCGCCGCCAACGCCCTGATCCTGACCCCGATGTATCTGGAGAAAGTCGCGGCCTTGGCTGGGGTGTTACGCCCTTACGGCATCCGCGTCTATCTCAGTGCGCGCTTCAGCGCGCCGGTCGAAATCGGCGGATTGAAGACTGCCGACCCACTCGATCCGCAGGTGCAGCGCTGGTGGCGCGAGAAAGCCGACGAAATATACAAGTACATTCCGGACTTCGGCGGCTTCCTGGTCAAGGCCAACTCGGAAGGGCAGCCCGGTCCGCAGGACTACGGCCGCACGCACGCCGACGGCGCCAATATGCTCGCCGATGCGCTCGCGCCGCACGGCGGCATCGTCATGTGGCGCGCATTCGTTTATGCGAACGAGAAGCCAGACGATCGCGCCAAGCAGGCATACAACGAGTTCGTGCCGCTCGACGGCAAGTTCCGCGACAACGTACTCGTCCAGATCAAGAACGGCCCGATAGACTTCCAGCCGCGCGAGCCGTTCCATCCGTTGTTCGGCGCGATGCCGAAGACGCCGCAGGTGCTCGAGTTCCAGATCACGAAGGAGTATCTCGGCTTCGCCACGCACCTGGCCTATCTCGGGCCGCTGTACGAGGAGGTCTTGGCAACCGACACCTTCGCGCAAGGCAAGGGCTCGACCGTCGCGAAGGTCATCGACGGGTCGCTGTACCGCGACAAGGCTTCGAAGAGCAAGCTGACCGGCATGGCCGGCGTCGCCAACATCGGCAGCGACCGCAACTGGAGCGGCTCGCATTTCGACCAGGCCAACTGGTACGTGTTCGGCCGCCTCGCTTGGAATCCTACGCAAACGTCGCGCGCGATCGCCGAGGACTGGGTGCGCATGACCTTCTCCAACGACGCTGCTTTCGTCATGCCGGTCGTCGACATGATGATGCGTTCGCGCGAGGCTGTGGTCGACTACATGACGCCGCTCGGCCTGCATCATCTGATGGGACACGATCATCACTACGGTCCGGCGCCGTGGGACGCGAGCGGCAAACGCGCCGACTGGACGCCGGTCTACTACCACCGCGCCGACCGCAACGGCATCGGCTTCGATCGCAGTGCCAACTGGCAGCAATGCGGTCGCGCAGTATGCGCCGCCGCTCGCGCAGGAATTCGGCGACGTCAAACGCGTGCCGGAGCAATTCCTGCTTTGGTTCCACCACGTGCCGTGGGACCACCGCATGAGTTCCGGACGGCCGCTGTGGGACGAAATGGTTTACCGCTACACGCGCGGAGTCGACCAGGTGAAGCAGATGCGCGAGACCTGGCGCGGGCTTGACGGCAAGATCGACGCGGACCGTTACGCCCAAGTCGCCGCATTCCTCGCGATCCAGGAAAAGGAGGCGCAGTGGTGGCGCGACGCCAGCATCGCCTATTTCCAGAGCATCAACGGCCTGCCATTGCCCGCGGGGTTCGCGCCGCCGGCGCATTCGCTCGACTACTACGAGGCGCTGTCGTTTCCGTACGCGCCGGGACACGGCTGATCATGCAACTCCGTCATCGCAACGCAATCCATTTCCTCAGCGCGCTCGCAGCGGCGATGGCCATGTTCGGCAACGCCGCGCAGGCCGCGTCCGGCGATCCGCCGCTGCTGCACGCGATGTTCCAGGACCACGCGGTCGTGCAGCGCGATCAGCCGATCCGCGTCTGGGGCCGGGCCAAACCCGGCGAGAGCGTGAAGGTCGATTTCGCCGGCAAGAGCGTGCGCAGTCGCGCCGACAAGACCGGACACTGGGAAGCGCAATTGCCCGCCATGCACGCCGGTGGTCCATTCGCATTGACGGCGACCAGCGCCGGCACGACGCAGACTGCAAACGACATTCTGGTCGGCGACGTCTGGCTGTGCTCGGGCCAGTCGAACATGGTGCTGCAGGTCAAGCGCACGCTCGACTCGCGCGCCGAGATGGCCGATGCGCACAACGACAGGATCCGCATGCTGAGCGTGCGCGATGCGACGAGTCCGGTGCCGCTCGATACGTTCGTCCAGCCGGCGCCATGGCTGACGACGACGCCGGAAAACATCCCGGAATTTTCCGCCGCATGCTTCTACTTCGCGCGTGAGTTGCAGAAGACCGTCGCCGTGCCGATGGGATTGATCAACGACGCCTGGGGCGGCGCACGCATCGAAGCGTGGATGAGCGCTCCGGCGCTGCGCGCGATCGGCGGCTATGACGCCGCGCTCGATATCGTCGCGCTGTACGCAACCGATCCGCTCGCTGCGGCCGCGCGCTGGGGCGAGCGTTGGGCCGCATGGTGGCACGCGCAGCCGGGTGTCGCCGCGGACGACGAACCGTGGAATCCGCGCAGCCCGGTCGGCGAATGGCACGACGCGCCGAAGGCGCTCGGCGACTACCAGCAGTGGGGCGTGCCCGGACTCGCCGACTACAACGGCGCGATCTGGTATCGCACGAACGTGATGCTGAGCGCGGCGCAGGCCGCGCAAGGCGCAATCCTCGCGATCGGTTCGATCGACGAGATCGACGAGACCTGGGTCGACGGCCGCCTCGTCGGCAGCAGCTACGGCGGCGACCTGCGCGATTACACGTTGCCGCGCGGATTGCTGCACGAAGGCGAGAACACGATCGTCGTCAACGCGCTGAACACGTACAAGGGTGGCGGCGTCGTCGGCCCGGCGGCGACGCGCGCACTGAAATTTGCCGACGGCTCGAGCGTGCCGCTCGATGGCGCCTGGCGTTACCGCACGGAGCCGCGCGGTTCAGCCTGGCCGCCGGGTGCGCCATGGACGTCGGCCTACGGCGTGTCGACGCTGTACAACGGCATGCTCGCGCCGGTCGGGCGCTATGGCGTGCGCGGCGCGGTCTGGGCCCAAGGCGAATCGAACACCGGCGATCCGGGCAACTACCGCAAGCTGCTTCATGGCCTGCGCAACGACCTGCGCGCGAACTTCGGCGCGCAACTGCCGCTGCTCGTCGTGCAGCTCGCGAACTACGGGCACGCGCCGACACGTCCCGGCGAAAGCCAGTGGGCAGAAATGCGCGAGGCGCAGCGGCTCGCCGTCGGTGAAGATACGCATAGCGGCCTGGCAGTAACGATCGACATTGGCGATCGCTACGACATCCATCCGGCGAACAAGCAGGAAGTCGGCCGCCGCCTCGCGCGCGCGGCGCGGCACGTGATTTACGGTGAAAGCGCGTTGCCCGTAACGGGTCCCGTTCCCAAGCGCTCGCGGCACGAAGGCGACACCGTCGCCGTGACGTTCGCCGACGTGACCGACGGCCTCGTGGCGTATGGCGCGGACGGACCGATCGGTTTCGAACTGTGCGGCGCTCAGGCCGGTTCGTGCCGCTATGCCAGCGCAGAGATCCACGGCGAAGAAGTCATCCTGCACGCGCCGAACGCGACGGCCGCGACGCGCGTACGCTACGGCTGGGCCGACAGCCCGATCGTCACGCTGTTCGACGGTGCCGGACTGCCGGCCGGTCCATTCGAGATTCCGATTCCGTTCGTCTCAGGCAAATGATGCAAGATCAAAAGATCACCACGAAGGCACGAAGAACACGAAGTAGGAACGTGCGAGAGAAATAGAAGAGTAAGAGACTGAATCTCGGAGAGGCGAGCAGGAGCTACGAAAGAATCCCCTGGCGGGCCCTCATGCTCTTCCTCTCCCCGCTTGCGGGGAGAGGGCAGGGTGAGGGGCGGTCAGACAAAGAGGTGAGTATGAGCAAGCAGAAAAAATCGCCGGCTCGATCTGTCGCCAAGCGCGTCGCGTCAGGCTCCGCGCGCGACCGCGAGATCGTCGCCGCCAAGGTCATCGTCACCTGTCCGGGACGCAATTTCGTCACGCTGAAAATCGAGACACGCTCGGGTGTCACCGGCCTCGGCGATGCCACGCTGAACGGCCGCGAGCTCGCCGTCGCCGCGTACCTGCAGGAGCATCTCGTGCCGAACCTGATCGGTCGCGACGCCGGCCGCATCGAGGATATCTGGCAATTCTTCTATCGTGGCGCGTACTGGCGGCGCGGACCGGTGACGATGACCGCGATCGCCGCGGTCGATGTCGCGCTGTGGGACATCCTCGGCAAGATGGCAGGCTTGCCGCTGTACCAGTTGCTCGGCGGGCGCTCGCGCGACGGCGCGCTGGTCTACGCGCACGCGAACGGTCGCGACATCGCCGAGGCCAGCGACGAAGTCGGCAAGTATATGGAAAAAGGTTTCCTCGCCGTGCGCGCGCAATGCGGCGTGCCGGGCGTGAAGAAAGCCTACGGCATCTCGAGCGCGCGGCAAGCCGTACGAACCGGCCGAGAGCGCATTGCCGGCCGAGACGATCGTGGAACACGCCGCGCTATCTCGAAACCGTGCCGCAGCTGTTCGAGCAGCTGCGCAAGGATCATGGCAACAACGTCGAGTTGCTGCACGATGTGCATCATCGCCTGACACCGATCGAGGCGGCGCGACTGGCGAAATCGCTGGAGCCGTATCGCCTGTTCTGGCTCGAGGACGCGACGCCGGCCGAGAATCAGCGCTCATTCGAACTGATCCGCAAGCACTCGGTCACCCCGCTTGCAGTCGGCGAGGTGTTCAACTCGATCTGGGACTGCAAATACCTGATCGAGAACCAGCTGATCGACTACATCCGCACGACGCTCGTGCACGGCGGCGGCATCACGCACATCCGCCGGCTCGCCGACTTCGCGGGGTTGCATCAGGTGCGCACGGGCTTCCACGGCGCCACAGATCTGTCGCCGGTGTGCATGGGCGCGGCTCTGCACTTCGACACCTGGGTGCCGAACTTCGGCATCCAGGAATACATGTTCCACTCGAACCAGACCAACGCAGTATTCCCGCACGACTACGCGTTCCGCGAAGGCCGCCTGCACTGCGGCGAGTCACCCGGACACGGCGTGACGATCGACGAGAAGCTCGCGGCGAAGTTTCCGTATGCTCCGAAGCAGTTGCCGATTGCGCGGCTGGAGGATGGGTCGATGTGGGACTGGTGATGATGTTCCCAGGCGGCATTGCCGCGAGATCCCTTTTTAGCTCGCCATTTGCGCATCTTCTTTTTAGCTCGTCATTCCGGCGAAAGCCGGACTGCGGAGGCAGGATGCCGAAGCGAACATTCGCGCAGCGAATGGCCCGCAGGGCGAGCCGCGGATGCGGCGAGTAATCCAGCTCTTAATCCGGCAAGTCAGCAAGGAGCGAAAAAAAGGAAAAATGGCTTCCCGCTTTCGCGGGAATGACGGCAACTAGAACAACAGCAGCGGTGAGAATCCATGCTTCGCTTTCGAACCATCTCGTTTGGCGCATTTGCAGTCGCAGGATTACTTTTGGCCTGTGCAGCGCACGCACAGGACGTCGTCTCCTTCGACTGGTTCGAATACACCGGCCACGACGCCGTATTCGAAAAGCCACTGCCAGCGGGCGACTACCGCAACCCGGTGTTGGCGGGTTTCCACCCCGACCCGGCGATCACGCGCGCCGGCGACAAGTTCTATCTCGTCAATTCGAGCTTCGTTTACTTTCCCGGCATCCCGGTGTTCGAGAGCGCCGATCTCGTACACTGGCGCCAGATCGGCAACGTCATCGATCGGCCGGGACAGCTCGACTTCGATGGGCTAGGTATTTCGCGCGGCGTGTTCGCGCCAAGCATCGCTTTCCACGACGGCGTGTTCTACGTACTCAATACCGCCGTCGACGCCGGCGGCAACTTCCTCGTCACCGCGACGAATCCGGCCGGACCGTGGTCCGATCCGGTCTGGCTGAAGGACATCGACGGTATCGATCCATCACTGTTCTTCGACGACGACGGCCAGGCGTATCTGCTCAACAACGGTCCGCCCGAAGGCAATCCCCTGTACGACGGGCATCGCGCGATCTGGATGCAGCGCTTCGATCTAACCACGCGTGCGCCGGCTGGACCGCGCAAGGTTTTGATCAACGGCGGCGTCGATCTGTCTAAGAAACCGATCTGGATCGAAGGCCCGCACATCTACAAGCGCGAAGGCTGGTACTACCTCGTCTGCGCCGAGGGCGGGACCAGTACGAATCACTCGCAGGTCGTGCTGCGCAGCCACGATGTCTGGGGTCCCTACGATCCGTACGCGCACAACCCGATCCTGACGCAACGCGACCTGCCCGCCGACCGCGCCGATCCGATCACGAATGCCGGTCATGCCGATTTCGTCGAGGCGGTCGATGGCAGCTGGTGGGCGATATTCCTGGCAAGTCGCACCTACGGCGGCACGCACTACAACACCGGACGCGAGACATTCCTGCTGCCGGTCGAGTGGCGCGATGGCTGGCCGACGATACTCGCGCCGGGCCGCGCAATACCGCAGGTTGCGCCGGGCCCGAAGTTCGCCGCAAACAACGCGAGCCAAGCGCCGATGACCGGCAACTTCACTTGGCGCGACGAATTCGACAAGCCGACGCTCGACCCGGCATGGATGTTCGTGCGTGTACCGAAGCAATCGTGGGCGGACCTGAAAATGCAGCCCGGCAAACTCGCGATTCATCCACTTGCCGAAGGGCTCGACACGCTGCGCAATCCATCATTCCTGGCTCGCCGCCAGCAGCATCTCGGGTTCGAAGCAAGCACGGCGTTGGCGATGCCGGCGCAACCCGGAGTCGCAGGGGGGCTCGCCGTGTTCCAGAACGAGAAACATTGGTATTTCCTCGGCGTGCGGCGCAAAGGCGGTCAAGCCGAACTGTTCCTGGAAAAGGACAACGGCGGAAAGGCGGCGACGATCGCGACCCGTACGATCCGCGCTGCCGGCACCGTAAAGCTTAAGGTTGCCGGGAACGCCGGCGCGTATTCGTTTGCATTCAACGCCGGCGCCGGCTGGCAGTGGCTGCAGCGCGACGACGACGGCAGCATGCTCAGCACCGACATTGCCGGTGGATTCGTCGGTGCGACGATCGGCCCGTACGCACGCGCGGAGGGAGCTGCGGCACAGGGCGTCGCGGCGAAACCTCTCTATCTCGACCCCGACCGCAGCTTCGCCGAACGCGCTGCCGATCTCGTCGCGCGCATGACGCTCGAAGAAAAAGTCGCGCAGATGCAGAACTCCGCACCGGCGATTCCGCGCCTCGGCGTGCCCGAGTACGACTGGTGGAACGAAGCGCTGCACGGCGTCGCGCGCGCCGGCGAGGCAACGGTGTTCCCGCAGGCGATCGCGCTCGCCGCGACTTTCGATACGCCGTTGATGAGCGAGATCGCGACCGTCATCAGCGACGAGGCACGCGCGAAGTACAACCGCTTCCAGCAGCTCGGCCTGCACCGGCGCTACACGGGCCTGACGTTCTGGTCGCCGAACATCAACATCTTCCGCGATCCGCGCTGGGGGCGAGGGCAGGAGACCTACGGCGAGGATCCGTATCTCACCTCGCGCATGGGCGCGAATTTCGTGCGTGGCCTGCAGGGCGATGATCCGAAGTACCGCAAGCTCGATGCGACGGCCAAGCACTTCGCCGTGCACAGCGGACCCGAGTCTTCGCGCCACGGCTTCGACGTGCATCCCAGCGAACGCGATCTGCACGAGACTTACCTGCCTGCATTCCAGGCGTTGGTGCAGGAAGCCAAAGTCGATGCGGTCATGGGCGCGTACAACCGCGTCGACGGCGAGTCGGCATCGGCGAGTCCGCGGTTGCTGCAGGACATCCTGCGTCGCGACTGGGGATTCGACGGCTACGTCGTTTCCGACTGCGACGCCGTCGAGGACATCTGGAAACACCACGGCATCGTTGCGACGCCGGCGCAGGCAGCGGCGCTTGCCGTAAAGAACGGCGACAACCTCAACTGCGGCAAGACATACGCCGCGCTGCCCGACGCCGTGCACGAGGCACTGATCAGCGAAACCGAGATTGATCACGCACTCGACCGCCTAATGTTCGCGCGCATGCGCCTGGGCATGTTCGATCCGCCCGAACGCGTGCCGTGGTCGACGATACCGTACTCGGTCAACCAGTCGCCCGAGCACGACGCACTCGCGCGTCGCGCCGCGCGCGAGTCGATCGTGCTGCTCAAGAACGACGGTGTGCTGCCGCTGTCGAAGAGTTTGCGCCGCGTCGCCGTCATCGGTCCTACCGCTAACGATACGATGGCGCTGCTCGGCAACTACTACGGAACGCCGACCGCGCCGACGACGATCCTGCAGGGCATTCGTGCGGCGCTGCCGCTGGCCGATGTGCGCTACGCGCGCGGCGCCGACCTGGTCGAAGGGCGCGACGATCCTGCCGCCGCAGCGCTGATCGAGTCTCGCTATCTGCGCCCTTCGGCGGAATCGGGCGAACACGGGCTGAAAGGCGAGTACTACCGCGGACGCGATTGCGCCGGCGAACCGGTGCTCACGCGTATCGATGCGCAAGTCGGGTTCCGCTGGGATCGCGGCGCGCCAACCGACGATCCCGTCGCTCGCGGCGAGCTTCCGGTCAGCGGCGCGCTCGACGTCGACCATTTCTGCATTCGCTGGACCGGCCAGCTGCTGCCGCCGGCGTCCGGTCGATACGAGCTCAGCGTCGCTGCGAACGATGGCGCGCGCCTGTGGCTGGACGGCCGCCTCGTTGTCGACGAATGGACGACGGCGCCGCGCCTGCGCGCGAAAAGCGCCTTCGTCGATCTCGAAGCGGGCAAGCCGCATGAGCTGCGCCTGGAATATTTCGAGGACGAGCGTGACGCCGAAGTCCGTCTCGGCTGGCGCCTGCCCGGCGCGAAGCCGCTGCTGCAGGAAGCGCTTGATGCGACGCGCGGCGCGGAGGCCGTGATCTTCGTCGGCGGACTGACCGGCGACGTCGAAGGCGAGGAAATGGAGGTGAGCTATCCGGGTTTCGCCGGCGGCGATCGCACCGACCTGCGGCTGCCGAAGACGCAGCAGAAACTGCTCGAAGCACTGCGCGCAACCGGCAAGCCGGTCGTACTGGTGCTGACCACGGGTTCGGCGCTCGCGATCGACTGGGCGCAGAAGAACCTGCCGGCAATCCTGCTCGCCTGGTATCCGGGCCAACGCGGCGGCGATGCCGTCGCCGACGTGCTGTTCGGCGACGCGAACCCCGGCGGACGCCTGCCGGTCACGTTCTATCGCGCCGACGAGAAGCTGCCGCCGTTCGACGACTACGCGATGCGCGGGCGCACTTACCGCTACTTTGCCGGCAAACCGCTGTACGCATTCGGCTACGGGCTGTCGTATACGCGGTTTGCCTATTCCGATCTGCGTCTCGACCGCGAGCGGGTCGGTGCGAACGATCCGCTGCACGTTTCCGTGCACATGAGGAACGCCGGACAGCGCGCTGGCGACGAAGTCGTGCAGCTCTACTTGCGGCCAGTCACGCCAAAGCGCGACCGGGCAATTCGCGAACTCAGGGGCATCCAGCGCATCGCGCTGCAGGCCGGCGAGGAACGCGAAGTGTCGTTCGCGATTACGCCGGCTAAGGACCTGCGCATCTACGACGACGCGTCGCGCACGTATGTGGTCGACCCGGGCGCGTATGAGGTGGAGGTCGGTGCGTCGAGTGCGGACATACGACTGTCCAGTCGCTTCGCCGTCGAGCCTCCCTAGCTCGTCATCCCGGCGGAAGCCGGGATCCAGCTCTTGGCATTTAGCTCGTCATTTCGGCGAAAGCTGGAATCCAGCTCCTTGGCTTTTGTCATTCAACGAGAAGAGCAAAGAGCTGGATCCCGGCTTTCGCCGGGATGACGAGCAAGAAAATGGCGCGCAGTGAGTTCCCAGACGCCGTGTCACTCGCGCGGCCGCGATTCGAGTCCTGCACTGGTGTGGACCACTACGCTCGCTTCGTTGAGACCCCTGGCATCGGCATGCACAACGACCTCGCCCGGACGTCCTCGCAGACCGCGCACGATCGCCAGGCACATGCCGCCAAATGCATCGCGCTCGTGCGCTGCGAATGACTCGAGATTCGTCGGATCGCCATTGTCGGTCGCGACAATCTCGGCCGGTCCCTCGATGCTGAAGCGAATGCGATTGCTCGCGGTAGGTGCGAAGCGGCCTTGCGCGTCGAGCACGCGAACCGTGATGAACGACAAGTCGCCGCCGTCGGCGCTGATTTCGCTGCGGTCCGCTGTCGCTTCGAGTTGCGCTGGCGCGGCGGCGGTTTGCACGGTCGCGGTTGCCCAAGGCTTGCCGTCCTTGTACGTCTCGATGCGCAGTTCGCCGGGCGCGTAGACGACATCGTCCCAGCGCAGGCGATACTCGTATGGTCCTTTCTTCTCTCGTCCTTGCGAGACACCGTTGACGAACAGCTCCGCTTCGTCGCCGGAGGTGAAAACGTGCACCGGCGTAACCTGGCCTTCGCGCCCTGGCCAGGTCCAATGCGGCAGGATGTGCGCCATCGGCAGGTCCGGACGCCAGCGCGACTGGTAGAGCCAGTAGCGATCTTTTGGAAAGCCGGCGAGGTCGATGATGCCGGAGTACGAACTGCGCGAGCTGTAGTACGGTGTCGGTTCGCCAAGATAGTCGAAACCGCTCCAGACGAATTCGCCGGCGACGAACGGATGCTGGTCGAGCGCGGCGAACACCTTGTCGGCCGAGGAACCGAAGTCGACCGCGTACAGCTCGTACGCGCTGACCTGGTGCATCGCCGAATCGCCGCCACTGCCGTCGCGCACCGGCGCGCTGGTCTTCTTCGTCACCGGGAACAGATAGACGCCGCGGCTGCTGAACGCCGAAGCGGTCTCGGTGCTGAGGATCGCCTTGTCCGGAAATTTCGCGTGGAAGGCGTCGTACGACGGCGGCGTGCGAATGCGCTCGGTGCCTTCGAACTCGGCTTCCTGACGGATGCCTTCGCCCTGGTAGTTGAGCCCGATCACGTCGATCGCCGCGGGCAACGGCATGTCTGCTTTCGCCCAGTTCATCGCCGTGATCGTCGGTCGCGTCGCGTCCTCCTCGCGCACGATCGCAATCAGCTGTTTGGCCAGCGCAGCGCCGGCGTCGCCGGTGTACTGCTCGCCGACTTCGTTGCCGATGCTCCACAGTATGATCGACGGATGATTGCGGTCGCGGCGCAGCATCGCGCGCAGGTCGGGCTCGTGCCAGTCCGGAAAGACCAGGTGGAAATCGAGCGGCGTCTTGCCGCGCTCCCAGGCGTCGAAGACTTCATCGATGACGAGAAAGCCCATGCGGTCGGTGAGCTCGAGCAATTCCGGCGCGGGCGGGTTGTGGGCAAAGCGCACGGCGTTCGCGCCCATCGCCTGCAGGATTTCCAGCTGGCGCTGTGCCGCGCGCGTGTTGAACGCGGCGCCGAGCGCGCCGAGGTCGGCATGGTCGCCGACGCCATGAATCGCGATGTGTTCGCCGTTGACGACGAGGCCCTGGTTCGCATCGAAACTTATCTTGCGGACGCCAAATGGCGTTTCATAACGGTCGACCACACGGCCGCCGTGCGACAGCGTTGTGATCGCAACGTAGCGGTTCGGATGTTGTGTTGGCGGCGGGCCCCACAACATCGGATGCGCGATGCTCGCGCTGCCGGTGACCGTGGCTTGCGATTTCGCCGCGATGGGTGTTTGCGATGACGCGATTCGCGCGACCGGTGGATCGATCGGTTTGTTGTTGGCGCCGAGCTCAAGAACCTCGGTCTCGACGTCTATTTCGGCGTCGTTCGCGCTGTCGTTGTCGATCGACAGGTCGACGCGGATGGTGGCGCTATCATTGGCGACGCTTGTCGTTACGTGCGAGCCCCAGTGCGCGACGTGCACGGGATCCGTCTTCGTCAACCAGACATTGCGGTACAAGCCGCCACCCGGATACCAGCGCGACGACTCCGGTGGATTGTCGAGACGTATCGCCAACTGGTTCACCCCGCCGGGCGAAACATACGGCGTGAGATCGAGTCGCCATGAGTTGTAGCCGTACGGCCAGCCGCCAACGACATGGCCGTTCAACCAGACCGCGGAATAGGCCATCGCACCGTCGACGTCGAGGAAGATCGAACGGCCTCTGGTCGGCCGCCGGAATATCGAGCTTCTTGCGATACCAGCCGACTCCCCAACTCGGCAGGCGACCCATGCCGCCGTACGGGCCGTCGACGAGGAACGGTCCGGCGATCGCCCAGTCGTGAGGTAGGTCGACTCGCTGCCAGGCGTTGTCGTCGAAGTTTGCCTGCACGAACGCCACGTCATCGCCGGGATCACCGGCGGGACGCGTGTGCCGTCGAGCTGCGTCTGCGATAAGGGCGGTGCCGCTTGGCAGGATCCACGGCTTAAGCACCGCTTTCGACTGCTCCGCAAGCTGCGCAGTCTCCTCGGGCTTGGCGTCGGCGATCTTGCCGTCCGCAGTGCGCGCGACTTTCGGACGGACGTCGTAGTCGAGCGCGCCTGCGGCGAGACCTTCAGGGTCGCCTTTGTGGAAACGCCAGTCGGCGTTTATCGAAATGCGTTGGCGCGCCTCGGCTGTCACCGGCGATTTCGACTGTGGCGCACAGGCAGACGTTGCAAACGCAAGAAGCGCCAAGGGCAGCCAGCACGGTCCATGATATGTGCCGTCATTCCGGCGAAAGCCGGAATCCAGCTCTTGAACACTGTCCACGGAATCATCCGATGGAACGCAAAGTGCTGGATTCCGGCTTTCGCCGGAATGACGAGCAAAAGTTCGTCGACTCGGATAACTTCGCGGCGCTCGCATCATTGGCGCAAACTTTCCGGCGGACCAAGGTAACTCGTGCGCGGCGCCCCGCGCCAAACCTCGACGCGCTGGAACACGACGCCGGGATCGACGCGCCACAGCTTCAACGTCTGCGTCCCGGCGGCGGCGATGTGATGATGCGAAACCGCGACGTAGGCGTTGTCGCTGACGGCGCGTTCCCACGCGGCGAAATCGGCGCTGCCGGGTGTCGGATCCAGTTTCATCGTCACGATCTGCGGCGGTTCGTCGCCGATCGAAACCGCGAAGCGCAATCCGCCGCGATGGAGGAAATCGAGTGTCGGCGACAGCACGACGCGCACGTCGACGTCGCCAGCCGCGGCAAGGTTGATCGGATATTCGAGCCGCGCGCCGTTACTGCCCGGCTCTCGCGACGGCGCAGTGTCGGGCAGCGCCTTCACGCCGGACAGCGTGCGTCCGAGATTCGGAATCGTGCGCCAAGCGATGCCGTTCGTTGCGACAGCCCGCGCGTAATGTTCGGCCTCGATCGCGACGAAGCCGTCTCTCTCGACGAAGCGCGCCGCATCGGTTCGTGAAGCGTTCGCTGTCATCGCTGCTTTGCGCACTCTTCCGATGCGCAGTGTTCGGCTTGCGCAGGTTCCGTCTCGCCTCGCTTCGCACGACCGCTTCCGTAGCCCTCGCTGTCAGCGGCCTTATGGCTTCGGCCGCTGCGTCCGCCGCCGGCGCGGTCGGTGTATCGACGATCCTTGTTTCCGGCGCGACATTCTTCTCCGGCTGCTGCCAGCCGGTGTAGCCGATATGCGTCTGCGACATCATGTGGGTCCATTTGCCGCTGGCGATGTCCTGCTCGTAGGCACGTGCGAGCTCAGCGTCGCGCGCGAATAAACGCGTGACCTGGGCGGCCTGTTCGTTCGCTTCGCTGCGGCCTTGCGCGGCGTAGAGGCGATTGCGCGCCGCAGCGACGTACATCGCATTGAGATTCGCGCTCGCGAACACCGGGTACGCGACGAGTTCGTACCACGCATCGCGATACGCAGCGGGCAATGCCGCGCCGATGCGTTGCGTTCGTTCGACCAGCGTGTTCCATTCGCCGAGCACGCGATCGGCCTCGCCGAAATTCGCCAGGCTGTACGTGTCTGGCGAAAGGAGCTCCGGCTTGCGCCGCGAGCTGTATTGCGTGTAGCGCGTCAGGATCTCGCCAATTTCGGTCGCATTCTCAGGGCCGAACTGTTCTGCCGCCCACCTCGACGGGTAAGCCTGCAGATCAGCGAGGGACATCGCACTGGGATTCCACGCCTGATCGAGGAAGAACGAAATCGGAAATTCCATCGGCTTGATGTCGCCGACATTGACGACCCAGAGGCGGTCGGCGCCGTACGCGTGCGCGAGCTGCATCTGCTCCCACACGCGCTCGATCTGATTCGTGTTGATCCACTTGTAGTTGCGCGGGCCGCCGACGTAGTCGAAGTGGTAGTAGATGCCGTAGCCGCCGGCGCGCGTTTGGCCGATCTTCGGCAGCCGGCGCAGGTTGCCCCAGTTGTCATCGGAGAACAGCAGCGTGATATCGTCAGGCACGCGCATGCCGGCGTCGAAGTAATCCTGCACTTCCTTGTACAGCGCCCAGACCTGCGGCGTGTGTTCGGCGGGACGACCCGTAATTTCGGCGAGCATGTCGCGCTGGTCGGCGACGATGCGCTCGAGCAGGCCGATCGCGGTGCCCTGCGTCATCGGCTCGTCGCCGTCGCCGCGCATGCCGAGCGTGACGATGCTTTCGTGCCCGTCCATGCGCACGATGCCGCGGCGCCAGAACGCACGCAGCGCGTCGCGGTTCTGCTCGTAGTTCCAGGGACCCTTGCCGTAGCGCTGCCACTCGACGTGCGCGCGCATCATCGGCTCATGGTGCGAAGTGCCGATGACGACGCCGTACTCGTCGGCGAGCGCCGGGCTCTGCGCATCGTCGTCGGCAAAGGCGCGACCCCACATCGCCGGCCACAGCAGGTTGCCCTTGAGACGCAGGATCAGTTCGAACACGCGCGCGTAGAACGCATGGTTGGGCCCACCGTAAGTCGCTTTCATCCAGCCGCCGAGCGCGGGATCCTCATCGTTGATGAAGATGCCGCGGTAGCGCACGGCCGGTGCGTCGACGAAGCGTCCGGGCGCGATATGCAGCGCGGTGCGTTTTGCGATCGGCACATCGGCCCACCAGGTCCACGGCGACACGCCGAGGCGGCGGGACAATTCGTAGATGCCGAAAATCGTGCCGCGCTTGTCGGCTCCGGCGATCAGCAGCGCGCGGGCCACACCGGGTTCGGGATGTTCGACGACTTGCAACAGGTACGCTTCCCAACGACCGGCCGCGTCGCCGACATCGACATGTTTCTCGCGCACGATCCGATCGACGCGTGCGCTGTGCCCAAGCGTGCCGATGATGATTGCTGTCGCCGCGGCGGACTTCCCATCGGTCGAAAGCGTCGCGTTGTTGCCGGCGATTGCCGACAGGTCGCCTTGCAGATCGCGTGCGGCGCGCAGCACACCGGGGAAGTCCGCAGCGTCGGCGAGAATCGCCGCCGGGTTGCCGCCGCCAACCAGCGCCAGGGCGCCGTGCACGGCGTGATCGCAGACGGTGGCGGGTTGCGCACAGTCGGTCGCGGCGCACAGGGATGCGTAGGCCAGCAGCAATGTCGCGACGGCGAAACGCGCGCGGGTCACCGGGTACTTCGAATGTGTGCAGCAGCGAGACTGTTCCAAGACTTGCTCCCTACGGTCCGGTTATCCCGCGCACATAGCCGCGCAGCCACATCAGTGCCGGGCGCTCGCTGCCGTCCTTGCGCACGAGATCGGCGCGCTGTTTGTCGCGCCACAAGCCTGGGCGGAAACCCCATAGCGTCACGCCTTGCACGGCCGGATGTTCCCAGAACATCGGGAACACACGCTGGAAGTCCTCAAGTTGTCGCGCGTCGCTCGGGCCGTCGATTTCGAGTTCGTTGACGTAGATCGGCAGGCCGCTCGCCGCGAGCAGGTCGAGCGCCGCGCGATGTGTTGCGATCGGCACGTCCGGCGTCGTCGAGAAGGCGTGGCCCTGGATGCCGATGGCGTCGAGCAGCTTCTCGCGCAGCAACAGATCGACGATCTCGCGATAGCGCTGCGCATCGGCCGGTGTGTTGGTGATGCTGTAGTCGTTGATCATCAGCTTCGCGTGCGGGAAGCGCACGCGCGCCAAACGGAATGCCTCGAGCACCCAATCCCAGCCGCTCGCACCGTTGCCACCGAGCGCGGCAATGTAGTTGCCAGCGTCCTTGCCGTCTCCCTCCGGCGGATGATGCAGCGGTTCGTTGACGACTTCGACGAAGTCGGCGTCCGGATAGCGTTGCGCCACGGCATCGAACCAGTGTTCGATCGCCACGCGCTGTTGCGCCGGCGACAGGTGCCTGAGCCACTCCGGCTGCTGTTGGCCCCACACCAGCACGTGATAGTGGAATACCAACCCGTGCGACTTGGCGAAGCGGTAGGCCTCGTCGAGCGCAGTCCATTCCATCTTCCCGCGCACGGCTTCGACGCTGGCCCATTTGCCGGCGTTTTCCGGCGTGACCTCGTTCCAGTACGACACGAAATCGCGCGCCTGTGGGGCGCTGTAGGCGCAGCCGAGAAACTTTTGCTGCCCGGCGGCGAGGGGCGCTGCGCCGGCCATGGAAGCGAGACTGAAAGATAGAACCACAAAGAACACGAAGAAAGGCAGGCGCCGAGCAAGATCCACAGGTCGTTCTTTCGAGTCCGTGGTGAATTGGCGGTTACTTTTCATTGAGGTGTGCTCGAAAGTTGTGCGGGTTTCAGTCGTGGCGTCAGCGTGTGCACGACGGCAAGTGCCAGCAAGTACGCCGATCCGGCGACCATGAAGACGGGCACGTAGCTGCCGGTCGCCTGCAACAGGAATCCGATGAAGTTCGCGATCAGCATGCCGCCGACGGCACCGGCAAATCCGCCGACACCGACCACGGAAGCCACGGCGGCGCGCGGGAACAGGTCGGAGGCCAGTGTGAAAACGTTCGCCGACCAGCCCTGGTGCCCGGCGGTGGCAAGTCCGATTAGTGCGACGGCGAGCCACAAGTTGTCGGCGCCCGCGGCGAATACGATCGGTACGACCGCGAGCGCACAGGCTGCCATGGCGCTCTTGCGTGCGCGATTCACGCTCCAGCCGTGCCGGATCAGCCGGCCTGCAAGCCAGCCGCCGGCGATGCTGCCGACGTCGGCGCAGACGAAAATCGCGATCAGCGGTGCGCCGAGTCCGAGCAGGGTCAGTCCGTATTCCGCGTGCAGGAATTTCGGCAGCCAGAACAGAAAAAACCACCAGATCGGGTCGGTCATGAATTTTGCCGCGATGAACGCCCATGCCTGCCGGTAGCGCAGGATCTGCATCCATGGCAGCCGCGTTGGCGGCTCCGCTGCATCGCTGCGGATATACGCCAGTTCTGCGGCCGACAATCCAGAGTGCTGTTCCGGCGAGCGATACGTGAGCAACCAGGCAACCAGCCACATCGCGCTGAGCAGACCGGTGCACAGGAAAGCCGCCTGCCAGCCCCAGAGTGTTGCGACGACCGGCACGAGCAACGGCGCGACGATCGCGCCAATGTTCGAGCCGGAATTGAAGATACCGGTTGCAAGTGCACGCTCGCGGCGCGGAAACCATTCGGCGACGGTTTTGATTGCCGACGGAAAATTGCCTGCCTCACCCAGGCCGAGCGCGAATCGCGCCGCCGCAAAGCTGACCACGCCGGTTGCCAGCGCATGGCTCATCGCAGCAAGGCTCCACACACCGATCGAGATCGCATAGCCGATGCGCGTACCGAAGCGATCGATGATGGCACCGGCGCAGAGCAGGCCGATTGCATAGGCGGCCTGGAATGCGGTGACGATGTAGCCGTATTCGATTTCGTTCCAGCCAATCTGTTCCTGCAGGAACGGCGCAAGCACTCCGAGCACCTGGCGGTCGATATAGTTGATTGTCGTCGCAGCGAGCAGCATGGCGCACACGCGCCAGCGGACGCTGCCGCGGTACCACGGCACTGTCGAAACTGAGGCGACACAAGGCTCGCTCATGCCGTAATCATCGCGTGCTTCCATCGCCTTGCCGCGGCCATGCGAACGAGCCGACCGCTTCGCAGCTGACGCGGTCGCCCCTGTCGGCACGAGGTGCGATTGCAGGTTAATTCTGACGCAAGAAGCCGCATGCGATCCGGCCCGAATGTGGTAGCGCTATCATAATCTTAGGCGGATGGGCGCGGGGAAGGCATGCGCGATCGGCTCGAATCTTTGCGGTGCCGCAGCGAAACACAGCCCCAGCGCCCGTTTCCTTCGCATCTTGCTCATGTTGCTCCGCAGCGTGCGAGTCCAAAATGGTAGCGCTACCATCACGACGAACCGTTGCGTGTCTTTTGTCGCTTTCCGCTGCAACGGCGAAAGCTGTCGCCGGCAGCCGATCCACCAAAAATGGGAGGGGACCCCGAATGCACATCCATCTACCAAGGAATACGCTGTCGCGCGCGCTGGGGCTGGCACTGCTTGGCGTGACGAGTGGCTCCGCGCTCGCGCAGGTGCTGGACCAGCCGGACGCGCAGGCTAAGGTGTACGAACAGCCGGACGCACAGTCGCAACCGGCCACAACGGGACCGGCGCCGGAGCCGGCCGACCCGCCGAGCAGCAACGAATCGCAGGAAATGTCCGAAGTCAAGGTCATCGGCTATCGACACAGTATCCAGGAGTCGACCGAGGCCAAGCGCGCCGCGGTCAATACGATCGACACCGTGTTCGCCGAGGATATCGGCAAGTTTCCCGACCTCAACATCGCCGAGTCGCTGAATCGCGTGCCGGGCGTGCAGCTGAACCGCGACGTCAACGGCGAAGGCCTCAACGTCTCGATCCGCGGCCTCGGCAACAGCTTCACGCTGACGACGATAAACGGCACGCCGATCACGACGGCGTCGATCGGCCTGAACAATCAGAACCAGAACCGCGAGGTCGACCTCAACCTGTTCCCGACCGAGTTCTTCAGCCGGCTGACCGTGGAGAAGACGCCCAAGGCGACGACCCTGGAAGGCGGCATCGCCGGAACGGTCGACATGCGCAGCGCGCGGCCGTTCGACAACCCCGGCTCGCACGTGACCTACTCGTTCCAGGAGGGCTACAACCAGATCAGCAAGGACTACAACCCGCGCGGCTCGCTGATCGGCAGCTGGACCAACGACGCCAGCACGTTCGGCGTACTGGGCGGCATCTCCATCGATCGCGGCACGATCGGCGTGCACGGCTGGGAATCGGTCGGCTGGACCAACCCGGGCCTGACCTATGCCCAGTGCGGACTAACGCCGCCCGCGGGTACGCCGTCGACCAATCAGCCTGCCGCTTGCAACGTCAACGGCGGCGGCAACTGGCGCATCCCGGACGTCGTTCCCAACAATTCGGCCGTGACCGGCGCCGGCCTCACGCCGGGCGCTGCTATCGACAACAACTTCCTGCTGTCGCACAACCCGGGCCTGACGACGAACCAGATCAGCGAAGCGCTGATTCCGCGCCTCGGCCGGCCGGTGAACATGTCCGGTGACCGCGACCGCGACTCGTTTCTCGCGTCGTTCGAGTTCCAGCCCAGCGACAGAGCGCACTTCTACATCGATACGATCTATTCCAAGGCGCATCGCACCAACGACCGCATCGACATGAACCTCGTCGGTCGCAACGGCAGCATGATTCCGCTCGACATGCAGGTCGACGCGAACAACGTAGTGACCCAGGCGACGTTCACGAACGCGCAGTTCTTCCTCGAAGCGCGTCCGTACAAGGAGGACGTCAAGTACTGGAACGTCAATCCGGGCGGCGACTTCATTTTCAGCGACAACCTCAAACTCAACGCGCAGGTCGACTACGGCCGCAGCTGGATGTACCGCGAGTCGCCGACCATTCTGGTCAACTCGCCGTTCACGACGGTCAACTACACCAACACCGGTGGCGATTTCCCGACCTGGACCACCGGCGGCCTCAATCTCAACGATCCGAACGCCGGCTGGACCTGGGCCGGGGGCCGCGTCAACATCAACGCCGAACGGCGCGTCACCGAAAACAAGGGAGCGCACGCCGACCTGGTTTGGGGCGATGCGAAGAGGAACCTGACGTTCGGCGCCGCCTACGACGAAGACAAGCGCGACATCACCGGTTACGACAACAGTCAGCAGTGGCAGAACGTCGTCTGTGGTGGCGGCGTAGCCGTCGTCACGCCGAACCCGCCATGCACCGGCGGTCCCGGGTCTGCGATTCCGCAGTCAGCCTTGTCCTCTTACCTGTTGCCCGGGCCCTTCGGCTACATCACGGCCGACTTCGACCGCTTCAAGAACGACAGCAATTACCAGACGTTGCTCGACAGCGCGCCGGTCTCGGGTTCCGCCAATACCGGTGCGACCACGGGTGGCTTCAACGAGAAAAACGGCGGCCTGTTCATCGAGGGCAACGACGAATGGTCGCTCGGCGGGCGTCCGCTGCGCGTGAACGGCGGTGTGCGCTACGTGCATACAGACCAGGAGACGGACGGTCCGGTGACAGTCGCCGGCGTGACCCAGTTCCTCACGCTCTCGCAGACGTATCACAAGTATCTGCCGTCGTTCAACACGGCGTGGAGCGTGACCGACGAGATCATGCTGCGCTTTTCGGGTTCGCGCACGATTACGCGGCCGAATCCGAGCAGCATGCTGCCGAACACCAACT
This sequence comes from uncultured Gammaproteobacteria bacterium, assembly GCA_963738115.1. Classification (GTDB taxonomy): domain Bacteria; phylum Pseudomonadota; class Gammaproteobacteria; order Xanthomonadales; family Rhodanobacteraceae; genus Rudaea. The sequence continues at coordinate 255,515 of CAVTVN010000001.1, read as the reverse complement.
TCAGCGATCCGTCGGCGCAAAACGCTTCGCAGGGCAACCCGCTCCTTGCACCGTACATGTCCAACAACGTCGACCTCGGCGGCGAGTGGTACACCGGCGGCGCTGGCTATGTCGCTCTGAGCCTTTTCAACAAGCGCATCAGCGGCTACACCTATCAGGGCGTGAACACGATTCCGTTCACGGCGCTCGGCATCCCGTACGACAGCCTGAACCCGACCCAGCAGCTTGCGCTCAACCAGCGCGGCGGCCCGGATTCCGCGACGGTCAACGTCTCACAGCAGGTCAATGCGTCGAACAACGTCAACCTGCGCGGCTACGAGGTGACCTGGGTGCAGCCGCTCGACCGCTGGCTCGATGGCTTCGGTTACCTGCTGAACTACACGCACATCGACACGTCGGTCGTCGGCAGCGGTCCGAACGTGACGAAGGTCGCCCAGAACCTCTACGGCATCGCGCCGAAGCTGTGGAACGGCACGGTGTACTGGGAGCGCGGGCCGGCCTCGGTGCGCCTGTCGTATACCTGGAACGGCGGATACCAGACCGCCGGCGCCAACCAGAACGGCATTCCGTACGCGACGCTCAACGGCGATTCGCGCGGCCAGCTCGACCTGTCGGCGAGCTACACGATCGAGTCGTGGCCGTCGCACCCGCAGATCACGTTCAACGCGATCAACATCACCGACCAGAAGCTGCGCTCGGTCTTCTTCTGGCCGAACGCGACGAACGACTTCTACGATCCGGGTCGCACGTACATGCTCGGCATTCGCGGTTCGTTCTGACGGTAGTGCGGTAGAAGAAGGCTCCAGCGCCACGCGGCCCGTTCGGTACGACAAGTACCGGCGGGCCGCGATTTTTATTTTCGCGCCGCAGGGTTCGCACATCGCCGATAATGTCCATGCTTCCTGCAGCGAGTCTTTAGCGGATGAACAGCGCGACACAAGCCCTCCCGGTCAGGGAAAAAATCGGTTTCGCCCTCGGCGATCTCGCTGCCAACCTGATCTTCCAGACCCTGGTCACGTTTCTCGCGTTCTTCTACACCGATGTGTACCGCATTCCGCCGAGCGCAGCGGCCACGCTGATTTTCATCGTCGGCCTGCTCGGCGCGTTCGTGTTCACGCCGGTCATGGGCCTGGTCGCCGACCGCACACGCACGCGCTGGGGCAAATTCCGGCCGTGGATTCTCTGGACCGCGATTCCGTTCGGTGCGCTGTCGCTGCTCGCATTCAGTACGCCGGATCTCGGCGCGTACGGCAAGATCGTCTATGCGCTCGTGACCTACACGCTGCTGGTGTTGGTCTACGTGGCCAACAACCTGCCGTACTCCGCGCTGAGCGGCGTGCTGACCGGCAGCATGGCCGAGCGCAACAGCCTCTCTTCGTACCGTTTCGTCGCTGTGATGATCGCGCAGTTCATCATCCAGGTGCTGCTGCTTCCGCTCGTCCTGATCCTCGGCAGCGGCGACAAGGCGCGCGGCTTCGAGCGCACGATGGCGCTGTTCGCGATGGTCGGCTCGCTGTTCTTCCTGATCACGTTCTTCACGACGAAAGAACGCATCGTGCCGGCGCCGGAACAGAAGTCGAGCGTTCGCCAGGATCTGGCCGACCTCGTCAAGAACCGGCCCTGGCTGGTCATGCTCGCGCTCACGATTCTCGTGTTCGTCAATCTCGCGCTGAAAGGAGGGATGTACGTTTATTATTTCAAGTACTACCTCGACGCGGCGCAGCTCGCGCAGTTTCTCGACGGTGTCGGATTCAATGGCTTCATCGCCGGCCTGAACCACGCGCTTGTCGGCGCCGGCCTGACCGAATTCCAGTGGCCGAAAGATGCGCCGACATCGGCGTTCAGCCTGTTCAACGCCGGCGGAATCGCCTTCATGATCGTCGGCATCGGTTTTTCCAAGCCGCTGGCCGATCGCTTCGGCAAGCGCGACGTGTTCGGCGGCGCGCTGTTCGTCTCGACGCTGTGCCTGCTGGCGTTCTGGTTCTATTCGCCGCACTCGATCGGCCTGGTGGTCGTGTCGTACATCCTGCACGGTTTCTTCTACGGCATCACGATTCCGCTGCTCTGGGCGATGACCGCCGACGTCGCCGACTACTCGGAATGGAAGAACCATCGCCGCGCCACCGCGATCGTCTTCTCGGCAATGCTGTGCGGACTGAAGTTCGGGCTGTCGATTGGTGGCGCGCTGGTCGCGGCGATCCTGGCGGCGTACGGCTACGACGCCGCGTTGCCGGCGCAGCCGCCGGACGTCGTGCACGGCATCAAGCTGGCGATCAGCGTGTACTGCTCGATCCCGTTCCTGCTCGGCGTGGCGCTGCTGTTTGTTTACGAGCTCGACAAGTCGATGGAGACGCGCATCGAGCGGGACCTCGGCGCGCGCCGCGCCGGTGCGGCTACGCCCGCATGAGCACCAACTTCGCCTGAGGACGGATCGAGATGGCCGACAACGATCGCGACAATCTCGAAGTGCTGGCGGCGCGGGCAATATCGCAGCCGCTGGTCGCGCACATCTATACAGCCGACCCGTCGGCGCACGTGTTCGAGGGCAAGGTCTACATCTATCCGTCGCACGACATCGATGCCGGCATCGCGCACAACGATCTGGGTGATCAGTACGCGATGGAGGACTATCACGTACTGCGCATGGATACGCCCGACGGCGGGGCGGTCGACTGCGGCCTCGCACTGCACGTGCGGGACGTGCCGTGGGCCGCGAAGCAGATGTGGGCGCCGGATGCCGCCTGCAGGGACGGCACGTACTACCTGTATTTTCCGGCCAAACGTGCCGACGGCATTTTCCAGATCGGCGTGGCCATCGGCGAGCGCCCCGAAGGTCCGTTTGTCCCCGAGGCGCAACCGATCACGGGCAGCTACTCGATCGATCCGGCCGTGCTGTCCGACGACGACGGCGAGTTCTACATGGTCTTCGGCGGGATCTGGGGCGGGCAGCTGCAAAAGTATCGTGACAACGTCTACTCCGCCGCGAACGAAGAGCCGGCTGCAGACGAACCGGCGCTCGGGCCGCGCGTTGCGCGCCTGCGCGACGACATGAAACAGTTCGACGAGTCCCCGCGCGAGATCAGCATCGTCGACGCAGCAGGCCAGCCATTGCTCGCGGGCGACCATGAGCGCCGCTATTTCGAAGGGCCGTGGATGCACAAGTACCGCGGCCGCTACTACCTGTCCTATTCCACGGGCAACACTCACCTTCTGTGTTATGCGATCGGTGACAACCCGTACGGTCCATTCACCTATCAAGGGCAGTTGCTGACACCCGTCGTCGGCTGGACCACGCACCATTCGATCTGCGAGTTCGGCGGCAGGTGGTACCTGTTCTATCACGACGCGATCCTCTCCGGCGGCGAAAGCCACCTGCGCTCGGTCAAGGTGACGCCGCTGCACCACGACGACACCGGGCGGATCCGGACCATCCATCCCTATGGGGCCTGAGTCGAGTCCGGCGGCTCCGGCCGATGGTGCGCTGAGTCCGCTGGCTCCCGGCGCATTGATCCACCTTGCGTGCGGGCCGCTTGCCGTGAACATCGCGCCGGCCGCTGGCGGACGCATCGCGCAGATCGTCCATGACGATGTCGAGTGGCTGATCGGTTACGACGAACCGCATGCGGCGATGATCGCCTGGGGTTGCTACCCGATGCTGCCGTGGGCCGGCCGGATCCGCCGCGGCCGATTCGAGTTCGAAGGCCGGACCTGGCAACTGCCGCTGAATCTCGGCGAGCATGCGATTCATGGCGTCGGCTTTGCACTGCCGTGGCGCGTGGAAGAGCACTCGCCGAGCCGTGCTCACCTTTCACTGCAACTGCCCGAAGACGAGCGCTGGCCGTTCGGCGGGACGGCAACGCAGCGCATCGAAGTCGAGAGGAATGCAGTGCGCATGCGGTTGTCCGTTACCGCCGGCGATCGCGCTATGCCTGCCGTCGTCGGTTGGCATCCGTGGTTCCGCAAGCCCGACCTGATCGAGTTCACGCCAAGCCGATTCTATCCGCGCGATGCGGAAGGCATCGCGATTCGCTCGATTGCGCAACCGCCGCCCGGACCCTGGGACGACTGTTTTCTCAACGACAAGCCGATCTTCATAGAGCGAATGAGCCAGCGTGTGCGCCTTGTTTCCAGCTGCCGCCACTGGGTCGTCTACGATGAAACCGCGCACGCAACCTGCATCGAGCCGCAGAGTGGCCCGCCCGACGCGTTCAGTCTGGAGCCGACGCGCCTCGCACCGCGTTCCTCAATTGACGCAACATTTGCACTGGAATGGATGTAAGTGCACGGCGCAGTCGATGCGCCAGCAGCCTGCTATCCATTCAGTTCGCCTTCTGCAGGTGTCGAGCAATGACCGACGATGACATGCCCCACGGATCGCGGTTCAGTTCGCGGCGGCTGCCGGTCTGCCGTGCGCGCGCGCTTCGCGAGTGCGAGCGTCGTCGGGCCCGAACACTGCGCTGCGCACCTGCACGGCTTGCTCGATCAGGCGCTCGGCTTCGGCGTGCTGCTCCGGGTGTGGCGCCAGCAGATCGGCGAGTGACAGGCGCACCTCGGCCGAGCTCACATGCAGGCCGTCCGGCGGCAGGAGCAACACGTACGAATGCAGCGCTGCACGCAACGCTTGCTCGGCCTCGTCCTCGCGTCCAACGGCCGCCAGCGCCAGGCCATAGGCATAGTGCGCCAGCGCCGTGTCGTGCGCGCGTTCGCCGGCGATCTTGGTTGCATTGGCTGCGGCTTCCTGGCCAGCCTCCAGCGCCGCGTCGCGCTGCCTGCGGTCGAGCAGAACCCGGCACAGCCGCGCGTTGATCGGCGCACTGTAGTCCATCTTCGCTGCCGCCAAAATTGCGAGTGCTTCTCGCTGTTCGCGCTCGGCCAGCTCGAGGCGGTCGGTCAGGCGATGCAGCTCGCCCAGCGTCGACACGGTTTCGCTGCGCTCGGCCGGATCGATGCCGTCGTGCGCAGCAAGGTAGTCGCGCACGTGCACCAGCAACGGCTCGGCCAGTTCGTAGCGACCCAGGCTGACCAGCGTCTCGGCATAATTCAGGCGCAATTCGGACAACACGGCTTCGTCCAACGGCACGTGCGACTGGCCCAGCGCGATAAGCTGGGCGAAATGCGCCTCGGCGCCGAGAACGTCGCCACTTTCAAACTCGTCCACGCCGAGAATCTCGCCGATGCGCAGCGCGCGCGCGCCGTTCTCGCCGAACTCGCGTTTGGCCATGTCGAACGCTTCCTGCAGGTAGGGCTTAGCTTCGGCGTAGCGACCCATCAGACCGTACGCCACGCCGATCTGCTGGCGGTAGGTAATGCCCTGCTGGTCGCCGACGCCTTCCACGCGTGTGGTCAGCTCGAGCGCCTTCTTGTAGTACGCGATCGCCTGGGGCAGATCGTGCTGCTTGCGCGACAAGGTCGCTTTCTGCTCCATCGCGAGATACGTAACCTCGTCGTCGGGTGGCGGCTGCTGCGCGAGCGCGAGAGCCTCGTCGCTGGTCTGACGCAGGCGCTGCAGGTCTTCGCGTTTGCTCGCCACCCAGCCAGCCGTCGACAACGCACGCGCCAGCGCCAGACGCGATGCATGTGCCGCGCGCAGGCGCTGCACGGCATCGTCGGCGAACTGCTGCGCCTGAGTCAGATCACCCATCGTGCCGGCTTCGACCGCGGCAAAACGCTCCGCATCCGAAGCCAGCACCGCGTCTTCAGGGCGCGCTTGCACCAGGTCGAACGCACGCCGGTGCAGCGCATAGGCCTGCTTGTGCACACCGAGCTGGTAGTACACCGTGCCGAGCGTATTGAGGATTTCCGCCTTGACCAGCGCCTGCTCGTCCGGGATCTTGTCCGCACGCTGCACACCTTCATCGACCGCGTCGCGCAGCGTGAGCGCCTTGCCTCGCGCCACGTTCGGGTTGGCTTTCTTGAAAATGTCGAGTGCGAAATCCTTGACCGCGCGCGCCGTACGCGCCTGACGTTCGACCTGCGCAGATTCCCAGGCCATGCCTACGGCAGCCGCCAGCACGACCACGAACACAATTGCACTGGCACCGAGCGGCAGCCAGTACCTGCGCGCGAACTTGCGCAGTCGATAGGTGCGCGTACCGCCGCTGATTGCGCGTCCGTCGAGATACGCACGCAGATCCTGGGCGAGCGCGGCGACCGTCGTGTAGCGCGCATTCGGCGGCTTCGCCATCGCGCGCTGAATGATGCGCTCGAGATCGCCGCGCAGGCTGCGTTTGAGCGCTTGCGGCGTCGTCGAGCGCGCGGTCGACAGCGCGCCGATGTCGATGGCGCTGCTCGCGTGGGGTACCAAGCCATCATCGTTGGGCACAGTTTCCTGCACAACGGTACGCGTGACCGCGCGGTCCAGCGGTTCGGGTTGCTCTTCCAGGATCGCCTTGGTCCATCCGCTCTGGCCGAGCGCGGCGCGCCGGTAAGGCATGCGTCCGGACAGCAGCAGATAGGTCAGCACGCCCAGCGAATAGACGTCCGTGGCCGTGGTGATCGGCTCGCCAAGCACCTGCTCGGGCGCCGCGAATTCGCGCGTCATCGGGTGCATCTTCGTGCCGGTCAAATCGGCTCCCGCTGCCCCAGCGATCGGTTTGGCGATCCCGAAGTCGAGCAGCTTGGGTTCGCCTTCCGCAGTCACCAGGATGTTCGATGGCTTGATGTCGCGATGCACGATCAGGTTGCGATGCGCGTGCTCCACTGCATCGCAGACTTTCAACAGCAGCGGCACGCGTGCGCGCACGCCGAGGTGGTGCGCGTCGCACCAGGTCGTGATCTGCTCGCCCGCGACATACTCGAGAGTGAAATACGGCGAGCCGTCAGGGCCGACACCGCCATCGTGCAATTGCGCAATGTTGGGGTGCGCAAGCCGTGCCAGCGTGTCACGTTCACGCAGGAAGCGCTGGATCAGTTCCGGAGCGGCGAGCTCGCTGCGCATAAGCTTCAGTGCGACCTGATGAGTGAATTGTCCATCCGCACGTTCGGCCAGATACACACGGCCCATCCCGCCGACCCCGAGTTCGCGCAACAGGCGGTACGCGCCGATATGAGCGCCGGTGGCGGACGTCGCCTCTTCTTCGGCGAGCAGCGGCGACAACAGTTCCGCAACGCCAGCGGCCAGTCGTTCCGGCGCCGCGCGCGCGGCAAATAACGAGCGCAGTTCGGCCAGCGTCACCGCATCACCGGCGCAGGCCTGCTCCATCCATGTCTCGCGCTGTTCCGCAGGCTGATCGAGGGCCTGCGTGAACAGCAGCTTCACCCGCGACCAGTCCACCCCGCGGTTCATGGCACGGCGGCACCCAGTTCACGTTGCAGAAACGCGCGAGCCAGTTCCCAGTGGCTGAACACGGTGCGTTTGTGGCGATGGGTCTCCTTCGCGATCTCGTCGAAACCCAGCCCGGCGAAAAAATGCCACTCGACGAGTTGCGCGAGTTCGCTGTCGCAGGCTTCGAGTGCGCGCAGCGCGGCATCCAGTTCGAGCGCACGCGCCGAATCGCCCGACTCGAGGGTCAGCGCGCACTCCAGATCGGTGACGTGCGCGCCGCCACCGCGCTTGCCGGCGCCGCGCCTGCGTGCGTGGTCGACCAGTATCTGGCGCATGGCCCGCGCCGCCAACGCGTAGAAATGCGCACGGTCGCGCACCGGCTTGGCGCCGGCGCCATTGAAGCGCAGATAGACCTCGTGCACGAGCACTGTCGGTGTCAGCGTCTCGGCGCTGAATGCGCGGCGCAGCGAATTGCGCGCTGTGCGCTTGAGTTCGGCGTAGACCAGTTCATACGCCTTCTGCGACGCGTCGCGGTCGCCGGATTGTGCCGCGTTCAGCAAATCCGTCAGGTGTTCCGGCCCTTGCACAGCACGCCTCACTGCAATGGCTTTGCCCGAGCTTAGCAGAACTCGCCAGTCGCGATCGGTCGAGCAGGCCACGTTTGCCGCGCTATTTGCGTGTCACTGGGCAAGGGGCCACAACGGAGGACAACCCTATGTCGTTCAGGATCGCTTGTCACAATATTCATTGCGCGATACGTAGCGCGGGAGTCCCGCTCGCATTCGCCGTAGCGTGGATGTTTGCGGCCACAAGGGCAGAGGCGACCGTGGTGTATTGTGTCGCCAGCAGCCAGGGGATTCAGAATGCACTGGACAAGGCCTCGGACGGCGGCGTGAACAACGGCACGGATAACCATATCCACATTGTCAAAGGCACCTATGGCACCGCAGCGATCTCGGGCGGCGGACCGTTCTACTATGTCAACACGGCCTTGGCCGGCGACCTGATCATCGAAGGCGGTTACGACAGCGGCTGCGCGACGCGCTCGCCTAACCCGCTACTGACCCAGCTCGACGGAAACTTCGTCTCGCAAGTCATGTCGCTGCAGAGCGTCAACTCCGAAATCGACGTCAGCGGTCTGACCATCCAGAACGGCGTCTCTACTACCGACGGCGGCGGGCTGGAGGTAAATATCGCGGGCAGCAACAACAGCACCGTCGCCATCTTCGACAACGTCTTCCGCAGCAACACAACGACCACGTTTGGTGGAGGTCTCTATGCTGCCAGCAATGGCGCCGGGCGCTTCGTCTTCGTCTACAACAATCTGATTGTCGGCAACAGCGCAGACGACGGGTACGGGGCCGCCGTACTGATCGGCAATGGGCTCGGGGTGCTGCTTTACGACAACACGGTCTACCAAAACACCACGACGTTTCCCGACGGCGTCGGCGGCATCGATTGCGGCGGCAGCGGCGAGTGCGAAGTGACCAATAACATCATCTGGGCCAACACCAACGTCGGAATCTGGGTACATGCAGCCGGCACGCTGACTCTGAGCTACAACGACATCGGGACGTATAGCGGGGGACCATTCAGCGAGAACATCGGCAACCAATCGGTAGCCCCGAAATTCGTCGATGCGAGCGGTGGCGATTTTCATCTGGCCGGCAATTCCCCTTTGCTCGGCGTAAGTCCCATCATTTTCGGCAGCATCGACCTCGACGGCAACGCGTATCCGGCCAAGGGCGTGCAGGACATGGGCGCGTACGAGGAAACGGTCTTCACGAACGGTTTCGAAGAACTGCCGCCGCAGTGATCGCTGACAGGCTTTCCAGGCGTCAGCGCGCGAGCCAGCCGCCGTCGACCGCAAGGACTGCGCCGTGGACGTAGTCGGCGGCTCGCGAGGCGAGGAACACAGCGGCACCGCCGAGGTCGGCGGGCTCGCCCCAGCGCGCGGCAGGAATGCGTTCGAGTATCGCCTGGTTGCGCTTGGCGTCCGCGCGCAGCGCTGCGGTATTGCTGGTCGCGAAGTAGCCCGGCGCAATCGCGTTGACATTGATGCCGCGCGCGGCCCACTCGTTCGCGAGCAGGCGCGTGATGCCGAGCAGGCCGCTTTTGCTCGCCGTGTACGAGGCGACGCGGATGCCGCCCTGGAATGACAGCATCGAGGCGATGTTGATGATCTTGCCGTGGCGCTGCTTAGCGACCCACCAGCGCGCGGCGGCCTGGGCGAGGAAGAACGCGGTCTTGAGGTTCACGCCGATCACCGCGTCCCAGTCCTCTTCGGTGAAGTCGAGTGCGTCGTTGCGGCGGATCGTGCCGGCGTTGTTGACGAGGATGTCGATCGCACCGAACTTGGCGACCGCCGCATCGACGATCGTGCCGACGCCTGTGTTGTTCTCGAGATTCGCCTCGATCCACTCGCCACGGCGTCCCGCCTTGCCGATGCCGGCGAGAGTTTCGTCCGGTGCGCTGCGGCCGACTGCGACGATATCCGCGCCCGCCTGCGCCAGCGCCAGTGCGATGGCCTGGCCAAGACCGGTGTTCGCGCCAGTGACGAGCGCAACCTTGCCGTCGAGATCGAAAGGGGATGGCATGGTTGGTTTCAATTCCTCGCGATTGAATGAAAACCGGCAGCGCGATCGAGTTGCGCTACTTCAACTGGCAGATATCGAGCTGGTTCATGTCGGTGTAGTCGAGGTTCTCGCCACCCATTGCCCAGATGAAACAATAGTTGGCCGTGCCCGAACCCATGTGGATCGACCAGGGCGGCGATACGACGGCCTCGTTGTTCTGCATGACCAGATGACGCATTTCGTCCGGTTCGCCCATGAAGTGCATCACGCGTTGATCCGCCGCCAGGCCGAAGTAGAAATAGACTTCCGAGCGGCGATCGTGCAGGTGCGGCGGCATGGTGTTCCAGACGCTGCCGGGTTTCAGCACCGTGAGGCCGAGTAGCAGCTGCGCTGATTGGCACGTCGCCGGCACGATGTACTGGTAGATCGTGCGCTGGTTCGACGTTTCCAGCGCACCGCGCTCGAGCGGCACGGCTTGGCCGATCGAGATCTGCTTGACTGCGTAGCGCGCATGCGCCGGCGTCGAGGCAAGATAGAACCTGGCCGGCGCGGCCGCGTCGGCCGAGGCAAATGTGATCTCGGTGCTGCCCATCGGCACGTAGAGGCCGTCCATGCGTTTGAGCGCATAGGCGGTGCCGTCGACACTTACGGTGCCGTCGCCGTCGCCGACGTTGACGATGCCAAGCTCACGACGCTCGAGGAACGGTTTGCCCACCGCCGATTTGGGTTCCGTCTGCGCCGGGAGCGCGAGCACTTTGGCCACCGGCGCAGCCCCGCCGATGACGAAGCGCTCGTAGTGCGTGTAGTTCAGAGTAATGGCATCGGCGATGAACAGGCCATCGATCAGGTAACGCGCGCGCAATGTTTCGTTGTCCGCACCCTGGATCGATTCGGGATGCGTTGCATGGTAGGTCTTTTTATACATATCCACTCCTGAACTCCTGCCGGGACCAGAGCGCCGGCAGACGCCTCATAACTTGTAGGCCTTCTTCGGCAGGCGATAGGCGAGGTCGACCGCGACTTCGGCGGCGTCGTCTTCCTCTAGCCGATGTTCGGCGACGAGGCGCGCCAGAAACGCACAATCCACGCGCCGCGCCGTATCGTGCCGTGCGGGGATCGACAGGAACGCGCGCGTGTCGTCGTTGAAGCCGACCGTGTTGTAGAAGCCGGCGGTTTCCGTGGTCTGCTCGCGAAAGCGCATCAGGCCTTGCGGGCTGTCGTGGAACCACCATGCCGGACCCAATCTCAGCGCCGGATAGTGGCCCGCGAGCGGCGCCAGCTCGCGGCTGTATGCAGTTTCGTCCAGCGTGAAGACGATGATCGTCAATCTCGGGTCGTTGCCGAAGCGGTCGAGCAGCGGCTTGAGCGCGTGCACGTATTCCGTTGCGGTCGGAATGTCCGCGCCCTTGTCGCGTCCGAAGCGTTCGAACAATGGCCGGTTGTGATTGCGGAACGCGCCCGGATGGATCTGCATGACGAGTCCGTCGTCGAGGCTCATGCGCGCCATCTCGGTCAGCATCTGCGCGCGGAAAAGTTCTGCGGCCTCGGCGCCGGCGCCGCCGTCGATGACACGGAGGAACAGGCGCTCGGCTTCCGCCGGCGGCAGATCGGCCGTGCGTGCCGTCGGGTGACCGTGGTCGGTCGACGTCGCGCCGACGTCGATGAAGGCGCGACGGCGCTTGCGGTGTGCGGCCAGATAGCCGCTCCAGCTGTGCGTGTCCTCGCCGGTCAGTTCGGCGAAGCGGTCGAGGGCGGGGCGGAATTGCTCGTGCTCCGGATCGACCACCGGATCGGGCCGGTAAGCACTGATCACCCGCCCGCGCCAGCCGCTCGCGCGAATCGCGTGATGATGCTCGAGCGTATCGACCGGCGACTCCGTCGTTGCCAACACTTCGATGTTGAAGCGTTCGAACAAGGCGCGCGGGCGGAAGGCCGGCGTGGCCAGGGCCGCATCGATCACATCGTAGTAGTGGTCGGCGCTGTTCGCGTCGAGTGCGACCGTGATGCCGAATACATTGGCGAACGTCTGGTTGAGCCAACCCGCCGACGGCGTGCCGCGGAACAGGTGCCAGTGTGCGGCGAGTGTGCGCCAGGCTGCGCGCGGGTCGATGCCCGGCGCGCCGGATTTCGAAGGCACGCCGAGCGACTCCAGAGCGATCCCTTGGCTGTACAACATGCGGTACAGGTAATGGTCCGGCGCCAGCAACAGCTCGGTCGGATTCCGGAACGGCGCGTTCGTCGCAAACCAGGCCGGGTCGGTGTGACCGTGCGGACTGATGATCGGCAGATCACGCACCGCTGTGTACAGGCGGCGCGCAATCTCGCGCTGTACCGGCTCGGCAGGAAACAGGCGATCCGCGTGAACGTGCAGCGCCCGCGCGGCGGTACCTTTCCGGATTGGCGAATGCATGTCGGACATGGGCTCAATGATAACGCTCGTGGCGGCGGTTGGAAACCGGTGTCATTAATGGCCCGCCGTGCCGTCGCAGCGGCGCTTATTGTGGCGGCTGGCAGGATTCGCGGATCACCAGATGCGGAATGAACGTGACCGGGGCCTGTGCGGCGCTCGGCTCGCGCAGCAACAGCGCGGCTGCGCGCAGGCCCATGTCGCGGATCGGCAGGCGCACGGTCGTCAGCGACGGCCACAATCGCGAAGCGATCGGGCTGTCGTCGAAACCGACCACGGACAACTGCTCGGGTATGCGCAGGCCGAGGCGGTAGGCCGCCTTGTATACACCGGCCGCCATTTCGTCGTTGAGCGTGAATATTGTCGTCGGCCGAGGATTGAGCGCGAGCAGGCGCTCCGCACAGGCCACGCCGGACTCGAACGTGTAGCCGCCTTCGGCAATGTACTTAGGCGAGAGCTTGATCCCGCGTTTGCCTAGCGTCCCGACGAATCCGCCGCCGCGCTCGCGTGCCGAAAGGTAGCGCTGCGGGCCGGTGATCAGGCCGATGTGGCGATGACCCAGTGATTCGAGGTATTTCGCGACCTCGACGGCGCCTTCGCGATCGTTGGTCGTGATCATGTGCGCGGCATCGTCGAGTTCGAGCGCGCCGATGCGCGCATAGCGGCAGCCGATTTCGCGCAGCATGTCCACCAGTGCCTGGTCTTCGGAAACGCGCGGCACGAGGATCACGCCGTGCAGGCGCTGCTGCACGGCGAACGCGCGTACGCCGTCGATGTAGTCCGCATTGCGGCTGTCGCATGGATGAACGACGAGTTCGAAGCCCGATCCGCGCAGGCTGTCGAGCGCGCCATTCTGCATCTGTACGACGTATTCGGCATTGGGATTGTCGTAGACCATGCCGATCAGGAACGACTTGCGAAAAGCCAGACCGCGCGCCATCGGGTCCGGGGCGTAATGGTGCTCGCGGATCAAGGCCTCGACTTTCGCGCGCGTATCGTCCCGCACCAGCGGCGAGCGATTGATCACGCGCGAAACGGTTTTCTTGGAGACCCCGGCAAGCCGTGCGATGTCGTTGATCGTTGCCTGGCCGCTGCTGCCGGACGGCACCATGTGCGTTGTGCTGCGCGCCGATGCACCGGTCGGGGAAGAGTTGCGCTGGCTCTTCGTGTCGGTCGGCTTGCGTGGACGGCGGTTCGGCATGCGCAACGCCAGTAGGACGAGTCGCGCGATTCTACGCACTTTGATTGTCCCGTGGACAGAACGGCTGCCTGATTGCTGCGAAATCGACACACTGACTCGACATCAACGCCTGAAAACGCTTTAATGACACCGGTTATCCAAGGGCCTCCCGCCATGCCGACTGGCGATTCCGTACGCGGCGCCGGCGCACGCGCGTTGCTCATCGCGACGGACGACGACGTCGCCGTTGCCCTGCACGACCTGTCCGCCGGCGACTGCGTGAACGTGGCCGGCCGCGAGATCGTGCTGCGCGACGCGATCGCGCGCGGGCACAAGTTCACGCTGCATGCGCTGCCTGCGAACACGCCGGTGCGCAAGTACGGCTTTCCGATCGGCCGCACGCTGGCGGACGTGCCGTGCGGGGCGTGGCTGCACACGCATAATCTCGCCACGCAGCTGGACGGCAGCGCAGCAGGCGCCGGCTTGGCCATGATGCGGACAACCAGCGAGGGTCCCGATACGTCATCCCGCTTGGAGGCGCGCACGTTCATGGGTTATCGGCGTGCCGATGGCCGCGTCGGCACGCGCAACGAAATCTGGGTGCTATGCAGCGTCGGCTGCGTGGCAAACACGGCACGGCGCATCGCCGAACTTGGCGCCGCGAAACACGCCGGACGGGTTGACGGCATTCATGCCTATACGCACGTGTTCGGCTGCTCGCAACTCGGTGACGACCTGGCCAATACCCAACGTGTGCTCGCCGCGCTGGCTACGCATGCGAACGTCGGCGGCGTCCTGCTCGTCGGGCTCGGCTGCGAATCGCTGCAGCTTCAGCGCCTGCTGGATGAGGTCGGTGGCGTCGACGCCGACCGCATCCGCTCGTACAACACGCAACAGGTCGACGACGAGATCGAAGCCGGCCTTGCCGCACTCGACGACCTGGTCGCGGTCGCCGCGCAGGACCAGCGCACGCCGTGTCCGGTCGCGGATCTCGTGATCGGACTGAAATGCGGTGGCTCGGACGGCTTCAGCGGCATCTCGGCGAATCCGCTGATCGGACGCATCGCCGATCGCATCAACGCCACCGGCGGCACGACGATCCTCTCGGAGATCCCGGAGATATTCGGCGCGGAACATCTGTTGATGCGCAACGCAGCCAGCGCTCGCGTCGCCGACGAGATCGGGGATCTGGTGCGGCGCTTCAAGCAATATTTCATCGATCACGGCGAGCCGGTCAGCGAGAATCCTTCGCCCGGAAATATCGCCGGCGGGATCACCACGCTCGAGGAAAAATCGCTCGGCGCGGTGCAGAAAGGCGGCGCCGGCAGGGTGACGCAGGTCTTGCGCTACGGTGAACGCGCGCGCGCTCCCGGTCTGGCGTTGCTCGAGTCGCCCGGCAACGACGCCGTGTCGTCGACCGCGCTCGTCGCCGCGGGCGCGACCGTACTGCTGTTCACCACGGGGCGCGGCACGCCGCTGGGCTTTCCGGCGCCGACGCTGAAAATTGCCTCGAACTCCGCACTGGCGCAGGGCAAGCCGCGCTGGATCGATTTCGACGCCGGGAGTGTGCTCGACGGCGAGCCGATCGAAGCGGCCGCCGAACGCCTGTTCGATCTGATCTTGCGCACCGCTTCGGGCGAAGCTGCGCGCAACGAGCGCAACGACGAGCGTCAGATCGCGCTGTGGAAGACTGGAGTCACCCTGTGACCTCCGCCACCGGAGCGGGCCTCGATGCGTCGGCGCTCCGCCAGCTTCCCGCAAACATCGAGCGGCCGCGCTATGAGCTCGACAAGATCGACGTTGGCATCGTGCACCTGGGACCCGGGGCATTCCATCGGGCGCACCAAGCCTGGTACATCGACGACGCGCTCGTGCACGATCCGCGCTGGGGTATCAGCGCGGTCTCGCTGAAAAGCGCCGCGCTGCGCGACGCGCTCGCCGAACAGGATGGCCTATATACAGTGGCCGTACTCGATGAGTCGATCCGCTATCGAGTCATCGGTAGTCTGCGCGAGCGCCTGGTCGCAGCAGAGGACCGCGAGCGAGTATTCGCCCGCCTTGCCGCGCCGGGCACGAAGATCGTAAGCCTCACCATCACCGAGAAGGGCTATTGCCTTGGTGCGGACGGTTCGCTCGATTTGAGCCACCCTGACATCCGCGCCGATCTAGTCGCGCCATCGCAGCCTGGCAGCGCGATCGGGTATCTGGTCGAGGCCCTGCGTCGCCGCCGCTCTGCCGGTCTCGCGCCGTTCACGACGATCAGCTGCGACAACCTCAGCGACAACGGCGGCAAGCTCGGCCGCGCCGTGGCCGAATTTGCGCGGGCGCGCGATGCCGGGCTGGCGAGCTGGATCGAAGCAGAAGCGGCGTTCCCGCGCACGATGGTCGACAGCATCGTGCCGGCCACCGACGCCGCACTCGAGCAGCGCGTGGCGGCAGCTCTGGGCAAAGTCGATCGCTGGCCGGTGCAGCGCGAAGCGTTTGCCCAGTGGGTGATCGAGAACCGCTTCTGCAACGATGCGCCGGACTGGGCCGCGCTCGGTGTGACGGTAAGCAACGATGTCGGCGCGTTCGAGCGGGCGAAACTGCGATTGCTCAACGGCGCGCACTCGACGCTGGCCTATCTCGGCCTGCTTGCCGGACACGCCACCGTTGTCGATGCGATGCGCGATGCGCCGCTCGCGACATTTGTCGAGCGAATGATGCGCGAGGACATTCAGGCGGCTGTTGCGCCGCCGCCGGGTTTCGATGTCGGCAGCTACACCGACGACGTGCTGAAGCGCTTTCGCAATCCGGCCATGCAGCATGCACTTGCGCAGATCGCCTGGGACGGATCGCAGAAGCTGCCGTTCCGCATCCTCGCCACGATCCGCGATGCGCTTGCGGCACAGCGGCCGGTCGATCGGCTGTGCATGCCGATTGCGGCGTGGCTGCACTTCGTGCGTCGTGCGCAGCGTGACGCACGCGAAATAGTCGATCCGTTGCGCGATGTGTTGTTCGCCGTCGCGCGCGACTGCACCGGCGAGGCCGCGCACGACACAGCGCGGTTCGTCACGCTCACTCAGGTGTTCGGCGATGACTTGCCACGCAACGCGACGTTCACGGCCGCGTTGATTGGCGCTTACAAGCAGGTTGCTTCGATCACTTCAACAGTGCCGGCAGCCACAGCGACAGCACTGGCACAAACGTGACAAGCATCAGGACCGCGAACGCGGCGATGTAGAACGGCCAGATCGTGCGCAAACATTCGCTGATCGGGATCTTGCCGATCGCGGTACCGACGAACAGCACGGAACCGAGCGGCGGCGTGATCAGGCCGATGCCGCCCTTCAGAATCAGGATCACGCCGAAATGCACCGGGTCGACGCCGATCGCCTTCGCCACCGGCAGGAAGATCGGCGTGCAGATGATGATCATCGGCGCCAGGTCCATAAACGTGCCGATGACGAGCAGCGTGAAGACCATCAGCAGCAACAGTAAATTCTTGTCGTGCGTGATCTGGGTGAGCGCGTCGACAGCCGCCGACGGAACTTGCAAGTACGCAAGCAGCCAGCCGAAGCATCCGGCGGAGGCGATGACGAACAGGATCATGCCGGTCGTGCGCGCGGCATGCGCCATGGTCTGCGCGAAATCGCGCCAGGACAGTTGCCGGTAGATCAGGCGCGTGACGAGGAGCGCGTAACATACGGCCATCGAGGCGCTTTCCACCGCAGTGAAGATGCCGGCGCGGATGCCGACGAAGATCAGCGCAACGAGCAGCAGCCCCGGCAGGGCGGTGACGAAACGCTGACCGACGACGCGAATTCCGGGGAACGGCTCGATCGCGTAGCCGCGCCGCTTCGCGATCAGCCAGCCGACCAGCATCAGCGTGACGGTCAGCAGCAGCGCCGGGATGATTCCGGCAGCGAACAGATCCGCGATCGAGATGCCGCCGCCGGCCGATGCCGAGTACAGGATCAGGTTATGCGATGGCGGCACGAGCAGCGCGACGAGCGCCGCGGTCATCGTCACGTTGACCGCGAAGTCGCGGTCGAAGCCGCGTGCGACCATCTGCGGGATCATCGCGCCGCCGATCGCGGACACGTCCGCCAGCGCCGACCCCGACACGCCGCCGAAGAACAGCGACGACAGCACGCTGACCTGGCCGAGGCCGCCGCGCAGATGGCCGACCAGCGAGGAGGCGAGGGAAATCAGGCGCTCGGAAATTCCGCCGCGCAGCATGATCTCGCCGGCGAAAATGAACAGCGGTATCGCGATCAGCGAGCTGGCGCCCGCGCCCGACGCGACCTGCTGCACAACCACGATCGGTGGCAGGCCGAGATAGACGAACGTCGCCAGCGACGAGCAGATCAGCGCGAACGCGACCGGCACGCCGACAATCAGCAGCAGGGCGAAGGCGCCGAACAGGATTGCGGTCGCCACGGCTCAGGTCTCCGTTGCCGTGTCGGGCGGCGACACGAACAGACGCTCGATGGCGAACACGAACATCAGCGCGCCGCCGACTGCCATCGGCAGGAACACGGCACTTTCGGGCAGCAACGTGCCCGCGGCCGGAACGGCGATGCCGTCGAGCAGCAGCAGCGCGCCCCACACGGCAAGGGCGGCGCCGACAGCCGCTACGAGCAGGCAGGCAAATGCCTGCAACGCACGGCGCAGCGCGGCGGGCACATTGTGTACGAGTATAAAAAAGCCGAAGTGCGACCAGCTGCGTACGCCGGCCGCGGCGCCGAGACTCATCGCGGTGTTGAGCAGGAACAGCGCGACCGGCTCGGTCCAACCCGGCGAGTCATTGAGCACGTAGCGCGCAAAGACCTGCCAGGCTTCGGTGGCGGCCATGCCGAGCAGCGCCGCTCCGGCGACGGCAGTCGCTATGCGGGCGACCCGCGCAAGCAAGTTGTTCGTTTCCGTCGCCGTCATGCTCTCCCCACGTCAGGCACGCCGCCTTGCGAGCGGATCAGGCCAGTTCCTGTATACGAATGTACAGCGCGTCCAGACGCGCGTCGCGGCGGTAGGCCGCGAGCAACGGCGCCGCCGCGGCGCGGAAAGCGTCGAGATCGACATCGCTTTCCCGCACGCCCTTGCCGAGCACATAGTCGCGCGACGCAGCCTCGGCCTTGTCCCACAACGAACGCATGTACGGGACCGAGCGCTGGGCGATGTCGAGCAACAGGCCACGATCGGTCGCGGACAGCGCATCGAGCGTGCGCCGCGACATCAGCAGCGCCTCGGGAGAATACGAATGCCCGGTGCGCGCGATGAACTTCGCGACTTCGAACTGGCGCGTGGTGTGGAACGTCTGCCAGTTGTTTTCTGCACCGTCGATCAAGTGCGTCTGCAGCGCGGAGAAGACTTCACCGTAGGGCAATGGCGTCGCGTTCGCGTCGAAGCTGCGCAGCAATTGCATGAAGATATCCGACGGCGGCACGCGAATCTTCAGGCCGCGCAGGTCGGAAGGCGCGCTCACGGCGCGGCGCGTGTTGTACAGGTTGCGCGATCCCGAGTCGTAATAGCCTAGGCAGACGAGGTCGCGGCGCTCGAAATCGCGCGCTATCTCCTGGCCTGGCGCGCCGTCCAGTGCGCGGCGCATGTGCGATTCGTCCTTGAACACGTAGGGCAGGGAAAGAATCTGCGTCGGCGGAAACGGATTGTTCAGCACGGCCATGTTGACGCGCGTGATGTCGAGCGCGCCGAAGCGCACCATGTTGATCGCGTCGCCTTCGCGTCCGAGTTGGCCGGAATGGTAGACGCGCAGGCGAATGCGGCCGCCGGTCTCGGCTGCCAGCGTATCGCCGATCCAACGCAACGCCTGGACCGTCGGATAGTCGCTGACATGCACGTCGGTGGCGGTCAGGATGCGCGTCGAATCCTGCGCCCGCGATACCGCGCCGAGGCACAACATGGCGCCGCCGCCGAGGAAGGCGCGCCGCGTCAGGCTCACACCGGTACGCCGCGCGCGCGCACGTACTCGCGCGCTTCGACCGCACGGCAATGCAGGCTGCCGTAGGCGCCGAAAGCGACGCGTGCGGATTGGCCCGCGACGATGTCGTGGATGCCGGTCACCGCGCCGGTAGTGACGAGATGGCCGGCGCGCAGTGGGCGTCCGTTGCGCGCGCAACGCGACAACGCGAAAGCGAGCGCGACGAGCGGGCCGCCGGCCAGCGTTTCGACCGAACCGGATCCGACCTCTCGCTCGTCGATGAAACTCGTGCACGTGAGCAACGGCGCGCGCAGGGCGCGCCAGTCCGGGATCTTCGGTCCGAGCAGCATGCCGGCATTGTTGCCGAAATCGCTGACGACGACGCATGGGCCGAGCTCGTTGATTGTGGCGAGCGGACTGCCGGCGGTCTCGATACCGATGTGCAGGTCCCCGGCAAGCGCTGCAGCCTCATCCGGCGTCCAATGAATCTTGTTCGCCGGCGCGTCGGCGCCGATGCGGAAAACCAATTCCGCCTCGACCGCCGCAAAGCCGCCGACGAATACTGGGAAGTCCAGGCTCTTGCCCGGCGTTGCATCTTGCAGCTGGCCGGCGAAGATCGGGCCGACCAGACGCTCGTCGCCGCTCGGTTGGCGCAGCTCCGGCGCGATATAGCCGACCTTCCAGCCGACGATCGTGTCCGGCCAGCTCCGGACTGCCGCATCCTGGATGCGATAGGCGTCGGTCAGCGTCGCCGGAATCGCTCCGGGAAATCCGGGCAGGGCGGTACCGTCGCGGCGCGCACGCACGAAGTGCTGCGCGACCGCGTCTATGCGCTCGGTTTCGCTATTCGCTTCGTCCTGGTCGCCCATTGTCTGATCCCGCTCTGCGCCTGCATCCGCTCATGCCGCTCATTCCAAATCTGCGGCCAATTGCTGTATAAAGGAAACCGGTGTCATTTTCAACTGAAAACGCATAAAATTACCAGTCGACGGACCCTGAGTATAAAAATTCCACCGGCGCCGACGCGTCGGTTTTTGCGAGAATTGCAGACTGCGTGCGACGCGGCGACGGGAGGATTGAGCGATGAAGTTTTCGGATGCGCGGGCGCCGGTGCGCCGGGGTTGGGTGTCCGTCGGGGCGCGCACGATCGCCGTGCTTGCCTGCCTGGCGGCGCCGGGCGCGCTGGCCGCGGAGGGCAAGCTCGCATTCCCCGGCGCGCAAGGCTGGGCCGCACACACGCCCGGCGGCCGCGGCGGCAAGATCATCCGTGTTACGAACCTCAACGCTGGCGGCGCCGGCTCATTGCGCGAGGCGATCGAGACCCAGGGGCCGCGCACGATCGTTTTCGAAGTAGCCGGGGCGATCGACCTGAATCGCGAAGACATCGAGATCAAGGAGCCGTTCCTCACGATCGCGGGGCAGACCGCGCCGTCGCCGGGCGTGACGCTGATCCGCGGCGGTGTGGACATTCGCGCCCACGACGTGGTGATCCGCCACATCCGCGTGCGCGTCGGCGATGCCGAGCAGCCGAAATTCAGCTGGGAAACCGATGCGATGGGCACCGTCGGCGCGGCCACCGACGTGATCGTGGACCATTGCTCGCTCGAGTGGGGCCTCGATGAAAACCTGTCCGCGTCCGGCAAGCGCTTTGTCGGCAAGACACCGGACGAATGGCGCAGCAATGTCAGCCACCGCATCACCTTCAGCAACAACATCATCGCCGAGGGCCTGGCCAACGCGACGCATCCGAAGGGCGAGCACTCGAAGGGTTCGCTGATCCACGACAACGTCGTCGACATCCTGATCGTCGGCAATCTCTATGCGCACAACTACGAGCGCAGCCCGCTGTTCAAGGGCGGCGTGCGCGGCATAGTCATCAACAACCTGATCTACGACCCCGGCCAGCGCGCGGTGCACTACAACTTGATCGCCGAGGAGTGGGGCGAGCACGAGTACCAGACCGGCAGCCTCGCATTGATCGGCAACGTACTGCGTGCCGGCCCGTCGACGGTAAAGGACATCGCCCTGTTCGAGATCGGCGGCTCGGGGAACATCGAGTTGTACGCGCAAGACAACATTGCGGTCGACAGGATCGGCAATCCGCTGCCGATGATCGGGCGCTACACGACCGCGCCGGTGAAGATCATCGAAGCGAAAATCGCCGTCGGCGTTGCCCGAAGGAGTCAAGGTGTTGAGCGCAGCGCAGGTGCAGGACGCCGTGATTGACGACGCCGGTGCGCGACCGTGGGACCGCGATCACGACGATGCGCGCATCGTCGCCGACACGATCGAAGGCCGCGGCCGCATCATCGACAGCCAGAAAGACGTCAACGGCTATCCGCAGGTGAAGGAAGCGCACCAGCCGTTCGACCCGGCGGATTGGGACCTCGATACGATGACGCTCGAGGAAACCGTTGCCGCCGCGCGTGCGTCCACATTGATACGTGCTGGCTACGCCATCGCCGCCGCGCTCGCCGTCGCCGCGCTCTGGGCCTCGCGCCGCACCACCGATACACCGTTCGCCAGGCAAAGCCACTGTTGCCGGAGCCGGGATTCGCGACCGCCGACCGGCCGTTCCGGCGCCGGCAGGCGCGCATACGAATGGTGGTCGTGGCGGGCGCATCGTGCGCGTAACGACGTTGGAAGCCGGCGGCGCAAGGTTCGCTGAAGTCGGCGATCGAACTCGCACGTCCCGCGGGTAATCGTGTTCGAAGTCGGCGGCGTGATCGATCTCGCTGGCCATGCGCTCGACATCAAGAACCCTTACATCACGATTGCGGGACAGACGGCGCCTGCGCCCGGCATCACGCTGATCCGCGGCGGCATCGATGTGCGCACGCACGACGTCATCGTCGAGCACTTGCGCGTGCGCACCGGCGAGGCTGGACTTCGCCAAGCATTCCGGCTGGGAACGCGACGGCCTGTCGACGTTCGATGGCGCATCCAATGTGGTTGTCGATCATTGTTCGTTCGCCTGGGCCACCGACGAAAACCTGTCGGCATCGGGCAAGCGCTTCGCCGGCGCGACACCGGACGAATGGCGCGCAGCGACCTCGCACGACATCACCTACAGCAACAACATCATCGCCGAGGGGTTGGCCAATTCCACGCACGGCAAACCCGGCGAACACTCCAAGGGCACGCTCGTGCACGACAACGTGACCGGCATCCTTATCGTCGGCAATCTCTATGCGCACAACGGCCAGCGCAACGCGTTGTTCAAGGGCGGTGCGCGCGGCGCATTCGTCAACAACTACATCTTCGATCCCGGCAAGCGCGCAATCCACTACAACCTCTGGGCGAGCGAGTGGGGAGATCACCCGTACCAGACCGGTCGTCTCGCGCTGGTCGGCAACGTGCTGAAAGGCGGAGTGTCGACCGATCCAGCGATCGCGTTGTTCATGCTTGGTGGCGAGGGCGATGTCGAGCTGTACCTAGGCCGACAACGTGGCGACCGACCGCGAATGGCAAGCCGTTGCCGATGTTCGGCCGCTACAGGAACGCGAGTGGCAAGGTCATCGATATCGACAAATCCGCAGCAATGCCGGCAGCGATCGAACCGCTGGCGGCGTCCGCCGTGACCGAAGCCGTGCTCGCCCATGCGGGCGCACGTCCGTGGGAACGTGACGCGAGTCGATCGCCGCCTGATCGGCGAGGTCCGTTCGGGCAGCGGGCACATCATCGACAGTGAAGGCGAAGTTGGAGGTTATCCGCCCGTAGCGACGGCTACGCATCGCGCATTCGTCGAAGCCGAGTGGAATCTGGCCACGATGCAGCCGCTCGCGCAGCAACATTGATCCGTGCGCGCGGCTGGCCACATTCTAGTGTCGTCCCGTGACAGCATTCGATCGTGATTGCGGCATCGAGCCCGGAATCGCCGCGTCCGACCCGGTTCCGCTGGGTCATCGTCGCGTTGCTGTTCGCGGCGATCGTGCTGTCCTACGTCGACCGCCAGACGATCGGCTTGCTCAAGGGCCCGATGAGCGACGACCTGGGCTGGACGAACAGCGACTTCGCGAACATCCACGTAGGTTTCCAGGCGGCGTACGCACTGTGCTATCTGCTTTGGGGACGCGTCGTCGACCGGATCGGCGCGCGACGTGGGCCTGGCGCTGTCGTTCCTGCTCTGGTCGCTCGCGCAGATCGCTATCGGCGGCGCGACTCGCGTCGGCCAGTTCATGCTCGCGCGCGGCGCTCTCGGCGCCGGCGAAAGCGGTGCGTTTCCCGCGGCGGTCAAGGCGATCGTCGAATGGTTTCCGCAGCGCGAACGCAGTTTCGCGACCGGCCTGTTCAACTCCGGCTCCAATGTCGGCGCGATCCTCACGCCGCTCGCGATCCCGGCGATCGCGCTGGCCTGGGGCTGGCAGATGGCATTCGTGGCGACCGGCATCGCCGGGCTGCTGTGGTTGCCGCTGTGGCTCGCGCTCTATCGCTCGCCGCACCTGCATCCGTTCGTCAATGCGGCCGAGCTCGCGTGGATCGAAAGCGATCGCGCCAGCGAGCCCGTACTGGATTCGGCGCAAGCATCGTGGCGCAGCATCATGACAGTGTCGGCAGAGTTGGGCGTACGCGTGCGGCAAGGCGTTCAGTGATCCGGTGTTCGGCATGTATCTGGTATGGCTGCCGGACTTTCTCGCCAAGCGCCACCATCTCGATCTGAAAACGATCGGCTGGCCGCTTGCAGCGATCTACCTGATGTCCGATGTCGGCAGCATTGCCGGCGGCTGGCTGTCGTCGCATTTGCTCAGGCGCGGCGCGAGCGTCAATGCCGCGCGCAAAAGCGTGCTCGCGTTGTGCGCGGCGTTTGCAACGCCGGTCGTGTTCGCCGCGAGCGTCGATGCGCTGTGGCTGAGCGTGCTGATCGTCGGCGTGGCCGCGGCGGCCCATCAAGGTTTCTCGGCGACGCTGCTCACGTTGCCGGGCGATCTGATGCCGCGCCGATCGGTCGGCGCTATTGCCGGACTAGGCGGACTTTGCGGCGCAGGTGCCGGCATGGCGATGTCGAAGTACACCGGCTTTGTGCTGGATAACCATGCCGGCTATCTGCCGGTGTTCCTCGTCGCCGGATCTGCGTATTGGGTCGCGTTGGGATTGATTCACGTCCTGTCGCCGCGGTTGCAGATGGCCTCTGAGGAGAGCTAGCCCAACAGGTCGTCATTCCCGCGCAAGCGGGAATCCATGTTGCTCTGCTTGAAGAGTGGCGAAAGCGCTAAGATCAAAATGGATTCCCGCTTGCGCGGGAATGACGGCAGGTTAGGGTGTGCTTGCACTTCAGCTAGATGGATTCGTGTGACTGCTTGCGAAAAGCGGCTTTCGGTCGGCCCGCAGTCATGGTCCGTCACATGCCGCTCCACCCGGCAAGAATGTTTGCTGCCGTGTAGCGGCGCGCCTGTTCCGCACTGAGCACGCGCCGTACGGCGCTCGCGCGTGCACCAGGTCCGCGGCTGCCGAATTCGAACAGCCTCGCGTCGAGCGGGTCGTAGGGCACGCGTGTGCCGTCGCGTGATGGATAACGCATTTCGTCCCAGCCGTGCGCATCGACGTGTTCATCCATCCAGCAATCGATAAAGGCCGCCTGGCTCGAGATGTCCGGATCGCCGTAGCTGCCGTCGGCAAACTTGCGCGCATGACGCCACGGCCTGCCAAGCGCGACGCTGCTGGCCGGCACGTCCGGTTCACGCGTCAGGCGGCAGTCGCGCAGCACGATGCCGAACTCCTCGTGGCGCGAGGTGCTCGGCGCGACGACGTAGCCCTGGCGATCCTTGCCGGGACGGAAGCGCGATAGCGCCACGCAGCGCTCGATCAGGCATTGTCCGGAGCCGAAGATGAAATCGACGCTGCCGCTGATCGTGCAGTCGCTGAAGCGGCTGCGTCCGGCATCGACATACAGCGTGTCCTGATGGCCGTGGATGTCGACGTTCCCGATGCGGCTGCGATCAGCATTGCCGGTGAGCATCAGCGCCACGGCCTGGGCGCCGTTGCTGCCGATCGGCGGCAGGGTCGGCACGGGGCGCGTGATCTCGCCGACATAGTCGAACGTGTTCTCGATCGTCAGATTGCTCGCGGCGAAATCGGGCGCCTTGACGATGACGCTGGCGCAGCCGACCGTGCCCCACACTTCGCCGTCGGGCCTGAGCTGACCGGCAGCAGCGTCGAAGCTGACGATACTGTCGTTGCTGCTGTCACCGATCAGATGGATGAACGGCTTGTCGATGACGACCTTCTCGTGCCAGCGCCCGGCGGCGATGCGGATGCGCCAGGGCCGCGCGCTCGCCAGTGGAGCGCCTGCGAGCGCAGCGCCGAGCGAGGCGTACACCGGCACGCCGTTGGCACCGTCCTGTGTCGTGTGCGAGACGATCGCATCGAACGAACGCGTCGGCGGCAGGCGAACACAGCCGGCAGCGGCGAGACAGGTGGCATAGAGAAAATCGCGGCGACTGATCATCGTGTTCCGCACGAATCGCGTGTTGGCGGCCGCGTCTTCGCTGCCGGCGCGCCGGCTCGTTGCAGTGGACCAAAAAAGACGGCGGAGCACGAGGCCCCGCCGGGTAGTTGGAGAAACAAAATCAGGATTTCATCGACTCAGAACTTGAAGCGCACGCCGGCGTAGTATTCGCGGCCAGTCTTCGTGTACACGACCGAGCGGTCGCCGGTCGACGAGATCCACTGGTCGTTCGCCTCGTTGGTGATGTTGACCGCCGCGAATGTCAGGGTCAGCCACGGCTGCACGTTCCACGACGCCGACAGGTCGACGTTGTCAGTGCCCTTGGTGCCCTCGACGTCGTTGTTGTTGCGGCCCGGCACCGTCGTCAGGTAGCCGTCGCGGTGCGCGAGCGAAATGCGCGCCTCGAAGATGCTGTTGTCGTAGTACAGCGTCGCGTTGTAGCTGTTCTTCGACAGGCCGACCAGCGGTGCGGTCTGCACGACGACGCCGGCGGTGTTGAGGTACTGCACGTCGGATTTCGAGTACGTGTAGTTGATCTGCGTGCCGAAGTCCTTGAAGAATCCCGGCAGGAACGTGAAGCCTTGCTGGTAGTTGATCTCGAAGCCCTTGAGCGTGCCGCCGGGCGCATTCAGCGGAACGCTGAAGTTGAAGTCGTCGTCCGGCGACGCGCCGGTGCCGTTGAGCAGTTCGGGCGGCAGGCCGGAATCCTTGTATGCCTGCGTGTAGCGCAACTGCTGGACGAAAGAACTGATGTCCTTGTAGAACAGCGCACCGGCGAGCAGCGAACGCTCGCCGAAATACCATTCGAGCGCGAGGTCGGCGTTGTTGGACTTGAACGGATCGAGCAACGGGTTGCCGCTGGTCACCGTGCGGCTCGAGCCGGCGACGCTGACGGTCACTCCAGGCGTCAGGTTACCCAGACCCGGCCGAGCCATGGTCTTGGCCATGCCGTAGCGCAGGATCAGCTCGTCGCTCAGCGACAGCGCGAGGTTCATCGATGGCAGGTTGTTGCTGTAGTCGGGACGGTCGACGGTCACCGGCTTCAGCGCACCATTGACGACGGCGAGGCCGAACGACTCCTGGCCGGTCTTCACGTAGCGGTCGCCGACGTTGCCGCGCAGCGGCATGCCGAACACCAGTGCGTTGAAATCGAGCTGGACGTATCCGCCGGTGTCGTCTTCCTTGACGAAGCGGTTGTTGGCGTTCGCGCTGGTCGACAGCGGCGACACCGCGAACGCGCCGCAGTTGCAGTAGATGTTGAACAACCGGGTGAACGCGTCGAGGTCAGGAATGACCCAGCTCGTCGGCGTGCCGCCTGGCGCGCCGAGGTTGCTGCCGTAGCTGACCACCTGCGTGATGTCGCCGATGCTGACGCCGGCCGGCAGGTTCGGCACCGTCGTTTCCGAGGTGCGCCGCGACTCGGTCGTCGTGAACTTATAGGCCTTGTAGTCGAGGCCGCCGCTGAGTTTGATGTTGTCGTTGAAGTCGTACGCCAAGTCGAGGCGCTGAGTCGAGAACAGATTGTCTGTCGTGTTCGGACGCAGGCGGATCTCCGACAGGCCGTTCGCGAACTGCCACTGGTTCGGGTCGGTGACGTCGAAACCGTAGTTGATCACCGGCAGGCGGTCGTTGCCACGGAAGTCGTACGAGTAGTTGTTCGCGTTCGGATGGTCGAGCGTGATCGTGGTCTGGATCGGGTTGGCGAAGTCCGAGCGCGAGTGGCCGGCGAAAAGGGTCATCTTGAAGTTCGGCGTGAACTGCTGGTCGAGCTTGGCGGTGACCTGGTTGAACTGAGTCTCGAGCTCGTCGTTGCGGCTCTCGACGCGCATGTCGACTTTGTCGAACACGCCGTACAGCAGGTTGCCGTTGGGATCGATGTAGCCGTCCTTGACGATCGTCTGCGGCTTGCCGCTGGCACCGGTACGGCTGAACGAGATCGCCTCGAGGTCGGACTCGCTGCGTGTGCCGCTGTAGTCGGCGTAGAGGCCGTCCACGGTCAGCAGCGTCTTGTCAGTAACCTGCCACTGGTACGAGCCGGTGAGACCCAAGCGGTCCTTCTGGTAGGTGTAGACCTGGTAGCGCGGGATACGCGGGATGAACGTCGTGGCAAGATTGGCATCGGCGAACGGCGATGTCTTGTCGAAGCCGCCGCTCGACGGACCGTTGTCCCAGCGCACCGTGCCGGAGCCTTCCTCGACTATGTTGCGGTGGCTATAGGCGAACGACGTCATGATGCCCATGCTGCCGCCGGCGAAAACCGTGCCGACCAGGTAGGACACCTTGTAGTTGTCCTTCTTCGCATACTCGTTGTATCCGCCCTCGACATTACTGGCGAAGACGAACTTGTTGAAGTCGAACGGATGCGGCGTGTAGAAGTCGACCGTCGCGCCGAGCGAGCCTTCGCCGATGTCGGCCTGGTCGGTCTTGTGCACGACGATCTGGTTGAACAGCTCCGAGGCGAACACGTTGAAATCGAAGCTGCGGCCGCGGTTGTTGCCGCCGGAGTTGTCGTTCGAGCCGGTCGTCGCCAACGCCTCCATGCCGTCGATGCGCACGCGCACGAAGTCTGGCGACAGGCCGCGCACCGAAATCTGGCGGCCCTCGCCGCCCTCGCGCACGATCGAGACGCCGGGGATGCGCTGCAGCGACTCGGCGAGGTTCTGGTCCGGGAACTTGCCGATGTCCTCCGCGAAAACCGCGTCCACTTGCCCGACCGCATCGCGCTTGATCTCGATCGCCTTCTGCACCGATGCCGCGTAGCCGGTGACGGTGATGCCCTCGAGGTTCTGCGGATTTTCCGAGCCTTCGGCAGGCGCGGCGGCCGCGCCGGTTGCAGCGCTGGCTGCCGCGGGTGGCGCTGGATCGGCATCGGGAGTGGCTTGTGCGAATGCTGCCGACGCGGCGCTGCACAGCGCAACGAGGATAGCGCGGGTCAGGGCAGCGCGCTGCACGCCACGCACGCAGATTGGACGAATGTTCACCGTGTTTTCCTCCCATTTGTAGTCTGGCGCGAATTGCACCGACTCTCTTGTGATGACACCGGTAGCATTTTTGGATTTGGAAGTTTTGACACCGGTGACATAAACTAGCCTAGCAAACACCGCGGTGCAACATCAAGCGCCCGGATGACGTAGTCTGTTGGCCCCGGCGACGGGTGGTCCGCGGCGGCGGCGTTGGGGCTGGCGCCGCAGCTTGGGCACTTGGATGCACATTGACGGGAACGGTGGGCGAGCGATGAGTGCGATCAGATTTGTCTGCTTTGGTGAACTGCTCCTGCGCCTGTCCTCGCCAGGACGCGAACGACTGTTGCAGTCGCCGCGCCTCGACGTGCAGTACGGCGGCGCCGAGGCAAATGTCGCCGTTGCGCTCGCCCACTTCGGTCACGACGCGGCGATGGTCAGCACCGTGCCCGAGAATGCGCTCGGTGCGGCGGCGGCAGGAGAACTGCGTCGGCACGGCGTCGACGCGGGCGGCGTACTCACAGGCCCCGGCCGCATGGGCCTGTATTTTCTCGAAACCGGCGCCGTGCATCGGCCGAGCCAGGTGCTGTATGACCGGGCCGCCTCCGCGTTCGCGCTCGCACCGCCGGAAAGCTACGGTTGGCCGGAATTGCTCGACAGCGCGCAGGTACTGCACGTCTCGGGCGTAACGCCGGCAGTCGGGGCCAACGCAGCAGCCGCTGCGCTGGCCGCGATGCGCGCCGCTCGCGAACTCGGCCTGCATGTTTCGTTCGATGGCAACTATCGCAGCAAACTCTGGCGTTCGTGGAACGAAAATCCGCAGTCGATCCTGCACGACATTTTCGCCTGCACGGATACGCTGTTCGCCGATCACCGTGACGTCGCGATCGCGCTCGGACGCCAATTCACTGCGGCGACACTATCAGCAGCCCTGGCCGCCGCGGCAGAAGCCGCATTCGAAGCATTCCCGGCGCTCGAGCGCATCGTGGCGACCGAGCGCAGCCAGCACAGCGTCGATCACCACGATCTTTCCGCCACGATGATTACGCGCAAGCGCACGCTGAACTCGCCGGTGCAACAGATAGGTTCGATCGTCGACCGTATCGGCGCCGGCGATGCATTCGCCGCAGGCGTGCTGCACGGACTTTTCGGCGGCATGAGCGAGCAGGAGAGCCTCGACTTCGGCCTTGCCGCAGGTTGCCTCAAGCATTCCGTGCCGGGCGACTTCCTGAGAATGTCGGTGCACGAGGTGAACGAATTCCTCGGTGAACGGCGTTTCGACGTCCGGCGTTGACACTCGGGGGCGATAGCGCATGACGAGACATCCGCGCGCACAACGTTCTGCCGTGCGTCACGCCGTCATTACTTCACGGGCCGCTCCTGCGCATCCTGCGACGTGCATGGATGCCGGAGTGTCGCGGGAGGCAGGATGCCGAAAGCGACCGCTTAGGGCACTAGCATGTCCCTGTGCGTCGAAAGGACCTTGAGGGTCTGTTCGTCGAACAACGGCTCGTCCTGGCCGATGCGCACGAACAATACGCGCCGCGCCAATTTGCTGGCCGCCTGCACTTCGAAATACTGGATGCCGTCGGGCGCATCGCCCCAGTCGCCGCACGCCGGATCGCCGACTTCGTTCGGATCTTGCGCAGCGTCGACCTCTTTCTGATAGGTAGCGTTGGGTACGAACGTATAGCGCTTGATGCCACGCGGTGATGCCTTGTAGTACTTGTAAGGCTTCAACACGCACTTGGCCGCGACCGCCTTGTCGGTGTGCTCCCCGAACACGCGTGTCAGGCCCGCTTGCTCGGATTCGTCGGGTTTCAGATCGAGTACCTCGACGAGCGGATCCGGCTTGCCGGCATCGTAGCGCTCGGCCAGCGCGTTGCCGTCGAAGACGAAATCGATCTTGCGGAATCCGTAATCGCAGCGTTGCACCCATGCGTCGAGTCCGACGGCCGCATCGGAAAGCTTTTCCCAGGCGCAGTCTTTCACCGCCGGCCGCGAAGGTTTGTTCGTCTGCGCCTGCGCAGCGAGTGCGCTGCAGGCGAGCAATGCCGCGCCCAACCACCGCAATCGCGTAGCTGTCACGCTAGTTCCCGTCGAAGACCGCGCTGCGCACCGAGCCGGATCACCAGGTGTTGCCGCGAACAGTAATCGAATTGACGACGCGCTTGACGCCCGGCACCGCAGCAGCCTGCTCCTCGAGGACGTTTTTTTGCAGCCCGGTGTCGACGGTTCCATAAAGATAGACGACGCCGTTGATCGTTTGCACCGTGATGCTCCAGGGCTGGATCGCCTGGTTTCGGTGGATCACGTCCTCTACCTGCTCCTTGATGCCGGCGTCGCCTTCGCAGCCGGATGCACCGCATTTCGACGTGGTCGCGCACGCGCTCAACGCGCAAGCCAGCACGATCGCCAGTGCTGCGGCTGGGGTTTTTCCGGACCTGAGAATTGCAGGCATCGTCGTCTCGAACCCGTACGCCTGGGAGGCGAAATTCTGCGTCGGCGCCAATGGTACACCTCGCCGTTTACGGCTGCATTGCCGCGTGGTGATCCTCAGGGTGACGGCACATGACGAATCTCGGCATCGAACCGGTATCATTGTCGCTCCCCGCCGAGACGCCGACACTGCATCAGATCGATTGTCCCGGTCCGGTCAATGGCCGTATCGAAGGGCGGGAACTCAGACTGCCAGGTCAATCGACTATCTATGCGCGAGTCCTCGAAGGTACCGGTGCTTAAGGCGCGGCGATCGGCTGCATTCGCCGCCGCAAGTCTCGTAGTTGCCGCTGCGGCCGTCGCGGCACCGGACGACATGGCATGGCGGACGCAACTGACCGAACGTGGGAAAACGGCGAGCGTGACGCTGACCGAAGACGGCTACAGCATCACCACGGTCAACGAGGGCCGCGCGATTCCGGCTCAGGGCGCGAAAACAGAAACCGCCAGCGTGCTGTTCGATGCGCTGTTTGCCCTGGCCCAGGACGAAGAGGGCGACGCGCGCGTGGGCGAAGTCCAATACAGCGCATTCAACGACAACAAGCCGGTGCCGTGCACGTGCCTGGTCGCCGGTCAGCTGTGGCCTTGGGTGTGGACGCGCGATACCGCCTATGCCACCGATCTGGGCTTGTTTCGCTTCGACCCTTTCTACGCGCGCAACAGCCTCGAGTTCAAGTTGTCCGCGGAGCGTTCGGAGGATGGCAAGCGCGACTCGAAGAAATCTACCGCCGCGCGCTCTTACATCGTGCAGGATACCGGGTCGGGCGGGAGTTGGCCGGTAAGCACCGATCGCATCTCCTGGTTCCTCGGCGCTCGCCATCTGCTCGGCAACGCCGCGTTCGCCGATAAAGTATACAAAGCGCTGGTCGATACCCTGGCACAGGACCACCGCTACGTCTTCGACGCGGAGCGCGGTCTCTATCGTGGCGAGACGTCGTTTCTCGACTGGCGTGAACAGACCTACCCGGCGTGGACCGCCCACGACGTCACGTTCATCGCCGAGTCCTACGCGTTGTCGACGAACGTACTGTACTTCGAGGCACTGCAGTTGGCGGCGACCATGGCGCAAGCACGCCACGACGATCCGGCGCCATACCGGAAGCAAGCGGTCGCGCTGAAAGCGGCAATCGACAATGCCTTCTGGCGCGAAGACCGCGGCATGTACATGAGCTATGTCGGCAATGCGAATTCACCGCGGAACATCGAAGCTTATGATCTGCTCGGCACGTCCCTGGCAATTATTTCCGGCGTGGCGCCGCCGGCGCGCGCGCGGCGTGCGCTGGCCGGTTACCCGACCTGGAGCGACGGCAGCCCGGCAATATGGCCCGAGCGCGAGGAAGTGCAGATCTATCACAATCGCGCGATCTGGCCGTTTGCCAGCGCCTACGCGCTGAAGGCCGCGCGCGCGCTCGATGAGCCGGCGCGCATCGCCCATGAGTTGCGTTCGATCATGCGCCGAGCGGCGTTGTCCGGATCGAACATGGAAAACTTCGAGTTGCACATCGCCGGGTCGCGCGACAACGGCCCGGCCGGCATGCAGTCGCCCGAAGCCGACCTCGGCAACTTCGACTTCCCCAAGGCACGCAGCAGCCAAGTGCCGCACGCACAGGCCGGTCCCCGGCGCGCGACCGAAGCGGACCACGGTGATTTCGTCTTGCCCAAGCCGGACAGCGCCTCGGCAGGTAATGCGCCGAGCAGTCCCGAGCAGGGTCCGGCACCGAAGAGCCAACCGGCACCAGCAGATAGCACGCCGAGCAGTCCCGAGCAGGGCCCGGCACCGAAGAGCGCACCGGCTCACGGGACGCCGAAAAAGATCCCGCGCTTGAAGGAAGCGCGCAGCAACGAACCCAAACGCAGCGGACCGGTGGTCAACTCGCGGCGTCAGTTGTGGTCGATCGGCGCATATCTCGATCTGGTCGTCGAGGGCGTCTTCGGACTGACCGATCTCGGCACCATCGAGCCAAAATTGCCGCGCGAGTTGATGCCGATGCTGTTCGGCGAGCGCAAGGAAATCCAGCTGACGCTGGCGGACCGGCGCATCACGCTGATCAAGCCGGCCCAGTTGAAGGAACAGGACAACCTGCTTGTCGCGGGAACGACTTCGGGAACGCGCGCCGACACCCGCGTGCAACTGCGTGGCGTGCACGTCGAGTCTTCGCCGCTGCCTCTGGGTCGGCCGATTTTTGCGGGGCAGACTCCGCCCGCACCGACCGTCGAGCGCGACGGCGAACAGTGGCGCATCCACGGTGCGGCACCGGCTTCCGCGCTGTTGTACGTGAACGAACGCAGCGTGGGGCCATTCAGCGGAACCGCGAGCGTGCCTTATCGGCAGGAACTGCAGTGCTTCAGTCTGACCGCGCGCAGCCACGACGGCATCGAGTCGTTGCCGAGCAAGCCGGTTTGCGTCGGCGAGTCGGACGCGGTCGGCGGCGACTGGCCGCGCGCGTGGACCGCGCAGCACGACGGTCACTATCAAATGCGCGTGGACTACAACAATCCGCACGGCCCGATCATGACCGGCGTCACCGCGGCTGTGAAAATGATGATGGTGCAATGCGCCGGCGCGCCGGTGCAATCCGCCGTGCTGGTCATGCCGCACAGCGAGGGCAGGCAGCAATCTACCGCAGTGGGGTTCGACGCGCGCGCAGGACAGCGCTGCACGTTCACGCTCGATGACGGCTTCAACATGAGTTATCTGGCGCACTATGCAAGGTTCACAGCCGGCGACGGCGGTGTTCACGGCGCGGTCAACACGGCCGAGATCGGCGACATGCACATTTCGCCACAGCGCTGACGGAACCCATCGAATGACGACAGGGCCTGAGCGCTGATGACGACGGAGCGCGACGGACTGACTACACTGCGGCAAGCGCCTGCGAGGAGGCGGCCGGCCTCGCCAGACAACCTATAGGAGAAACAGATGCACTTGACCATCATCGACGGGACGATCGTTGCGGTGTACGCGGTGGTCCTGTTCGGGCTTGCGCAGTGGGTATCGCGCAGCCGCCACGGCGAGGAAAAAACTTCGGCGGAATATTTCCTCGCCTCGCGTTCGCTGCCATGGTGGGCGATCGGCGCCTCGCTGATCGCAGCGAACATCTCGGCCGAGCAGATCGTCGGCATGTCCGGGTCGGGCTACGCGATCGGCCTGGCGATCGCCTCGTACGAATGGATGGCGGCGCTGACCCTGGTCATCGTCGGCAAGTGGTTCCTGCCGATCTTCCTGCGCAACGAAATTTATACAATGCCGCAATTTCTCGAGCAGCGCTTCGGCGCACGCATCCGCATGCTGATGGCGATCTTCTGGCTCGGGCTGTACATCTTCGTCAACCTGACGTCGATCATCTGGCTCGGCTCGATCGCGGTGAATCGCGTGGCCGGCATCGACCAGACCTACGCGCTGATCGCGCTCGGCACCTTCGCACTGCTGTACCAGCTCTACGGCGGCCTGCGCGCGGTCGCGTTGACCGACATCGTGCAGGTGTCGCTGCTCGTGCTCGGCGGCCTGTTCATCTCGGGACTGACGCTGAGCCGCATCGGCGCGGGTGCCGGCATCCTCGCCGGATTCCAGATGCTGGTGGCGAAAGCGCCGGAGCATTTCCACATGATCCTGACGCCCGACAATCCGCACTACAAGGAATTGCCGGGCCTGGCCGTACTGATCGGCGGCATGTGGATCGCGAACATCAGCTACTGGGGTTGCAATCAGTACATCGTCCAGCGCGCGCTGGCCGCAAAGAGCATCAACGAAGCGCAGAAGGGCGTGATCTTCGCCGCGTACCTGAAATTGCTGATGCCCTTCATCATCGTGCTGCCGGGAATCGCCGCCGTCATGCTCGTCCCGGACCTGCCGCGTTCGGACATGGCCTATCCATCGATGATGCAACTGTTGCCGACGGGCATCGTCGGCCTCGTCTTCGCGGCGCTGATCGCCGCGATCGTGTCGTCGACCGCGTCGAAGATCAATTCGATCGCGACGATCTTCACGCTCGACATCTATGCCAAGACCGGTGCGCCGAAGGACGAACACACGCTGGTCCGTGTCGGTCGCATCACGGCCGTGGTCGCGATCGTGCTCGGCATACTCGCCGCGCGGCCACTGCTCGGCAGCTTCGATCAGGCGTTCCAGTACATCCAGGAATACACCGGCTTCTTCACGCCCGGCATCGTCGTGATCTTCCTGCTCGGCCTGTTCTGGAAGCGCGCGAACGAAGCCGGTGCGCTGGCCGGTACCGTCGCCTCATTCGTGCTGTCGATCGGCATCAAGGCGCTGTGGCCGGATGTGCCCTTCATGAACCGCATGGGCCTCGTTTTCCTGCTGGCGCTGACCATCGCCGTCGTCACCTCGCTGGCGACGCCGGCGAGCGCAGCATCCAATCGCATCGCCACGCGCGATGTGAGCTATCGCACTTCGACCGGATTCAACGTCGGCGCGATCGGCGTCGTGCTGATCCTATCGGTGCTGTATTTCGTCTGGTGGTGACAACGATCTCCTCTCCCTTGGCGAACGCGCGAGAGGGAACTTCTAAGCTCGTCATTCCGGCGACTGCGCGCACCGGAGTGCGCGCGAACGGCGGAGCCGGCCCGAAGGGCGAGCGCCGGGAGGGCGCGAGTATCAAGCCGGAATGACGAGCAAAAGAATAGCTGATGCTCATGGCAGATCGTCGGAATCCGGCGTGCTGGTCAGCTTGATCTGATCGGCGGCGGGAATCGCGATTGGCGCACTGCCGGCGGCCTTGAGTTCGGCATCGAGCTGCGGCAGCTGCTCACGCTTGACGCGTTCCCAGAGTGCCAACGCGCTCGTGAGACGTTCGTTGCAAGCGGCCAGCAACTCGCGCTGCGCCTGCGTCGGCGCGCGATCGCTGCCTTCGAGATCGGTCGCCAGTTCGCCGAGCAATCCGCCGATCGCGCCGAGGCTTGTGCTGCGTTCCCCTTCGCCGCTGCTTAGCGGTTTGGCGGCGGCCTTGTAGCGATCGATCGCGGCGTGGCCGGCCTTGCCCGCGTCGGGCTGTCGCTCCGCTGCGGCGATCTGCGTATCGACCGCCTTCTTTTCGCCGTAGGCGACGAAGCTGCGCGCGAGTGCTGCGTCGACCTCGCGCGACATCGCCAGCGCGTCGCGCAACGCCGCATCGTCGAGCGCCACGCGCGGATCGGCGATCACCTTGAGCGTGCTGCGCGACTCGCTGCCGTCGACATTGAGCACGACCGTGTAGTCGCCGGGCGCCGCGAGCATGCCATCGGGCGTGATCGGCGTGCCTTCCTTGAATACCGCGGCAATGCCGTAGCCGTAGCGGATCACACGCGGGCGCGCCATGCGCAGGTTCCAGACGAAGCGGTGCGTGCCGGCGGCGGCGGACAGCGTTGCCGCCGGCTTCGTCCAGGATTCGGTGAAGTAGCGCTTCGCTTCGGGCCGATCCGATGGCTCGTCGCTGGCGAAGCGACGCACGCTGTTGCCGGAGGCATCCCGGATTTCGAGCACGACCTTCTTCGCGTCGTGCGCCAGGGCATAGTCGATCATCGCGCCGGTCGGCGGATTCTCACCCAGCGCCGTGTCGGCCGGCGGTGGCGTGTCCTTGTTCTGGCTGCCGCGCACGCGCACCGCGACGGCCGGATCGAACAACACGGCTGCGCCGTTCTTGGCCAGGCGCTCGTGCTGACGCAGCGGCGTGACGTTGTCGAGAATCCAGATCGCGCGGCCTTGCGTCGCTGCGATCAGATCATCGCCATGCACGAGCAGATCGCGCACCCACGCCGGTGGCAGGCCGCTCTGCAACGGCTGCCAATGGTCGCCATCGTCGAACGAAACGAATACACCGAGGTCGGTGCCCGCGTACAGCAATCCACTCTTCACCGGATCGGCGCGCACGACGTCGACGAAACTCGTCGCCGGCAGTCCGTTGACGACTTCGCTCCAGGTCTTGCCGGCGTCGCGCGTGCGCAGCACGTGCGGGCGAAAATCGTCCTGGCGATGGTTGTCGATCGCGGCATAGACACTGCCGGGCGTGGCTGCAGAGACATCGACGGTCGCGACCTTCGCCCACGCCGGCACGAGCTTCGGCGTGACGTTGTCCCAATGCGCGCCGCCATCGCGCGTGCGTCGGATCAGGCCGTCGTCGGTGCCGACCCAGATCTCGTCGTTGTCGCGTGGTGACAGGCCGATCGAGTAGATCACGCCGTAGCCGCAATCGCGCGCCGCTGCAGGAGCGAGATCGCCGTCGCACTTTTTCGCCTTGTCGGATTTCGCCGACAGGTCCGGGCTGATCGTCGTCCAGGTCTGGCCTTTGTCGGTCGAGCGGAACAGCACCTGCGCGCCCTGATAGAGCGGGAATGGCGCCTTTGCCGACGCCGCGATCGGCGTGATCCAGGTGTAGCGGTACTTGAAGTCGGTCGGGCGCTGGCCGTAGCTCGACACAGGCCACGGCGAAATATTCTGCACCTCGCCGGTGCGCGCGTCCCAGCGCGAAAGCCGGCCGCCGAGGCCGGAGCCGTAGACGATCTGGGGATCCTGCGGGTCGGGCACGTCGTAATCGCGCTCGTCGCCGCCAACCGGATGCCAGTCGCGGAAGCTCAGGATCCCGTAGTCGCTGCGGCTGGCGACGCCGGCCGTGCCGCTGTCCTGCTGGCCCGAGTAGACCCAGTACGGGAAACGGTTGTCGGCGGCGAGGTGATAGAACTGTCCGGTCGGCTGGTTGTACCAGTCGCTCCAGTTCCGGCCGCCGTTGACGCTGACCGACGTACCCTGGTCGCTGGCGACAATCATGTGGTCCGGGTGCTTCGGGTTGATCCACATCTGGTGGTAGTCGTCGCCGCCCGGCGCGCCCTTGAAGATCTCGCAGTGACTGCCGCCCTGGTCGCAGCGCCTCACCGACTGGCCCATGAAATAGACGACGTCGGCGTTGTCGGGCGCGATGGTCAGGCTGGCGAAGTAGCCGTTCGCGCCGCTCTTGTCGGTGTTGACCTGCTGCCAGTTCGTGCCGCCGTCGTCGGAGCGGTACAGGCCGCCGGCGCTTTCGCTGTCGATGATCGCGTAGACGCGCGTGCCGGCGGACGTGTGCGCCGCGGCGAGGCCGATGCGGCCGATCTTGCCGCTCGGAAAACCATTGCCGGTCACGCGCTTCCAGGTCGCGCCGCCGTCGCGTGGATTTGTATACACCGCTGCGC
Organism: uncultured Gammaproteobacteria bacterium; assembly: GCA_963738115.1. GTDB lineage: Bacteria > Pseudomonadota > Gammaproteobacteria > Xanthomonadales > Rhodanobacteraceae > Rudaea. The sequence goes on along the minus strand of CAVTVN010000001.1, from coordinate 217,106 downwards.
TCGCTGGATTCCGACATGAAGTAGTGCAGCCACGGCCAGTAGCGCATGCTCCAGGTCGAGGCGAAGACGATATCCGGACTGGCCGGATCGACGGCGAGGTCGATCGCGCCGGTCTCGCTGTCGACGAACAGCGTCTTGCTCCAGCTCCTGCCGCCGTCGGTCGAACGGAACACGCCGCGCTCGGGATTGCTGCCGAAGGCGTGGCCGGCGGCTGCGACCAGGACCTTGTTCGCGTCGCGCGGATCGACCTTGATCGCGCCGATATGGCGCGTCCCGCCGAGGCCGGCGTGCTGCCAGGTCTTGCCGGCGTCTGTGGATTTGTATACACCGTCGCCGTGGGCGATGTCGTAGCGCGACGTGACCTGTCCGGTGCCGGCGTAGATCACGTTCGGATCGCTGTCGGCCACGGCCAGGGCGCCGATGTTCGCCGCGTGCACGTCGTCGAATATCGCATGCCATGTGGCACCCGAATCGGTCGATTTCCAGATGCCGCCACCGGCAGCGCCGGAGTACCACGTATCGGGCGCGTCGGCCACTCCGGCTGCGGCGGTGCTCCAGCCGGCACGGAACGGCCCGATCAGGCGCCAGCGTGGAGCGTCGGCCGGGTCGGCAGCGGCCTCGGCGATGCAGGCGATCACGCTCAAGGCGGTCAGTGCGAGTGCGGCGAGCTTGGATGGAGTTCGGAAATGCAGGCGCATGTCGGGATTCTTGTCGAGTCGAGGGCTAAACCAATAATTGTACGCCCATTGACTGCACGCATCGGGTAGCTCGGCGGATTCGACCAAAGTCGCGCAGGGGATGGACAAGTACGTCCATGACTTTCTTCCCATCGTTCCGCGGGTGGATATTGCGTTAAGCTCCGCGGCGGAGTTGCATGTCCTGTTCTTGTCCGTTTGTCTTACCCATTTGAACTCGAAGGAGTTGCCATGCGAGTCGGCAAGGGGTGGTTCTTTGCATCAGTAATGTTGGTGGCAGTGTCCGCGCAGGCGATGACGGCAGACGAACTCGTCAACAAGAACGTCGCTGCGCGCGGCGGCATGGACAGCCTGCAGGCGATCAAGTCGTTGCGGCTGTCGGGCAAGTTGATCGTCGGCGGCTTCGGCGCCGAGCTCGACGCCGTACAGATCTACAAGCGTCCTGGCGCGTACCGCTTCGAGGGCACGCTGCAGGGCATGACCATGGTGCAGTCGTATGACGGCAAGGAAGCCTGGCGCATCTCCCCGTTCCAGGGGCGCAAGGACCCCGAGCGCACGTCGGCAGACGACGCCAAGGAGCTTGCCGAACAGGCCGACTTCGACGGCAGCTGGGTCAACGCCGGCGCCAAGGGCAACAAGCTCGATTACCTCGGCACCGAAGACGTCGACGGCACCGAGGCGCACAAGCTCAAGGTGACGCTCGCCAACGGCGACGTCGAATATGTCTATTTCGATCCCGACGCGCTCCTCGTCATCCGCACGCTGAAACAGCGCACGGTGCGCGGCGTCGAACTGCGCGAGGAAACGGACTACAGCGATTACGAGAAGGTCAACGGCACGTTCGTGGCGTTTTCCACATCGAGCGGCAACGCCGGCGACACGCAGCGGACCAAGTTCACCGTGGACAAGGCCGATGCGAATGCATCCGTCGACGACGCCACGTTTGCATTTCCCGCCGGCAAATAAGAGACAGGGGACAGATCATGCTCGGTAGAATTCTCACGAATGCCATTTGTTGCGTCCTGCCGCTCAGCGCCGCGATCGCGGCCGAGTCTGCATCGACGCCGGTGAAAATCGACGCCGGAACGATTTCCGGCCTGGGCGCGCGCAATATCGGGTCCTCCGCCATGAGCGGACGCATCGCCGCGCTCGCCGCGCGCCACGAGGACGATGGCCGCACGACGGTGTTCGTCGGTGCCGCCTCCGGCGGCGTCTGGAAGTCGCTCGACGGCGGCACGACGTTCCATCCGGTGTTCGACAAGCAGCCGGTGCAGTCGATCGGCTCGATCGCACTCGATCCGAACAATCCGAAGACCGTGTGGGTCGGCAGCGGCGAATCGTGGACGCGCAATTCCGTGTCGATCGGCGACGGCATCTACAAGTCGACCGACGGCGGCGACACCTGGACCAATATGGGCCTGAAGAATTCGGAGCGCATCGTCAAGGTCATCGTCGATCCGAAGGATTCGAACACCGTGTATGCCTGCGTGCCGGGCAAGCTGTGGAGCGACTCGGCCGACCGCGGCCTGTACAAGACGTCGGACGGCGGCAAGAGCTGGTCGTTGATCCTCAAGGGCGCGAACCTGTCGACCGGCTGCGCGTCGCTGTCGATGGACGCCGCAAATCCGAGCGTGATGTTCGCCGGCATGTGGGACTTCCGCCGCAAGGGCTGGACGTTCCGTTCCGGCGGCGACGACGGCACCAAGCCGAGCGCGAGCGGACTGTTCCGCAGCGCCGACGGCGGCAAGAGCTGGACCGAAGTCACGGACAAGGCCAAGGGCTTCCCGACGAAACCGTACGGCCGCGTCACGGTTGCAGTCGCGCCGTCGAACAGCAAGATCGTCTACGCGATCGTCGAGTCCGAGCACTCGTCGCTGTATCGCTCCGATGACGGCGGCAGCACATGGGACAAGCGCGACAACAGCCAGATGATGGTGTGGCGGCCGTTCTACTTCGGCAACCTGATCGTCGATCCCACCAATCCGGACCGCGTGTTCAAGCCGGACCTTGCGCTGATCCAGAGCCTCGACGGCGGCAAGAGCTTCGCCAATGTCGGCGGCGGCGCGCACGGCGATTTCCACGTGGTCTGGATCGATCCGAAAAATCCGGCGCATGTGATCGCCGGCGACGACGGCGGCATCTGGTATTCCGAGGATGCCGGCAACCAGTGGTGGAAGGGCAACAACCTGCCGGTGTCGCAGTTCTATCACGTCAGCGTCGACAACGCCGATCCGTATCACGTCTACGGCGGCCTGCAGGACAATTCGTCCTGGGTCGGCGATTCGGCCTATCCGGGCGGCATCACCAATTCGCGCTGGGAAAACATGTACGGCGGCGACGGCTTCTGGATGTTCTCCGATCCGGCCGATGACGACTACATCTACGCCGAGGCGCAGGGCGGTACGATCGGCCGCGTCAACCGCAAGACGCACGAGATCCGCAACATCCAGCCGACGGCGCACTACAAGGAGAAGCTGCGCTGGAACTGGAACACGCCGATCGCGCTGTCACCGAACGAGAAAGGCACGATCTACATCGGCTCGCAGTTCCTGTTCCGCACGCGTGATCACGGCCAGACCTGGGACCGCATCTCGCCCGATCTGAGCACGAACGATCCGGAGAAGCAGAAGCAGGAGCAGTCCGGCGGCGTCACCGTCGACAATTCGGCGGCCGAGACGCACACGACGATCTACTCGATCAGCGAATCGCCGAAGGACGGCAAGCTGATCTGGGTCGGCACCGACGACGGCAACGTGCAGTTGACGCGCGATGGCGGCGCGCACTGGAGCAACGTCGTCGGCAACATCAAGGGCCTGGAGAAGAACTCGTGGGTGAACTGGGTGCAGGCGAGCAACTTCGACGCCGGCACCGCGTACGCGGCGTTCGATCGGCATACCTACGGCGACATGACGCCGTACGTGTACAAGACCACCGACTACGGCAAGACCTGGAAGCGCATCGTGGCGCCGGAGCAGGGCGTGCGCGGCTACGCCTTCGTGATCAAGGAAGACGCGGTCAAGCCTGACCTGCTGTTCGTCGGCACCGAGTTCGGCCTGTGGATTTCACCGGACGGCGGCGGCCAGTGGGCGCAGTTCAAGGGCGGCAACTTCCCGGCAGCGGCAGTGCGTGACCTGGTCGTGCAGCCGCGCGATTCGGATCTCGTCATCGCCACGCACGGCCGCGGCATCTGGATCATCGACGACATCACGCCGTTGCGCCAGCTGACGTCGCAGATGCTGTCGAGCGATGCGGTGTTCGTCGCTGCGCGCCAGCAGACGCAGCGCATGCGTGCATTCGGCGGCTGGGCCGAGGGCGATGCAAGCTATGCCGGACCGAATCCGGCGAACGGGGCAGTCATCACGTACTACCAACGCGCGCGCCACCTGTTCGGCAAGATCAAACTCGAGATCTTCGATGCCGACGGCAAGCTGGTCGATACGCTGCCCGCCAGCGAGCGCCGCGGCCTGAACCGCGTCGAATGGAACATGCAGGTCAAGCCGCCGCGCGTGCCGCGTGCGGCGCAGCTTGCGTTCAACGGCACGCAGGGGCCGCGCGTCGTGCCGGGCACCTACACGGTGAAGCTGACCAAGGGCGACAAGACCTATGAGACCAAGCTCGACATCGGCCTCGATCGCCGGGCGACGTTCTCGGCGGCGGACCGCAAGGCGCAGTTCGACGCGGCCATGAAGGTGCATGCGATGTTCGGCGAGATGAGCGACCTGGTCTTCAAGATCAACGCCGTGCGCGAGGGTATCGGCGCGCGCGCTGCGAAGCTGCCGGAGAAGGACGCCACGCGCAAGCAATTGGACGCGGCCAGCGACAAGGCCGACGCGATCCGCAAGAAGATCGTCGCGACGAAGGAAGGCGGTGCCATCACCGGCGAACAGCGCCTGCGCGAATTCACCGACGATCTGTACGGCGCGATCATGTCGTATGAAGGCAAGCCGGGCGACTATCTGATCGAGCGCACCGATGCGTTGCACCACGAGTTGAGCGACGTCGAGGCCGAGTTCGCGAACTTCCAGAAGACCGATCTGGCCAAGCTCAACGAGACGCTGAAGGCGAAGCAGATCGATGCGATCGAAGTCCCCGCGGCGGCACCGGCCGAGACAGGCGGCGGAAAAGGCGGCGGCGAGAAAAAGCACGAGCGCTTCGAGAATCCGTTCGAGCGCGATTGAGGACGTTCAAACCCCTCTCCCACCGGGAGAGGGGTTGGGGTGAGGGTCGGGAAATTTATCGAGTGCGCTCGTCCAGTAACGTCAGGCCAGTGCGTAGCGTTACGTCAGATGTGCCTCCAGGAACCACAACGCCTTGTCGAGCCCGCGTGACACGCCGGTGAACAGGTCGGCCGTGTCGGCGTCGCCTTCCTTGCCCGCGGTATCGATCGCGGCACGCGTCGACGCACCGAGAGCGGCATAGCGGTCGGCGAGCAGCGCGACGGCTTTCAAGCCGTCACAGCGATCGTGCGGAAATTCCGCCAGGCGCGATGCCTGTGCCGCGATGCGCGCCGTTCCGCGCGCCACGCCGCCGAGAGCGGTCACGCGCTCGGCGATATCGTCGACCGGACCTTCGAGGTCTTCGGCGAGCTTGTCGAACAATTCGTGCAGGGCGATGAAATTCGGGCCCTTGACGTTCCAGTGCGCCTGCTTGACCTGCGTATACAAATCCAGCGTGTCGGCGAGTTGCTGGTTGAGCAGCGCGGTCATGCTGTCGCGCAGCTTGCTCTTGATGTCGATGCGGGTCGAACTGGTCTTGTTCTTGGCCATGGCGATCTCCATTGATGAGCGCGGCAGCAAATATAATAGGTGGCGATCGATTCGGAAAATGAATTGTCGCTATCGCCACGATAGCGTATGCCTATCGTCGTACGAGCCCCGCAGCGCTGCAGACGCCATCAATCCGTGAAGACAGCAACACCTTCCAATTCCAGGTTCGGCGCCCTGCGTGCCGGGCTCGACGCCACGACGTTGCGCGACCGGCGCGCACTGTCGCGCTCGCTCGATCGTCTCGTCGCGCGCGCCGATGTCTCGGAAGAAGCCCTGGCCGCCTGGAATCGCCGTGTGCGGCAGGCTCAGGATCTTTACGCGGCCCGTGCAGCCAGCGTTCCGCAGGCGCGCGTTGCCGAAGACCTGCCGATCGCGGCGCGCGCCGACGAGATCGTCGCGTTGATCCGCAAGCACCAGGTGCTCGTGCTGGCCGGCGAAACCGGCTCGGGAAAAAGTACACAATTGCCGAAGTTGTGCCTTGCCGCCGGGCGCGGCGTCGCCGGGCTCGTCGGCTGCACGCAGCCGCGCCGCGTTGCCGCGCGCAGCGTAGCGCGCCGTGTTGCCAGCGAACTCGGCACGACGGTCGGTGCGCTGGTCGGCTACCAGGTGCGCTTCACCGAGCAGGTCGGCGAGCAGTCGCTGATCAAGTTCATGACCGACGGCATCCTGCTGGCCGAGACGCAGTCCGATCCATGGCTCAACGCGTACGACACGATCATCCTCGACGAGGCGCACGAGCGCAGCCTCAATATCGACTTCCTGCTGGGCTTCCTCAAGCGGCTGCTGGTGCGGCGCCGCGACCTGAAACTGATCGTGACGTCGGCGACGATCGATACGGCGCGCTTTGCGCGGCACTTCGACAATGCGCCGGTCGTCGAAGTGGAGGGCCGCAGTTATCCGGTCGAAGTGCGCTGGCGCCCCATGGGGGTGTATGCGGCCGGAGGCAGCGGCAATCTTCCTTCGGCGGCGCAGCGAGCAAACGTGCCCGAAGGCCGGAAGGGGGCACGCGACGAGGATGTTCGTTCCGAGCGCAACGACCTGACCCAGAGCGAGCAGATCATCGCCGCGCTCGACGAAATCACGCGCGAGGACCCGCGCGGCGATGCACTGGTTTTCCTGCCCGGCGAGCGCGAGATTCGCGACACTCACCTGGCACTGACGCGGCGCAACTATCGCGCGACCGAAATCCTGCCGCTGTACGCGCGCCTTTCGGCCAACGAACAGGATCGAGTGTTCAAGCCGGGCTCGGCGCGTCGCATCGTCCTCGCCACCAATGTCGCGGAGACCTCGCTGACCGTGCCGCGCATCCGCTATGTGGTCGATACCGGCACCGCGCGCGTCAAGCGCTACACGCAGCGCAACCAGCTCGAGCGCCTGCACATCGAGCCGATCTCGCAGGCCGCCGCCGAACAGCGCAAGGGCCGCTGCGGCCGCGTCGGTCCGGGAATCTGCGTGCGCCTGTACGGCGAAGATGATTTCAACGCGCGGCCGCAGTACAGCGATCCGGAAATCCTGCGCTCGTCGTTGGCGGGCGTGATCCTGCGCATGCTCGCGCTCAAGCTCGGCGAGGTGGACAAGTTTCCGTTCGTCGAGCCGCCGAACACGCGCGCCATCGGTGACGGCTACCGGCGCCTTGCCGAACTCGGCGCAATCGACGAGCACAAGCATCTGACCGACACGGGCAGGCGCATGGCGCGCCTGCCGGTCGATGTGGCGCTGGCGCGGATGGTGATCGAAGCGCAGCGGCTGGGCGTGATGCGCGAGATGCTGATCCTGGCCTCGTTTCTCAGTATCCAGGACCCGCGCGAGCGGCCTGCGGATGCACGCGCCGCGGCCGATGCAGCGCACGCGGTTTTCGCGGATCCGAAGTCGGATTTCGTCTCTGCGCTGAATTTATGGCACGCACACACGCTGGCGCACGAGGACCTCACGCAATCGAAGCTGCGCGACTGGTGCCGGGAGCGATTCCTGTCGTACCTGCGCATGCGCGAATGGCGCGAGTTGCACCGGCAATTGTTGGTGCAGGAGGCGGAAACGGGAAATCGGGAATCGGGAATCGGCAGTGCAGGAGCGGCGCCGGCCACGTCCGCTCTTCCGATTCCCGATTCCCGATTCCCGATTGCCGACAACTACGAAGCCATTCACCGCTGCCTGCTGTCCGGCTGGCCGACGCAAGTTGGCTTGAAGGACGAACGTAGCCAGTATCGCGGCACACGCGAGCGCAAGTTCCAGATCTTTCCGGGATCGGTGCTGGCCAAACAACCGCAGCAGTGGGTTCTGGCCGGCCAGATCATCGACTTGCAAAAAGTATACGGAATGCTGTGCGCCCGCATCGAACCGCAGTGGATCGAGCAGCAGGCGGCGCATCTGGTCAAGCGTGCATGGCGCGACGCGCACTGGTCGCGTAAGCGCGGCGCCGTGCTCGCGTTCGAGCAGGTAACGCTGTTCGGCCTGACGCTGGTCGAGAAGCGCAGCGTCCAGTTCAGCGCGCAGGATCCCGCACTGGCACACGAAGTCTTCATCCGCGAGGCACTGGCGCGCTGCGAGATCGACGCACGCGCCGACTGCGTGCGCGCCAATCGCCGCGTGCTCGAGCAGGCACACGAACTCGAGGCGAAACGGCGGCGCAGCGGACTGGTCAAGGATGAAACCGAACTTGCGGTGTTCTTTGCCGGCAAGCTGCCCGGCGAGATCAATACCAGCGCCGCCTTCGATGCGTGGTATCGGAGTGCGTCGTCGACGGAACAGGCGGCGCTGCACTGGCCGCTCGACTTTGTCCTGAACGCCGAGCCGGGTTTGCGCGCCAGCGATTTCCCAACGCATCTGGATGCTGCCGGACACGCCCTCAAACTCGAATACCGCTTCGTGCCCGGCGATGCCGCCGATGGCGTGACGCTGCACGTGCCATTGGCGTTCGTCAACGCCGTGCCGGCGGCGCGCTGCGAGTGGCTCGTGCCCGGGCTGCTGCCGGAGAAAGTGGCCGAACTGATCCGCGGACTGCCGAAATCATTGCGCCGGAACTTCGTACCGGCTCCGGATTTTGCCCGAGCGTTCGTCGATGCCGAAACGCCGCGCGACGAGCCGCTGGCGCGCGTGTTGGCCGCCTACCTGCAACGCGTCACCGGCGTCGAGATTTCCGCTGCGGCGTTCGCCGATGTCGTGACGCCCGTGCATCTGTCGATGCGCTTTCGCGTCTACGACGAGCGCGGCACGACGCTCGCCGAGGGCCGCGACATCGAAACGATTCGCGCGCAGTGGGGTGGCGCGGCCAACGCCGCGTTCTCGCGCCGCGCGGATGCCGAACTGACGCGCGAAGAAGTCGACGAGTTCGATTTCGCCGAGATTCCACGAACGCGTGACCAGTCCCGGAGGCCTGGTTGCATTCCCGGCTCTTGTCGACCTCGGCGAACAGCGTCGCGCTGCGCGTGTTCGAACGCGCCGATGAAGCCCACGCAGCGCACGTGCGCGGCGTCGAGCGTCTGTTGCGCCGGGCCCTGCACGACCCGATCAAGCAGGCGCGTCGCCAGCTGCCGATCGAGCGCCGCCTGGCGCTGAAGTACGCCGGCATCGCCAGCGTCGAATCCCTGAGGGACGACGTGGTCGAAGCCGCGCTCGGCGAGTTGCTGGCGGCAAGTGATCTCGACGTGCGCCGGCGCGACGCATTCCGCGAGCTGCATGCCGCGCTTGCCCGCAACCTCTTTCCCGCCGCCGTCGAATGGCTGAAGACGATCGAGGACGTTCTGGCTGCCTATGCCGACCTGGCGCCCTGGCTCGAGTCGCCGCTCATGGGTTATGCGCGGGCCAACTACGAGGACCTGCAGGAGCAGCTCGATTCGCTCGTCCATCCAGGATTTGTGCGCGAAGTGGAAAAGTCGCGTTTGCAGCAATTTCCACGCTACCTGAGGGCGATGCGCCTGCGCGCCGAGCGCCTGCGCCAGGATGCGACGCGCGACCAGGCCCGCATGCTGACGGTGCGCGGCTACTGGCGCGACTACCTCAAGTTGCGTGCCGCGCGCGGCGGCAACGACACCGGGCCGGGCAGCAGCAGGCCTGCCGACAACGGTCTCGATGACTTGCGCTGGCTGATCGAGGAACTGCGCGTCTCGCTGTTCGCGCAGGAACTCAAGACCGCCGAACCGGTGTCGCCGAAGCGATTGGCGGCGCTGGTGAGCAAGCTTTCGAATTAACCGTGCTGGCTGCGACGTGTGCTGGATCAGGCTACGAGATTCTCAGCTCAGTTTGCGGTGGACATCGAGTGATCTTTCCGTCGCTGCGAAGCATGCACATGACCGGAAATTTGAGGTAAAGTGCCGCTTGAATAGCAGGAGAGCTGTATGAAAATTTCAAGCGCGGCTATAGAGGAGAGAAACCGCATTGCCGATCGCATCCGCCGCGCGCGGCGCGGCGCACGCCTGTCGCAGACCGCGCTTGCGGCGCGCGTAGGCGTGACATCGAGCGCTGTGGCGCAATGGGAGCATCCGAACGGTACCTGTCCGGCGCTGTCCCGGCTGCAGGCTGTCGCGACGGCAACCGCAGTCAGCTTCGAATGGCTCGCCACAGGGCGCGGGCCACAGAATCGCGGCATCAAGCCGGAAGGGCAGGAAACGCCTGCGATCAAGCTGGACCTTTTTGCCCTCGACGACAGCGAAGAAACGCTGCTGCGCCGCTTCCGGACGCTTTCACCACGTGGCCGGCTGATGCTCGTCGGCTTCCTGCAGGAACTGAAGGCGACCAAGTAGGCGGTTCAGACAAAACTGCGCAAGCGCGCAGCAGGCGCCGGTTGGGCAGCAGGCTATTAGCGGCGCTTTACCCCTCCGTGCGATTATCGAACCTTGTGACGCGTGTCGCGTTTCGTCTATGTTCCCAACCGTTGCATCGCCATTCGGGTTGCACAACAGGGATAGGGACTGCGAGTTAGCGTTCGAATCGACGGCTGCACAACACGGCCGCCCTCTTCGCGGGGGGCGGCCGTTTTAATTTCTGCGGCCGAGTATTCGCGCATCGCGTCTCCGACAGCAGATCAGAACGGCACTTCGGCTCGCTTGGCATGCAGCGGGCCGTTGCCAATCGTCGGGGTCAGCCCGATTCGCCTTGATTTGCTTTGGGCGCGGCGTTCGATAAAGTCGCATGCTCGCCCTCCGCAGCGTCCGCCCATGCGCATCTGCCTGAACATGATCGTCAGGAATGAGGCGCAGGTGATCGAGCGCTGCCTGCGCTTCGGTGCGCCCCTTCATCCATAGTTGGGCCATCGTCGACACGGGTCCGGGACGGAACCCAGGACTTGATCCGACACGTGTTGGTCGGATCTGCCGGGAGAACTGGAGGAACATCCCTGGGTCGACTTTGCGACAAATCGGAATCAGGCCTTGCAGCTCGCCAAGCGCTATGGGGACTATGCGCTGTTCGTCGATGCAGACGACCTGCTCGAAGTGGATCGATCCTGCAGCCCTTGCCGTCCTCGATGCTCACGTTGTACCTTGTCGAGATCGGTTGTTCAGCGGAGTCAGCGGCTGGACGTCCGTTCCTTGCCAGCTTGGCCGTCGACTGGCGATGGAAGGGAGTTCTTGCATGAAGTCTTGACTACGTCGCAGCAGGTACAGCGGCAAAACTGCAGGGCGTGCGATTGCACGAGCCAGGAGGCGGTGCGCGCAGCAAGTATCGGCGCACGGGAAAATATGCGCGCGACGCTGAGGTGCTACGTACGGCTCTGGAGAGGGAGCCGGAGAATACGCGCTACATGTTCTATCTGGGCATAGCCTGCGCGAATCCGGCCAGTGGCTTGCCGGCTATCGATGCCTACCGGCGGCGTGGCGAGATGGGCGGTGGGCGGAAGAAGTTTTTGTATCCAAATTGCTGGTCGCGACGCTAAAGGAGCATATCTCGGCGCCTTACGCCGAATCATCAGCGCCTACCTTGACGCCTATGACTTCCGCCCGCGCCGAGCTGAAGCACCGGCCCAACTCGCGCACTATCTTCTCGGGAAAAGACGCTACGCTCTGGCCAGAGACTTCGCGCGCATTGCGTGCTCCACGCCGCGGCCGGAAGACCAACTGTTCGTCAACCGCAACGCATATGGGTGGCGGCCATGGGACGACTTGGCGCTGGCCTTGTTCGAGACGCGCGATTACCAGGGATGCGCCGATGCGTATCGAAGGCTACTGGCCGATCCTCATGTGCCGCCTGCCGAGCGCGAACGCATGGAACGCAACGCGGCGCAGGCCGAGGCAGCAGCCTTGCGCGCGCGGGGCGAATGATTGAGCCAAACGGCGCGCCGACCAAATGAGGCGCTGCGGTTGCGATCCCTGTCTCGCGCGGCTATTGCACCGCCCGCAAAAGTAAAGACCATCGGCGAGATGGCGCGGCGGTCATTTGGTCCGCGCCACGCGGACGCTGCAGCCGCACGGCTCGACGTACATCAGCCAGTCGCCCGCCATCATCGGCTTCACGCGTACCTTCGGATGGTCGTACTTGCCGTTGCTGAAACTGCCGGATTCGGTCTGCACCCATTCCTGACCATTTTCGAGCTTGAATACCGTGCGGCCATACCAGCCGGCGAACGCGCCGTCGATGCGGCTGTCGACGGCTGTCGGTTTGGTGTCTTTCGGGTAGAATATGGGCTCGCCTGTCTGCGTGACGACCTTCGTCGTCTCGTGGCCGCGGAGCCAGTCGTTCAGGGCCTTGAGTTCCGCGGGGCTCAACTTGTCCAGACCGGCGGCATGGAACTGCGCTTGCGACATGCGTTCCTCGACCGAGGAGAATTCGGCCGCGCTGGCGGCTCCGGTTAGCAAAAGTGCGAGCGCCGTCGCTGTAAACCTGGGCATAGTTACCTCAGAATCCGCCAATTCGAATCGGATCGGCATTGTAACGGCTTAGTGCGCCGGTGCCCATGCAGTAATCGTGCAAGCGGTAAAAGCGACGGTTTATCGGCAAAAACCCTACGTATAACCGCAATTTAACACGTAAAGCTGGTGTTCAGCTGTATATTGCTAGCGAGGGGCGAGATTAGCCTTGTTGGATAGCCGCGGGCGTCATCGTACGGTTTCTGCGTCGCGGCTTCGCGTTTGCGCGGAGGTACAGGCAGTCAACGGTGGGGAACACCTTAATCCTGAAAGTATTGGAGTTAGATGCATGCAGCTGCGTTTGCGTTTTCTGTTGAGTAGTGCGGGGCTGATGCTCCTCTCCCAAGCGCCGGTCGCCGGCGCCGTCACGTTGGTTCCGATGGAAGAGCCGGTTTCGACTCTGGTTTCTCCGGGCACCGGCCCATTCATTCCGTCGATGCAATATGCCTTCGCCGGCAATTCTTTGATTGCGACGACCGTAACTTCCACGCCGTTATTGTGCGCCAATACGTCGGCCCCACTGATCGCGGGAACTACGTTGAACCCCGTGTACTTCAGCGCAACAGGAAGCGGTTCGGGAAACGGCCAAAGTCCGGCGCATCCGTTCGTCTTCGGTGCATCGCCGGGTTCTCCGGCTGTGTCGGCGCTGGCGTCGGGAGCGACCAATGTCGCCATGAGCCCGACGTCGATGACGTTTGGCGGCGACGCTGCCGGCTCCCTGGTTTGCTACGGACTGGATTCGAGCGGTGCACGTCGCGTGACGCGGGACGTCTTCATGGACGGTGTCGAGGGGGTACCGTACAACAGTACGATCGTGCTGACTGTGTTTCATGCTCCCACGAGCGGCACCGACTACTACGGCTACAAGATTGACGTCACGCTGCCGCCGCTCCCGGTCGATACCGACCAGTTCGCGCTGATCGAAGGTTTCGACAGTGCTGTGTTCGCAACGACCGCTGGCGAAAGCACCGCTGGAATTCAGGGCACTTGGTGCCAATCCCTCGACGGTCAATCCTGCGCATTTGCGCCGAACGGGGGGAACATCAATTTCTCCTACGCCAATGGAACGAACAACTCGCTGCTGGCTCCGGTCTCCCCGAACCCGGCCGTGCAATATCACTTCATCGTAAAGAGATACCTGCGGACCGGCACTACATCGGTACCATCGACTGGCGCTCCGCTCGTCATCGCCGCGCTGTTTTCTCCGAATGACTTGGAAGAGAACAAGCTCGACGACAACGTCGCCATCGGTAATTAGCCAAGTTGCCAACGCGGCGCCGACCGTTACTTAGGATGTAGCGTTCACTTCGTTTGCCGGCGGACTCGCTGCGCTGAAAGAAAGCACCGACAGCGGCGCGATGACGTTCGACAACTCCAACTGAAGAGCCCGCCGAACCGCGGGCTCTTCGCTATGCAATGTCAGCTTCGCGGACCAGGCGAGTCCGCTCCCGAACGGCCAGGCCGCCAAGACTGCGATCAAGCAGTTTCGCGCCGTCGTCAATCCCTGAGTCCCCCGCCGCCGGCGTGACCGGCCCAATGGAACGTTCCCGCCTGCCAGCACCCGCTGGCTTTTGTACGTCCGGGGTCCGGAAAAACTCGTGCACGGCTAGAATGTCGGCATGAAGCGCGCCGCGGATTCCCCGCATTCCCTGCTGTCGCGCCTGCAACGCGACGACATCGTCGCCGCGCTCGGCGGCGGGGCGTTCGTGCACGATGCCTGCGCACGCGTTGGCGGCGACAAGGCGTTCACCGCGACTGAGCAGGAACTTATCGCCACGTTCGATCTGCTCGCCGATCTCGACGCCGACGCCGAGATGTTCGCCGCGTATACCTTGCATGCCTTGCAGCAATCCGGCATCGCCATGCCCGAGGCCGACAGCAAGCGCCTGGGCACGGGAGTTCGCGACCTGATCGAGGGCCAGCAGGCGGCCGAAAAGGTCTGGTCTCTGTACGCCGCGCGCAGCGGTGCCGGCAGCGCCGAAGGGCTGCGCCGGCTGCTGCTCGCGATCATCCGCGACTTGCGCGTGGTGCTGATCCTGCTCGCTCGCCAGCTCGCGCGCATGCGTGCTGCGGTCAATGCGCCGCCGGAACAGCGCCGCGAACTGGCCCAGCTGACGGCCGACATTCATGCGCCGCTCGCGAACCGGCTCGGCATCTGGCAGCTGAAGTGGGAGCTGGAAGATCTTTCCTTCCGCTTTGCGCAGCCGGATACCTACCGGCGCATCGCCAAGCTGCTCGACGAGCGGCGCGCGGACCGCGAGCGCTTCATTGCGGTCGCCATGGGCACGCTGCGGCGCGCGCTGGCGGAAGTCGGAATCGAGGCGGACATCGTCGGCCGGCCCAAGCACATCTATTCGATCTGGAAGAAGATGCAGCGCAAGGGCGGCGAGTTTTCCACGCTCTACGACATCCGCGCGCTGCGCGTGCTGGTCAGCGACGTCGCCGCCTGCTACGCCGCGCTCGGCATCGTGCATACGCTGTGGCCGCCACTGCCGAGCGAATTCGACGACTACATCGCGCGGCCCAAGGGCAATCAGTACCAGTCGCTGCACACGGCCGTGGTCGGCCCCGAAGGCAAGACGCTCGAAGTGCAGATCCGCTCGCACGAGATGCACGCGCATGCCGAGCGCGGAGTTGCCGCGCACTGGCGCTACAAGGAAGAGACCGCGCCGGCGGCCGGTTCCGTCACCCCACCATCCTCTCCCGCTGCGCGGGCGAGGGACATCGGCAGGCCGCCTGCGGCGGCCGGATTCTCCAGGGGCAGCGATCAGGGCTTCGAGCGCAAGGTCGCTTGGATGCGCCAGCTGCTCGAGGCGAAGGAAGATCGTGAGGACGATGCGGCGCTGCTGGCCGGGTTCAAGACCGACATCCTCGAGGACCGCGTCTACCTACTGACGCCGCAGGGCAAGGTCATGGACCTGCCACGCGGTGCCACGGTGCTCGATTTCGCCTACCACGTGCATACCGATGTCGGCCATCGCTGCGTCGGGGCGAAGGTCGACGGCCGCATCGTGCCGCTGAATTTCCAGCCGGCAAGCGGCGATCGCGTCGAGATCCTGACCGGCAAGAACCTGGCGCCGCGGCGCGACTGGATCTCGGCGCACCACGCCTACCTGACCACGCACCGCGCACGCGAAAAGGTACGTGCCTGGTTCAAGCGCGTCGACCACGACGCGAATGTCGCAGCCGGTCGCGCGCTGCTGGAAAAGGAGTTGAAGCGGCTTGCGCTCACGCATGTCGAGCTGGAATCGCTGCCGCCGAAGTTCCACTTGAAGACGCTCGAGGAACTGGTCGTCGCCCTGGCCATCGGCGACATCACCGCTGGCCAGGTCGCGCGCGTGCTGCACGAAGAACAGTCGCCCGCGCCGACGCAGCCGGCGTCCGTGCCGCGCGCGCCGAAGCGCGACAAGGATGCCGTCGTGATCGAAGGTGTCGGCAACCTGTTGACGACACTCGCGCGCTGCTGCCAGCCGTTGCCGGGCGATGCGATCGTCGGCTTCATCACGCGCGGACGCGGCGTGTCGATCCATCGCGCCGATTGCGCCAGCTTTGCGCGCCTGCGCGCGCGCGATGCAAGCCGGGCGATCGAGGTCGAATGGGGCGGCGCGCGGTCGCAGGCCTACGAAGTCGACCTGCTCGTGCGCGGTTACGACCGCAAGTGGCTGCACAAGGACGTCACCAACGTCATCGCGTCGGCCAACGTGCACCTGCTCGCCGTGAACACGCGCATCGATCCGGCGAGCGGCCTGGCAACGATGAACTTCGCCGTACGTGTCGCGGATTTCGAACAGTTGTCGATGCTGCTCAGCCGTCTGGGCAGCGTACCGAACGTGATCGAGGCACGACGGCTGGCCTGAAAAAGGGAAGCGGGCGGAGTATGGACTCGTGAAAAGACAAAGGCGGACGTGGGCCGTCCGCCTTTGTCGTTACCTTCGAGGTCGCCCGAATTCCGGACGACCCGTCGGCGTGGCGATCCTTCGCTATCCGATCCGTTTTTTGGCGCGATGCTCTCGCATGGCCTCTATTGACCGACGATGCGGGGGAGGGCACCGTCGATGGTGAGACGTTAGTCTCCTCAACCTGAATGCTCGAGAAATTTTTGCCGGGAAAATCCCCCGATCTTCCAGCCAGTCAGGTGACGTTCGGATTTCTCGAATCGCGGTTGCGCGCAAGATCGCAGCGTGCGCATTGATCTGGCTCGGGTCCGGGCAGCGCTCCGAGGTTCGATCTGGCGCCGGCCGATTCGCTAATCATGCGAGATCGGCCCTCTGCAAATTTACCTGCTGACTTTGGCGCCGCGATGATGCATGCTTTCACACGCTCGCAAGGCGGGGTGGGCCGGGTTCGAGTCGGATGGCGATGGCTAGTCTCGCCAACTCTTCCCCGCCGAGCGGCATGCCGGCAAAAAAACCTTTTTTTTCACGCGTAGAGGCCGGCTCCCGGGACGGCGAGGCCTTTCACACATGTTATGCTTCATCGCTAACAACCGGCGACAAGGGCTCGGAACGGATTTCGTCCCAACCGCCGCCATCGGGGTAGCTAGGCAACGTGATCGAAATTTCCGGATACCGCATCCTGCGCCAGCTCGGCCGAGGCGGCATGGCGACCGTCTACCTGGCGCTGCAGGAATCGGTGCAGCGCGAAGTCGCGCTCAAAATCATGTCGCCAACGCTGCTGGTCGACCCCGACTTCGGCGAGCGCTTCCTGCGCGAAGCGCGGATCGCCGCGCGCCTGCACCATCGTCACGTCGTCGGCATTCACGATGTCGGCCGGAACGGCGACTTCCACTACATGGCGATGGAATACCTCGGCGGAGGGCCGATACTGGCCCGCGACGCCGGTCCGCGGCCGGTGCGCTTTGCGCTGCGCATCGCCCGTGAGATCGGCATGGCGCTGCACTATGCGCACGCCAAGGGCTTCGTGCATCGCGACGTCAAGCCTGACAACATCCTCCTGCGCGAAGACACGAGCTCTGCGCTGACTGATTTCGGGATTGCCCGCGCCAGCGACTCGGCGACGCGCATGACCCGCACCGGCGCCGTGATCGGCACGCCGCATTACATGAGCCCGGAACAGGCGCGCGGGCGGCCGATCGACGGCCGCGCCGACCTGTACAGCCTCGGCATCGTCCTGTACGAGTTGTTGGTCGGCCGTGTTCCGTATCATGCCGACGATTCGCTCGCCGTCGGCATCATGCATATCACGCAGCCGGTGCCGATCCTGCCCGAGCAGCTGGCGCCGCTTGCAGCCGGTTTTGAATCGCCTGCTGGCCAAGCAGCCGGACGACCGTTATCAGAACGGCCAGCAAGTCGCCGATGCGATCGAACAGATCGAAATATCGATCGCAAACGGCGGGCTGGAGGTCGAGGACGCGGATGACGCGTATCGCCGGGAGGTTCCCGGTGGCATGCCGTCCCCGCCGCCGCAAAATACAATCACGCCTGCGCCAGTGCGCCGGCAGACACCCGAGCCCGTGCGCCAGCGGCCTGAGACGCCTGCACCGGCGCGCCAGCGTCCCGAAACGCCCGCGCCCGCACACTTGCGCGCGGAGCCGAGCTTCGGCGCCATGGACGACGTACCGGCGGTCGAGCGGCGACGCCGGCCATCCTCCGGTCGGCAGCCATCCGCGCGCGCCGAGGAAACCGGAGGCTCAGGCCGACGCATTGTCATAACAATGATCATTGTGGTGCTGCTGGCAGCCGGTGCGGCGGGCGGCTGGTTCTATCAGGACCGCTTGCGGGCGCTGCTGCCGAGTACCGAGCTCAATGGCTTGATTGCGCGCGCGCAAAAGGCGTTGGCCGAAGACCGCCTTGTCGGCACGCAGGGCGACAGTGCTCGCGAGCTGTTCCAGAGCGCACGCGCGCTTGACCCGGACAACGATCAGGTCAAGAAAGGACTCGACAATGTCGGTAAGCAACTCGTAGAACAGGCTCACGCGGCATTGGCGCGCAACGACCTTGCCACCGTGCGCACGGATCTGGCGGCGGCCGAAGAGGTTCTCGGTGGCGGTCCGGAGGTCGAGCAGCTCAAGACCGCGCTACATGCCGCGGAAACGGGAAATGCTCCTGCCGAACAGATACTGCAGCGCGCGGACGCGGCGCTCGCGGCCGGGCAATTGGTCGGCGACGGCAGCGCCGGCGCGCTCTACCAGCGCGTGCTCGATGCCGATTCGACCAATGCCCTGGCACAGAACGGACTGAAGAAGGTGGCCGAGGCTCAGGCGACGCAGGCGCGAGAGGCGATCAACGCCGGCAACGCCGATCTTGCAAATCAGCGCATCACCGACCTGGCCAAGCTCTCGCCGAACCATCCGGCGATTCCCGAACTGCGCGCCGCCCTCACCGGCCTTCGGACTGCGGCGGCGAAACCGCGTGAGACTCCGGCTCCGCCAAAGGAGACGGCCGTTGCATCGCGCGACAAGACGCCACCAACTCCAACACCGCCCCCGCCTGCGCGCGAGACAGCGCCGGCAGCCGGCGAGCCGCCTGCAAAGGCTGGCGACCAGCTGGCAAAGGCCGAAGCGCAAGTGCGCGCTGGCCAGTTGACTGGCGACGACGGCGCGCTCGTCATGTATCAGGCGGTACTGAAACGCGATCCTGCCAACGCCAAGGCGAAGGCCGGCTTGCGCAAGGTTGCGCAGGGCTTCGTCACCCAGGCCAACGCCTCGCTGGATGAGAACAACCTTCCGGCTGCCGAGAAATTCGTGCAGCAGGCCGAAAGCGCCGCGCCGGACTTGCCGGACCTCAAGGCGCTCAAGTCGCGCATGCGCGAGGAGCGCGAACAGCACGACATCGCGAGCAAGCGCTCCGAGGTCAGTCCGGCCAACGAGGCCAAAGTCGACCAACTGCTCGAGCAGGCGGAAGAGGCGATGACGGCGGGCAACCTCGTCATTCCGCCTGGCGACAGCGCCTACGACAAGTACCGCGCCGTGCTGCGCCTCGACGGCAACAACGCCAAGGCCTTCGCCGGCCTCGGCCGTATCCCCGTGCGCGCGAAGGAATTGTTCGAACAGGCGCTCAAGGCGAATACGCCGAACAAGGCGCGCATTTACCTTGCCGCCATTGCCGACGTCGATCCTGGCAACACGTCGGTGGCGCCGCTGCGCGAACGCCTGGCCAATCTGTATCTCGACCAGGCCGAAGCACGGGTGGCGCAAGGGATGCGCGGGGATGCCGAACGCGCGCTCGCCAGTGCGCGCGAGTTGTCGCCGAACAATCCGCGCGTCAGCGAAGTCGACCAGAAGATCCAGGCCATTCCGGCCTCGCCGCCGGCAGGCGGCTGAAACCAGGCTGCGTCTGCGCCGCGCAACTCACGTCACGCTTCGCCATGTGTCTGCTGCTGCTGGCCTTCCATGCCCATCGCGATCGTCCGTGGTTGCTGCTCGGCAATCGCGACGAGTTCCATGCGCGTGCCACGGCCGCCGCCCAGGTTTGGAGCGACGCGCCTGAGATCATTGGCGGCCGCGATCTGGAAGCCGGCGGCACCTGGCTGGCGCTCAATCGCAACGGTCGTTTTGCCGCGGTCACCAATGTGCGCACCGGCCGGCCGCAGCGCGGGCCGCGTTCGCGCGGGGAACTCGTCGCCGGCTTCGTGCGCGGCGAGGCCGCGCCGGTGGACTTCGCCGCCGAAGTCGCCCGCCTGCGCAACGAGTACGGTCCTTTCAACCTGATCGTCGGCGATAACAATACGGCCGCCGGCGCCAGCAGCACACGAGCGGAAGCGTGGCAATTCGTTCCCGGTGTGCACATCCTCAGCAACGGACCGCCGGGCAGCGAATGGCCGAAAGTGCGCCGGCTCGGCGACGGCTATGCTGCATTGTCGCAAAGTAACAAAGTGGACAAAGATCAGTGGCCGGCGGACGGCGAACTGCTCGATCTGCTTGCGGACAGGCAGGCAGCGCCGGATGCGCAGCTGCCGGACACCGGCGTCGGCATCGAACTCGAGCGCATCCTTGCGCCGATCTTCATTCGCGGGCAGCAATACGGCACCCGCGCCAGCACGCTGGCCTATTCGCGCGACGACGGCAGTTGCGTGCTGATCGAACGTGGGTTCAAGCCTGACGGCATTGCGCTGGCGGAAACCCGGATCGAGACTTGAGCGCGTTAGCGGGCCCGGAAAGAGGGTTCGATCGCTGCTGCTATTGATTCTTGCCCTTTGACTTCTGCTTCTCCGGCTTCAGCTCCGGCAGGATGCGCTTCAATGCGGCGCGTGCCGCATCGAATGAAAAATGCTCGCGCACATTGGCCAGCCCGTTGTCGGAAAGGGTTTGCCAGAGCAGCGGATCGGCGTAGGCGCGCTCGATCGCCGCGGCGAACTCGATCGCCGTATCGGCAACCATGACGTCGATGCCCGGACGCACGTGCATGCCTTCGACGGCGATCGATGTGGCCACGACCGGCAAGCCGTAGCTCATCGCCATGTTGACCTTGCCCTTGACGCCCGCGCCATAGCGCAACGGTGCGATCGACAGGCGGCAGTCGTTCATGTGCGGTGCGATGTCGGCGACGAAGCCGTGCACG
This sequence comes from uncultured Gammaproteobacteria bacterium, assembly GCA_963738115.1. Classification (GTDB taxonomy): domain Bacteria; phylum Pseudomonadota; class Gammaproteobacteria; order Xanthomonadales; family Rhodanobacteraceae; genus Rudaea. Next base: position 196,287 of record CAVTVN010000001.1, on the reverse strand, counting down.
ATCACGTCGTCCGCGGTCAGGTCCAGCACTTCGGATGGGACCTTGCTGCCGATGACGTGCAGCAGCGGCGCCGGACCCTTCTCACGCAACAGCGGCATTACCTGGCCGACGAACCAGCACACCGCGTCGATGTTCGGCGGATGCTGGAAGCCGCCGACGAAAACCAGGTCGCGGCGCTCGGCGAACGGCCGGCGCGAGCCGTGGATCGCGTGCACATTCGAGAGCACCTCGATGCGCGCATTCGGCAACTCGGTCTCGAGCAGACGCTTTTCCGCCGCGCTGACGACCACGGTGATGTCGGTCTCGCGCATCAGTCGCAGTTCCTGCACCTTGGTCCGCGCCGCGTGGCGCGCAAGTTCGACATTGCCGTCGAGCGCGGCGGCGCGTTCTTCGCGCAGATAGTGCAGATCGACGGTATCGAAGATCAGCCTTGCCTGCGGCGCGTACAGGCGTACGGCGCCGACATAGTTCGTGGCGACGTAGTGCCGCGACAGGAGGACGGCGTCGAGGGTGTGTCCGTGTTCACGCAACCATGTGACCGGACTGGAGATGAAAGGGTGGTAGAGCGCTTCGACACCCAGTGCCTGCAGCGCTTGCGTATAAGCGCCCATGTGGGCGAGGTTTTCCGGCATGAACGCGACGGCGAATCCGGCGTCGCGCATCAGGTGCATGAGGTTGACCATGCGCAGCGAACCCGAATCCTGGTCCGGCGTCGGCGTGTAGGCGTCGACGATCAGGATTCGTCCGCGCGCGCGATGATTGGCCGCAGCCGGCGCGAATTTCGCCTCGTGGATCGGCACGGGTTGCGCACGCAACGCATCCTTCCATTTGTCGACGAACTTGTCGTGGTTGACGACCTGGAAGCGTTTCATGCCGCTGCCGGTGTCGGTACCGGCGCTGATGCCCTCGAAGTGAACGACGGTTGCGGCCGGCTCGTAGAACACCTTGAGCCCGGCGGCGCGAATCGCGAACGCAAGGTCAGTGTCTTCGTAGTAGGCAGGGGCGTAGCGCGCATCGAAGCCGCCGAACTGGACGAACAATTCGCGCCACAGCATGATCGCGGCGCCCGAGCAGTAGTCGGCTTCGCGGCGAAAGTTATAGGGCGGATCTGCCGGGTCGTCGAAGCGGCCGTAGTTCCAGCCGGTCCCGTCGTCGAAGACGATGCCGCCAGCTTCCTGCAGGCGCCCATCCGGATAGACGAGCTTGGCCCCGACCAGACCGGCGTGTGGTTCTTCTTCGAAACAACGTACCAGCGCCTCGATCCAGCCTGCGGTGACGACGGTATCGTTGTTGAGGAAGAGCAGGAAGTCGCCGCTTGCCGCCGCCGCACCGGCGTTGCAGGAACCGACGAAACCGAGATTCTGTTCATTGCGCAGGACGCGGATGCCTGCGATCTGCGCCAGGCGTTCAGCGCTCCTGTCGCTCGACGCGTCGTCGACGACGATGACCTCGAACGGCGTCGGCCCAGCGTGTGCCGCGATCGAACGAAGGCAGGCCACGCTGTAGTCGATCTTGTTGTGCACCGGGATCACGATCGATACGCGCGGAGCAGGCGCGGTGGTAATGGCGAATGGAGAAAAATCCGAGTCGGGTAGGGCGATCGGTGCGGTCGGCACGATCGGTGTGCCACGGCGGAATTCATCGCCGATGCGGCGCAGTGTGCCGACCGCACCGCGGCTCGCCACGCTGCCGCGTGTGCGCCGGGCGATCGACTTGAGCCGCTGCAGCGCAAATGCCAGGCGCACGCGCGCGCCACGCAGCTTGCGCATGAGGTAGCGCAGCGGTCGTGTCACGCGCCAGGAAGTACTCGCCCGCATCGCCTCGACCTGGGCATCGAGCGACTTGGCCCACTGCGTGCGTTCGTCGAATTCGCCTTCAAGGCGAGCGATTTCGGTCCGCGCCCAGGTGGTGCGTTCCTCGATGAGGATGTCGCGCTGGACGATGAGCTGACGCGCACGCCGCAGGTCGCGATCCAGACCCATGCCCCAATCCCCACGGCGGTCGAGTTCGTGCTGCTGCGTGCGCTTTTCTTCGAGCAGTTTGGCAGCACTACGCTGTGCGGCACCGATCTCGCCCGCTCGCGTCATCGCGATCAGGCGGTCGCCCGTGGCGTGGGTCAGTGCGTAACGCGCCGGCGGCTGCATCGGCAGAGGCAGCGCCGCGCGGTAGTCGGCCGCCATGTCGGCAAGCCCGCGCTGCGGTGCGGCGCGCAAGGCAGCGCGCGCGGCGTCGATCTCGGCACGTTGTGTCGCCAGACGCGCAACGGCGACGGCAACCGAGTAGGCGTCCGGCTCGACCAGCCAGCCGTCCACGCCGTCGGTAATGCGTTCTGCCAGCGCACCGACGCGCGTGGCAATGACCGGCAGGCCGACGCTCGACAACTCCGATAGCGCGTAGCTGAATGTCTCTGCGACCGTCGGCAGCAGCAGCGCAGCATCGGGCGCGATCTGCGCCAGCAAGCGCGGCAGCTCGTCGCGACGATAGTTCAGCACGACATGCACGTCGGACTGACCGAAGAACTGTTCGCCCTCCGCGCCGGCGCCGAGCAGGAATATCTCGGCATATTCGCGCAACGCCGGCAACGCCGCGCGCAACAACTCAGCGCCCTTGCCGGAGCGCACTCGTCCGGGTACGACCAGACGCAGCCGCTGGCGCTGCGGCGGCATGGGGGCGAGCGGGGCGTCTTCCGGCCACGGCGCAAGACCGTGCGCGATCACGCGTTGCGCCAGCTGGCCGAAACGCGGTTCCAGGCGCAGCAGGTTTGCGCGCATGGACCGGCTCGGGGCAATCAGCTGCGCCTCGGCGGCGATCGCGGCATCGACGTACGCGCTGCGCAAGGCGCTCCAGAATTCCGCGTCGCGCTCGGCAAATTCGAAACCACTGCCACTGCGGGCGAGATCGGTCCTGAGCTGCTCGGCGTCGAATTTCAACGACGCGTCGCCGAAGTCGCGGTGCAGCAGCGGCCAGAGCGGATAGAAATCGTGGCCGACGATCTGCGTCGGCAGTCCGCTGCGCAACGCGTCCAGACTGTGCCCGATCAACGACGAGACCATGATCGCCGTGACGCCGAACTCGCGCGTGACGCCGTACAAAAAACCCGCGTAGGCGCGGTGCCGCAGCGCCGTGCTGCGTATCGGGGCGGACAGCACGATGCGGCGCAGCGGCGGCTCCGTCAGCGTGCCGTCGTGCAATTCGAGTACTTCCCCGTAGCAGCGGCGCGGGAAGTTGCCGCGTGCCGTCAGCACCAGATGATGGCGTTCCGCATCGGCGGCGGCGAGGTCGCGCACGAAACGCTCCGACCCGCCGCCCCAGCCATGCAGTACGTGCAGGATGACCGGTTTGCCATCGAGACCGGGATAGCGGGCGCAAGGTGGATTTGTGGAATTTGTCGCGAGCGCCGCAGCCATCTGCTCGCGCAGTTCGCCGAGTGGCGAAGGTGGCACAGCGTCCGCACCGGTAAGAGCGGGCTGTGGTCCTTGCAACTCGCAGCCGGGCTGCGCCACGTAAAGGTGATCGAGCAGCACGCCTCTCAACGGCGCAAACAGCGCCGGCAACTCATCGCCGCGCAGCCTGATCGAGTGACACGGTGCTCAAACGCGTCCCGGACCAGGCGCTGAGCAGCGGGCAGATCGTCGGCCAGTCGATCAGCTGATGACGGCCGTGCGCATAGCACAAGGCGTCGATCGCCTGTGGCGTCGCATCGCTGCGCGAGCCTTCGGGCAGTGGTGACCGGGTCGCATCGACGTTGTCGAGAGCGCGAAGCGACCAGAACATCGGCTTCGCCAATCGCGCGCAGCAGGCGTTCGCACCAGAACGCCGGCAGCACCGTGCCCGTGCGCAGCAGAACCAGGTCCTCGCCGGGATAGGCCGCCACCGCATGGCGCAGCACAGAGGCTGGATCGACGGCATCGCCCTGCGCATGGCGCGCCACGCCCGTGTCGCCCAGCGGTGTATCCGCCGCAGCGCCGAACAAGGCGAGGAACGCGCGCGCCGGCAGCGAACCGGCCACGCCGCGCAGCCATGCTTCATCGATTTCCGGGCCGAAGACGCAGATTCGCAGCGGCAAGGTCTGAGCCGATGGGGTCACCGAGCGCAGTCCCCGGCGGCACCGGTCGCAGCCGGTATCCGGCAGATTGGGCGTGGCATGGCGGACACCGGCGCGGCTCACTGGATAAAGAAGACGAATTATCGCGGAAGCCGGCCCCGCTGTCATGGCGCTGGCCTGCCGGGTGATGGGTTTGCAGTGTTGTATTGGCGTTCGTGGTGAGGTATCGACCCACGAATAGCTATGCACGGAGCCGTTCCCCTTCGATACCTCGGGGCGTACGTGTCAAGGAATTCAAATTGTCCCACGGCCGTTGGCCGGCAACGATCTGCCGGTCGAATCGGGTAGACTCGGTCGCGTCCTTAAATTGTGCGTGCCGCCTGACCTTTGTCCGCTGTCCTTGCGTTTGTCCGTGCCGTCTGGCGCTTCCTGCGCATCCCGTTCTGGCTGGCGCTGGGTGTCTGCCTCGGTTTTCTGGGTCCGTATCTGGTCTATCTTGATGGCCAGATCCGCAGCCGCTTCGACGACCTGAGCTGGGATCTGCCGAGCCGCGTTTACGCGCGGCCACTCGAGCTGAAGGTCGGCACGCCGCTTTCGGCCGAATCACTCGTGCTGGAACTCGAAGCAGCACGCTACAACGCCGACGGCGCAGGCAAGGTGCCCGGCACCTATGCACAAGCCGGCGCGCGCTTCACGATCTCACGCCGCGCGTTTGCCGATGCGAGCAGCCGCGAGCCGCAGCGGCGCATCGCCGTCACGCTCGCAGCGAACAGCGTGTCCGCGCTGGCCGACGCCGATTCCGCCGCGGCGCTCGATCATGCACGTCTGGATCCCGCGCGCATCGCGACGCTGTACGGCGCCGAACAGGAAGAGCGGCGCATCGCCAGACTCGACCAGCTGCCGCCGCTGCTCGTCGCCGGATTGCAGGCGGTGGAGGATCGCGAGTTCAAGCACCATCACGGCGTCAATGTCGTTTCCATCCTGCGCGCGGCGCTGGCCAACGTGATGGCCGGCCACGTCGTGCAGGGCGGCAGTACCTTGACCCAGCAGCTGGTCAAGAACCTGTTTCTCGATCGCGGCCAGCGTTTCACGCGCAAGGTCAACGAGGCGTTGCTCGCGCTGATCATCGAAGCGCGCTACGACAAGCGCCGCATCCTCGAGGCGTATTGCAACGAAGTGTTCCTCGGCCAGCAGGGTGGCCAGGCCGTGCACGGATTCGCGGCGGCCGCCGAGTTTTATTTCGGGCGCGAGCCGCGCGACCTGAGCCAGTCCGAGATTGCGTTGCTGGTCGGCATGATCCAGGGGCCGAGCCTGTACGATCCGCGCCGGCACGCCGACCTCGCGCGCAACCGGCGCAATCTGGTCTTGAACATGTTCTACGAGACTGGCCTTATCGACGAGGCGACATTGGCCACGGCACGCGCCGCGCCGCTGGGCGTGCCGGATACGCCGGGCCTGCCGCGCAACGCAACGCCGGCGTTTCTCGATCTGGTGCGTGCGCAGCTGACGCGCGACTATCCCGCGAGCGAACTGCAGCGCGCCGGATTGTCGGTGTATACGACGCTGGCGCCATCGACGCAGACGCTCGCCGAACAGGCGCTGGTCAAGACGCTCGACACCTTGGGCAAGCGCCAACCCGAATTGCAGGCCGCGCTCGTCGTCACCGGTGCGCGCGACGGTGAGGTGCAGGCGCTGATCGGCGCGCGCGATCCGGCCGACCCTGGCTTCGATCGTGCCCTCGACGCGCAACGGCCGATCGGCTCGCTGATCAAGCCGTTCGTCTACCTGGTTGCGCTTGCCCAGGCGCAGAAGTATTCGCTGGCGACGCTGCTCGACGACGCGCCCGTCGACATGGTGCAGCCAAATGGGACGCACTGGACGCCGCAGAACGACGACCATGAGACGCATGGCCGCGTCGCGCTGATCGATGCGCTCGTGCATTCCTACAATCTGGCGACCGTGCACCTCGGCCTCGCCCTCGGCGTCGACAAGGTGCGCGGGCTGCTGGACTCGTTCAACCTGGGCGTCGAGATCAACCGCAATCCGTCGTTGCTGCTCGGCGCGGTCGACCTGTCGCCGTTCGACGTGGCGCAGATGTACCAGTACTTTGCCGCTGACGGTCATGCGCTGCCGCTGCGCGCGCTGCGCGGCGTGATCGACGCACAGGGCCGGCCGCTGACGCATTACACCGTCAAACCCGGCGCCGGCGACTACATCCAGCCGGCCCGGCTGGTAACCTATGCGATGCAGCAGGTCACGCAGTCCGGGACGGCGCACGCGGTCGCCGAGCAGGGCCTCGGCCAGCTGCATGCGGCCGGCAAGACCGGGACCAGCGATTCGCAGCGCGATTCGTGGTTCGCCGGGTTTACCGGTTCGCATCTGGCGGTAGTCTGGGTCGGCCGCGACGACAACAAGCAGACCGGCCTGTACGGTGCGACCGGCGCCCTGCAGGTATGGATGGCGTTGCTGCGCAAGCTGCCCAGTGCGCCGCTGACGCTGTCGCAGGAGGGGCTCGATATGGCCTGGATCAATCCGCAGTCGGGCGCGCGCACGGATCAACAATGTCCTAACGCGCGGCAGCTGCCTTTCATGGCAGGATTCGTTCCGGCCGAGGGCGACACCTGCACTTGGTACGAATTGAAATCGATTCTCGGCGCCGGGCATTGACCGATGATGCCCAGCCGGAAAAGTGAGGCGATGATGCGTTCCGACTTTGTATACATTTTCCCCATCCTGCTGGCGGCATCGCTGGCAGGTTGCTCACAGCCGCCGCCGCCGGCCAAGGCAGCCGTGAAATCCGATCCGCAGGTCCAGGCAGATGCCAACACACTGGCGATCGTCGCCAGCATCCGCGCAGCCGGGGCGCAGTTCGACTCGAGCGTCGAGGTCAAACCGCTGCGCGATCCCGCCGTCGACGGGCTGCTCAAGCAAGCGCACGATCTGGAAAGCCAGCAGCAGATCGCAGCGGCGATCGATGCCGTCAACAAGGCGTTGAAGATCGCGCCGAATGCACCGGATATCCTGCAGTACGATGCGGAACTGCAGGTCCAGGCACACGACTGGAAACAAGCCGGCACGCTGGCGCAGAAGTCATGGGAACTCGGGCCGCGAGTCGGTGCGCTATGCGCACGCAACATGCAAACGCTCGTGCACGTGCGCGAATCGCAGGGCGACGCAGCCGGTGCGGCGCAAGCTAAACAACAGCTGTCCGGATGCAGGGTGCCGGCGCCGGCGCGCTATTGACGGAGACGCTGCGCTGGCTGTTTTAGCCCTCCCCTTCAAGGGGAGGGTTGGGTGGGGATGGGTTATGCCCTGGCGTGTCGCTTCGCTTTTCATTGCTCGTCATTCCGGCGAAAGCCGGACTGCGGAGGCAGGATGCCGGAGCGAACATTCGCGTAGCGAATGGCCCGAAGGGCACGCGACAGGAGTCGCGTGTAATCCAGCTCCTTGCTCTTTCTCGCGAAGAGCAAAGCTTCCACTCGCCCTGCGGGCGAGCGGGTTACTTTCTTTGCTTGTGCAAAGAAAGATAACCAAAGAAACACACCCCGGCGGCGCGCCTTCCGGGCATCCTGCCCTGCAGGTCCGCGAGGGGGCTACGGGGTTCGCTGGATGTACGTCCCTGTACATTCAGCGAACGGGCGCACATCGTGTGCGCCCTCCTGCGGACTGATCCTGCGCACCCTCGCCGCGCCTCAGGGGGCCCATTTCGGCGGCCTCCTGCCGCAGAAACCAGAGCAAGAGCCAAACCTAGAGCTTTCCACTTCCGTACCTCGAGGTAGTGCAGGGACGCACGGATTCGCGGATCAATGGCGCCGTTCGCGGTGCCGAGCATCGCAGGCGTGGCGGGAAAATGCCCGCAGGGTCGCGGCGATGGATCGCCGCGATTGCGAAGCAGTACAGGATGTACTGTCTGAGCAACCCGGCCGCGAGAAGCGCAGGGATTTTGTCGCGCAGAAGCGCGGCAAAACCCCGCGTCCGGTGCCTAGCCTTTTTGGTTTACTCGTCGGGCAATGCCAAGAAGAGCAGCGCCCGCTTGCGGAGGACAGAGGAAGGTCAATGCACTCGACGGAAAAGCTGAGACCGCGCGAGGGAGTCGTGAGATGCGGTAAAAAGGCCGGATATGAGCCTTCCGATTTATTCGACCAGAACCAGGGCGACTGCGGGCGCGCGTGAGCTGCTCGGCGGGGACGGGCCGTTTGCGAGTGAAATCGAAAACTTCGCCGAGCGCCCGAGTCAGCTGGACATGGCCGAGGCGGTCGAGATGGCGATTGCCGACGGACATGCGTTGATTGCCGAGGCCGGGACCGGCACGGGCAAGACGTTCGCCTACCTCGTGCCGGCGCTGCGCTCGGGTAAGCGCGTGATCGTGTCGACCGGGACGAAGACGCTGCAGGACCAGTTGTTCCATCGCGACCTGCCGCGCGTGCGCAGCGTGCTCGGTGCGCGTGTGCGCACGAGCCTGCTCAAGGGCCGCGCGAACTATCTGTGCCTGTATCGGCTCGACCAGACGCACAAGGAAGGGCGGCTGCCATCGCGCGAGCAGGTCGCGCATCTGCAGTCGATCCGCGCGTGGGCGCAGCGCACGGGCAGCGGCGACCGCGGCGAGTTCGCCGACGTGCCGGAGGATTCTCCGCTGTGGCCGCGCGTCACGTCGACGGCGGAGAACTGCCTCGGCGCCGAGTGCCCGATGTTCGGCGATTGCTTCGTCGTCAAGGCACGACGTGCGGCGCAGGAAGCCGATCTCGTCGTCGTCAACCATCATCTGCTGTTCGCCGATCTCGCCATCAAGCAGGAAGGTTTCGGCGAAATCCTGCCGGGCGCGCACGCGTTCGTGCTCGACGAGGCGCATCAGATCCCGGAACTGGCCGGCGTGTTTTTCTCGACCAGCGTGACGTCGCGCCAGATCACCGAGATCGCGCAGGACGCCCTGGCCGAGTGCGGCTCCGTCACCGGCGCACTGGCGAGCCTGCAGAAACCGATCGAAGCGATCGCGCCGCTGGTCAAACGCGCGCGGCTGGCACTGGACAAGCTGCCGGCAAAGGGCGCGTTCGCGCAAATCGACAACGACGCGGCGATCGGCGCCGAATTGCACGCGCTCGCCGAGGCGTTGCGCGAGCTGGCCGGCGCCTTGTCCGCGCAGGCGGAACGCTCGCGCGGCATGGCCAGCCTGCATGAGCGCGCCGAGGCGCTGTGCGGACGCCTTGCGGATGTACTCGACGGCGGCGCGAACGAATGGGTGCATTGGTACGAATTGTCGCCGCATGGATTTTCACTGCATGCGACGCCGCTCGACCTCGCGCCGCCGCTGCGCACGTTGCGCGAGCAGAGCCGGGCGAGCTGGATCTTCACCTCGGCGACGCTTTCGGTCGCCGGCGACTTCGATCACTTCGCGCGCCAGCTCGGACTCGACGATCCGGTCGCGCTGAGCCTGCCGAGCCCGTTCGACTATGCGCGCCAGGCGCTGGCCTATCTGCCGAAGGGACTTCCCGATCCGGCTGCGCCCGACTTCACCGAACGCGTCGTCGCCGCGTCGCGTCCCGTCATCGATGCGGCGCGCGGCCGCACATTCCTGCTGTTCACGTCGCATCGTGCGCTCAAGCGCGCGGCCGAGTTGCTCGCCGATTCTGCGTTTCCGCTGTTCGTGCAGGGCACGGCGCCGCGCCATCAATTGCTGACCGAATTCCGCGCGTCGGGCAACGGCGTGCTGCTCGGCGCGGCCAGTTTCTGGGAAGGCGTCGATGTCGCCGGCGAGGCGCTGTCGTGCGTCATCATCGACAAGCTGCCGTTCGCGGCACCCGACGATCCGGTACTCGAGGCGCGCCTGTCGGCGCTGCGCGAGTCCGGCGGCAATCCGTTCTTCGACTGGCAGGTGCCCGCCGCGGTGATCGCGCTGAAACAGGGCGCCGGCCGCCTGATCCGCGACGTCGCCGATCGCGGCGTGCTGATGCTGTGCGATCCGCGGCTGACCTCGCGCGCCTACGGCAAGCTGTTCCTGAAAAGCCTGCCGCCGATGCCGATCACGCGCGAACTGGCCGACGTGCAGGCTTTCTTCTCTCGAGCGCGATGCCTGACCGAATGACCGAGCCTTCCGTTCCGCGCCTGGAAATCAACGGCGCGCCGGCGAGCGCGGAGGACCTGCGCCATCTGGTGCAGACGAACTACGGTCATTTCAGCGCGATGCGCGTCGAGAACGGCGGCGTGCGCGGCCTCGACCTGCACCTGGCGCGCATCGAAGCAGCGACGCTCGAATTGTTCGGCAGCGCCATCGACCGCGAGCGCGTGCGGTCGTGCCTGCGCCATGCCATCGCCGGCAGCAGCGCGCCGCTGGCCCTGCGCGTGAACATCTTCTCGCGCGCACTCAATCGCGAACGCCTCGTCGAGCCGGTCGAGGCCGATATCCTGGTCACGGTCAATGCCCGGCATCGCGCGCGCCAGCACCACCGCTGCGCGTGAAATCGTTCGCATTCACGCGCACGCTGCCGCACGTCAAGCATGTCGGTACCTTTGCACTTGTTCCACTATCGCCGCCTCGCGCAGCTGGACGGATTCGACGATGCGGTATTCGTCGATGCGTCCGGCCACGTCGAGGAAGGTTCGATCTGGAACATCGGCTTCCACGACGGCAGCGGCATCGTCTGGCCCGATGCGCCGCACCTGACCGGTGTCAGCATGCAGCTGCTGCAGGCCGGCCTCGCGCGTCACGGTGTGCAGAGCGCGATGCAATCGGTCGCGCTGCGCGATCTGCGCCGGTTTCGTGCGGCCTTCTTCACCAACTCGAGCGTCCCGGTGCGCATGATCTCGTGCATCGACGGAATCGAATTCGACGTCGATGCGGCGCTCGAGTCGAGCTTGCGCGAATACCACGACAGCAATCCACTACAACCGGTGTAATGCGTTTTGGGGAACTCGGAGGCGGACATGGCACGAGTCATCGGCGTAGGCGGTATCTTCTTCAAGGCGCGCGACCCGCAAACACTATCGGCGTGGTATGCGCAGCATCTCGGCCTGAAGATCGAGGAGTTCGGCGGCGCGATGTTCTTCGACGATGCTTCGCTGCCGGGTTATGTCGTCTGGTCGCCTTTCAAGGACGACACGACGTATTTCGCGCCAAGCACGAAATCGTACATGGTCAATTTCCGCGTCGACGATCTCCACGCATTGCTCGCCACCTTGCGTGCCGCCGGTGTCGAGATCGATTCACGGATCGACGAATCCGAGTACGGCAAATTCGGCTGGATCATGGATCCGGAAGGCAACCGCATCGAACTGTGGGAGCCGCCCGCGGCGAAGCCGCCTGCATAAACTAGGGGCCTGTAACGCTCAAAGGGAGACTAGTTCGCGAAGAGATCGAGCGAGCGGTCTCAATTTGGGTGTATACGCCCTATGTGCGCCGGCGCAGACGCGCGGATCAGAACTGGAAGTAGACGAACGGAATCTGCTTGTCGACCTGGGCGAAGATCTCGAGCGCAAGCACCGCAACGACGCTGGCCGCGACAGCGACGCGAAAGCGCGCACGCTCGACGAGCCAGTCCTGGAACCGGCGGTCGCGATCGACGAGGCAGAACGCCAGGCTGAGCAGCGGAATCACGACGATCGCCGGGTGCTTCGCTATCAGCGTCAGGTCGGGAACCTGGAGCAGGGCAGTCAAGGTGCGCCAGGTGGCCGCAAAATCCGGCGCGCGAAACGGCACCCAGCCCAGCGTGACGAGCAGGAACGTCCCGACTTGCCAGACAGGTTGTAGCGCCGGGAGATCGACGACGCCTTCGAGGTTCGCGGCGGCGACGCCGCGGCGCCAGTAGCGGTGCGCGATCAACAACAGGCCGTGGTACAGACCCCAGACGGCAAAGTTCCAGCTGGCGCCGTGCCACAACCCGCCCAGACCCATGACGATGAGCAGGTTGGCGCAGGTTCGCGCCTCGCCTTTGCGGTTGCCGCCGAGTGGTATGTAAAGGTAGTCGCGCAGCCACGAAGACAGCGAGATGTGCCAGCGCCGCCAGAATTCGCTGATGCTGGCGCTGAGGTAGGGCCGTTGAAATTGACCGGAAAACGGTAGCCGAGCAATCGGGCGCAGCCACGCGCAATGTCCGTGTAGCCGGAGAAATCGAAGTAGATCTGCATCGAGAACGCGAACACGCCGATCAAGGCCGGCACGTCGAGTCCCTCGAACGGCATGTTGTGGAAGTAGGCATCCGCGAGCGGCGCGAAGAAGTTCGACAATGCCATCTTCTTGAACAGGCCCTTGAGAATCTCGCGCAAGCCCCAGCGCGCATCGCTGGAGTCGAGCAATAGTGCCGATCCGGTCTGCGGGAAGAAATTCACCGGGCGGATGATCGGACCGGCGATCAGATGCGGGAAGAACGAGATGAAAAGCGCAAAATCCAGCGCACTGCGGCGCGCCGCCAGATCGCGGCGATAGACGTCGACCGCATAGGCAATGCCTTCGAACGTGAAGAAGCTGATGCCGACCGGCAGCACGATGCGCAGCGTCAGCGCGTGCGGATCCAGATGCAGCAGCGCGGCGAACGTGTCGGCGAAGAAATTGAAATACTTGAAGAAGCCGAGCGTGACGAGATTGAACACGATCGCGACGGTCAGCGCATGCTTGCGCCGATTGCCCTCGCCGCGATCGATCCACAGGCCGAACGCCCAGTTCGCCAGCGTGGAAGCGCCGAGCAGGAACATGAAACGCCAGTCCCAGAAGGCGTAGAACACGTAGCTGGCGACGACCAGCAACCACTTGCCCGGGGAGGACGCATTGCGCCGAGCGCGAGCAGGACCGCGGAAAAGAAATCCAGTAGGGGAGGGTATCGAACAGCATCGGTGTCAATGGACTTGCGGCGCTATTCCGGAGCGAACCTTCGCGAAAACTCTCGCGACCGTTGCGGTTCATATGCAACGTGTCGAAGAAGAATTCTGGCTTTTCGAACTCGCTGAACGCGTCGCCGGGAAGTGCGACGATGCTACCTCGCTTCGACCAGTTCGGCGACCGGTCCGTCGATCGGCTGGCGCCCGCGACTGGCTTCCTTCCACGGACCGCGCGGCACCACGAAAACGATCACCGGTACCTGGTTCGGCGCGTAGCGGGCCGCGATGCGCCCGAGCCATTCGCTCTGGTACGCGGCGTTGGCGTCCTTGCACGCTTTCGGAGCCTTTTCGCGCAGTTCGCGGAAATAGCCTTCGAGCTCGGTTTCAAGTCGACCGCATTGTCACCCAAGTCGACCGGTTGGCCTGCGGCGACGAGTTGCAGGCTCGGCAGGGCTTCGTCCCGCCCCGGATAGTGCCCACCCTACCTGCTGCGCCGCGTCAGCGATCTGCGCACCGACCTGATGGCGCTCGAGCGGATGCGCGAGCAAAAGATTCTGCACATCCTCGTGCATCCCCTGCAGCGGCAGCAGGATGCCGCGCCGCGCGCGCTCGCGCTGCTCGCCCGCGGTGAACGACGCCGGGTAGCCGTCGAGGTCTGCGAGGCGCAGCAGCGGCATCGTGTAGTCGTATCGAGCGAATAGTTGGCCTGGTCGAGCCGCTTCTCGGTCTCGTCGTAGTCGACCATCATCGCGATCGCGGAGAAGCGGTTCCCTTCGGGATCGACCTTGCGCGACAGATAATCCCACACGCGCGGCGTCGTCCCCGGAGCGAGCCGTTGACGAAGTGCAAGTCGTCGCGGCCGCTCGCGGTATCGGCGAGCTGTGCCGAGAATCCCTCGCCGATCCGCGAATTGCCGAGCACCAGGACGTTGCGCCGCTCCGGCTCGAAATCCTGCCGGATCGCCATCTGCGCGCCGACGACCGAGCCCGCTGTCGAATCGGGCTCTGCCCATCGCTAGGACAGGCCGCTGCGAAACAGCGTCAGGCCGACGAGCATCAGTACCGAACGCCGCAACGGCAGTCTTCAGCAGCGGCGCCAGGGTCGAACCATCATCGGGGCGGGGAGTATTCTGGAACACCTGCGTTGCCAGGCAAAGCCAGACCGCCCGCGTTGGCGCCCGTATCGCGCGCAATCACAGATTCTGTGCGACACCGCGCCGTGCCCGAGGGTTGCAATCCAGCCGCGACACCCCAAGGCGACGGAGTGATTTCCATGCGATCTTCCAGTCCATCACGTTCAAGGTGCTCGGCATCGGCGTTCCTCGCGCTGCTGATGCTGATTCCGCTCGCGCAAGTGCACGGCCTGATCGGCGAGCGCAAGGGACTGCGCGAGCAAGCGATCGCAGACGATCGCCGAGCGCTGGGGCGCGCAGCAGCGTCGGCGCACCGGTGCTCGCGTGCCGATGCGCCGGCATGTGCAGCCCAACAAGGACTGGACGACGCAGGAAAGCACGTGAGATCCTGCTTGCCGACCGGCTCGCGATCCGCGGCAGCTCGCGCCGGAGCTGCGCCGCTACGGCATCTACTGCGACGCCCGTCTACACGGCCGAAATCGACGTCGAGGGCCGCTTTCTCGACGGCCGACATCGCGCGCGCTCGGCGGCAGCCGACAACGAGCACCTGTGGCAGCGCGCGGAACTGCGCGTGCCGATCGCGGACGTGCGCGGCATCCGGCGCATTTCGGCGCTGCACGTTCGGCGGCGGCGAGCTCACGTTCGGCCCGGCGCGACGGCGGCGTCGGCATCGCTCGCCGGCGATCGCCGGCACCGCTCGACTGCGCCGACACTGACGGCGACGCGCTGCCATTCACGTTCACGCTGACGCTCGCCGGCACGGCGAGCCTTCACCTGCTGCCGCTCGCGCGCGCAACCGACCCGGCGTCTGTCGGCGCCGTGGCCGGATCCGGGTTTCGACGGCGCGTTCCTGCCGGCGAGCGGCAAGGTCGACGCGAACGGCTTCGAGGCGCGCTGGCAGGTGCTCGATCTCAACCGCAGCTCGGCCAGCACTGGCAGCAGGACGCGAAGCGCCGGGTGCGCTCGGCGCGGCTTCGGCATCACGCCTGTACCAGCCGGCCGGCCTTACCAGCAGAACGTGCGCGCCGGCAAATACGGCGTGCTGTTCATCGCGCTGACGTTCGTCGCGTTCTTCCTGTTCGAGGTGCTGCGCAATTGCGCGTGCATCCGGTGCAGTACCTGCTGATCGGCCTGGCGCTGACACGTTCTACGTCGTGCTGCTCGCGTTGTCCGAGCAGATCGGTTTCGCCTGCGGCTATCGTCGCCGCGGCCGCGGTCGTCGCGATGATCGGCGGCTACGCGGCGGCGTGCTCGCAGCGCGACGCGCGGGCTCGTGCTCGGAGCCTGCTCGCGGTGGTCTATGCGCTGCTGTACGGGCTGGTCGTCAGCGAGGACTACTCGCTGCTGATGGGCGCGCTCGCGCTGCTGGTCGTGGTCGCCGCGCTGATGTACCTGACGCGCAGAGTCGACTGGTATGCTTACGCGTCCGGCGCGCCCGCTCGGCGCAGCTGACGTGGACGCCATGACCGCTTTTCGCCTGCTTGCGATCGAAACTGCCACCGAATCCTGTTCCGCCGCACTGCTGTCGACGACTCTGATCGAACGCAGCGAAATCGCGCCGCGCCGCCATGCCGAGCTGATCCTGCCGATGATCGAGTCGCTGCTGAGCGGAAGCCGGCATCTCGCGCCGCCAGCTGGACGGCATCGCCGTCGGCCGCGGCCCCGGCGCGTTCACCGGCGTGCGTCTGGCGATCTCGGTGGCGCAAGGCCTCGCGCTCGGTCTGGATATGCCGGTCGTGCCGGTATCGTCGCTCGCGGCGCTCGCGCAGGATGCTCCGGCCGATGATCGGCGCGCCGATTCTCGCGGTGATCGATGCGCGCATGGGCGAGATCTATGCGGGCGTGTTCCGGCGCACGCCGACGGGCTCGTCGAGCCGATCGGCGAGGAGTCGGTCGGACCGGCAAGAGCTCGTGCTGCCTGCCGCGTGACGATGGGCCGTCGTCGGCAGCGGCTGGAACGCCTACCGCGATGCGCTGTCGCACGCTTGCCGCGCGGCCGCGCTGGGCCGACGGCGCGCGCTATCCGCAGGCGCTGCCGATCGCCCGGCTCGCCGCACCGCATTCGCCGCCGGGCGCGGCGTCACGCCGGAATCCGCGTTGCCGGTATACCTGCGCGACAAGGTCGCGTTGACGCTCGAGGAGCAGCGCGCGCGTTAGCGCTTTCCTGACGGGTGCCCTGTTAGCATGCCGGATTCCCGGATATGTTGGTTTGGCGCATGGACGACGAGCTTTACGCCGCAAAGTTGGCCAAGGAAACGCAAATCTTCAAGGATCAGGTCGACGTCAACGCCCTGCCGGACATATTTCACTACTGGTCGAACAAGTTCCTGCGGCCGATGCTTGGGGAATACGGCGCAGCGAATCCTGACCAATTCTTTGCCAGGTACCTGCAGCAGAGTGCCATCGCGTGCGCCGTCCCGGATCCCGTGTTTGTCAGCATCGGCGCGGGCAACTGCGATACGGAAATCCGCGTCGCCCGCCTGTTGAAAGACGCCGGATTGGCCCACTTCACGATCGAGTGCACGGATATCAATTCGCACATGCTCGAGCGCGGCCGGCAGATGGCAGAGCAGGAGGGCGTCTCGGCAATGTCTCGTTGTCGAGGGCGATTTCAATTCCTGGGAGTCGCGCCGGACCTATGCGGGTGCCATGGCGAACCACTCGCTGCATCACGTGGTAAATCTCGAAGGGCTATTCGACGAGATACGCCGCGCTCTGCATCCTCGTGGTTGCTTTGTCATCAGCGACATGATCGGCCGAAATGGCCATCAGAGATGGCCGGAAGCGCTGGCTGCGGTGCACCGGTTCTGGCAGGAACTGCCGCCCGAGTATCGTTACAACCGCCAGCTCGACCGCCACGAGGAACTTTACGAGAACTGGGATTGTTCCGGCGAGAGCTTCGAGGGTATTCGGGCGCAGGAGATCCTTCCGCTTCTGCTCGACCGATTCCATTTTCGCGCGTACATCGGCCTCGCCAACGTCATCGACGTCTTCATCGATCGCGGTTTTGGCCACAACTTCAAGGCCGACCAGGAATGGGACCGTGACTTCATCGATCGCGTGCACGCGTTCGACGAGCAGGCTTTGCGTGCAGGAAAACTCACTCCCACGCACATGTTCGCGGTGCTTTCCTCGCAGCCGGGGCCACGCCTGTGTTCGCGAGGGCCTGACACCGGAACGAAGCGTGCGTTGGCCCACCCGTCTCGCCGCGCTCACGGCGGTGCGGCGTCGATATCGATGGTGGTCAACCTGACACCCAGCACTCTTCGATCCTCGCCGTCGCCGTCACGAAACGGGGAGGCGCCGTTATCGAGGCGGATCTCGATGGCCATCAGGCCGGTTTCGGCGGACGAGCGTGGCACGCTGAAGCGCACTGGTTCCCACGCGTTCCCGGCATCTCGCTCGGCGCGGGCGAGAGACTGGCCGTTGATTATATCGTCGCGCCGTTTCTTGGGACGGTCGCGACGTCATCATGCCGAGATGCAACGTCAGTTGCACGTCGCACGCGCAGCGAGTCGCGACAACGAGTAGCGAATGTTTGCCGTCCGACCAGACGCTGTTGCCTTCCGCGGCGTGCCAGCCGTGGCCGAGATGGCGGGCACCTTCCTGATCGCGGCCGAAGCCGAGTTGCCCCGGTACGGGGGTCGGACGGGACAAGGCGAATTGCAGGGCGCTTCGATCCTGTCCGGCAGCGATGAAGTCGTGGCTCTCGGTCCGGAACAGCACGAACGCGGCGACATAGCTGAGACCTAGCAGCAGCAGGCAACCGAACAATGCGGTCCGCCGCCACGGCGGATCGCCTAGAACGACGCGGTCGATTGAATGGTCCATGCGGTCACCATGAATACGTTGCACGCGGCAGCCAGCAACACGACTGCCGTCGTCGCCAACGGTCGCGTCGAAGCCCATTGAGCCAATGCCATCCACGCGGGAAACAGCACGATCCAGTAGCGGAATACGGACGTCGCACCCAGGCCGCTTAGCACGAGCAAGACCGCAGCAAGACAAAACAGCGCTTCCTCGTACAAGCGCAGTCGCAATAGCAACAGCGTGCAGGCGATCACAGCCAAACCGCCGATGGCCATCAGTGCAGGCGCTCCGCCAAGGCGCAACAGCAGCGGCAGATTCTTCCATGGCGGCAAGAAAGACCATTCCCAACCGTGATACGCGGTCGACGACTGGGCAAATGCGTCACCAGTCGCCACGAAACAATAGCCCCAGAACACAAACAAGCCGAGCGGTGCGAGCAGCAGCGGCAACAGCCGTTCCGGCGTCCGCCACGGGAGCAGGATCGCGCGCCAGCCGTCGTTGCGGAGGACGAATACGAGCGTAAACAGCGCGAAGAATATTCCCGGCGCCCGCGTCGCCGAGAGCAGCGCCGCGGCGATACCGGCAATCAGATAACGGCCGCTGCGCATGTAGTACATGGCGACGACGAGGAGCAGCAGGAATCTGCTTTCGCTCATTGCCGCTGACAGGGCGAGGCTGTGCGGCAGCACACACAGCAGTGCGACCGAAAGCAGCGCCGCCCGATGCTCAAAGCCTACCAGGCGCGCGTAGCGGTAGACGTAGACCAGCGCGGCGAAGCAGCAGACATTCGAAATTGCGATCGCGGCCGGAGCAGCTGTCCGCCGAACAGCGGCGCGACGAGCCGAACCAGCAGCGGGTAGAGCGGAAAAAAAGCGAAATTCGTCGCGCCCGGCTGCGCCGGATCGTCGAGCGTCGAATAGCCGTGCTCGGCGATGCCGAGATACCAGCCGCAATCCCAGCGGCAGAGCGGGCCGAGCCAACCGTGTTGCAAGTTATCGGGTATCGGCAGGTGCGTCGCGGCCCATGCTGCGATCATGAGCATCGCAACGCGGCTCGCCAGAAACATCGCGGCGATCAGCGCGATCGTTCGGGCGAGATCGTCAGCAGGCGCGCGAACAACAATCTTCGGACTCTCGGACAACCTGTCCACTACACCTCCTTGGGCGCGCGGTTCGCCAGTTGGCGACCGCGCGATCACTTAGTCCTGTGGCCCCCCAGTGGGAAGGATAAGCGGAACTTGCAGTCGACGCCAAGGCCGAAGTCGGATGTCACCAATGCGGTTGCATGACGATGCCGCGATCTTTGCGCAACAACTCGACCTCTAGATACATGTCCGGCCGCAACTGAGGAAGCATGCGCTCGATGGCATGGACGATCGGCATGCCGCGCCGGCGCGGCAGTTGCGAGCCGCGCTTTTCCAGGTAAGCGACGTGCCGGCATGCGAAGTCCGGCGACAACAACGCAAAGTAGCGGACCAGTTCGCGCCGCGAATATTCCTTCCAGTGATGGCCGTGCGTGCGCAGGGACAGCACCTGGTCGACGGCGATGCCACCGCCGAGCAGCCGTGCGGCACGCCACCACTGGCGCAGGCGGCTGCGCAGGCCGTAGTAGTTCGGCGTCGTGATGACGATGCGTCCGCCGGGACGCAGGACGCGATGGATCTCGCGCCACAGTTCGACCGGATTGAACGCGAGATGTTCGACGACCTCTGCCAGCAACACGATGTCGAACGTGTCATCGGCGATTGCCGAAAGCGCCGTCGGACGTTCGAGGTCGCGATTCGGCAGCAGCCGGATCGAATGTGCTGTGGCGAGCGTGCGTACGTTGTCCTGGTCGAGCGTGGCGGGCAGGTCGAGCGCGGTCACCTCGAAGCCCGCGATTGCGAACAGCAGCGTCTGATGCAGCCAGTGCGCACCGATATCGAGCATGCGTTTGCCGTGCGCAGGATCCCAGTGCTTCATGAGCAGTTCGCGCGTCTGTATGAAACGCGCGTAGTGATCGCGCAGGTAGCCGGTCTCGGTGCCGCCGCTGGCTTCGAATAGCGCCTGCAATTCGTTGAGGGTCGGGGCAGGTGAGTGCATACGGGGCTGCGCAGCCATCAGTCCGGGCGCGCCAGAGACGTCGCGCTCACGGATGACGCCTGCTGTAGGTAGGCCAAGATCTCCAGCGCATGCACGGCCAGTCCCGCTCGGCAGTAGCCGGCCATGTTTTCAATCGGATCGGTCACGGACTCACCGGCGTCGTCGTCGGAAGTGTTGCCAGTGCGATGCCGCGATTGTTGGCAAAGTCCACAATAGCCAAAGTGTACTTTTCCCCGGGGAGGTAGTCGCGAACATAGCCATCGAACCCGCGTTTGCGAGGCGCAGTCAGTAACAGCGAGCGTGAATACGGCCGAATGAACGTGAATTCGGCGAAGCCGACGATGACCTGGTCCGGCGACAAGATGACGAGTTGCCCACTGCGCTGCAAGGCATTTATCCCGTGAGTTACCCAGCCCTCGAGATGTGCCGCAAGCCGATCAGTCCCTGCGTCGGTTACGGGGGATGACCAATTCGCCTCCACGGCCATGCTCGCCGTAGGGTCCAGCGATCCCGACCAGCGCGTCCCGAGCCGCTGCCACGCCGGATCGGCGAACATGGCCAATCGATGATCACGCAACAAGGCGATCTCGCGCAAATTGTCCTCACGACCGGGTTCCACACCCGGAAAATGCTGCTCGTCATAGATTCCGCTGCGCAGTTCAGCAGCGGTCTGCTGCGCACCGCGGTAGACCAGAGCGCCCCAGATGGCTCCGCCCTCGTGCGTGACGATCAACGCAATCGGCAATGCGACGGCAGCGGCGAGTCCGATCGCCTTGGCCGAGCCGTTCGCAGCCGCGCTATCGGTCGCAGCGCCAGCAGCGCGAAGGCACACCAGAACAGACTTGGCAAAGCGAGGTACCGGTCAGCGTAGATCTGACCAGGAAGCTGGTGGAAGTACTCCAGTCGCCCGAGCACGGTGATCAACGCGCAGCCGAGCGCATACACCCCAACGCCGATCGCGACCGCTTCCAGGAGCGTAACAGCCTCATTGCGCACGAAAATGCGCACCCCGAAGGCAAAGAAAATCAGGACACCGGCAACGCCGAGCGCGATACACGCTTGATCCGCGTTGACGCCGAGAAGCCCCAGCAGCGAACCCGCCGACAGGGACAGCACGCGCTCGATCCATCCGTATCCCGCAATTGCCGGCGCCGTGCTGTCGGCGAACTGGAGCCAACCGATCTTCCATGGCGCCGCGATCCATTCGGCGGAGATCCGGACGATTTCCAGCGGCTGCCATTCGAGCTGGCCGCGAACTGCCTCGTTGCCCGGAAGGACTATCACATAGCACGCAAGGCACAGGCACAGTGTGGCGAGTGGCATTGCGAGGTGGCGCGCGGGCATGCGCAACAATATGGCAACTACCAGCACCGAGCCGAAAGCGGCGAGCCCATATCCGAACGAAAACGTGGCACAGGCGCACGCCAGACAACTCAGCGTCATCCAGAACAGTGAGCGGCGTTCGTGTGCGCGATACACGCAGACGATCGCACAGAGGGCGGCGAAACTTGGCATATAGCCGTGCAGTGCCTCGGCTCCGTGCAACAGTCGACGCGCATTGGCGAGCCACAGAACTCCGAGAACGGACAACATGAAGCCTGCACAACGCGCTACACGCGGCAGACTGCGCTCTCGCCATACGCTCGTCGCGAGAATGGCAACACTGAGGAAAGCGCATAGACTTCCGATAGCTATTTGAAGCACCTGATTGCTGTGAAGCCAGTTGATTTCGATCAGACGAATCAGGATCGGCAGAATCGGCCGATGGCCGTTGACCAGTTGTAGCGCGTTCTGCGGAAACGGCAGACCCAGCAACGTTTCATATTCGAGCCACTGGTCGAACATCGGCTGGCGCCATCCGAAGTTGACGATCGCGCAAAGCGTCGTCACTGCGAACAGCAGCCCGACCAGGATGAAGTACGACGACAGAATCAATTCACCAGCGCGCCGCAATTGCAGGGGCGCGCTTGCCTTGGTCACTGCCACTGCCGTCATCGCGCGAGGAACCGTTGCGCGAAATAGTACAGGCGGCCGAGAAGCCCTCGCCGCAGGGCGATTTGTGCGTCGTCGAGTTGCTGCGTCAGCGCGGTAATGTCGCGGTACAGCCGCTGGTTGTGCTGGTCGCGGCGCGCGAGCAGCTCGCGCAATTCCTCGACGTCGTTCGCCTTTAGCGTCAGTCCGTCGCGGAAGCGCTGCGGCAGCGGCTGGTCGACATAGATCGTCGAATGCGTGTCGGCAAGTTCTTCGGCCGGCCGGTCGTCTGTGTAGAAGTACAGCGCGACCGATTTTCGCGATAAACCATTCTTGTCGCCGGGCAGAGCTATGCGCGGAAAGCCGTGCCAGCTCCATTCGGTGGTCTCGAAGATCACGGCGCGGTTGTACAGCGGCGTGATCGTCGTGACGCGGTCGTCGCGCGCGTGCGGGATCGGAGTGCAGCTGCAGCGAACCGCCCCAGGCATCGTCCCATTCGTGGATTGAGATAGACGATCAGGTTCAGGCGGCGGTGCCAGCGCTCGACCGGATGCCTGTTGAAGTCGACGTGCGCGTCGAGATCCTGGCCGTTGCGGTTTTCATGCGTGCCGCCGCCGAAGTACCACGGGTCGTAGAGCAGGCTCGGAATGCCGGTGATGCGGCCGATCAGGTCGAGGAATTCGCGCGTCTGCACCACGTCGTCGAGCGCGGCGTAGGCCGGGCCGAGGCCGCGGATCTTCTCGACCGTCGATTTGTTGCCGAGTTCGCCGGCTTCGTTGCGCGCGTTGCCGCTCTCGAATGGCGGAAACTGCGCGAGCAGCGCCGCGCAATACTCCGGAGAGAAAAAATCGTCGATGACGACATGGCGGAACGGATCGCGCTGCTGGAATCGCGCGGCAAGTTCGTTCAGCCGGTCGTGCAGGGAAGGATTCAGCATGGCTGCGCGGTCAAAAATTGAGCGCGCAATGATGCCACAGCGGGATACGGCGCCTGTCCCGCAAGGGGAGAGGCCGCGACGCTCATTTGTTCATGCGCTTCAGCACGCGCTCGATGCCGGCGCGCGTCTGTGCGCGCAGCAGACCGCTGCCCTGCCGGCGCAGTGCCGCGCGATCGCACTTGCCGATCGCCTGGCGCACTTCGAGCAGCGAGCTGGGGTGCATGCTGAATCTGGTCAGGCCCAGCGCCAGCAGCAACGCGGTGTAGCGCGGTTCGCCGGCCATTTCGCCGCACAGCGTGACCTGTTTGCGCGCGCGATGCGTCGTGGCGATGATCTGCGCGAGCAGCTTCAGCACCGCCGGATGCAGCGGGTCGTACAGCGTGCCGAGCGCGTCGTTGCCGCGGTCGACGGCCAGCGTGTACTGGGTCAGGTCGTTGGTGCCGATCGAGATGAAGTCGAGGTGGCGGATCATCGACGGCAGCGCGATCGCCGCGGCCGGCACTTCGATCATTGCGCCGAATTCGTAGTGGTCGGTGATCTCGTGGCCGCTGCGAGCGCAGCTGCTGCGCGCACTCCGTCGACCAGCGCGCGCGTCGCGACGATTTCCTCGCAGGTCGTGACCATCGGCACGAGAATGCGCACGCGGACCGAAGCTCGCCGCGCGCAGGATCGCGCGCAGCTGCGTGGCGAACAGCTGCGGATGCGCCATCGACAGGCGCACGCCGCGCACGCCGAGGGCGGGGTTGGGTTCGCTGCCCAGTGCGATGCCGGTGCCGTCGGCCTTGTCCGCGCCCAGGTCGAGCGTGCGGATCGTGACCGGCATGCCGCCCATGCCGAGCACGACGTCGCGATAGGCGGCGAACTGCTCCTCCTCGTCGGGCACTTCGCGGCGCTGCAGGAACAGGAACTCGGTGCGGTACAGGCCGATGCCGGCGGCACCGAGCGCACGCGCCTGCACGATGTCGGCGGACATTTCGGCGTTGGCGTACAGGTGGATTTCCACGCCGTCGCGGTCAGCGTGCGCGCGTGCTTCAGGCGCTGCAGCGCTTCGGTGCTGCGCGCCTGCTCGCGCTGGTACTGGCGGTAGCGGGCGAGATCCTGCGCGGTCGGATGCACGACCACCTCGCCATGACTGCCGTCGACCAGCACCAGATCGTCGTCGCTGAGGTGCTTGAGCGCCTCGTGCGCGCCGACCACCATCGGCAGGCGCATGCTGCGCGCGAGGATCGCGCTGTGCGACAACGCGCTGCCGCCGGTCGTGATCACGCCGAGCACGCCGTGCTCGGTCAGATGGGCGAGTTCCGCCGGCGCGACCGTGTCGCTGACCAGCACGCTGCCGACGCGCGAGGCGATCTGCCGCTCGGCCGGCGTGGTGTCGCGCGCCAGCACCGCCTGCACGCGGCCGATCACATGATCGATATCCTCGCGCCGGCTGCGCAGGTATGGATCGTCGATCGCGTCGAACGCCGCGACCACGCGGTCGCGCTGCATCTTCAGCGCGGCGCTGGCGCGATAGCGGCCCTTGCGGATCAGGTCGTACAGGCCGCCGATCAGCTCCGGGTCCTCGAGAATCAGGCTGTGGGCGTCGATGAACTCGCCGACTTCGCGCGCCAGCGCGCCATGCAGCTTGCCGCGCAACTGGTGCATTTCTTCGCGCGCGGCGATCAGGGCGATGTCCAGCCGTGCGACTTCGGCCTCGACTTCGGCTTCCGGCAGCGGGCGCCTGTCGACCTGCGGCTGGCTCGGTTGCACCAGGCGCGCGCGGCCGAGCGCCATGCCGCGCGCGGCGGCGGCACCGGTGATGACGATGCGCGTGCTCATGCGCCCTCGTCGAATTTGCGCGTCGAACAATGCAGCCATGTCGTTCAGTGCAGCTTCCTCATCGGCGCCCTCGGTGCGCAGCGTGATCGTCGAGCCGACGCCGGCGGCGAGCATCATCACGCCCATGATGCTCTTGGCATTGATCTCGCGGCCACGATGGATCAGGAATGCATTGCATTGATAGCCCTGCAACAGTTGCACGAGCTTGGCCGATGCGCGCGCATGCAGGCCAAGCTTGTTGCTGATCGTGATCTCGCGTTCAAGCATCGTCTATCCTGATCCCGGTTCGGCCGCCGTGCGCCGCGGTCTGCGCCAGTTCGCCCAGCGGTTGTTCGGCGTAGTTCAGCACGCGCAGCAGCATCGGCAGATTGAGGCCGGACACGCGGTGGATGGAAATACCATGCGCCGTCAGTTTGTCCGCGACATTGCTCGGCGTCGCGCCGTAGACATCGGTCAGCACCAGCACGCCATCGCCGGCGTCGAGCTTGCGCGCATGCGGCGAGCGTTTCGGCCAGCGCGACCTCGGCGTCGCTGCCGGGCGGAATTGCGTGCGCTTCGACGGTCATCGGCATGCGGCCGAGGATGTGATGCGCGGTGGCAATGAGCGCGGCGCCCATTTCCTCGTGGGTGAGCAGGAGAATGCCGACGGTCATGAGAGAAAGGCCGGAATCAGGGAATCGGGAATCGGGAATCGTTGAGGAGCCCGCACTGATGAAAGTCTTCGTCGACGACAGGGCATGACGAGGCTCGGCTGCTCTTGCCGATTCCCGATTCTCCATTCCCGATTCGCGCACGGACATCACTCCAGCTCCCGATGAAACGTCAGCACCTGCTCGCGCGTGGTGCGGAAATGTTCGGCGAGCCGTTCGCACAGGTAGACCGAGCGGTGCCGGCCGCCGGTGCAGCCGATGCAGATCGTGACGTAGGAACGGTTGTCGGCCTCGAAGCGCGGCAGCCAGGTGTCGAGAAAGCGTTGTACGTCCTCGAGGTACTAGCGCGACTTCGGGCTTGTCCGCGAGCCATTCGCGCACAGGCGCGTCCTTGCCGGACAGCGGCCGCAGGCGCGCATCCCAGTGCGGATTCGGCAGGCAGCGCGCATCGAACACGAAGTCGGCGTCGGGCGGCACGCCGCGCTTGTAGGCGAACGATTCGAACAGCAGCGACAGCGGGCCGCCGGCCATGCCCAGTTCGGTGGCGATCAACCGGCGCAGCTGGTGCACGTTGAGGTCGCTGGTGTGGATCACGCGTTCGGCGATCGACATGACCGGCTCGAGCAGGCTGCGCTCGCGTGCGATCGCGTCGCTCAGCGACAGGCCCTCGCCGGTCAGCGGGTGGCGCCGGCGCGTGTCCGAATAGCGCTTGAACAGCACGTCGTCGCGCGCGTCGAGGAAGATCAGGCGGTGCTCGATGCCGCGGCGGGCCAGGCCGGCGAGAATTTCCGGCAGCCGGTGCAGATCCTCGGCGCGATTGCGCACGTCGATGCCGACGGCAAGGCGCGGATGAAGACCGGGTTGCGCCTGGGTCACGGCATCGACGAACGCCGGCATCAGCGCGCTGGGCAGGTTGTCGACGCAGTAGTAGTCGAGATCCTCCAGCGTGCGCAGCGCTATGGTCTTGCCGGAGCCGGACATGCCGCTGACGACGACCAGGCGCGTTGCGGCATTTTGCGCAGTGGTGCTTTCCCCGGCTGGAGTCATGCGCGCGGCTACCAGGGCGGCTGGCGGCGCATCTGGTGCGCCTGCCGGTCGAGGAAGGTCTGTGCCGGGTCGATGCCCTTGGTCTTCAGCACATGGTTGCGCACGGCGGCTTCGACCAGCACGGCGAGGTTGCGGCCCGGCGCCACCGGAATCGTGGTCTGCGGCACCTTGGTATCGAGGACTTCGCGGTAGCTGTTGTCGCCGAAAATGCGCTCCAGGCCGCCCTGCTCGATCGGTTGCGAGCGCGGCGTGGTGACCAGGTGCACGACCAGGCGCAGATACTTCGACGGCTTCACCGCCGTGTGGCCGAACATCTCGCGCACGTTGAGAATGCCCAGGCCGCGCACCTCGAGCAGATCCTGCAGCATTTCCGGGCAAGTGCCGTCGATGACGTCCGGTGCGATCTGCATGAACTCCGGTGCGTCGTCGGCGACGAGGCGGTGGCCGCGCGTGATCAGTTCGAGCGCCAGTTCGCTCTTGCCGGAACCCGATTCGCCGGTGATCAGCACGCCGATCGAATAGACCTCCATCAGCACGCCGTGCAGCGTGACGCGCCGTGCCAGCATGCGCACGAGGTGATACTGCAGGTAGGTCAGCAGTTCGTGGCCGCGCTGGCTGCTCAGCCAGAACGGCGTGGCGTTTTCATTCGCCGCGTCGCGCAGATCGGAAGGCACCGGCTGATCCTTGGTGACGATCAGCGCGGTCGGCTGAAAACCGACGATCTTCTGGATCATCTCCCAGCGCTGGCGCGAATCCAGTGCATCGAGCCAGGCCAGTTCCTCGCTGCCGATGATCTGGATCTTGTTCGGATAGATCGTGTTGAGATAGCCGACCAGCGAGGGGCGCCGCGACTGCTTTTCCGCCGGCACGATGGCGCGACCTTCACCCTGCTGGCCGGCAACCCAGCGCAGCGCCAGGCGGGCGCTTACCTTGTCGAACAGTTCGCGGGCGGTCAGGCGTTCCATGCGTCAAATCTGGCAGAGACGCCGGCATTTTGCCAGCATTTTGCGCGCCGCGGCTCGTCAAACCGGAGCCGGTCGAGTCTTCGTGTCGCCATGCGTTCGGCCGGTCGCTTGCCATCCAGTCCGCAGGCCAAGCGCTTCCCGGACGCAAATTTACGCCGATCACGCGGATGAGGCGAATGCGGGCGAATCCGACAGCGGCCTTCGACTTATCCGCGGAAATCCGCGTTGATCCGCGTTCGCAATGCCCCTGCGGCCGCGGCGGCTCACCCCGTAGGCGTGCCGTTGCGCACCTCGCGCGCATCGTCGCGATGATGGCTGGTGAGTTTTTCCTTGTGCTTCTTGACCTGCCGGTCGAGCTTGTCGGCGAGCGCGTCGATTGCCGCATACATGTCGGCGGCACGTGCATCGGCATGAATGGTCTTGCTGGCGGCGCAGCGCAGCGTGGCTTCGGCCTTGTGCAGCAGCTTTTCGAGGCTCAAGGTGACGGTTACGTCATGCAGATGGTCGTAGTGCCGGACAATGCGGGTGAATTTGTCGGCAACATAGTCGCGCAGGGCGGGAGTGACGGATACCTGGTGACCGCTGACTTGAATCTGCATGACAATCTCCTCGAGTGCTAGGGTTACAACCCGTCGCAGACGCATGACGCGCCTTTCGCGGCGGGCATAGCTTGAGACCTTCAAATCGTCGTCGGGTTCCTCTGGGCCTGATGACCTCCTTCAGCCGAAACGGCTGCGTTCGTTGGATGACGCAATGTGCAGCGCCTCGCGGTATTTCGCGACCGTGCGGCGCGCCACCTCGATGCCGCGACGGTTCAACTCGACGGCAAGCGCCTGGTCGGACATCGGCCGGGTCGGTGCTTCCTCGTCGATCAGCTTGCGGATCATCGCCTGGATTGCGGTTGCCGATGCCGCGCCGCCGTCGATCGTCGATACGCCCGAGGAGAAGAAATACTTGAACTCGAACGTGCCGCGCGGGGTATGCAGGTACTTGCGCGTGGTCATGCGCGATACGGTCGATTCGTGCATGCCGATCTGTTCGGCGATGTCGCGCAGGACGAGCGGGCGCATCGCTTCGGGGCCGAAATCGAGGAAGGCCGTCTGCGAGCGGACGATGGCGGTCGCCACCTTGAGCATCGTCTCGGCGCGCGTCTGCAGGCTCTTGATCAGCCAGCGAGCTTCCTGCAATTGGCCGCGCAGGTAGCTCGCGTCGTCGCGCTGTGCGCGTGCCATCAGCGAGGTGTAGTGCGCATTGATGCTGAGTTTGGGCTGGCAATTCGGGCTCAACGAAACCTGCCAGCGGCCGGCGCGACGGAATGTGTAGGCATCCGGCGCCACGTACTCGGCCTTGCCCGGATTGATCTGCGCGCCCGGCTTGGGATCGAGCGAGCGCACCAGCGCGATCGCGGTGTCGAGTTCCGCCGCGCCGACGTGCAGCTGCCGCGCCAGCCGTGCGCGGTCGTTGCGCGCCAGCGTTTCCAGGTGGTGCGTGACGAGCTCGCGCGCAATCGCCCAGCCCGGCGTGGCGATGTCGAACACGTCGAGCTGCGCGCGCAGGCACTCGCTCAACGTGCGGCTGGCGACTCCGAGCGGATCGAAATGCTGGATGCGGTGCCGGATCGCCTCGACTTCCTCGACGCTGACATGGTGCAGGCTGGCCAGATTCTGGCGCAGGGTCTCGCTGGTCTCGTGCAGATAACCGTCGTCGTCGATTGCTTCGATGATCGTCGCGCCGATCGCGCGGTCGCGCGGTGACAGCGGCGAAAGATTCAACTGCCACAGCAGGTGATCGCGCAGGTCCTCGGGTTCCTGGTCCTGCGATTCGTAGTCGTCATTGTCGTCCGAAGCGTGCGAGCCGTAGTCGTTGCGGCTGAATTCGAAATCCAGGCTGCTGTCGCCGTTGAGCTCTTCGCGGCGCTGATCGTCGCGGCTGTCGTCGGTCGACGAGGCGGTTTCGGCGGCCGGGGGTTCGCCGTTGACCGGTGCTTCGGCGCCGGCGAATTCGGCGGCCTCACCGTCCTCGCCGTCCTCGCCGTCGATTTCCGACAACTCGAGCAGGGGATTGGACTCCAGCGCTTCGCGCAGTTCCATCTCCAGCTCGACGCTGGACAGCTGCAGCAACCTGATCGCCTGCTGCAATTGCGGCGTCAGGGCAAGCTGCTGATGTAGGCGAAGTTGTAGGGCGGGCTTCACTTTTCTCAGATTCCGGTCCCGAAGCAGGACGCCCGGGACTGAAGGATAGCTCCGGAACCCCGACGTAAGTCAATCGTCGGAAAGGGGTTATACTGGGTCAATTCGTGCGCACCCCGACCGTCTCGGAATCGGGACATCGGCTTGGTGGAAATGGCGTGGCGCTCGTCTCGCCGCACCGCCCGAACTCTTCACGCGCAAGCGCACTCACATGCGGAATTCCGCGCCGAGATAAACCTCGCGCACCTTGTCGTTGGCGAGCACATCCTGCGGCGATCCCTTCGCCAGCACCGCGCCGTCGTTCATGATGTAGGCACGATCGCAAATGCCGAGCGTCTCACGCACGTTGTGGTCGGTGATCAGGATGCCGATGCCGCGCGCCTTGAGCTGGCGCACGATGCGCTGGATCTCGACGACCGAGATCGGATCGATACCGGCGAACGGTTCGTCGAGCAGCATGAAGCGCGGCTTTGCCGCCAGCGCCCGCGTTATCTCGACGCGACGGCGCTCGCCGCCGGACAGGCTTACGCCCTTGCTGTCGGCGATGTGGGCGATCTGCAGCTCGTCGAGCAGGGACTCGAGCTCCGCGCGCCGCCCGGATGCATCCAGATCGCGGCGCAGTTCAAGAATCGCCAGCACGTTTTCGGCGACGGTCAGGCGGCGGAACACGGACGGCTCCTGCGGCAGGTAGCCCACGCCCAGCCGCGCGCGCGCATGCATCGGCATCTGCGTGATGTCGCGCTTGTCCAGCGTGATGCGGCCGGCATCCGCGCCGATCAGGCCGACGACCATATAGAACGTCGTCGTCTTGCCGGCGCCGTTCGGACCGAGCAAGCCGACGACTTCGCCCTGATCGAGACGAAAATCGAAGTCGCGGACGACGGTGCGCCCGCGGAAACTCTTTTGCAGGCCGACCGCGCTCAGCATCAGGATTTCGGCGCGGCTTCCGGCGCCGTCTTTTTTGCTTTCGGCGTGCCCGGGAATCCACAGTTGTCGGTGCGCGGTGCCGGCGTTGCGCCCTTCGGTTCCATGACCATGTGCACGCGGCTGGACGACGAAGTGTCGCCTGCCTCCATGTCGCCGGTGTCGGTGTTGTAGATCATGTGCTCGCTGTGCGACTCGCCACGCCCGGCCTGGACGACCTTGACGCCGCCGGTCAGTTCGGCCAGGTCGGTCAGCGGCTTGTAGTCGATCGTGTTCGCGTCGGCCGTCATCAGGCCGCAGTCGCCGTCGTGTACCTGCTGCATGTGCGCCTGCTTGCCGGTCAGCACCATGTGCGAGAACTTGCCGGCGTTCGGATCCTTCGCGGCCGACGGAATCTGGTAGATGCGTGCGTGGTCGGCGAGGATCTTGATCGAGCCGCGCGTGATGATCACGTTGCCGTCGAGGTCGGTGATGTCGGGGTCGTTCGCCGCGCCGGTCTTGCTTTGCGCGCTCTTCTGATGGTTCGCCGTGATGTCCATCGGTTGGTCGTTGTCGGACGACAGCGCCCAGCCGTGCAGCGCTGGCAGAGCGAGCAGCACGCCGAGCAGCTGCAACCGCAACTGGAATTGTCTGGGCTTTCTTTGGGTCATCGCAATTTCCCCGGTTGCGTGGTCGAATGGAATTCGGACAGGAACTCGATGGTCTTCAGTGTCATGTCGGTCTTCATGCCGACGCCGTGCGCGACCGTCTGCGGATCGATGATCGTGGCCAGCGCATCGGTTTCCATTTTGCGCTCGCGCTGCTGTTTCGGATCGTCCTTGTTTTTTGGATCGCTGGTCACGGTCAGGTCGTGGGTGAGCAGCTGCACCGGCGTGACCTTTTCCGTCTCGATGCGGTGCATGTCGACGGCGCCGTCGAGCTTCATGATCGTGCCATCGTGATTGACCCAGGCCGATTCCGACGTGCCCTTCCACAAGTTGCCGCTATTGTCCACGATTTCGTAGTTGGGTGCGGTCACGTAGATCGACCCGTCGTCTTCCTTGCGCGCGAGGCGCGGTGCAATCATGGTGAACGAATGGTGGCCCTGCTCGTCGAGCGCATCGAGCGTGAAATTGCCGAGCGTATAGTCGGAGCGCGGGGGGCCGACGAAGGTGCTCTCGGTCTCGCGCGGCACGAATACCCAGACCAGCGCCTGCGTCGCGAGCGCAATCACGGCCAGTATCGCAACGGTGAGGTACGTGCGGCGGTCCATCAGACGAAGTGCGCCAGGTCGCTTTCGCTCTTGCCTTGCGCCGCGAGCAGCAGGTCGCAAACCTCGCGCACCGCACCTTCCCCGCCGCGCCGCTGCGTGTGCCAGTGCGCGCGTTCGGCGACTACCGGCTGCGCATTGGCGACGGCAATCGACAGACCGACGCGAGCCATGACGCGCAGATCGGGAAGATCATCGCCGCAATACGAGGTTTGACCGGGCTCCAGCTTGAGCGCGTGGATCAGCTCCTCGTAGCAGGCCAGTTTGTCGGTCTGGCCCTGGTAGACGTGGGCGATGCCGAGTTCGGCCGTCCGTTCGGTGACCATGTGGCTCATGCGCGAAGTGATGATGCCGACTTCGATGCCGTTCGTGATCAGCCGCTTGAGTCCCAGCCCGTCATGCACGTGGAACGCCTTCAGTTCGCGGCCGTCGTCGGTATACAAAAGACGCCCGTCGGTCAGCACGCCGTCGACATCGAACAGCGCAAGCTTGACGCGCGCTGCGCGTTCGCGAATATCGGCCGGGACGGCGGTGAGGTCGGGGTAGGGCATCTGGTTGAGAAGCAGGGCTGAGGGCCTAAGGCCTAGGGCTGTAAGAACTGTCGGTCGCGGTACTGATGATCGGATTGTGGTGCCGAGCGGTTAAAAAACGCAAAAGGCATATGCACGCGGCTAGGCCGTGGCACGCTTTGCAGCCCTCAGCCCTCAGCCCTCAGCCCTCGCTTTCAAACCACCCGCGCGCGCAGCAAGTCGTGAATGTTCAACGCGCCGACGACGCGCTCGCCGGCATCGACAACGAGCAACGCATGAATCTTGTGCGCTTCCATCAGCCGGGCCGCCTCGATGGCGAGCTTGTCCGCGGCGATCGTCTTCGGATTGACGGTCATCAACGCGGTCACCGGCGTGGTGCGCAGGTCGACGTTGTCGTTGTCCACCGCGCGGCGCAAATCGCCGTCGGTGAACACGCCGAGCAACTGGCCGTCGGCATCGACGATCGCCGTCATGCCCAGTCCCTTGCGCGTCATTTCGACCAGCGCGTCGGACAGGCTCGCGTCGGCGCTGATACTCGGGATCGTGTCGCCGGTGTGCATGATGTCGGCAATGTGCAGCAGCAGGCGCCGGCCGAGCGTGCCGGCCGGGTGTGAGCGGGCGAAGTCTTCGTCGGTGAACCCGCGCGCTTCGAGCAGCGCGATGGCCAGCGCATCGCCCATAACCAGCGCCGCGGTCGTGCTCGCGGTCGGCGCGAGGCCGAGCGGGCAGGCTTCTTCCGGCACGCTGACGTCGAGGTGCACGTCGCCCATCGTTGCCAGCGACGAAACGGGGTTGCCGGTCATCACGATCAGCGGATTGCCCTGGCGTTTGATCACCGGCAGGATCGTCAGCAGCTCGTCGGTCTCGCCGGAGTTCGACAGCGCCAGGACCACATCCTTGTTCGTGATCATGCCCAGGTCACCGTGACTTGCCTCGCCGGGATGGACGAAAAATGCCGGCGTGCCGGTCGATGCGAGCGTCGCGGCGATCTTGCGCGCGATGTGGCCGGACTTGCCCATGCCGGAAACGACGACGCGGCCGGTGCATTCGTACATCATCTGGCAGGCGCGCAGGAAACTGTCGTCAATGCGCGACTCGAGCACTTCGATCGCGCGCGCTTCGATACCGACGACGGTCAACGCGCTGCGGCGCAGGGCGTTCGCATCGAGCTTCGGATTGGTCAGCGCGGAGCTCGGAACAAGAGGCTGGATACGGGCGTTCATCGCGAATTGGACAAAGGGCATCCGAAAGATTCTGCCCGCCCACGTATCTGTGGCCGGGGTTTTTAAGTACCATGTGCGGTCCTATTGTAACGTACCCGGCATCCCGACGATGCCGGCCGCCGCAGCGGCAGGCGCCCGCGCGCCGCCACAATTCGCCCCCAATATGGACAGCGACACCATCAAGACTCTGATCGAGCAGGGCCTGCCCGGCGCCAAGGCCGTCGTCAGCGGCGCCGACGGCGTACATTTCGAAGCGACCGTGGTTGCCTCTGCGTTCGCCGGCAAGCTGCCGCTGGCCCGCCACCGGCTGGTGTACGCGACGCTGGGCGATCTCATGGGCGGCGCAATTCATGCGCTGTCGCTGAAGACGGTGACGCCGGAGGAAGCAGGGCTGAGGGCTGAGGGCTGACGGCTGCACCACAGGCCCGAACTCTCGGCCTATCCGGGACTTGCTCGAAGCTCAATCGACATCACGTATGAACATTCTGGTACACATTTCCCTTTTGGCGCACAGCGGGGCATCAACCTCTCCGATTCTGCCCTCAGCCCTCAGCCCTCAGCCCTGATTTTCTCCCCATGGCCAAAATCGTAATTTCAGGAGGCGAACCGCTCAACGGCGACGTCTGGATTTCCGGCGCAAAGAATGCGGTGCTGCCGATCCTGGCGTCGACTCTGCTCGCCGACGAACCGGTGACGATCGGCAACGTGCCGCATCTGCACGATGTGACGACGACGATGGAACTGCTCGGCCAGATGGGCGTGCAGCTGACCATCGACGAGCGCATGCGCATCCACGTCGATCCGCGCCCGGCCAACCGTTATTTCGCGCCGTATGATCTGGTCAAGACGATGCGCGCGTCGATACTCGTGCTCGGACCGCTGGTCGCGCGCTTCGGCGAGGCCGACGTGTCGCTGCCGGGCGGCTGCGCGATCGGCTCGCGCCCGGTGAACCTGCACATCAAGGGACTGCAGGCGCTCGGCGCCGAAGTCACTGTCGAGAACGGCTACATCAAGGCACGCGCCAAGCGCCTGAAGGGTGCGCGCGTCGTGATGGACCTGGTCACGGTGACCGGCACCGAAAACATCATGATGGCGGCAGCGCTCGCCAGCGGCACGACGGTCATCGAGAACGCCGCGCAGGAACCCGAAGTCGTCGATCTGGCCAATTGCATCAACGCGATGGGCGGCAAGATTTCCGGCGCCGGCACGAGCACGATCGTGATCGACGGCGTCGAACGCCTGCACGGCACCGACTACGACGTGCTGCCGGACCGCATCGAGACCGGCACGTTTCTCGTCGCCGGCGCGATCACCGGCGGACGCGTGCTGGCCAAGCGCGCGCGGCCGAAGACGCTCGAAGCCGTGCTGCAGAAGCTCGAGGAAGCCGGCGCCGACATCAACACCAGCGAGGATTCGATCGAGATCAACATGCACGGCCGGCGGCCAAGAGCGGTCGATATCACGACCGCCCCTTACCCGGCGTTCCCGACCGACATGCAGGCGCAATTCTCGGCGTTGAACAGCATCGCCGAAGGCGTCGGCACGATCACGGAGAACGTGTTCGAGAACCGCTTCATGCACGTGCACGAACTCGAGCGCCTCGGCGCCGACATCCGCCTCGAGGGCAAGACCGCCGTGATCAAGGGCGTCGACCAGATGTCCGGCGCGCCGCTGATGGCAACCGACCTGCGCGCTTCGGCGTGCCTCGTGCTCGCCGGTCTCGTCGCCAAGGGCGACACGACCGTCGATCGCATCTACCACATCGACCGCGGCTACGAGTGCATCGAGGAAAAGCTCGGCTCGCTTGGCGCGAAGATCCGCCGGTTGCCGAGTTGAAGGTAAGGGCTGAGGGCTGAGGGCCGAGGGCCGAAAAGGCACAGAGTCTTATGGCTTTCGATCTTCCGCCCACAGCCGCTTGGCTATCCAGACCGCCGTGCGCTAGCAGTTAGCCAGTCACCAGTGCGTGCGACAGGCGATTAGTGTCCTGAAGCCAGCCGCATCGTGATCGTCTCGCCGTTCTTTTCGACCTGCTCGATCTGCACGGGCAACCAGCTGCGCTGCGGCGCGAACCAGCTGGTCGTTGTGCGCGTGTTGTCGTCGCGCTGACGATCGACGCGGACTGCCTCGATCGTTCCCGCGGGGAGTGGCAGCGTTTCGCGCGCCCCGGCTGCATAGCGCTGTGTCGAAACGTGGTCCTTGTCCACGACCGGGAAGGCCAGATCGTGCGCGCCGGTCTTCAGCTTCGCCATCAGCGCGAGCGTGACGAGGTTCCGGTCCATCGCTGAACCCTGCAGCGGCGCCGTTGACGTGCTGCTGCCATCGTGGCTTACGGCCTGCCTTGCGCTCCAGTCGAAATCGGTGCTGCGCTCACGCGACTTGATCGCTGCCTGTTGCGAGTAGCGATACTGCAGCCCTTCCGGCAATCCGTCGCGCCAGCGAAACGTGGATTTCTCGAGCACGTCCAGCCCGAGCATGCTGGCCATGCCTTTGGTGCCCTTGGTCTGGCTGCTGAACTCCCAGTTGCCGTTGCCGGCATCGCGCAGGGTAAGTGTCGCGTGGCCCAACTCCTTGCCGTTGCGCAGTACCTGGTAGTCGGCCTGGAAGGGCTGCAGGGGCGTGGATTCGGCGGCGCCGGCCAGGCCGGAGCAAACCAGCAACATCAGGCCCGCGGCGCGCCGGAGGGGAAAAGAGTGCATCAGAGGCTCCATTTCAATCGATCAGGCCTCCCAGTCTGCCCGTTGCAAGCTGAACCAAACCGCACGAGCAGGGACTCACGGACACCGGATTTGAGCCCCCCGATGTCCGCTTTCGCGTGGGACCTCGTTATGACATGGGTGAGTACAATTTTCCCGGGTGGACCTACGATGAGACCAGAACTTCAAGCCATCAGTTCTTCAGTGAAGACGATTTCTCCGCGCACAACGTGGCGCTTTGCCTACGTGCTCGGCTGGCTGCTGCTGAGCACCATGCTCGCCGCCGGTGCGCACCACGCTCACGCTGCAGAGACCTCTGGCGTCGGCGGTTCGTTCGCCCTTGTCTCTGACAGCTACCAATAAGGGCAACACTTCGGGATTCGGGCATCCCCTGCGGTAGCGAAGCATAGCTGCCCGGCGATATCTTCAAGAACGGCATCGAGCCGTACTGCGGCGGCCTCTCTCGGTCATCCCAGGCCTTCCGAGGCACCGCTTTCGGCCATCCATGGCCTTCGCGGCACTTGGGCATCCTGCCCGGCGTCAGGCCACGCCGACGCGTACGCTCGTAGCCTCGACGACGCAATTGAGCCCGCGCACTTTCGCGGCGCAGGGCGCGAGATTGACCGCACCGCATCCAGTCGCAGCTCGATGCGAATTCCTCGCCGTCCAGGCGCGCCAGTATGCCTCGCTCGCCGAGCGTGTCCTGAACCTTGCGTGCGACCGCGACGAGCACGGCATCGCCCGCCGGATGGCCATGGTTGTCGCTGATGGCTGATTGCCGCAGTGCCGTCGAGAGCCAACGTCCGGTTCGGCGCGCAATCGCGTATTGCATTGGTGACAAGTCTCCTTCGAGGTCATTGCCATGTACTACTTCTCGACTCGCGCCGCCGCGCCGACGCTTTTCTGTGCATTCCCAAGCCGTGCTGCACGTGCGATTGCAGGCATTCTCCTTGGCGCTCTGATGTTCACTGTTGCGCCAATGACTGCATATGCGGTCACCAGCAAGATCTACTGCATCGGCGATTCCTTCCAGCTCGGCGACGTGCTGACCACCGGCAACGAGGGTCAGAGCGTCAATCTCGACATCCGCCTGCGGCAGGGCACCTACACGATCGGCACGACGAGCTACGATTTCATCGCGCCGACGACGATCCGCGGCGGCTGGTCCGATCAGGACTGCACGGTGCGCAACGCCAATCCGTACAACACCGTGATCGACCTTTCCGGCGGCTCGCTGAACTTGACCCAGCCCAAAGGCCTCTCGCGCGCGAATCTGACGATCGACGGCGTGACTATCCGCAACGGCACGCGTATCAGCCTGCGTGTCGGTACCGACCATGATTTCAATAATGACCCAGGCGACTTGGTGATCCGCCGCACGCGCTTCACCAGCCTGTCCGCCGCAGCGGGCAAAGACCCGCTCGAACTGACCGTCTACTCCGGTGTCGGCCTGCTCGAAAATGCCTTGATCGATCACGTCTCGAACGATGCGTTCCCCTACTGTGCGGTCTCCGAGGTCCTGTACGGCTCGGCGGCGCAATTCGACATGAATTTCGTCACCGGCGATTTTGCAGGTGGGGTTTGCCTGTATGGCGGCGGCGACAACGTCACGACCAACGAGTTCTACGTGGCAAACAGCATTTTCTGGCATTCCGGACCCGGCCTGCCGGGTATTTACGTCAGCAACGGCAATTACACGTCGGACGCATACGTCCAGGTTCAGTACACGCTCGTCAACCTGGTCCATGACCAGGACGGCAATCCGCAGGACGTTTATGGCGGCATCGCCGCGGACCCGAAATGGCTCGATCCGGCCAATGGCAGTTACGGCCTTGGCCCGGCATCACCGGCACTCAACACCGGTGCCGAGAACGGCATCCTCGGCATGCCTTCGAACGACATGATCGGGCAGGCGCGCAACATCGGCGTGCATCCGGACATGGGGGCGCTCGAATCGAATGGCAGCGTCGTGCCCACGTACATCGTGAGCACTACCGCCGATTCGGGTGCCGGCAGCCTGCGCCAGGCGATTCTCGATGCGAATGCGAATGCGGCCGACCAGGCCGAGATCATCTTCCAGCTGCCCGGTTCGTGTCCGCAGGTGATCGGACTTGACACGACGCTGCCCCCCATCACCTCGCCCGTGCGCATCTCCGGCTACAGCCAGGCGGGTGCCGCGCCGAACGCGGACCCTTACTATTTCTATCCCACGCTGTGCGTGCTGCTCAAACCGAAGTCGGGAACGCTAAGCTACGGACTACTCGTGCCGGCGTCGGCGACGAAGGGCGCGCTCGACGTCAGTGGCATCGGCTTCGGCGGCTTCGGCCAGCCGATCATGCTGCTCGGCGGCACGTCGCATCGCATCGCCGGCAATCAGTTCGGCGGCAACTACTACGGTATCGATCTTCCCGGCGCCGGCTTGAATGCGATTGCCGTCGGCATGGGCGGCACCGGCAGCGTCGCCGTCGGCGGCCCGAGCCCGGGCGAGCGCAACATGATCAGCGGCGCGGCGGACGCCGGTGTCCAGATTCAGAGTTCTGTCGCCCTGCAACCGGGGCAATGCCAGATCGTCAACAACATCATCGGTGCGAATCAGGATTTCAGCGCCGCGGTGCCGAACACCTGGGGCATCAACCTGTCCGGCAACAATTGCCTCGTTCAGGATAATCGCATTGCCGGCAACTCCGGCGACGCGATCTGGATCAACGGCGGCGGCAGCAACACGGTCCGGCGCAACGTGATCGGCATCGGCCACGACGGCGGCCCACTCGGGTTCAACACCGGCTGGGGAGTGCGCGTGGCCGGCATCAACAATCAGATCGGCGCATCGGCAGCGGCCCCGCTCCCGTCCGGCAGCGTCCTCGACGGGAACCTGATCGCCTACATGCTTGAAGGTGGCGTTACCGTCGCGAGCCCGGTTTCGGCTTTCGGCAACGCGATCCGCGGCAACCTGTTCGGCAACAACGGATTGAATAGTGACGCGCCCGCCATCGATCTCGGCGCTGACGGCAACACGGCCAACGACGCCAGCGACGCCGATGGCGGTCCGAATCTGCTGCAGAACTATCCGACGTTCAAGGCCGTGAAGTACACGTACGGCTACCCGGCCCCGGGCTCGCAGAACGTAGCCGCCTATCTCTATGGCGATCTGAAGGCCCTGCCAGGCACGTACAAGATCGACGCCTATTTCTACAACGGCACATGTCAGGCCGGGCAGCGCGGCCAGGCGCAAGCCTACCTCGGATCGTGGTTTGCGGTCATCGGCGCTGGCGGCAACGAAGCCCTGTTCAATTTTCAGACACAGTTACCCAATGTTTCGTCCAACGCCGCCGTGGCATTCACGGCGACCGATGCCAGCGGGAACACTTCCGAATTCAGCGCATGCTACCCAGTGGCAAAAGCGTGGCTGCTCGACGACATCTTCAAGGACGGCTACGAGCCGTGAAACCCTAGGCGACGTTGACCCGCACGCTGGCCGCCTCGACCACGCAGTTGCGGCCGCGTGCCTTCGCGGCGTAGAGCGCGCGGTCGACTGCACGCATCCAGTCATCGAGACTGCCGCGGCCGTCGAACAAGGCGACGCCGATGCTCGCGGTGACTTGACCGGCATCGATGATATTGGCGACCGCGACCCCGGCCACTGCATCGCGCAGTTCCTCGGCGAGGTCGAGCGCCGCGTCGCGCCCCGCGGCGGACAGCACGATGGCGAATTCCTCGCCGCCCAGGCGCGCCAGTGTGCCGCGTTCGCCAAGCGCGTCCTGAAGCTTGCGCGCGACCGCGACGAGTACGGCATCGCCGGCCGGATGGCCAAGACTGTCGTTGACGCGCTTGAAATGATCGAGATCGACCAGCAACAGGGCATGCGCTTGTGCAGGAATCGGCAGGCCCAGCAGGCCACGCAGGTGCGCGAACAGTGCGCGCCGGTTGTCGACGCCCGTCAAAGGGTCGCGCAAGGCCTGCTCGCTGAGTTCCGCGCCATGGCGACGCAGTGCACGCAGCAGCAGCAGCAGCAGCGTGACGATGACCGCCAGCGCGAGCAGACCGACCACGGCTCCGATCAGGATCAGGCGCTGTCGTGCGAGTTCGTCCTCGTGCCGCAGCGCTTGTGCGTTCGCCGCCGCCAGTTCGACCTGTTTGACGCGATTGGCGTGCTCGAGCTCGCGAATCTGCAATTCCTTCTCGCGCGCCGCGAAGCGTGATTCGAGATCGGAAATCGAAACCGCGCCGGCCTGCTTCGGCGCGTTCTGGTCCAGATCGGTGGATTCGCGCAGCGACTTCAATGCCAGTGGCAGGTCGCCGGCCGCCTCGGCAATGCGGCTTTGCGTGTCGAGCAGGTCGGGCAGGTTCGAGGTGAGTTTGCGTTCGCGTGTTTCGGCCACGTCCGCGGCGATTTCGGTCTGCGCTTCGGCGTGGCGGTTGAGCGCGCTCAACGCGCGCGCGATATTGGCGCGGCTGAGAATCGCGAACAGGGTCCGCCCGGTCGCCCGATCGATCGTGTAGGCGCGGCGCGCGAGTTCGAGCGCTTCGGCGGGACGCTTCTGCTCGAGATACAGGCGTGCGAGATTGTCGTCGACCGAGACGACCTTTGAATCCTCGCCGATCGCCTCGAAGCGGCTGCGCGCATCCTTGAGCAGGCCGATGGCGGCATCGTTGTCGTTCTGGTTGAAGCGCACGGCGGCTTCGAGGTTGATCGCGGTCGCTTCGCCGTATGCGTCCCCGGCCTCATGCCAGCGTTCTCTTGCGTGCAGGCAGAACGGCAGCGCGCGTGCGAATTCCTCGACCTCGTAGTAGG
Source organism: uncultured Gammaproteobacteria bacterium (assembly GCA_963738115.1). GTDB lineage: Bacteria > Pseudomonadota > Gammaproteobacteria > Xanthomonadales > Rhodanobacteraceae > Rudaea. Next base: position 155,423 of record CAVTVN010000001.1, on the reverse strand, counting down.
CGTCGCAGAGGTTGTAGTCGGAAAAAGCGAGCAGCTGGGGGTCCTTGGATTCCTGCAGCAGGTCGGCGCTGCCCAGCGCTTCGGCGAGGCCATCGCGGGCGCGATTCTGTGTCTGCAGGCGCTGCGCGCGCAGGAAGCCGGCATAGGCTTTCGCCACGCTGTCGCCATGCGTTTGCGCAAGTCCGTCGAGACGCAGGACGACCTCGGCGATCGCCGCGTCGTCCGACTGGACGATCGCGGCACGTCCCATCCAGCGCAGCACTTCGCGCGCCTGGGCGGAATCATCGCTGAGTTTGCCGCCGTCGAGCAGCTTGCGGCCTTCGTCCAGCGCCTGCGCCGGCGCGGCATCGGACAGATGGCGCATGCGCGACAGGTCCGCTTCGCCGGCGAAGACAGCAGACACCAGGGCCAGCAACAGCCAGGCCGCACGCAACATTGAACCCCCTTGTTTCCGGCCCGGTGGCCGACGCTGCCTGCGCAGGAAAGGCGCTTGCGGCACCGATCCGTGGGCATAATCTGTGCAGCTTAGCAACGCATGGTCCGCGCGGACAGGTAGGCCGTCACAAGCCAGCAAATCCGCGACCGGGCTCCATCAGCAGCGGTGCCGGCAGAGGGCGTCGGTCGAGTTCGACGCCGTCGGGTCCGAGGGCTACCCGGCCGGCGGCGATCAGGCCCACGGTCCGGATCAGCAGAGCCTGTTCGGCCGGTCGCAGGCGCGCGGCGAGCGAATCCGGCGTGTCGCCGGCCATGACCGGCAGGACCACCTGCGAGATCACCGGCCCGCCGTCGAGTTGGTCGGTGACGTAGTGAACGCTGGCGCCGAACGTCGTGTCACCGGACTCGAGCACGCGGGTGTAGGTGTCGAGGCCCGGGTACTTCGGCAGCAGGGACGGATGCAGGTTGATCATGCGGCCGAGCCACGCGGCGACGACGCCGGCATCGATGACGCGCATGTACCCGGCCAGCACGATCAGGGCTGGCTCGAATCCGGCGGCGCGCGCGAACAGCGCGCGATCGAAGGCCGGACGGTCGGGAAAGTCACGCGGACGCAACGCCACCGCCGGAATGCCGCGGCTTTCGGCGATTTCCAGAGCGGGTGCAGTGCGCCGGTCGGACAACAACGCTCGGATTTCGATCGGCAGCTGTGCGTCGTGTTGCGCGGCGAGCATCGCCGCGAACGTGTTGCCGCGGCCGGAGGCAAGCACAACCACGGACAAGGGCTGAGGGCTAAGGGCTGAGGGCTGCAAGCGGGGCGGATCGGGTTTCAGCGTCAGGCAATGTGCACGCGTTCAGCGTCGCGCGCCGGCACGACTTCGCCGATCGTCCGTGCCGGCAACCCCAATTTCGCCAGCGCCGCGATCGTCGCGGGTGCCGCATCGCGGCCGACAATCAGCGTGAAACCGATGCCGCAGTTGAATGTTCTCCACATTTCCATTTGTGCAATATTGCCCTCGCGCTGCAGCCAGTCGAATACCGGCGGCAAATGCCATGTCGTGCTGTCAAGTGCAAGGCCGAGGCCTTCCGGGACGACGCGGATGATGTTCTCGACCAGGCCGCCGCCGGTGATGTGCGCCATGCCGTGGAGCGAGGGCTGAGGGCTGAGGGCCGAGGGCTGCGCAGGGTCCGCGCCGCGGCCCTGTGCGAGCAGTTGCAGGATCGGCTTGACGTAGATCGTCGTCGGCGCCATCAGCGCATCAGCCAGCGTGACGCCGCCGAGATCGAGATCGAACCTACCGTTATCGGCGGTGATGCCGGCGCGCGTGACGATTCTGCGGATCAGCGAGTAGCCGTTCGAATGCGGACCGCTGGAGTCGATGCCGATGATCGCGTCGCCGGCCTGAATGCGGCTGCCGTCGATCAGTGCGGCTTTCTCGACGGCGCCGACGCTGAAACCGGCCAGATCGTATTCGCCGGGCGGGTACATGTCGGGCATCTCGGCCGTTTCGCCGCCGATCAGCGCGCAGCCGGCCAGCTCGCAACCGCGCGCTATGCCGCCGATCACGCTGACCGTCGTGTCGACGTGCAGCTTGCCGGTCGCGAAGTAGTCGAGGAAGAACAGCGGCTCGGCGCCCTGCACGAGTACGTCGTTGACGCACATGGCGACCAGATCGATGCCGATCGTGTCGTGGCGGTTCAGGATCTGCGCCAACTTGAGTTTCGTGCCGACGCCGTCCGTGCCGGACACGAGCACCGGCTCGGCGTAGCGGCCGGCGAGTTCGAACAGCGCGCCGAATCCGCCGAGTCCTGCCATGACTTCCTTGCGGAACGTGCGTGCAACTAGCGGCTTGATGCGTTCGACGACTTCCTCGCCCGCGTCGATGTCGACACCTGCGGCGCGGTAGGTCAGTGATTCGTTGTGGACAGGCATGGACAACCGGCTTGGAAGGCGGCGAAGGTGCGCGCGGATTGGACCGAATGATAGACGTTCGCACCGCGATTAGGCAGACTGGACAGGATCGATCGACTGGATTTTCGCCGTGCGAACTGGAGTTGCTGCCCAACGCTGCCGAGTGTTCGCCCTGCTTGCCGTATTGCTTTCGGCTGCTGCGTCCGCGGGTGGTCTGTACACCGCCCAGGTCCCGGTCACCTCGCAGGACGAGGCGGAACGCGCCCAGGCCTTGAAAACTGCGCTGGGCCAGGTCATCACGCGGGCCAGCGGTGATGCCGCCGCGCTGAGCCGGCCCGAAGTGGCCAAGGCGCTTGCCCAGGCCGAGCGCTACGTTCAGCAGTTCCAGTACCAGGAGGACGTCGTCACAGAGTCCGGTCAGCCCCAGATGCGCCTGACTCTCGTTGCACAGTTCGATCGCGATGCGGTCGATCGGCTCATCGGTGGCGGCGCGAAGGAAGCCGTTGCCGACGGGCCGTCGGCGCCGGCCGACAGCGTGCCCGGCACGTACCACCTCTGGGTCGGCGGTATCCGTTCTGGCCGCGACTATGCCCGCGTCATCGGCGCATTTTCCGGCAGCGAATCCGTGCGCGACGTGCAAGTCGAACTCACGCGCGGTGACGGCATGCAGCTGCGTGTCGCCACGACCGGTTCGCTTACGCGCCTGCTCGACACCGTCAATGCCGGTTCGGTCATGCGTGTGACCAACGCCAAACCACCGGTCGACGGCATCGATGCGTTGCTCGACATGAGGCAATAATCCGGTGCGGCCGCGATGAAGTCCGCACCGGTTGAACAGCAGCTGATGGCGCCCGGCACGTCGCCGTGGCGGCATTTGCCGAACCTCCTCACCGCTTTGCGCATGCTGATGGTCGTGCCGCTGGCGTGGCTCATCCTCGACGGGCACTACCGTGGTGCGCTGCTGGTCGCGGCCTGTGCTGGCGCAACGGATGCGCTCGACGGCCTGCTCGCCAAGCAGTACGGCTGGCGGAGCTGGCTCGGCGGCGTGCTCGATCCGATTGCCGACAAGCTCATGCTGCTGGCCTGTTTCCTGTCCCTCGGCATGGTCGGTGCGCACCCGTTCTGGCTGGTCGGACTCGTCATCGGCCGGGACGTCGTCATCGTTGCCGGCGCAGTCGCCTATCACCATTTCATCGGTCGGCTCAACGCGGAGCCGACGTTGTTATCGAAGATCACGACCTGCGTGCAGATCGTCTACGTGCTCGCGCAATTGCTGCGCCTCACGCGCTGGTTCGACGTTCCGCCGCTGACCTCCAGCCTGATGTGGGCGGCCATCGCGTTCACGGTGGTCAGCGGCCTGCACTACGTGCTGGTGTGGTCGCGGCGCGCGGTCGAAGAGTTGCGTCTGCGCCGCGCATCCAGGAGCGGCGCATGAGGGCCGCGTCGATCCGCCGGCGCTGGCAGATGCTCGTCCTCGTCCTCATCGTCGGCGGCGTGCTCTACCTCCTCGCACCCGTGCTGACACCGTTCGCCGTCGCGGCGATGTTCGCCTACCTGTTCGATCCTGTCGTCGCGTTGCTGCAGCGCCTGAGGCTGCGTCGCGAGTTCGCGGTCGGTATCGTCTTTCTCGGACTGACCGTACTTTTCGTCCTTCTGCTGCTCGCACTGATTCCGTATCTGCAACGGCAAGCGGCCCTGCTGATCGAGGCGCTGCCGGCGTGGATCGCGTGGCTGCAGAACGATGCGATCGGCTGGCTCAACGCCACGTTCAACCTGACCCTGGAGATGCCGGACACGCAGCAGCTGGCGGCGATCGTACAGGAGCATTGGAAAGAGGCCGGCGGCGCTGCAGCAACGGTCGTCACCAAGGTTTCGCAATCGGGCTTCGCGATCCTCGCCTGGATCGCGCATCTGGTCGTGGTTCCCGTGGCGTTCTTCTACCTGCTGCGCGACTGGCACGTGTTGCTCGACCACATCCGCGAGCTGCTGCCGCGCTCGCTCGAAGGTACCGTCACGCGCCTGGCGCGAGAGGTCGATGAGACGCTGAGCGGGTTCGTGCGCGGGCAGCTCTCGGTCATGCTCGTGCTGGGCTTCATCTACGCCCTCGGGCTGCGCCTGGTGGGGCTCGACGTCGGTCCGCTGATCGGCATCATCGCCGGACTGATCAGCTTCGTCCCGTATCTCGGCGCGATCCTCGGTGTGGCGGCCGGCGTCATCGCAGCGCTCGTGCAGTACCACGATTGGCTGCACGTCGTTCTCGTGCTCGCCGTTTTCATCGTCGGCCACGTGCTCGAATCCTACATCCTCGTGCCGCGCCTGGTCGGCGAAAAAATCGGGCTGCATCCATTGGCCGTGATCTTTGCCATCCTCGCCGGCGGCGATTTGTTCGGCTTCCTCGGCGTGCTGCTCGCACTGCCGGTGGCTTCGGTCGTCAACGTCGTGCTGCGCTACCTGCATGAGCGCTATCGGAACAGCGCGCTCTACAGCGCCCGGCACGCACCCGTTGTCGTGATGCCCGAGGCGCGCCCCGCAGCCGAAACTTCCACCGTTGCCGGCGCCCATCCGCCGCCGCCGGCGCCCGCCGGCAAAGCATGAGCAACCAATTGCCGCTGGCGCTGCGCTGGCCGGCGCAGCAGCGTTTTGATTCCTATGTCCCCGGCGGCAACGGCGTCGCGCTGGCGCAGCTGCAGGATGCGGTGCAATCGGCTGAGGCACCATGGGTCTTCCTCGGCGGTGGTGCCGGCTGCGGCAAGACGCACCTGCTGATTGCCGCCTGCGCGCAAGCCGACGCCGGAGGACGCAAGGCCCAGTATCTGCCACTGCGCCGCCTGCGCGCGGCGAGCCAGGACGTCGCCGGCGCGCTGCGCGCGTTCGGCGGCAGCGATCTGCTGGCCCTTGACGATATCGACGCGCTCGCCGGCGATGCGGCAGCCGAACATGCCTTGTTCGATCTGTACAATCGCTACAAAGTGGATAAATCCACAATGCTCTTCAGCGCAACGGCGGCGCCGGGTCAGATCGGCATCGGCCTGCCGGACCTCGTTTCGCGCCTGTCCGCGTGCGCACAGGGCGTGCTCAAGCCGCTATCGGACGCCGACCGCCGCGAAGCGTTGCGCCAGCGTGCGCTGGCGCGCGGCCTGACGCTCGATGACGGCGTGCTCGACTGGCTGTTCGCGCGCACGCAACGCGACCTCGGCAGCCTGACGGCGCTGCTCGATCGCCTCGATCGCGAATCGCTGGCGGCGCAGCGGCGGATCACGGTCCCCTTTCTGCGCCAGCTGCTCGACAGGTCGGAATGAAGCCGCGGCGCATCGACTCCTAGCGAACTACCGTACGTCGTCTTGTCTTTCTGCCCGTCCTATCGGCACATGCTCGGATTCCACAAGGCCTTCGAAGGGTTGCTGGTCGCGAAGCGAGCGCGATTTCGACAGCGCCTGCATTCGGTCGCGATCGTGCCAGGCGATCGTCCGTTTGCGCGCGAAGCGCGGACTTAGTGCGGCGGTCCGCCGTTATCGCCGCCCTTTTGTTTGCCCGGGCCTTGCCGCGCGAATTGCCGCGGCGCGCTGGGGCCGCGCTGCCCTTGCGGTAGCGCGTTCCCGCGATACGCCGGCGCGCCCGCATGTTGCGGAGGAGACCGCGCAAACTGCGGCCCTTCGCGCATGGCGGGCGACGCGTGTGAGTTACCTGCCGCATGGCGTTGCGCGTATGACGGCGAGGTGCCGTGTGGATTCCTCGAATAGGCGCGGTTCGTGGGGCGCCCGCTGTCGGCGTAGCTCGAGTGCGACCTTGCGGAAGGGCCGCCTTGTTGCATCGGGGAGTGGGCGCTATGACCCGACGCAGTAGTCGGTGGGCCCGCGGACCGGGTGACGCCGCGGCCGCCGCGCTCCTGCTGCAAGTTCGCGGCTTGCGCTGCCCGCGCGCTGCCCTGCGTCATACCCGCGCCGATACCATCTCGCTGCTGCGCTGCGCCGCCGTGGGCGTAAGTGGACGATCGCAGCGGTGAGCCGTGCACGGCCGATCCAGGAGTAGCTGTATCGACGCGCCCCCGCAGAGTCTGCGCCGAGCGTTCGGTCGATGCCCGGTCGATCGGGGATGCACGATCTTGCACCGCCGGCGCAGTTCTGCTGTTGGCTAGCCGCACGTTCGACGCGACACCTTGCTGCGTTTGCCGCTGCGCCAGCGTGTTCGCCTGAGCCGCACTCAAGGGTTGGCCTGGCGTTCGCTGGAGCAATGTGCTGCGCTCGGCGAAGGAAGCAGGCGTGGCCGGCGGATTGCGCGTCGCGACTACGCTGCGGGTCGTCGCACTGGCTCGGCGCTGCCGCGGCGCGGCCGCCGGCGCCGAGCACGCTGCTCTGTGTCGGTGTGACGGCCGCACGCGACATGACGCGCGCGTTGCGCAGCGCGGCGCTATTGGCCGGAACCATCGAGTTTGCGACCGGACGCGAGTTGGCGAAGGCGCCGGCCGGCACGGCGGTTGTCGCGCCCGCGACGTTGCGGTTGGCGTAATTCATCCGTGCCATGTTCACGCTGTTGCTCGCCATGGCGCCGTAATAGTTGTTGACGGTGGTGCGGTTGATCGTGGTGTTGCTGATGTTGAGCGCGGCGAAGTAGCTGCCGCCCGTCGCGTACGACGGGAAATAGACCTCTCCCGGCGCGAGCGGGAACCATCCGATCGGGCCGCCGTAGGAGACGCTGATGCCGAAGCCACTGCCGCCGACGAATGCCACCAGCGCCGGCGCGTAGACCGGATAAACGCCGACCGGACCCGGCACCCAGCCCCAGCGCGACTCGACATAGACCCAGCGCCCATAGTGATACGGCGCGAAGCCCCAGGCCTCGTCGCCGACCCAGGTCCAGCCCCACGGCTCGATCCAGACCCAGTGCCCGTAGCGATAGGGCGCCCAGCCGACGGCGACCTCGGGGTACCAGACCCGGCCGTAATGCCGCTCCTCGTGCCAGCTACCGTATTCCTCGAGACACTCGCAGCCGATGGCGTCGTTGTTGACGTACTGGCGCGTCTCCGACTGCAGACAGCGGTGGTCGCGTTCGGCGACGAAGCGGTCGAAATCGTCGGTGTGCAGCGCCACTGTGTGAGAGTCGCGCAGCGCGGGATTGTCGAAGCTTAGCGACTGGCCCGCTTTGATATGCACGTTCGCGCCGCCCTCGCCGTAGATGTCGCCGGACCCGCGCCGCACCGTGACCGTGGTCAGCGTGCCCTTCGGGTCCACGTCGACGCGGTAGTCGCCGACGTCCTTCGCAATGAAGGCGAGGGTTGGGGTATCGATTTCGTTGCTTTCGCCGTTGCCGAGGCGATGCACGGCCAAGTCCAGCGAACCCTGGGTCAGCTCCATCTGCGCCGAGCGTTCGTCGAGCTTGAGGATATCGAAGCTGGTCTGCTGGTCGATCCAGGCCGTCGCCGAGCCGAGTTGCAGCTCGGCGCGCGCATTGGCCTGGGTCCAGAGCTTGTCGCCGGTCACCAGCGGACGATTGAGCTCGGCCCGGGCCCAGTCATTTTCGCCCGCAGGGGCCAGACTCACCTCCCCGCGTAGCAGGGATAGCCGCGCAACCCGGGAAGAAGGATCGGGGTGCTCTGCGGATTGCGCTTGCGCCGGCGCGGAAGCGTCGAATTGCGCCGGCGTGGATGCGGTGGATTGCGCGGGCCCGGATGCTTCTGATTGCGCCGGCGCGGACGTGTCGTGCTTCCCGCACGACGCCGCTGCGCACGCCAAGGCCGCGCTCGCAAACAGCACGACAAGTCGCGATAGTCTGGGCATGGCAGTCACCTCTCGCGTTAACCGGAGTGACCGCGCCGCTTGGGTCATGGTGGCCGATGCGACAGCGGCCAGACCTTCATTCAATCCCTATGAAAGGCCAGTGACGCTGAACGGCGCCCTGCGGGCCGCATGCTCGCCGTCGTTGCGTTCAGTCCCCGGCCAGATAGATGACTATGGGCGACTCCGCGGGCGCTCAAGCCGGGCAATACTGTTCAGGAAAGAGCCGGCGAGACCGAGGCCGGCACCCTTGCTGATCCTGGCGCGCAGTCCATTTTTATACCAAGCCCGCGCGGAGTCGGGCTACGTTGCCGACGAGGTTCTCAACGACGCCAGGCGCTGCGGTGTGCCGACGTCGGACCAGAAACCGACGAAGTACTCGCCGCTGATGCGGCCCTCGCGCATCGCCGCGCGCAGGATCGGTACCATCGAATATTTGCCCGGGCCGTGCACGCCCAGCAATTCCGGGCGGTACACGCCGATGCCGGCAAACGTCAGCCGTGGTGCGTGCTCGTCGAACAGGCGTCCGCCGCGCAGGACAAAATCGCCGTTCGCGTGATGTGACGGATTGTCGACGACGACGAGGTGCGCGAGGCCGTCCGGTTCGTGCGGCAATGTGGAAAAGTCAAAATTGCAGCGGATGTCGCCGTTAACGGCGATGAACGGATCGATGCCGAGCAGCGGCAGGGCGTGGTGCATGCCACCGCCGGTTTCGAGAGGCTCCGGGCCTTCGTATGAGTAGGCGATGCGCAAGCCCCAGCGCGCGCCGTCGCCGAGCGCGGCCGGAAACTGTTCGGCGAGGTGCGAGGTGTTGATGACGACCTCGCGCACGCCAGCGGCAGCCAGTCTTTCCAAATGCCACTCGATCAGCCGCTTGCCCCCGGTGCGCAGCAACGGTTTCGCCGTCGCATCGCTCAGAGGACGCATGCGCTCGCCGCGCCCGGCCGCGAAGATCAGCGCGCGCTCGATCATGCCGGAACGGAAACCGCGTCACGCGGCTGCGTGATGTCGCGCCCGTCGACGGCGCGTTCGATCAGGTCGGCGAAGTCGATCAGACCCAGGTAGAGCCTGGCAACGCCGAGTATGTAGTCGAGCACGCGCGGCAGGTCGGTTAGGTAGCCGGGCTTGCCGTCGCGATAGCACAGGCGGCAGAAAATGCCGAGAACCTTGATGTGCCGCTGCAATCCGATGATGTCGAACCAGGCGCGGAACTGCTCGCTGTCGGCCGCCAGCAGATTCGCGGCGACGAGCTGCGTGCGATAGTCCTCGACCCAGGCATCGATGCGCTCACTCGGCCAGTCGATGTAGCAGTCGCGCAGCAACGAGGCGAGATCGTACGCCACTGGTCCGAGCATGGCACCCTGGAAATCGATGATGGCCGGACTGTTGCGCGGTGCAATCAGCAGGTTGCGGCTGTGAAAGTCGCGGTGCATGAAGCAACGCGGCTGCTCGTCGGCCGATGCCGCGATCTGGTGGCATGCATTCTCGATGACGTCCCACTGTGCGCGGCTCGGCACGACGCCGAGGTGGCGTTCGAGGAACCAGGTGCTGAACAGTTCCATTTCGGGGATCGTGCGCGTCGCGTCGAATACCGGCAGCCCGGTGGTCTCGACCTCGCGCTGAATGCGGAGCAAGGCATCGAGGGCCTCGCCGTAGAGACGGTCGACGGTGGCGTCGTTCAACTCCGGCAGGTAGGTGCGTGTGCCGAGGTCTTCCATCAGCACGAAGCCGCGATTCACGTCGCTGGCCAGAACCTGCGGTGCGTGCAGGCCGACACCGCGCAGGCGCGCGCCGATGTCGAGCCATGGACGCACGTCTTCGAGGTCGGGCGGCGCATCCATGACGATCCACGACCCGCCGTGGGCGCGAACGCGCCAGTAGCTGCGGAAGCTGGCGTCGGCGGAGGCCACCTCGATCGTCAGGGGCTGTCCGGTCAGGTGGCGTTGTGCAAAGTCGAGGCTGGCGCTACGGCGATCGTCGGCCATCGATCGTTTCCAAGTCGGGGCTGTATGTAAAAGTCGGGCGGGCGGTAGTGTAACGACAGTCCTGCGCGTTTTCTGCCATTCATTTGACGCTGCGGAGCCTAAATAGTACCATTTCAGTACTGTATCCGAGGCCGCGCCGGAAATGCTACGCGTCAGCAAACTCACCGATTACGCCACCGTCGTCATGACCGTGCTCGCCGGCGTTGCTGCGGCACGCGGGGCCGAAGCCGTGATCAGCGCGCAGGATCTGGCCGAGCGCGCCCACCTCGAACTGCCGACGGTCAGCAAGCTGCTCAAGCAGCTGGCGCACGCGAATCTGGTCGTGTCGTTCCGCGGCGTGAATGGCGGCTACCGCCTTGCGCGCGCGGCGGAACGCATCACGATCGCCGAGGTCGTCACGGCGATGGAAGGCCCGATCGGCATGACCGAATGCAGTGCGCAGGCCGGCCTGTGCGGCCACGAGCCGCATTGCGGCGTGCGCGTGAACTGGCAGCGCATCAACCAGGCCATCGCGCAGGCGCTGGCCGGCGTGAGCCTTGCCGACATGGTCAGGCCGGCGCCGAAGCGCCATGCGGTGATTCCCGTGCAACTGGCGACGGCATGATGGCGACCTCCGAACAAATCAGACAGGCCGAAGCGCCGTCGACCGACGTCGTCGCCGACGCGATCAATCGCCGTTACAGCGCCGGCTTCGTCACCGATATCGAAAGCGAAAGCCTGCCGCCGGGCCTGAGCGAGGATGTCGTGCGCGCGATTTCGGCGCGCAAGCAGGAACCGGACTGGATGACGCAGTGGCGCCTGGCCGCGTATCGCCACTGGCTGACGATGACGCCGCCGCACTGGGCCAAGCTCGACATCGCGCCGATCGATTTCCAGGCGATCAGCTACTTCTCGCAGCCGAAGAACCGGCCGAAGTCGCTCGCCGATGTCGATCCGAAACTGCTCGAAACCTACGACAAGCTCGGTGTGCCGCTGCACGAACGCGCGCGTCTGGCCGGCGTCGCCGTCGATGCGGTGTTCGATTCGGTTTCGGTCGGCACCACGTTCCGCAAGGAACTCGCGGAAGCCGGCGTGATCTTCTGCTCGATGTCCGAGGCGGTGCGCGAGCATCCGGACATCGTGCGCCAGTACCTCGGCACGGTCGTGCCGACCGGCGACAACTATTTCGCCGCGCTGAACTCGGCCGTGTTCTCCGACGGCAGTTTTGTGTTCGTGCCGAAGGGTGTGCGTTGCCCGATGGAACTGTCCACGTACTTCCGCATCAACGCGCGCGATACAGGCCAGTTCGAGCGCACGCTGCTGATCGCCGAGGAAGGCGCCAGCGTGTCGTACCTGGAAGGCTGCACGGCGCCGATGCGCGACGAGAACCAGTTGCACGCCGCGGTCGTCGAACTCGTCGCACTCGACGATGCCAGCATCAAGTATTCGACCGTGCAGAACTGGTATCCGGGCGACGAAAACGGCGTCGGCGGCATCTTCAACTTCGTCACCAAGCGCGGCGACTGCCGCGGCGCGCGCAGCAGGATCTCGTGGACCCAGGTCGAGACCGGATCGGCTATCACCTGGAAGTACCCGAGCTGCGTATTGCGCGGCGACGGTTCGAGCGGCGAATTCAACTCGGTCGCGCTGACCCATCATCGCCAGCAGGCCGACACCGGCACGAAAATGATCCACATCGGCCGCAATACGAAATCGAAGATCATTTCCAAGGGCATCTCCGCCGGGCGCGGGCAGAACACCTATCGCGGCCTGGTCAGGATCGAGAAGGGCGCCGATGGCGCGCGCAACTACACGCAGTGCGACAGTCTGCTGATCGGCAAGAAATGCGGCGCACACACGTTTCCGTACATCGAGGTCAAGCATCCGGGCGCGATCGTCGAGCACGAGGCGACGACATCGAAGATTTCCGACGACCAGCTGTTCTACTGCCGCAGCCGTGGCATCGCCGAGGAAGATGCGGTGTCGATGATCGTCGACGGCTTCTGCAAGCAGGTGTTCCGCGAGTTGCCGATGGAGTTTGCCGTCGAGGCAAAAAAGCTGCTCGAGGTGAGTCTGGAAGGTGCGATCGGCTGAGCAGTGCCAGACAGGGAGTTGGATTCCGGCTTTTGCCGGAATGACGAGCAAAGAGAATCCGAGAAATGCTGAAAATCGACAACCTCCACGTCCGCGTCGCGGGCAAGGAAATCCTCAAGGGCCTCACGCTCTCCGTGAATGCGGGCGAGGTGCACGCGATCATGGGGCCGAACGGCGCTGGAAAATCCACATTGGGAAATGTGCTGGCTGGGCGCGAGGGCTATGAGGTCACGCAGGGCACGGTCGAGTACAACGGCCGCAACCTGCTCGACCTGGAGCCGGAGCAGCGCGCGGCCGAGGGCATGTTTCTCGCGTTCCAGTATCCGGTCGAGATTCCCGGCGTCAACAACACGTATTTCCTCAAGGCGGCGATGAACGCTCAGCGCAAGCATCGTGGCGAGGGGGAACTCGACTCGATGCAGTTCCTCAAGCTCGTGCGCGAAAAGCTGCGCGTGCTGCACATCTCCGACGACTTGATGAACCGTGCGGTCAACGCCGGTTTTTCCGGCGGCGAGAAGAAGCGCAACGAAATCTTCCAGATGGCCCTGCTCGAGCCGGCGCTCGCGGTCCTCGACGAGACCGATTCCGGGCTCGACATCGATGCGCTGAAGATGGTCGCCGACGGCGTCAACGCGATGCGCGATCCCAGGCGCGCGTTCGTCGTCATCACGCACTATCAGCGCCTGCTCGACTACATCGTGCCCGACTTCGTGCATGTGATGGTCGACGGCCGCATCGTCGAAAGCGGCGACAAGTCCCTGGCGCTCAAGCTCGAAGAGCATGGCTACGCCTGGATTGCCGGGCGCCAGGTACCGGACCAGAACTTGGCCGGAGCGGCCTGACATGGGCGCGGCACTGCTCGAGGAGTTCGGAGGAGCCGATGCGCGCGAGCGCGAAGAATCGTGGCGCTACAGCAAGACAGCGCTGCGTGCGCTGGCGCAGAACGATTTCATCGTCGCCGATGGCCTCGCGCTGCCATCCTCTAATCTCCTGGAGAGCATCGACTGGCCGCATACGCGCGGGCGCCGCCTGGTATTCGTCAACGGCGTTCATTCGTCTGCGCATTCGGATGTCACCGCCGCCGATGGCATTACATTCGAGCGCGGCGTCGAAGCGGCCGCACTGAATATTGCCGAAAACGATCAGGTGGTGCACCTGATTTACGTGAGTGTCCCGGGTGCGCAGCCGGTGCGCTGGAACGCGCAACTGAACATTCGCGTCGCTGCGCGCGGCGCGCGGATCATCGAGCAGCACATCGGTGATACGGGCGCCGACGTGCTCGGCTCGTTGCGGGCGAATCTGGAGATAGCCGAGCGCGCGGAGGCGCAACTGACCACGCTGACGGATCTACCCGATTCGGTGTCGCTGTACCGACGCGAGCAGGTCAGCGTCGCGCAGGACGGCTTGCACGCGAGCACGCATGCGCTGTTCGGCGGCAGGCTGCAGCGCCATGAAGCCAATATCACATTGCGTGGACCGCGCTCCCGGCATGTGGCGCGCGGGGTATTCGTTGTACGCGGACGCCAGCACGTCGATGTGCATCTGGATGTCCGCCACGCGGCGCGTGATACGGCCTGCGACGTGATCTGGCGCGGTGTCGCCGACCAGCGCGCGCGCGGCATCCTGCACGGTGCGATCACCGTCGCCACCGGTGCCGACGGCGCGGATGCGCGGCTGCAGACGAAGAATCTGCTGCTGTCGCCGCATGCCGAGATCGACGCGCAGCCTGTGCTGGAAATTTACGCCGACGAAGTCAAGGCGAGCCACGGTGCGACGGTCGGCCAGCTCGACGAGCGCGCGCTGTTCTACCTGCGCTCGCGCGGCGTGCCGGCTGCGGTCGCGCGCGGTTTGCTGATTGCAGGGTTTTGCCGCGAAGTTCTTGCCGACGGCAGCGATGCGGACCTGCGCGCCCGCCTCGAAGCCGCGCTCGACGAGAGGCTGCCCAGGATCGACGGAGTCTCGCCATGAACGCCGTGCCGCAACCAACTCCGGCCGCATTCGACCCGCAGCGCTACCGCGCGGACTTCCCGCTGCTTGCGCGCCAGGTGCATGGCAAGCCGCTGATCTACTTCGACAACGCGAACACCGGGCAGAAGCCGCGCGCCGTCATCGATGCGGTCGATCGCTTCTACCGCGAGTACAACGCCAACGTCGCGCGCGCCGTGCACACGCTGGGCGAAGAGGCGACCAGCGCCTACGAAGCGACACGCGACAAGGTGGCGAAGTTCATCAATGCCGCTTCGCGCGACGAAATCGCGTTCACCAGCGGTACGACGCAGGCAATCAATACCGTCGCCTACAGCTTTGCCCTGCCGCGCCTGAAACCCGGCGACGAGATCCTGGTCACGACGATGGAGCACCACGCCAACATCGTGCCGTGGCAGCTCGTCTGCGAACGTACCGGCGCAAAACTCAAGGTCGCGCCGATCACGCCCGCCGGCGAGCTGATCGTCGAACGTTTCGTCGAATTGCTGACACCGGCGGTCAAGCTGGCCGCTGTCGTGCACGTATCGAACGTGCTCGGCACGATAAACCCGGTGCGTGAACTCGGGCGCGCATGCCGCGCGCGTGGAATTCCGCTGCTCGTCGACGGTTCGCAGGCCGCGCCGCATCTGCCGATCGACGTGCAGGCGCTCGGCTGCGACTTCTATGCGCTGACCGGTCACAAGCTGTTCGGCCCGACCGGCACTGGCGTGCTCTGGGCGCGGCCGGAATGGCTCGAAGCGATGCCGCCGTTCTTCGGCGGCGGCGAGATGATCCGCATGGTCACATTCGAGAAGACCACATTCGCCGATCCGCCGCACAAGTTCGAAGCCGGTACGCCGAACATCGCCGGCTTCATCGGCCTCGGTGCCGCGCTCGACTATGTCGATGCCATCGGCCGCGATAGGATCGCCGCGTACGAGCATGATCTGCTTGTCTACGCCACGGCGGCGATGAAGACCGTTCCCGGCCTGCGCCTGTTCGGCGAAGCGAAGGACAAGGTTGCCGTGCTGTCGTTCCTGATCGACGGCGTTCACGCGCATGACCTCGCGACATTGCTCGATCACGAAGGCGTGGCCGTGCGCTCGGGCCACCACTGCGCGCATCCGCTGATGCAGTTCTTCGGCGTGCCGGCGACTGCACGCGCATCGCTGGCGTTCTACAACACGCGCGATGAAGTCGACCGCTTCGTCGAGGCCATCGCCCGCGTGCGCAGGCTGCTGGGCTAGGCGCTTGAATCCGGCTGCCGACATCGCCTGCGCATGACGGCTGCGGCTCTCTACACGAAGGCCGTACTCGACCATCAGCGTGCGCCACGCAATTTCGGCGGGCTCGAAGGACATTCGCATGCTGCCGACGGCGCGAATCCGCTGTGCGGCGACACGCTGCACATCGAACTGAGCTATGACGGTGCCCGGGTTCGCGCCATGCGCTTCCGCGGTGAAGCCTGTGCCATCGCGATTGCGGCGACGTCGATGCTCAGCGATCTCGCCGTCGGCATGTCGTTGACCGATGTCGTGCGGCTCGAGGCGGTCTTCGCGCGGCTGGTGGGCGGCGAAATCGAGCAGGACGAATCGCTGGCGCAGCTCAACGCGATGCGCGAGCTGGCCCGTCACCCCGCGCGGCGCAAGTGCGCACTTTTGCCCTTTGCTACACTGCGCGCCGCGTTGGCTGGAGAGCCATCGGCCACGACTGAGGAGACCCGATGAGCGCGGTGTTGGCCAATCCGGTCATTTCTTTTCGCGATGCCGTTCCAGCCGATGTGGCGGCAATCGTCATGCTGGTCGAATCGGCCTACCGCGGCGACGCGAGCCGGGAAGGATGGACGACGGAAGCCGACATGCTCGATGGCCAGCGCGTCGACCTGGCCGGTGTCGGCGAGGTCGTCAGCAAGCGCGGCAGCCGCGTGTTGCTGGCGGAGCGCGCAGGCGATGATGCGACGAAGGAACTGCTCGCCTGCTGTCATCTCGAGCATCAGGACGATGCGTGTTACTTCGGCATGTTTTCGGTGAAGCCCACGCAGCAGGGCGGCGGCATCGGCAAGCTGATGATGAGCGCAGCCGAGCGCGTTGCGCGCGAGGACTGGAAATGCATGCGCATGGAAATGACCGTGATTTCGATCCGCGACGAGTTGATCGCCTGGTACGAACGGCGCGGCTACCGTCGCACCGGCCGCTTTCGGCCGTTTCCGTATGGAGACGAACGCTATGGAATTCCGAAGCGCGATGACCTGCGCTTCGAGTTGCTGGAAAAACGGCTCGGATGACGATGGCGGGCTTGGCCAACCGATGAACGCTTGCGCTCCACGCGACGACGGGCATCGCATCGATCCGCACCAGCGACAACTCCCGCCATCCAACTCCCAAACCAGATGAAGTGGATTCGAGTCTGCGCGCAATCGGAACTGCTGCCCGGCGAATACAAGATTGCCTGGGATGGCGACGTCGCGATCGCCGTGTTCAACATCGACGGTGAGTTGTATGCGATCGAAGACGTGTGCACACACGATGGCGGTGAACTGACCGGCGGGGAACTGCACGGTTACGAGATCGAATGCCCGCGCCACGGCGCACGCTTCGATGTGCGCACCGGTGCAGCGCGTTGCCCGCCGGCCTACGAGCCGACGGCGGTGTTTCCGGTGAAAGTCGAAGACGGCGTGCTTTACACGCGCGACGACCGCTGGGACTGACGAGCGCGGCGTTGCTCCGGCGTGGGAAGTGGACGTTTTTGGTTCCGGTTTCGATACGACGCGGCCCGAGGACGCGGCGTGCCGGGTTTGGTACGGGCTTGCAAAGTTAGGATTGCGTGCAATAATGAGAGTCATTCTCATTTGTATCCCGGTTACGTCAGGAAACGATGCGCACGCCAAGACGCCGCCCGCTGCATGCCGCGCTGCTGCTCGCCCTCTCTGCTTCGGCTTCGGCGGCGGACCCGGCCACCGCTGCCGACAACGACGCGCCGGCGCTGCCGGACGGCAGCCACATGCTCGAAGCCGTGCACGTGACCGGCAGTTCGGTGGACAACGATTACGACGCGACGAGCGCAAACGTGGCGAAGGTGCCGACGCCGCTGCGCGACATTCCGCAGTCGGTCACGGTGATCGATCGCGCGCTGCTCGAAGCGCAGGGCGTCACCTCGTTTGCCGATGCGCTACGCAATGTTCCCGGCATCACGATCGGCGGCGCCGAGGGCGGTCAGATCGGCAACAACATCAATCTGCGCGGCTTTACGGCGCGCACCGATGTCTATATCGACGGCTTCCGCGACCGTGGCCAGTATTACCGTGACACGTTCGACCTCGACGCGATCGAAGTATTGAAGGGACCGTCGTCGATGCTGTTCGGGCGCGGCTCGACCGGCGGCGTAATCAATCAGGTCAGCAAGGTGCCGCTGCTGCACGCGTCCGGTGATGTTGTCGCGACGATCGGCAGCGACGATCGCTACCGCGTGTCGGGCGATTTCGACGAGCCGTTTTCCGACACGGCGGCGGGACGCGTGAACCTGTTCGCGCAGGACAACCACTCGACTCGCGACGTCATGTACTACCAGGATGCCGGCCTGGCGCCGAGCCTGCGCTTCGGCATCGGTACGCCGACCGAGATCACGCTGTCGGCACTGCTGCAGCACAACCGAGACATGCCGGACTACGGGCTGCCGCCGGTGAACGGCAAGCCGGCCGATGTCGATCCCGACAACTTCTACGGACTGACCGATGATCGCACGCTTCAGGACGTCGCCATGATCGGCGGCCGACTGCAGCACGCGTTCAACGACAACCTGACGTTGAAGAACCAGCTGCAATACAACTGGTATCGCACCGATGCGCGGGAAACGGCGCCGAACAATCTCGTCACGACCGACGGCGTGGCGCTGGACCGCACCACCGGCAACTACACGGACGCCGCGTTGGACGACATCCTGGTCCAGCTCGCCAGCCACGATCGCATCATCCATGACACCGCGCTCGACGATCAGGCCGATCTGGTCGCGAAGTTCCATAGCGGAGCGTGGGAGCACACGCTGCTGAGCGGCATGGAATTCGCGCGTGACACCTACCGCAACCAGGCCTATACGCGCAGTGGGCTGCCACTGGTTTCGCTGACCGATCCGGCCTATCTGCCGCAGGCCGCCAACGTCGTGTCGACGACCGGCAATCGCGCGCAGGGCAGCGCCGACACCGCAGCGGCGTATGCGAACGACACGATCAGGTTCGACGACCACTGGCAGGCTGTGGTCGGCCTGCGTCGCGACCGCTATGCGGCGACGCTCGACAACTCGGTGTCGGCGCCGCGCCACGCCGAGCAGACCGTCTACTTCACCAGCAAGCGCGGCGGCGTCATCTGGCAACCGGACGAGGCGCAGTCGTACTACGCCTCGTATGGCACCTCGTTCAATCCGTCGCTGGAAGCGCTGACCGTGACCAACAACACGCAGGCATTGCCGCCGGAATCGAACCGTTCGTACGAGATCGGCGGCAAGTGGGACCTGCTCGGTGACCGGCTTGCCCTGACCGCGGCATTGTTCGACGTGGAGAAGACCAACGCGCGCACGCAGGTGTCGCCGACCGAATTCGCGTTGACCGGCGACGTCCGTGTCCGCGGCGGCGAGGTCGGCATCGCCGGACACTTGACCGACGCCTGGCAGGTGTTCGCCGGCTACACGCGCCTGAACGCGCGCATCGTCGAAGCGCTCGACGGCACCCAGGGCAACGTGCCGGCGAATACGCCGCGCAACAGCGCCTCGCTGTGGAACAGCTATCGCCTGACGGACGCCTGGGAAATCGGCGGCGGTGCGACCTACCTTTCGCAACGCTACGCCGCGAACACCAACTTCGTTTCCGTCGGCGGCTACACGCGCTGGGATGCGACAGCCGCCTGGCACCAGCCGCAATACGACCTGCGCGTGAACCTGCTGAACCTCACCGACCGCAGCTACTTCGATGCGCTGATTCCATCCGACGGTGGTCGGTCGATACCGGGAATCGGCCGGACTCTGCTGCTGTCCGTGGACTACAAGCTCTAGCGCCTTTCCAGCGAATCTGCGAGGCATGCGTTGCAAACCAAGCACACGACAATGAAGCAATGCCCTGGCGTCGATATGCGGCAACGCCGCCACCTGATCCCCACCATTGCGTTCGCGGCACTCGTGCATTGAGGATGAAGAAATGCTGGTCCAGATTCCGAAACTGCTGAGCGACGAGCAAGTCCGCACGATCCGCACGGCACTCGACGCGCCCGAGGCGCCATGGGTCGACGGCCGCGCGACAGCCGGGCATCAGGGCGCGCGCGTCAAGGACAATCGCCAGATCACGGAGGATTCGCCGCTGGCCGCGCGGATCGGCGATGCGGTCCTCGCCGCGCTCGAACGACATCCGCTGTTTATCAGCGCCGCGCTGCCGCGGCGCGTCTATCCGCCGCTGTTCAACCGCTACGAAGGCGGCATGCAGTTCGGCAACCACGTCGACGGCGCTGTGCGCCTGCTGCCTGGCAGCGGCGAGAAGATGCGCACCGACGTCTCGGCGACGCTGTTCCTCGCCGCGCCGGACGAATACGACGGCGGTGAGCTGCTGATCGACGACACCTACGGCACGCATTCGGTCAAGCTGCCGGCCGGCGACCTCATCCTCTATCCCGCGAGCAGCCTGCATCGCGTCGCGGCAGTAACCCGCGGTGCGCGCCTGGCATCGTTCTTCTGGGTCCAGAGCATGGTCCGCGACGACACGCAGCGCGCGCTGCTGTTCGATCTCGACCGCTCGATCCAGCGCCTGAGCCGTGATCATGCCGACCATCCGTCGCTGGTCGAACTGACCGGCGTCTATCACAACCTGCTCCGCCAATGGGCCGATCCATGAACGCATCTCCGGCGCATTCCGGCGCGCCGCGCATCGCTGCCGCTCCGCCGCTGCGGCTACGCGGCATACGCCTGTTGCGGCAATTGCACCTGTGGATCGGCGCATGGGGCGCGATTGCGGCGATCCTGTTCGGCAGCACCGGCTTCCTGCAGAACCACCGCGCGATCCTCAAACTGCCGCAGGGCGATTCGACCGAGCTGGCGAAGATCGATCTCGAAGTGCCGGAATCGGCGCGTGCGTCGCCGGAAACGTTGCGTGCATGGCTCGCCGGCGAGCGCCAACTCGACGTCGACACGCAGCGTGTGCAAGATATCGGTTCGGCTGAGTTCAACGGCGAGCGCATCCGCCAGCCGGCGCGTTGGACGTTCGGTGGCGGCAATGCGCGCCGAAGCTGGAACGCGGAATATACCGTCGGCAATGCGACGCTGTCGCTGCGGACGACGCAGCACAGCCCGCTCGCGGTAATGAGCCGCCTGCACAAGGCTGTCGGCGGCGGCGTCGCCTGGGTTCTGTTGACCGACAGCTTCGCCGTTGCGCTCGTTGCGCTGGGCATCACCGGCCTGATGTTGTGGGGCCGCGCGCGCAGTGCACGGCAGGTCGTATTCAGCGTCGTCGGGCTTGCCATCGTCGCCGTGCTCGTCGTCGGCGTTGCCGCAGTGACCTGATCCGAGCGCTTGCGACCGCTGAAATTCCGGAGCGGGATCCGCCTCGGTCGGGGCGCGCCGATGTTGTCGAAGCGGTCGGAATTCGTTTCGGTGATCGGCCGCGATCGCGCCGGTCTCAATTGGGGTGTTGCAGGCCTAGAGTTCTGTCAACTTGACGAGCACGACCTCGCCACCGCCGCTGAGCACGCGGTTGCGGGCTTCGCCGTCGCGCTCCAGCAGCAATGAATCGCCGGCCTCGAGGTCCATGCCGGCGACATCCTTCAGCTCCGCGCGACCGCCGGCAACGTAGATGAACCATGTCGTCTTCGCCTCCGGCAGAAACACCATCGGGCCGACCAGCGGACGATGCAACACTTCGGCCTGGAACGCGGCGCGGCGTACGATGACGTTGAAATCGCGCACGGCACCGCCGAGCAGGCGTCCGCGTGCGGTCCATTCGCCGCTGAACTGCTGGAACTTCAGGCGCTGGTCGAGCACGAGCGGCGCCGACTCGTCGAAGTCGATCTGCATGGCGGGGCCATCGAGCAACGCGATGTGCCGGTCACATCCGGGAAATGTGGAAAATGCGCCATCGCTCTCGACCTCGGCAATGCTGATGCGCCAGTCGAAGGCTTCTGCGCCGGCCGGGGCCGCGGCGAGCTCCGTCGTCCAGCCGCCGCCGTTCTTCCAGCGCACGCGCCGGTATTCGTCAGCACGGATCATGCGCGCGCTCATGCCTGGCCCCACAGGCGCAACGCATACAGACCGATCGCGTAGCCGGCGATCGTCGCCGCGCAGCCGCCACCGAGGCTCGGCCAGAAACCCCAGCCGCCGCGCAGCAACATTGGTGTGACGACGAACAGCAGCAGCGAGGGAACGACGAACCAGAGAATGCTGGCGGTAAAATCGGCGATCTGCGCTGTCGGCGCGCCATCGCGCCAGAGCCAGATCATCGCCAGGATCGAGGTCAATGGCAGCGACGCGAGCAAGGCGCCTATTACGCTGTAGCGGCGCGCCAGCTCCGACGCCCCGGCAACGATGAGCGCCGATACGAACACCTTGAGAAGAAACTGGCTCATCACGAAGCGTCCGGAAGCAGCGTCCCGGTGTGCCCAGGTGCATGGCCGTCATTCCATTTGTGTACTTTGCGCATGTCGTCCGGTGCAATGATCAGCCGCCGCGTGCGAGCGGCTTCTTCAGAACAGCGGACTCTGCCGGCGCACGGAATCACCGAGGCGGCAATGCGATGGCGTGGCGGGACCATGGACGGCTCAATCGGCTTCGGGCGCAGTTTAGCCTACGCACTGGCAAGAGGTCGCGGGTGCCGGTCGAGGATTCGACGAAGGACGGAATCCGGTGCGCGCGCGGGCAGTGCGGAACCGGCAAACCCGCAGCGCGCGGACCTACAACCCGTAACCCGCGACCCTGTACACTCCGCCTGTTTACCTTCAGCCCCGAGGCACCGTGATGGATTCAAGCCAGACCCGTGATGTGATCTCCGGCTTGTGGGACGGCCAGATCGTCCCGCAACTCGTCGACTACATAAAGATTCCGAACAAGTCGCCGATGTTCGATGCCAAGTGGGCCGAGCACGGTTACATGGATCAGGCGGTCGCCCAGTTGTCGGACTGGGCCAAGTCGCATTCGATTCCCGGCATGAACGTCGATGTGGTTCGTCTCAAGGGGCGCACGCCGCTCATTTTCATCGACGTTCCGGCCACGGGCACGGGTTCCGGCGACGACTGTGTACTTTTATACGGGCACCTGGACAAGCAGCCCGAGATGACCGGCTGGTCGGCGCACCTGGGTCCGTGGAAGCCGGTGATCGAGGGCGACCGCCTGTATGGCCGCGGCGCCGCCGACGACGGCTACGCGCTGTTCGGTTCGCTGGCGGCGATTCTTGCGCTGCAGGACCAAGGCGCGCCGCGCGCGCGTTGCGTGATCATGATCGAGGCGTGCGAGGAATCCGGCAGCTACGATTTGCCGTATTACGTCGATCACCTGGCCGAACGCATCGGCAAGCCCTCGCTCGTGGTGTGCCTGGATTCCGGCTGCGGCAATTACGATCAGCTTTGGCTGACGACGTCGCTGCGTGGCCTGACCGGCGGCAATCTCAGCGTGCAGGTCCTGGAAGAGGGAGTGCACTCCGGCGATGCGTCCGGCATCGTCGCGTCGAGCTTCCGCATCCTGCGACAGGTCCTTTCGCGTCTCGAAGACGAGGTCAGCGGCCGCATCAAGCCGCAGGAACTCTACGTCGAGATCCCCGCCCAGCGCGTCGAGCAGGCACGACGCACCGCGCAGGTGCTCGGCGATGCGATCTACTCGAAGTTTCCGTTCGTTGCCGGCATGCAGCCGGTGGAAAAGGATCTGACCGAGTTGGTCTTGAACCGCACATGGCGCCCGGCCCTTGCCGTCACCGGCCTCGACGGCATGCCGCCGCTGGATTCGGCCGGCAACGTGCTGCGGCCGTCGACCGCAGTCAAGCTGTCGTTGCGCCTGCCGCCGACGCTCGAGGGCAGCGCGGCCGGCGAACGGGTCAAGCGCCTGCTCGAAGCCGACCCGCCGTATGGCGCGAAGGTCAGCTTCGCGCTCGAAAAAGCGACCTCCGGCTGGAACGCGCCGGCACTGGCGGCGTGGCTCGAAGCCTCGGTCGATGGCGCGTCGCGCGGTTTCTTCGGCGCACCGCCGGCGTACAACGGCGAAGGCGGCAGCATTCCGTTCATGGGCATGCTCGGCGAGAAGTTCCCCGGCGCGCAGTTCCTCATCACCGGTGTGCTCGGTCCGCACTCGAACGCGCACGGGCCCAACGAGTTCCTGCACATCCCGACCGGCAAGCGCGTCAGCATGTGCGTGGCCAAGGTGATCGCCGATCACTACAAGGCCAGCGAACAGGGATTGACGACCGGCGTCGCGGCAACCGCTGCGCATACGCACAAGGGCGATGACGGCTGCTGTTGATCGGCACGCGATGAGCGGAACGGCTACGGCAATTTCGATCCGGCCCGCGCGCGGCGACGATGCGGCTGCGCTGGCCGAGCTCTCGCGGCAGTTGGGCTACCCGACCGATGCGGCGACGATGTCGCAGCGTCTGACGCGCGTGCGCGACGCGCACGTCGGCGAGGTGTTCGTCGCCGTCGACGAAAAGGCGACCGTCATCGGCTGGACGCATGTCGTGCCGCGCCTGCATCTGGAAGAGATCCCGTTTGCCGAACTCGCCGGCCTCGTCGTCGCCGACGGCGCACGCGGCAGCGGCGCCGGCGCGAAGCTGCTGCATGCCGCGGAAAGCTGGGCCGCGCAGCAAGGTTTCGAGCTGATGCGCGTGCGCAGCAACGTCATCCGCGAACGCGCGCACCGTTTCTACCTGCGCGAGGGTTACGAGGAGCGCAAGCGTCAGGTCGTTTTCGAAAAACCCATCTGAAATCTACTGTGCTCGGCAGCTTGCGCGCCGGCGGTGCTCGGAATGCTCATGTACTGCCGTGTACACTCCGCTTCCTGCGCTCCGTCGTCGCGCAACCTGCCTTCGCTCGCTACGATTTTGAGATGGTTTTGACCGCTTTTCAGTGCGCCAGCGCGACGGGCGGCACCGTCTGCAGGTAGGCCCACAACGCGTCGAGTTCGGTATCGGTCATCGTGGCAAAAGCCTTCCACGGCATGAACGTCTTGATGTCGCTGCCGTCGGGACGCTTGCCGGTGCGCAGCGCGGCATAGAAATCCTGCTTGCTCCACTTGCCGATGCCGGCAGGAGTGATGTTGCGCGCGTCGGGAAAACTCGGCGGCGTGCCGGGCACGTGGCCGCCGGCGAAATGCTCGCCATGACAGCCGGTGCAGCTCTGCGCGATGTAGCGCCCGTACTCGGGCGTGGCCGAGGGCGTCATCACCGCCATGTGCTCCGCATGATGATCGACCTTGAGCGCGTAGACGAGCGGTGCCTTGTCGAGTAGGAACAGCGTGCGCATCAACGGACCGGCGCTCGGCCCCGGACTTTCGCGGTCGACCGCGGGCACGGATGAAACATAGGCGATGAGGTCGGCCATGTCGGCGTCGGCAAGACCGGCATAGTCGGTCGCCGGCATGTACAGCAACAGCCGGCCGCCCTGGCCGAGTCCGTGGCGGACGGCACGTTCGACGCTGGCCGCGTCGAGGCGTGAACCGACGCCGCCCTTGCCGCGCGTCAGGTTCGGAGCGGCAAGGCGGCCAATCGGCAACGCATCGACGAGCACCCTGCCGCCAAGATCCTTGTCATGACAGTCGGTGCAGCCGCGCGTGACGGCTAGGTGCTCGCCGCGCGCGTGCGCATCCGCGTCGGTCGGCGCGAGCAGCGCCGGCTCCTTGACGTCGATGTGCTGTGCCATCAGCGAGCTGCTGCGCCAGTACACCAGCGCGAGCGCCGTGCCGAGCACGATCAGCCAGCACGAGCAGAAGCTTCCCCAGAATGCGAACAAATCTCATGTCACGCCCCCGTAACGAACGATTGAAGTTCGGCCTATCGAGCCGCCGGTATCCGAAGTTTGCCGTATCGGCACGAGTTGCGCACGCGTCCGCCGCAAGCCTGCGGCGCGAGCGAATCCTTGCCCAGGCACACGCGCACCTCGGTCAGCTCGCTGCCGTCGTGGCAGACGACGCTGAGCATCGAGTCATCGAGTCCGGGGTTGGCCCGGGCGAATGCCTGCACGACTTCGGCAGCGCTCAGTGCGGGCGGCGAGCGCGGCGCCTTCAACGCCTGCGGAATCGTCACGCTGGCGAAGGCGCGATCGGCGAGTCCGAAATAGGTTTTCGGATCCAGCCCGGTGCAGGCGCCGTGCGTCTGCCATTCATGCTCGATCAGAGATCGGCTCGGCATGAACGCGAGCGTGTGTTCGATCGTTGCCGTATCGGGCGCCACGTGCGTACCGCAATGCTGCTGCCAGCTGCCATCGCGATTCTGCGGCCACAATCCGTGCAGTACGAAGCCGAAGCCCTTGCTGCCGCATTGCAGCGGCTCGTTCGGATGAGTAAGGCAGTAGCTTGGCGACCACGACAGCGACATCAGGTAGTAGTCGAAGCGCGCGGCATCGCTGCTGCCGTGGCTGCGCGCCGGCGCGCCGGCGGCAACAAGCATCGTGCACAGACCGAAAACCATGGCCATCAGCAGTCCGAGCGGCGATCGATGCAGCATGTCGTTCATGGGTCCGTCGAGTTCAGCGGCGATGATACGGAACGCCCGCAGCGTGCGCCAATCGCACCGAATGCTTCAGCGCACTCGCTGATCGCGTTATCATGCAAGGCCGGCATCGCCACGAGAAAGAGTTTCCTGCATGACCCGACGCATCATCCGGCGCCAGTCGCCCATCCACGGCAACGGCGTCTTCGCCGCCCGCGAAATTCCCAAGGGCGCGCGCGTGATCGAATACCGGGGCCGCCGCCTGACGCACGCCGAGGCCGATGATCGATTCGGCAACGATACCGACACCGGCCACACGTTCCTGTTCACGCTCAACGACAAGTACCTGATCGACGGCGGCGATGGCGGCAATGTCGCGCGCTGGATCAATCACAGTTGCGCGCCGAATTGCCAGGCCTGGATCGTGGAGCACGCCAGCGGCGATCCGCGCAAGGATCGCGTCGTCATCGAGTCGCGCCGCAGGATTCGTGCGGGCGAGGAACTGACCTATGACTACGGCATCGTCCTGGAAGAGCGCCAGACGGCGCAGCTGAAAAAAATCTGGGCATGCCATTGCGGCGCGCCGAAGTGCAGCGGCACGCTGCTCAAGCCCAAGAAAGTCTCGCGCAAGTAGCAGCAGCGGCGCCGACACCGGGTCGGCGCGCACGTTCCGGCGTATGGCTCAGCCCAGATGCCCGCCGAACAGTCCGAGCAATCCGATCAGGATCAGGTACAGGGCGATAACGTAGTTGAGGATGCGCGGGACGAAGAGGATGACGATGCCGGCGATCAGCGCGATCAGCGGTGCGGCGGATTGGTGGATGGTCAGAACCATGTGGCATCTCCAGGTCGGGACGCGTCGCTCGCGCCAGCCGCGAGGCTAACACACGCATTCCTTGCGCTTCGCTGAACGCCTGTTCGGCCTGCGGGTCCGCGCAACCCAATCCAGGGCATTCAAGTCAGATTTTTCAGCCGAGTGACCTGGCTATGCAGCGCCGACCCAGCGCATGTATAGGATTACATTTATGTAGTATTCCACAATGCCAGAAGCGGCGCGCTCGCCAGGCGGTTTACCGACGGGCGCCGCTGGCGGCGCGTATTACGAACGCGCGGGCCTACAATGAGCCCGGCTTGCCGGTTTCTGCGCCGCCGCCGCGGAAAAATGCAGCAAACGAAAGCAGCAGGATCGTGGTGGCGATGCCGACGCCGGTATAGAAGATAAACCCGCTGGAACTGGTATCGGCCGGCTCGTCGGCTGGCGTCTCTGCCGGTGTGTGTATTGCTGCGTCAGTATGGGGTGACACCGCGGACGCACGCAGTCCGCCGGAGGGCATCGACTGGGCCGGCGGCGTCGCAATGGGTTTGGCTGGCGTTGCCGACGGGGTCGGAACACGTACCTGCTGCGGCGATACCGTCGTGTCGACGGCAGCGGAGGCGTCGGCGGCCGGTGCACTGGTGGCGTCCTTGTTCAGCGGGCGTATCACCGAGACCGGCAGGGTCGCCGGATCGGGTGGCGGCGGCGGAGTCGCGACCAGGGTCTTTACCGGCGCTGTCGTGCCGCCGGTCGAGGCGCCTGCGGCCGTTCCTCCGGGCGCCGTTGCTGTGCCGGCTTGGGCGGTTGTACCCGGCACGACGGTTCCTGCGGCACTGGTGCCCGCTGCGGTGGTTCCCGATGAGGCCTGCGTGGGCGACACTTGGGCGAGTGTCGGTTCGTCCTGCTGGTTGTTGGTGGGTGTCGGGTCGGCGCCCGCGGAGGTCAGGCCGGCACCGGCCCAGACTGGCGCCGCAGCAAGGCACGCGATTGTCAGTGTCAGAATCTTCAGTTTCATTTCAACCGTCCCGCACAGCAACTGTGCTATGACCGCCATGTTAGCGCGTATGTTCCTTCCGCGGCGATCCACGTCGACGGGCGCAATGCGAATGGACGGCGCTTGCGCGTCTTGCGTGCCGCTACAATCATGCCGCTACAATCGCGTCGATGCTCGTGCGCTCGCCTCCGCAGAATCTCACCCGGCTGCTATTTGGCGTGTTGGCCGCGGTTTCGGCGACAGGATGCTCGACCGTCGGCTATTACGGTCATCTCGCGCATGGTGAGTACGCGATGCTGGCGGCACGCCGGCCGATCGAGCGCGTGGTTGCCGATCCCGCAGTCGATGAGTCGTTGAAGGCGCGCCTGCGCCTTGCCGAACAGGCGCGCGCC
The DNA here is from genome assembly GCA_963738115.1 of uncultured Gammaproteobacteria bacterium. Taxonomy (GTDB): domain Bacteria; phylum Pseudomonadota; class Gammaproteobacteria; order Xanthomonadales; family Rhodanobacteraceae; genus Rudaea. The sequence continues at coordinate 127,429 of CAVTVN010000001.1, read as the reverse complement.
TTCGCATCCGAGCGCCTGGGCCTGCCGCGCAACGCCAGCTATACGCAATACGCAGATTTGCACCGGCCATACGCGACCTGGAACGTGTTTGCCGCTGCCGAATTCTCCGTCGATGCGCTCGAGCACTGCTATCTGATCGTCGGATGCCTGGCCTACCGCGGCTATTTCGACCGCGCGCACGCGGAGGCCGAGGCAGCGCGCCTTCAGGCGCAGGGCCTGGAAACGTGGATCGGCGGCTCGGCGGCATACTCGACGCTGGGCTGGTTCGCCGATCCGATCCTCAACACGATGCTGCGCTGGGACGACGACGAACTCGCCGGGACGATCTTCCACGAGCTAGCGCACCAGCGCCTGTTCGTCGGCGGCGACACCGAATTCAATGAGTCCTTTGCGACCTTCGTGCAGCGCGAGGGTCTGCGCGAATGGCGCGCGGTACAGGGCCTGCCGACCGCCGACAGTGCCGACGAAGCACGCGCGGATGAATTCGACCGCCTGGTGCTCGACGCTCGTGAACGGCTGCGCGCCCTGTACGCCTCGCCGCTGACAGCCGAGGCGATGCGCGAGCGCAAGCGCGAGGAAATCGAAACACTGCGCGCCGACTACGCGCAACTTCGCGACCGCCAGTGGCAAGGCAGGGGCCTCTACGACGACTGGATCAACTCCGAAATCAACAATGCCAAGCTGGTGCCGTTCGGCCTGTACCACCGCTGGGTATCTGCGTTCGCCGAATTGTTCGCGCAGCAGCAGGGCGCCTGGCCTGCCTTCTACGACGCGGCAGCGAAGATCGCGCACCTCGACGCCGAGGCGCGCGTGCAGGCCTTGTCGCGTCTGGCCACGCCTTGATCGGCGCTCGGTGCCTTGGTCTCACGCCGGCACGAGGCGACGACTGAGCACTAACCTGGCCATCAGGTATTCACGCGTCCGGACCGGTCAGCCTCCCTTGCGGAACAGGTAGACGAAGCGATCGGTCTTGCCGAGCATCGGCTCCTGGAACGAGATCTGATCGAGCTTGTCCTCGGGCCGGCGCAGGAGGTCGCTCTTGTTCACGAACTTGAAGCCGTGCGACTCGAAGTCCTTGCGCATGAACTCCTCGTCGATGCGGTGCAGCGTCCCGGCCACCGAGCTGCCGCTGCCCGGTTTGGCGGAATGGTCGACGACCAGCAGCAGGCCGCCCGGTTTCAACGCGCCCGCCAACTGGTCGAGCACGGATGGTACGTCGATCTTCGGCCAGCCGCTTTTTTCCGGATCGACCCAGTACAGATCGTGATAGACCTTGACCATGACGACGGCGTCGAGCGATGAATCCTGCAAGCCCATGTGTGCGGGATCGACGTTGACGTGCTCGACGTTCTTCAGGTGTTGCCTGGCGATGCGATCCTTCCAGGCGTCCTTCGCGAACTTGTCGTAGGGCGTGTTGTTGAGCAGCAGCACATGGCCCTTCGGAGCGACCACATAGCTCAATATCTCGCTGTAATAGCCATCGGCGGCGAAGAAGTCGAGTACCTGCATGCCGGGCGTGATGCCCGAGAAACGCAGCACGTCGGCGGGCCGATCGGTGACGTCGCGCTGTCGATCGTCGGCACTTCGGCCGGCGTGCGCGACAGCGGCATCGTAGATGTCCGCGGCAGACGCTGCGCAACAAATCCACAGGTTGGCGACGAGCAGCATCGCAGCAAGAAGACGACGGTCAAGGACGATCATGCGCATGGAGTTCTCCCCGCTCTATGGTCATGGAAGGATGCAAAGCGTGCGCGCAAACAATACCGTGTTCCCGTGCCAAAAGTAGGCGCTGCAGGAAAGTGCGCAATTTTCTGCAACCCAAGTGAGCTGGCCAGGAGAACCCGACGGTTTTCGCCGCAGCTGTCTGTTGCAATGCGGGGCCCGAGTGGCGCGGAGCGGAGTAGACTTTCCGGCGGGGTCGGTCCGGAAAACGGCACGTGCATTACCTGATCACCGGCGGCAGTGGCTTCATCGGCAGCGCGCTCAGCCGCAGTCTCGTGGCGGACGGTCAGCGCGTCACCGTGCTCACGCGCAACATCGCGCGCGCGCGGCCGCGTCTGCCCGGCGATGTCGCGCTGGTCGAACGGCTCGATGCAGCCGGTGATGTCGATGCCGTCGTCAACCTCGCCGGCGAAAACCTTGCGGCGGGTCGCTGGACGCCGGCGCGCAAACGCGAGTTCGTCGATTCGCGCATCGGCATGACGCGGCGCATCGTCGACTGGATGGCAGCGCTGGAGCAGCGCCCAGGCGTACTGGTGTCGGGTTCGGCGATCGGCTGGTACGGCCCGCAAGGCGACGAGCAACTGACCGAAGACGCGAAATCGGGCGATGACTTTTCCGCTCATCTTTGCCGCGATTGGGAGCGTGCCGCGCGCGAGGCCGAGGAACTCGGCATACGCGTCTGCCTGCTGCGCACCGGTATCGTGCTCGACAACGACGGCGGCGCGCTCAAGCAGATGCTGCTGCCTTTTCGCCTCGGCCTCGGCGGTCCGATGGGCGACGGCCGCCAATGGATGAGCTGGGTCACGCGGCGCGATCTGGTCGGATTGATCCGCTGGCTGATGGACAACACGGACGCTTCCGGCGCATACAACGGCACCGCGCCCGCTCCGGTGACCAATGCGGAGTTTGCCAGGACGCTCGGCCGTACATTGCACCGCCCCGCATTGCTGCCGACACCGGCGTTTGCGTTGAAGCTGCTGTTCGGCGAGATGTCGGATCTGCTGTTGACCGGCCAGCGTGTCCTGCCGGCGCGCGCGGCTGCCGCAGGCTTCGCCTTCAAGGACACGGCGCTGCAGCCGGCACTCGCGACGATACTGGCCTGACCACTTTTTATGGGTGGACGCTGGTCCAGTTCGCGTCGTCCGTGACCATCTGCCTGACGAACGCCTGTACGCTCGTGCTGCCGACGGTCAGAGCCGGACTGAACCACAGCTCATGGCCTGACGTGCCGGTCTGGAAATAGTGCAGCGTCGTCGTCGGATCGAACTGCTGCGTTTCCAGTTCAGCGAGTCCTAGGGAAAATTTGCTCGAACTGATGCCGTAGAAAGTCGGCAAGACCGAATCGGGATTGTAGGTCAGCAGCGCACCGCGGCTGTCCGGAAAAACGCCGGCGTAGAAACTCACGATCACATCGAAAGCACTCGCGCATGCTGTGCATCCGGGCGGCAGCGTTGCGGCGAGGTTCCAGTTCGTGCGCTGCGTCTGTTCGGTCGTATTCGGCTGCGGCAGCACGTCCTCGGGCATGATGGCGCCGGAGTCGTTGATCATGTCGACACGCGTTTCGGGAAACGCATTTTGCGTCTGCCACCAGTTCAGCGTCGCGCCGAGTCCGCCGGCGCTGCTGCCGGCAAGGACGATCCGGCCCGCATTGGGAAACGTCACGGCGAGGCGCTCGAGGTAGGCGCTGATATTGCGAAAGCCGACGAAGTGCGCGCTGCTGCCGAACAGCGCGACGACATTGCTGCCCGCATGCGCGTCGCCGGTGCAGTAAGGCACATAGACATAGCTGTAGTTCTTGAACGGATTCGCCGTCGCCGAGCGATCGAAGAAGCCGCCCGGCTGAGCGAGGCCCGAGGTGTCCGTTGAATCCGCGGCGAACTGCGCTGGCCCATAACCCGTCGTGAAATTGGTTGCCGATTGCAGCAGGTAGCAGGTCACCGCGTCCCAGCACGCGCCACCGCCTTCCAGATAGATCAGCACACGGTCGCTCAGCGTCGTTGGATTGATGCCGATGCCCGTCGCCGAGCCGTCGCCGCACTGCGCGTTCGGAAAATCGACCCATGTCCAGGTTTCGCTCGGCGCCGCGATCGGGCCTTCGAAGCCGTTCCATGAAATGCGGTCAATGGCGGCAGCTGCCGGAAGCGCAACCGCGATCCCGGCAACGAGCGCGAACGCCCTACGCAGCAACGCTTCAACGCACATGAGGGCCTCGTTGCAAGAGCGACGGCGAGTCGCCGTCGCGGATCCGATCAACTCGTGGCATTCGATGTCGAGGTCAGGCAGGCCACAGCCAGCAGAACGCCAGGCCGGTGAGGATTGCGTAGATCAGCCCGTCGATCATGTGCTTGATCGTGCTCACCCACGGGTGGCCCCACCAGATCGCGTTCGGCACGTTGCCCATGGCATAACCGAGGAATGCCGCCAAGCCGATGACGTGGAAGACGCGGTGGTGGTCGGCGCCCGCTGCCAGCACGTGCACCGCGAGCAATGCGCACAGGAACGAAACGAGCAGGCAGAAGGCGGCCCACTGGCCGAGAAACGAACCCATGTTCATCATGCCGGGCTGGCGCAGGAGGATGATGCCTACCGGACCGAGCTTGAATTTCTCCTGCGTCGCCGGTTCCTTCATGGCCTCCGGCTTGCAATACGGAATCATGTACATGCCGGCCGTGGCGTTGCCCTTGCGCATCGCCGCGCCGACTTCGTCTTCGTTGGCGAAGCCCTTGCAGTCGGGCATGTGCCAGAACTTCAGAACCATGTGCAACAGGCTGCTGGCGAAGAACACGAGCACGGCCGACAGCACGATCGGCAGCCAAAGCTGAGCGAGTAGTCCCATACCGTTCTCCCCTAAAGAGTAAGTGTGGTGGTAGTCGAGGCAGGCAGATTCGATGCAGACAGATTCGATCCCGACAGAAGTCTACGCTTGTGCCGCGGCGCGCGGAACTGCGAGACAGGTTGGTTCCTGTTTACAAAACTTGGCTTGTCCGAGCTGTCAGTAACCCGTAAGGTTCGTGCTGCCGCGCGGCCGCGTCCGCACGCAGGAGATTGAAGGATGCTGGCAGGGAGAGTCTTGCAGCGTTGCCGGAAATCGTTATTCGGCGTCGCCTTGCTGCTGGCGGCGAGCGGCGTCGCGGCGCAGACCGTGCTGCCCGGAATCGACGTCCGCGCGCCGAAATGGGAAGAGCGCCACGGCGGCTACCTGATCTCGGGCAACTTCGACGTCGACCCGAAGATATCGGCCGTGATCTACCCGGCCGAGGCGTTCAACAAAGATGACATCCTCAGCGTGCGCCTGACGCAGATGAAGGACGACGAATATTTCGTCTTGCAGGAATGCATATCGCTCGACTGCACGCAGGCCCACATCCTGCGCGTGTGGAATGCCTTCGGCGCTCTCGGCATTACCGCAGGAAAGGAAGATCGCGTATGGATCCCGCACGAAGGCAAGTTCTTCATGTGGATGCAGCGCTTTCCGATGAGCGGCTTCCGCAGCGGCCCGTTCACCGGCTTCGAGCCGTTGAGTCCGCCGCTCGTGCTCAAGCCGACCGGCACACCCGCGCAGTTCCGCGCGTGCGATGTCAAGGCCGCGCAGGAGCGCGGTCCGGTCAAGGTTGCATCATCGGCGCATGAGGGATCGACCTTCATCCTGCGCTTTGAAGGCGGTACTGCTGTGTTGATGCAGCGCATGCACGCGGCCGACTGACTTTGCAGGCAACCGCGTGACGAAGGCGAGTACGCCGTGCCGCTTCGATCCGCATTGCCCTCAGGCGGCGGCCACCCGCTGGCCTTCATGATGCGGTTCGGCAACGCCCTTGAGCAACTCGCTCGCTGCCTTGCTTTCGCCGCAATTCGCGACGTTGCTCAACGCGACGATTCCGACCAGGCGCTTGTTGTGATCGAGCACGGGCAGCCGGCGCACACGCAGATGGGCCATGTTCTCCGCGACACCGACGACGTCGTCGTCCTCGTAGCAATACTGGATGCGATCCGTCATTACGTCCCGCACCGTCGTCTTGGGATCGCGGCCCTTGGCAACCGCGCGCAGCACGATATCCCGGTCCGTAATGATCCCGACCAGGCGGTCGTTTTCGCCTACCGGCAAACTGCCGATGTCGGCCTTGGCCATCTCATCTGCAACTTCGCGAATCGTCTGGTTGGGACTCGCAATATGAACATTGCGCGTCATGACATCGCTGATCTTTTTCATCGAGTGTTCCTCCGCTGACAGTTGGGGACGCCCTCGCGAGAGGACAGCGCAAGCGTAGGCTCCGGTCTGATACCTGTGCGGAATGATCCCGTGAAAATCATGTTTGCTGAGCGCCGCATCGAAGTTGGAACGCGTGTTGCTTGCGGCGGTGGCGGAAAATCCCACCGCGCGTCGGATCGCCGCGTGGAGAGCACGGACCTGCTCTCAGGCGATCAGTGTTTCAAATAATGAGAACGCCGCAAGCGCAACCATGACGATCAACATGACACAGCCGAAAACGAACACTCTGCGCCGTGTCGGCACGTAATTCGAGCCGACGTGGATGTATGCATGGAGGATGCGGCTCATCGCGAACAGCCACGCCGCGGCGAGCGCCGCGGGAGTGACGGCGTCGAGGATGAACAACATGAACGATAGCACGTAGAACAGCACCGGCACTTCGAACTGGTTGCGGATGTTGTTGTTGATCTTGTTGACGCTGTCGGGCCACGCATCGTCATGCAGTCCGCGCCGGGAGAGGTCGACCTCGCCGCGACGCAGCGCCCGAGCCTTGGCGACATTCAGCAGGACGTAGACGGCCATGGTCAGAACGACCTGGGCCATGACTGGAAGCAGGATCATTCGGCCGTTCACGCATCGTCTCCGGCGCTGAGTGTCCCAACTTCAACCGGTCGCGATTTAATCTTCCTCGACCTTCGGCTTGTACGCGTCCACGAGCTGCTTCTGCACCTGCGCCGGCACCGGATCGTAATGGCTGAACTCGATGGCGTAGCGGCCCTTGCCACCGGTCATCGCCTTGAGCTCGGTCTGATAGTCGGTGACTTCGGCGAGCGGCACCTGCGCCTTGACGACGAGTTCGCCGCCGCGCAGTGAATCGGTGCCGTTGATGCGCGCGCGCTTGCTGGCGAGGCCGCCGGTGATGTCGCCCATGTGCGCGTCGGGCACGAACACTTCGAGGTTGACTATCGGTTCGAGGATCTGCGGGCGCGCTTTCGTGATTGCGTCGAGGAAGGCTTTCTTGCCGGCGCTGACGAAAGCGACTTCCTTCGAATCGACCGGATGGTACTTGCCATCGTAGACGATGACACGAACATCCTGCAGCTGATAGCCGGCCACCGCGCCGTGATCGAGCACCTGGCGCACGCCTTTTTCGACGGCGGGCAGGAACTGGTTCGGAATCGTGCCGCCCTTGACCTCGTCGACGAACTCGAAGCCGCCGCCGCGCGGCAACGGTTCGATGCGCAGGAACACCTCGCCGAACTGGCCGGCGCCGCCGGTCTGCTTCTTGTGGCGGTGATGGCCTTCGGCCTTGGTGCCCACCGTCTCGCGATAGGCGATCTTCGGTGGCCGCGACTTGACCTCGACGCCGTAGCGCTCCTTCATCCGTTCGAGCATCAGCTTCAGGTGCAGGTCGGACAGTCCGCGCACGACCGACTCATTCAATTCCTTGTTGTGCTCGAAGCGGAAGCAGGGATCTTCCTCGGCGAGCTTGTGCAGCGATACCGCGAGTTTCTGTTCCTGGCCCTTGTGCGCCGGCTCGACGGCGAGGCCGAACATCGGCTGCGGGAAATCGAGCGGCTGCAGATGGATCTGGTCTTCGTCGTGCGAGTCGTGCAGCACGGCGTCGAAGTGAATTTCCTCGATCTTGGCGACCGCGGCGATGTCGCCGGGAATCGCCTGGTCGATTTCGATGTGATCCTTGCCCTTGAGCTTGAACAGGTGGCCGACCTTGAACGGCTTCTTGCCGTCGTCGATGAACAGCTGCGTGTCCTTCTTTACCGTGCCCTGGTAGACGCGGAACACGCTGAGCTTGCCGACGAACGGATCGTTGACGATCTTGAACACATCGGCGATGACGTGCTTCTTCGCATCGGGCACGGCCTCGATCGGGGTCGCCGCCGCGCCGACGCCCTTGACGAACGGTGGCGGATTTCCTTCCTTCGGATTCGGCAGGAGTTTTTCGGCGAGTTGCAGGAATTCCTTGACGCCGGCGCCGGTGCGCGCCGAGACGAAGCAGATCGGCACGAGATGGCCTTCGCGCAGGCACTGCTCGAACGCGTCGTGCAGTTCCGTACCCGAAAGGCCCTCCTCGCCCTGGTCGAGATAGTGGCCCATCACCGTTTCGTTGACTTCGACGACCTGGTCGATGATGCGCTGATGCGCTTCGGCGACGCTCGAGAAATCGGCGACACCCTCGGGCTTGAAGAAGCAGTCGACGACGCTCTTGCCGTCCTGCGCCGGCAGGTTGATCGGCAGGCATTCGGGGCCGAACGTGTCGCGCAACTGTTCAACCAGCGCGCGGCAGTTGCCGCCATCGATCTTGTTGACAATGATCACGCGCGCCAGTCCGCGCGATTTCGCACGCAGCATCATGCGATGCGTGCTGTATTCGATGCCGTTGTGCGCGTTGACGACGATCGCGCAGGTCTCGACGGCGGCGAGCGCGCTCAATGTCGGTCCGCGGAAGTCGGCGGCACCGGGCGTGTCGATGAGGTTGATGTGGCAGTCGCCATGGTCTATTGACGCGGCGACGGTATTGAGCGATTGCTTGCGATCCTTTTCCATCGGATCGTAGTCGGAAACCGTGGTACCGCGCTCGACGGAGCCGGGAGCACCGATCACGCCTCCTGCGTGCAGCAGGGCTTCGAACAGCGTGGTCTTGCCCGCGGCGGTGTGGCCGACGAGCGCGATATTTCGGATGCCTTCGGTAGTGTAGGCCATGACCGCGGTCTCCCATTTTGCCTGCGTGGATGGGCACGGTCGCAACGAGGCCGGGCGCGGCGCTTGCGCGTGAGAGACGGGGCGGCGGAGCCACGCGCCTGCGCGCAGCTGACGATTGGACTCCGGGGCACCATCGCGCGCGACTCGCGGGCGCGGCAGCATCAGGACCGCTCGGGCCAAGCCTTCTCCTTTCGGCCGGTCGCGTCAAGTGGCAGTGCGTCAGGATGTGTCCGGGAGCCCTGCGGCGCGCCGAAAAAATACTCCCGCATTCCCTTGGCCGTGCGCCGGAAAATGCTCCGGCATTCCCTTGGCCGTGGGCCGAAAAAGTGCTCCTGCGTTTCAATGGCGTGGCCGGAAAATGCTCCTGCATTTCCGGCATCCCGGCCATCCATGGGGGCGCCGGAAAATGCTCCTGCATTTCCGGCATCCCGGCCATCCTTGGCCGTGAAAAGGCGGGCCCGGAGGCCCGCCTCGTCTGCGCTTGCGAAACCTTTAGTGCAGGTCGCGCTTGGCGGTCTGCTCGTTTGGCTTGATCGCTGCGAGGTCATTGATCGCGGCGAACTCCGCCAGAGAGAGCTTTCCATTCTTGTCGACGTCGAAGCGGGTGAACAGCGTTTTCAACACGTTGCTCTTGGCCGCTTCCTGGCGATCAACGACGCCGTCGTGATTGGCATCCAGCAAGTCGAACTTGTCCTGGGCGAATCCCGTCCTGACCTTCAACTCTGCCGCCGCCACGGCCTCGGGACTCGGCGGTGGCGCGTCGGGCGCCCCAGACTCCGCATTCGCGCTCTTCTCGGGCGCGTCCGCCTGTGCGGTCTTCTTCGCTGCCGCCTCGGCCTTCGCCGACTCGGCCTTGCTTGCAACCTGTGACAACTTGGTTGCGCTGCCTCTGGCCTGCTCGGATTTGTCCGCCTTGGTCGCGACCTGCTCGGTCTTGGCCCCACCCTTCAAGGGTTTGTCGGCCTTTTCCGTTATTTCCGTCTTCTTCGCCATGGCCGAGTTCGCTTCGCCCTCGGCCTTGGCCGCTGCGCGTGCAGCAATGGCGTCTTCCGCGATCTTGTCGGACAAGGCCTTATCGTTCGTGGTTTCCGGATGCGAGACAGGCTGTTCCGTAGGCGCTGCCGCCTGCGGCGAAGGCGCCTGAGTTGACACAGTCTCGGCCGGTGCCGGTGCCGATTCAGTTGCCGCTGCAGGCGCCGGCTGGGATGGTTTTGGAGCGGTAGCCGTTTCGGTCGTCTTCGCCGTGGATGCTTCCGGCGCTGGCGTTGGCGTTGCCGGCTGAGGGCTCGAGGCCTGCTGCTGCGGCTGTGCGGTCGCCTGCTGATCTTCCTGTGCGAATGCAGTGCCGGCCGAAAAGGCCAAGGCGACGAGCGCGGAGAGAACCAGGCGCTTTCGTGCGATGTGTTCGTTATTCATGTGCGAGTCTCCTTGCGTGAAAGAAGCTTCGTCTCTCGTCTCAGAGTGGCTTGCTCTGAGTCGTGAACCACCTTATTGCTGCGAACACGAAGCGCCGCTGAATTGTGTCGTTGAGATTCTTGTCCAGGTTGAACGCCATTCATGAAGGTTGGTACTGCACCTGCGCGTTCACCGGGGCTGCGACAGCGACTCACGCGCTGCCGCTGCGAGACCGAGCGGGCCAACTGGCCCGCCCGATATATCGATTGCTGCGATCAGAAGCCCTTCCTCTTGGGGTCGATCTTGATCATCGCCATGTTCTGCGCCTTGTTGAACTCGATCACGGACAGCTTGCCGTCGTTGTTCGCGTCAAGCTTGCTGAACTGCGCCGACAATTCCTTGCTCGCATTGGCTTCCTGCTCATCGATGACGCCATCGTGGTTCACGTCGAACGCATCGAACTTCTGCTGCGTCGCCGCGCTGACAGGCGCGGTCATTGCTGAAGGCATTGACTGCTGCATCGAAGGATTATTCGGTTGCTGTGCCGACGGATTCGGCTGTGCGGATGCGGGCTCCTGCTGGCCCGGGTCCTTCTCGGGTGCTGCCGCCATGGCAGTGGAGAAAGCAATGGCCATCACTGCGGAGAGAAGCGTGCGTTGAATGTTTGTGTTCATGGGTTGCTCCAGTATCGAATGAATGTGGAATCGCGAATGTCAGTTGCGTTCAGCACCGTGAAACGCCGAACACTAGTCCGCGCCGTGTGCCGTCATTCCTGACGCCTGCGGTGGTCGATCTTGATCGCTGCCAGATTGCTGGCGGCAGTGAACTCCGCCAGTGACAATTTCCCGTTGCCCCTGGTGTCCAGCGTGGCGAACTGGCCGGCAAGCACGTCGCTGGCTGCCGCCTCGCTTATGTCGATAAAGCCGTCGTGATTGGTATCCAGCGCTGCGAACTTGGCCTGCACGCTGGCGACTGCGCCACTGGCTTCATCCGCATCCATCACCGGTTGCGGCGGCGTCGTGGGCGTCGAGCGAGTCGGCGGAGTCTCCGGACTCGGCTGTGACGGGGCCACATCCTGGGCCACGGCAATTGCAGCGCCGGCGAAAATAAGGGCGGGCACCCCCAACATGGCCGCAAGTGGTTTTCTGGTTCTCATGATGTACTCCTCTGCTCGAGAACGAAGACCGGAATGAATGCAGGATCGGGTCTTCAGGGGATATCGGAGCGAATGGCTCCGTGCGTCCGGTCCGGGATGGATCGCGGAGGCAGACCGTTACAGGTCCTGCCGATGTTCCGGACGAATCGCCGGACTAGTGTCAACCTACTCGCCAGCGCTGGAACCCCAGCTGAAGACGGCGTCAGGAAGTCGTTCGATTCATGAACGCTTCGTGATGGTGCGGCGGCGGCGAACGAAATGCAGTTGGAGCCACGTTTGTTGTTCGGCTTCAGTAATTGTTGTCGCCAGCGCAGGGAAATAATAAGTTCATTTGTATACTTGTATCGAAACTGGCACTGAACCGCAGCCTGAACGACCGCGGGATTCAGAACGAATTCATTGGTGCGAGCCTAGGGTCGACTTTCCGTAGAAGACGGGCGATGTCCGCCCGGCGGAGGTTGCAAAATGAAACGCATCAGTAAACTTGTTGTTGCGGCGCTCGGCATTTCGCTAGCCGGCTCCGCGTTCGCCTTTTACCGCGACGGCTCCTACTTCGACTTCGCCCGAGTCGATCGTGTCGATCGCCTGCTGGCTACCACTGACCAGCCGCAGACGCGTCAGGAGTGCTGGGATCAGCCGCGCACGGAATACCATCCGGGCGCCGACTATCGCCGCAATACCGTCGAGCCGGTCTATGACGAAGACGGCAGCCCCCAGCAGACCGTAGTCCGCAGCGATGTCGTAGAGACGGGTGGCTACACGACTACACGCAAGGAACGCGTCTGTCAGACGCGCACGGCCAATATTGAAACGCAGCAGGTCGTCGGCTTCGACGTCGTCTACAGGTACCGCGGCGAGGATTATCGCGAGCGCATGGATCACGATCCGGGTCGGTCTGTACGCGTGCACGTTGACCACGGCTATGTCGAACTGGCCGAATAAGGGCAAGGCGGCATGATGCCTCTCTCTTGGCATCGCGCCGCACAGCCGCGCGACCGGATCCGGGTTCCTCTGCCTCTACAGCGGGTCCGGTCGTGGCGGCTTCTGTCGATTGCTTAACGGAGATTTAGCTGCGCGCTCCGTAGATTGCGCCCTGTCGGAACAGGGCCGCAACGTGTGAAGTCAGCGCTGTCGTACACCGTGGATTCGGCACCGGGTTTCCTTGCGGCCGAAGCGGAGCAGGAGTCGATCGCCTGGCGCGAGGACGTACGAGTCCGTGCGCGCCGACGGCGTCCGCACGAACCGGACGCTGCGTCGTCGCTGCGGCGCTGGGCGTGGCTGTTTGCGGTTGCGTTGCACCTGATCCTGGTCGTTGCGCTGCGCCACGCGCTGAATGCGTCCGATTCGACGATCGCGGATTTGGACGTGATGCAGGTCCACCTCCTCGATCCGCCTGCGACGGAACCGGCTCTGCCCGAACCGGTACCGCTCCCTCCGCGCGCGTTTTCACATGTGGAAAGGACTCGTCAGCGGCCCATGCCGACGCCGCCGACCTCACCGTTGGAGCCGCCGCCGGTCTTGCGCGACGAGGCGCAGCTGCGCTTGTTCAATCCGGACGGCAGCGCACAACTTCCCGACGACTTCATCACCCAGCTGGATCGCTCGCGCCCGCAACCGGACTTCATTCCGCGCAAGTACGAACCGTCGCCGCTGCTGCAAGCGAAGCGCCCGCTCAAGGTCCGGCCGAATCACTTCGCGCAATACTGGGTCGGCACCGATGGTATGCCGCTGCACGAAGTGATGTGGCAGCACTTGACGGTGGTGAAGGAATTCACCGCGCCGTGGGGCGGAAAATACGCCTGTGCCTGGATACTGATTCTCGTCGCTTGCGGCGATGTTCCGGACAAGGCCTGGAGTCCGCCGACAACATGGAAACCGGCTACGGGAGAAGATGAGTATTGAGCGGAAGGATCGCCGCCCATGCAACCTCATTCGATATCCGCAGGCATGGTCCCAGGAGAATCGAAGAGGACCCAAGAAAGTTCGCCCGCGTCAGCGGGCGAACTTTCAACGGCGTCAATCGGGTGGATCGATCAATCTTTGGATCGATCGATTTTGAATGGATCAATTCCTGACTGGATCAGTGGCCGCCACTGTCGCCGCCACCACCACTGTCATCCTTCTTCTTTTCCGGCTTCAATTCGTCCTTCGGCTTCGGTTCGCTTGCCTTGCGCTCTTCATTCTGCTTCTTGGCCGAGGCTATCGGTTTGGGCGCCTGCGTCGGCTGTACCGGATGCTCGACCGGCTTCATGCGCTCGGGCATGTCAGTGGGCTTGGCCGGAGCCGGTGCGGATTCCGGTTTGGCCTGCGGCTCGGGCACTGGACGGGATTCCGGATGCGTCACGCGGGCAGTGCGTTGCTCGGTGCTTGAGCGTTCCGTCGTATCGCGTTCCGGAGCGGTCGTCGTCGTCGGCGCGGTCGAGCGTTGCTGCACCGTGCCGGTCGTACGCCGCTCCTGCGTCTGTGTCCGCGTGTCGGTCGGATGGGAGGAGATGGTGGCGACGTTGGTCGGGCGCGACGGCGCGCGTACACTGATCGAGCGCGATTCCCACTGCTGGCGCTCCGCGTAGAACGGCCGGCTGTGGTAGTTGTGATCCCAATAGGCGCCGATCGAGAAGCTGATGACTGGTATGCCGATGCGTGCGCCATAGTCGAACACCACGACACGTTGGTTGTTGTAGGCTTCTTCGATGAACGTCCCCGGCACCCAGCCGCGATCGCCGTTGCTGGCGATGACGTCGCACCAGGTCCAGCCCTGAAGGCAGCCCTGGATCGACACGTTCGTGCCGGCGTAGAGTTGCTCGATCGACGGGTACTGCGTATCAGGACCGGCCTGCAGGCTGATATCGGCGACGACGAAGCCCTCCGCGGCGCTGGCCCACAGCGGAGCGCAAAGTGCGAGCGCCGCGAGTGACAAAATGGTCTTCTTCATGAGCTGCCTCCTCGTTCGAGTGTCTGCTCATGATTGGGTCCGCTACCTGAACGTTGCCCGAGATTGGGCGATAGATGACGAAATCCGTTTCGCATTCGTTCACGGGTGAAAAAGGGTGACGTTGCGCGAGCATGCGGGGTGAACAACGCCTTGCGCACTGCGATCCTTCGAGAAACGCGCGCAATGATGCCGAAGGTATAGGCAGTCCGCCGGCCGGTACGCGGCGCCCAGCGCGACGGCCATTTGTTGATGCGAGCGTTCGATACGGCAATGATGTCGCATGCCCGGTCGCAGCCAACCCACGACGATATTCATTCACGGCGCCGGCGGCGGGGGCTGGGAGTGGACGATCTGGGAGCGCGTATTCGCCGCGCGCAGTTGCAGAGTGTTCGCGCCGGATCTGCTGCCCGCGCGCGGCGGTCTCGTCGCCACGCGCATCGAGGACTACGCTGGACAAGTCGCGGGGTGGTGCGTCGGCGCGCAACGGCCGCTGCTCCTCGTCGGGGCCAGTCTCGGCGGCCTGCTTGCGCTGATGGCCGCGCCGCTTGTCGCGCCGGCGGCAATCGTGCTGGTCAATCCGCTACCGCCGATCGGGATCACGCCACGGCCGACGCCTCGCGAGCATGGCGATATCGTGCCTTGGGGAACCGGACGCTCCGTACGTGGCACGCGGCGGGCGCTGCCGGATGCCGACGATGCGGCATGCCTGTTTGCATTCCGCCGCTGGCGCGACGAATCGGGCGCGGTGCTGCGCGCGGCGTCGGAAGGCATCGCCGTGGAAACGTCAAAATGCCCGGTTCTGATCCTCGCCAGCGAACATGACGACGACGTTCCATCGTCATCGGGTCGCGCGCTGGCCGATCACCTCGGCGCGCAGTTTCGTCTGATCACGGGCGCGAGCCACGTCGGACCGCTGCTTGGCCGACAAGCTGCGCGGATCGCTGAGGAGGCTTGGCAATGGAGCCGCACACACCACGGCCCCGCAAGCTGAGCCGATTGCGCCACGCACGGGGCTTAGAGGGCTGCGGCGAAATCGCCACACGTACGACTACAGCATGCGCAGGAGCTGCGGCATGATTGGCAGCTTGCGCACGCGTACCGTAGTTGCGGCATGGATAGCGTTGGCCAGTGCCGGGGCGGAACTCGGCAAGCCGATCTCGCCGGCGCCGCTCGGCTCTTCGCTCGACTCGACGATGTGTACTTCTACACTTTCTGGAGCCTGGGCCATGCGCATCAGCGGGTAGTCGGGGAAATTGCGCTGCTGCACCTGGCCGTCCTTGACCGTGATCGCCAGGTTGAGCGCGGCCGAGATGCCGTCGATGGTCGCCCCCATCAGCTGCGCTTCGGCACCGAGCGGATTGATGACGCGGCCGATATCGGCCGTGCAGACCGCGCGGTGGATGATCAGCTGATCCTTTTCGACCGAAACTTCGAACGCGTGCGCGGCATAACCGCCGAAAGTGAAATGGCAGGCGATGCCGATGCCGTGGCCGTCGTTGCGCTTGTCGCCCCAGCCGATCGTCTCGGCTGCAAGTTGCAGTACAGCGGCCATGCGCCCTGTGTCGAACGTCGGGCCGCCATAATCGTCGTACGGCAGCTTGCGCGGCGCGCCGAGCATGTCCAGGCGCAGCTTTACCGCATCTTGTTTGGTCGCCACGGCAATCTCGTCGATGAAGCTTTGCACGGCGAAGGCGTGGAAATTGTGGATCGGCGCGCGCCACGCGCCGCGTGGCATTCCCGAAGCAAGCGGGAAGAACGTCTTCTCGAGATTCGCCACCATGCCGGCAGGAAAATCTGCCGGCTGGATGCAGAACGCGTAGGGTTCTTTCTGTTGGGCGACGTCACCGCGGCGGCGCGGCGTTCCCGCACAACGATGCGACCAGGCGACGACCTTCTTGTTCTTGTCGAGTGCAGCGCTCAATGCATGCACGCCGAACGGCCGGAAGAAGTCGTGCTGCAGGTCGTCTTCGCGCGTCCACACGAGCTTGACCGGCTTGCCCGCGGCTTTCGCAATCAGCGTTGCCTCGGCAACGAAGTCGTTCTCCAGGCGCCGGCCGAAGCCGCCGCCAGCGCGCGTCATCTGGATCTCGATGTCCTTGCGCGGAATGCCGGTCAGCTTGCTGATGATCTGCGACGCGCCGGACGGACTCTGCAGCGAAGCGATCAGCAGCGCCTTGTCCTTTTCGATCGAGATCGTCGCGCCCGGCGGTTCCATCGTGGCATGGGCCAGGAAGGGCATCTCATAGCGCGCTTCGAAACGCAGTGCGGATTGCCTGCGCGCCTTGGCGAAGTCGCCGTCGTTGCGCACCGGGATCGCACCCTCGTTCTTGTCGAGAAGTTCATGCGCCTTCGCAGACAATGCGGCCGTCGATTCCGCGGCCCAGGGGCCGGGCTTCCATTCGACCTTGAGTTTTTCGCGGCCCTTGATCGCGGCCCAGGTCGATTCGGCGAGCACGGCAACTCCGGCGGCGATGCGCACCCTCGATCGGCGCATTCGGTTTCGGTCCTTCGATGACGATCACGTCCTTGACCCCGGAAACCTTGCGCGCTTCGCTGTCGTCGACCTTGCTGACCGTGCCGTCGAGATGCGGACAGCGCAGCACGACGGCGAACAGCGTGTTAGTTAGGTAGCTGTCGATACCGAATTGGGTCAGGCCGGTGACGATCTCCTTCGCGTCGACGGTACGCGTCGGCTTGCCGATGATCGAGAAGCGGTCTGGCGATTTCAGCGGCACCGGATCTTTCGGCGGATCGAGCGCCGCGGCTTCGACCGCGAGTTCTCCGTAGCTCAAGCGGCGCGAATCGGGCGCGATCACCGCGCCGGAGTCCGTGCGCAGAGTGTCGGCATCGACATCCCAGCGCTTAGCCGCGGCCTGTACGAGCAGCCAGCGCGCGACCGCGCCGGCCTGGCGCAGATCCTTCCAGCCGCTCGGGATGTTGTCACTGCCGCCGGCGCCCTGGGCGCCATAGCGGTTCGACGGTCCCTTGTCCGTATCGATGTAGCCGTATGGCAACTGTTCGACGCGCACGCGATTCCAGTCGACGTCGAGTTCCTCGGCGATCAACATCGGCAGAGAAGTCTTCACGCCCTGGCCGATCTCGCAACTGCGCGCGCCGATGAACACGTCGCCGTTCGCCTCGATGCGCACGAACGCGCCGAGCTGTTGCGCCTCGTCGCGCGCGCCCAGGTAGGGCAGCGTCTGCTCGGCGCGCGGCGAATTTCCAGCCGACCAGCAGCGCGCCGCCGGCCGTCGCGCTGATGCACAGAAAGCGGCGCCGCGACAGGCCGCCCATTTCACGGCTCATTTGACACCTTCGCGCGCGAGTTGTGCGGCGCGCTTGATCGCGCGGCGGATGCGCGGATACGTGCCGCAGCGGCACAGGTTCGGGATCTTGGCGATGTCGTCGTCGCTGGGGTTCGGATTGCGCTTGAGCAGATCGGCCGCTGCCATGATCTGGCCGGTCTGGCAGTAGCCGCATTGCGCCACGTCTTCCTCGATCCACGCGCGCTGCAGCGGATGCAATTCCGTCGCGGCCAGGCCCTCGATCGTGGTCACATCATGGTCCATCGCCGCCTTGACCGGAGTCAGGCATGCGCGCTGCGCCTTGCCGTCGATCAGCACCGTGCACGCGCCACAGGCGCCGACGCCGCAACCGAACTTCGTGCCGGTAAGACGAAGGACGTCGCGCAGATACCACAGCAGCGGCATGTCCGGATCGGTATTCGGATAATAGGCGCGACCGTTGATGCGCAGTTCCTGCGACTTGTCCTCGGCTTTCACCGCAGGGGCGGGCGGCGCCTTGCCGGCGCGGGGGGCTGTGTCAGGCATGTCGCAGGAAGTGGCTGATTTCGGCAACTATTGTTGCATACCGGGTTGGATTGCGGCGCGCTATCACAAGTGTGCGCGCTTGCGCTGAGCCGTCGCGTTCCTGCGCCGGGGCGTTGCGTCTTGGCGGCCAGCGGCTTAGCGCTCGCTGTTTCTGCGTAGTGGCGAGGCCGCATCAATCCTGCAGTTGGTGGGGATGGTGTCTCTCTGGCTCGTCATTCCGGCGAAAGCCGGAATCCAGCTTTCTGCTCTTGTTTCTTCTTTTGAAGTGCAGAGCTTCCACTCGGCCTGCGGCCGAGCGGGTTACTTTTTGGCATTGCCCAAAAAGTAACCAAAAAGGCTAGGCACCGGACGCGGTGGTTCGATTCGCATCGTGCGAATCGAACTGCCCTGTGCTTCTCGGCGCGGCGGGGTTGCTCAGACAGTGCATCCATGCACTGCTTCGCAATCGCGGCGATCCATCGCCGCGACCCTGCGGGCAAATTCCCGCCACGCCTGCGATGCTCGGCACGCGAACGGCGCCCTTGGTCCACGAATCCGTGCATCCTGCACTTCCTCGATGCGGATTCCGAGCGAATCTCGGCTTCTGCGGCAGGACGCCGCCGAAACGGGGCCCCCTGAGGCGCGGCGAGGGTGCGTAGGAAAAGTCCGCAGGAGGGCGCACACGATGTGCGCCCGTTCGCCGAATGTACATGGACGTACATCCGGCGAACCCCGCAGCACCCTCGCGAAGTCGCAGGGCAGGATGCCCGAAGACCGGGCCGCCGGGGGTGTGTTTCTTTGGTTACCTTTCTTTGCACAAGCAAAGAAAGTAACCCGCTCGCCGTAGGCGAGTGGAAGCTCTGCACTTCAGGAAGAGAAGAAGCAAGGAGCTGGATTCCGGCTTTCGCCGGAATGACGAGCAGAAAAAGACGAAGCGAAAATCCCAAGGAAGACCCATCCCCACCCAACCCTCCCCTTGAAGGGGAGGGGCGATAGGCTCAACCCTCCCCTTGAAGGGGAGGGGCGATAGGCTCACCCTTGAAGGGGAGGGCCATAGGCTCGGCGCACGAGCAGCGTGTCAGCCGCGCGCGGCAGCGCGCGATGAGCGCGACCAATACCAGTAGACCGGCAGCCCGAGCATCGCGATCAGCAGGCCCATGCCGGCGTCCGTGGGATTGGCGAAGATGTTGCTTGCGACGACGCCGAGTACCGCGACGATGAAGATCAGCGGCAGGACAGGAAAGCCCTTCATGCGGAATGCGACGGCTTCGTCGGCGTGCACGCGGCGGTAGTAGAACAGCGTGGCGACCGCCGCGGCGTAGCCGAGCCAGTCGCCGACGGTCGAGTAGTTGAGAAGCTGGCCGTAGGTCCCGGACAGCGCCAGCACGATCGCCCAGCCTGACAGCGCGACGAGGGCGACGTCGGGCGAGCGGTAGCGCTCGTTGATGTGGCCGACGGCGCGGAAGAACAGTCCCTCTTCGCCCATCACCTGGAACACGCGCGCGGCGCCGATGATGGAGATGTTGCAAAATCCAAAAGTGGAAATGGCGATGCCGAGCGAAATCGCGCGCCCGCCGGTTTCACCGAATGCGCTGCGCATGATCTCGGCGGCCGGGGCCATGCTCGTGGCGAGGCCGGCGTGGCCGAGCGCGTGCAGGTAGGCGATGTTGGCGAGCAGGTAGCAGGCGGCGACCAGGAGCATGCCGAGGACCAGCGCGCGCGGCAGGTTGCGCTGCGGCTCGCGGATCTCGCCGGCGATGTTGTTGACGTAGGCCCAGCCGCCGTAGGCGAACAGCACCGGCATCAGGATCGCACCGAAATTCCAGATACTGATCGGCGTCGCCGGCACCGAGGCGGGCGCCGGCGCATGCGGCGCGGCGATGAACACGCCGGTGACGACGAGGACGACGACCGCGAGCAGCTTGAGCATCGTCAGCGCGTTCTGCAGCATCGCGCCGGCCTTGATGCCGAAGTAGCTGATGCCGGTCAGCAGCACGATTGCGCCGATCGCAAAGGGCTGGACCAGCGTCTCCGGCAGCGCAAACGCGCTGCAGAAGTAGGTGGCGAACGTCACGCTGACCGCCGCCTCGCTGCCGGAGTAGTTGACGACCAGCATGATCCAGCCGTACACGAAGGCGATCATCGGACCGTAGGCTTCGCGCAGATAGACGTACGCGCCGCCGGCTTGCGGCCTGCGCGCGCCGAGCTCCGCGTAGCACAGCGCTCCGATCAGCGCGAGCACGGCACCGACGCTCCATGCGATCAATACGCCTTCGCCGGATCCGGTGCGTTCGGCGACGATGCGCGGATTGAGAAAGATGCCGGCGCCGATCACGCCGCCGACAACGATCATGCTCGAGTCCCACACGCCGAGCCGGCGCAGGTAGCCGACCGGTGCCGGTGTTGCGGAAGTTGCCGTCTCGCTTGCCAAGCGCAGTATCCCCGTCGCGAATGGCGCAGCATGGCCGACTCCGTGTTCCGTGTCGAGAAGCGCCCGTGACCTTCGGCACGTACCCGACGGCCGTGAGCGGGAAATGATCGGCAGGCCAACTTTTTCGCGAGGCGCGCATGAGTGCTTTCTTCCGCAACCGGGCATCCGGTCCGTTGATTTGGTGTTGTGTGCTCACGCTGTTTGCTGCAGCAGCCAGGGCGGACGAAGCGCCACCGCCGCTGCGCAAGGAAATCGTCGCACTCACACAGGAGCTGATGGATGCGCTGGTCCCCGGCAAAACCGAAGCGTGGCAGCGCATTCTCGCCGACGACGTGCTGATCACCGACGAATTCGGCCGGCGGCAAACGAAGAAGGAGGCGGTCGACAGCGTGCATCCTTTTCCGGCCGGAATCTCCGGCAACATCGAAATTCGCGATGCGCATGTGCGCAGTTACGGCGATACGGCCGTGATCGATTGCGAGCAATACGAAACGGAAGAGTTCTTCGGTCAGAAGTTCGTGGTGCGCTATCTGGCGACGGCGACGTACGTGCGCCGCAACGGCGCCTGGAAGCTCGTTGCGATGCAGGATCTGACGCTGCCGACGCCGCCACCGGCGCTGCCCGTTCGCGACCTGCGGCTTGCCGACTATCCCGGCACCTACCGCTACACGGCGGAGCGCGCGTTTTCAGTCGAGCTCGACGGCGACAGGTTGATGTTGCGAACGCGCGCCGGTGCTGCGGCGCACGCCCTCGATGCCGTGGCGAAGGACGTCTTCATGGGTAGCGACGATGAACGCAACCTGCTGATCTTCCGCCGCGATGATGCGGGAAAGATCTCCGGATTGGTCGAACGGCGCAAGTTCAATGACCTGCAGATGACACGCGACGCGCCAAAATGAACGTTCCCGCTTGATTCGCGACAGCGCGCGGATCGCTCAGCCGTCGCGGCGGCCCGGCAAGGCCAGCATGCCGTCGATGCTCGTGATCGAACGTCCGCCGATCTCGACTTCTCCGGATGCCGCGTCGACGCAAACGTCGACGTAACCGTCGCGGCCGATCTCGCGTCCCTGGCTGACTCGGTAGCTTGCGCCGATTGCGTCCAACTGGCCGGTCGCAAGCAGATAAGCGCCTATCGCCGCGTTTGCGCTGCCGGTGACCGGATCTTCCGGCACGCCGTCTGCCGGCGCAAACGCGCGCACGACGAGCTGGTATTCACCTCTGGCTGCACGGCCGAACACACTGATGCCGATCGATCCGGTTTCGGCGCTCAATCGCTCCAGCGCGGTCATGTCGGGTCGCAGCGAGCGCACGTCCGCTTCGTCGCCAAGATCGCAGATCAGCCAATCCGGTCCGTTGTTGGCGACGCGCGGTGGATGTGCTGCGGCGGGTGCGCGCGAAAGCGCACGCGTCACTGCAGCCGTGATCGCCGCGCCGGGCGGATCCAGGCGCGCACGCGGGGCACGCACGAAGACGCGGCGCTGCGAGCCTTCGCCGACGACGCGAACGGGCAGAAGTCCGGCCGCGCACTCCTGGA
This sequence comes from uncultured Gammaproteobacteria bacterium, assembly GCA_963738115.1. GTDB lineage: Bacteria > Pseudomonadota > Gammaproteobacteria > Xanthomonadales > Rhodanobacteraceae > Rudaea. Next base: position 105,522 of record CAVTVN010000001.1, on the reverse strand, counting down.
TCAGATGATCGGAAGGCGCGATGTGCCCGGCCTCGAGCAGCGCGTGCGCGGTGCCGACGCTCGGGTGGCCGGCGAACGGCAATTCGCTGCGCGGCGTGAAAATGCGCACGCGATAGTCGGCGCCGGGGCTGGGCGGCAGCACGAATGCCGTTTCGGAAAGATTGGTCCAGGCGGCGATTCGCTGCATGTCGGCATCGGCGAGGCCTTCGGCGTCGAGAACCACGGCAAGTGCATTGCCCTTGAAACGTTCGGACGTAAAGACGTCTACCTGCTTGAAAGCGCTGCAATTCATGACAACCTGCCGGTGGACAAAACTGGCGGCGATTATGCCCGCTTTCGCAGCGGCGCCCGGAAATTGCCAGTGTTCGTTCATTTCTCCATCGCGAGGTCTCGGCTACCACGGCAGCGTTCGACTTGTTTTTTTGCGCTGCACAAGGACAATGACCGCTCCTTCCGTCTCGCTGCTTCCGCGCCGATCATGCCCAGCCTCACCACCGCGCCGCCCAAGGTCCAGACTGCGCCGTGGATCGTGCTGAAATTCGGCGGCACCAGCGTGTCCAAGGCCGAGCGCTGGGACAACATCGCAGCGATCGCGCAGCAGTGGCTCGCGCGCGGCAGGCGTGTCGTGATCGTGGTGTCGGCGCTGTCGGGAATCACCGACAAGCTCAAGGCGCTTGCCGAAGCTGCTGACGCCCCGGCGCGCAAGGCCGCGCGCGACACCATCGCCGAGCGACATCGCGCGATGATCGGCGAACTCGCTCTGACTGACCACGCGGCGATCCACTATTGGCTCGAACGGCTCGATGCGCTGGTCGCAAATGCGCGCGCGGATTCCGCGGCGCTGCCATGGCAGGCGGAGGTACTGGCACTCGGCGAACTGATGTCGAGCACGCTCGGCGTGTCGTATCTGCGCACGAAGGACATGGCGGCACACTGGCTCGACGCGCGTGAACACCTGCTCGGCGTACCGCTGCCGAACCAGAACGCGTGGGGCCGCTATCTTTCGGCCTCCGTGCCGACCGCGCCGGACCCGGCATTGTCCGCAAGCCTGGGCGCGCGCGGCGACTTGTTCGTCACGCAGGGATTCATCGCGCGCAACGAAGCCGGCGAAACCGTGATTCTCGGTCGAGGCGGCTCGGACACCACGGCCAGCTATTTCGGCGCGCTGCTGAATGCGGAAAAAGTGGAAATCTGGACCGATGTCGCCGGCATGTTCAGCGCCAATCCGCGCCAGGTGCCGGGCGCGCGCCTGCTGTCGCGGCTCGACTACGAGGAGGCGCAGGAAATCGCCACGACCGGCGCCAAGGTTCTGCATCCGCGCTGCATCAATCCGGTGCGCGAGGCGCGGGTGCCGCTGGCGATCCGCGATACCAATCACCCGCAGCTGGCCGGCACGGAGATCGGCGCCGGCACCATCGATGCGGCGCCCAGCATCAAGGCGATCAGTTCGCGCACAGGCATCACCCTGATCTCGATGGAATCGATCGGCATGTGGCAGCAGGTCGGCTTCCTCGCCGACGTGTTCGAATTCTTCAAGCGCCATGGCCTGTCGATCGATCTGGTCGGCACTTCGGAAACCAACGTCACGGTGTCGCTCGACCCGACCGAGAACCTGGTCAACACCGACGTGCTTTCGGCGCTGTGCACGGATCTGGCGAAGATCTGCCGCGTCAAGGTGATCGCCCCGTGCGCCGCGATCACGCTGGTCGGACGCGGCATGCGCTCGATGCTGCACCGGCTGTCCGGCGTCCTTGCCGAATTCGGGCCGCTGCGCGTGCACCTGATCTCGCAGTCGTCGAACAATCTCAACCTGACCTTCGTCGTCGACGAGGAAGTCGCCGCCGATCTCGTGCCGACCCTGCACACCCTGCTGATCCAGGCCGAGGCGATGCGCGTCGAGGACGCAGCCGTATTCGGCCCGAGTTGGCGCGAGCTGTACGGCAAGCCGCAGTCGGCGCAGGATTCCGCCTGGTGGATTGCGCGCAGGAGCGAATTGCTCGGGCTTGCGGCGAATGGCACACCTCGCTACGTGTACGACGCGACTACCGTGCGTGCGCGCGCGCAGTCGTTGCGCGCGGAGATCACCTGTGTCGACCGCTGGTTCTATGCAATCAAGGCGAATTCACATCCGGCGATTTTGCGCGAGATTGCAGCGGCGGGTTTCGGATTGGAATGCGTTTCGCCTGGCGAACTCGAGCGCGCGAAAGACATTGCCGCCGCGGCGTCCGTGCCCTTGCTGTTCACGCCCAATTTCGCGCCGCGTGCCGAATACGTGGCCGGTTTTGCGAGCGCTTCGTTCGTCACTGTCGACAACCTGCATCCACTCGCGCATTGGGGCGAGGACTTCCGCGGAAAGGAGTTGATGCTGCGCATCGATCTCGGCGCCGGCCGTGGTCATCACGACAAGGTCAGGACCGGCGGGGCGAAGTCGAAGTTCGGCCTGTCGCTCGATGAACTGCCCGAGTTCCAGCGTCTCGCCGTCGCGCACGGCGCACGCATCGCCGGCCTGCATGCGCATCTGGGATCCGGGATTCTCGATGAGGCGCATTGGCGCGACGTCTACATTCAACTCGCCAGCCTCGCCGAAAGAATCGGCAGCGTGCGCGTGCTGAACATCGGCGGCGGGCTCGGCGTGCCAGCGCGCGGCGACGAGCAGCCGCTCGACCTCGCAGCGCTCGGCGCGGCACTCCTCGAAGTGAAGACTGCCTATCCCCAGTTCGAGCTGTGGGCGGAGCCGGGCCGCTATCTGGTCGCCGATGCCGGCGCGCTGCTGTGTCGCGTGACGCAGCTCAAGCGCAAGGGCGAGGTGCGTTACGTCGGTGTCGACTGCGGCATGAATTCGCTGATCCGGCCGGCGCTGTACGAGGCGTACCACGAAATCGTCAACCTGACTCGCCTCGATGAGGAAAAGAGCGCACTGGTACAGGTTGTCGGGCCGATCTGCGAATCGGGCGACGTGCTTGGACGCAACCGAAGGCTGCCGCCGACGCGGGAAGGCGACGTACTGCTGATTGCCCAGGCGGGCGCTTACGGCGCGGTGATGGCGTCGCACTACAACCTGCGCGATCCGGCCGCGGAGATCGTGCTGTGAGCACGCCCGCAACTCGTCCGGCCCTGCGTGATCCACGTCAGGCCGCCGCGTTTCGTTTCGTGCGTTGCACCTATGTCGATGGCGAGGCGCAGCTCGTCTACGCGTTCGACGACGGTCCCGAACTCGTCGAACGCATCGGCTTTCCGGATCCGCCCACGCTGGCGCCCGAGCGCGAAGCGGCGTTCCAATCCGCGCTGCGCCTGCTGCATCTGATCGCCGGCGTCAGCTACTACAAAGCCGGCGTGCAGGCACAGATCCTGGTTGATGCCGGCCCGCTCGACGCAGCGACTGCGGAACTGCTCGACACCGTATTCCTGCATGGCCTTGCCGAGTTTGCCTACCAGAACAAGCTCGACTTGCGCGGCCGCATCCGCTTTCCATCTATTGATCGTCATCCCGGCGAAAGCCGGGATCCAGCTCTTTCAATCGAGCCAGAAGACCTGGATTCCGGCTTTCGCCGGACTGCGCAGGCAGGCGACGGCAGGGATGCCAGAGGTAGAGCAAAGCAAGGAGCAGTTGCCGGAAGCCGTAGCGAACAGCGAAGCTGGCCCGAAGGGCGAGCTGCGGACGCAGCGAGCAATGGCGAGCAAAGCGGAAACATGACGGCGGCGGCGACGTTGAAACTGCCCCGCCGCAGCCTTGTGCCGATCGGCGGCGGCAAGGACTCGCTCGTCAGCGTGGAAATGTTGAAGACCGTGCGCGAGCCTATGGCCGCCGCATGGGTCGGCAGCTCCGAACTGATTGCGGCATGCGCGGCGCGCACGGGATTGCCTACGCTGAACATCCGGCGCCAGCTCGCGCCGGAATTGTTCGAGTACAACCGGCTTGGCGCATGGAACGGCCATATTCCGGTCACGGCGATCAACTCGGCGATTCTGGTTTGTGCGGCGATCCTGTACGGCTACGACGCGATCATTTTTTCCAACGAACAGTCGGCATCCGTCGCGACGCTCGAATACGACGGCCAGCAGGTCAATCACCAATGGAGCAAGAGCCTGGAATTCGAGCAGCGCCTGCGTGCGTATACCAAGTCGCACATTGCCGCCGATCTGGACTACTTATCGCTGTTGCGGCCATGGTCCGAACTGGCCGTGACGCGCGAATTCTCGCGCAGCACGTTGTACGACGACGTGTTCTCGAGCTGCAACCGCAATTTCCGCATCCGCGGCGAACGGCCGGCCGACCGCTGGTGCGGCCAATGTCCGAAATGCCACTTCGTGTTTCTCGCGCTGGCGCCGTTCGTGACCAAGCCGCGTCTGCTCGCGATCTTCGGCCGCAACCTGCTCGATGATGCTTCGCTGGCGCCGGGATTCGATGCCCTGCTCGAATACCGCGAACACAAGCCGTTCGAGTGCGTCGGCGAAGGGCGCGAGTCGCGCGCTGCGATGTTCGCGCTGGCGCAGCGGCCGGAATGGCGGGAGGACGCGCTCGTGGTGCGCTTTGCCGAAGAAATCCTGCCGCAGCTCGAGCGCGGCGATCTCGCGCTCGCGGCGCAGCTGCAACCGGCTGCCACTCACTTCCTGCCTGCGCGACTGCAGGATCTGTTGCGTGCGCACGGCTGAACATGCCTGCGAACTCGATCCGCCGGTCATGAGCCTGCGACTCGCCGATCTCGCCGACGCGCGCGTCGCGATCTGGGGCTTCGGCCGCGAGGGGCGCGCGGCGCTCGCAGTATTGCGCCGGCGCTTCCCGGACAAGCGGCTTGCGGTTTTTTGCAGCGCCGCAGAGGCAGATGGATTGAAAGCGCGCGACGGCCTCGTGAATGACGCGGACACGCGATTGCAGCTGATCACGACCGCAGCCGATGCCGAGGCGCTGACGCAATTCGACGTCGTCATCAAGTCGCCTGGTATCAGCCCGTACAAGCCGCCCGCGGCGCCGGCGCAGCGCGCCGGTGTGCGCTTCACCTCGGGCACCTCGCTGTGGTTTGCCGAGCATTCCGACGCACGCACGATCTGCGTGACCGGCACCAAGGGCAAAAGCACGGTCACGGCGTTGATCGCACACATCCTGCGCAAGGGTGGACAACGTGTCGCGCTGGCCGGAAACATCGGTCTGCCGCTGCTCGACCTGCTCGACGTTGGCGGACGGGACCAGCCAGCCCCGGATTGGTGGGTGATCGAGCTGTCGAGTTTTCAAACTCGCGATTTCGCCGGCGCGCCGACCATCGCCGTGATCAACAATCTGTACGAAGAACATCTCGACTGGCATGGCACGCCTGAGCGCTATATCGCCGACAAGCTGGCGATTGCCGCCGACGCACGCCAGCTCGTCGTCAATGCGCAGTCAGACCTGCTGGCCGCGACGGCAGCCCACGCGCGGCGCAGCGTGTTCGGTGCGGAGGCCGGCTGGCATGTGCGCGACGGCGCCATTCGGCGCGGCGATGTACGCGTGCTGCCTCTGGGCGGATTGCCGTTGCCGGGCGAACACAATGCGCTCAATGTCTGCGCGGCGCTTGCAGCAATCGAGGCCGCCGGCTTCGATGCGTTGGAACTCGCTGCCCATGTCGCGACGTTCAAGCCGTTGCCGCACAGGCTGCAGCGAATCGGAACGCGCCACGGTATCGATTACGTCAACGACAGCATCGCGACGACGCCGTACGCGACGATCGAAGCCTTGCGCAGTCTCGAGGATCGCCCGGTCGTTGTTCTCGTCGGCGGGTTCGATCGTGGCGTCGACTGGGCGCCCTTCGTGCGTCATGTCGCAGCGCACGCGCCGGTGGCCATCGTGACGACGGGTGCCAACGGCGCGGCAATTGCCACGGCGCTGCGCCGGATCGCGGAACCCCGGTTCGCCCTCGATGCGACGGCGTCTCTCGCCGATGCGCTCGCGCGTGCGCATGAGTTGGCCCCTGCCGGCGCGACGATTCTGCTTTCGCCCGGCGCGCCGAGCTTCGATCAATTTCGCGACTACGCCGAGCGCGGACGCGAATTCGCACGTCTGGCCGCCTTCGATCCGGCATCCATCGCGCAGATCGAAGGGCTGGGCATCGCCTGATGGGCAGCGACATGAATGGTGCGGGGAGCCAGGCGCGCGCACAGACCCGCGTCTGGGATATGCCGACGCGCCTGTTCCACTGGGCACTGGTCGTGCTCGTCGTGCTGCTGTACGCAACCGGCGAGTACGGTCTGCTCGACATGCGCTGGCACTTCTGGCTGGGTTACGCAGTGCTCGCCCTGATCATGTTCCGCGTGCTGTGGGGGATTTTCGGCTCGCAGACCAGCCGATTCGGCGATTTCGTGCGAGGGCCTTTTGCCGTGGCCGCGTATGTCAGATCGATGTTTTCCACAAATAGACAAGCAAGCATCGGCCACAATCCGCTCGGCGGCTGGTCAGTGCTTGCCTTGCTGTTGTGCGTGCTCGTGCAGGCCGTGACCGGGTTGTTCGCCACCGACGAAATCGATACCGACGGTCCGCTGGTCGCACGGGTTTCGACGTACACCGTCAAGCTGATGACGCGCGTGCATCACTGGAACGAGAACGTCCTGCTGGCGCTGGTCGGCCTGCACATAGTGGCAGTGCTGCTCTACCTGCTGCTCAAGCACGAGAACCTGATCATGCCGATGATCAGCGGCCGCAAGCGCCTGCCGCAGCTACAGCAATTGCGTTTCGTCAGCGTGTGGCTCGCATTGGCGCTGTTGGCGCTGGCAATCGCCGGCATCGCGCTGCTGCTCTGGGTTGCCGGCTAATCGAACCGACCTCGAGTCCTTCGAGGGTGGGTGGGGAGAGTGTCGAAGCGTAGCTGATTATTGCGAACACCCGCTGTGACGACGCGCCTACTCGGCCTTATACTTTTCGTGGCACGCCTTGCATGCGCCGCCGAGTTTCTTGAACTGTTCCTTCATTTTCGCTTCGTCGCCGGTCTTGGCGACCGCGCTTAGCGCCTTCGCCTGCTCGATCAGATCGTTGAGCTTGGATTTGAAATCCTCGAAGTTGGTCCAGATCTCCGGTTTCGCGTCGGTTTCCGCGCCCTTGTCGGAACCCTTGGCAAAGCCCTCGAGTGCCTGCGGGGCGAGGAATTCGATGCGCTCGGCGTGCTTGGCGAATTCCTTCGCATCGAACGGGATCTTGCCCTTGACCATGGCATTCATCGGGACGAAGTTCCAGCCGACCATGGTCATCACGCTGCGCCGATATTCGATGACGGTTTCGGGCTTCATCTGCGCGAACGCGGTGGCAGTGCTGCACGAAGCGGCGAGCAGAACCAGGATCTGGCGAATCGGGATCATCAAGGGGCTCCAGGGGCGGAATCGCGAGCGGGCCACAGTTTAGCAGGCGCGGTGCCGGGTTCCACAACGCGCGCGTGCCTATTCGGTCATGACGCAAATTTTCCGAAAATGCGCAGCCGTGCCACGCGGAATGGTAGCGGAGTATGATCTTTGCCCCCGCCACCCGGAGGACTTATATGAGATTCCTGCTAGTCGCAATGCTCTGTGCCTGTGCCGCCAGCGCGCAGGCAGCTATGGTTGCCAGAAACATCGACTACGACGTCGATGGTAAAAAAATGCAAAGCGTGCTCGTCTACGACGATTCGGTGAAGACCGCGCGTCCCGGCCTGGTGATGACGCCGGACTGGCTCGGCATGAACGACAGTCAGGTCGCACTCGGCAAACAGGTAGCCGGCAAGGATTACGTCGTCCTCGTCGCCGATGTCTACGGCGCCGACGTGCGGCCGAAGAATGCGGACGAAGCCGGTGCCGCGGCGAAGAACATGTACGCGCACCGTGGCGACTTGCGGGCGCGCATCAATGCGGCGCTCGCTCAACTCAAGGCCCAGGTCGGCAAGGCGCCGCTCGATGGCAAGCACTGGGGCGCGTTCGGCTACTGCTTCGGCGGTGCGACGACGCTCGATCTCGCGCGATCCGGAGCAGACGTGCAAGGTATTGTTTCGTTCCACGGCAATCTCGCGACGGACGATCCAGCCATGGCGAAGAACATCAAGGCCAAGGTGCTCGCGCTGAACGGCGGCGACGACAAGTTCGTGTCGGACGACTCGATCGTCGCGTTCAAGAAGGAGATGCGCGATGCGAACGTCGACTGGCAGTTCGTCAGCTTCGGCGGCGCCGTGCATTGCTTCGCAATCCCCTCCGCGAAGGGCGAAGTGCCCGGTTGCCAGTACAACGAGCGCGCAGCGAAGCGCGGTTATGCGCTGATGCACAGCTTCTTCGCCGAGACGTTCGGTTCGACACAGTAACCCGAGGCTGAACAGGCGGCCGGCGATTCGTCGCCGGCGCCTGGTCCGTCGTTAGACTGGCGCATCCTGCAACGGGAATGCGCCATGAAAACCAAATCGCTGTTCACGCGTTTCACCGAATGGGCAGCGCGCGCTACCGGCAGGCCTCTGGCGACGATTCTTGCCTTCGGCGTGCTCGTGGCGTGGGCAGCGACCGGCCCGATCTTTCACTACAGCGACACCTGGCAGCTCGTCATCAATACGGGCACGAGCTTGGTCACGTTCCTGATGGTGTTCCTGATCCAGAGTTCGCAGAACCGCGACACCGAAGCGTTGCAGATCAAGCTCGACGAGCTGATTCGGGCGTTCAAGCCGGCCGACAATTCGTTGCTCAACCTCGAGGAGCTCGAAGAAGGGGATCTCGACGCGTTGCGCGACGAGTATCGTGTGCTGGCCGAGAAGGCGCGCAGGCTCAAGGAGCGGGTGGAAAAGAAGCAGGGCCGAAAATAGGCACCGGGCCGTGGTGTTGCGCGCCCGCGCAGCTCAGGGCGCGCGCAACAGGTCGATCGCCGTCACCTGGCGCACCCAGCGCGCCGGACGCTTTTCACCGGGCACGACCAGGCGGAACGGGCCATCCTTTGCTTCCAGCGCATTGCCGCCGCATGACGCCGTGACGATCGGCACGTCGCTGCGGAATCCCGGATCGAGCTCGGCCAGTGCGAACACGGCGCGATAGCCGTCGGCCGCACTGATGCGCACGTACAGCGCAAGGTTCTTGCCGCGCAGTGCTTCGCCGCTGGCGGCGCCGACTGCGCCGAGCACATCGATCAGGTTCACACCGGTGCATTCGACCGACTTGCCGTGCGCTTCGGCGCGGACGCTGTGCTGCGGCAGCTTGGCCAATGCAGCCCGATCGAAGCGCACGATCTTGCCGTCTTCGCCGGCAACGGCGAGCGACGCCGCCGCGGACACCGCAACAGCATCGGTGGGGGTCGCATCGGCATGGACGATCGCACTCGTCAGCGCAAGCAACGTCGCGGCGAGCAGCCGAGTTGCGCTCGACGCAAATTCGCGCGGAACATGAATCCTGGCCATCTTCAGTGATTGCGATTCAAGGCGTAGTCCGCCAGTACGCCCAGCGCATCGCGTGCAGCGGAATGCGGCAGGTTGGATAACGCCTTTTTCGCCGCATCGGCGTATTGCGCGGCACGGCTGCGCGCCCGCTCGATAGCGCCGGTGTCGCGGATGGCAGCGATGATGTTGTCGAGCGAATCCAGGCCGCCGGTCTCGATGGCGCGGCGCAGCGACGCCGCCTGTGCTGGCGGTGCGTGCTCGATCGCGTGGATCAGCGGCAGCGTCGCCTTGCCTTCGGCCAGGTCATCACCGATGTTCTTGCCGAGCGTGCCGGCATCGGAAACGTAATCGAGCACGTCGTCCGCGATCTGGAAAGCAAAGCCGAGGTTCAAGCCGAACTGCGCCAGCACTTCCTGTTGTGCTTCCGGCACGCCGCCGAGCAGGGCGCCGAGCCGGGTCGCCGCAGCGAACAGCACGGCGGTCTTGCGTTCGATCACACGCAGGTAAGCGGCTTCATCGATATCCGGATTGTGCACGTTGAGCAGCTGCAGTACTTCGCCTTCGGCGATGCGGTTGGTCGTATCGGCGAGAATGCGCATCACGCGCATGTCGTCGACCTCGACCATCATCTGGAACGAGCGCGAGTAGAGGAAATCACCGACGAGGACACTCGCAGCATTGCCCCACAGGGCATTCGCGGTCTTGCGCCCGCGACGCAGGTCGGATTCGTCGACGACGTCGTCGTGCAGCAGCGTCGCGGTGTGGATGAACTCGACCACCGCGGCGAGCAGCACATGATGCGGGCCGTGATAGCTGCACGCGCGCGCCGCGAGCAGGACCAGCATCGGCCGCAGCCGCTTGCCACCACCGCCGACAATATGTTCGGCGATCTGGTTGATCAGCACGACGTCCGAGGCCAGGCGCGCGCGGATCAACGCATCGACGGCCGCCATGTCGGCCGCCGTCAACGCCTGTACGGCGGCAAAATCCGCGATCGGGGCAGGGCGCATGAGCGGAACACTGGACATTTAGTTAGTGTAACGTGCAGTCGGGCGCGTTTATAGCAGTCGCCAGGAAAGTACGCTGCGACGTGTCCGGGCGCCGGTGTTTGTCGCCGGCGCCTTGTCCAAGCAAGCCGGAAAAGGTCACATGCCTCGTCAATACAGTCTGGGCGGACGCGTCGCCCCTGAGCGCAGCACGCCGCGCGGCCACCAGGAGCCGCCGCCGAAACAGTCCGTCCGCGAACGCCTCGCCGCACTGCGCAACGTGCCGCCATTCATCGCCAGCGTATGGCGCACCAGCCCGATGCTGTGTGTCGCCAGCATCGTGCTGCGCCTGATGCGTGCATTGTTGCCGGTGCTCACGCTCTACGTCGGCAAGTTGATCATCGACGAAGTCACCGCGCTCGTGCATGCCAGTGTGCATCACGCCGACTGGAGCGAATGGCTGGCAAGCGGCGACCTCACGCGGCTGTGGTGGCTGCTCGGGCTGGAATTTTCGCTCGCCGTCGCCTCCGACATCCTCGGCCGCATCGTTTCGCTGATCGACTCGCTGCTGTCGGAGATGTATTCGAATGCGACCAGCATTCGCCTCATGGAACACGCCGCATCGCTCGACCTGGAGGACTTCGAGGATGCCGACCTGCAGGATCGTCTCGACCGTGCGCGGCGCCAGGTCGCCGGTCGCAGTTCGCTGCTGTCGCAGTTGCTCGGCCAGGCGCAGGATGTCGTGACCATCCTGAGCTTCGCCGTCGGCCTGGTGGTCTATGCGCCATGGCTGATCTTGCTGCTGATCGTCGCCGTCGTGCCGGCGTTCATCGGCGAACTGCATTTCAACGCGCAAAGCTATGCCGTCAACTTCCAGTGGACACCGGAACGGCGCGAACTCGACTACCTGCGCATGGTCGGCGCCAGCGCGACGACGGCCAAGGAGGTCAAGAGCTTCGGCCTGAACTCCTTCCTCATCGACCGTTACCGCGTGCTCTCGCAATCGATCTATCGCGCGAACCGCGCGGTCGCGCAGCGTCGCGCCGGCTGGGGCGGATTGTTCACGACGATCGGCACGATCGGCTATTACGCGGCCTATGGGTTCATCGCATGGCGCGCGGTGACCGGCGTCTTCACGATCGGCGACCTGACCTTTCTGTCCAATTCGTTCCGGCGCCTGCGCAACCTGCTGGAAAACCTGTTCTACGGATTTTCGAGCGTCGCCGGGCAGGCGCTGTATCTCGACGACTTGTTTTCGTTTTTCCGCATCGAGCCGGAGATCCACTCGCCGCCGAGTCCGCGGCCGTTCCCGCAGCCGATCCGCGAAGGCTTCGTGTTCGAGAACGTCGGTTTCCGTTATCCCGGCGCCGAACGCTGGGCACTGCGCAACCTCGATTTCCGCCTGCGGGCCGGTGAGGTACTGGCCCTGGTCGGCGAGAACGGCGCGGGCAAGACCACACTCGTGAAGCTGTTGTCGCGGCTCTACGATCCCGATGAAGGCCGCATCCTGCTCGACGGTCACGACTTGCGCGAATATTCGGTCGAGGCGCTGCGTGCGAACATCGGCGTGATCTTCCAGGACTTCGTGCGCTACTACTTCACCGCGTCGGACAACATCGCGGTCGGCCGCATCGACGCGCGCGATGATGCGCCGCGCATCGAGAGGGCCGCGCAACGCAGCCTCGCCGACGAGGTGATCGCGCGACTGCCCAAGGGCTATCAGCAGATGCTCGGCAAGCTGTTTCGCAGCGGCGTCGAGCTCTCCGGCGGCGAGTGGCAGAAGGTCGCCATCGCGCGCGCATACATGCGCGACGCGCAACTGCTGATTCTCGACGAACCGACCGCCGCGCTCGACGCGCGTGCGGAATTCCAGGTGTTCCAGCGCTTCAAGGACCTCGCCGCCGGCAAGAGCGCGGTCATCATCTCGCACCGTTTTTCTACCGTACGCATGGCCGATCGCATCATCGTGCTCGAGGGCGGCCGCATTATCGAAAGTGGAACGCACGCCGAGCTGACGGCTACGAAAGGGCACTACGCCGAGCTGTTCGAACTGCAGGCGGCTGGCTATCGATAGCCTGTGGAACGAGGCGTGGCCAACGCCGTACGTTACCCGCGGCCGCCGTAAGACGGCGGCGGAGGCTGCAGACGCGCGGCATTGCCGGAGCGCTTCGGGCAAATTTCCTACAAACCGCGCTGCCATTGGCCGACAAGGGCGGTCCAGCCGTGCGTGCTAATATTTGACCCACGGTTCAGAACAAAACAAAGGAACAGGCCATGGCACGCGGCATCAACAAGGTCATTCTCGTCGGCAATCTCGGTGCCGATCCGGAAACGCGCTATACGCCGAGCGGTACGGCAATCACCACGATCCGCGTGGCGACGTCCGAGTCATGGAAGGACAAGCAGACCGGTGAACAGCAGGAACGCACCGAGTGGCACCGCGTGAAGTTCTTCAGCCGTCTGGCCGAGATTGCCGGGGAATACCTGAAGAAGGGCAGCCAGGTCTACGTCGAAGGCCGCCTGCGCACCGAGGAATACGAAAAGGACGGCATCAAGCGCTGGAGCACCGACATCGTCGCCGACGAAATGCAGATGCTCGGTGGCCGTGGCGGTGGTGCGGGTGGTGAAGGCGGTGGCGGTGAGCGTCGCGAGCGCGGCCCGGCCCGCGGCCCGCAGTCTGCGCCGCAGCGCAGCGCCAACGCGCCGTCCACAACGCAGGCGCCGGCACACGACAGCTTCGACGACGACGAGATTCCGTTCTGACTAGCGTCGCTTCAACGCGACATCGATGCGCGCAAGGTGCGCGCGAATGTCAGGCGCGAAAGGTTGGCAGCTTCAATAGCGCCCATCGCTAGTCGTCGGCGGGCGCTGCAATACCACCGCATCGGGATCGTCGTTGACGATTACGGCATTCTCGTCATTGACGATCACGTCGTGGCGAATCGGTTCTCCCTGGTAAATCGCGACAGGGGCCTGCACAGGCTCATAGTAGGCGGCCGCGACGACAGCTGGTACGCCGTTGTCTTCGACATAGCGCACGAGATTGTCATAGCGCTCGCGTACCGACCAGTAGCTCGTGCGATATTCGGGGTACGAGGTCGCTGCGCCGAACAGCATGCCGATCTCGCGCTCGTCAAAATTCTGCCGGATCAGGGCGTGAAATCCGGCGCATTCGGGCGCATCGGCAGGCGGTGTGCAGTTTTCGACGATGCGGTAACCGTCGACGTGTTCGACGATGACCGGCGAAAGGACTTCTTCATCCTGCGCGACGGCGTAACCGGCGCACGCGGCGCACAGCGAGAGGGCGAGGAGGGTGCGCTTCATGATGTTCTCCTGGTTGCGGCCGGCGCATCGTCCTGACGGGCCTGCGGGCTGAACTACGCGCCCGCGATCCTGCGGATGCATAGGCGCATGGTTGGCCCGCGCTACCCAACCGAGTCTGAAAATTCCGCTGAACGGAGCATCGCGTTCATCGGAGGTTGCGGCACTTAACGCGACGGCAACATTGTCCTGCAAACGCGCACCCCCATTCAGTGTAGGCAGGAACGCCCAAGCGCGGCGGGTCGAGAAAGAGAGCGCACACACGTCTGCCGGTACGTCGCGCCTTCTGTCGATGCGGGACGACGGGACGGCGACCCGCGGGCTGTCCGCTTAGGGCGCTCCGGATTCGGGCCCATCGCAGCATCAGCCGTCGTTGGCAACCTTGACGTTCTGGCCCGGCGCGAGGCGCTCCGCGCCGCGCACGACGAGGCGGTCGCCGGCGCTGAGCGCGCCGCGCACCTCGACCTTGTCGCCGGCCGCGTTCGCCGCCGACACGAGCACCTGCTCGGCGGTGTTCTGCGGCGGTCACGCGCATCACGTAGGTCTGATTCTGGCGCTGCACCAGCGCATCGCGCGGCACGGTCAGTGCTTCGTCGCCGCGGTCTTCGGGCAGCGAGACTTCGACGGCGCTGCCGACCAGGGCAAGCGCGGACTCGAGCGCCGACGCGCAGTTCGAACTGGCGCGCGCGCTCGTCGCCGACCGGCACCACCGTGCGCACGTTCGCGCTCGTTTCCTGGCCGCCGGCCTTGACCGTCACCTGCATGCCGGCGTGGATCTTGTCGGCCATCGTCAGCGGCGCCTGCACGCGTGCTTCGATGTGATCGGTGTCGACCAGATGCACGATGCGTCGCGCCGACCTGCAGATATTCGCCGCGCTGCGCGAAGCGCTCGGTGACGACGCCGGCGAACGGCGCATGCACCAGTCGGCCTGATCGATGTCGTGATCGATCTGGTGCAGCTGGGCGCGCGCGTGCGCCAGCGTCTGCACATTGGTCTCCATCGCGGCGCGCGCTTCGTCGAGCTGGGTCTTCGCGATCGCGTTCGACGTGGCGAGCTTCTCGCAGGCGCTGCAGTTGCGTCTCGGTAAGCGCGCGCTGCGCTTCGGCGCGGCGCACGTCGGACTGGATTTCCTCGCGGCGCAGGCGCAGCGCCTGATCATCGAGTTTGGCGAGGCGCTCGCCGGCTTTCACGCGTGTGCCGACTTCGGCGACGTATTCCAGGCGGCCGGCTTCGGCACTGGCGATCTTCGCATCGTCGCGGCTGACCACGCTGCCGGGCACCCAGCGCGCGGCGCGAGGCGCGCCGTCGTTGCCGGCGCCACTTCGACGATCGCCGCCGGTGCGGTCGGCGGTTTGTCCGCTGCGTGGCAGTCGACGCGGTCGCGCTGAATAGTGCGGTCGCGAAGATCGCCGCGGCCAGCGCGCGGATATTGATTGTCGCATCGTGGAAATTCGTTTCATGACGTTTTCTGCCGTCTCAAGCAAAGAGCATTTTCAACGCGGATTTCGCGGATTAAGAGCAAAGAACGCGGATAAGAGCAAAACAATGAGTATCCAAGTTCGCTGGTGCCAAGTTTCTCGGACGTATCTGCGAACCGGTTCGTCTGGATGCTTCTTTTTTTCAAATCGCTCTTCATCGGCTCTTATCCGCGTTGATCCGCGTAAATCCGCGTTCAAACGTTCTTGGTTTCATGCTGCCTCGACCTCGGCCTCGACCTCGACCAGCCGCGGCATGCCGCGGCGCGGGGGCGCCAGCAGCATTTGCGTCTCGCGTTTCGCGAAGATCAGGCGCATCAGGCTGGGCAGCAGCAGCAGCGAAAACACCAGGCTGACCATGACGCCGCCGACGTTGACCGCGGCAAGACCGCGATAGATCACGCTGCCCGGACCCGGATTCACCGCCATGGGCAACGCGCCCAGTGCGCCGGTCATCGTGCTGGCGAGGATCGCGCGCAGACGCTGGTTCAGCGACATGCGGATCGCATCGTCGAGACTCGCGCCGTTTTCCTGCGCGGTGCGCGTCAGGTCGACGAGCAGGATCGCGTGATTGACGACGACGCCGACCATCATGATGAAACCGATCATCGACAACAGGTCGAGCGGCTGGAATGCGAACAGGCCGAGCACGCGCAAGCCGAGCATGCCGCCGATCAGCGCGAGCGGCACGGTCAGCACGACGATCACGGCGTGGCGCAGCGACTTGAACATCGCCGCCATCAGCAGCAGCAGCACGAACAGCGCGAGAATGAAGTTCCTGCCCATCGTGCCGACGATCTGGTCGAGGCGGTCGGCGCTGCCGGCCAGGCGGATCGTGCCGTCCGGCAATTGCTTGCGCAGTTCCGGCAGCACGTCCTTGTCGATCGTCTGCCAGCGCGTCTTCGAGCGCGAGCGTCGCCGGCGGATCCATCGTCAGCGTTACCGTGCGTCGATGATCGAGGCGGCGGATCTGGGTCGGGCCAAGCGCGGACTGCAATGCGATCAGGTCGCCGATCGGCATGACCTTGCCGCTCGGCGTGACCACTGGCGTCTGCGCGATTTCCTCGGGCGTCTCGCCGCCGCCGGCGCGCAGGATGATCGGCACGCGCTGTTCGCCGTCGAAGTATTCGCCGAGCCACGAGCCCTCGCCGAGCGAACGCATGATGTCGCCGACAGTGGCGCGGTCCCAGCCGGCTTCGGCGATGCGCCGGTCGTCGGGCACGGCGTGCAGTTCGAGCTGCGCGGCATCGGTCGGCGGAAACGCCTGCACGTTCGCGCCGGGGAATTTCTCTTCGAGCAGCTGGCGGCCGGCTTCGGCGACCTTGTACAACTTCGTGCCGTCCTCGCCCTGCAGATGGATCGACACCGAGCGTGCCGAGCCGCCGAAGCCGCCGAACAGGTTGCCTTCCTCGGTGAACACGCGCGTGTCCGGGAAGCCGACGACGATCTCGTCGCGCACGAGTTTGTTCCAGATCGCCGATGCGCTTTTCGTCGACCACGCGCGCGCCGATCGTGCCGCCGCCCGGCCACAGCAGGATGTACCAGTTCTTCAGCTACGGCTGCTTGTTGTGATCCATGTACGGCTTCATGCGCGCGAGCATCTTCGGCACGATCTCGCTTGTCGACGACGTCCGGCGCCATGCCGGGCGGGAAGTTGAAATACGCGTCGATCGCGGCGCGCTTGACCGGCGGCAGGTAGTCCAGCCGCGGCTTGAACGCGAACGTCAGCGCCAGCGGCAGCACGAGCAGCGCGGCGATCCAGCCGAGTTGCTTCGGCCGCGTGTCGGTCAGGGCCATGATCTTGTCGGTCAGCCACGGCCAGCCGTCGCCGAAACCGGACTTGAGCTTCTTCGCCTTGAGCCAGCCCGACGCGGCCGGCAGCACCGTGATCGCGACGATCACGGACAGCGCGACCGCGATCGAGATCGTCAGCGCGAGATCGGCGAAGATCTGCCCTTCGACGTCCTTCAGGAACACGACCGGCAGGAACACCGCGACCGTCGTGATCGTCGAGGCGATCAGCGCGCGGACGACCTGATTCGTGCCTTTGTAGGCCGCCTCGTTCGGCGTCATCCCGCTTTCCTTCAGGCGCAGGATATTGCCCGACACGACGATCGCGCCCTCGACCACCATGCCGACCGCGAATGCCAGGCCGGCGAGCGAAATCACGTTGAGGCTGTGACCGGTCATGTGCAGCGCCGTGAACGTCGCCAGCAGGCAGATCGGAATCGCACTCGCGATCAGCAGCGTTGCGCGCCAGTCGCGCATGAACCACCACACGCACAGCAGCGACAGCAGCGCGCCGACGATCAGGTTTTCGGTCAGCAGGATACCGCGCGATTGATGAACAGCGCCGAGTCGAACGATTGCTCGATGCCGAGGCCCTTGGCCTTCATCGGGCCGGCGCGCAGGTCGGCGACGACTTCCTTTACTGCGTTCAATGTCGCCAGCACGTTGGCGCCGCTGGCGCGCCGAACGTCGAGGCCGATGGCCGGATTGCCGTTCTGGTAGGCGAAGAACTGCCGTTTCGGCGGCTGCATCTGCACGGTCGCGACGTCGCCGAGGCGGATCGGCTTGCCGTCGCGCCACGACAGCACCAGCCCGCCGAGTTCCTCGGGCTTGTAGCGGCCGGTGTAGCGCAATTCGTATTGCTGCCGGCCGACTTCGATCTGGCCGCCGGAAACGTCGGCGGCGCTGGCCGCCTTCGCGGCGATGTCGGGAAGCATGATGCCGAGGCTTGCCGCCTTGGCCATGTCGACGGTGATGCGCACTTCGTCCGGCGGCCCGGCGTTGACGATGACCTGCGAGACGCCGGGCACGCCTTCGATGCGCGGCTTGACGGTGTTCTCGATGAAATGCCGGTATTGCTCGATCGGCCCCGGCGTGCCCGGCAGCAGCTGCACGAAGAACCACCTCAGCGATTCGTTCGCGTTGCCGCCGCCATTGCCGCCGCCGAGCTGCACGACCGGCCGATCGGCATCCTTCGGAATCGAGCGCACGCGATTGATGCGGCCGATCACCTCGACCAGCGCGTTCTTCATGTCCGTGCCGATCGCGAAGGTCAGATTGATGAAGCTGCCGCCGGAACCGGCATTGCCGTCGAGTTCCTCGAGGCCGGGCAGGCCCTGCAGCACCTGCTCCTGCGGTTCGAGCAGCTCGGATTCGACTTCCTCGGGCGAGGCCGCGCGCCAGTTGGTCTGGATCGAGATCTGCGGCCGGTCGATGTCGGGGAACAGTTGCAGCGGCAGCTCGCGCAGGCTCAGGAAGCCGAACACCGCGACCAGCACCACGACCATGCCGACCGCGATGGGATTCTTGAGCGAGGATTCGATCAATTTCATCACGCGACTCCCTCTTCGTTCACGGTCTCTTCCCCGGTGCGTGAGTCTGGCCACGCACACCGGGAATTGGATGTACCAAGAGTCACAAGGGTTGCGTTGATTGCGCCGAAAGGTTGCCGCGCCGCGCCGAGACGTGCAACGCAACTGAACCTGGATGTGCGGGAAGTAACGGCATGCCGCCGCGCCTGCGCCGCTTGGCGGGTCTGGCCTTTTGGGCTAGCGGTCTTCCCCGCACGCGGAAGACCTGGTTGGCCGAAATGGGCAAAATTTTGACAACGCAGCGCCCAAAAAGCACGAGGCGGGCGCCTCGTGTCGTATCAATCGCGTGGAAGCCGGCGGCGCTTTTCGGCGGAGCGGAGGGTTCTAAGGTGTGGCGGCGGAGCGCGTCGCCTCACCACGATTGCTGACGAGCAGTCCATCCATCCGGCGCAGCCGTTCGGCCATCACCTTCATGACGTGGATCGAGAAGTTCGGCGTCTGCTGCACCATGAAGATGAAGCGCTTGCGATTGAGGGCGACGAGCCTGCACGGCGTCCGCGCAACCGCCGAGGCGGATCTTGGCGAATTGTCGATCAAGGCCATCTCGCCGAGCAGTGCGCCGCGCTCGGCCGTCTCGACGACGGTCTCGCCGACGATGACGTCGACATTGCCTTCCAGCAGGACGTACATTGCATCGCCGACATCGCCCTGACGAAATACCCACTCGCCGGGCGACAGATTGGTCGTGTCGGTTTCGAGTCTGAAAAGATCTGCTGGATTCATGTGTGCTCCCTGTGAGCCGCGGATCAGGTTCAGTGGCGGCTCGCGGCACAGCCCGCCAGGCGTCAGGCTAGCAAGTAAATCTTTCCGTCAGGTTACAAGATGCTGCGGCGAGGCAGATCGGCTGCCGGCTGCAGGCCGAACTTGGGCCGAGCCGGTCGGCTCGGTGTGCAGTTTCCGGTCCGAGGCACGTTTTTTGCCAGCCGCATGGGGCATCATGAGAAGCATGATCTCTTTCATTATTCCCGCCTACAACGAAGAACGCCTGCTCGGAGCTACCCTCGACGCCCTGCATGTCGCGGCGCAGGCCGTCGAAGAGCCCTACGAATTGATCGTCGTCGATGACGCATCCACGGATGCGACGTCTCTCGTCGCCGAACGACTCGGTGCGCGAGTGGTCCGGGTCGCTCACCGCCAGATCGCCGCGACGCGCAACTCCGGCGCCCGTGCAGCACTCGGCGAATGGCTGATTTTCGTCGATGCGGACACTGTCGTGAATGCGGCCGTGGTTCGCTCCGCCATGGCGGCTTTGCGCGACGGCGCGGCGGGTGGCGGCGCGGCGGTAGGTTTCGACGGCGTCCTGCCGTTCTACGCGAAATTGCTGCTGCCGGTTTTCGTGCGCCTGTTCCGCTTCGCCCGCCTTGCCGCCGGATGCTTCCTTTTCTGCAGCCGCGCCGCATTCGCAGCCGCCGGCGGGTTCAACGAACAGCTGTTTTGTGCCGAAGAACTCGCGATGAGCCAGGCCTTGAAGCGCCACGGCAGGTTCGTCGTGTTGCGTGAGAAGGTCACCACATCCGGGCGCAAGCTGCGCACCTATTCCGGCCGCGAATTGCTGCGCATGCTCGGCGCCCTGGTGATGCGCGGGCCCGCAGCCGTAAAACAGCGCCAGGGCATGGACATCTGGTACGGGGAGCGGCGCGAAGATCCGTACTTGGCAATCGCGCCGGAGGCATCGGTCAAGTCGATGTCGGCCTGACACGCAGCGGTCGCAGCAGCGACAAACACGCGGTTCGCACACGATGTGCGCGCGACGTTGCGTTTTCACAGATCGAGGCCGAGGTATCGGGTTCCCGCCACCGGGTTGTATCGGTATGCTTCGATGTCCCGGAATCCAAGCGCTTCGTAAAGCTGTTGCGCGCGTCCCATCGACGGCAGCGTGTCCAGGCACATGCGCTCGTAACCGATCGCGCGCGCCTCATCGATGGCGCGGGCGGCGAGCAGCCGACCAAGACCGGTCGCACGAAACGCCGGCCTCACGAACAGGCGTTTCATCTCGCAGGCCGCGTCGGCCATTGGCCGCAGTGCGACGCAGCCCGCCACGGCGCCGTCGCTTCGGGCAAGCAGCAGGCGGCCCCGCGGCGATGCGTATTCGCCCGGCAAAGTCGCCACTTCGTTGGCGAAGTCCTGGAAGGAAAGATCGACGCCGAGCGACGCCTGGTACTCGGTGAACAGGCGGCGCACTTCGTCGACGTCGTCGACGCCGGCCGGTTCAATCAGGATCATGGGTTCGCCACCATCACGGCAACCGGTCTTCGGGATTGTCGGGACCACGGCGGGTGCGAGGTGTCCGGCGTCTCACGTCAGCAGCTGCACCTTGTCCTTGTAGCTGCGCGACAGTTTCAACTCGTGCCCGGAATCGAGGACGAGAAAATACTCGCCGTTGAGATGCGGGCGCATTTCCTTCACGCGCGAGAGATTGACGATCGTCGAGCGGTGCACGCGCTGGAAGCGGCGCGGATCCAGACGGTGTTCGAGATCGCGCATCGTGGCGCGCAGCACGTGCGTGTCGTTGCCGGCGTGGATGCACATGTAGTCGCCGGCGGCGTCGATCCACTGGATCGCTTCGATGTCGACGCGGACGATGCGCTGGCCGTCCTTGATCGCGAGCTTGTCGCTCGTGTGGCGCACGGCCTCGGCGGCGTCGGCGAGACTCAACGCCGGCGCGTTCGGCAGCGTCGCAATCAGTTTCAGCAACTGCTCGCACTGGTCGCTTGCGGCCCGCCGCGCGAGCTGTTCGCGCGCGCGCACCAGCGACTGGTCCAGGCGCGCGTCCTCGACCGGCTTGAGCAGGTAGTCGAGCGCGCTCGCCGCGAACGCCGCCAGGGCGTATTGATCGTAGGCGGTGACGAACACGGTCAACGGCATCAGCGTCGCCGGCACGGCGCGCAGCAACTGGAAGCCGTCGACGCCGGGCATCTGCACGTCGAGGAACATCAGGTCCGGCTTGAGCGCCGAGATCGCCTTGAATGCTTCGCGGCCGTTGCCGGCTTCGCCGACGATCTCGATGTCGCCATGATGGTGCAGGCGCAGTTCGAGCCCGCGCCGCGCCAGCGGTTCGTCGTCGACGATCAAGGTGCGGATCATCGTCATGCTGCGTTGCTCTTCGCCATGGCCTCGAACGGCAGCTCGATGCGGATCTCGACGCCGTGTGGTTCACGGTTCGACAAGCTGAACTGCTGGCGGTTCCCGTACAGCACGTGCAGGCGCTCACGCGTGTTCGCAAGGCCCACGCCATGGCCATTGCTGCGGTTTTCGAAATTCTTGCAGCCGGGCCCGTCATCGCGCATCACGATGACGAGCACGTCGCCGCTGCGCTTCGCCTCGATCTCGATCGCGCCGCCTTCCTCGCGCCTGGACACCGCATATTTGATGGCGTTCTCGATCAGCGGCTGCAGGATCAGGCTCGGCACCAGCGCGTCGCGTGCGGCGGCCTCGATGTTCATGCGCACGCGCAGGCGCTCGCCGAAGCGCAACTGCTCGATGCCGAGATACTGGTTGGTCGCCTCGATTTCCTGGGCCAGCGTCACGCGCTGCACCGGGTCGGAGTCGAGCGAGTAGCGCAGGAATGCGCTCAGGCTGCCGACCATGCCGTTCGCCGTGCCGTTGCTGTGGTCGAGCACGAGCGTCGAGATCGCATTGAGCGTGTTGAACAGGAAGTGCGGGTTGAGCTGGTAACGCAGCATTTTCAGCTGCGCCTCGTGCGCCATGGCTTGTGCCTTGAGCGCAGCTTCCTTCTGCTCGCGCAGCTGGCGGCTGAACTTGATGCCGAAGTAGAGACCCGTCCACGACAGCAGCAGGTACAGGCTGGACGCGAAATACCACAGGTAGCCGAACATGCTGTGCATCTCGCAGTCGTCGCAGAAACCGGCGAGGATCACGACGAACATCTTCATCTGCACCAGGGTCGCCAGCAGCAGCAGGCCAGCAGCGGCGAGCGCCATGTGCGGCGTCGGCCAGTTCCAGACGTAACGGTAGCCGAGCCGCAGCAGGCAGGTCAGTGCGAATCCGCAGGCGCCGACGGCAAGATAGAAGAAGATCCACCTCGGCGGGGCGCCCTCGCCGACCTTCGCCGAGAAGCCCAGGATCGAGTAGCAGCACCAGCCGACGATCTGCAGCGTCCAGAACAGCCGGCTGGGGTTGGAAAGAAGCGATTTGAGCGTGCGCATGGCAGGAACCGAGGCGGCCTCAACGGCATATGCTAAGCGGATTCGCTTGCCGTTGCCTTCGCTCTGGCGCACGGCTCCAACGCCCTGCCGCTGGATTGCCTCGTTTTGACGGCATTCGCTGCCGTCCCGCTGGTTTGGCCGCCGTGCGGCGGCAGGCTAAACTACGCAACCTGCCTTGGCGCGCGTGCCCCGGCACCGCGCAGCATTCGAGGCTTCCTGAGTAAATGAAGACGATCCTGGTCACCGGCGGCGCCGGTTTCATCGGCGGCAATTTCGTGCTCGGGCTGATCGGGCAGGGCGGCTATCGCGTGGTCAATCTGGACAAGCTGACCTACGCCGGCAACCTCGACACGCTGGCCGGCCTGCGCGGGACCAACGACCATGTCTTCGTGCAGGGCGACATCGGCGATCGCGCACTGGTGACGAAGTTGCTGGCCGAGCATCGACCGACGGCGATCGTCAATTTCGCCGCCGAATCGCATGTCGACCGCTCGATCGACGGCCCGTCTGAGTTCGTGCAGACCAACGTGGTCGGCACGCTGGCGCTGCTCGAAGCGGCCCTGGCGTACTGGCGCGCCGCGCCTCTGGCGCAACAGGATGCGTTCCGCTTCCTGCACGTGTCGACGGACGAGGTCTACGGTTCGCTCGGGCCGGTCGGCCGCTTCAGCGAGGAATCGCCGTACCAGCCGAATTCGCCCTACTCGGCGTCGAAGGCGGCATCCGACCATCTGGTGCGCGCGTTTCACCACACCTATGGCCTGCCGACGCTGACCACCAACTGCTCGAACAACTACGGGCCCTACCAGTTTCCGGAAAAACTGATTCCGCTGATGATCCACAAGGCGTTGATCGGCGAGAAGCTGCCGGTCTACGGCGACGGCCGCAACGTGCGCGACTGGCTCTATGTCGGCGATCACTGTCGCGCGATCCAGCGCGTGCTCGAAATCGGCCGCACCGGAGAAGTATACAATGTCGGCGGCGACGCGGAACGCGAGAACATCGTCGTCGTGCGCACGATCTGCAAGCTGCTCGACGAACGCAAGCCGCTCGCCGGCGGCGCGAAGCGCGAGGCGCTGATCAGCTTCGTCAAGGACCGCCCGGGCCACGACCGGCGCTACGCGATCGATGCCGGCAAGATCAAGTCGCAGCTCGGCTGGCGGCAGAGCGAAACGTTCGAGAGCGGCATCGCCAAGACGGTCGACTGGTATCTGGACAATCAGGAATGGTGCGGGCGCGTGCTCGACGGCAGCTATCGCGGCGAACGGCTGGGAGTCGCCTAGAGCTCGTCATCCCGGCGGAAGCCGGGATCCAGCTCTTGGACCTTGTACGAGAAAGGCTGGATCCCGGCTTTCGCCGGGATGACGGCAAACGAAGATTCGCAGAAGATCGGGAGGAAAATGTCGCAGACTCAACGAGGCATCATATTGGCCGGCGGTTCCGGCACGCGGCTTTATCCGCTGACCCAGGTCGTCAGCAAGCAGCTGCTGCCGGTCTACGACAAACCGATGATCTACTACCCGCTGTCGACGCTGATGCTCGCCGGTATCCGCGAGGTGCTGGTCATCAACACGCCGCACGAGCAGGGCATGTTCCAGAGGCTGCTCGGCGACGGCTCGCAGTGGGGCATCACGATCCGCTATGCCGTGCAGCCGAGTCCGGACGGTCTTGCCCAGGCATTCGTCATCGGCCGTGAGTTCGTCGACGGCCAGCCCAGCTGCCTTATCCTCGGCGACAACATCTTCTACGGACACGGACTGACCGAAGTGCTGCGCCGCGCGGCGCAGCGCACGCATGGCGCGACCGTGTTTGGTTACTGGGTGCGCGATCCGGAGCGCTACGGCGTTGCCGAGTTCGACAAGGACGGAAAAGTATCCGGCCTCGAGGAGAAGCCGAAACAGCCACGCTCGAATTACGCCGTCACCGGATTGTACTTCTACGACCAGCGCGTCTGCGACTTCGCCGCGGATCTGAAGCCGTCGCCGCGCGGCGAGCTCGAGATCACCGACCTCAACCGCCGCTACCTGGAGGATTCGTCGCTGATGCTGGAGAAGCTCGGCCGCGGCTTCGCCTGGCTCGACACGGGCACGCACGAGTCGCTCGTGGAAGCGTCGAACTATATCGAGACGATCGAGAATCGCCAGGGCCTGAAAGTCTGCTGTCCCGAGGAGATCGCCTGGAACAACGGCTGGATCGACGCCGAGCAGGTGCTGCGCCTGGCTCTGCCGCTGGCCAAGAACGGCTATGGTCAGTACCTGCAGCAACTGGTCCGGCAGGGGCCGGTGGTATGAGACCGAGCGCATGAAACCGATCTTATGAAAGTGATCGAAACGGATCTGCCCGGCTGCGTCGTGATCGAGCCGCATGTGCACGGTGACGCACGCGGCTATTTCTACGAGAGCTTCAACGCGGAAAAATACCGGAAGGCCGGGCTCGACCTGCGCTTCGTGCAGAGCAACGTCTCGCGCTCGGCGCATGGCGTGTTGCGCGGGCTGCATTACCAGTTTCCAAATCCGCAGGGCAAACTGGTCAACGTGCTCGAAGGCGAGGTCTACGATGTCGCCGTCGACATCCGCGTCGGCTCGCCGACGTTCGGTCGCTGGGCCGCCGCGGTGCTGAGTGCGGCGAACAAGCGACATTTCTGGATACCCGAAGGATTCGCCCACGGCTTTGCCGTGCTTTCGGATTTCGCGACCTTCTGCTACCAGTGCACGACGCTTTACGAGCATGCAGCCGACGCGGGAATACGCTGGAACGACGGCGACATCGCGGTCGACTGGCCGATCAGCGCGCCGCAGCTTTCCGACAAGGATCAGCGCGCGCCGTTCCTGCGCGATGTGCCGCACGAGCGCCTGCCGCGCTACGAGGAGATCGCTCGATAACCAGATACTTCGCACTCATCATCCACAACGACAAGGGAATGCAACGATGCGATTCGCGAGAAATCTGTTGACCGCCATCCTGTGGAGTTCCGCTGCGGTGCTGCCAGCCGCGGAAGTCCCGATCACCGATTTCACGCGCCATGAGCAGTACCTGAGCGTCAGGATTTCGCCGAACGGCGACTACCTCGCCGCGACCGCGGTGGTCGGCGGCCAGATCGTGCTGGAACTGGTCAATACCGCGGACATGCGCCCGCGCGTGTTGCGCCCGCGCGAAGGCGACGACATCGCCGGCTACTGGTGGGTCGCGCCGGACCGGCTGATGTATACCGAAGGACTGCATGTCGGTGGCATTGACCGCCCGGTGCCGAGCGGCGAGCTGTTCACGGTGAAGGCCGACGGCACGGGTGCCGCTCTGCTGTTCGGATTTCGCGCCGGTGGTGCCTCTGACGAATCGCACACCGCGACGCTGATCAAGAAACAGACCGCGGACATGGCCAGTGGCGAACTGATCGCGCCACTGCGCGATGATCCGCTGCACGCATTGATCGCGAGCTATGGGTGGTACGGGCCGGGTCATTCGGCCGCTTCGCTCGGCGTGCATCCCGAGGTCTACCGGATCGACGTGCGCGATGGCAAGAAGACGCTGGTCACGACTGCGCCGTTGCGCGATGCCGAATTCGTTGCCGATCACAAGGGCGCGGTGCGCTTTGCGTTCGGCGTGGATACCGACCAGTTCCGCAAGGTCTGGTATCGCGATGCGCAAGGCGGCGACTGGGGACTGCTGCACGACGAGGGCAAGCAGCACGAGCGGTTTGTTCCATTGATGTTCGATCGCTCCGATGCGGCCGTCTACGTTGCCTGCGACAGTGCCAATGGCATCGGCGGCGTCTGCCGTTGGGACACGGCGACGCGCAAGCAGGAAATGCTCTGGAGCGCCGCGGATTCGGCTGTGATCCAGCTGTTGCCGACCGCGGACGCGCTCGATGCGTTCGCGATTCGCAGCATGCCGGGCCGTCCGGCTGTGAGCCTGCTCGACAAGAACGCTCCGGAAGCGGCGCTCCTGATCGGCATGATGAAACAGTTTCCGGGCGAGGACGTCATTCCGACCAGTGCTTCGTACGACGGCAAGAAGATGGTCTTTTTCGCGCACGCCGATGTCGATCCCGGTGTGTTCTATCTGTACGACGCGGACAAGAAGAAGACCGTCGAACTGTTCCAGAGCCGGCCCTGGATCAAGCCGGAGCAGATGGCGAGCAAGGAGCCGGTCACGTTCAAGGCGCGCGACGGACTCGGCCTGCATGGCTACGTCACGCGGCCGCCAGGCAAGGAATCGGCGAAACAGCTGCCGATGGTCGTGCTGGTCCACGGCGGGCCCTACGGCATACGCGACACCTGGAACTTCGAGCCCGACGTGCAACTGCTCGCTTCGCGCGGCTATGCCGTACTGCAGGTCAACTACCGCGGCTCCGGCGGCTATGGCGACGCGTTCACGCATGCCGGTTACCGCGAGTGGGGCGGCAAGATGCAGGACGACGTAACCGACGCGACGCGCTGGGCGATCGACCAGGGCATCGCTGACGCAAAGCGCATCTGCATCTACGGCAGCAGCTACGGCGGCTATGCGGCCATGGAAGGCGCGGTCAAGGAACCGGACCTGTACAAGTGCGCGATCGCCGACGCCGGGGTGTACGATCTGCGCCTGATGTATACGCGCGGCGATACTCGGCAAACGCTGTATGGTGAAAACTTCCTGAAGATGATTCTCGGTGAGGATCAGGCCGAGCTCGCCGCACGCTCGCCGATCACGCAGCTCGACCGGCTGAAGGCGTCGGTGATGCTGATTGCCGGCGGCGCCGACGTGCGCGTTCCGTCGGTGCAGGGCGAGAACCTGCACAACGCGCTCCTGCAGCGCAAGGTCGAGCATGAGTGGATCTATGAGCGCACCGAGGGCCATGGTTTCTACACCGAAGAACACGTGACGGCGATGTTCGAGAAAATGCTCGCCTTTCTCGATCGACAGATCGGCGTGTCGCGGCCGCCCTCGGCGCACTGATGAAGATCCTGCTGCTCGGCGCAAACGGTCAGGTCGGCTTCGAGCTGGCGCGATCGCTTGCGCCGCTCGGCGACTTGCACGTGGCGACGCGCAGCGGCTCCGATGGCTCGATCGCCGTCGATCTGGCCAATCCGGAGACACTCGACGCCGCCTTGCACAGCGTGGCCCCAGATGTCGTCGTCAATGCCGCCGCCTATACCGCGGTCGATCGCGCCGAAGACGAAGCGAACCTCGCCGAGCGCATCAATCATTGGGCGCTGACCGTGCTCGGCGCCTGGGCCGCGCGCAGCGGCGCCCTCATCGTCCACTATTCCACCGATTACGTATTCGACGGCAGCAGCAAGTTGCCGTATGCCGAGGACGATGCGACCGCGCCGCTCGGCGTCTACGGCAGCAGCAAGCTCGCCGGAGAGGAGGCGTTGCGCGCTTCCGGCGTGCGATCACCTGATCTTTCGTACCGCCTGGGTCTACGCCGCACGCGGCCAGAATTTCCTGCGCACGATGCTGCGCCTCGCACGCGAGCGCGATCAGTTGAGCGTCGTCAACGATCAGCGCGGCGCGCCGACATCCGCGCGCCTGATTGCCGCAGCGACGGCGATCGCGCTGGCGCGCAACCTCGACAGCGACAGTGCGATGGTCGGTACGTATCACTTGTCTGCGGCGGGCGACTGCACGTGGTACGACTTTGCCGTCGCGCTGCTGCAACGCGCGGCCGCGGCGGGAATCATCGAGCGCTGCCCGGCAGTCGTGCCGATCGCAACGTCGCAATTCCCGACACGGGCGCGTCGCCCGGCTTACTCCGTGCTCGATACGACGCGATTCCGCACGGCGTTCGGATTACACTTGCCATCCTGGCAGAGCGGACTCGATGCGGTGATCGGCGAATTGGCGGCGGCTGCAAAATAGATGGCGATGTCGAAGGTCGTTCCGGTGATTCTTTCCGGCGGCGCCGGCACGCGCCTGTGGCCGGTGTCGCGCAGCGCGTACCCGAAGCCGTTCATGCGCATGGCCGACGGTGAATCGCTGCTCTACAAGACGCTCGACCGCGCTCTGCGCGTCGCCGAAGATGGCCATGTTCTTACCGTTACGGGCCGCGACTACTACTTCCTGACCCGCGACGATTACGCGCGTCATCCGAAGGCCGACTTCGACCGCTTGCCGTTCGTGCTGGAGCCGGCCGGGCGCAACACGGCACCGGCCGTCATCCTCGCCGCGCTGCATGCGCGCGAGACGTTGGGAGCGGCGGCAACGCTGCTGGTGCTGCCTGCCGATCATCTGATCCGCGATGTCGAGGCCTTCGTCACTGATGCGAAACTTGCTGCGGCGCTGGCCGCCGAAGGCCGGCTGGTCACGTTCGGCATCGCGCCGACGCAACCGGAAACGGGATTCGGTTATATCCGCATGGGTGCGCAGATTCCACCGAATGGCGGACGGGAAATCGTATCGTTCGTGGAAAAGCCCGACCGGCAGAAGGCGCAAACCTATCTGGACTCGGGCGAGTACGTCTGGAATTCCGGCATGTTCTGCTTCCGCGTCGACGCGCTGCTCGACGCTGCGCAACGGCATTGTCCCGATGTGCTCGGTGCGGCACAGAGATGCTATTCCAGCGCAAGCGGCGCGGGCAGCCCGGTCGAGTTCGAGCGGGAAGTGTTCCTGGCGATGCCGGACATCTCGCTCGACTACGCCATCATGGAACGCGCCACGAATCGCGCCGTTGTTCCGGCAACGTTCGACTGGAGCGACATCGGTTCGTGGAAGGCGGTCAGCGAACTCGAGGCCGACGTGCAGACCGACGCCGCCGGCAATCGCATCCGCGGTTCGGCGATCGTCGTCGAAAGCGAAAATTGCTACATCCAGGGCGACAAGCGCATGGTCGCGGCCGTCGGCGTGAAGAACCTGCTGATCGTCGATACCGGCGACGCCGTGCTCGTCGCCGATCGCGAGCGCGCGCAACAGGTCAAACTCGTCGTCGATCAACTGCGCGCGAGCAACCACGACAGCGCGCGTTTCCATCAGACCGTGCACCGGCCGTGGGGCAGCTTCACGGTTCTGGAAGACGCTGCGGACTGCAAGGTCAAGCGCCTGACGGTGAAACCGGGCGGCGTGCTGAGCCTGCAACTGCACCACCGGCGCAGCGAGCACTGGACCGTGGTCGCCGGCATGGCCAAGGTGCGTCTCGGCGACCGCGAGTTCCTGCTCGGGCGCAACGAGTCTACGTACATTCCCATGAACACGCTGCACCGCCTGGAAAACCCGACCGAGACCGACGTGCATCTGATCGAGGTTCAGTGCGGCGACTATTTCGGCGAAGACGACATCGTTCGTCTGGAAGACAAATACGGCCGCATCGGCGCGTCTGCCGATGCGGCGCCGCAATAGCTGCCGAGGCGCCACGATCCCAGCGAGTATGCGGCGTCGCGCAACAGGATTGCCGACATCGCCCCGCGGTTTCTGCGATACTTTTCGACGCTGCAGTGTGACGCTTCGAACACGTCACGATCCATGCACAAGAGCGCGATCAAGACCGCCGTTGCCGCCCTGAAACGAAGCTACCAGCGAGGAATGACCCGATGAGATTCGCGTTCGCCGTTTTTGCCCTCTTGCCTGTCGCCGCCATCGCCGAGACGCACCCGTTCAACGTGCACGATCTGGTCATGATGGACCGTGTCAGCGACCCGCAGATCTCGCCGGACGGCAAGCGCGTCGCCTACCAGTTGCGCGAGACCGACTATGCGGGAAACAAGGGTGTCAACAGCGTCTGGATCGTCGATCATCGCTGGCAGGAATGCCGAGCCGCGTCAACGTTTCAAGAGCAGGCCGAGCTCATCTCTGCGACGAGTCCGCGCTGGTCGCCGGACGGAAAGTCGGTGTGTCGTGCTCGGCAAGTTGAAGGACGAGACGCACGCAGGTGTCGACGGCTGTCGTTCGACAAGGATGCCAAGGGCGGCTCGAAGATCTGTCGCCCGACGCGTCGACGTCGCTGCCGCTGGACGTGGACAGTTTCAAGCTGTCGCCAGATGGCAAGCAGATCCTGCTGTCCGCTCGCGGTATTCAGCGACTGCAGCGATCTTGCCTGCACGAAAAAGCGCCTGGACGAGAAATCCGCCAGCAAGGCGAGCGGACAGTTGTTCGACAAGCTCTTCATCCGGCACTGGGACACCTGGGCCAACGGCACGCGTTCGCAGCTTTTCATCGCCGACGTGCCCGCCGAGCGGCGGCGTCGGTCACAGAACCGCGCCTGCTGACCAAGGACATCGACGGCGATGTGCCTTCGAAGCCTTTCGGCGACGACGGCGAATACGCTTTCTCAGCCGACGGCAAGACCGTGTACTTCGACGCGCGAATCGCCGGCAAAACCGAGGCATGGTCGACCAACTTCGACATCTATTCGGTACCGGCGGACGGATCGGCGCCGCCGAAAAATCTCACCGCTGCGAACCTGGCCTGGGACAGCGCGCCACTGCCTTCGGCTGACGGCAAGACGCTGTACTACCTCGCCATGAAGCGGCCGACGTTCGAGGCCGACCGCTTCGGCATCATGGCGCTCGATCTGGCCAGCGGAAAATCGCGCGAGATCGATCCGAAGTGGGATCGATCCGCCGGTGCGCTGCAATTGTCGAAGGACGGCAAGACGCTGTACACGAGCGCCGACGACAATGGCGATCATGCTCTGTTCGCCGTCGACATCGGCAGCGGCAAGGCAAGCAGGCTCGGCGCGCCGGGGCAGGTCGAAGGCTTCAGCGTGCGCGGCAACGACATTGTGCTTGCGCGCAGCACGCTGAAGACGCCGGCCGACCTCTTTCGCCTGAGCACGTCCGGTAGCAAGGAAACGCCGATCACCCGCGCGAACAAGGCACGCCTGGCCGAGGCGCAGATGGGCGATTTCGAGTTCTACACTTTCAAGGGCGCGGACAACGCCACGGTGCAGGGCTATGTCGTCAAGCCGGTCGGCTACGAGAAGGGCAAGCGTTACCCGGTCGCCTTCATCATCCACGGCGGCCCGCAAGGCGCAATGACCAACGAGTTCCACTACCGCTGGAATCCGCAGACTTACGCCGGCGCCGGCTTTGCCGTCGTCACCGTGAATTTCCACGGTTCGACCGGCTACGGCCAGGCCTTTACCGACGCGATCTCCGGCGATTGGGGCGGCAAGCCGCTCGAGGATCTGCAGAAAGGCTGGGCCGCGGCGCTGGAAAAATATAATTTTCTCGACGGCGACCGCGCCTGTGCGCTCGGCGCGAGCTACGGCGGCTACATGGTCTATTGGATCGCCGGCAAGTGGTCGCTGCCGTGGAAGTGCCTGGTCGACCACGATGGCGTGTTCGACAGCCGCATGATGAGCTATTCGACCGAGGAACTGTGGTTCGACGAGTGGGAGCATCACGGCACGCAGTGGGAGAACCCGCAGGCCTACGAGAAGTTCAACCCGGTCAACCACGTCGCCGACTGGAAGGTACCGATGCTGGTCGTGCACGGTCAGAAGGATTACCGCATTCCGGTCGAGCAGGGCATCGCCGCGTACACAGCGTTGCAAAGACGGGGCATTCCGAGTCAGTTTCTGACCTTTCCCGACGAGAATCACTGGGTGCTGAAGCCGCAAAACAGCGTGTTGTGGCACGATACGGTGAATGCCTGGCTGAAGCGGTGGACGCAATGACCGATGCGGCGAAATTTGACGGTGGAAAAGATTTCCGAGGCGCGCTGCTTCGGCGGCGTGCAGGGTTTTTACCGGCACGCCTCGGCAGCGTGCAATGGCGCGATGCGATTTGCCGTTTACCGCCCGCCGCAGGCGGAGAAGGAGCCGGTACCGGTTCTGTACTATCTATCCGGACTGACCTGCACCGAAGAGAACTTCACGATCAAGGCCGGAGCGCAGCGTGTGGCATCCGAACTGGGCCTGATGCTGGTCATGCCGGACACCAGTCCGCGCAACACTGAAATTCCCGGAATCGCCGACGACTTCGAGTTCGGCAACGCGGCCGGCTTCTACCTTGACGCCACGCAGGAGCCATACGCGAAGTTCTTCAACATGTATACCTATGTCACCGCGGAATTGCCGCGCTTCATCGCCGCGAATTTTCCGGCGAACATGGCGCGACAAAGCATTTTCGGTCATTCGATGGGTGGCCACGGCGCGCTGACGATCGCTCTGAAGAATCCCGACCACTACCGCTCGGTTTCAGCGTTCTCGCCGATGGTTGCGCCAATGCGCGTGCGCTGGGGCGAGAAGGCGTTTCCGCGTTACCTCGGCAGCGATCGCGAAACCTGGCGGCAGTACGATGCCTGCGACCTCATCGCCCAGGGCCGGCGCTTCCCCGGCGAGATCCTCGTCGATCAGGGCGATGCGGATGGCTTTCTCAACGACACCCTGCATCCGGAATGGCTGGAGCAGGCCTGCGCGGCGGCTGGCCAGCCGCTGCGTCTGCGCCTGCAAGCCGGCTACGACCACAGCTACTACTTCATCAGCACATTCGTCGAAGATCACCTGCGCCACCATG
This sequence comes from uncultured Gammaproteobacteria bacterium, assembly GCA_963738115.1. Taxonomy (GTDB): domain Bacteria; phylum Pseudomonadota; class Gammaproteobacteria; order Xanthomonadales; family Rhodanobacteraceae; genus Rudaea. The sequence goes on along the minus strand of CAVTVN010000001.1, from coordinate 72,425 downwards.
CGGCGGCGTTGAGGAAGTAGGCAGTTTTTCATATGCGCAGCAGAACAAAATCTGCTTCACTTTCGTGGCACGGACTGTAGCGAATCAGGAACACTTGCCGCGCCGTCAGCACTTCGCAACGGGTGGACACCGCGTCAGTTCTCGCTTTCCCGGGGACTTGCGTATTGGCATACATGCTGCTTCACGCCCTTTTGGTCAGCCGCACGGAAGCGAATCCGCCAGCGGCACCTGCGAACATAACAAATACATAACCTGATGGAGTTCCACCAGCGATGAAAACCAGAGCAGCAGTGGCTTGGGAAGCGGGTAAACCGCTCAGCATCGAGCAGGTCGATCTCGAAGGTCCAAAGGCAGGCGAAGTGCTTGTTCGCATCGTCGCCACGGGCGTATGCCACACCGACGCATTTACTCTCTCGGGTGCCGATCCGGAGGGCATGTTTCCGGTGATTCTCGGTCACGAGGGCGGTGGCATCGTCGAGGAAATCGGCGCCGGCGTCACTTCCGTCAAGCCGGGCGATCACGTCATCCCGCTATACACACCCGAATGCGGCGAGTGCTCATACTGCAAGTCCGGTCGCACCAACCTGTGTCAGAAGATCCGCGTGACCCAGGGCAAGGGCGTAATGCCGGATGGCACGTCGCGCTTCTCGATCAAGGGCAAGCCGGTTCTGCATTACATGGGCACGAGCACGTTCTCCGAACACACCGTGCTGCCGGAGATTTCGCTCGCGAAGATCAATCCGAAAGCGCCACTCGACAAAGTCTGTCTGCTTGGCTGCGGCATCACCACCGGTATCGGCGCAGTGCTCAACACGGCGAAGGTCTGGCCCGGTGCCACCGTTGCCGTGTTCGGCCTCGGCGGCATCGGCCTTGCCGTTGTCCAGGGCGCCGTCATGGCCAAGGCATCGCGCATCATCGCGGTCGATCTTAATCCATCGAAGTGGGAGATGGCCCAGTCGATGGGCGCAACGGAGTACGTCAATCCGAAGGACTACGACAAGCCGATCCAGCAGGTGCTGGTCGACATGACCGACGGCGGCGTCGATTTCTCGTTCGAATGCATCGGCAACGTCAACGTCATGCGCGCGGCGCTCGAGTGCTGCCACAAGGGCTGGGGCGAATCGACGATCATCGGTGTGGCCGGCGCAGGCCAGGAAATCTCGACGCGTCCGTTTCAGCTGGTCACGGGCCGCGTCTGGCGCGGCACAGCGTTCGGCGGCGTGAAGGGTCGCTCGCAATTGCCGGGTTACGTGGAACGTTATCTGAAGGGTGAACTCAAGGTCGACGAATTCGTCACCGAGACATTGCCGTTGGACCAGATCAATCATGCGTTCGATCTGATGCACGAGGGCAAGGTGGTCCGTTCGGTCATCAGGTTTTGACGGGGTGCGAAGACTCACCGGCCCCTGGATTTTTGCGTGAGTGATGTCGCCGTACCCACGGCGGTTCGAAAACAATAGCGGAGGGAAAAGTCATGGCAGTTTCCATTCATCCGTCGCTCGACAGCGGGTTGAAGAAAGGCAATGCGGATTTCGCAGGGGGAACGCTGGTGTGCAAGTGCACATCGAATCCGGTCGAAGTGTCGCTCGGCTCGAACGTGGCCCACAACCACGCCTGTGGCTGCACCAAGTGCTGGAAGCCGAAAGGCGCGACATTCTCGGTCGTCGCCGTCATTTCGAAGGACAAGGTCAAGGTCACGAAGGGTGCCGACAAGCTCAAGGTCGTCGATTCAGGCGCGACGATCCAGCGCCATGCCTGCACCGGCTGCGGCGTGCACATGTACGGCCGCATCGAGAACACCAAGCACGCGTTCTACGGTCTCGACTTCGTCCATGTCGAGCTGTCGCCGCAGAGCGGCTGGCAGGAGCCGCAGTTCGCGGCATTCGTGTCGTCGATCATCGAGGGCGGCGCCGATCCCAACAACATGAGTGCGGTCCGCGCGCGGATCAAGGAGATCGGTCTTGAACCGTATGATTGCCTGAGCCCGCCGTTGATGGATGCGCTGGCAACGCATGCAGCGAAGCAGTCAGGCGTTCTGAAATCCTGACGTCCCGAAAAGTTCGTGCAATCACCGAGGGCCGGCACATGCCGGCCCTTTCTTGTTGCGCGAGAAGAAAAATCGGGATCACAAAGATTGTTCACGCGCCGGTTGGCTCCCTCTCCCCTGACGCAGTCGGGGGAGAGGGTTAAGGTGAGGGGGAAGCGTGTCACAACTTGCAACTTATCCGTAGCCGGAAGTGCCGCCCCCTCACCCAAACCCTCCCTCCCAAGCGAGCTTGGGGGAGAGGGCTTCAGACCTATGCCGCCGCCAACTCTTGGGCGCGTCAACCGAAAAACGTGCGCTGGTGCGGCGCTCTGCCTATTTCCAGATGACCTGCACGCCGGCGAACACGGTGCGATCCGGGGCCGGTTCGTAGTAACGGCCGTTGCTTTCGTTGACGATGACCGAGCCGACGTAGCTGTGGTCGAAGAGGTTATCCATGCGCAGGAACGTCGACACCTTCGCGTCCGTCAGGTCGAACACGTAACCGATGCTCGCGTCGAGCACGCCGTATCCGGGCGCGTATTGCGTGTTCTGGTCATTGACCGCGACATTGCTCGCCGCGTTGGCGGCGAGGCTTGCGTTCCAGCCGAGTTCGCGGCCGTAGCGCAGGCCGGCGAAGAACTCCTGCTTCGGCACGCCGGGAATGCGCGAGCCGGCCGCGACCGGAGTGTTCGGCGCCGTGCAGGTCGACGCGGCCGGACAGGTCAGGAACGCTGATTCGAAGGTCGCATCGAGATAGGTATATGCCGATTCGAAGCGCCAGCTGTCGGCGAGCGGATAGGTGAACTTTGCTTCGATGCCACGACGGCGCGCCTGGTCGATGTTCTGGTAGGTGGTGCGTCCGCCCGATGAAGTTGCTACGGCGAGCTCGTGGCGGGTGTCCGCCTGGAACAAGGCGAGGTCGAACTCGCCACCGTTGTCCGTGCGGAACTTGGAACCGATTTCGCCGTTCCTGCTGCGCGCCGGAACGAGATTGAAGTTGATGCCGGCGGTTCCGTCGGGCCGGTAGCCCAGTTCGTTGAACGTCGGCGTTTCGAATGCGTTGCCGTACGAGGCGTACAGGTGCCAGCGGTCCGATGCGCGAAACATCAGGCCGGCGACTGGCGTGGTGGCGCTGTAGTCGGCGTTGCCGCTGTCGTCGCCGTTCGTTGCCGTGATGTAGTTGTCGTCTGCCGTGAACTGCACGGCGCTGTGGCGCAAGCCCGCGGACAGGGACCACAGGTCCGAGAACCGCCAGTCCGCCTGCACGTACTGGTCGAAATCGTGTTCGTCGTCCTGTTCGTCCCGGCGCAGGTCGCCCTGCACGCCGAGCACGTTGCCGACGTAGTTGTTGTAGCCGCGCCGATGCTGGTTCTGCACGTCGTAGTTGATTCCTGCGGTCACGTCGAACGGTCGCTGCGCAAGTCCGCCGTGCCACGTCCAGCGCGCATCCGTGCCGCCATAGTTGCCGTCGAGGTCGATCACGCCGCCCGGGCTGGTCGGACGCAGCTGCGTGGCGATCGGAATCGACTGGAACTGCTGCACGTCGCGCTGGCCGTAGTAGCCGAGCACGCGCAGACTCTGGTTCGCATCGATGGTCTGCTCGTAGATCGCGCCGCCTTGCGCTTGATGCACGGTCTTGCGCGTGTCGAACTGCGCGGCGACCGCCTGCGGCTGGCGCGGATCGGCGTCGAATTGCGCGCGCGTCAGGCCGAGCGGGTCGTCCGCATTCGGCAGCGCAACCGTATTCAGCAGTAGCGTCAGCTTGCGATCGCCATCGAGGTGGATGTTGATTTTGGCGTTGCCGTTTTCGCGCTCGGCGCGGCCGTGGCCGCGATAGCCGTCCGTATAGAACTGCGAGACGCTCACGTTGTAATCGAGCGCGCCGCCCGTGCCGCGCGCGCCGCCGGCGAGACGGTACGTGCCGTAGCTGCCGCCGCCGATGCCGCCGATCCATTCGGGATTCTCGCTGCCGTCGGCCGTGAAAATCTGGATCACGCCGCCGGACGAATTTCCGTACAGCGCCGAAAACGGGCCGCGCAGCACCTCGATGCGATCGGCCGAGTCGAGACTGAAATTGGACACCTGGCCCTGGCCATCCGGCATCGTTGCCGGTATGCCGTCGGTGTAAAGGCGTACGCCGCGCACGCCGAACGTCGAACGTGCGCCGAACCCGCGGATCGAGATCTGTTCGTCCTGCGCGTAGTTCTGCCGGTCGCGTGCTACAACGCCGGGAATGCCGTCCAGGTATTCCGAGACATTGACGTTCGGTGTGTTCGCACCCGGCTCGTTGACTTGAACCGCGTCGATCGAGGCCGCTACTTCGAACGAGGACTGCGCCGTGCGAGTCGCCGTGACCACGATGGTCGGCATGTCCTGGTCCGGCGGCGCCTCGGCCGCGACGGCGAGTACCGGCAGGACGATCCATGAGAGAGCTTCAGGGCGAAGCCCGATTTTACGCTTGATCATCACTCACCGTTCGGTTTGCCGCCTTTGGATTGCGTGCCGGGAGCGGCGGCGTTGCCGGATGGTAGCGTGGCATTCAGGCGAAGCCTCTAGCGAATTTCGTGATTTCAGCGCAAAAAAACCAAGACGGCCACGAAGACACGAAGGATACGAAGAAAAGCAAGAAATGGCGGATGCTGGTGCTGCGGGCGCTCTTTGCTCGCTTGCACTCGAGGCAGAGGCTCAGGGAACTGCGTCGCACGGAAGACCAAATGTCAAAAAAAGCTCTTCTTCGTGTCCTTCGTGCTTTCGCGGTGGTCTTCCTACTTTTCCGGCGGTCCGAAAGAGCTATTGCGACAGCACGATGCCGTGCTTGTGTATCTTGCGATACAGCGTGTTGCGGCTGATGCCGAGAGTTTGTGCGGTGCGGCTGATGTTCCAACGCATGCGCTCGAGTTCGCGCAGCAATGCGGCGCACTCGGCCTCGCGCAGCGCGGCCGATGGCGCCGAGGTCAGCGGCGTCACGAGTTCGCCCACGGCAGTCGTCACCATCGGAGCGGCGGCCGGCAGCGGACGCGTTTCCGTGTCGACGACTTCCTGGGGCAGGTTCGACAGGCGGATCACGTCGTCGCGACACAGCGCAGAAGCCGTGCGCAGGGCGTTGCGCAGTTGCCGGATATTGCCGGGCCACGCATAGTCGAGGAGCTTCTGGAACGCGTCCTCGGCGATTTCGGCCGACCCCTCGGCGTTTTCCTCGTCGAGCAGCGTGCGGATCAATTCGGCCTTGTCGGTACGGTCCTTGAGCAACGGCAGATAGAGTGTGATGCCGTTCAGACGGTAGTAGAGGTCTTCGCGGAATTCGCCTGCGAGGATCATCTGGCGGATGTCCCGGTGCGTGGCACTGATGACGTGCAAGTCGACCGGAATGGCCTGATCGCTGCCGAGCGGCACGACCTCGCGCTCCTCGATGACGCGCAGCAGTCGCGTCTGCAAGGTCAGCGGCATGTCGCCGATTTCGTCGAGGAACAAGGTTCCGCCGCTGGACTGGAGGATCTTGCCGGTGCGTCCGTCCTTCGATGCGCCGGTAAAGGCGCCGCGCGTGTAGCCGAACAGCTCGCTCTCGATCAAAGTTTCCGGAATCGCCGCGCAGTTGACGGTGACGAAGGGCTTGTCCGACCACAGACCGCCGCGGTGCAGGACCTTGGCGAACGCTTCCTTGCCGGTACCGGTCGCGCCCTGCAGCAGGATCGGCACCTGCTTGATGAAGAGCTGGCGGCCGCAGGCGAGGTTCTTGCGCATCTGCGGATCTTCGCCGACATGATGCTGGGTCGAATCGTTGCTCGCGGTCAGGGTCGCGGCCGGTGCGTTCTGGGGCATTACCGCCAGAGGCAGTGCGCGACTTGCCTTGTTCATCGGCGCGCGCACGACCGCGAAGAAACGCCGCCCGTGAGCGACGTCGCGTACCGGCCAGATTGTGCTCGGGTCGCTGCTCGCGCGCTGCTCGAGTGTGTCGAAGTCGAACTGGAAGAAGTGATCGATCGGCTGGCCGACGATCGTCTTGCGATTGGAGCTGCCGAGCTGGAGCATGGCGCTCTCGTTGACGGCGACGATCGTGCCGGAACCGTCTACGGCGACCAACGCCTCGTGCAGCAAGCCGACGAATTCGGGACGGCTGTGAAAGCGCAGTATCCAGGCGTGCTTGAATTCGCTCAGGAAGTGCCAGCGCGAGATCAGGTTGGCCGACATGTTCACCAGCGCCATGGTGTGGCGCTGGATCATGCGGCTGTCGTTCGAGTTCACCGTCGAAGCGTCGAGGACGGCGAGCACGCTGCCCTGTGGATCGAGGATCGGCGCACCGGAGCAGGACAGCGCGATGTTGTAGCCGCGGAAGTGCTCTTCACGGTGCACCGTCACCGGCATGCCCTCGGCGAGGCACGTGCCGATGCCGTTGGTGCCTTCGTGGCGTTCGTCCCAGAGGGCGCCGAGCCACAGGCCGGCCTGGCGGAATTCGCGTTGCAAAGTCGGATCGGTGATCGTGCTGAGCACGGCGCCCTGGGTGTCGCACAGAATGACGGCGAATCCGGAGCCGGCGATCTGCTCGTACAGGCTTTCCATTTCCGCGCGCGCCGCGCGCAGCATTTCGCCCATGCGTTGCTGCAATTCCTTGACCGACTGCGGATTCAGCACCGCGTTCTGTCTGGCAGTCGACGGTTCGATGCCGTACTCGCGCAGGCAGCGATGCCACGAGCGCGTCACATGCGGCTCCATCCCGGCCGGCTGCAGACCGCTCTGAACGACGTGGACGATGCGCGAAGCGTGACTGGAAGCAAGATTCAAGCTGGACAAGGTATCACCTTGATTTTTTGCGTCACTTCCCTTGCTGCCGGGCATCCTGCCGGGCCATGCAAGGGACTTTCCCGAAACGTCAAACGACGCAAGGGGCCTTCACGGATTTCGACGGCGCAAGGGTGGTCCCTTTGCCGACGCCGCGCAAATTGCAGTGCAGCATTTTCGCCGGCGCTGTGCCATATTCGTGACACTCGTTGACCACGCAACGCAGCAAAACCATACGTGGCCTCGCGTGCGGCGAGGTCCGACGCAAGTGCAATTGAAGCGCTATTGCTGGTCGGGGGGCGTGCCGAACTTGTACGCAGGATCGGCGTTGCTGCTGTACTTCGAGCGAACGAAGGCGAAGATCTTCCACAGCTCGTCGGCATTCTTGATCAAGGCGCCGAACGGCGGCATCGGTCCGACGACGCTTTCGCGCCCCTTGCGCACGTAGCCGGCCTTTTGCAGCTCGTCGCTGCCGAGCGTCACGAGGCGGAACAGAGTGTCGTCGTCGCCGCCATAGACCCATGTGTCGTTCGTCAGCGGCGGGCACATGCCACCGCCGCCACCACCACCGTGACAACCGTTGCAGCCGTAACTCAGAAACAGATGCTCGCCTTGGGCGACGATGTCGGCTTGCGAGTCGGTATACGGGTTTTTCAATTGCCCTTTCGGCGTATTGGCCACCAGATCGGGCGGCTTGATGCTGGCGTAGTCGACGGGTTTGGCTGCATCGGCGGCGATTGCCGTGCGCAGGGTGTACGTGACGCCTGCAGCAGCGAAAAATACGACCGCGCCCGCAAGAATTCTTCTTATCACCTTGAATCTCTCCTCTTCAGCTGGTTCTCTGTTTGACGTACAACTTTTTCGGAAACGAAGTGCCGTACCAATAAGCCGAATCATGCATGTGTGAAACTGAATCACGCCCGCTCCGGCAGTGGTGCACGCGCGACGGGCCCTCGTGATGTTCAGCCGGACTTTGAAGCCGCCCGCGCTTCGGCTTCCTGAAGCATTTTGAGCACGGCCTCGTTGCTGTTCGATTTGGCGATCATCGACGCCGTGCGGCCGTCTTCGCTGCGCGTCTTCGGATCGGCCCCGGACTTCAGCAGCAGCGAACCTACACGTACGGCATTGTTCGCTGCCACGAGCATGAGCGGCGTCACGCCGCCTGCGTTCCCGGCGTTGACGTTGGCGCGATGCTTGATCAGCAACGCCGTCATTTCCTCCGAGCCGCCGGCCGCAGCGAGCATCAAGGGCGTGTAGCCGCCCTTGCCGACGGGGCGATTGACATCGGCGCCCGCGCTTATCAGCGCCGCGGCCGCATGCGTCTTTGCATTCTGCGCCGCGATGCCGAGCGCGGTGAGGCCATCCTCGTCGCCGGTCTCGAGCTTCGCGCCCTTGCCGACGAACAACTTGACCAGATCGGCGTTGTCAGTCCAGGCGGCATACATCAATGGCGTCCAATGGCTGATGTCGACGATGTTCACGTCCGCCTTGTGCTGCAGGAGCAGCGGGATGAGGCCGCTGAAGCCGAAACGCGTTGCGTTGACCAGCGGCGTGTAGCCGTCGCCAAAATGCGCATTGGCGTCGGCGCCATGGTCGAGCAGGTAGCGCACGCGTTCGGCGTCGTTGGCAACGATGGCGTTGCCCAGTTCCTCGCTCGGATCCGCGCCGTCGGCCAGCGACTGCTTCAGCCGGGCAAGATCGCTGCCTTTCTGTTTGGCCGAGGCGGTTTCCTTCGGCAGGGCAATTTCCTTGTATGGCCCATGCGAGGGCAGGTCGCCGGCGATGATGCAATCGGCGCACTTCACCAGGGGCACGCCATAGTCGTCGAGCACCTTGCGGATGTCGGCCTTGCCTTGATGCAAGGCTGCCTCGACCGCCGCCTTGATGTCCGGCCGGCCGCGCGGAACGGCGAGGGCCATGTCGAATTCCAGCGGCACGCTGTCGTCGATCGTATTGACCGGCTGGATCGTCAACGGGGCCTGCTTGATCGTCTTGTAGTAGCCAGCCATCGGCCCCCACGCGGCGGCGATATCGAGCTGCCCGTCGACGACTTGCTGGACCTGGAACGAAGGTTGGTTTTCCGCGACGAGGTCGCCGTTGTGACTCAGATAGTGAATTACCGTGTTCGCCATGATGCCGTGCTGCGCCAGCGCCTGGCGCACCGCAGAAACCTGGAATACGCCGATGCGCAGGTCCTGCAGCCGCGGATCGTCCAGCGTCTTGAACTGGCCGAAGCCTTTGTCGTTGCGATAGACGAAGACGAAAGTCGAGCGATAGAGCGGCGTCGTCACCGAGGCGCCTTCGGTGTCCGACGGCATGTCGAGCCAGACGTCGCAGTTGCCGTCGGACAGGGTCGTGCGCATCAGGCCGCGCTCGATCGACGGCCGCCAATAGTAGGTGATGCTTGCGCCGAGCGTCTTGCCGAGTACTTCGGCGATCTTGTTCTCGAAGCCTTCGCCTTTCTGGTTCGACAGCGGCATGTTGCCGGGATCGGCACAGACGGTCAGTGATTTCAGTTTCAGGGTTTCTGCGGCATCGGCTTGCGCAGTCGCGACCGCGCCGGCGAGCAGACCTAGGGTAATCAGGATTTTCATGCTGCATTTCCTCCCGGGTTATCGCTTGAGACCGCGAGCGAAGACAGAAGATTCCAACCGCGAGGGTAGAGCAGAGCGCTGCAAAGCAAAAGCAACTTCTCCTTCCTTGCGAATTCTGCGAGACGCGCGAGATGTGGCTGAGATGTCCTTCAAAAAAACGCCCGGCGTGTTCGCGCCGGGCGTCTGGAACTACTCTACGGACGGACTGCCGTCATCAACCGCCGATGCGGAAGGTGAACAACGTGCCGCCCTGCGGGATGTGATTGAGCCCCGCAGCCTTCGTCATCGCCGTCGCACCGATGGCACCGAACTTGTCGTTCAGATCCAGACCGGCAGTAACCGGCAGGCCGATCCATCCGCCGATGCCGGCCAGGATCGACACGTACTGCTGGCCCTTCACCGAGTAGGTGATCGGGTTGCCGATGATGCCGGACGACAGCTTGCGCGACCACAGCACCTTGCCCGTGGCACGGTCGACGGCGCGGAAGTCGCCACCGAGCGAGCCGTAGAACACCAGGCCACCGGCGGTCGTGAGCGTACCGCCCCAGTTAGGATACTGATCGGGAATCTCCCATTCCGTCTTGCCGGTTTCGACGTTGAACTTCTTCAACTTGCCGGTCACGCCCGGTTTCTCGGGATACATGTACACGTTGGCGAACACGTATACCGTACCCTGCTGCGTGTGCGAGCGTTCCTGCGGATTCAACTCCATGCACCAGTTGTTCGTCGGCACATAGAAATTGGCCGGATCGGCCGGATCCACCGACGCCGGCTGCTGATCCTTGCCGCCCATCGCCGACGGGCAGGCCTGCACGTTCTGCTGCGGCAGCAACGGCGAATGCTCGGCAACCTTGACCGGACGGCCGGTCTTCATGTCGACCTTCTCGGCCCAGTTCGTCGTCACGTACTTGTGCGCATGCAGCAGGCCGCCATCGGCGCGGTCGAGCACATAGGCGAAGCCGTTGCGGTCGAATTCGACCAGCGCCTTGTGCGCCTTGCCGCCGGTGTCCTTGATGTTGTCGACCAGGATGACTTCGTTGATGCCGTCATAGTCCCACTGGTCGAACGGTGTCTTCTGGTATACCCAGGCAACCTTGCCGGTATCGACGTTGCGGGCAAAGATCGACATCGACCACTTGTTGTCGAACGGACCGGCGTTGCAGGCGGCCTGCGTCTGCGGCTTGGCGCCGCAGCGGAACGATGGACTCCACAGACCCGGGTTGCCGGTTCCGTAGTACACCAGGTGCAGGTCCGGATCGTAGGCGTACCAGCCCCAAGCCGCACCACCGCCGCGCGTCCACTCGTCACCCGGATAGGTCTTGCCGAGCTCCTTGCCGGCAACGCCGTATTCGGGATGCGCCTTGTTCGTGTCGGGCGTCATGCCGATGTCTTCGTCGGTGCCGTTGCTGTAGAACTCCCACACCTTCTTGCCGTCGGCCAGCGCATACGCGGTGACACGGCCGCGGGCCGCGAATTCGTCGCCGCCGAAGCCGATGAACACCTTGTCGTTCACGATGATCGGCGCGGGTGTGATCGTCTCGCCCTTGTCGGGATGGGCGTGCTTGACGACCCATGCTTCCTTGCCCGTCGCCGCGTCGAGCGCGATGACATAGCCGTCGAGGGTGCCGAACACGAACTTGCCGTCTGCATACGAACCGCCACGGTTGACCGTGTCGCAGCAAGCGCGCGGTACCGCGGATTCATCGCGGCCGGACGTCTTCATGTAGCTCCACACCTGGACCGGGTGATCCGGATCGGACAGGTCCAGCGCCTGGACGATATTGCACTTCGACATATCGGGACAACCGCTGATGAAGATCATCATCGGCTTGCCACCCATGTCAATGACGAGCGGCTGGCCTTCATGGCCACGCAGTGCGCCGGTCGACTGCGCCCACGACATCTGGAGATTCTTGACGTTGCTCGTGTTGATGTCCTTGAGCGCGCTGTAACGGGTCTGGTTGAGATCGCCTGCCGGTGCACCCCACTGGTTTGCATCCTTGAAGCGTGCGAACTGCTCGGCGTCGGATCCGGCGAATGCCGGAAGCGCTGCCAGCAGGGTCGTGACGGCGGCGAGCATCATCAGCGACAAGGAGCGCTTCGTGCTTCGCGCCCCCCGCTGAGTGCTGCGCGGTGAATCGTTTGAGCCTTTCATTATTATCCCTCCGCTGTGTATTGCTGTTGTGACTATGGAAGTGCTCTCGACGGCTGCGTGGCTCGTGCCGCCTATTGTTCTTGTTGCAACAACGTAGACCTCTACTCGCACAAACACCAGTCAGGAATCGACTCCTGATCGACCGAGTAAGCAAGGGCAGTGCCATCGAGAGCGGCGCGTTGGAGCGTGCGGCACGGGTCCGCTGCAAGCGTTGTAATACATGGTGGAAACCGCATGGCGGCGCGGAAAAGCCGGGGTGCATCGGCGGATTTGCCGCGATTGCACCGCCCGGCTGCATGGAACAGTGCGCCTCGTGTGCAGCAGGGTGTATCGAAACCGGCGCAGCCGGCCGTCGACGTACAAATGTATCGCGGAGTAAATTTTTCGTGCGGCCAGGTTTGTGCGGTTTGTGCGGCCGCCGATGGAGCGTCCTATTTCGGCGTGCGGATCCACACTCCCCAGGGCAGCCCGCCGACCGGGATGGATTTGATCGTCGTGAACGTCGCCGTGTCTATGACACTGACGCTGTTCGATCGTCCATTGGCCGTATACAACTTGCTGCCGTCAGGCGACAGCGCCATGTTCCAGGCACGCTTGCCGACAGTCGCGGAGCCCGACACCTTGCCGCTGGCCACATCGATCGCCGAAACGGTGCCTTCGCCGCCATTGGCAACGAACACGCGCTTGCCGTCGCGGCTCGCCACGGCGTCCGCCGGGCGCACGCCGGTCGCGATCGAACCGGTCACGGCATGTTTGACGAGGTCGATTATGTCGACGCCACCGGAGGTTTCCTGGGCAACATAGGCGACCTGCTTGCCGGGCAGCAAGGCAACCCCGCGCGGATGCCCGGAAGTCGGAATCTTCGCGATCGACTTGCCTGCCTTCAAATCGATGATGTCGATGTCGTTCGAGTTCTCGTTGGTCGTTATCAGCCAGCGCTCGTCCGGCGTGAACACGCAATGCTCCGGATTCTTGCCCTGCGTCGGAATCTTGCGCGTGACGGCTGCGCTCGCCACGTCGACCATGGCGACTTCATTGTCGTCCTCGATGCACACAGCGATCGCCTTTCCCGAGGGCGACAACGATGCACCCTCCGGACTCCGGCCGACGGCGATGCGCTGCCGGACCTCGCCGGACGCCAGGTCAACCGTGACCAGCGCGTTGCCTTCGGCATCGACGACGAACGCGGTCTTTTCCGCCGGATCGGTGACCACGGCCTGGATCTTCTGGCCGATCCTGCCATGCTCCGGAATCGTGCGCACGACCTCGTCGGTGCCCGTGTCGATGATCGAAAGAGTGCCGTTTTCCTGATTCGCCACGTAGGCGTGCGCGGCAGCTCCGGCACTGCTCCACGGCATCAGCGCCAGAGCCGTCAGGATGAGGATATCGATCGAGCGGCGTGGCGTGACATTCATGCAAGTGACCTCGGCAGGCAGATTTCGGGAAGCGCGATTATTCTCTCGGACAACCGAAGACGCGGTTCGTTCGTTGCTGCATTCGCTGCGCGGGTCGTCGTCAGTCGCCGTTTAGTGTATCCGGTTCGATTCGCGTCGCGGGCCGCACGATGCGGCTGGACGTGAAAATTTCCTGTGCCGCATGCGCGGGCGCCGGATTCGCATGCGATGATTCTGCCCATGCCAAGCGTCCACAAGACCCATCGATGAACCGGCCTCGGACCCGGGTCATGCTCGTCGACGACCATGCGATCGTACGTTCGGGTTTTCGCCGCCTGCTCGAGGAATATCCCAACATCGAGGTCGTCGCCGAAGCGGAAACCGGCGAGCTGGCCTATCGTGGCTACATCGAGCACCGACCGGACGTGCTCGTGCTCGATATCTCGATGCCGGACACCAGCGGCCTGGCCCTCATGCAGCGCCTGTTCGCGCGTGACCCCGACGCGCGCATCATCATCTTCAGCATGCACGACGATGCGGCCATGGCCGAACGCGCGATGGACGCCGGCGCGCGCGGATACGTGACCAAGAGCAGCGCGCCGGAGATCCTGGTCAAGGCCGTGTACGAGGTGGCCGCCGGAAAACTGTTCCTGAGTTCAGATGTCGCGAATGCTCTGGCGCTGTCGCGATTCGCCGGCCAGGACGACCCGCTGAAGCAGTTGTCGACGCGCGAATTCGAAATATTCCGCCAACTCGTCGCCGGCCGCCCGCCGGCCGATATCGCGCGCGCGCTGAACCTCAGCGCCAAGACCGTCGCGAACTACCACACGTCGATCAAGCAGAAGCTCGGCGTCGCCAGCGATATCGAGCTCGTGCGCATCGCGTTGCGCCAGAACCTGGTCGAACCCTGACAAGACCCAATCTGATGCTACTGGTCGCCCGGCAGATATCAGAAACTCTGACGGTACTCGAGGTACCAGAAGCGCCCCGGCGTCGGATAGGCCGGGTCAACCCGATTGCCGGAGGAATACGCTGCCGGCGGATCGCGGTTGGTGGCGTTTTGTAGTCCGAGCGTCATGCGCGCGTGCCACGACGTATCCCAGCGTGCTTGCAGATCCAGGTACCAGCGAGAGCCGAGACGATTTACCAGTTCGCTCTGGAAGAGTGGATCGACATAAGGTAGATGTTTGCACAGCCCTTCAGCTGCAGTACCCATAAAGCCTTCCGGGCAACCTTCAAGCAGAGCCGGGTAGTACCGCGTCACCGCAGTAGCGCCCCAGTCGTTGCGCTGCCAGTCCACGCTAAGATTGCTGCGCAACCGCCAGTAGGCCGCCTGCTCCCCCAAATACTTTCCCGGTACTGAAATTGTGGAAAATTGCAACGCGTCACCGGCGTCGACATTTGGAACGCTAGCCTGTGTGTAGCGTGCCAGATAGCTGCTTTCGGAGTCGAGCGTGAAGCGACCCCATGAAGTCTCGCGGCGGTATTGCAGGTGCAACTCGTAGCCCTGTTGCTGGTAATCGCCCTGGTTCTGCAGCACCGCCAGAACTCTCGTGATCAGGCCTGTCGAATCCCGTTGCAGGTAGTTGCAGAATGGACCGGAGAACGGTGTAGGGCTCGTGCGTGGCGCCAGGTAGCACGAGTCGATGATGAAGGTGGAGGACAGATCCGTATCGTTCCCATAGGCGCCAATCGTGTGATGCAACACAAGGTCGTACCAATCCAGGTACACATCGAGTCCCGGCACTGCGCTTGGGCTGTAGACCATGCCCAATGCCTTGGTCGTCGACGTCTCGGGCTGCAGCGCAGCATTTGCGCCCGTGATCACGTGCGTGTTGGGGCCATCTGGCGGATTAAACCCGGCCGGCACGCCGTCGATGGCGCAATTCGCCGCGACCACACCGGTCGGGTTCAAAGCCGCCGCGCATGGATCAGTAACGGCACTCGGGGTGTCAGTCTGGCCCTGAAACAATTGACCGACCGAAGGCGCGTGGAATCCTTGTGCGTAGCTTGCGCGCACGAGCAGATCGTCGATCGGCTTCCAGCGCAGATTGAACTTGCCATTCGCGGTGCTGCCGAAAGTGTCGTAACGCGAGACGCGCTCGGCGAGGGTCAGGTCAAGCGCTCGTGCAAAGGGTTGCTCCTTCAGCACCGGCATATTGAATTCCAGATAAAGTTCATTGGCCCTGGTACTGCCGCTGAGCGGACCGTTCAGGGACGTTCCATCAACTGTGAAACCCGCGAGCTGGACGGGATCCGGTTTGACAAAGCTCGAGTCGCGCCGAAATTCGTAGCCGAGCGAGACACCCAGCGGTCCCGCCGGAAGTTGCGCCAGGTCCATCCCGATGTTCGCGACCACATCGGTGCGCCGCGAAGCTTGCGTGCCAACGCCGGTGTAGAGAATGTACTTGAGCATTTCCGACGTGATCGAGCCGGGGCCGCCGAACACGTTCAACGGCACGCAATCGGCGATGACCGCGTCCGGCGTACCACAACGCGCCGTGCCGGCAGCGTCGCGAAACGATGGTCCCGCTGCCAACTCGACGCGACGCAGATCGGCCTCGCCGACATCGGTTTCGGTTTCGTCGACGCGGTTCACGCCGGCCGCAACATTCCAATGTGCCTCGTGACCCCAGGCATCAAACAAGCCGGAAAGCGCGCCGCTTCCGAACCACGTATCCACATCTTGCGAATGTCGCCTGCCGGGCGCCTCGACGAGTCGGCGGAGGATTCTTGGAACGTCGATGCCGAAGGGGTTGTATACATTTTGCTTCGAGACGAAGTCGCCGGAACCGACGTCGTTGAATGCGGATGGATCGTAGAGAGCCAATGGCAACGGCGCAATTAGTTGGTTCGACTCGCGTCGATCAAACAACAACAGGCCTTGAAAATCGATGGTGTTAGTCAGCGCGTAATGCCCTTGCAAGAAAACGCCGGTGCGCTGCGACGGGGTTTGCAGATAATTGAACGGTTGGTAGTTGTAACCATCCGTTTGCGGATCAAACGGGCGGAAATCTGTTGGCGACGTACCGTTGCGACCAGAAATGAGTGTGTAGAGATTCCCATTACCCAGGTTGAAAAAGCCCGCTGGCGTCGCGCGCGCAGCGCCCTCGTCGTCCTGGGAGAAAGGAAAGCCAGCGTTCAGGAGGTCATTGCAGGGCGCACCGACAACCGGACACGCCGAAATCGCGCGCTTGCCTGCAAATACCGGACTGTCTCGCGCGTACGAAACGTTGAGCAGTAACGAACCGCGCTGGCCGTTGATGCCGGTTGTGAACTCATAGGACTGCTGTGCGCCGTCACCCTGCTGGAATTCGCCGTAGTGCAAGGTCGCTTCGCTGCCATCGAAACGGTCGCGCGTGATGATGTTGATCACGCCGACGATCGCATCGGCACCGTATACCGCCGAGGCACCGTCGAGCAATACCTCGATGCGATCAACGGCGGAAACCGGAATCGTGCCGACGTCGCTGACGCCGAACGCGTCTGCGCTCCAGCGCTGCCCATTGACGAGTACCAGCGTGCGCTGCGGACCCAAGTAGCGCAGATTCACCTGGACGGTGCCGTCAGAGCCGTTGTTGACACGGCGGTTCAACGACGAGCCCATGAAGGTTAACTGCTGGATGATGTCGCCGACCTGCGTATAGCCCAACCGCTCGATCGTGGCCCGATCAACCACGACTACCGGGTCGGCCGTCTCGACATCGGGCCTCGGCACGTGCGAGCCGAGTACTTCGATTTCTCCTAGTTGCTGTGGCGCGCCGGCGGCGGTACCCGTGGGTTGATCTGGGGCAGGGACCGGTATAGTCAGGTCGGTTTGCGCCGATGATTCCGCTGCACGCACGGACGACGCAATGCTTGCTGCGATCAAGACACTCAATATTCTGAATCCGAATCCATTCATGACCAATTCCCTATAGATTCGGCCGCTCTGCGGTCGCGGCGACCAGGAACAGCGCGCGATAGGCGACCAACGAAAAACTCTTGAGTTTTCGCTTCGGCTGCGGATTGACGAGCCGTTCGAGATAGAGCCGTTGCGGTTGGCTGCCCCAACGCTCGGTGTAGAAGCCCGCACCGAGCCAAGCGGCGGGGGCCACGTGATCGGTCATCGCTTCGCCCTTTTGCGGCTGCTCGATCGGCTCTGCGATGTCGGTCGGGCCTGTTCGAAAGCTCAGCGGTAATCGCAAGACACCGCCGTCGCGATACGTCAGCACCGCTTCGGCGGCGACTTCCCCCGCATCCAGAGGAAAGTAGTCACCGACCAGCAAGTCCAGTGCGGCGACTTCGGCTGGCAAGGCAATGCCATGCAAGCGCTGTGGAAACTCCTGTGCCAGCATGGAGTAAGTCGGGGCCGCCAGTTGCACCCGGCCGCGAATGTCGAAGTCCACGCCGAGCAGACGCTGCACGCCCAACGGCATCTGGTGCAGATCGAAGATCTTGATCAATCGAAAATCGCCGCCGGCAATCGAGGTGTAGTAGGGCGACAGATCGAGCAGTTCGGCGCGCGTCGCTGGATCGCGTGGTGGCGACTTTGTGTTCGGATCCGAGGGGGCGGCATCGCTGTCCCCGGAAGGCGGTGGGCCCGGGTCATGAGATCGCAGCCAGGCACGCGTGCTTGAGTCAAGCGCACCCATGTCCGCTTCGCCATGCATGTAGCCGAGGATATCGATCTCGCGCGCGATCTCGTCCGCGGGACGCCTGTCCGGCGCAACTCGCCATAACAGCCAATGCCCGAACACGGTACGCGCCAGGACACTCTCGCCGTCCGCTGCGAACGCGAGCTGGATCAGGCCATCGTGCATGTCCAAGGCGACGCGCAGTGGCGGACCGATGCGCTCGCCGGTGGCGGCGTCGAATATCTGCACGCCATCCTTGATGCCGATGGCGACCAGGCGATCGTCGGGACTGTACGCGGCTGTGTTATCCGCGGGCGATACTCCTTCCGGCAATGTCAAAAAGCGCGGCTTTGCACTTTCGTGCAGAACGAACGTGCCCGTGCTCGATGCCGCCGCGATCCGCTTGCCGTCATGCGTGACGGCCAACACCGGCGCGCGCTGGGTATCAATGGTTATCTGCGCGAGCACGCTGCCGCTGATCGGATCCAGACGCCAGAACGGCGACTGATCAGCTTGAGTCGTAGCCAGGAGCGTTCCGGTTGGGTCGATGCGCCCGTCGAAAACCGGCTTCGCGGCGTCGCCAAGGCGAAAGGGATCGTGCAGCGGCAGCAGGGTGCGCGCATCGCAGACGGTCACTTCGTTGCCACGCCAATAGACGAGGCGGCCGCCGTCGGCGCTGAAGCGCAGGCCGCGGAGGGGTCCGGGTAGCGCCACTGCGGGCGCGAGCGCTTTTCCGTCGGTCAATCCGAATGCCTGAGCGATTTCGACCATGCGCTCATCGCGGTACTCGGTGTAGGCAACGAGTACCGAAGTTGCGGCTGGGTTCATCACGACTCGTTGCGGTGAATTTGCTAGAACGATCGGTGCAAAGCGCGCCTGATTCGCACGCCAGTCCCAGGCAAAAAGTTCGCGACCGCTGACGGCCACCAAGGTAGCGCCATCGGTGCTCAGTTCGGCAAAGCTGACCGGTTGCGGATGCTGCAGTGGCGGCGCGGATGGCCGTTCACTCCAGGCATCGACGATACTGACGCGAGCGCCGTCAACCGCGACGAGATGCGTTCCGTCGAACACCAGATCGGGGCCATGCAACGGTGCCGCATGCGCGTGCCGCAAGTTCGATTGCGGCAACCGCCAGATGCGCAGGTCCCCGCTATCGTCGTTCTGTGTCGCGAGCCAGCCGCCTCGCACGCTTAGCGTACCCATGTCAAAATGCTGATTGATCACCATGCGCGGCCCGATCGTCACCGGTAGAGCGAACTCACTGGGCGTGGGCGGCAGAGACCAGATGCTCATGCCATGAGCCCAGTCGAGGAGCAGCTGCGCGCGGCGATCGATCTGGAGGTCGCCCGCCACCTCGGCTCCCGAGCGCACGGGCGCAGTGGCACTTTGGCCTGTCGTCGTATCCCAGATCCTGATATCGCCGTCGCGGCTGCCGGCCGCCATCCACGCCGAGTCTTCGCTGAATGAGATCATGTTGACCCGGTTGGAAAATGAGCGCGGCAGCTCGACCAGCTTCAACGTCCTCGTATCGAGCAGCTCGACGCGGCCGTTGTCGTAGCCGTTGGCGAACCAGCGACCGTCAGGACTGAACCCGTGGGAATTGAAGCTGCTCTTGCCAGGTGCGATTGTCGTCAGCCGTGTAGCCAGGGTTTTCGCGTCGAGCACGTCGACGACGCGCATGCCGAAACGTTGCAAGTAGATCCGGCTTCCGTCGTCGCTGAGTTCCGTGTAGCCGCGCGGCAGCCAGCGCCGAGGGCTGACCGGTTGCCACGAATCTGTTTGCCAGAGCTGCATCTGGCGCAACTCCGTCTTCGGATCGCCACGGCCAGCCAGTGCATAGCGACCATTCCTGCTGTAGCGCAGATAGGTGGGATTGCCGAGATCCTGCCCTGGGAGCAACTCCACACCATCGCGGGCACGAAAGCGCCGCGTCCATTTCGTTTGCCCATTGATACGCTCGTCTGGCAACGAAGCAGTGATCTGAACGACCTCTCCATCGCTCTCGAATTGCGCCTCCCACGGTGCAGAATCATTCTTGATGCTCCAGCGCTGCGCGCCGGTCGCCACCTCGTACATCACCGACAGATGCGCCCCGCAGGCGAGCAGCAGCGTGCCATCCGGGCTCAATGTCAGTGGGAGGACGGCGCCATCTTCGAATCTCAGCTGATCGACCAGACGCGGGCCGCTGCCGAGCGCCAAACCTAGGCGCACGCGATCGAGCGCCGCATCAACTCCGTTGCCCTCCTGCTCGGCGATATTGGCTGCCAGTCCCGGCAGCCCATTGAACCAGTCGCCCGAATCGAAGGCCGTGCGGGCGGCATCGCGCCGCGCCTGCCACAGCGTGCTGCGTGCATTGCTCGCGTTGTCGTCGGCACGCCGCCACTGCAAGCTGCTGACTATGAGCCCCGAGATCAATATAAGGACGGCTGTCGCAAGCGCGGTGGCAAGCTTCGGCTCGCGTCGCGCTGCTCGCCACGCGCGCGCTGGCGACGATAGCGGCCGAGCCTGCACCGGACGACGATCCAGGTAGCGCATAAGGTCTTCGGCAAGTTCGCGCGCGCTGGCGTAGCGCCGGTCGACGTTCTTGGCCAAGCACTTCAGGCAGATCGCTTCGAGATCGCGGGGAATTTCCGCGCGAAGCTCGCGGGGTGCGCGCGGTGCGAGTTCTCGCACCTGTTTGAGTGTTTCGAACGGGCTTGCATCCTTGAATGGCGGAATGCCGGTCAACATTTCGTAGAAGATGGCGCCGAGACCGTAGATGTCGGTCGCCGGTGTCAGCAGGCGCTTGCCGACCGTCGCCTGCTCCGGCGCCATGTAGCTCGGCGTGCCGGAGATCTCTTCGATCTCGGCGGAGAGCGTGTGGTCGAGACGGCGCGCCAAGCCAAAGTCGGCAACCTGTGGCCAGCCGCGCTCGTCGATCAGGATATTGTCGGGCTTGAGATCCAGATGCAGCACGCCGAGCTGGTGCGCGTAGTGCACAGCCTCGGCGATGGTGCGCAGATCCATCGCCGCCTGCCGTGGATCGCACGCGCCATGCTTGGCCACGAACTGTGCCAGGTTCGGGCCGCGCACCAGGCGCATCGAGTAGAACACGAGTTCATCATGTGCGCCGATCTCGTAGATCGGTACGATATTCGGGTGTTGCATGCGCGCGGCGCTCTGCGCTTCGGCGCGAAAGCGCATGACGAAGTCCGGTGCCGCCCAAGGACCGGCGCTGAGCAATTTGATTGCCACTTCGCGGTCGAGCCCGAGCTGCTGTGCGCGGTAAACCACACCCATGCCGCCTTGACCCAATTTTTCCACGAGCTTGTAATCGCCAAATAGGCACTGAGTAGGATCGGACAGATCAAGGTCTAGGCTGTCCGGTGGTAACCACGCCAGATGCTTGGTCTGCGTCGCCAGACTGCCGGCCCGCGAACCCCGGAAGGCCAGTGCGGCCAACGCCAGTTCCTCCGGCAAGACTGTTGACGCCGGGACATACGGTGCGTCGTTGGTCGGATCGGCGTTCACTGTGCTTGTGCGCTCAATGCCGAGAACAGAGCCTCGCGCTCACGCTCGAGGTCGGTTGCGCCGCCTACAGTCTCGATGAGTTCCTCATCCACTAACTCGCGAAAGCGCTGGCGCAAGCGCTTCAGCGCGATTGCGACCAGCGCTGCGCTCGCATTTTGGATGTCGGCAATCAGTCCCAGTCGACCGGGTTCCGGCTCCAGCGCGAGGTAGGATTCCAGAGCTGTGTACAGCGATCCGCGACCGGCCTCGTTCGCTTCCTTTGCGAGCCGCGAACGCGCGCGTTGTAGCAGCTCTCGCGCATAGCACAGTTGAAACGCTTGTTCTGGAGCGATCGCGCCGAGGCGATCGATCAGATAGCGCGCCTCGAGGTCGTCGATTTCCGAGGTCTGGGCCAAAGTGCGCATCTGTGGTGGCCTGATCAGAAACGCGTGCAGGCGGACCAGCAGGAACGCACGAAATTGCCCGGATGCAGTCGCCGCGTTGGCGAGCGGCAATTCAGTCTTCAGCTCGTTTAGGAAATGCTCGGTCAACAGGCTAACGCCGGCAGGAGGGTGTCCGCTGCGGCGTAGGTAGGCGTACACTGGGTAACGATAGCGGGCGCTTAATTCAGCGAGCGCATCTCGCGCGCCAGCCTTGTCCGGCGTGTCTCGCCGCAGTACTTGCGACCAGCGCGATGTAGCGAAGCGATCTTGACTGGAATGCCCGGCAACCATAACTGTTCCCCGTGCCCTGGATCCATTGCGGAGGCGTTCGCTAAAGCGTCCCGTTGCCTCGCCATGCTCTTCGTAGAATTGGCAAACCACTGCGTTTAAGCCGTCGGCTCACAAGCAGGTACCGCAGGCGGCGCGACCTATTACAAACGCCAACGCCAGATGTCATTTCTCAGGAACCGTCTTGGCCATAGCCCGACGCAGGTGCGCGTATTCCGCCGCGGACGTTTGCGCGTTGTCTGAGGTATCGTCGAGTTCGGAGCGAACCAGCGTGCGCAGACGTTGACGCAGGCGGTGCACGGTAACAGCCACCGTGTTGGCACGCATGCCAAGACGCTGCGCCAGTTCCACATAGTCGGCTGCGCCCGGTTCCTCGCTGAGAAAGCCTTTGAGAGTGGCAAATTGGTCGGCTTTCCCCGCCGTTGCCGCTTCCGCCTGGAGTTGAACCATCGCCCTGCGCAGAACAGCCAAGGCAAACGAGCGATCGAACGCTGTTTCCGGAGACTCGTCAGTAACCAAGGCATCCGGCTCCATTTCTCCGACGTCGCTCCACTCAAACAGCGGAACTGGCTCACTCCCGCCGCCACGTTTGGTCGCGCGATTGAACGCTTCGGCGTTTATCAGAAAGCGGCGCAGCGCGGTCAACAGAAAAGCACGAAAACTGCCGCGGGCGGGGTCCGCCTGCTCATAGGCCCGATGCGCCAACAGTCGCTCGAAGAAAGCCTGGGTCAAGTCTTCGGCATCGCCAGCTCGAGAGACCGAGCGCCGAACATAGGTCAGCACGGGGCCACGGTAGCTGCGGCACAATTCTTCCAATGCGTGACGCGCGTTGGCGTCGCGCGTTTGCAGGACCAAGCTCCAGCGCGTGGTTTGGAACAGCCCCATGTGTCCCTCCTGGGCAAACGGAGATTACACCCACTGGTCTCTCCGTCGCTTGCGCTATCGTTGTCAGATTGCAGTCAGGAATCGACCGATGAACATGTCTCGCTACATCGTCCGGCGCATCATCGTCATCAGCATCGTGATCCTGCTCGCCGCATTGGGTCTTGCGCTGTGGCGTGCGCAATTCGACGTCAAGCGCGAGGAACGCGGCGCGGCCGACGAAGTGCGCCTGTTCGAATACCTGTATGCGCTGGAAAACGGACCGGCTGTGGACATCGAGGCGAACCTGCAGACGCTGCGCCGGATCAACTCGTCGAAGAACCTGCGCCACGTGCGCTTCTCGCTGAGCGACGGCGACGGCCGCGTGCTCGTTGAGCCGAGTGCGGAGGAACCGCCGACGCTGCTGCAGCGCGCATTTGCCTCGATTGCCCCGGGCATGCCGTCGCCGCAACTCGATCCTTCCGCGCCGTGGCTGCTGCAGCGCGACGACGGGCGCAGGTTCCTTGCGTCGCTGTCGCTGAATCCGGCGAGCGAACAACAGGAGGCGCTCGACAATCTTCTCGGCATGCTGCTCGTCCTGCTCGGCTATGCCGGTGCGATCGTGCTGGCCCTGTACTGGACACTGCGCCGCGCCCTGGCGCCCATGACGCCGATTCTGAGCGCGATCGACCGGTTCCAGCGCAACGACCTTTCCCATCGCCTGCCACCGCTGCCGTTCGCCGAGGCCGATGCGATCGGTCACGCACTGAACCACATGGCCGCCTCGCTGACGACGGCGCAGGAGCAGCGGCGGGCGTTGAGCCTGAAGTTGGTGTCCTCGCAGGAAGACGAGCGCACGCGGCTTTCGCGCGAGCTGCACGACGAATTCGGCCAGCGCCTCACCGCGATGCGTGCCGATATCAGCTGGCTCACGCGCAGGACCATCGAGCAGCCGCCGCTGCAGGACGTGCTGCAGGGCATGGCAGGCCACTGCGAGCGGCTGCAGCTGGACATCCGCGAGCTGTTGTCACGCCTGCGGCCGCTCGAGGCGCGTGCATCGGGCTTTGCCGCGTCGCTGCCAAGGCTCATGGCGGACCTCGTGCGTAGCTGGAACGATCGCCTCGGCGAACAGACGCATTTTTCGCTGCGTTGCGCGATTGCCGATGCATCGATTGCGGATGACCTGGCGCTTACCGTTTATCGCCTCACACAGGAAGCGCTGACCAACAGCGTGCGCCACGCGCAGGCGACGCGCGTTGCGGTGACGCTGGAAAGCGAGGCCGACGGCCGGGTGCTCTGGTCGGTCGAGGACGACGGCGCCGGCATCGTCGATGTCGCGGGCGGCGTCCAACTGGGCAACGGACTCGCTGGAATGCGCGAAAGGGCGTGGGCCTTCGGCAGCGATCTCGAGATCGGGCCCGCGCAAGGTTCACCGCAGCGCCCGGGATTGCGACTCGCCGCGACGTTTGCCTGACACGGGCGAGGGAACGAAGCCGACTTTCGCGATTATCGTTTCCGCGCACCACTTCGCGCGCGCCCGAGTCTGCACAAGATCACCGCTTGCCGAGTTGCGCAATCTGATTCCG
Source organism: uncultured Gammaproteobacteria bacterium (assembly GCA_963738115.1). Classification (GTDB taxonomy): domain Bacteria; phylum Pseudomonadota; class Gammaproteobacteria; order Xanthomonadales; family Rhodanobacteraceae; genus Rudaea. The sequence continues at coordinate 48,197 of CAVTVN010000001.1, read as the reverse complement.
GATTGACACAGGTTGCCTCGTCCGCCGGGAAATTCTCCCGCGCGGGGCCGGGACCGCGTCCCGATGCACCGCGACGGATCGCGCATGCGCCAACGATGAGGTAAACACGCTGCAATCACGATGCAATCGCCAGTGGGGTCATCGGCTCGATGAACGATCGACAGGGGAGAACGCGCATCGCCATCGGCGTGCTGGCGGCGGCGATTGGTTTGGCGTTGCCGATTCCGGCATTGTGCGCAGCCGACGCGGGCACCGGTGCGACCGGCCAGCCCGATGTGCAATCCAAGCAGGACGCGGACGAAGCCGAACTCGGCACGATCCACGTCATCGCCATCACACCGCAACAGGGCGCGGACCTGCCCGAAACGATGATCCCGTACAACGTGCAGTCGACGACGAGCGGCGAACTCGACCGCACTCAGACATTGAGCATCACCGACTACATGAACCGCAACATGACCGGAGTGACGATAAATTCGGCGACCGCCAATCCATTGCAGCCGAACCTGCAGTTCCGCGGCTTCACTGCGTCGCCGCTGCTCGGCGGTTCGCAGGGCGTGTCGGTGTATCTCGACGGCGTGCGCGTCAACGAGGTGTTTGGTGACAGCGTCAACTGGGACCTGATTCCGGAGGAATTGATCTCGACGATGTCGGTCATTTCCGGCGCCAACCCGGTGTATGGTCTGAATACGCTCGGTGGTGCGATCGACATCCGCAGCAAGAACGGCTTCACCGATCCCGGCATGCATGCGGAAGTCTCCGGCGGCTCGTTCGGCCGCACGGAGAGCACGGTGCAGGGTGGCGCCAACAACGGCACCTGGGGCTATTACCTGCTCGCAAACCATTTCGAGGAAACCGGCTGGCGCGACTATTCGAACTCCAACGCGACCGGCTTCCTCGGCAACTTCAGCGGGCGCAGCGACAAGGGCTCACTCGACCTGCAACTGGCCCATGCGGAAACGAAATTGAACGGCAACGGCGCATCGCCGATCGAGGCGCTGGCGATTCGCCCGGAGAGCGTGTTCACGGCGCCGGACCGGACGCAGAACTATTACAGCCGCATCAGCCTGCAGGGCAGCTGGAAATTCGACGCCGGTTCGACTTTGTCGGCTACGCTGTTCGAACGCCAGGTCAATACGCGCTCCTACAATGGCGATGCCAGCGATTTCGCCGTCTGTGCTGACGATGCCGCCTATCTTTGCGACGGCGATGACGGATCGCCGCTGATCGATCAGTCCGGCGGCCGCGTCGCCTCGACCTTCGATGCGATCAACAATATCGGCGTGCGCAAGCAGCTCAGTTACGGCGGGTCGCTGCAATGGGTCGAGAAGGCATCGCTGTTCGGCTTGCGCAACCAGTTCGCCGCGGGCTTGGATTACGACCACGGCCGCGTCGGCTACACCGCCCTGCTCGAACTGGCCAACCTGATCGTCGACCCGGATCTGCCGCTGAGCTCGATCACCTCGGCGAACTCCGGCGTCTTCGTGCCGGCCGATGCACTGAGCGTGTACGCCTACAACGTCAATATCGGCGCGTATGCGACCGACACCGTGAGCCTTACCGATCGTCTGGCGCTGACCGCGTCGGCGCGTTACAACCACACGCATTCGGTAATCCAGGACACCGCCGGCACGGATCCCGACCTCAACGGCGAGCATCGCTTTTCGCGCTTCAACCCGGCGCTCGGCATGACCTGGCAATGGACGCAGGCGACGAACCTGTACGGCGGCTACAGCGAATCGACACGCGCGCCGACCGCGGTCGAACTGGCGTGTTCGAGCCCCGACGCGCCGTGCAAGCTGCCGAACGAATTCGTCGCCGATCCGCCGTTGAAGCAGGTCGTGGCCAAGAACTGGGAAGCCGGCTTGCGCGGCAGCTTCGACGGCGGCTGGTTCGGCACGACGCGCTGGAAAGCGGGCTTTTTCCGCACGACCAATGTCGACGATATCGAATTCCAGGCCACCGGCGGCGCCCAATCGAACGAAGGATTCTTCGCCAACATCGGCAATACGCGCCGCCAGGGGATCGAGACCTCGCTCTCAGGCAAGGCTTTCGAGAAGCGTCTCGACTGGTTCGTCAATTACACCCACCTCGACGCGCGCTACCTCACGTCGTTCACCGAGATCAGCGCCAACCATCCGGATGCCGATCCGGATACGGGCCTGATCGCCGTCGAAAAAGGCGACCGCCTGCCGGGACTGCCCCAGCACACGGTCAAGCTCGGCGCGGACTATGCCGTCAACTCGAGCTTGTCAGTGGGCGGCGATTTTGTATACAACTCGGCGCAATACCTGCGCGGCGACGAGGCCAACCAGCTTGCGCCGATCGGCGGCTTCGTCATCGTCAACCTGCGCGGCGTGTATCGCTTCGGCGAGCATTTTTCGACCTACGTGCGGCTGCAGAACATCTTCGATCGACGCTATTCCGATTTTGGCGTGATCGGCGATGCCACCCCGGTGCTGCCGCAATTCACCGATCCGCGCCTGCTCAGCCCCGGCGCGCCGCGCGCGGGCTGGATCGGCGTCAGCTTCGATCTGTGACGCCAATACAAAATATCGTCATTCCCGCGAAAGCGGGAATCCATTTTGATTTTTGATCGGGGTCCGAAAGCAAGATCAACATGGATCCCCGCTTTCGCGGGGACGACGGCATTCTGAAGCTATTCTTCGGTCAGCAGCAGCCGCGATTGCCGCCGTTCTTGTAGCGCGCCTGCTGGCATTGCTCGAAGAACTCCTCATAGCTCGGCACCGTGCGCTCCGGATGATGGCTGCGCAGGTGGCGGACGTAGGTGTCGTAGTCCGCCACGCCGATCGACAGGCGTGCCGTGCGCACGGCCTGTCGCCAGAAGTGGCGCAGTGTCGACTGCGCCTGTGCCAGTGTGCTCATCGCTGTGCTCCGTCTAGTGGGCGCCAACCGAACCCAGGGCGATATACGGTTCTTCATTGGCGGTCGGCTGCGCTGCCGCGCGGGCCTGCATGATGGCGCGGACGCCGAAAATCACCGTGGCGACGACGAGCAGCATGAACATCGCGGTGAGCGCCGCATCGAGCTGGTTGTTGAAGATGATGCGCTGCATCTCGTCGGCCGATTTGGCCGGAGCCAACAGCTTGTTTTGCGCAACTGCATCGGCATATTTCGCGGCGATCGCCGGGAAGCCGATCTTCGGATCGGTCATCTTCACCCAGGCCGCCGTCATCGTGCAGATCACTAGCCATAGCGCCGGCAAGCCCGGCACCCACGCATAGATCTCGAGCTTCTTCTTGACCACCACGACGAGGCACAGCGTCAGCGCGATCGCGGCCAGCATCTGGTTGGCGATGCCGAACAGCGGCCACAGCGAATTGATGCCGCCAAGCGGGTCGACCGCGCCCTGATAGAGGACGTAGCCCCAGAGCGAAACACAGATGCCGGAGCCGACGACGTTGCCGATCCACGACTCGGTTTTCTTCAGCGCCGGCACCGCAAGGCCAGCCAGTTCCTGGATCATGAAGCGGGCGACGCGCGTGCCCGCATCGACGGTGGTCAGGATGAACAGCGCTTCGAACAGGATCGCGTAGTGGTACCAGAACGCCATCAGGTTTGCGCTCGGTATCATCGAATGCAGCAGTTGCGCCATGCCGACCGCGAGGGTCGGTGCGCCGCCGGCTCGCGCCAGGATCGTGGTTTCGCCGATGTCCTTCGCGGTCTGCGTGAGCTGGTCAGGCGTGACGACGAAACCCCACTGGCTGATCGCTGCCGCCGCGCTCTGCACATCGGCGCCGATCAGCGCGGTCGGCGAGTTCATCGCGAAATAGACACCGGGCTGCAGCGCGCTTGCGGCAATCAGCGCCATGATCGCGACGAATGCCTCAGTCAGCATACCGCCGTAGCCGACCATGCGTGCCTCGCCCTCGTTGCTGAGCAGCTTCGGCGTCGTGCCGGACGAGATCATCGAATGCCAGCCGGAGACTGCGCCGCATGCGATCGTGATGAAAAGGAACGGGAACAGGTTGCCCTGGAACACCGGGCCGGTACCGTCGATGAACTTCGTCACCGCCGGCATCTGCATGTGTGGCGCGGCGAAGAAGATCGCGAGCGCGAGCAACGCGATCGTGCCGATCTTCAGGAACGTCGACAGGTAGTCGCGCGGCGCGAGCAGCAGCCAGACCGGCAGCACCGAGGCAAAGAACCCGTAGCCGATCAGCAGCCAGGCCAACTGGCCGGGGCCGAACGTGAAGTGCTTCGCCATCTCCGGATCGAGCGATACCTGGCCACCGTACCAGATCGACAGGAGCAGCAGCACGAGGCCGATAATCGATACCTCGAGCACGCGGCCGGGGCGGAAGTAGCGCAAGTACACGCCCATGAAAAGTGCGATCGGAATCGTGCAGGCGACCGTGAACGTTCCCCACGGGCTGATTGCGAGCGCCTTGACGACGACCAGCGCGAGCACCGCCAGCACGATCATCATCAGCGCGAGCACGCCGATCATGCAGATCACGCCGGCCGTATTGCCGAGTTCGGCGCGCAGCATGTGGCCGAGTGAACGGCCGTCGCGGCGCAGCGACAGGCCGAGCACCATGAAGTCCTGCACGGCGCCGGCGAAGATGACGCCGAACAGGATCCACATCGTGCCGGGCAGGTAGCCCATCTGCGCGGCCAGCACGGGGCCGACCAGCGGGCCGGCGCCGGCGATCGCGGCGAAGTGATGGCCGTAGACGATCCACTTGTCGGTCGGCACATAGTCGAGGCCGTCGTTGCGCAGCACGGCCGGCGTCGCCCGCGTGGGGTCGAGGCGCAGGACCTTGTCGGCGATGAACTTCGAGTAGAACCGATAGCCGATCGAGAACACGCACAGGGCGGCGACGACCAGCCAGATGGCGCTGATGCTTTCTCCGCGCTCAAGGGCGATCACGCCGAGGCAGATCGCGCCGACCGCCGCGACCGCGACCCACATCAGTTTGCTAGCCAGCGAATTCATTTGGACTCCTCCGCGAAGTCGGAATGGACGGCCTTGAAGTGGCCGCTTTCTAGAATGTAAGCGATCCGCAAGGATCGCGTGCAGCCCTGCAAGCGTCCCGCGCCGATGCCGGTGCGGTCAAGACGCAAGCGCACATGGCGCATTAGCCTTTAGTCGTAGACAGCGCCGGCGGCCGAAGAGTGCCGGCAAACGGGTGGAAAAAGCGTGGTCTCACAGCCACTTGATCCGACGCAACCAAACGAACAGGCCGACGCAGATCGCTACCGTCAGGGTTATCAGCAGCGGGTAGGCGTAGGGCTTGTCGAGTTCGGGCATATGGTGGAAATTCATGCCGTACCAACTCGCGATCAGCGTCGGTGCGGCGAGCAGCGCGGCCCAGCCCGCGAGCCGCTTGACGACTTCGTTCTGACCGACGTTGACCATGGCAAGGTTGACCGACATCGCGGCCGTGAGCAGCTCGCCCATGGTATTCGTCATGTCGCTGATCCTGGCGGCGTGATCGAACACGTCGCGCAGATACGGGCGAATTTCCTCACGGATCAGGCCGCCGTGCAGCCGGACGAGCTGGTTGAGAATGTCTTGCAGCGGCGATACCGCCAGGCGCAGCGTCACCAGTTCGCGCTTGAGAAGATACAGTCGTTCGATGACTGCGCGCTTGAAAGTGTCCTCGAAGATTTCCTGTTCGAGTTCGTGCAACTCCTGCTTGAATGTATCGACGATCGGCATGAAGTTGTCGACGATGAAGTCGAGCACTGCATACAGGGCGTAACTGGGGCCCAGCGACAGCAATTCGCGATTCTGCTCGCAGCTCTTGCGCGCCAGCGCATACGACAGCGAGGCGCCGTGGCGGACCGTGACGAAATAATTGCTGCCGAGGAACATGTGCGTTTCGCCGAACTCGATCTTGCCACCTACGACTTGCGCCGTGTGCACCGCGATGAACAGCGAATCATCGTAAAGCTCGATCTTCGGCCGCTGGTGTGCGTTGTGCGCGTCCTCGATGGCGAGATCGTGCAGGCCGAATTCCTCCTGCAGCTTCTCCAGCAGCGGTTCGTCGGGTTCGTGCAGCCCGACCCAGACGAACGCGTCCGGATCCTTGAAGAAATCGCTGATTTCGTCGAGGGTGATGTCGCGCAGCTTGCGCCCGTCCTTGGCGTAGGCAATGCAGTTGACGAGCATCGGTTCTTCAGGGTGCTGTATTACGGCGGTATCCATGAAGCATCCTCGCGACGATCCGGGCAATCATGCCGCAGACGGGCCGACGAAACCATTACAAGCGGACGAGCTCGCGAAAATATCCATGTCGATCGGCGGGCGGAGGCTGTCGATCGCGACTCTCTCCACGGATGCAGGCAGCGCCGCTGCGGAAGGTCTCACCCCGCCGGCGATCCGATGGGCAATGAAATCAGCGGCGATCCGCAGACAGAATCAGCACAAACGCGAGGTGCAACGGCAGCAGCAGCGCGATCCAGAAGTGGTTTTCCTGGGGAAATGCCGGAAAGACCTTGACGAAGAACGCGAGCGCCGCGCAGAACGCAACGGTCATCGCGATCCGCCACGCGAATGGCGAAGGATGCCAGCGCGCGCGGAAGGCGCCGATCCAGCACGGCAACAAAAGCAGGCAGAGAGGATTGAACAGCAGCAGGTTTTCGTTGCGCCAAGCCGACATGTGATCGGTCAGCATCCACAACGCGGCCAGCACCAGGCCTGCGAGTCCGAGAACGAGCGCATTGCCGGCAGCGACGGTTGCGAACAGCACGCGCGCCCACGCGTGCGTTCGCAGGCGGGCCAGTCCGAGCAGCGCGAGCGCACCCAGCAGGCCAACTGCCAGAGCGCGCCAGAGCCAGTCCGGGGCGGCTGCCGGCGGATCGGGCAGCCGCGCAGCGGCCAGCTGGCGCTCGCTGGTTACCAGCGCCTGCAGTGTTCCCGCCTCATCCCTGACTTTGACGTCGCGCAGATGGCGCATGAACTCCATCGGCACGAAGAACTCGTCCCAGTAGGACAGGCGCTGGTCGGCGAAAGGCCCGAGGCCGGCGTCCATGGCCAGCATGACGGCTGGGTCCGGGCGCATCAGGCGGTCGGCGTCCATGCGATAGGTGAAGCCGCGCGACGGCGCTATCGTTTGTGCCTTGATCGCGCCGTCGAGCGCCGTGTCGAGTACGTCGCGCACGCGGGTCGAGCAGTTGGCGCGGAAATAGTCGTAACGGTAAAGCGCGTTTTCGGGTTTGGCGTTCCACTCGAGGAATGCCGCCAGTTTCGCGCGCTGCGCCGGCGTGAGGTTCAGTTGCTGCTCGACTATCCAGCGACCTTCGGCGACATACACCGGCAATTCGTCGGCCGGGCTGCCGGCGGCGATGCGATAGGTCATCAGGCCGCGGGCGAAGTTCAGGAAGAAGTTTTCCTGGCCGAAGTCAAAAATTCCATAGTTATACAAAAGCGCCTCGCCGCTGACGCGGTCGCGGATCTCGATGGCGTTGTGGCCGAAGCGCTCCCACACTTCCTCGCCCGGGCCGAAGGTCAGCAGGGAAACCTCGAGGTTGGCACCGGATTGCTCGCTGGCAGTTTCGGGCCGAGTCTGCGCGCCGCTGCCGGCGGCGAGCAACAGGCCAAGAAGGATGAGGAGCGCGCGCGAAAAGTACTGAAGCGCTCGCCCCCAGGTTCGATCGGGGGACAGGGTCGGACGAGGGGGTAACGCCGTGCAAGTTTGCAGCGCACCGGAAGTACGCGGTGCCTCCCCCTCACCCCGGCCCTCTCCCCCCATGAAGGAGCCATGGGGCGAGACGGGGTGCATGGGCTCAGGCGTCATGCACGCGCACGGCGAACTGCAGCACGCGGCGGTCGTCGGCACGGGTCACGCGGAACTGGAAGCCGCCGACCACGATGTCCTCGCCGGATTCCGGCAGGTGGCCGAACTCGGAGGTAACCATGCCGCCGATCGTGTCGAACTCGTCGTCGGCGAACTCGCTGCCGAGACGCGCATTGAAGTCGGCAATCGGCGTCAGTGCGTTGACGAGGAAAGCGCCATCCGCCTGCGGCTGAATCAGCTTCTGCCGCGCCGGATCCACCTCATCATGCTCATCGTCGATCTCGCCGACGATTTCCTCGAGCACATCCTCGATCGTGATCAGGCCGCTGATGGCGCCGTACTCGTCGACGACGATCGCCATGTGGTTGCGCGATAGGCGGAATTCCTTGAGCAGGATATTGAGCTTCTTCGATTCCGGAATCATGACGCCCGGGCGCAGCAGCGCGCGGATGTTGCACGGCGCGCCGTCGACGAAGCACTTGAGCAGATCCTTGGCCAGCAGGATGCCGATGATTTCCTCGGATTCGTTGCCGTGCACCGGAAAACGCGAATGACCGGATTCGATCACGCGCCTGACGATTTCCGCGACCGGTGCATCGACCGGCAGCGACACCATGTGCGTACGCGCGATCATCACATCGCGCACGCGCAGGTCGGCGACCTCTATCGCGCCTTCGACCATCGACAGGGTGTCGTTCGACAGCAGGCCGTTCGCCTGCGCGGTGCGCAGTTCATCGAGCAATTCGTCGATGTTGCGCGGTTCGCCGGAAACCAGATGGCTTATCCGCTCCAGCCAGGATCGCGATGGCTGGGGACTAGGGTGGTCCTCGTTCATTTCCGTGAAAGCAGAGCCCGCGGAGGGCGAGCAGCCTATTGTAGCGGAGTTTGGTTGTTGTATTAGAAATGTATCAAAAACAGCAAGTTAATGCCAAAATCGCCTAGACATATGGGTCGCGGACATGCAGTCCGGCCAGAATTCGGCGTTCGATCTGCTCCATGCGCTCGGCGTCGCTTTCGTTTTCGTGGTCATGGCCGAGCAGATGCAGGACGCCGTGGATCGTCAGGTGCGCGTAGTGGTCGGGCAGCCGCTTGCCTTGTTCGGCGGCTTCGCGGGCCACAACGGGCGCGCAGATCACGAGCTCGCCCAGCAGAGCCGTCTTCTGGCCAGGCAGCGGTTCGTGGCGAAAACTGAGCACGTTCGTCGCGTAGTCGCGCCCGCGGAACTCCCGATTGAAGCGCCGCCCTTCACGACTGCCGACGATCAGCAGATTGATTTCGACTTTTCCCCGCCGGCGCAGCCCGGGAACCGCCGCGATCCAGCGCTCGAACGATCGCCGCAACGGAACGCCGCGTCGCCCGGCCTCATTGCGCAGGAACAACGTCGCGGTCATCCGCGTTTGTCCGCATCCGCATCCGCATCCGTCATTCGTGCTTCGCGCGCCTCGTAGGCGCGCACGATCCGCTGCACGAGCGGGTGGCGCACGACGTCCCTGGCGGTGAAGAACGTGAAACTGATTCCGTCGACCCCACGCAGTACGTCGACGGCGTCGCGCAGCCCGGACTTGATATGGCGCGGCAGGTCGATCTGCGTGACGTCGCCGGTGACGACGGCGACCGAGCCGAAGCCGATGCGCGTCAGAAACATCTTCATCTGCTCGGTCGTCGTGTTCTGCGCCTCGTCGAGGATCACGAACGAGTCGTTCAGCGTGCGTCCGCGCATGTAGGCGAGCGGGGCGATCTCGATGACGTTGCGTTCGATCAGCCGCGTGACCTTGTCGATGCCGAGCATTTCATAAAGAGCGTCATAAAGTGGACGCAGGTAGGGATCGACCTTCTGCGTCAGGTCGCCGGGCAGGAAGCCGAGCTTCTCGCCGGCCTCGACCGCCGGCCGCACCAGGATGAGTCGCTGCACGCGGTTTTCGTTGAGCGCATCGACCGCCATCGCCACGGCGAGATAGGTTTTGCCGGTGCCGGCCGGGCCGACGCCGAAGTTGATGTCGTGGTTGGCGATCGCCTGCAGGTAGTGCGTCTGGTTCGCGCCGCGCCCGCGTACGGTGCCGCGTTTTACCTTGATGGCGATCTCGCGCGTACTAGCGGACTCGCTTCCCGCGTCCGCGCTTGCGTCGAGTGCGTCGATGCCGGATTCGGACAGGCGCAGGTTGATCTGCGCACCGTTCAGCGATTCGGTCGCGGTCGCGTCGTACAAATCGCGCAGCGCGCGTTCGGCTAGCCGGACCGAGTGTTCGGCGCCGCTCAGGCGGAAAACATTGCCGCGATTGGCGATCTCGACGCCGAGCCGCAGTTCGATCTGGCGCAGATGTTCGTCGAACGGTCCGGACAGGTTGGCGAGACGTTCGCTGTCGTCCGGCTCGAGCGTGAAATCGCGCTGGCTCGACGCAAGGGCCATCAGGCGTTTGCTGCGAGCGCGAGGCCTGTATTGTCTGCCGTCGGCAGCAACCGGCCGCGCAGCGAGTTGCTCATTGCCTGCGTGATGCGCACGTCGACGAATTGCCCGATCAGGGAAGCAGGACCGGCGAAGTTGACGAAACGCATGTTTTCCGTGCGCCCGGCCAGTTCGTGTGGATCGCGCTTGCTCGGTCCTTCGACCAGCACATTTTGCACGCTGCCGACCATCGCCTCGGCGATCCGTTTCGCATGCGCGTGGATCGCCGCCTGCAGGCGTGCCAGGCGCGCACGCTTGACCGCATCGCTGGTTTCGTCCGGCAGGTTCGCCGCCGGCGTACCGGGGCGACGCGAGAAGATGAAGGAGAAACTCTGATCGAAGCCGATGTCTTCGATCAGTTTCATGGTCTGCTCGAATTCCACATCGGTTTCGCCAGGAAAACCGACGATGAAATCGGAGGAAATCGAAATATCCGGCCGCACCTTGCGCAGCTTGCGGATCTTCTGCTTGTACTCGAGCGCCGTGTAGCCGCGCTTCATCGCGCCGAGCACGCGATCCGAACCGGCCTGCACGGGCAGGTGCAGGTAGTTGGCCAGCTTCGGCACGTTTGCGTAGGCCTCGATCAGCGAGTCGGAAAACTCGAGCGGATGCGAGGTCGTGAAGCGGATGCGGCCGATGCCATCGAATTCGGCGAGCGCATGGATCAGCACGGCAAGGTCGGCGGTGGCGCCGTCGTGCATCGCGCCGCGATACGCATTGACGTTCTGGCCGAGCAGATTGATCTCGCGCACGCCCTGTTCTGCCAGCGCAGCGACTTCGGCAACAACGTCGTCGAACGGCCGGCTGATTTCCTCGCCGCGCGTATACGGCACGACGCAATATGAACAATATTTCGAACAACCTTCCATGATCGAGACGAAGGCGGTGACGCCTTCCTTGCGCGGTTCGGGCAGGTGATCGAACTTTTCGATTTCGGGGAACGAGATGTCGACCTGCGGGCGCTGCGTGGCGCGGCGCATCTCGATCATCTGCGGCAGGCGGTGCAAGGTCTGCGGGCCGAAAACCAGATCGACGTAGGGCGCGCGCTTGACGATCGCTTCGCCTTCCTGGCTGGCGACGCAGCCGCCGACGCCGATCACGAGCTGCGGATTGTTCTTTTTGAGCTGTTTCCAGCGGCCGAGTTGCGAGAAGACCTTCTCCTGCGCTTTTTCGCGGATCGAGCAGGTATTGACCAGAATGACGTCCGCCTCGGCTTCGTTGTCGGTCAAATCCAGGCCATGGGATGCCTTGAGCACGTCGGCCATCTTGGCCGAGTCGTACTCGTTCATCTGGCATCCGTGGGTCTTTACGTAGAGCTTGCCGGCCATGAGATAGATTTGCTGGTGAACCAATAATTGTAAGGCTATGTCATAGACCCGGCCAGACTTTCTTGAGGGCTGAGGGCTGACGCTGAGAACACGGAGACTAATGGCATCCCGGATACTGGCGCACCGGCTTTTCAGCTCTCAGCGCCCGGCTCTGTGAACTGGGCACTTGGCAAATCCTCATTCTTGTCAGAAACTTAAGCCTAGGGGCTGCCCTGGATCATGAAGTCGAAATGCTTGTCACTGCTGATTTTCGGCAACGTCGCCTTGTGCGGCGCGCTGGCCTGCGCCTTCGGCATTCCCATGAGCGCGGTTGCCGGGACGGTTTATCGCTGCACCGGGGCGAACGGGCAACTCGCCTTTACCAACAAGCCGAACGGCTATTCCGGCTGCAAGAAGGTGGCCGACTATTCCGACGCCACGGCGAAGACCTCGGCTGCCACGGCGACGACAAAGCATGCCGAATACCGTTCCGAGCCGGCCTCGGAATCGGCGCCCGCACAGAACGCTACTGCTGAAACGGGCGACGCCGTCGCGGCGGCGCCGGCGACCACGGGCAAGGACGTCGAAGTTCGTCGCGGCGCCGTCTACAAGGTTACTCGCGCCAACGGTGTCGTCGAATACACCAACATGCGTCCGAATCGCGGCGGCTACCAGTTGCTGTTCACCTACATCAGCACCTGTTACGCCTGCAATGTCCATTCGACCATCAACTGGACGTCGACCGCGCTCAATCTCAACGCGTACCGAGCCGAAGTGGCTGCGGCGGCAACCGAATTCGGCGTCGATCCTTCGCTGCTTCGCGCCGTGATCCATGCCGAATCGGCGTTCAACCCGAACGCAATTTCGGGCAAGGGCGCCGAGGGCCTGATGCAACTGATTCCGGGGACCGCGTCTGACATGGGCGTCAACAACCCGTTCGACGTTACCCAGAATATTCGCGGCGGCGCGCAGTACCTCGCCGGCCTGCTGAAGCAGTTCAACGGCGATGAGCGCATGGCGACCGCAGCGTACAACGCCGGCCCGCAGAACGTACTCAAATACAATGGCGTGCCGCCGTTTGACGAGACGCGCGTCTATGTAGACCGCGTCGCGACGTTGCGGCAGCGCTACCATTCAGCCGAGTAGACGTAGCCGGCCTCTCGCCTGCTAACTTGCCGGCTGGCCCAACTGTGGCCTTTCCTCGAGCTTCATGTCGAGCGTGAACGACTCGCCGCCGCGCGTGCCGACCAGTTGCACTTTCGTGCCCGGCGCCAGGCCGGCTTCGCGGTTGCGCAATTCAAGCTGATTGGTGATCGGTTCGCCATTGAGTTGCAGCAGCACGTCGCCGGCGCGCAGTCCGGCCTGCGCCGCGGGACTCTTGTCGTAGACGCCCAGCACCATCACGCCGTGTCCAGGTCCCGGCGCTCTCTGTGCAGGCAGATCCCGATATTCGGCGCCGATCCAGCCACGGATAACCTTGCCCTGCGCGATGATCTGGTCGAGCACGGTCTTGGCGGTGGCGGCCGGAATCGCGAAGCCGACCCCCTCGGCCCCCTGGTCGCGCTTGAACGCCGTATTGATGCCGACGAGGTCGCCGTAGGCATTGATCAGCGCGCCACCTGAGTTGCCCTCGTTGATCGCTGCATCGGTCTGGATGAAGTCTTCGTACGTCGACAGATTGAGCTGACGGCCCAGCCCGCTGACGATTCCCATGGTCACCGTGTTGCCGTGACCGAACGGATTGCCGATCGCGAGCACGACATCGCCGACCCGCAGCGGGTTCTGCGCCATGGTCATGTTGACCAGATTGCCGATATCCAGCTTGAGCACCGCGAGATCGGTTTCTGCATCGACGCCGACGCGGGTGGCCTTGGCCACGCGGCCATCGCTCAGCATCGCTTCGACGTCCTCGGCGCCTTCGATGACATGGTTGTTGGTGAGCACGTAGCCATCGGCTCGGACGACCACGCCGGAGCCCAGACTGCGCTCGCCGCGCTGTGTCGGGCCGGCGTCGATGACGCCGAATACGCGGCGCATGAACGGATCGTTCGGAACCAGCACGCGCCGTCCGGCCACAATCTTGTTGGCGAAGATGCTGACGACGCCGGGTGCCGCGCGCGCGACAGAATTCGCGTAGGAAGCGACAAATGTTCCCCGCGGTGGTCCCTCCTCGGCGCCCGGGGTCGGAGCATTTGGATTCGGCTCGCCAACAGCGGCCGCGCTCGAGGTTGCCGATGTCGCCGTCGCCGCGGACATGCTGCCGTTGCGCTCTGCCGGGGCTTCGAGAAAAAGCCCGCGAATGCGATCGGTCCATGCTGGAGCAAGTGTGCCGACGACGAAAGCAAGTGCCAGTCCGAGAATTGCGAACTTGGCGACAAAAGTCAGCATGTTGTGGATATTTTTCATCGAGGCAACCTGTTCGACCGCTGCCAGGCCGGATTTGCTGCGGCGGTGCGCGCCATTGAATGCCGGCATTTCATTGTCTGCAGCCGGGCGCTTCGTTAAACTAACATGATTTTTGGGGCAGGCATTATCAGGGCCGCTGCGGCGGACCGGGCCCCAGTGCGCGCCTCCGCGGCCAGCCGTGGGAGCAGTTTTCCAGAATTTTGTACTTTTCGGAGTGCCGGATGGCGAATGAAGGCGTGAACCAGGGACGTCGCCGCTTCCTTACCGCGACGACTGCTGTCGTCGGCGGTGTGGGAGCGATCACTGCGGCGATTCCCTTCATCAAGTCGTGGCAGCCCAGCGCGCGCGCGAAAAACGCCGGCGCACCGGTCCTGGCCGACATCGGCAAGGTCGAAGCGGGCCAGCGCCTCACCGTCGCGTGGCGCGGCCAGCCGGTCTGGATCATCAACCGCTCGCCGGCGCTGCTGGCGACGTTGCCGCAGTTGAAGGACCGCCTGAAGGATCCGGATTCCAGCGTGGATCAGCAGCCGAAATTCGCCCAGAACGAATTGCGTTCGTACAAGGACAAGCCGCAGTGGCTGGTCGTGATCGGCATCTGCACGCATCTGGGCTGCTCGCCGGACTTCGTGCCCGAGATCAAGCCGGAACCGTTCGATCCGGAATGGAAGGGCGGATTCTTCTGTCCGTGCCACAAGTCGCGTTACGACATCGCCGGGCGAGTGTTCCAGGGAGTGCCGGCGCCGGCCAACCTCGTCGTGCCGCCGTATAAGTTCGTCGATGACAAACACATTCTCGTCGGCGAGGGGGCAGCGTGATGGCCAACTTATTCTCCAACATCGCCGGCTGGGTCAACGACCGCGCACCGAACATGATGCCGATGTACCGCAAGCACATGACGGAGTACTACGCGCCGAAGAATTTCAATCTCTGGTACTACTTCGGTTCGCTGGCGATCGTCGTGCTGGTCAACCAGATCCTGACCGGCATTTTCCTGACGATGTTCTACAAGCCCGGCGCGGCTACCGCGTTCGACTCGGTCGAATACATCATGCGCGACGTCGAATGGGGCTGGCTGATCCGCTACATGCATTCGACCGGTGCGTCGATGTTTTTCGTCGTCGTCTTCCTGCACATGTTCCGCGGGCTCATGTACGGTTCGTACAAGAAGCCACGCGAACTGGTCTGGCTGCTCGGCATGCTCATCTTCCTTGCGCTGATGGCCGAGGCGTTCATGGGCTACGTGCTGCCGTGGGGCAACATGTCGTTCTGGGGCGCCAAGGTGATCATCTCGCTGTTCGGCGCGATCCCGTGGATCGGCGACACGCTGGTGCAGTGGATCATGGGCGACTACAACCCGGCCGACGCGACGCTGAACCGCTTCTTCGCGCTGCACGTGATCGCCCTGCCGCTGGTGCTGCTGCTGCTCGTCGTGCTGCACATCGCCGCTCTGCACGAGGTCGGCTCGAACAACCCGGACGGCGTCGAGATCAAGAAGGGGCCGAAAGGCAACCGCTGGTCGCCGACGGCGCCTACGGACGGCATTCCGTTCCACCCGTACTACACCACGGGCAAGGATTTGTTCGGCGTCGGTTTCTTCCTGCTCCTATGCGCGTTCATCATCTTCTTCCAGCCGGCCGTTGGCGGCTGGTTCCTGGAGAACGACAACTTCATTCCGGCGAACAACCTGGTGACGCCGGCCGAGATCAAGCCCGTGTGGTACTTCACTCCGTACTACGCGATTCTGCGCGTGATCCCGAGCAAGGGCCTCGGCGTGCTGATGCTTGCGCTGGCCGTGCTCGCGCCGTTCCTGATACCGTGGCTGGATCGCGGTACGGTGAAGTCGGTCCGCTATCGCGGCCGTGGCTTCAAGATCGCGCTGGGTATCTTCGCCGTCGCATTCTTCTTCCTCGGCACGATCGGTGCGGGCAAGACGACCGAATGGATTCCGGAACTGTTCGGCGCGAATGCCGACCTGACGTCCATCGAAAACCTCTTCGGGCGCACGCTCACGGCCATTTATTTCGGCTTCTTCATCTTCCTGTGGGTCTACACCTACTTTGGCTACGAAAAGACCAAACCGGTACCGGAGCGGGTGACCACCCATGCATGAGTCGCAGGATCAACCAACCATGATGCAAAGCCTCCGCGCAAAGCTGCGGCTGGCCGGCGTGCTGATCGCCGTGTCGGTATGCGCTCCGATGTTCGCCAACGCGGAAGAACACGAAGGGATGAAGCCCGCGCAGGTCAACGTGGCGAACACCGCTTCGGTGCAGCGCGGCGCGCGCGTGTATTTCAACTACTGTTCGGGCTGCCACTCGATCAAGTACATGAGCTACTCGCGGCTGGCCGAAGACCTCAAACTGAGCGCCGATGAGGTGCTGAGCAATTTCGCCTTCACCGGCGCGAAGATCGGCGATCAGGTCATCTCGCACATGCCGGCGGAGAACTCGCAGGAGTGGTTCGGCAAGACGCCGCCGGACCTTTCGCTGGAGGCGCGGGCCAAGGGACCGGACTGGGTCTACAACTACCTGAGGTCCTTCTACATCGATCCGTCGAGCGCGATCGGCTGGAACAACACGGTCTTCCCGAACGCGTCGATGCCCAATCCGCTCTGGGAACTGCAAGGCGTGCAGGTCGCGCACCGTGCGGCGGCAAAGCCGGGTGAGGAAGCCGCGGTCGAGAAGCTCGATTTGGCGCAGAAGGGCAAGCAGTCGCCGGACGAGTTCGACGAAACCGCGCGCGACGTCACCGCGTTCCTGACCTACGTGGCAGAGCCTGCCGCGTTGCAGCGTGAATCGATAGGCGTGTGGGTGCTGCTGTACCTCGCCGCGTTCACGTTCCTCGCGTACCTGCTCAAGCACGAGTACTGGAAAGACGTACATTAGGTGTTGCGATCATCCTTGATCGCGGGATCACAAACCGGCCATCCATGGCCGGACTTTTCCAATGGTCTTTGCGATTGTCCATGATCGCGAAGGTCACGAACCGGCCATCCGTGGCCGGACTTTTCAACAGGGCCTTTGCGATCGTCCATGATCGCGCAGAGTCAAGTACTGGTCATCCGTGGCCGGACTTTTCAAGTGAAAAGCGGGCGGCCCGACGCGGCCGCTTTGCTTTTGCAGCGTCGCGATGTCGCCGACGGGCTAGGCGCTGGCGCGCCGCAGGTGTACATTGATGCCATTGCGGGCTGGGGAGTGCCGCCCGCTCGTTTCCTGCGTGGGGGCGTGAGGAATTGCCGATGGCTTTGACCCAACGATCGCGCACGGTGCTGACCCTCTACTCTTCGCGCGACAGCGTGCAGTGTCATCGAACACGCCTGGTTCTCGCTGCGAAGGGTGTCGTCTACGATCTGGTACCGGTCAATCCCGAGTCGCCGCCGGAAGATCTGCTCGACCTCAATCCGTACAACTCGGTGCCGACGCTGGTCGACCGCGACCTGGTGCTTTACGACACCAGTGTGATTTGCGAGTACCTCGACGAGCGCTATCCGCATCCGCCATTGATGCCTGTCGACCCGCTGTCGCGTGCGCGCCTGCGCCTGGCGATCGTGAGGATCGAACGCGACTGGCTGCCGTTCATCGATCAGATCGACGCCGGCGGGCGACCCGCCGAAGCAGCGCGCAAGCGCCTGCGTGACGCCCTGCTTGCCAGCATTCCACTGTTCAAGGCGGCAAAGTTCTTTCTCAATCCCGAGCTGAGTCTTGCCGATTGCGCGCTGGCGCCCCTGATCTGGCGCCTGCCGAGCATGGACATCGCGCTGCCGCGCGAGGCCCACGTGATCAACGAATACGGCGACCGCATCTTCCGCAATCCGGGGTTCACGCGCAGCCTGACTCCGGAAGAAAAGGCGCTGCGGCCCTGAGCCCGGTGTCGTGACCTGCACGCCTGCGCCTGTGCCCTGTCGAGAGGTTTCCGCGGCCCGGTTATGACCACGATCGTGATGAGCTCCAATCGCCCCTATCTGTTGCGGGCGATGTATGAATGGATTGCCGACAACGGCATGACGCCGTATATCCTCGTCGACGCCGCGGCGCCCGATGTCAACGTTCCGCGCAGCGCGATCAAGGATGGGCGCATCGTTCTCAACATCGCGGCGCGCGCCGTCGCCCAACTCGAGCTCGGCAAGGACCGCGTCAGTTTCATGGCGCGCTTCTCGGGCGTCAGTCAGGTCGTCGAAGTGCCGATGGGTGCCGTGCTGGCCATCTACGCGCAGGAAAACGGGCAGGGCATGATGTTTCCGGCGGAAGGCCAGACGCCGCCGACATCAACGCCGGACGCGGCGGCGAAGAAGACCCCGCATCTGCGCGTCGTCAAATGATGTTAGTGGCCTGCAACATCCAAATTGAGACCGGCTCACTCGATCTCGACCGCCAATCCGGCGTTGCGCGGGAGGAACCCAAGTGCCGCGGAGGCCACGGATGGCCGAGAGCGGCCTCGTCGCCGCCATAGCCCCACTATGGCAGCTCCTCGCGCCTTGATCTCTCTCGGCCATCCATGGCCTCCGAGATACTTGGGCTCCTGCCCGGCGGCTTGACGGCCGATCTCTTCGCGATCCTAGTCTCCCTTTGGGTGTTGCAGGCCACTAGTGTCGCGTCGCGTTCTGCGGCAGCGGCAACTGGATGACGTTGGATGAAGCTGGCGGCACGGCTTGCGTGGGCACTGCCAGATTGTGCACAAGAAGCCGACCGTCGATGATGCTCAGCGTGCCGCGATGGCGGTCCTTGCCGTCGACGCTGAAGTCGAAGCCGTAATCGCGGCGCAGCAGCACGCCGCGCGCAGGGACGCGCACGAGCTTGAGTCGTTGCAGTGCCACGCTCTGGTCGAGCAACTGCACATTTGCCTGCGCGCACAGGTTGCGGCCGAGCGCGCGCGCGAGGTCGCGCGCGCGCATGGCGTTTTGCCATATGTAGAAACCGGCAAGGATCAGCAGCAGGGGTAGCAGCGATTCGATCATGAATGAACCTGGGAACCTGTGTTTGTGCAGGCGGCGAGCGAGCCGCCCATTGCCATTGGCGCGAGTTCGCTAATATAGTCCGAACTCTCGCCTATTGGGGCGTCGGGGCGGACAGCCGTGATCGAGATTCCCGGCTACATCATCAAGGGTGATATCAGCCTGGGCGCGACGGCGAGCATCCTGCTTGCCGATCAAAGCTCGCTCGACCGTGAGGTCGCGCTGAAAATCATGGCGGCGGAGCTGGTGGGCGACAAGGCGCACACGCAGCGTTTCATGCAGGTCGCGCGAACGCTCGCGTCGTTCTCGCATCCGAACATCGTCGCCGTTTACGACGTCGGCACGACGGAGGAGCAGGCACCGTACTACTCGATGCAATATCTGCCGGGCGGCGATTTCATGACCCGGGCTCAGCAAGAAATGAGCGAGCCCGACCTCACTGAAACGCTTGCCAGCATCGCGCGCGCAGTCGGCTACATTCACCAGCGCGGACTCGTTCACCGCGCGATCATGCCGCAGAACGTGCTGTACGATCCGTACAACACGCCGGTGCTGATCGACTTTGGCGTGGCGCCGACGCCGACCCAGGAATCCTTCGTCACCAACACGGGTTTTGCCGTCGACGTCGGCCGCTACATGAGCCCGGAGCAGGCGCGCGGCGGCGAGCAGGATGCGCGCTCGGATATCTACAGTCTCGGCGCGCTGACTTTTCTCGGACTCACCGGCCGGCCGCCTTACGACGGTGCGGACGGTTTTGGGATTGCCTACGCGCACGTTTTCGAGCCCATTCCGCGACTGCCGGCAGCCAAGGCGCACTGGCAGCCCTTGATCGATTGCGCGCTGGCGAAGGATCCGAAGGACCGTTACGCCAGTATCGAGGAATTCCTTGATGCACTGACCAACGTCGGACTGGAACGCGATGTCGCACTGAGCGTGGCGCCGTCGCCGCCTGCAGCCACGCCGGCCGCTCCGGCGCCGGCAGCGCCGGTGGCGCAGGCAGTTGCACCGGTCCCCGTCAAAGTGCCCGAGGCGATCGTTATCCCCGAGCGTGAGCCGCCCGCCGCCGTGCTTCCGGCGAAGGTGGCCGCGAAGCCGAGCGCAGCACCCGCCAAAGTGCCGGCGCCAACTTCCGGGCTGATGCGCTTCTGGCCGCTCGCGGTCGCCGCCCTTGGACTT
This sequence comes from uncultured Gammaproteobacteria bacterium, assembly GCA_963738115.1. Taxonomy (GTDB): domain Bacteria; phylum Pseudomonadota; class Gammaproteobacteria; order Xanthomonadales; family Rhodanobacteraceae; genus Rudaea. The sequence continues at coordinate 28,148 of CAVTVN010000001.1, read as the reverse complement.
GTTCTCATCGCCGCCGCCTTGCTGTTGCCCAAGGGTGCGCCGGAATCGGCGATGGCGCCGCCGCCCGCTACAGCCCTCACGACACCACCGCCACCCGCAGCACCATCCGCTGCGCAGGGAACAGCAGAGGTTGTGCCAAAGGCGGCCGATGCGGCGCAATCGGCATCGCCGGCTGAAATTGCCGCGACGACGGCAGAATCGGCGGACGCAGGGCAGCTGCCGGCGCTCGATGCCGCTGAGGCGCAACTGGAAGCCGACGCCGCTGATCCGGCGAAAGCGCCGACCGTGGTCGATCCTTTGCCCGAGTCGATCCGGTTAGGCCGCAACGACCTGGCCGCGCAGCGGCTGATTGCGCCGCCGGGAAAGAACGCGCTCGAGCGATTTCAGTTCGCGCTCAGCCTCGATCCGAAGAGTCGCGGAGCGAAGCAGGGCATTGTGGACGTTGCGAAAAAACTTATTGAGCTCGCCGACAAGGCTGGCGGTGACAAGGCCGGTAGCGCGGCGCTCGCTGCGTACGTCGAACAACTCGACCATGCAGCGGACGTCGCCAAGCTCGTCCCGGAAGGCGCCGACGTGCTCAAGGATATCGCCGCGCGCCGGCGCAAGGCGGTCGAACCGTTGCTGGCGCAAGCCAAGATCAGCGCCGACAAGTGGGACAAGCCTGCCGCGAAGGCAGCGTACGAGGAGGCACTCAAGGTCGATCCGGAAAGCGCGGTTGCCCGCGACGGACTCAAATTCGTCGCCACGATCGGCGAGCCAGGCTTCGTGTTTCGCGACAAGCTTGGCGACGCGGGCGCGCCGGCGATGATCGTGCTGCCAGGAGCCGCCATTGCCATGGCCCGTCATCCGGTGACGCGCGGCGAATTCCGGCGCTTCTGGGACGGAGGTGGCCGCGCCGAATTTTCCGGCAAGGAGCCGTCCTGCCGCGATCGCGAATCGATCTTCCGCTCGTCGAAGAAGCGCGGCTGGGAAAACCCCGATATTACCCAGGACGATAGCCACCCCGTGGTCTGCGTGGGCTGGGCCGAAGCGGCGGCATACGCACAGTGGCTCGGCAAGCAGACCGGCAAACGCTACAGGCTGCCGACCACCGCCGAATTCGACCAGGTTGCTGCGCGTGCGGCGCGCGGCGATTGCAGCACAGCCAACCTCGCCGATGCGGCATTCAACAAGCAGTTCGACAGCCGCGATGGCGGCGCGTGCGACGACGGGTTTGCCGCCACGGCGCCGGTGGAGCACTACGCGCCGATCGAGGGTGTTTACGACATCGACGGCAACGTACGCGAGTGGGTCGCTGCCTGCGGCAACGGGTCAGCGGCGGCGCCCGGCAGTTCGTGCCGCGACTTCCGCGTCAAGGGCCGTGGCTGGCTGTCCAGCGCTGCCAAGGAGGCCGCGACGGCCACCGACACATACGCTGCCGACGTCAGCCTCAACACAGTCGGCTTCCGCGTCGTGCGCGACATGTCGAATTGAAATGAAGCTGCTTTTCCCGAACGACGAACACGCGCCAGTGTCGCTGCGCGATGGCACTCTGCTGATCGGCTCAGGCGCGGACTGCGCGATGAGGCTCCACTTCCCAGGCATTGCCGAGCACCATTGCGAGTTGGTCACGCAGGATGGCCAGACCCTGGTCGTGCCGTTGACCGATGCCGCGGCCACCGTGCTCAACGGCAAGCAGGTTGCCGGCGAGGCGCCTGTGAAACCCGGTGATCTGCTGCTGTTCGGCAAGATCGGTTGTCGCGTCGTCGCCGGGGAACGCGGCCGCGCGCTGCCGCCCTCACGTGCCGGCGCCGAAGACCACATGGGCAGCACGCGCGTGCGCATGGCCATTCCGAAATATGTCCTGCGCGGCGTGTCGGGGCCGACTTTCGGCAAGGTGTATGCGTTGGTCGGAACGATCGGCGTCGGCCGCAGCAGCGACAATGACATCTGCATTCCGATCGACGAGATTTCGCGCCAGCATGCCCGTCTGCAGAGCGCTGCCAGCGGTGTCGTCGTCGAAGACCTCGGCTCTGCGAACGGTACGTTCGTCAACGACAAGCGCGTGCACACGCCGACGCACCTGCAGCCTGGCGACGAGGTGCGTTTCGATACGATCCGCTTTCTGCTGATGTCGCCGGCATTGGAGGCGCAGCACGCCACCGCCGCGGCGCGTGCTGAAGCCAACGTCGTACCAGCACGTTCGAGCCGCGGGTTGTGGATCGCTGCCGCCATCGTCGTGGTGCTCGCGGTAGCCGTGGCCTGGCTGCGCTACCTGGGCAAGGTCTGACGCATCCGCGAGGAGCGAGAGTCTTGCGCTGCCAATCGCTGCTGGTGTCCGGCAGGAGCCGAGGTCAGGCGCCGGAGTGGATGCGCATCGACAGGTCGATTGCGCGAACATGCTTGGTCAGTGCGCCGATCGAGATGTAGTCGACTCCAGTCTGCGCAATCGCGCGCAGCGTCTCGAGATCGACGCCGCCGGAAGCCTCGAGCGGTGTGCGCCCGGCGACATGATCGACGGCGCGACGCATGTCGTCGAGCGAAAACTCATCGAGCATGATGCGATCGGCGCCGGCCGCCAGCGCCTCGTCGAGCTCGGCGAAGTTCTCGACTTCGACTTCGACGCTGAGCTGTGGATGCTTTGCGCGCGCTGTGCGCACGGCTGCCGTCAACGAGCCGGCCGCGGCGATGTGGTTTTCCTTGATCAGGATCGCGTCGTACAGCCCGAGGCGAAGGTTCGATCCGCCGCCGCAGCGCACGGCATACTTCTGCGCCCTGCGCAGGCCGGGCAAAGTCTTGCGCGTATCGAGGATGACGGCGCGTGTGCCGCGCACCGCGTCGACGTGGCGTGCCGTCACGGTCGCGGTAGCCGACAGGGTTTGCAGGAAGTTCAACGCGCAGCGTTCGCCGCTGAGGAGCGCGCGTGCATTGCCGCGCAACGAGCATAGCTGCTGTCCGGCGCTCACGGTGGAGCCCTCCGCGGCGTGCCATTGTATGAGGACGTCGGGATCGAGCGCTTGGAAACAGGCATCGAACCAGGGGCGTCCGCACAGAACCGCTGCCTCGCGCGTCACCACCGTGGCCGTGGCGGTCGCATTTGCGTCAATCAGCGATGCGGTGGCATCGCCGCTGCCGATGTCTTCGGCCAGTGCATGCTCGACGTCGCGGCGGACGTCTTCGGATTGGGGGGCCGGGTTATGCGTCATGTCTTAAGATTCTAGCGCCCCAAAAAACTCGCGCGGCTCGTGGCCGCGCGAATCAGGGGCAAGCACTCAGTCGTTTCAGGCTTCGGCCGTGCCCTCCGGCGCGGGATGCGAAGCCTTCAGGCGCGCGACGATGGCGTCGAGCGCGCGATCGAACAGCGGAACTTCCTCGAGCACGATGGTAGAGCCGCGCCGCATCTCGGTTGCCAGAGCAAACACGGTCTTGTCCGCCACCTTCAAGCCCTTGCGATTGACGAACAGGTACTTGCCGGTGATCGGACTGATCCAGGAAAGCTTCGCGCGTTCCTTCGAACCGTTGTCTGCATTGTTGAACTCGACCCACATGCCGACCTTCATGGCTTTGGCCTGGCTGAGGAATTCGTCGTCGATCGCTTCAATGGCTTCGGGCTGCGCGTCCGCGTCCGGCGCGCTGCGCATGACGATCTCTTCGACCGCCGTGTCGTTCTCGGAAATGTGACCACCGGCCACCTTGCTGACGATCTCGAGCATCTCGGCGGGCGGTGAAAAATCGTCCGCCTCCGCCGCGGTGCCTGCGCCCGACGACTCGGCCCGCAACAGGCGTTCGTAGTACAGGTTCAGGCCCTGCAGCAGCTGCTTGATGTCGTTGTCGTGATAAGCGACGGTCGTCAGGCCGTGGCGCAGGTGTTTTTCGATTACCGGCAACAGGCTGCGCAAGCGCGCCTTGTCGGATTCGTTGTGCTTTTCCTCGACGCTCCAGACGAACTCGTCGGCGAAGCGCAGCGCCTGCTTCCATTCCTTCGATTCCTCGCCCTGGCGCAGCAGCGTCAGTACGAGGTAGTTCGCCCATGGGCGAGTCAGTACGCTCTGGATCATTGCCGGCAGATGGCGGCCTTCCAGGCGACGGCGAATTTCATCGGCGGCGATGCGCCGTGCCTGATGAAGTTTTTCGCGTCCGCGCGTGGCTTCGGCCGCGCGCTGCTCGGCAAGTTCGGCGCGTTTCTTGCCGGTCTCGACGAAATTCTCGAAATCCACGCGCGTGCGCTCGAACACGCCGATGTCATCGTCGAAGTCCTTGAGCAGCGCTTCGACGGTTTCCTTGACCTTGTCGTGCAGGCGATGATCGCGATCGGATTCCTCCGACCAGCCAATGCAGGCCATGGCCATCTGGTCGAGCAACTGGCGCGCGGGATGGGTCTTTTGCGTGAACAGGTGGCGATCGAGGATTGCCACCTTCAGGTACGGGATCTGCAGACGGCTGAGCATTGCCTGCATGACCGGCGGCAGGTTGCGGTCCTGCACGATGAATTGGAACATCATGCCGACGAGGTCGATCGTGTCCTCGTCCGCGGCGGCGACCTGGGTCTTCTGATCCGCCTGAAACTTGCTCGCCTGCTCGATCAGCTCGTGCTTCATGTGCTGCACGACGAGCGCCGCGTCGGCCGACGTGGCCGGTTGCGCCTGCGGCAGGATTGCCTGGTTCTGCAGGATCGTCAGCGCGGAGAGCAGGTCGATTGGTGCGAAGCTCGGCAGCGCCGCGGCATGGGGGTTGTAATCGGCGTGCGTGCCGCGGCGCATGGCCAGCAGCGAACGCACGGTGTTGTATAGCTCGGCCTGCAACTGGGCGGCAGCCGGATCGTAGGCCGCGCGCCATAGCCGCGCATAGCCGGCATCGGACATTCGCAGCGTGGCCCTGCGCTCCCGGCGCAGCCGGCTGCATGCCCGCGGCGCCGGCAGGGCGCGGTCCACCTTGTGCGTGCTTGTCGCGAATCTGCGGCAGTACGCCGGCCTGGATCAGCTGATGATTGACCTCGCCGTAGAGCATGTCGAGGTTGTTCATCACGAAGCGATCGAACAGCTTGTAGATGATCAGACGCGCCTGCACGTCGAGATCGAATTCGCGCATGGCCAGGCGGAAGGCCTGGCAAAGCGGCGCCGGCGCAATCGGGTTGGTGTCGTTTTCGACGCTGGAACCGCCGCGGATCATCGACAGGCGCTGATTGACCGCATACAACTGCGGCGCGTGACGGTTTTCGGCCTTCGCCACCATGCTGCCGATGGCGAGCGATTCCTCGAGTTCCTGGTCGTTGACGAGAGACAGGCCTTCACCTGGTTGGCCCGCCGCTTCCGGTTTCATCGGCTCGAGCTTGCCGGCGGCAAAATCGCGGAAGATCTTGCCGAGGTGTTCCTGGCACATGCGCTCGACGAGCTGGCGCTTCTTGCGCACTTCGCGCATGCCGTTGAAATACCCGGTCTGCACGGTATTGTTCTCGGCCTTCTCGGCCAGATCGAACAATGCGTCGTCGATGTTTTCGAAAAGGTTGCTGACCAGGCCGTTTACGCGCTTGAGCGCCGTCGTGCGCACAAGCTTGAGCAGCTCTCCGACACGGTCGGTTGCCGCAGCCTGATTGGCCTGCCGTTGCTGCAGGTCGACTATATTGCTGGTGTCGCTGCTATTGCTCATCCGCGTGCGCCCCTGCGTCGCCGTTTAGCCAAGTCCGTTTCCGGTTGGCTGTTCGCGTGACACTTCCAGCTTAACGTTTCAACGCGCCGGAAGTGTGAACTGCTTCTCAAATTTAGCTACTGCAACATTATAAGCGATTTCCCCGGAATCACCTCGGAAAATCACGCAGTTGCGTAGTGCCGATCGCCTCATCCGCCAGGAGGACCGGAATTCCGTCGTCGATCCGATAGATGACCTTGCCGTCTATCGTGATCAGGCCGGAGGCGACGTCGCCGGATACCGTGCGTCCGTCGGTCGTCTGGATCTCGTTTGCGCGGATCGCGCGATTGAGCACGTCGAGCTGCGATTTGGTCAGCAGCTTGAGCGGCGTCTTGCTGAGCGGGTCGCAGAGGATGTCGAGCAGGCGTTTGTCCATCGGCAATGGCTGTGAGCGGTAAGCGAATGCGCCTAGAATAGTCATTTTGGCGCGACTTGACCATGAAACCCAAACGCGTGCGGCGTCCCGTAATCGGCATCGTGATGGGCTCGCAGTCCGATTGGCAGACGCTCGAGCCTGCGGCTGAGACGCTCGAGAAGCTCGGCATCGAGCACGAAGTGCGGGTGGTGTCCGCGCATCGCACCCCCGATTTGTTGTTCGACTACGCCGCGAAGGCCGCAAAGCGCGGCCTGAAGGCGATCATCGCCGGTGCCGGCGGCGCGGCCCATCTGCCGGGCATGCTTGCGGCGAAGACGGTGGTGCCGGTGCTCGGCGTGCCGGTGCAATCGCACGCGCTCAATGGTCTGGATTCGCTGCTCTCGATCGTGCAGATGCCCGCAGGGGTTCCGGTGGCGACATTTGCCATCGGCAAAGCCGGTGCGATCAATGCCGCGTTGTTTGCCGCGGCCGTCCTTGCGCTCGAAGACGAAAAGGTGGCGCGCGCGCTGGCTGATTTTCGCGCGGCGCAGACCGAGGCGGTGCTTTCGCGGCCGGATCCGCGTCGGCAGTGAACAGCGCCGGCGCGCGTATTGGCAGCCAATACGTGAAAAGGTGTCTCAGTCCGGACCCTCACCCCTTGCCCTCTCCCGGCGGGAGAGGGGGAGATGGCGGTTGGCGCAGCCGCTTCGGGTTCGCGATGCCACATGCGATGGCGTTACGCACGTGACTACTGTTGGTATTTTGGGGGGCGGCCAGCTCGCACGCATGCTTGCGCTCGCGGGCGCGCCGCTGGGCGTGCGCTTCCTGATCGTCGACAGTGCGAGCGACGCTTGTGCCGGACAGGTGGCGCCGCTGATTACGGCCGACTGGCGCGATTTCGATGCGCTGGCCGGCCTGGCGCAACGCAGCGACGTGGTCACGTTCGACTTCGAAAACGTACCGGCCGATACGGCGCACTGGCTCAGCGAACGCACGAAGGTATTTCCCAACGCACGTGCGTTGGCGCTCGCGCAGGATCGCCTCGCCGAGAAATCCCTGTTCCGCGAACTTGGCCTCGACACGCCCGCGTTCGCGACGGTCGACAGCCGGGATGATCTGCAGCTTGCGCTCGACCGTGTCGGTTGTCCGGCCGTGCTCAAGACGCGGCGCCTGGGCTACGACGGCAAGGGCCAGTTCCGCATCCGCTCGGCGGACGATGCCGACGCGGCATGGGCGGCGCTCGGCGGCGTGCCGCTGATTCTCGAAGCCTGGGTTGCGTTCGAGCGCGAGGTTTCGGTCATTGCCGTACGTTCGCGCAGCGGCGAATTGCGCACCTATCCGCTGGTACAGAACTGGCATGCCGATGGCATTCTCTCGGCCAGCCTCGCACCCGCGCCGGACGCGCAGGCGCTCAACGCAGCGGCACTCGGGCACGCGCGCGCTATCGGCGAACGGCTCGACTATGTCGGCGTGTTCGCACTCGAGTTGTTCGTCGTCGACGGCCGCCTGCTCGGCAACGAGATGGCGCCGCGCGTGCACAATTCCGGGCACTGGACGATCGAAGGCGCGCCGTGCAGCCAGTTCGAAAACCACGTGCGCGCCGTCCTCGGGCTGCCGCTCGGCGATACGTCGGCGCTCGGCACGAGCGTGATGCTGAACTGGATCGGCGAACTTCCCGACCCCAATCCCGTGCTCGCCGAGCCGCGCGCGCACTGGCACGACTACGGCAAGTCGCCGCGTGCCGCACGCAAGGTCGGACATGCGACATTGTGCGCGACTGGAAATGTGGAAATGGCCGAGCGCCTCGCGCGCGTGGCGCACGCACTCGGCCGCGATGCCCAAGTCGCACCGGTGCTCGCGGCGCTGGGCGCCTAGCCTCGGTATCTTGCTCGGCTCACTCGTAAGCCAGGGCTGCCGCGGGCGGCACGCGCATGGCGCGGAGCGCGGGCCATGCGCATGCCAGTGTCGCCACGATCACGACCAGGACCAGCCAGCCGAGCATGCCGCCGAACGCCGGCACATACGAAGTCGGCACCGGAAACATGATCCGGCCGAATGCGTCGCCGAGCGCGATGCTCATCGGCACCGACAGCGGCAGTGCGATCAGCCACGCCAGCAATGCGATGACCAGGCCCTCGATCTCGACCAGCAGCAGGATGTCGCGATGGCGCGCACCGATCGCGCGCAGCACGCCGATTTCGCGCGTGCGCTCCATGACCGCCAGGCTCATCGTCGAAGCCAGTCCCATGCCGCCGACGAGAATCATGACCCACGACATCGCGCCGAGAAACTGCACGACCATCAGCAGATGGTCTTCGATGACGCGCCGGCTTTCATCGACACGTTGGCTGCTCGAGACGCTCGCATCAGCCTGCTCGAGTTCGCCGCGCAGGCGCTGGATCACATCGAGCTGCAGGGCAGGGTTGCGCGCTTGCGTCTTTACGACGAGTGCGGCCGCGCGATCCTGGCCGCGCAGCGCCGCCAAGACTTGGCGCGACGCGTAGGCTACCGGCATAGGCCCGGAATCGGCGATGCCGACGATGGTCCAAGTGGCCGGCTTGTCGTCGATCAAAAGGGTGACGGTGGCGCCGACGTCGAGTTCGGGGTCGTCGCGCGCGACACGCAACCCGACGACCATCTCGTTGCCGCCGCTGCTCAGCCAGCGGCCGCGCATGACGCTTTCCGACATCAGCTTCGGCTCGTCCGGCAGGCCGACGACCTGGAATGCCTCGCCTTGCGTGCCGTCCGCGAACGCGTGCGTGGCGCGCGCTCCAGCCCAGGCCTCGGCCCGATCGATGCCGGCGACGGCTGTCGCAACCGCTTCGACTTTTTCCGGCGTCGCCGAGCCGGCAAGGCGCAATACAAAGTCGTAGTGCTGGCTGGCAAAGAGTTCATCGACCGAGCCGATGACGGCGGCGCGCAGATTCGCGGCGCCCAGATAGACCGCGCCGCCGGCCACCAGCGTGAGCAGCGTCAGTACCAATCGTCCACGCTTGCGGAACGCATTGCCGATCGACAGCAGCAGCGGCCGGCCGAGACCGTCGAGCCCGAACGTGCGCCGCTCGCGTGGCGCAGCGGCGTCGGCAATGCCGATATCGCGCAGCGCGGTGGCGACCGGCAGGCGGCAGCCGCGCACGACCGGAAACGCCGCGGCGGCGATCGGAATCGCAATGCCGATGGCGACCTGCAGCGCAATGGTCCACGCGGGAATCGACTGGCCGGCGAGCGGAAAGTTGAGCATGTCGACCTTGAACCTCGCGTATTCCCGGCCAATGACAATCGCGAGCGGCAGCGAAATCGCCGTCGCAAGCAGACCCAACGCGCCGGCGAAGCCGAAGTACATTTGTGCAATTTGCGCACTGCCGGCGCCGATCGATTTCATGATGCCGATTTCGCGGACCTGGCCGGCCAGCATCGCCGCGACGAGATTGACCACGAGCAGTGCACACACGAGCAGCGCAAGCAGTCCGAACGCACCCTGGGTCAGCATCAGCGAATCCATCTGCGCCGCATGGATATGCTGTCCCGGTACCGGAACGTCGACGTTGAACACGCGCCGGCCCTGCCTTTCCGCGAGGGCTTTCACGTCCTGGGCGACGCGCCGCACGGCGGCGCGGTCGGCGTTCGCGTCGCGTACGCGAAATTGCACTTCGTTGAAATCGGCGGGTGCGCCGAGTTGCGCGAGTGTCGCCGGTGTGACGAATCCGTAAACGAGGTTCTCCATCCAGCCTGGCGCCAGGCCGACGTCACGAACCACGCCGGCGACGGGGAGGCTTTTCGGCGTCGAGTCGGCGACACCGAGCAGCAGCGAATCGCCGACCGAGGCGCCGGAAAACTCGAGCGACGATCGCTCGATGATGATTTCGCCGTCGCGCGGCGGCCACGACTCCCGTTTCGGACTGCAACCGGCCGATATCAGTGCGCGTGAAGTCATCCAGCGCATAGAGCACGGCGCGCCGCGATGTGGCGCCGGCTTGCGCCGAGGCCATCACCGTGCGCCGCGCACGCACCTCGGCGACGCCGGGCAGCGCTCGAATTGCTCCGAGCAGATCGGCGTCGACACGGTCCAGGCGCAACGTCGCTGCCGGCGGCAGGCTGCCGACGTAGGTCGTCTCCGTCACGCGCTGCACGAGGGCCCAGGCATCGAGCAGGGCGCCGGCGGCGGTGAGTCCGATTGCCACCGCGGCGACGACGAGCAGGGTGCGCGCCTTGTGCAGCCACGCGTCGCGCAGCATCTTGCGCCAGCGACGGTCAAGCATTGGCGGCGACCTCGGTATCCGGCCACGCGTCCATCGACGAGCGTGATCGTGCGCGTCGCATGACTCAATGCGCTGCGATCGTGCGTGACCATGATCAGGGTCTGGCCGCCGGCGACCAGTTGCGCGAACAACTCCAGCAGCACCGCTGCGCTCCGCGAGTCGAGGTTGCCGGTCGGTTCGTCGGCCAGCAGCAGTGCCGGTGCATTGGCGAGTGCGCGTGCGATGGCAACGCGTTGCTGCTGGCCGCCGGAGAGCGCGCCCGGCAATTTGTCGGCCTGATCGGCGACGCCGAGCTTTTCGAGCAATGCGATCGCCCTGGGCCTGCGTTCGCGCACCGGCCAGCGCCGGCAAAAGTCCATCGGCAGCATGACGTTTTCGGCGACGGTCAGCGCCGGCAGCAACTGGAAAAACTGGAACACGATGCCGACCGCGCGTCCGCGCCAGGCCGAGAGCGCATGTTCCGGCAGAGCATGCAGCGCCGTGCCGTCGACGTGGATCTCACCATGGCTCGGCCGGTCGATGCCGGCGAGCAGGTTGAGCAGCGTCGACTTGCCGCTGCCGGATTGGCCGACGATGGCGGTGAATTCGCCGCGCGCGATCGACAGATCGCAATCGTGCAATGCGGTGAATCCGCCATTGGCTCCGGGATAGGTCTTGCCCACGCCACGCAGGGCGATCAATGTCGCGTTGCTGCTGGATGATTCTGCCAAGAGGGCGTTCATCGATCGTGCGCTCCAGTCGTCGTTTGCGTGCCTGCACTCTAAGGCGTACGCAGCCTCGATGGCGCACCGTTCAACCGCCTTCGATCGGCAATTCGGCGAAAGCGCCGGCGCGGCCCGTTCGCGACATCGCCGTTCAACGGCGTCGATCGACGGTTCGGCGAAAGCGCGTGCTTCGAGTTGCGCAGCCGGTGGCATGATCGCCGCCACCTTCACCAACGGGACTCTTCGCCATGAACACAAAGCTCTCATTGTTGGTACTGACGCTGGTGCTGGCATTGCCGAACGCGGGATTCGCGCAACAACATGGCAGCGGCAACACGGCATCGCCGCCGACGAGCGCGCCGGCCGAGGCGAAGCAGTTCGATTTTCTCATCGGTCAGTGGGAGCTCGAGGTCAAGCCCAAGGTCAACAGTCTCGCCGCGATGATTCATGGCGCGCCGAAACTGGTCGGTTCGTGGAAAGCCTGGCGCGGCTTCGACGGATTCGGTGTCGAAGACGAATTGCGCATCGTCGATGCGTCCGGCAATCCGATGTCGTTGAACCAGGCGCTGCGCGTCTACGATCGCAACCAGAACCGCTGGACGATCGTCGGGCTCGACGTCTATCGCGCGCGCGTCAGCAACTCGACGGCGCAGTGGCAGGGCGGCGAAATGCGGGTCGATGGCAATGGCACCGACAGCGAAGGCAAGCCGTATCTGTCGCGCACGCGCTATTTCGCCATCGCGCCGGATGCCTTTCGCATGCAGCAGGACCGTTCGTCCGACAACGGCCAGACCTGGGACGAAGCCATGCTCGTGATCGAGGCCAAACGCGTCGCGGCAACGGCGACGCGCTAAGCGGCCGCTTCCGCCGGGCGCCTGCTGCGGGTAACGTTGGCCGATGCCGCGCGCTTGGATCTGGCTGCAACTGCTACTCGGCTGGCTGCCGATGGGGGCGCTGTTTGCGTTGATGATGCTCGCGGCGCATGGCGGCTCGGTCGCCGGCGCGGCGCTGATCGCGCTGCAGATGATGCTGACAGCAGCGTTGCTCGGCATCCTGGCTTATCGGTCTACCGAGCGCGTGCCATGGCCGCATCCGCTGCGCTTGCGCTTCATTGCGACGCACGTGTTCGCCGCAGTCGTCTATGCCGCCACATGGTTTGCGCTGAACGTCGCCGTCGGCAGTCTCATCGAAAGCGCGCACCTTAGTCTGGCAAGCGGTCACCTGACGCTCGCACTGTTGTTCGGGCCGGCCTGGGGCGTGCTCTACCTGATTCTTGGTGTATGGCTGTACATCATGGTCGCCGGCATCGCCTACGCCAATCGCGCGGCGGAGCGCAACGCGCAGATCGAGGCGCTGGCAGCGCGCACGCAACTCGCCGCATTGCGCGCGCAGTTGCATCCGCATCTGCTGTTCAACGCGCTGCACACGGTCGTGCAGTTGATTCCGGAGGATCCGAAGCGCGCGATGCGCGCCGCCGAAGGACTTGCGGAAATCCTGCGCTCGGCATTGGCGGAGCAGCGCGACGTCATTCCGTTCGCCCAGGAATGGACATTCGTGCAGCGTTATCTCGCCATCGAATCGTTGCGTTTCGGCGAGCGCCTGCGCGTACGCGACGAGATCGACGCCACGGCCCTGAGCGCGCAGACGCCGGCATTCGCCCTGCAGACGCTGGTCGAGAACGCGGTGCGTCACGGCGCCGCGCCGCGCGTAGAGCCAACGGAACTCAGGATCAGCGCGCGCTGCGACGGCGATGACCTGATCGTTGCGGTCATCGACGACGGCAACGGCGTGTTGGTGGACGAGATCGGCGGCGGCAGCGGCACCGGACTGAAGCGCCTGCGCGAACGCCTCGCGCGCTTGTGCGGTTCGGCCGCGCGGCTCGATCTGCACAGTGCGCCGGGACAGGGATTCCGCGCGACCTTGCACCTGCCGCAACGCGAATTGCGTAGCGCCGTACGCGCCGGCGAGAACGATCATGACTGACCCTGCAACGGTTCCGGCCCTGATCGTCGACGACGAGCCGATCGCGCGTGCCGGATTGCGCCGCATGCTCGGCGAAGTCGAATGGTTGACGCTGTGTCGGCGAGGCGGCGAGCGGACCGGAAGCCATCCGGGCGATCACGACGCTGCAGCCGGAACTCGTGTTTCTCGACGTCGAAATGCCGGGACTCTCCGGTATCGACGTGTTGCGTTCACTGCAGCATCCGCCTTACGTGGTATTCACGACCGCCTACGCCGAGCATGCCGTCGCCGCGTTCGAACTCGGCGCGATCGACTACCTGCTCAAGCCCTTCGGTGAGGAGCGCCTGCTGGCGAGCCTGGAGCGCGTGCGCGCCGCTCTGGGCGAGCCGCGTGCCGTGCTGCTCGATCGTATCGGCGAAGCATTGAGCCGCGGCACCATGTCGCGCCTGTTCGTGCGCACTGGGCGCAGCATCGTGCCGATAGCCGTCTCCACGATCGCCTGGTTCGAGGCGGTCGGCGACTATGTCGCCGCACATGCCGGCGACGCTCAACACCTTCTGCACCTGTCGTTGAACCGGCTCGAGGAGCGCCTCGACCCGCAACGCTTCGCGCGCATCCATCGCACGCACATCGTCAACCTCGACCACGTCGCGGCGTTCCGGCGCCAACTCACGGGCCAGATCGTCGCCGAGTTGCGCGACGGCACTCGCCTGCCAGTGAGCCGCGCCAAGGCGCAGGAGTTGCGCCACCTCGCGCGCGGCTGACGGGAATTTTCTCTCATCGTCTTTCTTTGCTCGTCATTCCGGCGACTGCGCGCGCCGGAGCGCGCGCGAACAGCGCAGCTGGCCCGATGGGCGAGCGCCAGGATGGCGCGAGTCAAGCCGGAATCCAGTTCTCCGCTCTGCCTTCTTCTCGTCTTGAAGTGCGGAGCTTCGTCTCGCCTGCGGCGAGCCGGTTACTTTTTGGCTTGCCCAAAAAGTAACCAAAAAGGCTAGGCACCGGACGCGGTGGTCCGATTCGCATCCTGCGAATCAGACTGCCCTGCGCTTCTCGGCGCGGCGGGGTTGCTGAGACAGTACATCCCTGTACTGCTTCGCAATCGCGGCGATCCATCGCCGCGACCCTGCGGGCATTTTCCCGCCGCGCCTGCGATGCTCGGCACCGCGAACGGCGCCGTTGATCCACGAATCCGTGCATCCCTGCACTACCTCGAGGTGCGGCGGTGGAAAGCTTTTGGCTCTGGCCTTGGCTCTTGCTTTGGCTTCTGCGGCAGGATGCCGCTGAAACGGGCGCCCCTGAGGCGCGGCGAGGGTGCGAAGGAAAAGCCCGCAGGAGGCCGCGCACGATGCGCGGCCGTTCGCTGCATGTACACGGACGTACATTCAGCGAACCCCGTAGCACCCTCGCGCAATCGCAGGGCAGGATGCCCGGAGACCGCGCCGCCGGGGGTGTGTTTCTTTGGTTACCTTTCTTTGCACAAGCAAAGAAAGTAACCCGCTCGCCCGCAGGGCGAGTGGAAGCTCTGCACAGGAAGAGCAGGAAGCCAAGAGCAAAGAGCTGGATTCCGGCTTGCGCCGGAATGACGAGCGAACATGAAGGCGTCGGATAAGCATAAGAAAGCCGCCCGAAGGCGGCTTTTTTCCAACGCGCGCGAAGCGCCTGTATTACGCCATCTGCGAAGCAGCAAATTCCCAATTCGCGAGATTCCAGAACGCCTCGACGTATTTCGGCCGCGCGTTGCGGTAGTCGATGTAGTAGGCGTGTTCCCACACATCGCAGGTCAACAAGGGGCGATCGCTGCCGGTGATCGGTGTCGCGGCGTTGCTCGTGCTGACCAGGCCCAGGCCGCCGTCGGCGCGCTGCACGAGCCAAGCCCAGCCGGAACCGAACGTGCCGACTGCGGTCTTGCTGAAATCGTCCTTGAACTGAGCGAAGCTGCCGAAGGTCTTCTTGATCGCATCGGCCAGCTTGCCGCTGGGTTCGCCGCCGCCCTTGGGCGACAGGCTGTTCCAGTAGAACGTGTGGTTCCAGATCTGCGCCGCGTTGTTGAACATGCCGCCCTGCGATTTCTTGATGATCGCGAGCAGGTCGAGGTTTTCGAATTCGGTGCCCTTGATCAGGTTGTTCAAGTTCGTCACGTACGCCTGATGATGCTTGCCGTAGTGGTAGTCGATCGTCTCGGCCGAAATATGCGGAGCGAGCGCGTCGCGGGCATAGGGAAGAGCAGGTAGTTCGATCGCCATGATGGCTCCTTGCTGACGGACGGGAACGCCAATTATAGACAGGAACGCTGAATCGACGCCGTGGCTGCCGCCGGCGCGGCTGGTACAATAGGCAATCGCGCATTTTCGCGCCCCCAACCACTGCGAGTTATGGACGTCATCGATCGCATTCGCCAGACCGTTTCCGACAACCCCGTCGTGCTCTTCATGAAGGGTACGCCGCAATTTCCGATGTGCGGCTTTTCCTCGCGCGCGGCCCAGGCGCTAAAGACCGCCGGTGCGCACTTCGCTTCCGTCAACGTGCTCGAGGATCCGGAAGTGCGCGCCAACTTGCCGCGCTATTCGAACTGGCCGACGTTTCCTCAGCTTTTCATCAACGGCGAATTGATCGGCGGTTGCGACATCATGCTGGAGCTCGAGCAGAGCGGTGAGCTGCCGCGCATGGTCAAGGAAGCCGGCCGGGTCTGATCGACGACATGCGGGACTCCGATAGCGCGCGCCTGCCGCCCGGCTGGACGGCGGTGACCGATTGCCTGAAAGATCGCGTCGTGCTGATTGCCGGCGCAGCCGGTGGACTCGGTCGTGCCTCCGCTCTGGCGATCGCACGCGCTGGCGCTACGCCGGTGCTGCTCGGCCGCAAGGTGCGCGCGTTGGAAAAACTCTACGACGAAATCGTTGCGCTCGGCGGCGCCCAGCCGGCGATCTATCCGCTCGATCTGGAAGGCGCCACGCCGCGCGATTACGAGGAGATGGTCGACGGCGTCGATCAGGAATTCGGCCGTCTTGACGGCATCGTCAATGCCGCGGCGCATTTCTCCGGCCTGCAGCCCGCAGCGGCGATCGATCCGATGGACTGGCTGCGTACGTTGCATGTCAACCTCAGCGCGCCGTTCCTGCTCCTGCAAGCCTGCCTGCCGCTGTTGGGCAAAGCCGACGGCGCCAGTGTCGTGTTCGTTCTGGACGATCTGGATCGCGTCGGCCGCGCGCACTGGGGCGGCTACGGCGCTGCCAAGCATGCGCTCGCCGGCCTGGTGTCGACACTTCATCAGGAGCACGAGGACGGTCCGTTGCGCGTGCACGCATTGCTGCCGCCGCCGATGCGTACCGCGCTGCGGCGTACCGCCTACTTTGGCGAAAACTCGCTGCAGCTGCCGTTGCCGGAAGCGATCGCCGACGCGGTGGTCTATCTGCTCGGCGCCGATGGCGCAGCGGCGCGCGGCAAGGTGCTGGATCTGAGAGCGGGGCTGAGGGCTGAGGGCTGAGGGCTGGAAGCGCGCGCTGCTGCCTTGCTGTTCAGTCCTCAGCGCTGCTTCATGGTATAAAAAGCATCATTTTCCACTCGGTTGCGGGGAGCATTCGTGGACAACTCGATGACGACACTGTCGGCCGGCATCCTGCTGTTCCTGATCATGGATCCGCTCGGCAACATCCCGCTGTTTCTGGCGCAGCTGCGCAACGTAGCGCCGCCGCGCCGGCGACGCGTGGTGATCCGCGAGCTGATCATCGCCCTGGTCGTGCTGTTCGCGTTCCTGTTCGGCGGCGGCTACGTGTTGAAGGCGCTTCATCTGCACGCCGAATCGATCGGCATTGCCGGCGGCATCGTGCTGTTCCTGATCGGCGTGAAGATGATCTTTCCGCCACGCGACGGCAACATGTTCGGGGCAACGCCGGGAACCGAGCCGTTCATCGTGCCGATGGCGATCCCCGGGGTCGCTGGTCCCTCCGCGATGGCTGCCCTGCTGCTGATGACCAACTCGGCACCGGGCCGCACGGCCGACTGGAGCCTGGCGCTCTTCTGCGCCTGGTTTGCCACGGCGCTGATCCTGCTGTCGTCGACCTATCTTTTCCGCTGGCTTGGCGAAAGCGTGCTGACCGCGCTCGAGCGGCTGATGGGCATGCTCCTCGTCGCGCTGTCGGTGCAGATGTTTCTCGACGGCATAGCGGCGTACCTGGTGGGGAAGGTGCCGGGGTGAGGGCCGAGTGCCCTGAGGGAAGCGGCCGGCGTTCGGACGTCGGCTGATCGCGCAAGAAAATCGTGTACCTCTGCTCTTCGGCCGTCAGTCGTCAACCCTCAACCCATTGTTTCATCGAACGGCTGCAGATTCCGGCACCTCTGGGCAGTGCGTTTCTGAACATATCGCCAATGTAAAAGCAGGGCTCGGGGCTAGCACTTGTTAGAAAATTGTCATAGAGTCGCCTTAAGCTACCGTTAACGATTCTTTGCGGTGTTTTACCCCTCAAAGACGCGGAGATTTTCGTAAAAAAACCTTTGTTTAAAGCCATTTACGCTATGCCGCCCGTCGCGGCATAGCGACAGCCTCCGCTTTCCAACAATACGTTCCAAACACCAGACGATAGGCGATCTATGACCAAGACACGACTGACCAAGAAGCTTCTGCCGCTGATGTTTGCCTCGCTGTTTGCCATGTCGGGCGCCTATGCCCAGGACACGACATCAGGCCTCACGGGCCGCGTGCTGGACGACAAGGGCAACCCGGTCGCCGGTGCCAAGGTGCATATCGTCCACGTTCCTTCGGGAACGACGTCGACGGCGACGACCGATGCAAATGGCCGCTACCAGGCGCAGGGCTTGCGTGTTGGTGGTCCCTACCACATCGATGCGGAAGCTGCTGGCGTCAAGTCGGAAGCCGACAACGTCTTCCTGAACCTGGCCGAGGTTTCGACGATCAATCTGTCGGCCGCGGCGCAGGCCAAGGAACTCGAAGGCATCTCGGTCACCGCCAATGCCGCGACGCTCGCGGTTTTCAATTCGGACAACAAGGGCCTGTCCACCAACATCGGCCCGGCGCAACTGACGCAGGCGCCGAATGGCGACGGCTCGTTCCAGAACATTGCTCGCCTCGATCCGCGCGTGTCGATCACCGACCGTGATGCGCAGGCGATTTCCGCCAACGGCAAGAACTTCCGCTACAACTGCATCACGGTCGACCAGGTCAACGCCGGCGACCCATTCGGTCTCGAGTCGAACGGCCTCGCCTCCGTCGGTTCGCCGATCTCGCCGGAAGCGATCCAGTCGTTCCAGGTGTCGACGTCGAACTTCGACGTGTCCACGCGCGGTTGCGTCGGCGCAAACGTCAACGCGGTCAGCAAGAGCGGCGGCAACGATTTCCACGGTTCGGTCTACTACAAGTACCGCACCGCGGACGACACCTTCATGGGCAAGATCGCGCCGATCGGCAGCGATGTCGAGCAGGCGTACACCGGCTGGCAGCGCGAGTGGACGGCCGGCTTCGACGTTGGCGGCCCGATCATCAAGGACACGCTGTTCTTCTTCGCGAGCTACGAGAAAGCCGAGCGCGTCGGCATCGGCGCCGCGTCGGCGCCGCAGGACGGCACCGGCAGCACGACGCTGGTGCAGGGCCTGACGACCGATTTCTTCAACAAGGTGAATGCGCAGGCCACCGCGTTCGGCCTGTTTCCCGGCGATCGCAGCCTGGCGAACCTGACCGACAAGCGCTACCTGGCGAAGATCGACTGGAATATTTCCGACACGCAGCGCGCCGTATTCCGTTACAGCGAGACCAAGGAATTCCAGCCGGTGCCGACCGGCAGCTCGACGTCGGTCACGCCGAACAGCAACTGGTACTTCAAGGACCGCGACATCAAGTCGTTCCTCGGCCAGTTGTTCAGCGACTGGAGCGAAATCTTCTCGACCGAACTCGACGTGCAGTCCGGCCACTACACGCAGGACCGCGGCCCGCTGGTTGGCGGCTACCAGCCGTCGGTGCAGGTTACCGTCAACACGACCAGCTTCACGCCGAGCGAAACGCTGGGCACGGAATTCTCCAGTCAGGTCAACGCGATCGACATCAAGCAGCTGTACGCCTACTTCGCCGGCACGTGGCACCTCGGCGATCACACCGTGAAGGCCGGCATCAACGGCAACGAGGACAAGGTCTACGACGCGTTCATGCAGGCCGCAGTCGGCAGCTATACGTTCCAGAGCCTGACCAATTTCCAGAACCAGGTGTGGCAGGAATATGTCCTCAAGCAGCCGGCGCCGGGACTGTCGTTGCAGCAGTCGCAGGCGAACTTCAAGAAACAGCAGCAGGGCCTGTTCGTGCAGGATACCTGGCAGGCGACCGAGCGTTTCTCGCTGACTTACGGCCTGCGTTATGACGTGCCGAAGTTCCCGGACGATCCGCGCTTCAACCCATGCTTCGCTGCGGCGCCGGGCACGGCCTTCAGTGCTCCCGGACCGAACAACACGACGCTGTGCTCCGTCAGCAAGGGCGGCTTCGGCTTCGCCAACAACGCGACGCCGAGCGGCAACGGTGCGATCCAGCCGCGCGTGTCGTTCAACTACGATTTCGACAGCGAGTACAAGACCCAGCTGCGCGGCGGCGTGGGCATCTTCGTGTCCGACATCCCGACCGTGTGGTACACGAACGCGTACGGCAATCCGGGCACGACGATCGTGACCTACGACATCGCCAACAGCGGCAATGACGCGCTCGGTACGCTGCTTTGCAGCACCAACGGCAAGAACTTCACAAAGGCTGCCGGCGCTTCGTGCCCGGCCGGCCAGATCTCCTACGTGAAGCAGGCGCCGGTGTTCAATGCGCAGAGCCCGCTGATTCCCAATTCCGGAACGCTGGTGCTCGGCTCGAGCGTTGCGCAGATGTCGGTCGACACGATCGATCCGAACTTCCAGCAACCGCAGACCAGCCAGTTTGCGCTGGCCTTCGATCGCGAGCTGCCGTGGATGGGCATCATCAGTTCCATGGAGTTCAACTTCACCGAGACCAACGACGACATCTTCTACAAGAACCTGAACCTCGGTCCGGTGCAGTTCGTCGGCGTCGATGGACGGCAGTATTTCTGCACGGCGGCGAACGCCAAGACCTGCTCCAGCAACATCAAGGCCGGCGCCAACCCGTCGTTCGGCACGGTGACCGAGCTGACCAACACGCATCAGGGTCTGTCGAACACGTTCACCTGGTCGTTCACCAAGCCGATGGCGGACAACTGGAGCGCGATGCTGGCGTTCCGCGTCGGCCATGCGACCGACGTCAATCCAGGTACTTCGAGCGTGGCGAACTCGAACATCCAGGGCAATGTCTGGGTCAATCCGAATACCGACGTCGCCGCGACATCGAACTACAGCGTGCCACAGCGCGTGCTCGGCAGCCTGACCTGGCAGCATCGTTTCTTCGGCGACTACATGACGATGTTCAGCACGTTCTTCGACACGCATTCCGGCGCGCCGTACAGCTGGGTGTCGGGAACCGACACGAACGGCGACGGCTACAGCCGCGACCTGATCTACATTCCGAAGTCGATCACCGACGTGGAGTGGGCGTCTGCCGTAACTCCCGCGCAGCAGCAGCAGTTCATGAACTACATCAACAGCAATTCCTACCTGAAGGCGCACGAGGGCCAGATCGCGGGCCGCAACGCGGTGACTTCGGGCTGGATCAACCAGATCGACTTCGCCTTCCGCCAGGAGATCCCGGGCTTCTTCGAGGGCAACAAGGGCGAATTGCGCTTCGACTTCTTCAACATCGGCAACCTGTTCAACAGCGCGTGGGGCGTCGAGAAGCGCGCCGGTTTCCCGCTGATCCGCAACCTGGCCAATGTCAGCGGCTACAACCCGGCGACCGGCAAGTACATCTACGACATCAGTTCGTCGGCGTACAAGGACAAGAACGGCAACTACATCCCGCAGAACCTGGTCATCAACGAAGGCCAGACTCCGGGCGTGCCGATTCCGAGCCAGCGCTGGTCGGTCATGATGACGGCGAAGTACTCGTTCTGATCGAACAAGATTGGAGACTCCACCGGCGCCCTCGCGGCGCCGGTTTTTTTTTGACGTGTGTAAAACGCAAAAAGCCTTTTTTTTGAACGCGGATTGACGCGGATAAGAGCGATACGAGTTGCAAGAAGAACAGTGCTCTGGCCTATCCGCATTGATCCGCGTCCAAAGTGCTCTTCAACCGCGCCAAATGTTGCAAACTTGCGCAGGAGCAGCACGGGCGCAGATACTTTGTTGTCCTGCCGTGGCACACAGGCGCCGGCAACAAGACAGAAGGAGTTTTTACAGGATGGCAAAGACCACAGTCAGTGCGCGCATCTCGCCGGTAGCCGGCATGGACCTGCTCTCGCGCGACGAAGTATCGCGGCTGCGTGACGCGTCGCGCGGCGGTCTGCACGCGCTGCTGCGCCGCTGTGCGCTCGCCGTGTTGACGCAGGGCAGCCTGAACGACGATGCGCGCAGCATCCTCGAGCGGCACAAGGATTTCGACGTGCAGGTGCTGCAGCAGGATCGCGGCATCAAGCTCGAGCTGACCAACGCGCCGGCGAGCGCCTTCGTCGAAGACCGCATCATCCGCGGCATCAGCGAGTTGCTTTTTGCCGTCGTGCGCGACATCGCCTACATCGCGACGCAGATCGAGGCCGGCCGCTTCCGTCTGGAGGATTCACACGGCATCACGCACGCGGTATTCGAGATCCTGCGCAACGCGCGCGTACTGCGCCCGAACATCGAGCCGAATCTGGTCGTTTGCTGGGGCGGCCACTCGATACCGCGGCACGAATACGAGTACACCAAGGCGGTCGGCTACGAACTCGGCCTGCGCGCACTCGACATCTGCACCGGCTGCGGACCCGGCGCAATGAAGGGGCCGATGAAGGGCGCGACGATCGCACACGCCAAGCAGCGCCTGCGTTCGCGGCGCTACATCGGTATCACCGAGCCCGGCATCATCGCCGCGGAATCGCCGAATCCGATCGTCAACAACCTCATCATCATGCCGGACATCGAGAAACGTCTCGAAGCGTTCGTGCGCATCGGCCACGGCATCATCGTGTTTCCCGGCGGTGTCGGCACGGCCGAGGAAATCCTCTACCTGCTCGGCATCCTGCTGCATCCGAACAATGCCGCGCTGCCGTTTCCTCTGATTTTCGCCGGCCCGGTCGAGTCGGCCGCCTACTTCGAGCAGATCGACCGTTTCCTGCGCCTCACACTCGGCGATTCCGTTGCCGAGCGTTACCGCATCGTCATCGGCAATCCGGCCGAGACGGCAAAGCTCGCGCTCAAGGGCATCGAAAAGGTGCGCCTGCACCGGCTCGACAGCAAGGATGCGTTCTTCTTCAACTGGGCGCTGAACATCGAGCACGCTTTCCAGGTTCCGTTCCGGCCGACGCACGAGAACATGGCCGCGCTGAAACTGCAGCGCGATCAGCCGCGCCACCTGCTTGCCGCCGATCTGCGCCGCGCGTTTTCCGGCATCGTCGCGGGCAATGTCAAGGAAGAAGGCCTGCGCGCGATCGAGCAGCACGGCCCGTTCGAGATCGACGGCGATCCGGAAATCATGCGCGCGCTCGACGCGTTGCTTGCCAGTTTCGTGGAACAGCAGCGCATGAAATTGCCGGGCAGCGTGTACAAGCCGTGCTATCGCGTCAGGGTGTGAGGGAGAGGGTGAGGAAGAGCTTGCCGCATTCCCGCAGGCAAGTTCGTTCTTGCCGCTTCGTCAATTCGCCGGCAGGGCGAGGTGCGTCGCGTCGAGTTTGCCGGCACCGCGGGGCGTAGGAGTCGGGACCTCACCTGCACTCAGCGCAGCGCCTTCGACGAGATGCCGCCACATCCGGTCCAGTGCGGCATAGCCGTAGGGCAGCAGCGGCACGTAGCGATCGCCGAAGCCCGGCAGCGCGAGAAAGGTATCGAAGTGCTGCGCATGCGGGATTGGCCAGTAGATCGGTGTGCGCTCGTTGGCGCGCAGCCATGTCGCGTACGCGTCGGAATGGAATGCCATCGGCAGCAGCCCATCCTCCGTGCCGTGAACGATCCAGATCGGCAGGTCCTTGCGCGGCAACTGCGCTGCCGTTGCGGCGATGGATGCGTGCACGGTCTTCGCAAGCGAGGTATCCGAAGTCCACAGTTCGCGCAGGCAAAGCAGGCCGCGTAACGTCGGGTCGGCAGCATCGGCGGGCGCGGATTCGTCGAGATACACGCCGGCGCCTGGCGCTATGCCGGCCGCGTCGGACCACCACGCCGCGCGCTCGGACGCGGTTGGCGCGCGCGCTTTGCCTGTTGCATCGCGCGCGACGAAGCGGAAGCCGCACGGCATGCTGCCGACACCGGTGCGTGCGTAGCACGCTGCATACGTCGCGGCCGCTGCGCGCCAGAGGTCGAACGCCGTCGTACTGGCGGCGGTGGCCAGCGCCGCATCGCTCCAGCCTGCACCGTGCAGGCGATCGAGCGCCTCGGCCGCCTGCGCCGGCTGATTCGCCGCGTGCAGCACGCCTGTCGCATGCAGCGAGGCGCAACGCGATATCCAGGCCGGCGGCACCGCGCCCTGCATGCGCGCGAGCGGAGTTGCGTCGAATCGCGCATCGGTCAGCGCGCACGGCAGCAACAAGGCAGCCTCGGTTGCGTAATCGTAGAGCGGCCGGCCCAGCGCCGGTACGTTGACATTCGGCGCGACTGCCACGACAGCGGAAAGCATTTCCGCCTGATCCAGTCCAGCCGCCTGCAGCACCGCGCCCGCGCCATTCGACAATCCTGCGGCGATGATCTTCGTGTTTTGCGCATTGAATGGCGCGTGCTGCGGAAACGCGCGATCGAGCATCGCCAATCCGAATTGCGCCGCCTGCAACACGTGGCGGCCCCAGTCCGCTTCGGGATTGTCGCCGGAGTGCGCGTGCTTGATCGCGATGCCGGACTCCGGCCCCGCGGATTCCGCAGCGAACTCGAGTTCGGCGTCGCCGACGCTCGCCTGCGTGCCATCGAGCTGCGAGCCGGAACCCGTGGCCGTGTCGAAGTAGCCGCTGCCGGCGCCCTTGTCCGTGTAGGCGACGGCGCAGCCGCGCGGCAGGCCCCATGCGCCGGCAAGCGCGATCGCTCCATAGATGCCGCGCGAGCCGGAGGATGCGGTGACCACGAGGCAACGCACCCTCGCGTCGAATCCATCGGGAATTTGTACAAGTATACGATGTGGCGATCGCGCGCCGGGGACTGCTGCGAACGCCTGGTATTCGCGACCCGGAACGGTGACAGTGCTGCCGTACAGGTCGCCGTAGGCGCCGAGCGGGCCAAGGTCGGCGATGCCCTTCCAGTTCGCCTGGATCGCGCGGCGGCGCAACTCCGACGGCGTGGGCGCTTCGACGTTCGCGAACGGCGGAGGCGGTCCGCGCAGTCCAGCCAGCCCAAGGCCTGCGCTCAGCAAGTCATCGCCGTTGCGATGCTCGGTTTCACGTATCGCGCTGGTCAGGAAATCGGTCTGCAAGGTTCTCTCAGGATCGGCTTTCGCGGCGTTGTGTCTGAGCTGGCCCGGAGCTGCGCCGCGGTCTGCAATTATGTTCCGCTCCGGCACGTTTCACGCAGTCAGTCTGATTTCGCCGCCTGCGCCTGCGCCGTACGCGCGGCCGGCCGAGGCTAGAACTCATCCTCATCATCGATGAGGATATGGCCGTCCGGCGTAAGCTTCAGGTGCGTAATTCCGGGTGATTCGGCCTCGAGTCGACGCAGTTCGGCCTCGCGCCGGGAGATCTTTCCATATTGCTTCCGTACCAGGTCGGCGAGCCGGCGGTTTTCCATGACCAGAGAACGCGCCGCCAAGGCCTGTACGACTGCTGTCTTGAGTTCGAAGTCATGCCATGGCTTGGCGATGAAGCGGAAGATCTGCACCTTGTTGATGGCGTCGACGACGGCGTCGATATCGGCGTTGCCGCTCAGCACGAGGCGCGCCATGTCGGGTTGCAGCTTCACCGCATCGGAGAGGAACTCGACGCCTCCCATTTCGGGCATGCGAAAGTCGGAAATCACCAGGTCGACCGGCGCTCGCTGTATTCGCGTCAGGGCCTGTCGTGCAGAAACGAATGTTTCAACCTCCGGTCGTTCTCCGTCGAGTTCATCGAACGGAATCCTTTGCAGCGACCGCTTCAAAGCGGACAGGATGTTGATTTCATCGTCAACCAGCATGATGCGGTACATGGGTTATCACCTTATGGCTGCAATTGCGGATCGGGTGCAGGGAGATTTTGGGTGTCGCGCACTGGCTCGCCGGCGGCACCGTGCCGCTGATGAACCGGCAGCTTGATCACGAACGTCGTGCCGATGCCGAGCTCGCTGCGCACGTCGATCTCGCCGAAGTGCTTGCGCACGATGCCATATGAAATCGACAACCCAAGGCCGGTGCCCTGGCCGACCGGCTTGGTCGTGAAGAACGGTTCGAAAATGCGCGGCAGGTGCTCGTGGGCGATGCCCTTGCCATTGTCCGAAATCTCGATGTATACAAAATCACCGGCCGGTCGCGTGGCAATCGTGATCTGACCGCGTCCCTCGATCGCATGCCCGGCATTGACCAGGATGTTCATAAACACCTGGTTGAGCTGCGATGGCAGGCATTCGATCGGCGGCAGGTCGCCGTAATGCTTGATGAGTTCGACCTTGTACTTGAGTTCGTTCCAGACGATGTTGATCGTACTGTCGATTCCGGCATGGATATCGGTCTGCGTCCACGTTTCGGCGTGACCGGCCCGCGAAAACTCGCGCAGGTCCTGGATGATCTTGCGCACGCGCGAGATGCCTTCCTGTGATTCGGCAAGCAGGGTCGGCAGATCCTTGGCCAGGAAATCGAAATCGATCTCCTGCCGAACCTTTTCGATCTGCAGCAGCTGGCCGGGCTGGCTCATGCCCATCTTGCGCAGCGCCGCTTCCTGCATGCTGATCAGGCGGAACAAACTCGACACATAGTCGCGGAGCGTTTCCAGATTCGATTGCACGTAGCCGATCGGATTGTTGATCTCGTGCGCGACGCCGGCGGCGAGCTGGCCTATCGTCGAAAGTCGGTCGGCCTGCAGCAGTTGCCGTTGCGCTTCCTCGAGGCGTGCACGTGCGAGTTCCGACAAAACGTCGGCATGCATGCGCCCGGCTTCGCCTTCCGAAGTGCGCACGAGCACGACTGCCGAGCACCCCTCGGGCCGGTCGGCCGGCGACGCATCGAGAAGAATCGCGCGATAGGACCGCTCCGCCCCGGAATGCTGGCGCAAGGACGCAAGGAGTACCTGCGGCGAATCGTTCGCTTCGATCGCGGTCAGCGCAGGTTGCAGCGCCGGGCCCAATTCCAGCATCAGGCTGCGCGACGGGTCACCGACTTTCAACCAGTCGTCGAGCTCGCGCGCTGGCGCGTTGAGCCAGGCGGTGCCGTCATCGTGCAGGATCAATACCGGCGCGGGTACGTAGTCGAGGATCCCGCCCATGGCCAGGCCATCGAGCAGCAGGCGCTGGCCTTCACTCAGTGCAATGGATGTCATGGCAATTCCGATCGCATCGGGCGCAGCGCTGGAACTTGCATCGGCCGCATGAGGTTTCCTTCAGGAAGCAGCGGACTTGCGCGAGTCGCGACGCTGCGCGATGCGGAAGGCATCCCGGATCTGCAGGCGCAATTCCTCGTCGTCCCAGGGTTTGGTCAGGAATTTGTATATGGCACCCTCGTTGATGGCGGAAGTGACCGCGGTCAGGTCGGTGTATCCGCTCAACACCATGCGCACGGTTTCCGGATGCATTTCCTTCACCTGGGCGAGCAGTTCGGTGCCGCTGATGCCCGGCATGCGCTGGTCCGAAATCACTACCTGAACCTCGTTGCGGCCGAGAATATCAAGTGCATCCTGGGCGTTGGTGGCGGTCAGAATGCGATAGCCGTCGCGCCGCAGCATGCGCATCAGTGCACTGAGAATGTTTTCCTCGTCGTCGACGAGCAGCAGGGTCGGCTTCTGTTCTGCGGGTTGCTCGAGGCCCTCGTGAGCCAGGTATCGGTGACGCAGCATCTCCAGAGCCTGCGCGGCTGAAATCGGTTTGCAGAAGTAGTAGCCCTGGAAAAAATCGCATTCGTTGCGACGCAGATAGCCAATCTGCGCAGCGGTCTCCACGCCTTCCGCGAGCACGGTCATGCCGAGCTGGTGAGCGAGGGTGATGATGGCGCGGCAGACGCCGGCTGCACCGGCATCGGTGCTGATGTCGCGCACGAAGCTGCGGTCGATCTTGAGCGTATCGAGCGGAAAACGGCGCAGGTAGTTGAGGCTGGAGTAGCCGGTACCGAAATCGTCGAGCGACAGCTTGACCCCCAGCGCCTTCAGCGCGCGCATTGTTCCGGTGACGCGCTCGATGTTGCCGCTCATCATGCTTTCGGTCAGCTCCAGCTCGATGCAGCGAGCGGGAAGCTTGAACTGCGCCAGCAAGGTGCGGATTTCGGCGACGAAGCCGGGACGCTGCATCTGTGCGGGCGATACATTGATCGAGACGCTGAAGTCTTCGGCGCCTGCGTCGAGCCAGGCGCGCGCCTGGCGACAGGCGGACTCGAGAACGAAACTGCCGATGTCCAGAATCAGGCCGAGATCTTCGGCCACCTGCAGGAAACGGTTCGGCAGCAGCAGGCCGAGCTCGGGGCTCTGCCAGCGCAGCAGCGCCTCGAACCCGCTTACACGCCAGTCCTGGCCGTTGATCAGCGGCTGATAGTGGAGCAGGAATTCCGAATTGCGCAGCGCATCGTTGAGGCGCAGTCCCAGCGCGACCCGATCGTCGAGTGCCTGGCGTTGCTCGTTGGCGAACGCGACCACGGTGTTACGGCCTTCGCCCTTCGCCTGCAGCATCGCGGATTCGGCTTGGCGCAACAGTTCCTGCGGACTGGATCCGTTGTCGGGAAAGCAGCTCACGCCGATGCTGCAGCTGACGTAGGTGCGCCGGCCTTCGAACAGGATCTCCTCTTCGATCCTGCTGCGGAGGGCTTCGCCGAATTCGACTTGATCCTGTGCGTGTTCCGGGTCGCGCAGGACGATCGCGAATTCGTCCCCGGCAATGTGCGCAACGCGGCCGTCGTTGCCGGCGACCTCGCGCAGCCGCTCGGCTACCACGCGCAGCACGTGATCGCCGCCCGCCCGCCCGCGCGTCTCGTTCACCGTGTGGAATCGATCGAGATCGACGTGCAGCACGATCACGCGACCGTCCTGTGTCGTGGCTTCG